>DASXEY010000129.1:0-87217 GCA_036489835.1 Bryobacteraceae bacterium | reverse complement strand
TCGTTTCATAAGTTCACTAACGTATCAGGAGAAACCGCTCCCTGTGGTCACGGCTCGGTGAGCAGCGTTTTCCAAGCCGCGATCCGCTGGAGGGGTCTCGCGGAATACGAGATGGTATTTGCGAAATGGTGTACTTAGTACACCGTTTCTCAAGTACGATGTCGTATTCCACGAAAATCGCGCCTTCCGGTCGCGGCTGCGTTTGCGGCGTTTTCCGAGCGGCGGCGGACGGAGCGGTTTCTTCCAGTACGTTAGAGCGGTCCTCGGCTACACTGGCGTTTATGAAAGCCGTCGTGCAGAGAGTCACCCAGGCTAAGGTGGAAGTGGACGGGGCCGTGACGGGCGAGATTGGGACGGGGCTGCTGGTATTGCTGGGTGTCGCGAAACCGGATACCGCCGCGGACGCGGAATACCTAGCTGAAAAAATAGCCGGCCTGCGTATCTTTAACGATGATGCGGGTAAGATGAACCGGAGCCTGGTGGAAGCCGGCGGGGCGATTCTGGCGGTTTCGCAGTTTACGTTGTATGGCGATTGCCGCAAGGGCAGGCGGCCGAGTTTCGATCTGGCTGCTCCGGCGGAGCAGGCTCGGACGTTGTATGAGCATTTCGTGGCCGCGCTGCGGCAAGTGGGAGTACGGGTGGAGACGGGAATATTTCAGGCGCACATGGCGGTGTCGCTGATGAACGATGGCCCCGTGACTCTTATTATAGAGAGCCGGGTATGATTGTCGGAACCGGAATCGATTTGTGCGAGGTCGAAAGAATGGAGAAGGCCATTGCCGCTCCATATGGCTCGCGCTTTCGCGAACGCGTGTTCACGGCGGCCGAGATTGCTTACGCCGAGAGCAAGGCGAATCGAGTGGAGCGCTACGCGGCTCGCTTCGCGGCGAAAGAGGCGGGGATGAAGGCTCTGGGCACGGGTTGGCGGCACGGCCTGAAGTGGCAGGATCTGGAGGTCGCAAATCTTCCATCTGGGCGCCCCACTTTACGGCTTCACGGGAAGGCGATTGAGCTGGCGGAACGACTGGGGGTGCGCAACGTTTCTTTGTCCATTACGCACACGGCGGTGCAGGCGATGGCATTGGTAGTTTTGGAGTCATAATTGAAATACCATGCGTAAGCGGTACGTTTTCGGGGGCGGCGTGCTGCTGCTCTTACTTCTGCTGACGCTGGTGGTGTGGCAGGTTTCGTTCAACTTCGGCGAGTATGGACCCACCGATGCCGCCCAGACATTCGCATTTTGGGCCGTTTCCACGCTGATTTTTATTCTGACCGTTACGCTGCTGGTGCGCCTGGTGCGGACCGCGGTGAAGCTGTACCTGGAACGGCAGAGCGGGCGCGAAGGCTCACGCATCCAATCCAAACTGGTGTTCGGCGCGCTGGCGCTGAGCCTGTTGCCGGTGGTTTTCCTGTTCCTGTTCGGGTGGGTGATTTTGAATCGCAGCCTGCAGAAATGGTTCAGCGCGCCGGGCGCGAATATTCGGACGGAACTGATTCACTCGGCCGTGGCATTGGGAGAAGAGGTGCAGGGGCGCGCGCAGGCGTTGGCCAACGGACTGGCGGCGCAATCCCAGGGCATCGGCGGCGAGGCCGATCTTTCCCAGGCATGCGCTGGTAATCGCATCGCGGAACTGCGCGTGGAGGATTCGAAGGGCGTGGGGCAGGTGCTGTGCAGCGAGGACGCAGACAAGAAAGACGGAGCGCAACTGGTTACTGCTCACGCGGCGCTGGCCGGAGGCGGCGAACTGGTGGTGCGGGTGCGGCCGCGCATCGAGCTGCAGGAAACTCAGAGCAGCATTCAGAAGTATATTCGCGAGTACGAAAGGCTCTCCGCGGGGAACAGCTCCATTCGCAGGCTATACATGCTGTTCCTGCTGTTGATCGCGACGTTCATCCTGTTTGTGGCAACGTGGATCGCGCTGATTTTATCGCGGCAGATCAGCATTCCGATCTCAGCGCTGCTGGGAGCGGCGGGCGAGGTGCGCAAGGGCAATTTAAGCTATCGGGTTTCCGCGCCGGCGATCGACGAACTGGCCACGCTGGTGCGCGCTTTTAACGAAATGATGCAGGCGCTGGAGGCAAATAGCAGAGAGCTGGAGAGCCGGCGGCAGTTTACCGAGGCGATTCTGGAAAGCATTCCGACGGGCGTGATTTCGCTGACCGCCGATGGCAGTATCCGCCGCGTGAATCGGGCTCTGCACGGATTGTTTCCGGAGCAGAAAATCGAGGCCGCGCAGCATTTGCAGGATTTGTTTTCGGCGGAGGACGTCAAGGAAATTCGCCATCTGATGAAGCGCGCGCAGCGCACCGGGTTGGCGGCCAGCCAGTTCGACGTGGAGCGGCCCGGGCATGTGCGGCATCTTGCCGTGACGGTTTCCGCACTCCCGGGCAGGCCGTCGGCTCCGGCATTCGTGCTGGTGATCGACGACACCAGCGAATTACTGCGCGCGCAACGGGCGGCGGCATGGCATGAGGTCGCCCGGCGGATCGCGCATGAGTTGAAAAATCCGCTGACTCCGATCGCGCTCTCGGCCGAGAGAATCGCGCGGTTGCTGGACCGCGGCGGCTTTCCGCCCGATGCGCAGCGCATTTTGCGTGAATGCGCGGGAACGATTTCGCGTGAGGTGGAGTCGGTGAAAACGCTGGCGGATGAGTTCTCGCAATTCTCGCGATTCCCCGCCGCGCAGCCTGTGGCGGGCGATTTGAATACCGTGGTTCGCAACGCCTTGGACGTGTTTGCCGGCAGGCTGGACGCGATCGATCTGCGCGTGGATCTAGCGGCCGATCTTCCGGCTGTGCACGTGGATCCGGAACAGTTCAAGCGCGTGGTGGTGAACCTGGTGGACAACGCGGCCGAGGCCATGCGGGATTCCTTACTGAAGCGGCTGTTAGTGGCCACGCGCGCCACTGGCGCCGATACGGTGGAACTGCTGGTGGCCGATACGGGTTGCGGCATCTCCGCTGGAGACAAAGAGAGATTGTTCATGCCGTATTTTTCCACCAAGGGGCGGGGCACGGGCTTGGGGCTAGCCATCGTGAGCCACATCCTTTCGGAGCATGGCGGAAGAATTCGCGTGGAGGATAACCGGCCGGCTGGGGCGCGCTTTTATGTAGAGATTCCAGCGACGGTGGCGGTCGAGCTGGAGGTTCGCGCGTGAGCTTGGACGTGGAGGCTCGCGCGTGAAGGCCACGCGTGTCCTGGTGGTTGACGATGAACCCGGCATTCGCGAGTCTCTCACCGGCGTTCTCGAAGACGAGGGGTTTGTCTGCGCCTCCGTGGCCAGCGGCGAGGAATGCCTGACCGAGCTGGCGCGCAACAGCTACGACGTGATTCTGCTGGACGTGTGGCTGCCCGGACTGGACGGCCTGGAAACGCTGTCGCGTATTCAGGAGATCCCTCTGGAGGACCGGCCTGAAGTGGTGATCATCTCCGGCCACGGCACGATCGAGACCGCAGTCAAAGCGACCAAGCTGGGGGCGTTCGATTTCCTCGAAAAGCCGCTGACCATCGAGAAAGTCACAGTAGTGATTCACAATGCGGCGGAGCAGAGGCGGCTGGAACTGGAAGTCGCGCGATTGAAGGAATCGACGGGCGCATTCGCTCCTCGGATCATCGGACAAAGCGTGCCGATGAAGGCGCTGCGGCAACAGCTGGCGCTGATGGCTGCGACCAACGGGCGGGTTTTGATTTTTGGCGAGAGCGGCACAGGGAAAGAATTGATCGCGCGGGCTATTCATGCGGCGAGCCCTCGCGCGGCGGAGCCGTTCGTGGAGGTGAACTGCGCGGCCATCCCCGAGGAGGCGATCGAGAGCGAGCTGTTCGGGCATCGCAAGGGCAGCCTTCCGGGCGCGATGGAGGACAAAATCGGAAAGCTTCAGAAAGCCAACGGCGGTACGCTGTTCCTGGACGAGGTGGGCGACATGTCCCTGAAGACCCAGGCCAAGCTGCTGCGCGCTCTGGATGAGCATCGCTTCGAGCCGGTGGGCGCAGCCGAGTGGATCCAGGTGGACGTGCGCGTGGTGGCGTCCACAAACAAGAATCTGGAAGAGGAAATCGAGCGAGGTAATTTCCGCGAAGACCTGTTCTATCGCTTGAACGTGATTCCGTTTTATGTGCCTCCGCTGCGGGAGCACATCGAGGACGTACGTTTTCTCGCGGACCATTTTCTGCGGGAATTTACGACCGCATATGGCCGCAAACCGAAGGAGCTGACTCCCGAGGCTCTGCGCGCGCTGGAAGAATTTCCGTGGCCGGGCAATGTGCGCGAGTTACGGAATTTGATGGAGCGAATTGTGATTATGAATCCGCAGCCGCGTATCGATGCTCGTCATGTTCCTCTCGATCGCACTCGCCGCGCCGGCTTTGACCGGCCGATTGAGCGCTTCGGGAGTCTGCATGAGGTTCGGGAAGCAGCCGAGCGCGACTACATTTTGAAGAAGTTGGAAGAGGCCAAGGGAAACATCACCCGCGCCGCCGATATGCTGGGCCTGGAGCGGTCGCACCTGTATCGCAAAATGAAGGCTCTGGGAATCGCGGCGAAGGAATAATGGAGTTTTGCTACAGTAGAGGAGACTTCGACCTTCGAATGCTGGCGTAGCTCAGTTGGTAGAGCATCTGATTTGTAATCAGAGGGTCGGGGGTTCAAATCCCTCCGCCAGCTCCATTAAATTAATTGGTCTAGTGTCCCGGCCCGAGGAGAGATTGCAGCCGGAGGGATAACTCCGGGTACGCCGTAAATTGGCCCCCCTTGTTTTCTAGTCTGTTAAGCTGGTGCGAAAGCGTACGCCATGCCACTTTCTGTAGAGAGGCTGGGTCCCCACGAAGCCCTCACGCCCCGCAGGGCGGAGGAAGAGCGAGACGGGTATCGCGCAACAGACACAAAACCCGGCCGTGCGACAGCCGCCAGGATGTGGATATTGGCTTCGTTGTGGGCCGGTCTCTCCTTGGCCCAAAGTCCGGCAAATATCCGGTCGCCGTTGGGCGTCTACGTCAAGGTCAACGTTCAGGATGCCATCGATGGCTATAATGGCCCTGCTTCGCAGTTGCACTCCTACCTGCAAAGTCTCTACGCGAGTCTCCTAGCAGATCCGGCCATCTCTGGTTTGACGATAGGAGCGGACTGGGCCAAGCTTCAGCCCTCCGCCGGCGCCAGTTCCAGTAGCTTCAACTGGGCTGATCTGGACGACGCCTTCGACGCGGCGAGCGTGGCTCACAAACCGGTTCAACTCATCGTCACGCCGGGCGCCGATATGCCGACGTGGCTGGTGAACGAAATCCCCTCCTGCGACTCTCTGTTTACGTCAGGGAGCGCTCCCGCCAATTGCGGCACGGTGACGTTTGTGGGGTACCCGGAAGTACAACGCGCCGACCAAACCATGTTTCCACTGCCGTGGAATCCCGTCTACCAGGCCGCCTGGGACGCTTTCCTGATGCAGCTCAACGCCAGATACGGCTCCAATGCCGCGCTTGCAGCCATCGCCATCGCGGGTCCGGTGGGCGCGTCGGACGAGATGATCTTCCCGACCAGCGCCAACACCAGCGCCGCACAGCCTTCCGGCTTGGCCGTAGACGCGACGTGGGCCGCGCTGATTCAGCATTCTTTCCCGTCCAACAGCGCGTATCAGAACACAGATCAGGTGTTCATCGACGCGTGGAAGCAGGCGATTGACGCCTACGAATCGATTTTCTCGGGCATTACTCTGTTCATCGGGGCGGACTCCGGCGACGACTTCCCAAACTTCAGCCAGACCGTCACGCCGCACGCCGACAACACGCTGTTCGCTGTGGACTGCTCGAACACCCCGAAGACGGAGATCATGTCGTGCGAAGCGAAAACAGAAATCCTGTCGTACTTCGTGACGGTGACGGGTCTCAACGGGAAAGGAACCCAGGTGGGAGGGATGACTGCGTCGAGCGCCGTGACGGTAGGCAACATTGGAGTCCAAGGCGTGAAGGTGCTCACAGGCCTAACGCCGCCGCCCTCGCCTCCGTTCATTGGCGGGGCGGAATTCGATTTTCCAGTTTCGGGCGCAGACCTGGAAGGAGAGGGATGTCCCGATCCCAGCGGCAATTGCCCGGGCCTTTCGGTTGCGGAGGGCGCATACAACGTGATGGCCGTCTTTTTCACCGGCACTCCGGTTGCGGCATTCTACGGTGGAACGGTGGGGACCGCGCCCATTCAGTATCTCGAGGTTTCCTATCTGGATCTTCAATATGCGCTGTCGAATGCGTGTCCCGCAACACCCAGCCCCACGCTCGGGTATATGTCGCTCCAAGATCTATACGCCCGCGCAAGCCGCGACATTTTCGCTATGGCGAATCAGGTAACGGCGTTACCCGCGTCAACCTGCTCGAAGACAGCGCCCCCGCCCGCTATCACTCTTGTCGCCAACGCCGAAGGCGCCAGCCCCACTATCGCCCCGAACACATGGGTGGAGATTCAAGGGTCGAATCTCACGCAGCCGGGCGATATGCGCATCTGGCAAGGTTCGGACTTCGCCGGCAACAAACTCCCCACGAAGCTGGATTCCGTCAGCGCCACTGTAAATGGCAAGCCGGCGTTTGTTTACTACATCAGCCCTTTGCAGGTGAACATTCTGACTCCGCCCGATGCTCTCTCCGGTCCGGCGCAGGTGGAGGTGACCTACAACGGAGTTACCAGCGCCGCGTTCAACGCTCCGGCGCAATCGATCTCGCCTTCGTTTTTCGTTTTCAATGGCGGCCCCTATGTGGCCGCAACGCACTTGAACGGGAGTTTGATCGGACCGGCCACGTTGTATCCTGGCTCGACCACTCCGGCTAAGCCTGGCGAGACCATCATGCTTTACGCCAACGGGTTTGGATCTACCAACGTGCCCGTGCAAAGCGGATCCATCAGCCAGTCCGGCACGCTGTCTCCGCTGCCAGTCGTCAAGATCGGGGGCATCGCGGCAAGCGTGCAGTTCGCTGGCTTGGTTGCGGTTGGGGAATTTCAGTTCAACGTGACCATTCCAGCGTCGCTCGGCAATGGCGACCAGACAATCACGGCGACCTACGGCGGAGTATCCACGCAATCCGGCGCGTTGATCACCCTTCATAATTGAAACCGCCCCTACGCCCGTAGTCCGGTATCTCCTAAGCTTTTTTCCGCGGCTTTTGGGGCGATCGTTCTCCCGCCGAAAGAATTTCCTTGCATAAGGACCACAGCAGTAGTAGATTAAATAGCATGAGTAGTTCATCGCTATGCCTCTTCCAAAATTAAGCAAGCTGGAGTTGCAGATCATGGACGCCCTCTGGAAACGGGGGCCATGTTCCGTTCGGGAGATTCAGGAATCGTTTCCGGCAAAGAAGAGACCCGCCTACACTACGGTGCAGACGATGGTCTACCGGCTCGAAGTCAAGAAAGCGTTGCGCCGTGTCAAAAAGATCGCTACGGCGAATATCTTCGAGGCCGCGGTCTCGCGTGACGCGGCGGAGCGCCGGCTGATTGACGACTTGCTGGGCTTGTTCGGCGGCAGGAGTAGACCCATCATGGCCCACCTGATTGAATCGGGCACGCTCACTCTTGATGATGTGCGCGAGGCAGAGAAAACTCTTCTGAAACTCGACAGAGAGGACCAAGCAGAATGAATCCGGAATATGTGTCATCGCTGACAAATCACCTATGGCAATCGACTCTGTTCGCTGGAGCCGCGGGATTGCTGACATTGACGCTGCGAAAGAATCACGCGCGAGTGCGCCACGGGGTGTGGCTGGCGGCGTCGTGCAAATTTCTTATCCCACTTTCCGTGCTTGTGGCGATGGGCAGTCAGATCCGATGGCAGTCTGCTCCGGACACAAGGCGCTCCAACTGGTCGGCCCTGATGGAGCAAGTCAGTCAGCCATTTACGGCGCCGGCAGGTTCGTCTCCCTGGTTGGCAAATGTGCCGGCGAATGCGATGCCGGCGTCACAGAGTCCGCTCCCGGCAATTCTGTTGGGCATTTGGGTATGCGGATTCGTGGGCATCGGCGGTGCGTGGTGGATTCGCTGGCGGCGGCTTAGGGCTGTCGTTGGCGCCGGGTCGCCGGTGCAGATGGAAATCCCGATTCGGGCAATGTGCTCCCGCAGCTCTCTGGAGCCGGGCGTGTTCGGCGTCTTCCGGCCGGTCCTGTTGCTGCCGGAAGGTATTTTTGAGCGATTGCCGCCGGACCAATTGCAAGCTGTCATCGCGCATGAACTCTGTCACGTCCGTCACCGGGATAATTTGATCGCCGCGATGCACATGTTCGTCGAGACCGTGTTCTGGTTTCATCCGCTGGTGTGGTGGATTGGGAAGCGAATGGTCGAGGAACGGGAGCGAGCCTGCGACGAAGAGGTTCTCCGGCTGGGGAGTGCACCGCGGGTTTATGCGGAAGGGATTCTCAACGTTTGCAAGTCGTATCTATCGTCGCCGCTCGAGTGTGCGTCCGGGGTGACCGGATCCGATCTAAAGAAACGAATCGAGGCGATCGCAATAAATCGCCCGGCGCGCAATCTGGACCTTCGTAGAAGGATTCTGCTGATCGCATCCGGAGTCCTGGCGATCATCGGGCCCGTTGCGCTTGGGATCTTCGGAGCTCTGCCAAGTCGAGCCCAACCCCAGCCTGAAACCAAAATTCCGGCATTCGAGGCTGCGTCAGTCAGGGCGCACCAGGATACGGGCACCAGAAATAGATCCCGCAATATCGAACCGGGAAGAATCACTGGTTTCGACATTACCCTGGGTCAGCTTATTGCCGGTGCATATGGCGTGAAGAGCTATCAGATTTCGGGCCCCGACTGGATCGTAAGCAATAACAGCGATGTTACGTACGATGTGACCGCAACGGCCGGGAAACCGGTTCCCGTTGAGGACACCGTGCGGATGCTTCAGCCGCTGCTGGCCGAGAGGTTTCATCTGGCAATCCACCGCGAAACCAGGGATCTTCCCGTGTTTGCCCTCGCCATCGCGAAAGGCGGACCTAAATTCAAAGAGCCGGGCGACGGGGGCGAACGCAGCATGAGACCGGACAGCGACGGTGGGCTGTCTTTCAAGAACTACTCCATGAATGACCTGGCGGACTGGCTCAGTGGGCTGCCCTCAATGGAGCGCCCGGTTATCGATCGCACCGGTTTGGCAGGGCGATTCTCGTTCCACCCCAATCTCTTCAACGTTGAAAAAGGAGCGGATGCAGGGGACTTGAAGAGGAGCATGGTCGGTCCCGATGCTCTCGACACTCTTCGCACGACGCTGCCGGAGCAGCTGGGACTCAAGCTGGAGGAGCAAAAGGCGCCAATCGAGATGCTGGTCATCGATCACGCAGAGAAGGTTCCCACGGAAAACTGACCGCGACTCCCGAAGGCCACCCGCCAGAGTGCGGTCGATCGCAGATCGAACTCAATTGAGACGGCGGACCGCCTCCTCTAACCGTTTTGCCTCCGTCGCATAATCGTCGCCTTCGAGCAGAAGCGGCACGCCGAAGGTCACCTTCGAGGGTGCGTGCGTAGGCCAATGCGCTTCGCGGTGGAAGACTCGCTCCAGCCCCTGGAGGCGCACCGGCACGACGGGAAGGCGCGTGCGCGACGCCAGCATCGCCACTCCTGGAAAGAATGAGAGGATTTCGCCGGCGTGCGTGCGGTCGCCCTCGGGGAAGATCAACACGCACCAGCCTTCGTCGGTGAGCGATCCCATGTAGCGCAGCGTCCGGCGCGCACCCATTTCCCGCTGCGGCAGGGGAAACGCATTGAAGAACAGCGTCGCCGAGTAGTATTGCAGGCCGCTGGTGAAGCGTTTCCAGCGCGAGTATTGCCGCGGATGAAAATGCGGCAGGAACCATTCTTTCGCCATTGCGGGGGCCAGATGGCCGCGCCACTCCGGCGGCAGCGCACACAAGATCGCCGGCACATCCATGAAGCTCTGATGATTGGGTGCGAAGATCACGGGGGGCTTCAAGTCCTTCAGATTTTCCACGCCCGCTACTGTGATGCGCGTGAAGTAGCGCGTAAGCGGGCGCACCAACGTGGCCTGCACCGTGCGGCGCAGCCATCGGGCCGGCCACGCGCGGTTCCACGAGGGAAACTCTAGCGGAGCTTCGGCGTCTGAACCTGTGGTTCTTGCCGGCCCCGTCAAACCTGGCTTGGCCAAATCCGCCACGGTCCGAGCCGCGGTGAACGAACTTTCGTCGATGACTGTGTCGAGCTTCTGCTCCATCTCCATCTGAAGCTGCACGCGATCGAGCGAGCTTAGCCCCAACTCATCCAGAGTCGTCTCCGGAGTGATGGCGCGATCCGGGGCGTAGCGCTGCAGGATTCCGATCACGCCACTCCTTGAAGGCGCGGTTGATCGGAGCCCGCCAGCAATGCGTTGGGCCACTTCAGCGCGTTTCAGCTTGCCTGTGCCGGGCGTGCGCGGCAGCTCTTCTCCGGCCGGCTGCCACAATGAAACAGCGCGGATCTTCTGGTGATCTTCCAGTTTCTCATTCGCCCGGCGGACGATTCCGTCCACATCCGCTCCGGCGTCGGTGACCAGCACGGCATGCACCTGATCCGGTCCGATGACGGCGCAGTCGCGCACGCCGGGAAGAGTTCGCAGCACCGCTTCCACGTCTTCCGGAAAAACCTTTCGGCCATCTGGAAGCACGATCATTTCTTTCTTGCGTCCGCGAATGGAGAGGCGGCCTTCGGCGTCCATTTCACCGATATCGCCGGTGCGGAGCCAGCCGTCCTCTCTCGGCTCGCTTTCGCTCTGGCCGAAATACCCGCGCGAGACATTGCCGCCGCGCACCAGCACTTCTCCGTCGTCGGCGAGGCGCACCTCGACACCGCCGACGGGCGTGCCCACGCTGCCGCGCCGTGTATGAAACGGATGGTTCAACGTCACGATGGGCGCGGTCTCGGTCAATCCGTAGCCTTGAATCACCAGAAAGCCAAGCCGCAAAAAGAATTCCTCGACGGAAGGATCAAGAGGCGCGGCGCCGGTAATGAACGCCCAGAATTTCCAGCCGAACGCGCGGTGGATGCGGCGAAAGCGCCACCAGCGGAGGGTCCAGTGCATCTTCTTGGGCAGGTTCTTGCTTTCCGGAAACTGATGCAGAATGTAGTCGCGCAACACTTCCAGAATTTTCGGCACCGAAACCAGCACCGACACGCGGCGCGAATGGATCTGGCGCACGATCTCATCGGGATGATAGGACTGCTGAAAAATAACGGTCGCGGCCAGCATCGGAGGAATGAACGTCGCCAGTGTCTGTCCGAACAGATGGCTCAACGGCAGAAGATTCAAGAAGCGCACCGGATGGAACGGCCGCTCATACTTGCGATACTTGCGAATCTCGTTTTCCACCGGCACGATGTTCGCGAGCAGATTGCGGTGGGTGATGATGACGCCCTTGGGCTCAGCCGTTGCGCCGGAGGTGAACACGATTTGGGCGATGTCGTCGGACTGGATATCGACGGGCACGCCGATCGCCGGACCGATCGCAAGGTTGTCTGCGGGCCATTCGAAATCGACGAAGCGCCACGCCCTTGCGATTGCATCCTGAGGCACCGCGTCGCCGGTCAACACGGCGCGAGCCTCGACAATTCTGGCGATCCGCATCACGAAATCAGCGGAGTTTCGGAAATCGATCGGCACCGCGATCACGCCTTCAAGCAGGCATCCCCATAAAGCGGCGACCCACTCAGGCCGGTTCTCCGACCAGAACACGATCTTCTGCCCCTTGCCGATTCCCTGCGCGCGCAGCTTCGCGGCAAACCCCCGGGCGGCTCGCGCGACATCGGCGTAGTTGCGACGATGCGTATGGTAGCCGTCGTCCCAGACCAGGAACTCGTCTTTCAGGTCGGCGAAATCGGCGAAGAAATCGAGTAGGGTTTCCCGTGGCGTCATGGTCTTGAGAAACTCGCGCAAAACGGAGTCTCGGCGCGGAACGGCTCCCGATCGTGCACGCCGCGCCCTTTGCGCTTTTGAGACATCAGTCTGAAACTGCCCATTCGCCGGGGATGATGGCGTGCGTTCGCGGCAACGCTCCCCTGTACGCCAGATAGCCCATGGCCGCCAGAATCCCGGCGAAGACTGTGAGCTTGAGCGCATCCGCGCCGGTTGTCCGCGGAAGAACTTTCCAGAGCAGCCCCAGCACAGGCTGCGCGGCACACACGGCCCACACGGTTCCGTAAAAGTAGCGGCGCTCAGTCCCTTCACCCTTCGTCGACGCTTTTACTCGCGGCAGCCAGCCGAAAAGGCCGCACAGGAGCACCGCTCCGGCGAGCGGGAAATAGGCCGCATTGTAAATCTGCCGCAGCCGCCAGGTTCCGGCAGCCAGCGCATAAATCAGCCCGGCCAGGTTTAGGATCGCGAAGCTGATCAGATTGCTCCAGGCCATCGTATAGCAGATGCGCCGATAGATCGGGTTGGGTTTGTCTTCGGTGAAGCGGAGAATGTAGGGCTTGGGTTCCACTCCAGGAAGCTTGCCGAACCAGCCGGCGAGGCCCGTCCCGGCAAGAACCACGGCCAGCCAGGCGGCCATCCGCCCATCGAATCCGCGTTCAAAAAGATCGAACGTCAGCGGACCCGGCGCGATGAAGAACACGAAAATCCAGAGCGGCCAGTGCGCCAGGCGGTAGTAGGGCTTGTTGCGCTCCCGAAAATGCGGAGGCTTGCGATGGCGCAGTTCGGGGCGAGGAGGCACAGGTCCGTTATAGCATCCCGCGCAGCCTCGCTTTGATTCGCGCGAGCTCCGCGACACTCCACGCCTGCGCCGGGCAGCCGCGAGCGATATGCGGAGCGTCGCCATCGTATATCTCGGGCACGGATCCCAGGCACGGCCCGCGCGCACCTGCATCTTCCAATCGGCCGATCAGCCGGCGGCGATACGCGAGCGTCTCAGGCGTCTTGCCGAATGCACACAGATACGCATCGACGAAAGGTCCCAGCAGCCACGGCCAGACGGTGCCTTGGTGATACGCCGCATCCCGGTCGACCGGGCCGCCTTGATAGCGAGGTTTGTATTCGGGATCGCCGCGATCGAGCGTGCGCAGACCTACTGGCGTCAGAAGCTCACGTTCGACGATGCGCACAACGGCTTGTTGCTGCGCGCTCGCAAGCAGATCGCTCCCTAAACTGACAGCGAAAATCTGGTTGGGGCGGAGTTTCGGTACCGGCCCGTCAACTCCCAGCACGTCGTAAAGGCAACCTCCCGCCGAGTTCCAGAACTTCGCCCGAAAGCTATCGCGAACGGCCCGTGCTTCCGCTCGACAGGACTCGTCGCCCCAATCCGCCATGAGACAAAGAGCGCCATGCCACAGAGCGTTGATCTCCACTGGCTTGCCGTGGCGCGGAGTCACCGCCATTCCGTTGACTCTCGCGTCCATCCATGTGACCTGCGTATCCGGCCCGCCAGCGTGCAGAAGATGATCCTTCGGGTCGACGCCAATTCCATACCAGGTTCCGCGGCGATGCCATTCGAGAATATCCCTGGCCGCGGGAAGGAAAACATCGTTGAGGAACTCGCGATCTCCGCCGGCCGCGAGCCACGAACGCATGGCTTGAAACATCCACAGAGTGGCGTCCGCAGTGTTGTATTCGGGCGTTTCGACGCCCTCCGGGAAACGATTCGGGATGATGCCCTGACTGCGCCGGTTGAGAAAGCCCTGGATGATCTGCCGCGCTTCCTCTAAACGGCCCTCGACGATCAGCAGACCAGGGAGGCTGATCATTGTATCCCGGCCCCAATCCGTGAACCAGGGATAGCCGGCGATAATAGTGGGACTTCCATCGCTGCGGCGAACCACGAAGGGATCGCGCTTTCCTGGAGGATCCCCCTGAGAACTCGTGCCGTCCGCTGAGGCGCAGATCGCCGTCCACTCGCCCGGCTTCAGATCCAGCACGAACAACCCCGGCGAGTACAGATCTTCGCGGAAGTCGAACCCGCGGTCGAGTTCTTCCAGGTACTCGACATTGAAATACCAGTGAGCGTCCTCGACGAAATTTGAGACGCCGTGGAATTGTAACGTCCGGCTGGTCCAGTCGCCGGCGTGCTGCAAAGAATGATAATCCCGGTCCGCTAAAAACGGCCGAACGCGCAGCGTCAGCGCCCGATCCGCGCGATAGCGAATCACCACTGCTGGCTTCGCTTCCACCAAATACACCTGCTTTTCGATGCGGACGGCGCCCGCGCCGAACACCCAGGTGGCGCACGGTTCCGGCCGAAACTCTTGCAGGAGCTCGAAGCCGCGCGGCGTGACGATTCCTGGATACTGGCAAGCGCCCAACGCGAAGCTCCGGCCGTCGACGATGGCCTCTTCTTCCACGCGCGCGAGCAAAACTCTGCGACCCGAACCGAGTCCCAGCGAAGCCATCAGCAATGCGTGATAGCGCCGGGTGTTCACCCCCGCGACGGTCCCCATGGCGAATGCGCCGGTCCCGTTGGTCTCCAGCCATTCCAGCTTTGAAGATCGTGCGAAATCCTGACAGATCTCACGGCCAACCAATAACGGAGGCGTCACTTCTTCTGAAGATCCCGATGCGTCTCTTTGGCGCGGTACCCGGCTGCGGCCAGGCGCTTGCGGATTTCGCTCGCGATCATCACGCTGCGATGCCGGCCGCCGGTGCAGCCGAAGGAGATGGTCAGGTACGACTTACCCTCCGCAATGTAGTGCGGCAACAGATACACCAGCAGATCGGAGATGCGATCGATGAATTCGATGGTTTGCGGAAAGGAACGGATGTAGCGGGCGACCCCAGGATTTTTGCCGCTTAAGTGCTTGAACGCGGCGATGTAGTTGGGATTCGGGAGAAAGCGGACATCGAATACCAGGTCGCTATCGGTGGGCACGCCGTGGCGGAATCCGAAGCTGGTGACCTGAATCAGGATCTCCGGCGCGCTCTTCTGCCCCTGGAAGGCCCGATGGATGGTGTCGCGCAGCTCATGCACGTTGAACTTGGTGGTATTGATGATCGGGTCGGCCAGCTTCCGGATGGGCGCCAGCCGCTCCTTCTCATGGCGAACGCTCTGTGCGACGCTTTGATCGGCGCCTAGCGGGTGAGGACGGCGAGTTTCGCTGAAGCGCCGGATCAGCGCGGCGTCGTCGGCCTCCAAAAACAGCAGCCGCGTGGGAACTTTGCGGCGGATGCGTTTGTATAAGGCGGGAAAGCCGTCGAGCGCCGAGCCTTCCCGTATATCAATAACGATTGCTGCCTTCCGGACGTTGGGGACCGCCTCGGCCAACTCCGCGAACTTGGGAATCAACCCTATGGGAAGGTTGTCGACCGAGTAATAGCCCAGGTCTTCCAGGGCCTTGAGAGCAGTCCCTTTTCCCGAGCCGCTCAGCCCAGTGATGATGACCAACTCGGTTTGCCGACTGGCCGTGCGGGAGGACTTCGCCATTGGCCGCTATTTTAGCGGTTTCCCACACCCTGACGGGAACCGGTTTCGATTAGGAGCCGCCTTCAATCAAATCGAAATGCCCGTCGCGGCGGCGCACCAGCACGGAAATCCGCTCTTTGTCGGCGTCGCGGTACACCAGGTAATCGCGATCCTCTTCCATCTCAAGCATCGCCTCATCCAGCGTCATGGGTTTGCGGCTGTCGTGGTGATTGACTTGAAAAACGTTGACCGCTGGGGCATTTTTGGTCCGCCCCGCACTTTTGACCGCACTCTTCCCAGTGTCCGCTCCCTTGCCTTTCGAAGGAACAGTCTCCTTGGGCGAGCCATCCTTGCGGCGTTCCTGCCACTTTTCGCGGTTCTTCACCGCCTGTGCCTCCAGCTTGTCCAGCGCTTCGTAGATCGCCGTGAACAGGTCCGCATCCGAGCATTGGGCCACCAGCTTGTGGTCGTAGAACTGGATCGTCACCTCAGCCTTGTGCAGGTGACGCACGTTGGTGACCACTACGTGCGCTTCTTGTTCTCCTCTTTTCTCCAGCAGCTTCGACAACTTCGCGAATTTCGCGTCCAGCTTTTTTTGAATTTTGGCAGGCAGATCCTGCTTGATTCCCGTGTAGCTGATTCTCATGATTCCCCCGTGTTGGTTAAGAGCTACGCCCGCACCCGGCGCTGATGCGTCGATGGAATCCGCATATCTTCGCGGTACTTGGCGACAGTTCGCCGCGTCACTTCAATTCCTTCGGCTTGCAACAACTCGGTAATTTGCTCATCCGTAAGTGGGTGCGCGGTGTCCTCGTCTTCTATCATCTTTTTCACACGCCGCTTCAAAATGAGCAATGGGGTTGCCATTCCTCCCGGCCCCTGCACAGCCTCGGAGAAGAAATAGCGCAACTCGAAAACGCCTTGCGGGGTGTGGGCGTACTTATTCGAAACAGCCCGGCTTACGGTGGAAGGATGGACGCCGATCTCCTCGGCGATCTCCTTAATCATCATGGGCCTGAGCTGGTCGATGCCGCCTTCCAGGAAGTCCGGCTGCCGCCGCACAATCGATTGGCAGACCTTGAGAATGGTCTGCTTGCGCTGCTCAATGTTCTTCATCAGCTGAATGGCGGAGGCGTAACGGTCCCGCACATAGTTGCGGACGTCCTTGCTGGGTTCCTGAGTACGGTCCAACATGCGCCGGTACTGGGGGTTTAGGCGCAAGGTGGGCAGCTCATCGTCGTTCAGTTGAATAAGATAGCCGTCGCTGTCTTTGGAAATGTAGACGTCCGGCTCCACTTGGCGGGCACCCGGACCGGAGTAGCGCAATCCGGGCTGGGGGTCCAGATGGCGGATGACGTCTACGGCAATCTGGATATGCTCCATGGGCCGCTTTAGAACCTTGGCAAGTTCCTTAAACTGCCGCGTTTCCAGTAACTTCACGTGGTCCGCGATAATCTGCCAAGCCACTCCGCCAACGGCGTTCCGGCTTTCGAGCTGAAGCAGCAGGCACTCTCGTACATCCGCGGCCCCAACCCCCGCAGGATCAAGGGAATGAACGACGCGAAGCGCCTCCTGAACATCTGCGGGAGCGCATCCGCCGCCTGCGGCGATCTCCTCAACCGTTGCGGTCAAATAGCCGTTTTCATCCAGATTGCCTATAATTTCCTCGGCGGCGTCGCGGACCCCGTCGCTCATCGTGACCAGCGCGAGCTGGGAGCGCAAATGGTCCGACAGCGTCACCGGAGAAGACAGGAACGTCTCGAAGGAGGGCTTTTCGATGTTCTCAGAAGCGGGGCTCTTGAAGCCGGGGTCCAGATAGTTGTCGAAGTAATCGCCCAGATCGATTTCGTCGAAGGGATCGGCTGGGGTTTCTGTGATCTCGGGAGCGGGCACGACTTCCGCGGGTGCGGCGGTCTCGACGGAAGAGGGCTCGGAGCCTTCAAAGGAGTTCTCGGAGAAAGATCCCTCGGTAAAGGAACTTCCGAAGTCAGCGGCTTCGCCAGACTCAGCGTCGCCGGCGTCAACTTCGACCGGGCCAGCCGTGGCTTCCAGAATGGAGCGGTCGGCCGGTTCCCCGGTGCGCTCCGCTTCAGCCTCCAGCAGGGGTTGAAGCTCTTCGGGAGTCAGTTCTTCGCCCCCCTCGGCAGCTTCCTCGAGGACGGGGTTCTGGGCGATCTCCGCGGAGATCATGTCCTTCAACTCCAGCCGGTTCAGCTGAAGAAGACTGACCATTTGTACTAACCCAGGCGTCAGCGTTTGCTTTTGCTGAACCCGAATCTGAAGCCGGGGCGACAGCGAACTCATGGCTGGTTTCAGTTTATCACTGGACGGGCGGCTGCCGCGACGGACTCCTGAGATTTATTGGGGTAAGGCCGCGTCTGCCATCAGGGGCGAGCCGTCTCCGCTCTAGTTGAAATACTTCGCGGCCAACTCCGGATCTGCCGTAAGAGCCTGTCCCCACGCCCGCCGGGCCTCGTCTTCCTTGCCGCTGGCCATGAGCGCATGGCCCAAATTAAGCAGGGCCTGCGAAAAATCGGGCTTGGTGTCGACGGCGGTCCGGTAGCATTCTGCCGCCGCGGCCTCGTCTCCGGTCGATTGCAGCAAGAGCCCCAAATTGAACGAAAGCTCCGGAGAGCGTTCGCCCAACGCTGTCACCTTCTGATGCAGTTCCCAAGCCAACTGCGGGTTCTTGCGCTCAATGGCGATGGCCGTGAGCGCGCGCAACGCATCCGTATTCTGCGGCTGAAACATCAAGACCCGGCCGAAGGTTTGCGCCGCGCCTTCCAGATCCTCGAATTTCCAGAACGCCAGACCCAGGTTCAGCAGCGCCTCCACCCAATCCCCGCGCTTCTTCAGGCAGATCTCGAAGCTGTCGACGGCGCTGGCGTACTCGCCACGTTGTAGTTGAAGAAATCCCAGATGAAACGCCGCGTCCTCCCAATCGGCTTTTAAGGCCAACAGTTTTTCGAGGACCTGTTCGGCCTCCTGGGCGTTGCCTTCACGCTCGGCCAACAATGCCAGATTCCACAGCACCCCCGGCGTATCGGGAGCGATGGCAAGCGCTTTCTCATGAGCCTTGCGCGCGCCGGCCAGATCGCCCCGCTCCTGCAAAACCGCGCCCAGGTTCGCGTTTGGCTCAGGCGCATCGGGACGGATGCGGGTGGCTTCGCGATAGGCGTTGCCCGCCTGTTCCAGTCTCCCGGTTTTCTGATACGCCACCCCGAGATTGACCCAGCCCTCATAGGAATCCGGAGCCGTTTTCACAAGCTGTGTGCAATGCTGCACCGCCGCGCTGTAGTCGCCGCGCGACAAAGCCACGCCGCCCAGTCCTTCCAATGCATGCCGCGAAAGAGGACGAATCTTCAGCAGCCGTTCCGACAATTCCTTGGCCCGGTTGTCATCCTTGCGAGCCGACGCGATGGCGATCATGTTCCCCAGCAACTCCGGCGAGTTCGCGTTGCCCGGAAGAAGCTTGCGATAGATTTCGGCGGCTTCGTCCAACCGTCCGAGCTGGTGCAGCGCCACCGCTTTGCCGAACAGCGCGCGGTCCTGGTTGGGGCTTTCCGCCAACGCACGGTCCAGGCATCCTAGAGCTTCCTCCGGTTTGCCCATATGGATCAGGCACATGCCGCGGCCCACCTGAGCCTGCCACCGGCCTGGATCGAGCTGCGCGGCTACCTCAAACGCCTCGGCCGCTTCAGCGAACTTAGATTGCCGCTCCAGAGTCAGGCCTAGATTGTAGCGTGCGGTCGGTTGAAGCGGATCCTCTTCGACCACCTTGCGGTAACAGCGCTCGGCTTCTTCCCATTTCTGTTGTTCGAAGCGCAGGTGGCCCAAGCCGGACTGAATTTCAACCGGATTCTCCCCGCGGCCGGCGGCGCCTTCCAGCTCTTTTACGGCCTCATCCAGGCGGCCCGTACCCGCCAGCTTGACTGCCTTGGCCAGGGTGGCGGAACTCGCCGGTCTCTTCAGCTTTGAGGAGCTCTCGGCAGAGTCGCCGCGCATGAGCCGCTCCACCAGTTCGTCGTCGATGAAGAAA
This sequence comes from Bryobacteraceae bacterium, assembly GCA_036489835.1. Classification (GTDB taxonomy): domain Bacteria; phylum Acidobacteriota; class Terriglobia; order Bryobacterales; family Bryobacteraceae; genus Palsa-187. The sequence goes on along the minus strand of DASXEY010000129.1, from coordinate 67,841 downwards.
ACGTGTTGTCCGTTGCCGTCGGGCATTTTCCGATCTCCTGTCCTTACTCGGTTTATTTGAGCGTCCGTTACTTGAGCTTTAGGGGAATCACGTTCAGCGTATCTCTGAGCTTGGCGCTGTCGCCGCTGTCATAATATAGACCGACGCCACCGGCATCGATCCGGTTGTCGCTCCATTGGTCGGCTTTCTGATCCTGCACCCAGGCTGTGAAGCGGTCGCCGACGATATCCATGCGGACTTTGTAAGCGGTATCCAGGTGGACTTTAAGGGGTAGCGGAATTTGCGTCCGCGGCTGCTCCTGCCCGTTGATCACAGCGAAGTGAACCAGCGCGACCGCCGGCTCCAGCCCGGGGGTCACTACTTGAATCTTTTCAACATAGAAGCTCTTATCGTTGGCGCGAAACACCCAGCCCAATGCGCCTTGCTGGATCTGCCCTTCAAACAGCAACCGGTAATCGCGCAGCGTCAGGGAGCCTCGCAGAACATCCACGTGCCTGCCCTGCTTTGCTCCGACGCGGTCGACAAACCAATCCTGCACCCAGCCTGCGGTGGTGGCGATGGCGGTGCCCGCCTCCACAACTTGCGGCTCAGTACTGACGGGGGCCACGGGTTTCGGCGCGCCGGATCCGCGCGAAGTCAGAATCACGCCGCCGATTGCCATCGCCAGAACCAGCGCGATGGCCCCGACCCGCACCAACAGCGGCAGGCGGGTCCAAAAATTCTCGGAGTTCTGGTAAGACAGCTTGGGCAGGCCCAGCAGTTCCAGTTCCTCCGGGGGAAGCGCCATACGAGCTTTCACGTCGGCGGGAACAGTCGACCCCGGCTTGACCTCGGCGGAAGATTGCGCGGGAGGGGGAGCAGCAGGGGACGCCGAAGGTGATGCTGGACGCGGCTTTTCGGCCGGCTTCTCCTTCTGTGATGTTTCCTTCGGAGGCTGGGGCGTTTCCTTCGGGGGCTGGGCCGCTGCGGCGGAGGCCTCCTTCGCCCGCTCCACCTTTACGGGCTCAGGTTTAGCTTGCTCCTTTGGTTGTTCCGCCTTGGCAGGCTCCGGCTTTACAAGCTCCGGCTTGGCAGGTTCAGAACGGCCGCCCGGCTCCTTCTGAGGCGGAACGGCCCCTTCCTTCACCTGTACGGGGAGAATCCGAACCTCAGATCTGCGAGGCTTGATTTCGATGGAGCGCGGCTCCCGCTTTTCGGGGACGGGAATCGAACGGTTGGGCTTGGTGGCGGCAGGCTTCTCTTCGGCAGTCACCGGCCCACTTGACGCGACAGCAGGCGGCACGCTGGCGGGCGCTTCGGGAAGCTTCGGCGCAGGACCAAAGACCATGGTGGGCCGCAGCGGCAAGCCGGTCTCCCGCGGTATCTGAACCTCTCCGCTACGCGCGAACGCGGAGGTGAACACCTGTACCGGTTTCCCGCGCGCCGGAGCCAGACCATGCAGGGTCACCGGCACTGGCTTGGTCACGATGGCCGGCGCGGGCGGCGGCGGGGGTGGAAGCGGGGGGACGGAAGCGAAGGGCTCAATCTCAGGAGCCACCGCCTGAGCGATTGCTGATTCAGGCTCAACCGCTATGGGCTCAGGCTCGGTTACTACAGGTTCGGGCCCGGCCACTGTCGGTTCAGGCTCGACGACCACCGCCGCTGCCGTTTTCCGGACCGCAGCCTCAATCTTCAGCGCATGAAACTCAGCCGTGCCGGCGATCTGCTCCATGAAAACCGGATCGATGTGCACGGGTTCAAAGCGCAGCGGCTCCGGCCGCGAGCTTTCGCGCGGGACTGGATTGAGTTGAACCGGCTCCACGCGCATCGGCTCAAGACGAGCGTTTCCGATCGCCGGCGGAATCTCCTTTGCCGGAGGGGGCGGCTCCACGTTTGGGCTTGCGGTCCCATCCCACTCGATCGCCGCAAAGTCCAAGCGGGCCAGCTCGCCGAGCAGAATTTCGTCCTTGTAAGCTAGCCCCGGAAGTTGATTTTCAGGAACCTGCCAGAGCTGAGGGGACTCCGCCGGAGGGCGCGCGTCAAGATGCACTTCAAACGTTTCCCGCGAGGGTTCAAATCCAGTTTTACCGGCGGGCCGGACATGGATTTCAACTTGCGGCACCCCACGCACGAACTCGCGCAGCTCCAGCCCGCGTTCCCGCGGTGGAGTCTGAAAATCGGCCGGCGTGCAAACCACCAGCGTAATGGGCCCGGCAGGCTCCAGCACGTCGGCCCTTGATTCCCGTGGGAACTCCTGCAACCGCGGGACGGACAACCTGGGCGTGGGATCCAGATTCGTGGCTGCGCCGGCAATTTCCGCCACTTCCACCCCGGCGGCGACGGGAAATTCGACTAAGAAGCTGGACATCGCCGCAGGTGCAGGCTCCTCGACCGTCGACGCCTGGGCTACGAGGGTGGCGAAGTCCGGCGCTGGCGTGAGATCGAGAACCGCAGTTTGCTGAGGCGTCTGCTGGGGCCCTTGACTGACTGCCCCGAGAGGGATGGCGGAGGCGACCCGAGTCTCCTCCATTCCCGTGCCGTTCTCTTCAGTTCTGAACGGGCGTGAATTGCTCGCCGGGGCGGGCGCCGTCAGGGCTGGAAGCGCAGAGGGTTCCTCCCTTCCCAACTTCTCGCGCCGCTTGAGCGCGGGGGACGGGGGCAGCGCGGGCTCAGCAGGCTTGATCTCCGGCGCCTGGACCGGGGCCGCCTCTTTTTCCGGTGTGGAGTTCGCTTGCAACAGGCGATTCAGCGCCAGTTGCGTATATTCTTCCTGATACCGGTGACGATGCGCGTCCGAACAAAACTCGCCGCCCCTTAACCGTTTGAACAGGGCGAGTTCCTTCCCGCAGTACAAGCACCGCATGTAGACCTAATCGTCCACTTGCCTCAGATGCTAAAGGGTACACTTAGGAGTTTTTATGCGGTAAAGCACTTATACAATGTTTTTCAGGCCGCAACCTTACGGATACTTAAGCGAAAAGCCTTAGCTCGTCGAGGTTTAGGACTTCCACGCTGGGGCGAAACACCGCGACCATCCGCATCCTCCGCATAACTTAAGAAGCGGCGAGGCCCCTGTCAGGCGATCCTTCTACGCTCACTCCAGTACCCGTCGTATGACAGCCGGGCTAAAGTTTCTGCCTTACCCGCCGATGAGATGGTTTCTAAGTCATTCAGCGCGAGGACCGTCGCGGCCCGCGCGAAATATTTCAAATTTCGGCACGAATCTAAGGAGGCTATCGATGGCCAAGGGCGAAGCGTTGAAAGCTCATATTGAAGCGCTGCGGAGCGCGATTCCCGAACTGAAAGGAGTGCTGCTGGCGTCCAATGAAGGGCTCCCGATCGCGCACTCTCTTTCGAATGGAGCAGATCCCAATCGCGTCGCGGCCATGGCCGCAGCCGCGTCCAGCCTGGGACGGCGCATCAGCGACAGCATGAGCGCCGGAACGCTGGCGGAAGTGTCCATCCAAGCCGACGAGGGCGCGTTATTCGTATACTCCGCCGGCAGCAAGGCTGTGCTCGCCGTGGTGAGCCCGCAAGGCGGCAACGCCGGTTTGATCCACCTGGAAGCGCGCAGCGCAGCCAAGGAAATCGGCGACCTTTTTTGAGGAATAGCCCGCAAAACGGAGCCTGGTCGCGGCCACAAGCGGAGCTGGTACTTTCGGGAATTTGAGGGCCGCGACCGGCCCTTTGCGGGCTTCTAAGAAGAAGTTTCGGCCGCCGGAACTTGCGGTTTCTTCTTCCTCTTCTTTTTCGGCAGCCGGCTGGCCGTGCGGCGCGCACGGTGAAAGGTTACCGCGAAGCGGTGGGCCTCATCCCGGACCAGTTGCACCAGGTGCAGCACCGGGGAAAAGCGGTCCAGCACCACCGGCTCCTGCTCCTGCCCATACACGTAGATCCATTCCTCGCGCTTGGCGATGGATGCCAGAGGTTGATCCGTAATCCCCAGTTCCTCCAGCGCGGCGGCAGCAGCGTGAAGCTGCCCCAACCCTCCGTCGACCAACACCAGCCCGGGCCGCAGGGTTCCCTCAACTTGCAATCGCGAATACCGCCGCGTAATCACCTCACGCATCGAAGCGAAATCGTCATTGCCTTCCACGGTCCGGATGATGAACTTGCGGTAGTCCGACTTCTTCATCTTGCCGTCCTCCCATACCACCATGCTGGCCACTTTGTCGGTGCCCTGGATGTGCGAAATATCGAAACATTCAATGCGCCGCGGCGCGGCTTCCAGGCTCAGCGCGTCCTGAAGCGCGGTCTGTATCGCCTGCGAGGAAGGCTTCAACACGCGGAAGCGCTGCTCAAAGCTGTGCTGCGCATTCGATTCCACCAAATCCAGTAGCGCTTTCTTGGGACCGCGCTGTGGCGTGTTGATTTCCACCTTGCGCCCGCGCTTCTCGCTGAGGATTTCCTCCAGCGGCTCGCGATCTTCAAAGTCGAGAGGAACATGCACGAAGGCGGGAATATAGGGCTCGTTCAGATACACCTGCTTTATCAGCGATGAGACGAACTCCTGCGGATCGAAGCTGAGCTGATCTTCCCAGAAAAAATCCCGCCGGTCGACAATGTGTCCGTGCCGCAAATGGAACAGGTTTACCGCAACCAGGGGCGGCTCCGCGTAGTAAGCCAGGATGTCGGTGTCGCTGCCTTCGGCGGCGGCCATCTTCTGCTTCTCGCTCATCTCCTCCACGGTATGCAGCAGCTCATGCAGCGCCGAGGCTTCCTCATACCGCGTCGCGGCGCTGGCCTCTTCCACCCGCTGGCGCAGTTCCTTCGCCAAGTCCTTGTGGCGGCCTTCCAGAAACAAGCGCACATCGCGAACTGCCGCCTGATACCGATCGTCGGTGGTCAGCCCCTGCACGCAAGGCCCTTGGCATCGATGGATGTGATATTCGAGACACGGGTGGGTGTGGTTCCGCGTCAGGTCGACATTGCAGGAAGGGACCAGGAAGTGCCGGTGAATGAAGTTCACCAGCCTGTATGCGAGATTGCCGGGAAAATACGGCCCGAAATAAGTGGAGCCATCCTTGCGCAGCCGCCGCGTGACGTACACCCGCGGATATCGCTCCGCCGTCAGCTTGATATACGGATAGGTTTTATCGTCGCGCAGCAGAATGTTGTAGCGGGGCTTCCACTGCTTGATCAGGTTGTTTTCGAGCGCCAGCGCCTCCTTGTTGTTGTCTACGCAGATGAAGTCGACCTGGCGCGCCTCGCCCATCAGCGTTCCGGTTTTCGAGTCGCCCAGGCGGTCTTCGTTGAAGTAACTGCGCACACGGCTGCGCAGATTTTTGGCCTTGCCTACATAGATCACCGTGCCATGGGCGTCTTTGTAGAGGTACACGCCGGGGAGGGTGGGCAGCTCGGCGGCTTTATCGCGGAGATCGGACAGCGGATCTATAATTTAATTGTGTCACGCACGCTCCTCATCGCGTTTATGTTGAGCGTCCCGGTATGGGCGCAGCAACCTGCGCAGCCTGCTCCGGCCGCTCCTTCCTCTTCACCGCAGGCCTCGCCACAGGCACAACCGCAGGAACAGGAACCGCCGGAAGAGGATCAATCCTTCAAACCCAAGACGTACGACTTCAATCCGCTGAAGGCCACCGACAGCATCCGGGTCGGCGATTACTACTTCAAGAAAGGCAGTTTCGCCGCCGCCAAGGGGCGTTACAAGGACGCGACTCTCTACGATCCCGGCTCGGCCGAGGCGTTCGAAAAGCTGGGCGAGGCTTCTGAGAAGCTGCACGACTACGCGACCGCGCGCGACTCCTACGCCAAGTACCTGGAGATGTCGCCCACCGCCAAAGATGCCGAAGCCGTAAAGAAGCGCATGGAAAAGCTGCCTGATCCTCCCAAAAGTTCCGCCAAGAAATGACCGATAAAATAGTTGTTCTCAGCGCCTGCGACTCCGAGGAGCAGGCCGCGCGGCTAGCTCGCCATCTGGTCGAGCTGCGTCTGGCCGCCTGCGTCAACATCGTCCCCGGCGCGCGCAGCGTCTACCGTTGGAAGGGAGCGATCGAAGACACCGCGGAGTGGCTGCTGGTGATCAAATCCCGCCGCGATCTGTTTTCGGCTATCCGCGGTGAACTCGCGAAGATGCATACCTACGAAGTGCCGGAGCTGCTGGCGATGCCGGTTGTCGAAGGGTCGGAAAACTACCTGGCGTGGATGGACCGGGAGCTGGTTCCCGAGGACGATGCGGATTAGGCTCATTTCCCCCGTGCCCCTTACAATTCGACGTGACCGTGAGGGAGCGGTTGTAAAGTATTGCAGGCCTCAACGCCACGCCAGTGAGAGCCTCGACCCCTTGAGGCCACTACTCACCGGGAGCGAATTAAATGACGCTACGCTTTCAAAGGTCCCTCAAGATCGGTCCTGGCTTGAGAGTGACCCTGAGTAGAGCAGGCGTGGGTGCGAGTGCCGGCACGCCGGGACTCCGCGTCGGTGTCGACTCAAAGAGCCGGGAATACATGAATATCAGTCTGCCGGGAACGGGTCTTTCCGCGAGGTTGTTTCGTAGCTATGCTCAATCTCACAAATTTCCTTTGCGGCAGGTAGTCCTGGTTGGCTTAGGCTTGGGTGTGCTCGCCCTAGGCGTGACGTTCGTTGCGCTCTTCAAAGCCTGAACTATGGAAGAGATCAGCATCGAGCTTCACCTGGGGGCGGTAAAATCTCGCGGAAGCAGCCTGCGCTTCTCGTTAAGACTCAATAACGCCGGCATTGGCTCGCTCTGGATTTATGCCAGTGACTCGGACGGAAGGAGATCCGGGACACTGTTTGTCATGGACGAATCCGAATACAACGAGCTAAAGGCGATGGTTGCCAAAACCGACCAAATGATACAAGACCTTCGCCAATCGGGGAGGATGCGGGAAATGGCTAGCTGAGCTTCCGAATCGGTTCGATGTCCGTAGGAATATCCTTCAACTTGTCGAGAGTCCGCTGCATCGCCGGCCGAAGCACGCCCAGATCGTCCAGCATCTTCTTCGCGCGCGCGTAGTCGCCCGTCGCTTCGATGTCCAGAAGCTCATGGACCAAGTCGCGAACAGCGCCCTTGATCTTTTGCGAGTCAACCGAATACGTGCCATCCGCCCGCGCCACGAACGCGCCCTTGTCCGTCAGGTAATTGAACTGGAGCGCCATGCCCTTGCCGTGAGCCTCATGCACGCCGAAGCGTAGCGTCCGGAAACTCGATGCCAGAAACGTCGCATACAGCGACTTTTCTGCCTCGGGAAATAACTTGTGATCGAACAAATACTGCAGCATGAACAGCCCGGTCACGTCCGCCTTGGCTTCCTCGATCGCCGAATGCAGCTCCTTCAAGGACTGCCGCACGCCGTTCTGCGGCCCGATGCCATGGGTCATTTCATGCGCCAGAATATGCGTGAAGAACGCGTCGAATTTCACATCCCGCCGATCCTCCGCGGACAGCACGCGCGCCGCAATGGGCTCAAGGATCGTTGAAAACTTGGCTTCCTGAACGTTCTTCAGCATCACGCGCTTCGATCCCATGGCTCGCACGATGCGCTCATCGTTGGGCAGATTGAAGGCGGCGGTGCGGACGCCATGTGCGCCGTCACCGGCCGCCAGAATCTCGTTGACCACTCGAATCGGCGCCAGCGCTCCCAACTTCGGATTGCGGTACTTGGCATCCAGAGGCAGATTGTTTTCGATCTCCTGAAGATGATCCGCGAACATTTTCAGCTTGGCCGTTTCCTGCTCATCACGCAGCGTCACGTAGGCTTCGAACGCGGCTTTGTACCCGAAAATATCGTCGTTATAGGTTTCGTACGGGCCGATGGTTACGTCGATGGGCGCGTCGAGCTGCATCCACGCCACATCGCTCGCGTAATAGTCGTTGCTCAAGAACGCATGCGCCCGCAAATGCAGAAAATTCTTCAGTGAGGCGTTGGGCGTGGCGTCCGCGGCCTGATTCAGCAGCGCCGCCGCACGGCCCAAATCGCGCGCGTAAGCCTGGCTATACGGAACGATCGACAAAGCTTTATCGGCGCCGCGCCGGATCACGGAAAAGAACCCAGTGGCCTGTTCCTGCTGCGCTTGCGGCAGCTTCTTCAGCCACGCTTCGAACTCCGCCTTGGTCATATCGGCGGGATAGAAGTTCGCACCCGGCAGCTTCTCAGGAGGCACATCGGGAATAAAAACCGCGTGATTATCCAGGTCCGACCAAGGTCCGTTATTGATCAGGTAGTAGTGGTAGCGAGCCTTGCCCAGCGGCGACACATCTTTCGCCAACCGATCCTTCAGCGCCGCGTTGCCGCTCCAGAGCTGTTCGCGAAAGATCTCGTCGATCACCTCGGCGGCTTCGATCAGCTTTGCCAGCGCCTGTTTGTCTCCCGGCGCGAGCTTGGACGTATCGGCAGTCACCGGAGCGGGCGCGAACCGCGCAATCATGCGGTTCAGTTCAGCCAGATCAGGAATAGCGGCAAGAGCAATCGTCATAGTGAAAGTCAGGGCCAGCCAGCGTGGAATTCCCTTCATAACCCTTCCAGAATCGCACGAGCCTCGGCTACCTCTTCATCGTTCACAATATGCGGACGCCCATGATAGATGCGCAGCGTCACGTCGGCCCCCAATTCCACCAGGGCTCGCGCGCTTTCCTGTGTCGCTTCGACGGAAATCCAATCGTCGGCGTCGCTGCCCGTTAACAAAACCCGCAAGCCCGCCAGCGAGCCCGAGAATAGCCGCCAATCCGTTCCCGGCGGACCCATCAACGCGCCCGTCAACACGATCACCGTGCCGCAGCGCCCCGGGTGCCGCAGAGCGTATTCCAACGCCACGCAAGCGCCCTGCGAAAATCCGATGACGGCGATCTGGGCAGGCGCCAGCCGGCCTCCGTCGCTGGCCTCATGCACCGCTTCATGGCACCGCGCCACCGCTTCCGTCAGAAACGGCTCATTGGCTGACCGGTCATCCCAGAAGCGATGCGGATACCAGCTCCCCAGGTCCGCGCCGGGAGCCAGCCAGCGCATTCCGTCGAGCGTCCCCAGCCGCGCCGCCAGATCCACCTTTTCGTCCGCGGTGCGCCCGCGGCCGTGCAGCAACACCCCGGCCCTTCTCGATGAACCCCGGGAGGCTCCTGCTACTCGCGTGCGAGCCTCCGGGGAAGTAACGTTCACTCTAATTCTTCGAGCTATCGCCGCCGATAAAGACAGCCTTGCGCCGCGACGCCCCTGTACCGCTGTCCACCGCGGCTCCGGGAGCTGCGGTCGCGATCACCTCCGGAGCAGCCACCGGCATGTTGTTCTCCGGAACGTGGATCGGTTCCAGCATGGCGACGATCTCCGCGCGCCGCTCCTCGAACCAAGGGGGCAAGAGCAGATGAGTGCCGAGTTCGCTGGGATCTTCATCGCGGGCGAATGACCCCTGCGCGTTCGCCGCGCACTCCACCAGAATTCCGCCCGGACAGCGGCAATAAATCGAGTGGAAGTAGTTGCGGTCTTTGATCTCGGAGCAGTCCGTGTAACCCAACTCCTCGTAGATGCCCTTTTGCTCGGCCAGCTTCTCGTCGCTTTCCAACCACATGGCCACGTGATGCGCCGTGCCCGCACCGAAGGTCCAGCTCCCCGACGGACGATCCGGTTCATGCACCAGCGTCACCGTCTTGGCCGCCCCGCCGGAGCCGACTTCGAAGCGATGATACGCGCCGTCGGTGCCGGTCTTCTTGAAGCCCAGTGCGTCCACGAAGAAGCGCTCCGTCTCGGCGACTTCCCGTACCGACAGCACCGGTCCGTGGAACCCGCGCGTGGTCACGTCCTTGCTGATCTCCTCGGTGGTCCAGCCGTTGCGCTGGTCGCCGGAATCCTCGATCACTTCCAGCTGCAGTCCGGATGGATGGCTCAGCCGGATGTAGCCTTGCCCGAACCGCTCTTGAATCCCGCCATGCGGGGTCTTGTGATGGTCCAGATGTTCTTTCCAGAACCTCAGCGATCCCTTCGGCACCGAATACGCCGTAGCCTGGATCTGCCCCGACCCCGGCCGCCCCGGGACACGTTTGTAAGGAAAGGTTGTATACACCGATCCTGGCTGGCAATCCGCGTTTGAATAATACAGGTGGTAGTGAGCATAGCGGCCGTCAAACAGAATGGTCTGCTTGATCAAGCGTTGGCCGAACACCTGCGTAAGAAAATCGACGTCCTCTTGAGCTCCGCTCGCACATACCGTGATGTGGTGGAGTCCTTGAACGAGAGACATGGTCCGTACCTCCGCGGAAATTATAACAGATGACTCCGCCGCTCAACGTGTCGCCGGGACAGGTTGGGGGGGCGGTAACGGCCGGCAGGCCGCGTTATAATCACGGAAATTGTTTCTTAGGAGACCCGTGAAAAACATAGCGCTCAGATTTGCTACCGCCGGGATTCTTGTTTCTATTTCGATTCCGCTTTTAGAAGCTCAGCCGGATCGGATCTCGAAGCCGATCGACACCTCGCGGGTAGTTGTGCTCGGCCGCGGCACAAATCCGAACGCCCGGGCTATCGACGACCAGGGCGCAGTGGATCCTTCCATGGAGATCGCCTACGCGACGCTGTATCTTAAGCCATCGAGCACGCAGCAGGCTGCCCTGGAGACGCTTCTGGCGGACCAGCAGAATCCGGCTTCGCCCAACTTCCGAGGCTGGCTGACGCCGGAAGAATTCGCGGATCGCTTCGGAATCAGCGGCGGCGATATTGCCAAACTGGTCTCCTGGCTGCAAGGGGAAGGCATGCAGGTGAACGAGGTGGCGCGCGGCCGGCGATGGATCATGTTTTCCGGTTCGGCGGCCAGCGTAGGGGGCGCGTTTCACACCGAATTCCATCGCTACGTTACCAAGACAGAAACGCATTTTGCGAACGTCACTGCGCCTTCAATACCGGAATCGCTCCAGGATGTGGTCTCGGCCGTGGGCGGCTTCGACGATTACGATTTAACGCCTTCCAACGGCAAGAATCTGCAGGTGGCCGGACCGGATTTTACCAGCATCTCCGGCGCGCACTTCCTATCGCCGAGCGATATCTCAACGATCTACGATCTGCCCGCAGGCTTCGACGGAACTGGCCAGAAGATCGCCGTCATCGGCAACTCCGACATCAATCTCACCGACATTCAGAATTTCCGAACCGCCTTCGGCCTCCCGCCCAACGTGCCGCAGTTGATGTTGACCGGACCGGATCCGATGAGCACCGCGAATTTATCGGAATCCGATATCGATCTGGAATGGTCCGGCGCGGTGGCGCAGAACGCGACCATTATTTACGTTTATGCCAGATCCGTCAACACGGCGGCGCAGTATGCGGTGGATCAACGCGTCGCGCCGATCATCACCATGAGCTATGGCGGCTGCGAGCAGGCCAACACGCCCGTATTGCAACCGATCGCCCAGCAGGCCAATGCGGAAGGGATCACCTGGGTGGCCAGTACCGGCGACGTGGGCGCGGCCGGGTGCGAACGGCAGGAGGAGTTGCCGCAGGCTTCAAAGGGGCTGGCGGTGCAGATTCCTGCCAGTATTCCGGAAATCACTGCCGTCGGCGGAACGGAATTCAACGACACAACCGGCAAGTACTGGAACCCGACAGATAACGCCAACGGCGGCTCGGCCATCTCTTATATTCCAGAGATGGGCTGGAACGACTCACTGGCGTACAGTTACCTGGCGAGCTCGGGCGGCGGCGCGAGCATCTTCTTTCCGAAACCCTCCTGGCAGACGGGTCCGGGCGTACCGAACGACGGCGCGCGGGATATTCCCGACATCGCGCTAAGCGCTTCCTGGGATCACGACGGCTACATTACCTATACCGGGGGCGGCTCCGGCATTTACGGCGGAACGTCGGTGGCCACTCCGGAATTCGCGGGACTTCTTGCGATTATGAACCAATACCTGCTGTCGAAGGGCGCGATTTCGACTCCCGGCCTGGGCAACGTCAATCCCACCTTGTATCACCTGGCGCAAAGTGTGCCCTCCGCGTTTCACGACATTACTACGGGAAACAACATCGTCCCGTGCGTGCAGGACACCGCGAATTGCCTCAATGGATCGTTCGGATACAACGCCGGGCCGGGCTACGATCTGGTCACCGGGCTGGGGTCGATCGACGCGAATAACCTTATGACCAACTGGTCCACGGGGATCCCCACGGTGACAACCCTGACCGCGACGCCGGGGACGATCCTGTTTAATGGCGGCAACGTGCAATTGACTGCCACTGTGACGGCATCGAGCGGAGTTCCGTCCGGCACCGTCGATTTTCTGTATAACGACACGTCGCTGGGAACGGCTACTCTGGCGGCATCCGGGACGTCGTCCAGCGCCACCCTAACCGTCAGCGCCATTCAAATGCCGATGGGTTCCGATACAATCACGGCGGCATTCGACGGGTCCAGCAGCTTGCGCGGGTCGTCGGGAACGACGGCCGTTACGGTGATCCAGGCGGGGGGCTCCGCTGTGGTACCCTCAGTTTCGCCCAACCCGGTGTTCGAGCAATTGCCCGACTCAAACGGCAACATGTGGTTCTACACGGTGGTTCTTACAAATCAATCCGCCGTCGCGACAAAGCTGACAAAATTCACGATTGACGGGGTTGATAACAGCTCCAGCATCACCGCTTTTTTCGGAACAGCGGCGATCGGGGCGAACGCAACAATCGTCGCCGCTCTCCAATCCAAGGATCTGAACCCTCCTGTCAACCGGGTATTCGGGTTCGCGGGCGTGGATGCGAGTGGAACCACCTGGTCCCAGCGGATCACCGTGCCGTTTGTCGCAAGAGTGCTGCAGACGCCAGAGTTATTATTGACCACTCCGTCGACGGTACCGGCGAGTCCGTCGGGCAGCGCGTCCTGCAAATGGCCCCAGCCGTTGGTGCTGGAAGAGCGAAGCGGATACGACACCAGGGTGACGACCCTCCTGGCGAATTCCACCAATCTCAGCAGCCAATTGCAGGAGATCTTCGGAACCACCACGATTGGGCCTTTCGGAACGCTGCAGGGCACGCTCTGCTGGAGCAGCGCGACGCCTCCGGGAGCTGCAACCGTCCTGCTGGAAGGCGCGACCGTGGAATCGGGAAGCGGGGTGGGGACAATCGCTTCGACGACTCTGGCAGCCAGCTCGTCCGCGGCAATCACGCCGTCGGTTTCTCCGGCTGCGGTTACGTTTTCCGGCGGAGCGTCAAGCGCCTCAGCCTCGATCAGTCTGAGTTTCGGCGGCGCCGCGCCTGCGTGGACTGTGAATGTGTCCCCCTTGAACCGTACCGGGAGCTGGCTCACGGTCTCGCCCCTTTCAGGCACGGGATCGGCGCATTTGACGCTGACGGCGACGGCCGCGGGACTCGCAAACGGCGTGTATAACGCCAACGTCCTGATTCAAGCCGTCAATGCGACTCCGCAATTTATCAGCGTGCCGGCGGTATTGGTGGTTGGCGCCTCGACGAAACTCGGTATCGGCGGCGTCTCAAATGCCGCATCGGGCCAAGTGGCTTTCGCTCCGGGCATGCTGATGAGTGTGTACGGAACGAATCTGTCGCCGCAGACACAGCACGCCAGCGTGGTTCCGCTTCCGCTCAATATGCAAGGCGTCACCGCCACGGTGAACGGCATCTCCGCACCGCTGCTGGACGTTCTTCCGGGTCAGTTGAATCTTCAGGTCCCGTATGAGGCTGGGGCGGGGCCGGCAGTTCTCGGGGTCAATAATAATGGTCTGATCACCTATTTCCCGTTTGAAGTGACCGCAGCAGCTCCGGGCATTTTCATGACCGCCGACGGCTTGGGAAATCTGGTTCCGAATGCAACCGGCCAGCGAGGCCAGGAGCTTCTGGCATTCGTAACCGGCCAGGGCGATGTCACGCCGGCGCTGATTACGGGAAGGCCTCCGGCCACAATCGTAGTGTCCCAACTGCCTGCGCCGGTGCTGCCGGTGACTCTGACCGTCGGGGGATTGCCGGCTAAGCTCGATTTCACCGGCATTCCTTATCCGCTGGTCGGAGTGACGCAGATTAACTTTACGGTTCCCGCGGGAGTCCCGCTGGGGCCGCAACAAGTAGTCGTCACCGTAGGAGGCGTCGCCAGTCCGCCGGTGACCCTGACGATTACGCAATAGCCGCTTGGACGCGAGCGGCTTTTTGATAACTTAGCCGGTCGCTTCCACTAACAGCTCCGTGAACCTGAACGTGGGGAACTGGGCGCTGACTCCCGGAACGGGCTTAGCAACGCCTTACGGATCGATCGTCGGCACAGCAGCCAAGGTACAATTTCCGGCGTGGGGGTCGTCATGTGCATTCCAGAACCAGCAGCAATAGGAGATCAACGATGAAGAAAACCGACTCGCTTTTTGCGACAGCCCTAATCGGCCTCGCCGCCGTATACGGCCAGGCAATAAAGGACCCCGAGCGGCCGAACCCGGTGCGTGTCTCGTCCCGCGCTCAGTTGATCGCTTCCTTGGAACAATCCACCGTAAAGATCGGAGATCCCTTAAAGCTGCACTTCCGTCTGAAGAATATATCCTCCGCAGCGATCCGCAATATAGTCCAAAGCGAGCTCAACGAGGACTGCTGGCTGATGGTGACGGACGCTTCGGGAAGCGAGCTCCCGCTCACGAAACAGGGCGAAAGGTTGCGGAAACCGTCCCGCTCTGGGGGTGGAGTTGTGGGCGACCTGCTGCCTGGAGCCGATGAGGGCGACCGTACGATCGATGTGAGCAGGCTTTATCAATTTGACCGGCCAGGAAACTATTTCGTTCGCATCATCCGGCGGATCGGCGTCCCGCCCGAGGTGCCGTTTCCGAAGTACCCCGAGAATCAGAAGGATGCCGCCAAGGTGCCGCTCGAGGAAGCCGTCTCCGACCCGATTCCTTTCACGATCATCCCGTGATTCAGGCCGCTGAAGCCGGTCAGCGTCTCCGGAAACACAACCCTGACGGTCACCGCTGCCTGCGCATCGCCGAAAACACCACTGGCAGTCCCAACTTTCTTGGCAACAAGAAGGTGTACCTCAATCTTGTCGATCAGGCCGGACAAACGACCGGCTGGGTGCCAGAGGGGACCTGGATTGTGGCGGCGCCGTCGGCCCGACGGTCATCGAGGACGGCATCGCCGTGATGGGAGGTCCGCTGCCGCTCGCCGCCACTACGGTGGCCTCGCACTGCGCCGCGCCCGAGGCTGACGAACTCGATACGATCACCGATTCGAAGTAGTCCTTTCCGACACTTGGAGTGAAGGAGACCCACTCCGCTGCTCCGAGACCGCCGAATTGGAACGCCAGGCTGGGCCGCGACTCTCCAGAAGCGGCACAACGGAGCCTGTCGCGGCCGGAGCGCCGCAGGCTTCTTGTACTGGAGAGGGCCGCTCCGGCCCTGTGCCGCTCTCCAGAAGCGGCACAACGGAGCCTGTCGCGGCCGGAACGCCGCAGGCTTCTTGTACTGGAGAGGGCCGCTCCGGCCCTGTGCCGCTGTGAAGGAGCGGTAACGGCTGCCTGTATTGTGGAGCACCACTCCTTAACAGTCGCGGCTCGGAATGCAGCGTGGGCTTCGCCCCGCCGGAGGGCTCGCCTCGGCCATGATCGGAGGGAGCGGTTTTCGCGGAATACGAGATGGTATTTGCGAAACGGTGTATTTAGCTATGGTCCCTCGCAAGAGCCCCAGTCAACGTCGCGCAATGCCTACTTGGCCGCGAGCGCCTTTTCGATCGCGCTGGTTAGTTCCTTCGCCTCCGGCTCCACAGGGGCATCGAAGCGTGCGAGCACTTTGCCGTTGCGGTCGACGAGGTACTTGGTGAAGTTCCAGGGAATCTCGCCACCGGTTTTGGGATTGGCCGTCTTGTCGGTGAGGAAACGATATAGCGGAGCCTTGTCGTCGCCCGCTACCGAGATCTTGCTGAACATGGGAAAGGTGACGCCGAACTTGGATTTGCAGAACGCGCCGATTTCGGCGTCGCTGCCCGGCTCCTGCCCGCCGAAATTGTTGGCCGGGAATCCGGCCACCACCAAGCCCTGATCCTTATACTTCATGTACAGCGCCTGCAAGCCTTCATATTGATATGTGTAGCCGCACTGGCTGGCCACGTTGACGATGAGCATCACCTTGCCCTTGTAGGTAGCGAGCGAGGTGGGTGTTCCGTTCAGCGCGTTGAGGGTAAACTCATGCACGCTGGAAGCCGCAAAGGCGGTGGTGGTCATCAACAGAGCTCCAAGCAGGTATTTCATGGATTGATTCTACTACGGCGATTTCACGAAGTGCGCTTGGCGAGTCGAATCTTGATATTCTGGAACGCGGAAGTAAGGGGAATCAACTCATGAAATCGACTTCAATGTTCGCGATTGCGCTGGGCGTCGCCGCCATGACGGTCGTCCTGTCACAGGCTCAGCCGCCCAATCCGGCTCCTGCCGCGCCGAAGACGGGGCCGGGAGTGCAGGCTGCCAACGACGCAAGAGAAGGGGACGTGCTGAAGACATGCATGACTCCGGCTCCGGCTCGCGGCGGCGGCCCGCCTCGCGGCGGAGGAGGACAGGGAAAGGGCGGACCAGGACGTGGCGCCGCTCCCGCTGCTGCTCCGAAAGAAGTGACCGAGATCCCCGGCGTGGTCGCCGCGGGCCAGCAATGGAAGGAAGTCTGGCAGGTGGACGGCAACAACGCCGACGGCATCATCGCGACCAGCGATGGCGGTCTCCTGATCGCGCAGAACGATAACAGCGCGGTGGTGAAGCTCGACAAGAACGGCAAGGCTTCGGTAGCGTACATGGGCCTGAATACCAGCGGGTCCATGGCCATGAATTCGAAGGGCGTGCTGTTTGTGGCGAACCGGGGATTGAACCCGTCGATCGACGAACTCGCGCCGCAGCGCAAGGTCCTGGCCAATAAGTACATGGGCGATCCCATGGATTGCATTCGCAGCGTTCTTAATGACATCACCGCCGACAGCAAAGGCGGAGTGTATTTCACCATGGGCGGAGTCTTCTATGCCGACCCAAAAGGCGTGGTCACTCGCTACGGCATGAATGTGAACCCCAACGGCATCGTTCTCAGCCCGGACGAGAAGCATCTTTATGTCACCAACGGAGCGACGCTTGCGGCGTTTGATATCGCCAAAGACGGCTCCCTGAGCAATCAACACGAATTCGCGAAGTGGGAAGGCGGAGGCGGGGATGGCAGCACCTTCGACGCCTCCGGACGCCTCTACGTGACGGCCAGCCCCGGCATCCAGGTGATCTCGCCCGACGGCAAATCTCTGGGCGCGATTCCCACGCCACGCGGAGTCATCAGCGTGGCCTTCAGCGGCCCGGATCGAAAGACGCTGTACGCTGTTTCCAGGGACAACGGCCAAAATAAAGATTGGATCATCGCGCTGCAGATGATCGCGCAGGGCCCGAAGGGCCGCGGCAAGTAGTCTGACGTGGCCACGAGGCTAGGCGGCGCTCAAAGTCCGATAGAAACTTTTTATTGATCGCACCTAACAAATGAATCGTTTGCAGGGCCATGTTGGCCCCTGCCTCACTTCGATCTGAGTTAGAATGGTTCTGGACCGGGGCCACGTCGCCAGCTTGCTGACACGGACGTGCGCCTAATGTTCAAAAACCCTATCCGGAAGAATTGTCTGAGAATCCTCGCGTTTGCGCTTGCCGCGGTGTGTCTGAACCCGCTGGTTGCGCAACAGAAACCCTCCTTCACCGTCGGCTGGTCCGTCTACGTCGGCTGGGATCCCTATTACTACATGCAGAAGTCGGGCATCCTGCACAAGTGGGCCGACAAGTACGGGATCGACATCAAGGTCCAGCGCTTTGACTATGCGCCGTCGCTCGACGCCTTCGTAGCCAAAAGTCTCGACGCCTGCGTCATGACCAACATGGAGGCGCTGGATATGCCGGCCGCAGCTGGTATCGACACCACGGCCATCATCGTCGGGGATTACTCCAACGGCAACGATGCGGTGATCACGCGGGGCGGCGTCACGCTGCAGCAGATCCCCGGCAAGCAGGTTTTACTGGTCGAGAAAACAGTCTCCCAGTATCTGTTCGAGCGCGGCATGGCGATCAATGGGCTGAGCGATCAGATCCGCAAGGTGAAGTATTTGAATACTTCGGATTCCGACATCGCTTCCGCCTTCATCACAAACGCCGACAAGCCAGTGGTGGTGACGTGGAAGCCCATGGTCTCGCAGATCATGAAGCAAAAGGGCATGACGACCGTATTCAATTCGTCTCAAATTCCCGGCGAGATTTTGGATCTTCTGGTAGCGCGGACCGACGTCCTGAATCGGCCAGATGGGTCCGGAGCGAAGTTCGCGAAAGCAATGACGGGAGCCTGGTACGAAATGATGGGCCAGATGACCACCCCGGGCGCGGCGGGCGACAAAGTTCTGACCAGCATCGGCGAGGCCTCGCAGGATTCGCTGGCTTCCTACAAGGAACAGCTTTCCACCACCCACATGTTCTATACCCCGGCGGACGCAGTCAAAATGGCGTCGTCGCCGGACCTGAAGAAGACCATGGATCTGGTGCGCCAGTTTTGCTTCTCGCATGGGCTGCTGGGCGATAAAACCAAGTCGCCCGACGACGTCGCCATCCAGCTTCCGGACAAGAGCACTCTAGGGAAAGCGGATCGAATCCGGCTCCGGTTCAGTACCGATTACATGCAAATGGCGGCCGCCGGGAAGCTATGAGTTTTCTCCGCATCCATGCCCAGCCGGGGCGCAGCGTGTCCCTGGTTCTATCCTGGTTTCTGTTCGCCAGCGGCATCACGGCATATTTCTATGCGTCCGCGGCGCGCCATCGCGACAATCCTGACGATCGCGTGACGCCTACCATCGCGCAAATGGTTCAGGGCTTTCGGGATGCCGCTTCAAAGCCCGCGCCGGAGCACGAGGATCTGGGAGACGCGCCGCAGACGACGTTCGCACGAATCCAATCCAGTATGCTGTGGACCGATACCGCCGCCACCAGCCGCCGCTTCTTGATCAGTGTGGCCTTGCTTTTCCCGGCCGTCCTGATCGGGCTGCACATGGCGATGTTTCCCTATGTCGGAGCGTTTTTCCTGCGCTTCTTTCAATTCTTTGACAAGATCGTGGCGCTTTCCCTGCTGCCGATCATCTTTATCGCGTTTGGCATCGATGAGCTATCGAAAGTCATGCTGATCGTGATCGGAGTTGCTCCGACCATCATCCTGGATACGTTCAATCTCACCAAGAGCGTTCCCAGCGAGCAGATTGTGAAGGCTTTCACTCTGGGCGCGGGGGACTTCGCCATCGCCTATCGCATCGCCTTCCGCCAGATTATGCCGAGAGTGCTAAACAGCATTCGGCTCAATCTGAAATCGGTGATGCTGTTCCTGTTCGCGGGGGAGATGATTGCGGCCTCCGACGGCTTGGCGATTCGCATCCGGCTGATGCAGCGCCAGATGGGGATGGACACGATTATTCCCTATGTTTTGTGGGTGGCGTTGCTGCTGTTTCTGGTGGACCTGGGAATGAACCTCTTGAATCGGAAACTGCATCCCTGGTTTGAAGAGACTTAAGCGCATGGCGGGAATCCAGATCCAAAATGTCTGCGTCGACTACCCTGTGGAGGGGCGCGGTGTGCGGCGCATCCTCAACGGAATTAATCTGGACATTGAAGCGGGCGAATTTATTTCCATCGTCGGGCAGACGGGCTGCGGAAAATCGACTCTGCTGCGCCTGATCCTGGCGGAGGAAATGGCCACCTCCGGCCGGATTCTGGTCAACGGAAAAACCCGGACGCAGCCTGATCGCACCTGCGGCTACGTGCCGCAGAGATATTCTCTGTTCCCCGATAAAACCGTGCTTGCGAACATCACCTTCGGCCTGGAGGTGAGCGAATTCGGCCCTTTTGGCCTGTTCAATCCCGCGCGGCCGAAGCGCATGCGCGAATTCCGCGCGGAGGCGCTGCGTTATCTTCGCCGCACCGGTTTGCATGAGGCGGATGGCCGCAAATATCCTCACCAGCTTTCCGGAGGCATGCAGCAGCGCGTCGCCATCGCGCAGGCGCTGATCCTGAAGCCGCCCGTCCTTTTGATGGATGAGGCCTTCAGCGCCCTCGACCCCGGAACGCGGACCGGTATGCAGCGTCTGATTAAAGAATTGTGGCGCGAAAGCGGAACCACCATCGTGTTTGTCACGCATAACACCCGCGAAGCCCTGTGCCTGGGGACCCGCGTCGTCGCCCTGGCGAAGGACTCCACCGGCGAGCGCGGCGCTTCGGTGGCCCTCGATCTTTCCGTCCCGCACCTGGATTTCGATTCCAACGAGGAAGAGATCCACCGTCTGATCCGCGAGGTTGAATCCGCGACCCTCCCCGTTTGCATACCGCGAGAAGAGACGGCTACCGTTTACAATTAATCCCAGTATGTCCTTTTACAAAACGCACGCGCCGCGTCATCGCGAGCATACACGTCCCCTGCCCGATTTTAAGGATCTTGAGGGCATGCGGGCACTACAAGAAGAAAAAGAGATTCCGCTGCGGCAATGGCAGGAAGAAGTCCGGCGGGGGAAGGAATTCGGGCTGGAGTGCGTCGACTCCATTGAAGACAAAACTGAGATCAGTTGCTTCCAACGCGGCGAGCTGCCGCATTGGTCCGGCATCAACACGTTTCTGAAGACGCACTACCTGGAAGATGTGCGCAAAGTGGGCGAATACGATGTTGCCTTCATGGGCGTGCCGTTCGATATCGGCACCACGTACCGCGCCGGAACGCGTTTCGGGCCACAAGGCATCCGGCGAATTTCATCGCTTTACACCACCTACAATTTCGAGCTGGGGGTGGACCTGCGCGAATCGCTGAAGATGTGCGACATCGGGGACGTCTTCTGCCCCGCCAACATCACCAAGAGCCACGATCAGATTACCAAAGGCGTGGCGCACGTTCTCTCGCAGGGGACGCTGCCCATGATCATGGGCGGCGATCACTCCATTGGATATCCATGTGTTCGCGGGGTGGCGCAGTGTGTCGAGGGAAAGGTCGGGATCATCCACCTGGACCGGCACATCGACACTCAGGAAAAGGACATGGACGAGATCATGCATACTTGTCCGTGGTTCCATGCGACCAATATCCCCAATTGCCCGCCGACGAATCTGGTTCAGGTCGGCATCGGCGGATGGCAAGTGCCACGGCCGGGCGTCAAGAAGGGCCGCGAACGCGGCTCGACCGTGCTGACCATCCAGGACATTGAGCGCATCGGAATCGATAAGACCATCGAGATCGCGCTGGAAGTGGCCTGGAAAGGCGCTTCGGCGGTGTACCTTTCGTTCGACGTGGATTCGCTGGACGCGGGTTTTGTTCCCGGCACAGGTTGGCCGGAGCCGGGAGGTTTCCTGCCGCGCGAAGCGATGGCGATTCTGAAGGGGGTCGCAAAGGAAGGCATCGCGGCCATGGAGGCCGTGGAGGTTTCGCCGCCTTACGACATCTCCGACATCACGGCTCTGGTGGCGGTGCGCGCGATGGTGGACGTGCTTGCGACAATGGTCAAGCATGGCCGCGTCGGCGGAAAACTCGCGTAATATATCGCCGCCCTCTTTGGTCACGGCTTCGTATCCGGCGAATTCGAAAGGCGGGCTGAGCCGCGACGGCAAAGGAGAGGCAACGTCTACGTCAACTGTGGAGTGCCACTCCTTAACAGTTGCGGGACCGCCTGACCCGCGACCGGAGGGAGTCAACATGGGCCTGCGGCCCGCCAATGGTGATGAAAAGCGCGTGGGGGCTGTGGGGTGGGCGATCTTGTCGCCCGCCTTCCTCTTGCGGGCTGCCAGACGGGCGGCGACCGGATCGCCTGTCCCACGGGGTTTTTCCGGGGAGCGGCCGGCTTAAGTACGAAATGCCGGATAAAAGCATAGCCCCGGCGTTCCTGATCCTGAGCGATCTCGACCCCGGCAGCGCGCAATGGCCGACGGCGGCCGCTCAAATGGATGCTGTTCGCGCCGCCTGTGCGCCGGTGCTCGGGTTCGATCCGGATGTCCGGTTAACGCCGCTTGCGGAATTGTCGGCGCAGCCCGGTGCGGAAACTCTTGTCATTCCCGCAGCCCTCGATTTCAGCCTGTGGGAGCGCGAGCTGCTGGGCCAGAAGATCGCGGAAGAGCGCCGGACCCATCCCGGCAATATCGTCTACCACGATGACGTCGATCCAGGGCATCCGCTGGTCATCGACACCTTGGGATTCCAGGCCGCGAGGGCTCTGGAGGACATTCCTCCGCAAAAGTGCGGGGTGATTCTGGCAGCCAGCGGACATGGAGATCCGGGAAGCCGCGCGCATAGCTATCGCCTGATGCGGCTGTTGTGGGAACAGATGGGATTCGCGCGGGCGGAAGTCGGTTTCCTGCGCCATGTGCAACCATTTCTTGGACACGTCTTGGAGCGGTGCGCGCGGGAGCCGATGCCTTGGGTGATCCTATTCCAGGGCCAATGGGAGACCGAGCACGTTGAGTATGCGCGCGTGATCATGGAGAACACCCAGCGCGCGCAGCCCGAGGCGATGCAGTTTCGTTTCGCGCAACCGCCTGGAGCGCATCCGCTGCTAACCGCATGGTTCGCGCAGCGCATCACCCGTTTGTGGAAGGAACAGCGGACGCGTTCCGCTGCTCGTGAGCCGTCGGTAAGAAAAGCTTCGGCGGAGACCGGATGCATCCGCACCTTCGGCAATGGACTCATCGCCAATGCGACGGATCAAACTCGCCTGGGCGAGGCCCTTGGAAGAATTTTGCCTCCAGAGAAGATTGATCGGATACTCGTCAAAGTCACGTGGCACGGGTATGCCACAGGCACATACACCGATGCCGCGGCGCTGGACTTGCTGCTGGGCGCACTGCCCGCCCGGGCCATCGTACTCGAAGGGCACACCAGCAGCCGCAACCTGGGTGGAGCGGAATTCGATTGGGAAACGGAAGCCAGGGAAAATCGCGCATGGATCAGGCAACAGGATGCGGAATTCCTGCGTCGAACTGGCCTGCAGGAAGTTCTGACACGGCACCGTGCGGAATATATCAACGTCACCGAGGCGTTCTGGGACGAAGACGCTGGAGCCGAGGATCTTACACGCTTCGTTCCCCGGATCCTGCTCGATTTTCGAGGCTGCCCCATGCTGAGCTTCGCCAAATTCAAGGGGCCGACTCGACTCGGCATATCAAATCTGTTCGGCCTGATCCCTTCGCCGCTGCGCAGCGCCTGGCATGGACCGAATATCACCTGGTTCGCTCGCGCCTGTTGCGAGGTGGCGAAGAGCTATGGAGCGCTCTTTGAGTTATGCGGCGTGGTGGAGGCTCTGTATTCCGCCGTGCGTTGGAATCGTCAGGGCTTGTATCGAAGCCGCTGGGGCAATTACGATTTGATTCGCGACGCCGGGCACATCGCCGCGAGCCGCGGATTGGTCGCCGCCGATATTCTCGCCGCCAGGCTTCAAGGCAAGGATGTCGGGAAGAGCGCCTTCTTCGATGTGGTCCGCGAGGAACTCGGCTGGGACGATGAAGCGGCAAGCGCGGAACTCCCGAAAGAGGCTACGATCCGATTCGCCTGATCTCGATCACTGCAGATATTTATCGAACCAGCCAAGTTCCTCATAGAGCACGTGCTCCATGGTCTCCTTGCCTCGATATCCATGCGCCTCCGCGGGCAGCATCACCAGCCGGGCAGTTCCGCCGTTGCCCCGGATCGCCGCGTACATTCGCTCCGACTGAATCGGGTACGTCCCGGTGTTGTCGTCGGCCTCGCCGTGGATCAGCAGGAGGGGAGTCTTGATCTTATCGGCGAACCAGAAAGGCGACATCTTCTCGTAGACGTCGGGCGCTTCCCAGAACGTGCGCCGTTCCGATTGGAATCCGAAAGGCGTCAGCGTCCGGTTGTACGCGCCGCTTTCGGCTACAGCGGCTCGAAATAAATTGGAATGCGCCAGCAGGTTCGCTGTCATGAACGCTCCATAGCTGTGGCCGAAGACCCCTACGCGGTTGCGGTCCACCACCCCCATCTCGACCGCCTTATCCACGGCAGCCTGCGCATCCATCAGCAGTTGGTCGACGTACGTGTTGTTGACGGTTTCCGAGTCGCCGATGATCGGCATCGCAGCGTTATCGAGCAACGCATAGCCATGCAGCACGAACAACTGGTGGTAATTCAATTCGCTGAAAGCCTGCGCCGCATGGCCGGTCACCTGGCCCGCTGTATCGGCGTCGCTGAACTCGTAAGGATACGCCCAGACCAACGCGGGCAGCTTCGTGCCGGGTTTATAGTTGGCTGGCAAATACAATGTGAACGACAGCGGCACTCCGTCGGCGCGCTTATATGTCACCAATTGCTTCTTGATCCCCGCCGTCTGCGGCGCAGGATTGGGAAATTTCGTCAGAGCTTTCACGTCGGAGCCCGAGCGGATGAAATAGTTCGGCGGATCGGTGGGACTTTCGCGATGGGTCAACAGGCGCGTGCCGTTATCGTCGAGCATGGCCGCGATGGTTTCATACGCGCTGCTATCGGATTGAAAGAGCCTCTGCGCCTTGCCGGTGGCGAGATTGAAACGGTCGAGGAACGGATGGTCGCCGGTAGGCGAAGAACCCTCACCCTCGAGATAAATTTCATCGCCGGATTGGATGACTTCGCGGCGGCCGTCGGCTGTGGTCTTGAGCACAGGAGTTCCGGGATCGTGATACGCATCGCGCTCATTCAGGGTGAAGATGACCCTCGCGGCGCCGGGTTTGTCCAGATTGATTTCGAGAGTGCGCACGATGCGCTTGACCCGCTCGAAATCCTGGACCAGCGCCATCCCGCCGGCCAGAGGCGTCAGATTCCGGAAACGCTCCTCGGTTTTGAAGATCTCTTTCGGCGCGCTGTTGAAGGGCGCCGCGATCATTTTGATCGAGTCGCGATTTGGAACCTTCGCCTTGGGATCGCCGCCGTCGAGCGCCTCAGCCCATACCAGCGTCGCCGGCTTCTCCGGAAGCCATTGGTAGGACCGCGGACCAGTGCGCACGCCCGCCAAAGGAACACGGTCTTCCAGAGGAAGGCTCGCGATCTTGTACTCGACTTTCGCCGTGCGATCCCACACTTCCACGTCCTGCGGAAATGATCCGGCGGGCACTTGATAGGAAAACGGCCTGTGTATCGTGCCTACCAACAGATGAACCTGATCGGAAGAAGGCCGGACCATGGAATAGATTCCCGGCTTACCGAACGGAGTCGATTTTCCGGTACCTGCATCCACGTAAACGAGTTGCGAGGTGGCGTAATAGTCGAATAGATCTTCGTCGTGGGGCGTCGCGAGGAGATCTTCATACGTTGGCGCGGGCCCTTCTTTACCTTCGGTCTCCTGAGCGTGGGGGCCCTTGGGAACAAGAGGCTCCACTGGCGCGGGGCCGCGTCCGCTCGGAACCGCGCTGACGATCAGAGTGCGATTGTCGCCGAGCCACTGGACTGCCGTGCCTCCGCCGGCCTGCACGCCGTTGACGCTGAGGCCCGAGACCCGACGTGTTTGTCCGGAAGACGGCGATCCGATCCACAGTTCGATGCCTTTGGCCACGGTGTTGGTGAAGGCGAACTGCTTGCCGTCGGGGCTCCAGATGGGCACGCCGAATTTGCCGCCGGGCGGCAGAGTGACGGCAATGTCCTCTCCTCCAGGAAGGCGCTTGATCGCCATCGAGACATAGTACGCCGCCATGTGCAAACCGTTGGTGTTGGCGTCGACGCGAATGCCCGCCAGTGGCAGAAAAGGCTGCGCGACCTCGGCGAGTGGAGGATACCGGACGCCCTGCGAAAAGATCGCATAGTCGTGCTGAGGGCCAACCGAAATCACAGGCGCGGGCGGAGCGTTCAGAACGTCGCGGATTTCCGGCGGCGGCTGCTGGTACGTAAGCTCGGCAGCGCACGCAAGTGTAGAGAAAGCCAGAGACAGAAGTGAGATTCGGCTTATCATGCTCGTTTTGTCCTTCGTCGAAGTTCGCTCTATTGGTAGACGCCGGCGGCTTTGAAGGCGCCCGCCTTCACAATCGAAATCGCCGTCACGTCCACGTGCCTGCGAAACGCGTCGCTGATCTGCGCGGGCGTCAGCGCCTGAATCTTCTGATCCATATCGGCGTCCCACTTGAGTGTGCGCCCGAGCTGTTCCCGGGACGCCAGCAGCGTCAGCAGCGCGCTATCCTGCGATCGCGATACAAGCTGCGCGTCTTTATAAGCCTTCTTTGCGGTTGCGACTTCGTCCGCCGTAAAGCCTCCCTTGAGGGTCTTGGCGACCTCGTCGAGAAACGAACTCTCGACCTTGGGCGTATTTGCCGGGTTGCTAATCGCCGTCATCGAGAAGAGCGCAGCGTTGCCCTCCGCGGGAGCCGTGAAGGATGTCGAGACGCTATAGCTCAAGCCCTCCCTGTTCCGGATACGATCCGGAACCCGAGCCGTGATCGAGCCGCCCATCATATAATTCGCCAGCACCATGGCCGGATAATCCGGGTCATCCTGCGACATTGCCATGCGCAATCCGGCCTCGAACTGCGCGTTGGCTTTGTCCGGCGCTTCGATCTTCTCGTTTATCGCCGCTGCCTTCTTGTAGGTTCCAGTTAGCCTCTGATAGGGTCCAGGCGTGGTCCAAGTTCCCAGCAGGTCCCCGGCGGTCTTCAGAACTTCGGCTTGATCGAACGGACCCAGAATCGTGAACACACCGTGTGACGCGCCAAAGAACTGATCGTGGAATTTCTTCACATCGTCCAGCGTGACCTTCTGCATGGCTTCGAGTTGCTCTTCACGCGTGGGATTGTATTGCGCGTCGCCCTTGGCGTATGGGGACAGATGCCGCTGCAAGGAATCCTGAGCGAGCTGCGTAGGCTCCGTTGGAGCAATCTTCAGAGCCTGAATGCGTTGCGCCTTAGCCTGCTCAAAATCCATCTCGGGATAGGCCGGCTCGCGCACGATTTCCATTGCCAGCCGCATGGCCGCGTCGAAATTCTTCACCGGAGCTTCCACCGAGATCGTGAGCGTGGAAAGCGATCCGCCGCCGCCCCCTCCGCCGCCTCGTCCGCCTCCTCGGCCGCCACCGCCTCCTCCGCCCGCGTTGATGCGAGCATCCAGCTTATCCATCTCCTGCTGGATCTGCTGGCGAGTTTTGGTTTTGGTCCCGCGCATCAGCTGCGATGATGCGAACCCGGCTGCGGCATTCTTTCCGGCCAGCGATTGCGAATCGCCAAAGCCCAACTCGATGCTGGCCGAGACCATGCTGTTCGCGGTCTGCTTCTTCAGCATCACCACCTTCATTCCATTGGCCAGCGCTGTCCGCGTCACGCGAGACTCGATATTCGCCGGCGTGGGATCGAAGGATTCGCCGCGAGTGATATTCACGTCGCTCGTGAAATCCTTAAGCACCGCGTCAAGATTCGGAGTCTCTGGAACCACAGTGCGGTCGGGCGCGGGATCCGGCGTGAAGTAGCCCACGGTGAGGTTGGAATCCTTCAAATACTCCTTGGCCACCCGAACGATCTCGGTTGCACCGATGTCTTTTAGCCGGCTGTGTTGCAGGAACGCCAAACGCCAGTCTCCTTCCGCGATCGGCTCGCTCAGGCGCAATCCGAAGCTCTGGGCGTCGGTCATCTGGTTGTCGAGCCCTCGCAGCAGGCGTGTCTTGGTTTGATCCAGTTCCTCTGCAGTGGGCGGATGCGCGATGATGTCCGTCAGCGTGTCGATCAGCAGCTTCTTGACTTCGTCCTGCGATTGTTCATTGCTCAGGTTGGCGGAAATCTCAATTAGGCCGGGATCGTGTTCCAAACCGAAGGACATGGACACGGAGTTGGCTTTCTTGGTGTCGACCAATGCCTTCGCCAGACGGCCTTCCCCGCCCCCGCCGCCTCGTCCACCGCCGCCGCCTCGTCCACCGCCGCCGCCTCGCCCGCCGCCGCCCGACATGATGCCCGCCAGCACTTGCAGAGCGGCCGAATCCGGATGTCCCGCTGCCGGGCCGTGATACGCCAGCAGCACTTCCTTACCCTCGCCGACGCGCCGCAGCTCCACGAAACGCTGGCCGTCCTGCGGAGGCTCAACCGTGTAGGTTTGATCCAGAACCCGCGTGGGCCGCGGAATCTTTCCGACGGTATCGGCGACCATCGCCAAAGCTTTCGATTCGTCCATGCGGCCGGCGAGCACCAGCACAGCATTGTCCGGCTGATAATACTTCCGGTAAAAGGCAGCGAGCTTGTCGATCGGCACACGCTCAATATCCTCGCGTGAGCCGATCGTCGACTTCCCGTAGTTGTGCCACAGATAAGCCGTCGACGCCACGCGCTCCTCCAGCACGGATCGCGTGCTGTTTTCGCCGCGCTCGAATTCGTTGCGAACCACGGTCATCTCCGTATCCAGGAGCTCTTTCGCCATCTTGACGTTGACCATGCGATCGGCTTCCAGACCCAGAGCCCACTTCAGATTCTCATCGGTAGCCGGGACGGTCTCGTAGTAATTCGTGCGATCCTCGCTGGTGCTGCCGTTCCACGACGCACCGCGATCGACGATCTCTTTCTTGATCTGGCGGCCGTTGGTCGTCTCAATGAAGTTCATGTGCTCCAGCAAATGCGCCATGCCGGTTTCACCATAGCCTTCAAACCGGGAGCCGACCAGATAGGTCATGTTGATGGTGATCTTCGGGCTGGCGGCGTCTGGATAGAGAAGCACCTTCAGACCGTTGGGGAAATCGTATTCGGTGACCCCTCCGAGGGAAGCCTTTTTCTGGACCCCGGCGGGCAACGTTTGGCACAGCGCTAGGCTTGCCGGAAGGACTAGGCAGAGAACAAGCGCGGATGTACGGTTCATAGTGGTCTCCGTAATATCCGGGAAATTCCTCTTGGTCCCGCGATTTTCAGCCCAGTATACACCCGATTGCCACTTGCCGATCCTGTTTTTCGCCGGTCTGGAAGTCTCGGGAGAAGTTACAAACGGATTACAAGAAAAGGCCCGTTTTCGATAAGTTTTCCTGATTGCGACGATCCAAACATTTGTCTTGAACCGGCGCTCATTTGCGGCCATACTGGATCCGTGGTGGTACGATACAAGGCTGGCAACTCGCGGGGGAAGATTTCCCTTCACGTGTTTCTGCGCCTGACCGCCATGGACGTCTGCTGCGGCCCGCCCCCCCACATCCCGGTTTTCTAATTGCCTACCTGACCGTGTGGAGCAAAAAGGAGGGCGTATGTGCCTGCCCGATCCGAGAACTCCGGGGGCAGAAGCTGTTCATCCAGAAGTAAACTGCTACAGCTCATCTAAAGGTGTGATTGTTTGGCGTCGCGTCGATTGGCGCGCCGTTGGTGTGCATTGTCACGCAGATAGGGGAGCCGATGCCGCCACCGCCCGCTACCAGATAGCGAATCCGCGGCGCCATGTTTCCCTGCGCGTGTCTCTTCGCCTCACTGCCATGGACGTTTGCTGTGGCCCCCCTGCCCGAATACCTCGCATTGCCTAATTGAGGTTTTTGAGCACTAGAGGAGGGAGTAGTGTCCCTTAGAAAAGGAAGATTTCCATGGGAAACGATTATTCAGTTACAGTTCCGATGCCGACGGAACTCAGATTTGAAATGCGGCAGGAACGGGAAGTGATTCCGGCGGAGTCAGAAGTTCTTTTTCTTCATCGGATTAGCGCTATTGTAAGTTCCCGGCGGTCGTTGGACGAAATGCTGGGAGAAGTGATCGGATTTACGATTCAAGCCACATCGTGCGACGCCTGTCTGGTCTATTTGCTGGACCGCGGCACGGGTGAGGTTGTTCTGCGCGCCTCACAGGTTCCTCACGCCGCCGCTCTGGGCAAGTTGCGCATAAAGGTGGGACAGGGCGTGACGGGCTGGGTAGCGCAGCACCGATCCATTGTGGCGCTGTCGTCAAACGCCTCTGCTGACAATAGATTCATGATGTTCCGGGGCTTAGTGGAGGACACCTACGAGGCGTTTCTTTCGGTTCCATTGGTGAGCGGCGGAGATCTTGTGGGCGTCATCAATGTGCATCATCGCGAGCCCCACACACATACCGAACTTGAGATCCGCAGGCTCCGGTTTGTCGGCGAGCAACTGGGCCTGGCGGTCGCAAAAAGCGTTCTGGAAGAAGAAAACAGCCGCTTGCTGGAGGAAACGCTTGAAGTAAAGCGCGCGCTTGAAACCCGCAAGGTGGTGGAAAGGGCCAAGGGAATCCTGCAGCGTAAACTGGGGCTCTCAGAAGAGGAAGCTTACTTGCGGCTTAAGGATCAGAGCCGCAATATGCATAAGCCTATGAAAGAGTTGGCGGATGCAATTGTTCTCTTGGAGACTCTGGGCCGCCAAGCCAACCAGGCAGATTAGCTAGCCCGCTCGTGGCCGCGACCCAGGCTCCGTTTTTCGCACTACGCGTGATGATGATGGTGGTGGCCTGATGACGCTGGGGTTCCGGACGCGGTTAATCCGCGGCTCTTGTGCTCCAGCAGCCAGGCTGTCACTTCGTCCAGTCCGGTTCCATCCATCAAGTTCGTGAAAACAAACGGTGCGTCGCCCCGCTGGCGGCGCGTATCCCGATCCATAACTTCAAGCGACGCACCTACGTGCGGCGCCAAATCGATTTTATTGATCACCAGCAGGCCGCTCCGCTTGATTCCCGGGCCGCCCTTGCGCGGAATCTTATCGCCTCCCGAG
Organism: Bryobacteraceae bacterium; assembly: GCA_036489835.1. Taxonomy (GTDB): domain Bacteria; phylum Acidobacteriota; class Terriglobia; order Bryobacterales; family Bryobacteraceae; genus Palsa-187. Next base: position 37,284 of record DASXEY010000129.1, on the reverse strand, counting down.
ACGTCGATCACGTAGATAAAAGCGTCCACCAGTTCCGGGCTGAACGCCGCCGCCAGGTTATCGCCTCCGCTCTCGACGAAGATCAGTTCCAGGCCGGGATGCGCGGATTCCAGCTCCGCGATGGCTTCCAGATTCATGGAAGCATCTTCGCGAATCGCCGCATGCGGACACCCACCGGTTTCCACGCCCAGCACTCGCCCGGCCGGCAGAGTTCCCTGGCGAATCAGAAACTCCGCGTCTTCCTTGGTGTAGATGTCGTTGGTGACCACGGCCATGTTCATCTCCGGCCACAACCGCTTGCTCAAACGATCCACCAACGCTGTCTTGCCGCAACCGACAGGTCCGGCGATGCCTACTCGAAACGCTCTCATATTGCTCCCAAACTCCTTTTAGAACAGAAAATAGCGCTGAGCCAACGGCAGGATAGCCGCCGGTTCGCAGGTCAATAAAACACCATCGGCGCGCACCTCATATGTCTCAGGATCCACTTCGATGTTCGGCGTCGCCGAGTTGTGAACCATGTCGCGCTTGCCAATCGCCCTGCAGTTCTTCACCGCCACGGCACGCTTGCGGAAACGCTCTGCGACGCCTTCGGTTAGCGACGCCGCGGAAACGAAGGTCACCGAGGTCGATGCCGTTGCCCCGCCGAACGACCCGAACATTGGACGGTAAATGACCGGCTGCGGAGTAGGAATCGAGGCGTTGGCGTCGCCCATCACGCTCCAGGCTATGAAGCCGCCCTTGACCACCATCTCCGGTTTCACGCCGAACATCGACGGCTTCCAGAGCACGATATCCGCCAACTTGCCCGGCTCAATCGAACCGACTTCATGCGCGATTCCGTGCGTCACCGCTGGATTGATGGTGTACTTGGCCACATAACGCTTGGCCCTGAAGTTGTCATGACGAGCTGTGTCTTCGGGCAAAGCCCCACGCTGCGTCTTCATTTTGTGCGCGGTTTGCCAAGTGCGCGTTACAACCTCGCCGATCCGCCCCATCGCCTGCGAATCACTGGAGATCATGCTGAACACTCCCAGATCGTGCAGGATGTCTTCGGCCGCGATGGTTTCCGGCCGAATCCGGCTCTCCGCGAAAGCCACGTCTTCCGGCACGGAAGGATTCAGATGATGGCACACCATCAGCATGTCCAGATGTTCGGCGATGGTGTTAACGGTATAGGGCCGTGTGGGATTGGTCGACGAAGGCAGAATATGCGGCAGCGCCGCGATACGAATGATATCCGGCGCATGGCCGCCGCCGGCGCCTTCCGTGTGATACGTGTGGATGGCGCGTCCCGCGATTGCGGCGATGGTGTCTTCGACGAAGCCGGATTCGTTGATCGTGTCTGTATGGATCGCCACTTGGACATCGAACTCGTCGGCTACTTGGAGGCAGGCGTCGATGGCCGCGGGCGTGGTGCCCCAGTCTTCATGCAGCTTCAGGCCGCACGCTCCTGAACGCACCTGTTCCGCAAGCGGAGCCGTGGTCCCGGCATTGCCCTTTCCTAGAAAACCGAAATTCATCGGCCAAGCGTCGGCCGCTTCCAGCATCCGAGCCATATTCCAAGCGCCCGGCGTGCAAGTGGTGGCGGCGGTTCCCGTAGCCGGCCCCGTCCCGCCGCCGATCATGGTCGTGATGCCGTTCGAAAGCGCCTCATACACCTGCTGAGGCGAAATGAAATGAATATGGCTGTCGATCGCCCCAGCGGTGACGATCAGATTTTCGCCGGCGATCACTTCTGTGGAAGCGCCGACGACGAGCTCCGGATCCACGCCGTGCATCGTATCCGGATTGCCCGCCTTCCCGACTTTAACGATGCGCCCATCGCGAATTCCGATATCGCCCTTGACGATTCCCCAGTGGTCAACGATCAGGGCGTTGGTGATCACCAGGTCTAGAACGCCGTCGGCTCTGGTGGCCCGCGAGCTCTGCCCCATGCCGTCGCGAATCACTTTGCCGCCACCGAAAGTGATCTCGTCGCCGTAAGAAGCGAAGTCCTTTTCTACTTCGACCACCAGATCCGTGTCAGCCAGCCGCACGCGATCGCCTTTGGTCGGGCCGTACAGATCCGCATAGGTACGACGTGGAATGGAAAGGCTCATTTGTTCCCCTTGCCCTGGTGGCCCAGAACCACCTTTGCGCCCGCGTACTCAACCAGGTTGACTTCTTTTTCCTCACCCGGCTCGAACCGCACGGAGGTTCCCGCAGGGATATTCAGGCGCATGCCGCGCGCGGCTTGCCTCTCAAAATCGAGCGCGTTGTTGACTTCATAGAAATGGTAGTGGCTGCCCACCTGGACCGGACGGTCGCCGGTGTTTCGCACCACCAGAAGCACAGTCTTACGTCCGGCGTTGGCCTCAATCGGGCGGCTTTCAAGAAAATATTCGCCAGGTATGATCTTCATTGAATTGGATCGTGCACCGTCACCAGCTTGGTTCCGTCGGGAAACGTCGCCTCCACCTGAACCTCGTGAATCATTTCAGGGATGCCTTCCATGACGTCGCTCGATTCCAGCACGGTTTCTCCAAGGGTCATGATCTCCGCCACGGTCTTGCCGTCGCGAGCCCACTCCAGAATGTCGGCGGTGATGATCGCGATTGCCTCCGGATAATTCAGTTTCAACCCGCGCGCGCGGCGTTTGCGCGCCACATCGGCTGCGACGTAGATCATCAAGCGTTCCTGCTCCCGTGCCGTTAAGTGCATGCTGTCCCTCCTCTATGTAATTGTGCCGCAGACAATCGTCTTTTTGCCGTCGTTTTTCCTAATAAATTTTACGCGGGGGAACGGGATCCTCACCGGTCAACGCCCGGCGCCCCAAGCGCCAGAAATGAACCAGAGCCGCGGGGATGAATCGGTTGGACGTGCTCAACCCCCTGACAATCACTCCGTCCGAAACCAATGTGCTCGCGCCCCACATTGTCTCACCGGACCGCGTGTGCTGCGCAGCCTCCGCGTTCAGGGCGTCTTCCAGGTTTCGCCAAAACGCGGCGGGCTTTCCCTCCTGACAGACATACAGACTGGCGACATAGGAGTATTGCAGCATTCTCGCAGTCACCCCCAACGGCCGCTTCGCGGGCTCCAGCAGAAAATCCTCCCGCAGCAGCGGACGGCTCTGCGTGCGGACTTCGCTTTCGATTCGTAGCCTCTCGAACGCGAAGGACTCGCCATGAGCTTTCCTTCCGGGAGCAAGCACCTCCCACCAGAACAGGGACGCGCCCGAGTCCAATCGAATCCTGGTTCGCTGCGTATGCCGCGAGCCGGCATAAGGAATTAACGGGTCAGGCAAATATTCGAGCCGAGCATTTTCGCCGACAGAAAATGTCGTGGATTGCTCGGAGTCCCGCGCTCCGGCGCGGTGCCGGTATAGCCGCGTCGCCCCCGTGGTCGTGATTTGCGCCATCGCGCCAGGCTGCACCGTGACATCGAGGGCCAGGCGATCTCCGGCGAGCACCCCGCCGGAAATGTTATTCAGGTGCACCAACACTCCAGAGTCCGCATGTCGAAACGCCCGTACCACTTTCCACGGCGGATCCTGGCAATTCACCCTGAGGCGGTTGAGCTCGAAGGACAGGCTCAACTGATGAACAGGCGTGTTTCGAGTGAACCGTGCCGCATCGACGCCAGCTCCGGATACGGACTGAAGCACCAGACCTCCTCAGACTGATTTGTTTCGGAGTGCGCAGCCCGGGCAATTGCGGGCTTCACGTTCCAAAGGATCCTGCTGGCCGCGAGCTGGCCTAACGGCATCAGGCGCTGACACGCGGAAATAAGTCCGGCCATGGATTGGTGCAAGTAGGCCAGCACGACAGCGTCTTCCGCGATACCCAGGACGGCGCCCGCGCCGCCAAAGGCGACCGAGTAATGCACGTCGGTATCCAACACCGGGGCGCCTATCACGGCGTTCAAAAGTTCCGCGAACCGGCGCCCCAGCTTCAGGCTTGCCTCGCGGGATTCGCGTGCCGGTTTTCGCGCACTCAACTCCTGACTTAGTTCGCGGCGGTCGCGGGCTCTCCAGGCTCGCCGTACAAACGCGGCTTCTAAAGCCCCGGCTTCCTGAAGATGATCGTGAAGGAACGATTCCAGGCGATCCGGCGTGAGAGAACCTTCTTCGGCCATCGTCTCGAGCCCAAACGAATGCGCCGATCCGCCCACGGGAATCGCCGAATCGGCGAGCTGCAACAGGCGCAACAAAGACACGTCGTTCGCTGGAATCACCAGGCCGCCACCATCGTACCCGAGCGGCTCAAAAACCGGCCCCCTGCCGCTTGACATTTTTAGATGATATACTTCCTGAGGATTTCGCGCCGTGTATGCGCAACGTTTGACAGCACTCTGTGGCGTGCTGATTTTCGGCCTCTGTACCGGCCGGGCGGAGCCAGTCTCTTCTCCCGATCGGAAAGTGGTGGTGTACCTCCAGAAGGGCGCGAACCGCGATTCTGGCCAGATCCTCTCTTTCATGCAGGGCGAATTGGAAACCCAGCTTCAATCCGCGGGCTACCGGGTCCAGTGGAAAAGTCTGGGCAATTCCTCCGACGACGCGAGCGTTGTGGCGGTGGTCGAGTTGCGCGGGGTTTGCCGCGTTCCCGAGGCGAACGCCTATGTCAAACCGGTCGAGCGGGGAGCCAGTCTGGCTTCGACGGCCGTGGACGGCGATCAAGTCCTTCCTTTCAGTTGGATCAATTGCGAGACGCTCACGCAATTGCTGGCGCCTGAACTGGCGCTGGCGGCTCCGGGACAGCGTGACTTCCTGTATGGGCGGGCGATGGGCCGGGTGCTGGCTCATGAGCTGTACCATTTCCTCGCCAACAAGGTTGGGCACGCGGAATCCGGCGTGGCCAAATCGTCCTTCACCGCCGGCGACGTGCTGAGTGAGCACTTCATCTTTGAGGGTTCCGCGCTGGCCGGACTCAAGGATTCCAGCACTCCAACAGATGCTGCAAGTGCCGAAGAAGAACCGGCCAGGTAGCCGCGCATCTAATTTTTCTTCTGGTTCCCCTTCGGTTGCCGTGGCGCCTGCGGCTGGACGGTGAAGTCCGGCAGAGCCAGCTTTTCGGGCTTGTCCTTCATGCTTTGAACCGCTTCGTTCAACTCCAGAACATTGGCGCGAGTCATCGCCAAACTATGCTCGTTCGGTTGATAGGTCGTGCGGATCGGATAATCCAGATAGGGCGTGGCGCTCTGTTCAATATGCGTGCCCAGAACGTGCGCAATGGGATGCGTCTTCACGAAATCCGCCATACGTTGGGCGCTGGCCATGTAAGCTGGGAAGTCCGAGACGTAGAGACGCCCCGGATACAGTGTGTCGCCGGTCAGAAAAATGCCGGTCTTGCGGTCGTAGATGGCGATGCTGGCGTCCTGATGGCCGGGAATTCCGAGCACATCCAGAACCCGGCCGCCCAGATCGATGGTTCCCGGATCGGTGGGCCAATTGGTGATGTTCGCTGCCTTCTGAATCGCCGCCACGGAGGGGGCGATGAACTCTATTTCAGGCATGGTCTGAATCTGCTTGTCGCCGGCGGTGTGATCGCCGTGATTGTGCGAGTGAACCACCATGAGCTGCACCGGAGCGTGGCCGGTCTTCTTGGCCCACTTCGCCAGCAGCCCCTCGACGAAGGGCCCGGTGTTCACCTGTCCCGCGCCCGTATCTTCGAGGAGCGCTTTCTGGTCCCCGAAAATCAGGTACAGGAAAGGCTTTTCATAATTGATGCAGCCGGATTCCCGCAGGATGTAGAAGTTGTCGTTGTATTCGTGAACCTGCCAATCCGGAACGCTGACCGCGTTGGGGCCGCAAGTGAGCCAGGAAGCGGGCAATTGCCCGGGCTCCAAACCGGCGCCGTCCGGTTCGGAAGCCCAGGCAAATGCGAGGACCGTCAAAGTGAAAGCAATTGCAGTTTTTCTCAAATTAGAAAGTGAACCTCAACACGGCTTGCAACACACGAGGTGTGCTCGCCGATTTGGTGATTTCGCCGAAGGTCGTGCTTCCGAAGTTCGAAGGAGACCCGAAAGTGGTGGTGCCGGGAGTGTTGCTGCTGATGCCCAGCGACGGGGTTCCGAACACTTCATGATTGAAGACGTTGTACGCTTCGATACGAAGGGTGGCGCGCATTCCCTCCCTCGGAAGCCTGAAGTTCTTGTTTAGCGCCATGTCATCGTTCCAGAAATCCAGGCCGCGGTAGAGGCCGACGTAACCGGGAATGCCTGGCAGGCCAGGAACAAAGTCCGCCGCGACGTTGGGATTGGCGAAAAAGCTCGGAACACCCAGATTGTCGAATTGAAGATGAGCGGGCGGGGGTGACGACAGGCCCGGGTACAGGTTGCAGGACGACGAGTTTTGGTAGTTGACGTTGTATTGACTCGACGCGCTGCAGTTGATCGGAGACCCGGTGTAGAAGGTATAGAGGCTGCTCAGTTGCCATCCCCCGACAACTTCGTCGGCCCACATTGGCATGTTGGATCCCAAAGTCTTTCCCTTGCCAACCGGAAGCTCCACTACGAAGTTGGCGTTGATCGTCTGCCGTTGGTCAAATCCAGCCGGCCCCAGGTTCTGGGACGGATTGAACGCGTTCTGGATCTCGCCGCCGAGGTCATTATCGATGGCGTGCGAAAAGGTGTAATTGAAATCGTAGCCCCAGCCGTGGGTGACCGTGCGCCGAAGCGAGATCAGCAGCCCGTTATAGGCAGCTTGACCGCTGTTCGTTGTGGTCGGGATGCCGGAGTTTTGCGTCATGTAGAAAGTGTTGCATCCGGTGATCGTGATGCAGCCTTGTAGTGTGTTGGCGGCTCCGGTCACGTGGTTGCGATCGAGAGTATTCAACGTGTCCAGCCAGCTACCGGAGTTATCCGCGAAGGCGTCGTAGAAGACGGCTGCGGAGGCACTCGCGCCGGGAAGATAGGTCGCCGCCGCAGTCGGGAACATGTCCTGAATAAAAGGTTGGAGCGGAACCAGGTTCGGATTGGCCTTAACTTGCTGCTGCGTGAGCCCTTCATCATGGAGCAGTGCCAGAGCGCCCGCCGCCTGCTGCCACGTCTGACCCGACTTCGGGTCGACAAACTGGCTGAGCGGCTGGCCGTAGTCCTGTGTAATCAGCCCGCGGTGAGACAACCGGCCGGCGTAGCCAATCTCGATACTCATATGCTTCGGCAACGGCCGGGCGTAGTTGATGCTGATGAGATGTTCATAGGGCGCCTTCAGGTCGCCGGAAACTTCGGTAAACTGATTGAACTGCGCCTGTTGGAGCGGAGGCGTATAAGGGAAGGTGATGCCGGCAGCCGGGGGCACAGCCGCTGGAAAAGAAGCGCTGGTGCCGTTGTAGCGCGAGCCGGTCGTGTAGTTCAGGTTCGACGCTTGTGGGATGCTGGAAACCAAGCCGGGGGTCCCGCCGCTGGCCAAGCTCGCCGCCAGGTCGTTGCCGTAATTATCGTAGACAATGCCGTAGCTGGCACGGATGACGCTCCCTTTTCCGAGGAACTTCTCGAGTTCGCCCTTGGGCTGATAGGCCAGACCGAAGCGCGGCGCCAGATCGTTGTAGGTTTCCGGATAGTAACCCGGACCGTGGTTTATGGGCCCGCCGAGTTCGTAGGTGATGTTGGCGTCAGGCGCGGCCCAGCCCGGAACCCCGAGGTTCGCCGAAGCTTGGCGTTGCGCAAAATACTCGTTCACAGGGATGGTCGGCTCAAGCTGAACACCGCCGGTCTCGTAGGGAACTCCGTAGATCGAATAACGCAGGCCATAGGTGATCGTTAAGTTCGATTTCACTTTCCAGGAATCCTGCGCGTAGAACTCCGGCGAGCTGGTCGCGAAGGCGCGATCGACAGGCTGCCCGAAGGGGATAGAGTTGCCGCTAAGGGTGTAGTTGTAGCTGCCGCTCACGGCGTTTAACAGGCCGAAGCTTGCTCCGAAGGCGCTGTCCAGATTACTTGTGGAAGCAAGAGCCGCGCCGGGGACGAGCTTTTGAATCACTGCCAGGGCGTCGGTTTGGATGTCGCCGCCCAGATTGAGCAGCGTATTGTTGCTAAAGCTGTAGCCGGGCAGGTTGTTGTAGTTGTTGGTCGCCGTCGTTGCATGGTGCCAGACGCCGCCGAATTGAATCGTGTGCTTGCCTTTGTTCCAGGTCAAGTCGTCGTTGTAGCTCTGAACTGGCGTGAATATCTGTTGTTCGCGGGGAGTTGGAGTCAGAGGTGTGAAAACAATGCTGGGTACGATATTCTCGTTCCCGGTTTGGGATGAACTGGATCGGGTGTAGCCGAAGTTGAACGCATTCACGATGTTCGCCGATATGACGTAGGTGTAGCGCGCCCCCAGATTGCGCGGATTGCTAAGGCTTGTCTGCGACGGCGCTTGGCCGGGAAACTGCGCCGAGGTGCTTACCTGGGATGTCCCGTCGAGGGTGCCACGGATCGAAAAGGTCATCCTGGAATTGATGTTGTAATCGATCTTGCCCACCTGGGTATGTTCGTGATACGGCTGTGCGGCGTTGAACGTCAGATCGTTAAGGTTCAGACCCTTGTCGGCAGCGCTCAGAGGGTTGTTGCCCTGTGGATATTGCTGAAACAACTGGAGCATGTAGGGATTCTCCCCAATTCCGAGCGGGTCAATCTGCTGTACCTGCGCGGGAGTAAGTTCGATGTTCCCTCCGGTCTTCAATTGAACCCCGACCAACCCCTCCCGGAAGGTGGCGCTGGGGACGACGTCCGTCTTGGCGGCCTGACTCCGATCCTGGCGGCCTTCGAAGTTATAGAAGAAAAAAAGCTTATTCTTCTTAATAGGACCGCCGATGGTGCCGCCGTATTGATTCCGGATCAACCCCGGGCGGGCTACACCGGCGCGGTTGCTGAACCAATCGTTGGCTTCGAAATCGGTGTTGCGATTGAATTCATAGAGCCCTCCATGAAATTGATTCGAGCCGCTTTTGGTAACGACTGCAGCCTGCCCGCCGGATCCCCGGCCGAGATCGGCGCCCTGCCCGTTGACGGTCGTCCGAAATTCCTGAACGGAGTCGAGAGGAATCGGCACTGCCGAGCTAAAGCCGCCAGTCCCGGTAAAACCGTTGACGTCTGCGCCGTCCACAGTCACATAATTCTGCTTACTGGTAGAGCCCACCACGTTTCCGTTGGCTGTCACGCCGGCTTCCTGGCTCATGAGGGCCACTACGTTGCGGAGCTGAAGCGGGAGATTTTCAATCTGCGTCTCGGTGAATGGATTTCCCGTCGTTGCATTCTCTGTATTGATTGTGGTCGTCTCAGCCGTTACGTTCACGACGTTGGAGGTCTGACCGACGTCCAGTTGGACATTCAGCGTATCCGGTAAATCGACTTGCAAAACTACAGTTGAGGCCTTCGTCGTAAAGCCTGGCTTCTGGACTTCCACTTTGTAGGGACCGGGAAGAACCTGCTGAATCCGATAGACGCCGTTCTCATCCGTCGGCTCCTTGCGAACGGCCGAGGTTTCTGTGTTGGTTATGGTGACGACGGCACCGGCTATGGTGGCGCCTTGCGGGTCGGTTACGACTCCCTGCAATGAAGTTGATTGGGCTGCCAATGGCAGCATGGCCGCGAAAAAAATAATAGCGAAACGCATCATCGGCGTACTCTCCTATGAAATTGGGGGGAAGGACCTGGGTGCGGAACTTGGTCAGACGAGACGGGAGTCGACCGAAATGGTTACTCAGACGTGAGAGTCTGCGGGCCAACAAGGCCCTCTAAGGATACGCCCAGTATAGGAGAGTGGAAATTAGGGGTCAAATCAAATTATGCAATCGCACTTATAAAAGCATCAGCAGGTGAAGTACCGGATTCTGGAAAACCTCCCGTTTTTGGAAACTACATCCTATGCCCAACGGCAGGGGCCAGCCCTGCCGTTGAGCGTGATCCTTACCCTCTAGAAGCTGAACCTTAACACCGCCTGCAGCACCCGAGGCGTGCTCGCTGAGCTCTTGATTTCGCCGAACGTCGAGTTTCCGAAGTTGGACGGATATCCTTGCGGTGTCGTGCCGACCAACTGCTGAATGCTCATGGTGGAAGAACTGAACTCCTGTTTGTTAAAGACGTTGTAGGCTTCAATCCGTAACGTGGCTCGCATCGATTCTCTTGGAAGCCTGAAGTTCTTGTTGAGAGCCATGTCATCCGCCCAGAAGGACAATCCCCGGGCCATGCCGGTCTGTCCGGTTACACCCGGGAGGCTGGGGACAAACTCGGAGGCGACGTTGGTGTTCTGGTACTCGTTGAAGATTCCGGTCTGATCGACCCCGAAGCTGCGAGACGGTGGACTGGTCAAGCCGGGGTAGAGGACGCAGAGTGCACTGCTCAGATAGTTCACGTTATACATGTTCGAGGAACTGCAGCTGAGGGGGCTTCCCGTGTGGAAGGTGTAGATGTCGCTGACCGTCCAGCCACCGACGATCTCGTCCAGCCATCTGGAGGAGTTGCCAAGCAGGGCCTTGCCCTTGCCGACCGGGACATCGACCACGAAGTTAGCGTTGATCTGGTGCCGCATGTCGAACGATGACGGCCCCAATCCTTGCAGCGGGACGAACGCGTTCTGCGTCGTGCCATCGTCGATGGCATGCGACCAGGTGTAGTTGAAGTCATAGCCCCAGCCATGTGTCTGCGTGCGGCGGATCGAAACCAGCGCTGCGTTGTACGCCGCCTGACCGGTGTTCATGGTGGTCCCGATGTCGGAAGCCTGGGTCATAAACACGGTATTGCATCCGGTAATGAACACACACCCCGTGGGGCCGTTGGTCACTCCGCCATTGACATGGATTCGATCCATTTCATTCAGCGTGTCCAGCCAGCTTCCCGCGAAGGCCTGGAAGGCCTCGTAGAACACGGCAGCGGTGTTACTTGCGCCGGGGAGGAAGTTCGCGGCCGCAGTGGGCAGCATGTCCTGAATAAAGGGCTGAACTGGAACAAGGCTCGGATTCGCCTTTACTTGCGCTGGCTGAAGGCCTTCGTCATGAAGCGTGGCCAGGACGGCGGTGGCCTGCTGCCAAGTCTGTCCCGAAACCGGGTCTTTGAACTGGCTGAGCGGCTGGCCTGTGTCCTCACTCTGGAGTCCCCGGTGGGTGAACCGGCCCGCGTATCCGACCTCGATACTCATATGTTTCGGCAGCGGGCGAGCATAGTTCAGGCTGATGACGTGTTCGTAGGGCGCCTTCAAGTTGCCCGAGACTTCCGTGAAGGACGTGAAACCGCCCTGGACGACGCCGGGTGTGTACGGGAAGGCGGTGCCGGCGACAGGGGCCGGGATTTGCGCGACGGTGTTCAAAGTGCCATCGTAGCGCGGGGCCGTGGTGAAGTTCGTGTTCACGGTCTGCTGGACGGAGGTGATGAGGCCAGGCGTTCCGCCGCTGGCTAGGCTCGACGCCAGGCTGGCTCCGTAATTGTCGTAGACAATGCCGTAACTTCCGCGAAGCACGCTGCCTTTGCCCAGGTACTTCTCCAGCACTCCCTTGGGCGAATAGGCAAAGCCGAAGCGCGGCGCCAGATCATTATAGCTAGTCGGGTAGTAGCCGGGCCCATTGTTGACAGGGCCGGCGATTTTGTAGGTAATGAACGCGTCCGGCGCTGCCCAGTTGGGAACTCCATACGTCGCTGAGGCTTGGCGTTGAGCGAAGAATGTGTTGATGGGTACAGTCGGATTAACCTGGACGCCATCGGTTTCGTAGGGCACTCCATAGATGGAGTAGCGCAGTCCGTAGGTGAGCGTCAGGTTGGACTTGACCTTCCAGGAGTCCTGCGCATAAAACTCGGGAGAACTGTCCGAGAAACTGCGTTTGACGGGTTGGCCGAAGGGGATGGCGGTTCCGTTCAGATTGTAGTTATAGGTGGCGCCCCCAGCGTTCATGAGGCCGAAGATCGCCCCGAATAAACTGGTGGTTTGGCTGGTCGAAGCCAGGGCCCCTCCGGGGATCGACTTATCAATGTAGTTTTGAACGTCGGCGGTAATGTCGTTGCCTAACCCGAGCAGAACCGACGAGCCAAAGCTGTAGCTAGGCTCGTTGCCGAAGTTGTAGCTGCTAGTTTCTTCGTGGTGCCAGGCGACTCCGAATCCCATGGTGTGCCGCCCATGATTGAAGGTTAGATCGTCGTTGTAGCTTTGCACCGGAGTGAACGACTGACTTGGGCGGGGAGTAGCCTGAAGGGCCGTGAACCCATAGGTGGGGACGACCAACTGGTTGCCCGTGCTGGAGGAACTGGTGCGTGTGTAGCCGTAATTAAAGGCATTCACCAGTGTCGGCGAGATCACGTAAGTGTAGCGCGCCGCTAAACCGCGAGGGTTGCCGAGGCTTTCCGACGCGGGCCCCTGTCCCGGGAAATTCGGTGCGGCAGCGGTGGAGTTTCCATCGAGCGTGCCACGCAGCGAGAAGGTCATCTTGCTGCTAAGGGTGAAATCGAGCTTGCCCACCTGAGTGTGGTCGTTGTAGGGCGCGGGGGCATTGAAAAGCAACGTGTTAAAGTTCCGTCCCAGATCCGCCTGCGCCGTCGGATCGTTGCCATGCGGATAGAGCTGCATTTGCGCCAAGACGTAGGGATTGAACCCAATCCCATCGGGATCGAGGTTCTTGACATCCTGCTGATTGAGCTGGACGACCTGGCCGCTCTTCAAGAGAATCTGAACAATTCCTTGGCGGAGCGTGTCTGCCGGAACGGTGTCGCTCTTGGCGCTGGCGCTGCGGTCCTTCCGGCCTTCAAAGTTATAGAAGAAGAACAGCTTGTTTTTCTTGATCGGGCCGCCGATGGTGCCGCCGTATTGGTTGCGGATCAACGCCGGGCGAGGAACGCCGGCTTTGTTGCTGAAAAAGTCGTTGGCTTCGAAATCTGTATTGCGGTTGAATTCATACGCGCCGCCGTGAAACTGATTCGAGCCGCTCTTGGTGACGACCTGCGCTTGCCCGCCGGAGCCGCGTCCAAGATCGGCGCCTTCGCCCGAGACAACAGTACGGAACTCCTGAACAGAATCGAGCGGAACCGGAATCGAGGTGCTAAAACCGCCCGTGCCGCTGAATCCGTTGACGTCAGCGCCGTCAACCGTGACGTAATTCTGATTGGACCCTCCGCCCACGACGTTTCCGCCGCTTGTGACGCCGGCTTGAAGACCCATCAGCGCAACTACGTTGCGAGTCTGCAGGGGCAAAGTATCGACCTGCACTTCAGTGAACGGGTTTCCTGTGGTCGCGTTCTCGGTGTTGATCGTCGTCGTTTCCGCGGTGACGTTGACCACGTTACTGGTCTGGCCGACGTCCAGCTGCAGGTCCAGAGTGACCGGCAAGTCCACCTGTAGAACGACGCTGCTGATCTTGGTGGTAAATCCCGGCTTTTGGACTTCAAGCTTGTAGGGTCCTGGGATTACCTGGAAGAAGCGATACGCCCCAGCTTCATCGGAGACCTCTTTCCGCATCGCGGAAGTCTCGGTATTTGTGATGGTTACGATGGCTGCCGCGATACTGGCGCCTTGCGGGTCTTTTACGACCCCCTGAAGCGAGGTGGACTGCGCCGCCAGCGGCAATATGCCGACGAAAAAGATAATCGAATACCGAAGCATCGGCGATTCTCCTTGGTAAAAATGTTTTGAAATGGATTGCGAGACTGAACAGAGCGTGACGGGAGTCGCCCTAACGAACGGTCATGGATGATTCAGGAAATAACCCCGGACAAGGAAGGGTGAATGAGGCCGACTAGGCCTTGGTCAAATAGGTGTTTCGAGTATAGGAGGTTTATGCAGTTTGGATCAAATCAAAATATCCAATGTTGGTCATAAGAAAAAGTTGGTCGTGAGGAACGGCTTAATTTCGGGTTTGGATTTCGGTGAGTACCAAAAAACAACAACGCAGGCAGAGACGCCCTCGATACGAGGACGCCCCCACCTGCGTGTTTTTTAGTTGACTTGACTGACTAAGCTACCAGGTCGTGCAGCACATTTCCGGCGACGTCAGTCAGGCGGAAGTCGCGTCCGCTATACCGGTAAGTAAGCTTAGTATGATCGATGCCGAGCAAGTACAGGATGGTCGCATGGATGTCGTGGACATGGACCGGTTTTTCCACGGCGCGGAAGGCAAAGTCATCGGTGGCCCCGTAGATCGTGCCTCCCTTGACTGCTCCGCCCGAGAGCCACATGGTGAATCCGAATGGATTATGATCGCGGCCGCGCTTTACACTTCCGCCGCCACCGCCGCCAACTTCACGGACCGGGGTGCGACCGAACTCGGAACCGCAAACCACGAGGGTATCTTTCCACAGACCGCGCAGCTTCAAATCCTTGATCACAGCCGCGAAGGCCTGATCGGAATTCTTGGCGTTGGTCTTATGGGCGAAGATGTCTCCGTGTGCATCCCAGGGATCACCCGATGAGTAGTACACCTGCACCATGCGAACGCCCTTTTCGGCCAGACGCACAGCCATCAGCGATCCGCGCGCGACCGCACCCTGACCGTACATATCCAGGGTTGCCTGTTTCTCCTTGCGGATGTCGAAGACCTCTGGCGCTTCCGTTTGCATCCGATACGCGGTTTCCATCGACTTGACGGTGGCTTCGATCATTTGATCGGTCCCTTGCGTTTCGGCGCGCATTTTCTCGAGCTCGTCCAGCATGTCGAGCTCGCGGCGCTGCTCCGTCAAACTGAATTTAGGATTGTTGACGTAGTTGACCAGTTTCTTGGGATCGAAACTTTTTTCGATCACAACCGGCTTGGGCGGCTTCTCCTTGCCGTCCTTGTCTTTCATGGACGCACCATCCGCATTCTCGGCGTCGGCGGCCGCGTCGGCGGGAGGAGCATCCGCGGCGGCTGCGTCGGCATCGGCCGGAGCGGCTGCCGGGTCATCGGCGCCCGGGCCGTTCGCCGCCTGAACTCGATTTGCGATGAAGGTTCCCTGGTTCACGGCCGGAAGGAAGCCGTTGCTCCAGAGGGGGGGGCCAACGGTAGTGGGAACATTGGGGCAAAGAACCACGTACCCGGGCAGATTCTGATTATCTGTACCGAGCCCGTAAGTGAGCCACGCACCCACCGAAGGACGGCCGGCCTGGTTTGCGCCAGTGTTCATCATTAAGCAGGATGGTTCATGATTCGGGATCTCAGTATAGACCGACCGAATCCAGCAGATATCGTCCGCGACCTCACCCAAGTGAGGCCACAGTTCGCTGACATCCATGCCGCACTGCCCGTATTTCTTGAATTTGAACGGCGATTTCATCAGCTCGCCGGTTCGACGCTCGGTTTTAATGTCGCCGCCAGGCAGCGGCTGGCCGTCGTATTTCTCTAGCGCCGGCTTAGGATCGAACGAGTCGAGCGTGGAGCATCCGCCATTCATGAACAGGAAGATGACGCGCTTTACCCGCTGCGGATAATCGAGTTTGCCAACCATGACGCCGCCGTCTGCGGTGGAAACTCCTGCTTTGAGGATTGACTCACTTACGGCACTCGCGAAAGCCATCATGCCGAAGCCGTTGCCGATGCGGCGCAGAGCTTCGCGCCGCGTTGAAGGATTGCCAGATTTATGTTCCATTAGGATTTCCTTTTTCCAATTCGGTTAGTTGACGAATAAAAACTCGCTGGAGCTGAGCAGCGTTTTGACGTAGCGACCCAGGGCCGTCGCTTCGTACTTGACAGTCGGAGCCGCCGCGGCTCCGCCGCCTCGGCCGCCGCCGCCGCCTGCTTTGCCGCCACCGCCTTTGCCGCCGCCCTTACCGCCGCCAGCAAATCCGCCACCACCGCCGCCTCCGACGCCGCCCATCATGCCGTTGCCCATATCGGCGTTCGGATCTTCCGCCCCCGCATCAGCGCCAGCGGGCGCATCGACCTGAGTGATCGCGACTCCGCCGCCGCCTTTTCCGCCGCCACCTTTTCCGCCTTTGCCGCCACCGCCCTTGCCGCCACCTCGGCCACCGCGGCCTCCCCCTCCGGTATCGGCCTCGGGCGGCTTATTCTTGTTCTCCTCGTACTCCCGCATGGGCTCATCATGCAGGTATTCGATTCCGATTTTGATCTCGGCGTCGCTTGGCAGCCGCCCAAAGGCGAGCTGGTAGATCTTCTTGATTCGCGCCGTGTTATCCGGCTCGGTACCCTCTACACGCTTGGCTAATTCCTCGGATTCGATCTGCATGAAGTCGCTGTTCATCAGGAACAGGCGCTGCAGCGGAACGGTTGTCACGAAGCGCTTCTCCGCGCTGATATTCGGAGTCGGGAAATCGAAGGTCGACAGATAAGTGTCGAGCTTATACCGGCTAACCTTGCCGTAAACCGTGCGGCGAAGGTTGGCTGGCGTCAATTCCTCGGAAGGGCCTCCGATTTCGTCATCCAGATTGCCCGCAGCCGAGAGCACCGAGTCGCGAAGTTCTTCCGCATCCAACCGGTGGTGGTTGGCGTGCCAGTAGAAGCGGTTGCCCGAATCCTTAGCGAAGTTCGCGTCGTTGTTCTGCGTGCTGAGCTGATACACCTGCGACAGCATGATCTCGCGCTGCAGCTTTTTGATGGACATGCCATTCTTCACGAAGTCGTTGGCCAGATACTCGAGTAATTCGGGATTGGTGGGCCGTTCGCCCTTCTGCCCGAAGTTGCTGGGCGTGTCGACGATGCCGGTATCGAAATGCTCTTTCCAGATCCGGTTCACGATCACGCGCATGGCCAAGGGCTGCTTCACGATATCCTCGGCCAATTCCTTCCGTCCGCTGCCTTCCGTGAACGGCTTCGGATCTCCGTCGGACAGAATACTGAGGAAGTGGCGGGGCACTTCCGGACCCAGGTTCATCGGGTTCCCGCGAAGGGCCAGCTGGATATTGACCGGCGTCTCGGAATCCTTAACGCCATGAACGAAGGGGTACTTCAAGGTATCCAGCTTCTTTCGCTGCGCATCGATGTCGTCCTGGATCTCCTTGTCGAGCGCCTGACCTTCTGGTCCCAGGCGGCTCTGCAGGCCATAGCCCCGGAATGCGAGGACGCCGCCGCCAGCATTGCGTCCGCCGCCGGCTGCCGCATCCGCGTTCGGATCGTCGGTGTCCTTTACCTCCCGAACGAAAACTTCCTGGTAGAAGTTGTTCTGCTCTTCCGGAAGACTCAGCAGGCGCAGCTGCGAACCAGGATTAAAGTCTCGATTCGAGACGAAGTTACTCGGCTTATCAGTGCGCTTCTTCGGCTTGGTACCCTCAACGTCCTTGTCCTTGATGATTTGATTTTGGGCGTCAAGATCGGCCTGAGCCAGCATTGCCTCAACCACTTCATCCTGGAATTTGTCCGCTAGCCGCTTGGCTTCGGCAGCCGTGCCGCCGTTCTTGGACTTCATCATGGCCTGCCAAGCATCCTTGTTGTGATACTTGGTAGTCTTCTTGTCCATGTACTTGACCCAGCGGTCCAACACTTCATAATCCAGCTTTCTCGATTCGGCAACCGTGCCCTTGTCTTTCTTTCCTGCCGGACTTACATCCCAAACACCCTGGAGGTAGTCGGAAGTCTTGAAGGCGTAGGAGCGCTGCAGCTCCGCCGTTTGAACTTTCGTCTTTTCCTGAAGGATTTTGCTCTTTTCATCGAGCTGCGATTGAAGCTTCTCGTACTCGTCGACGATATTCTTCGGAGCCGTTGGATACTCTTCGTAGATCGTGTTGAAGAACACGCCCGCTAACGAGTAGTAGTCGGTCTGCGGAATCGGATCGTACTTGTGATCGTGGCAGCGGGCGCAGGCAACGGTCAACCCGAGGAATCCGCGAGTTACCACGTCCACGCGATCATGCCTCTCATCCGCGCGGGTGACTTCATTCGAGCCGTTGTCGTAATACCAGGGGCCTAAACCGAGGAATCCGGTGGCCGGCAGCATCTTGTAGCGGACCGACTGGTCCATAAGGTCACCGGCGAGCTGCGCCTTGACGAAAGTGTCATACGGCATGTCGTCGTTGAAGGCGTCAATCACCCAATCGCGATACGCATAGGCGTTGGGATACGGGCGATAGCCTTTGGGATTCGAATTCAGACTGCGATAGTCGTCTTCGCCGTAACGCGCAACGTCCAGCCATACACGGCCCCAGCGTTCGCCGTAGTGCGGCGAGGCCAGCAGACGGTCCACAACCTTAGCGAATGCGTCGGGCGAATTGTCTTTCTCGAAAGCCTCGATTTCGTCAATCGTCGGCGGCAGGCCAATCAGGTCCAGTGTCGCGCGGCGAATCAGATCCCGTTTGCTCGCCGGAGCCACGGGCTTCAGCCCCTCTTGCTCCATCTTCGCGAACGCAAGGCGATCGATCGGCGTCTTGGACCATCGCGCATCTTTCACTTCGGGAAGCGCGGGAGTCTTCAACGGAAGCAGCGACCAGAGTTGGCGCTGCGCCGGAGCGATCACATACTTGGTGGGATTGGCAGCTGCCGCGGCAGCCGCTGCGGGGTTCTCCTTAGGCCAGACCGCGCCAGCCTTGACCCACGCCTCAAAATCCTTAATCTCCTGATCGGATAGCTTCCCGCCCTCCGGCATCTTGAGATTCGCATTGGTTTGGCGGATCGCTGTAATCAGCAGGCTCTTATCAGGGTCGCCCGGGATCACCGTGGGGCCGTGATCGCCACCTTTGGCCAGGCCCTCCGCGCTATCGAGACGTAAACCTCCCGAGAGGGCCGTGGTGTGACAGGTGAAACAATTCGTCGCCAGGACGGGACGAATTTTGGTTTCAAAGAATTCGGGTGAGGCTGCGGGGTCGTCCGCGCGAAGCGTGAGGACTTTTACCACCGCAGTGAGAATCACAAAAGCTGAGAGTAGACTTAGCGAGCGTCGCATTTGAGAGATCCTAAACTCCTGACTGAAAATTTAAGCGCACCCTACACCATGTGCTATAGACGAGAACGGCCCAACACAGGGGGGCACTAAACCCGGAGACAGGGGAAGGAGCGGCAGAGGAGCCAGCCCGGCAAACGCGGCCAAAAAACCAGATTTTTTGACGTGGAGCCGTACGGAACGTGTAGAAAGTACGAGGCTCAAACAAATATTACTCTTCCGGCTAGGTTAAGTCAACCCCGTCCTGGCGGGATGTAAAAAAAACGTGGTTTCAAGTTTCAAAGGCGGCCTTGGGACTAGCATCCGCTCCGTTGAGTGAGTATACTGTTAGAAGTCCCGCCCAGGCTGCGGGTTTTGCCTGGTCCGCCCTGTTTGCCCCCTTCCCCCCGTCCGGTTAACCAGCCCGCGCGTTCCGGGATGTCATTCCTAAATAATTCAAATACTGAGAGGTTGTCTAAGATTATGTGCATTGCCATGCGTGTAGGCATTGCGCTGCTGGCCGCCGGCTTGACTGCCGCGCTGCCCGGCGCCGACAAGCCGAAGGATACCAAGTCGAAGAATGCCAAGACGACAACGCCGCCCGCGCCTGTCGCCCCGGCGGCGGGGATCAAGACTCCGGGAGTGCAGATTCCCGTGGCTTCTCTGAAGTCTGAGGCCGAAATCCCGGTGGATGGCCCAGCGTGGATGGCGCTAACCGACTCGATCATGATCGAAAGCAAGACCAAGGACACCCTGATCCGCATCGATCCCAAGACGAACAAGGCGCTCGATCCGGTGGCTGCCGTGAAGAAGCCCTGCTCGGGGACAATCACCGCTTTCGGCTCCATGTGGGTTCCCGACTGCGAGACGCACACCGTCGCGCGGATGGATCCGAAGACATATAAGGTATCGAAGGTTCTGAACATTGGCGCCGGCAATGTCAACATGGGCCTGGCAGCCACGGCGGATAGCGTGTGGATGATGACCGATAACAAGGTTACGCTTTCGCGCATCGATCCCATTCAGAATCAGGTGGTTGGCGAAATCCGGATTGCAGCCGACTGCGATCAGATGATGTTCACCCAAGCCTCGCTGTGGGTGAACTGTCCGGCTGAAAGCAAGATCTACCGGATCAATCCGGAAACTAATCTGGTTGAGAAGCGGATTGACGTTTCGGCTGGCCCGCGTCAGTTTATCTTCGCCCTCAACTCCATTTGGGTTCTCTGCGACAAGGAAGGCAAAATCGACCGCATCGATCCCATGACCAACAAAGTCACGAAATCCATCGAGCTGAAGGTGCCCAACGCGGGCGGAAGCATAGCGTTCGGCGAAGGCTACATATGGGTAACGCAGACGGGCTTTCCCATCACCCGGATCGATCCGGACACCGAGAAAGTCGAACAGCAATTCTGGGGACCGGGCCAGGGGGGCGGCTTGATTCTGGCGGGTTCAGGCGCCGTTTGGCTCACCGAAGGGGACAAAATCGTGCGCTTCGACCCCAAGCGTATCTTGGCAACGCTCGCCGAGTAGCACCAGCCGAAGAGGAGAACCTACATGAGGAAGAGTCGATTTCAACAGCAGTTCCTGGCAATTGGCCTGGCTGCTCTGGGCGCTGCCGCTACGGCGGTGGTAATGCGGGCGCAGGATCCGGCCCCCGCGGCTGCACCCGATGGCGCCAAGAAAGGCGGACGCGGCGGAGGTGGAAAGCGAGCCCCGAAGCCTGGCGTCTCGACCCCTGGGGTGCGTCGCGAAATGTCGGCGCTTATGCCGATTGCCACGTTCCCGGTTGAGGGCTCGCCGGACTGGCAGGTCACCACGGAGGACGCGGAATGGGTCACTAGTGCTCCCAAGAACACGGTAACCCGGCTCGATCCCAAGACGAATACGGTGGCGGCGGTGGTAAGCGTCCCAAGTCCGTGCTCCGGCTTGGCGGCCGGGTTCGGGTCGGTATGGTCGCCGAACTGTAAGCCGAGGGGCGACGCCAACGGCATGGCAACGCTTTCGCGAATCGACATCAAGACAAATATGGTGGTGGCCACCATTCCGGTTGGACCGGTACAGGGCGAGGGCGGAATCGCGGCGAGCCCGGACGCGGTCTGGCTGGTTACCTGCTGCGCCGAAGCCGATGCTGAGAAGGGTGTTCTTTCCAAGATCGACCCTAAGACCAACAAGGTCGTCGCCGAAGTTGCGGTGCCTGCGGGCTCGGCGGGTGTAACTTACGGTGAGGGTTATGTTTGGGTGTCGAGTCCGAAGGCCAACATGATGACGGCGGTCGACCCCAAGACCGACAAGGTTGTTTACTCGGTCCCCGTCGGTCCAGGGCCGCGTTTCGTGACCACCGGCGCGGGCTCGGCGTGGAGCTTTAATCAGGGCGACGGCACAGTTTCGCGAATAGACGCTAAGACCGGCAAGCTCATCGTGAATATTGAGACAGGCTGCCCCGGGACCGGGGGCGAGCTCGCCTTCGGCGAGGGTCATGTTTGGGCGACGAACCAGCAGATACCCATCACGGAGATCGATCCGGCAACCAATGCGGTGGTCAAGCAATGGTTCGGTCCTGGCGGCGATTCCCTTCGCGTCGCATTCCATTCCATCTTTCTCTCGAATCTCAGCCTCCACACGGTCACACGCTACGACGTGAAACAGCCGTAGCGACGTGTTCTTCCGGATGCCGTGATACCGACAAATGCCCGTGCCCCGACAGCAGTCGTCAGGGCTTTGGGCATGTGTCTAGATAGATAAATTGAGCGTATCGGCTACGTATCAATAAGATACGTGGCACCCCGATGTGGCTGCTGAACTGCCTCAGCTAGAGGCATGGCAGCGACCAAGACAAGTAGCGGCTTTCGCTACTACATGCATGAGGGGCCGGAATCGATCAGCTTCGAACTCGCCGGCAGTCTTTCCGGTGAAGCCGGCCGCGAGTTAGAGCGCGCCAAGCGCTCGGTCACAAGCGACCGGTCTCTCACTTTCGACCTCACCTATGTAACGGAAGTGGACACGGCGGCGCAAAAGCTGCTTCGCTGCTGGCACGATGACGGCGCGCAGCTTGTCGCCAAATCGCCCCAAGCGAGAGCGATCGTGGCGGCGATCACTGGAAAAGGCTCCGAGTTCATCGAAACAACAGCGCTTCACCTCACTTGGCTGCCCTTTCGCGTGCCATGGTTGGGGGCGATCATGTTGATGATGTCGTTCCTGATCGCTCCGGCAACCGCCGCCAGTCTTAAACCGGAAACAATTCAGGTCTGGGACGAGTATGTGAAAGCCGCCGTCGGGCGCAACGACCAGCGCGTCTGCCCGGGAAGTGTATTCCTCTCTGCCGAAGAAGCCACGGGCGAGCCCGCCAAGCTTCGAAGCGGAGAGATCGTGGTTGCGCCCGCCGGTCCGAATGTTCCTATGAAGGTGCCTTCCGGGCTGATTCACGATTGGATGGGCGCAGTCTTTATCCCGGGCGCCACGCTTCCCGACGTTCTCCGCGTGGTCCGCGATTACGAGCGCTATCGGGACATCTACCACCCGTACGTTGCCGGATCGAGGCCGATAGCCGTCACCGAGAAGGAAGACCGGTATTCTGTTTTGATGATGAACAAATCAGTCATCGCCAAGGTCGCATTGGATGGCGATTATCGTTCCGTATATACTCGCCTGGACGACCGGCACTGGTATAGCATCACCAAAGCGACACGAATCCAGGAAGTTTCGGATTACGGTACGCCCTCCCAGCACAGTCTACCGGCGAGCGAAGGAACAGGGCTCATGTGGCGGCTGTTCAGCATGACTCGCTTTGAGGAACGCGACGGCGGCGTCTATGTCGAGATCGAGGTCATCGTCCTGAGCCGCGACGTGCCCGCCGCCCTTAGCTGGCTGATCGATCCGATTGTTCGCCGGATATCGCGGTCGTCGCTGGTGACTTCGCTCCAGCAGACGCGAGACGCCGTGCGCCTGAGCACGGCTGGCATAAGCCGCTCCTCCAGCCGTCCGATTCCTTCGAGCCCGGTGCGTTCCTTCCGCTAATTCGGCGGGACAGTTGTTGTTGCTGTGCCCCGCACGAGATTCGCCAAAGCCCCGGTCCGATGACAAAACAGGCTGCCTGGTCCAATGTCGCTTCGAAGTTGCCGATGCTGCGTGAGACAGGCGGTTCCGCTTGGTGTTGAGAGCCTTTATTAATCTGCGTGCCAGTGCGGAAGAACGCGCTTCACCAAGGAGAGAATCAGGCAGGAACTTGGGCACAAGATTAACCAACCCTCAACAGGCTGAATGCCTGGTCCAACGTCGCTTCGAAGTTGCCGATGTTGCGTGGGACAGGCGGTTCCGCCTGTCGTTGAGAGCCTAATTAATCCGCGCGCCGGCGGTGCGGAAGAACACGCTTCACCCACCTACCGAAATCGGGTAAGAACTCGGGCACGAGGTTCACGAGCCCTGATCCGGCGATTGTGGTCTCCCAATTTCTTGCCGTTGCGCGCGCGCCCCTGCTCCCCGGCGGATAGTAGACGTTGGATAGTCCCGCACTCATTCCCGTCCCCAAAACATTCGCCCAATTGAATTCCGTTACCCCTGAATCGGATTGCGTGATCACGGCGCGGCTGATGGCGTAGCCGACGCGGGGCCAAAGGCGGTGCGAAGAACCGCGGCGGCGATAACGCGTGTCTTCATGAAATGCGGAGGCCAGCAGGAAATCTCCAAAGAAATTCTGGCTGACAATATCGCCGACGGAAGCTCCAAAGCGGTCCGGATAGGCCTCCGGCCATGCGTGCCGCCCGTACAGCGGAGCTGAGTGCGTGATCTGCGAAACAGCCGCGTTGAAAGCACCCGCGCCAAGTGTGAGCGGCCCAGCCGTTTCCGCGTCGAACACATTCCATTTTTCGGCGATCGAAGGCGGCGACGGCTCGGATTCGTCAGCGTCTTGTGCCCGCAGGGCCAATCCAAACGTCAACATCAGGAACCACCCGGCATGCCTCACGTGACGATTCAGGCAGGCGGTTGCCGTCCCGCCAGTTAACCCGGTTCTGATTTTCTGTGTTGAACGCATGCGTCTGTCCCCCGATATTTTCGAGAACGTGCTTGGTATACACGCCTCGCCACCAATTCCGCGCCGTCGTCTCGAAGCTCCGCGAGCAACCGCACTCCACGCTCATCGATCCGCGTCACATCGCTTAAATCGATCACCTACCTTGCGGCCGGGAGTCCGGTCCCGCACCTGACCCCAACTGGAGCGAAGCTCCGGCACCCACGGGCCTGCGAGTTGTCCGGATAAGATCCATTTCTGTTCGTTAAAGGATCCACCGTCTGTGATCTTGCATGGCAATTCCGTGTAGCTTGGCGAGTGCATGCGGACGACCAGTCTACAAATGCTCCGCGAGATGCGAATGTACTGCAGCCAAAGAGTTGAACTAACGTTCGCGGAGTCGAATGCGGGAGCGGTGTCGAAATGCCGGTACTGAGGATCGGCGGCTTACCAGTTTCTCGGCAGATGTTTCCGGGCTCGTCAAGATATGGCCGCAAAACGGAGTCTGGGTCGAGGGCCGCGACCGGCCCTTTGAGGGCTAGCTGGCTGTGCGTGAAACGCGAATGCCGAGCTTCTGCATCCGCGATTGCAGCGTCGACCGATGCATGCCCAGAAGCGCCGCCGCTCCGTTGGGGCCGGCAACCTTCCAGTTGGTCTTCTCCAGCGCTGCTACGATTTCCTGCCGTTCCGCATCGTCAAGAGCCGCCCGCAAGTTCCCATCGACGTGATTGCCCACGGGAGGCCCATCGGCTCCTGCCTCGCGCAAAATGAATTCCCGTAAAATGGAGCCTTCGCCCGCGACGCTTGTACGAAAGTGCAGTCCATCCGTCGACACTTTCAGGACCGGTCCGGACGAAAGAATGACGGCCCGCTCGATTATGTTTTGCAGTTCCCGAATATTGCCGGGCCAATGATACCGGACCAGCGTGGTCATGGTGTCGGAAGGAATCGTATCGATGCTCTTGTTCATTCGACGGCTGAATTGCTGCACGAAGTGCCGCACCAGCAGAGGAATATCGTCAGGCCGCTCCCGCAGCGAAGGAACACGCACCGGAAAAACGTTCAGGCGATAGTACAGATCGGAACGGAATTTCTGGTCGTTGACCATGGCTTCCAGATCCCGGTTGGTGGCCGCGATCAAACGCGCATCCGTACGCAGGGTACGCGTGCTTCCCAGCCGCTCAAACTCGCGTTCTTGAAGCACGCGGAGAAGCTTCGGCTGCAATTCCAAAGGGACCTCGCCGATCTCGTCCAGGAAGACGGTTCCGTGGTGGGCCAGCTCAAAGCGACCCACACGTTGCGCGATCGCGCCCGTGAACGCGCCTCTTTCGTGCCCGAACAGCTCGCTCTCCAGTAACCCTGTGGGGATGGCCGCGCAATTCAGCTTGACGAAAGCGTTGGAGCCGCGCGAACTGAGATTGTGAACCGCGCGGGCGATCAGCTCTTTCCCTGTCCCCGTTTCCCCGTAGATCAACACCGTAGAGTCCGTGGGCGCAACCGTCTCCACAAGAGTCAGAACACGGCGAAGCGCTTCGCTCTTGCCAACGATCTCTTCAAAGTTGAGCTCGCTGCGGATTTCGTCTTCGAGGTAAAGCTTCTCTTGCGCCAGCTGATCTTTCAAAGTTGAGATGTGATTGTACGCGACTGCATTGTCAACGCCGATCGCCACCTGTCTGGCGAACTGCGTCAGGAACGCAACGTCGTCTTCGGAAAATGCGTTCTCGCGCAAGCTGGCCACGCTCAAAACGCCGAGGATCCGGTTCCGGCTGGTGAGCGGCAGATGGCAAGCAGACTTGAGACCCAGTTCTCCCGTAACCGGGTGGTTCGCCAGTTCCTGAGCGGCGGCGAGCATTGGCTCGCCAGTTCGAAACACTTGCGCCAACGTCGATTCCTCGCTGGGCTCAAGCCCTTCGCGAATCACATCGTTGCTTCCAGGAAAATCGAGCGCATACACCCGCAGCGTGCCATCTTCCGCATCGGGCAGATGAATGCCGACGCCGTCGCTATGCATGACATTGCGTAGATTGCCAGCGATCACGCGGAGCAGATCCCGGAGGTCCAGGGTGGAGACCACCCGATTGGTCAGGTCCAGCAGAAGTTCCAACCGTTCCTGAGCCCGCCGCGACGCCTGAAAGTTGATGGCATCATCCATCGCCAGCGCGACCTGGCCTGCAACCAGCGACAGGAACCGCACTTCTTCTTCCGAATAGGCATCCAGTCGCCGACTCGCGACAATGAGGCTCCCGAGCCGGCGATGCGCCGTGCTGAGAGGGAGCGCACATACCGATTGAATCCCGGCCTTCTTAAGAAGCTCGGTTGTATGGGAAAAACGAGTCTCCCGCCGCACATCGGCGATGACTGCGGCTTGTTGGTTTTCGAATACCCACCACGCCAGTGTCTGTTCCACCTGAAAGTCCGAGGGAGTGGGGCTCGGCTGGTGGCAGCTATCGCAAAGATGCCAATTTACTTTCTTCGAGGACTCGTCATACTGCGCAATGGCATCGAAGGGGATTACCGGCTTTAGTTCGTTCACCAGGACGCGGAACAGCGCCTTGGTCTCAGGCTGGGCACGGATCGAATCGGCAAGGCGGATGAGCGATTCATAACGCATTTCAACCGATTGCTCTGGCGGCACTTCGAGTCTCGTGCTTACTACGCTTCCCATCTTCAGACTCCTCTACATGTTTGCTTTGATGCCGGACGCCCGTCACAGGATGCAGCATTGTGAACACCGATGGGGGGTGACGAACGGCCGACTTATCGTCCGGCCGCGCGACGCCCGCCGGATCCTGAAGGTCTGCCGGCGTCCCGTCAAATGTTGAACAACCATGCAGCATCCCCTATGATTTCTTGGACAATGTGTGTACATTTACTGAGCAATTCGCGATTTGCCCATTTGGAATGACGCGTGCCTTATACCGTGCGGAACTGGCCGAAGTAAAAAAACAGGGGCCCAGTAAGACAAAGGAGAAGAGAGATGTTTAAAAACAAATTGGCTGTGACATGGATGGTGGGCATTGCCGCGGCAGCGCTGCCGGCGTTTTCGCAGTCGGAAAGCCCGGATAAGAATGAGATTTCCGTGCAGGCGTTCGGCAGCTTCGTGACAAGCACCACGAACAATGGCATTGAGAATAAGGCGACGGATAGCGGCGGAGTGCTCGCCAATTATCGTTACTTCTTTAACGCGCATAACGGCATCGAGGCCAACTATGGTTATTCGCTGAATACCCAGAGTTATGGTTCGCCGGGTGGATTCCTCGGCGTAAAGACCTATTCGCACGAGGCTTCCGCGGCGTATGTGTTCCGCATGCCCATGCGCAACGTGACTCCGTTCGTGCTGGCTGGCGCGGGCGGCCTGGTTTTCGATCCGAAGGATTTCGCGGGCGCAAGTTCACAAGGCCGCGCGGCATTCGTCTACGGCGCTGGAGCCGATTTCAAGCTGGCCGATCATGTGTTCGTGCGAGCTGAGTATCGTGGCTTCGTGTACGACTCGCCGACCTACAACTTGGCCGGGTTAGCCGGCACGGACCGCACGGCTCATCGCGCTGAGCCTTCAATTGGTTTTGGATACCGGTGGTGAGGAAGAGTGGCGCACGCGGCAGTGCTTGCGCCACATCGCCCCGGCTCTGGCGAGTCCCGCAAGGGTTCAAGCCCCGACCCTCCGTTTTGCAAGTTGTTCCTGAGGAGCAGGATCCGCATTCAGGTTAACCGCTTCATTCCTGTCGCGACTCACACGTTCCAGAGCCGCGAGAGGAATGGGGCGGTTGCTCATATGCGAGGGGCTCCGGCCGGGCGAATGCCTGCCCTTCTGTAAACCTCTGATGTGGCTGGTAGGACAGGCGGTTTCGCCTGTGGTTCCCACCCGCAAAGAACCGTGGCCGGGGGGCCGCGACCCAGGCTCCGTTTTGCGGGCTGTTACTTAGAGGCTCAGGCGTGAACCTTGGCAGCCGAACGGGCAGACTCCTCATCTTTATCGGCGATGCCTGATCCCGCGAGTTGCTCGGACACGAACCAGACCTGAAACTCGTTCGTGCGCAGGACCTGACTGACCAGCAGGTCGTTGGTTCCATCGTCGCCGGAATCGTCCGCGGCTCGCGCAGCCTCTCGAGTTTCCTCGATGATAAGTTCGTGAGCCTGCAACAAACGAAACAGTTGCATCGTGGCGTCTTCGCGGCCGCGGGGCGGACGAGTCACACGAGTCGTCTCGGCCACATCGGGAGCCATCGCGATTGCAACACCCCCCAGCGTCTGAACCCGCTCAGCCAAGGCGTCGACGAGCTCCACCTGCTCTTCGAAGTGCTTGTCGAAAAGAAGGTGAAGCTGATAGAAAGTGGGTCCCGAAACCTGCCAATGATGCTTCTTATACATATCGCGGAGGGTCATGGTGTCGGCAAGGATCTGGTTCAAGCGATCCACGCCGCCGAGGCGAACCTTGTGATCGAGCGCAATGGGCCGGGCTACGACGGTTCCGTATTTTTGGATCTCAGTCGGCTTTGAAGAATGGTTCTTCATAAATTTACTCCTTCGGTTTGGTCAAGCACGCTGCATGCCATATTGGCCCTTCCAACGCGCGATACTGTTGTCCAAGGAAGGGACGCATGGCGCTGATCCTTGCGCGGCACAGTCGACGTCCGTCGCGGGCGACATTCGGAGGAACGTGGCCCATCATCTGCGGTTCGGTCAAATCGCGGCGGAGCATAGCGCCCAGCTGTTGATTTTCCGGAGTTGTCCTTGACGGGATACGAGCTGGCTATCGCGCGAGCGCGTGCGGTCCGTCCGGATAGTTCCGACCTGGATCCTTTGCGGCATTTGGCGGAACAAGCCCACATGACCGTGGTAGTTGGCGCACCGCTCCTGAACGACACCGGCAACCTGCACATTGCCGCGTTCGCCATTCGTCCAGATGGCGCGATTTCGACATACACAAAGGAGCACGTCCATCAAAGCGAGCAGGAAGCCTTCACTTCCGGGCCAGGCGGCGCCGCGCTACTGATCGAGGACGCAACCGTGGCGTTGGTGATCTGCGCGGATGCGAGTCATCCACAACACGCCGCCGGCGCAGCATCGCGCGGAGCCAATGTTTATGCCGCTGGTGTGATGATCGACGAAGCCGGTTATTCGCGGAAGATACCGCTCTTGAGACGCTATGCACGCGAGCACAAAATGGCCGTCCTCATGGCCAACTACAGCGGCATAACCGGAGGAGAAGTATCCGCGGGCAAGAGCGCCATTTGGTCCGAAGACGGCCAGCTTGTGGCCGTGAGTACGGGGACCGGGGAGGCCGTCATCCTCGCCGGCAAACACAACGGCGCATGGAACGGCGTCGTGCTGCCTCTGTCGTAATTTCGCGGTCAGGGCCGCAAACCGAAGGAGAAGCGCCATCATGTCCGCTTCTTGCCAGCTAATTTTCGAAGGCAGGTCTATGTTGGATGGCGTGACTACACTCATTCGCTTTTCCTTTCTGGCGCTGCTCGGTGCGGCAATCGCCTTCGGCCAAGACGCCCCAGCGTCTACGGAAACCTCGGACTCCGGCACCTCCAACGATCTCTTTGTTATGTTTGGTTCGGACCTGGTGCGTCCCGGTCTCCTGCCGAAAGCGAACTATAACATCGGACTGGGCCACACCTTCGCCTTCTTGAAGAGAGATCCGATCGGCGATGAAATCACCTTTGGCTACACTTACGAAAACGCAGGCTCCCACGGGTTTCTTCACACCGGCTTCGGCTCGCACACTGAGGCGCTGGGGCTCATGAAGAACTTCGCAATCCCCGGCACCAAGCGGGTCACCGGCTATACCTGGATCCAGGGGGGAATCACCAGCTTCACTGGAAGCGCTTTCGTCGAAAACCGCTTCTACAATGGCGAGTCATTAGGCGCAATCATCCACTTTACCGATCACCACTCAATTTGGATTCAAGAGACGTACAACAAGATCGTTTCCGCGCCCTGGTATACAACAGCGAGCATGGGATACACAAGAAGCTGGTAAGTCCGCGTCCATCCTAGCAACAGCCCGCAAAACGGCGCCCGGGTCGCGGCCACGAGCGGGGTGGTTTGCTTTCCGGAATCCTGGCCGCACCGGCCCCTTGCGGCGCTCTTAAGCAACAGCCCCGCAAAACGGAGCCTGGGTCGCGGCCACGAGCGGGGTTGTCTCTTAGGGCCCCAACCGGCCCGCACTGCACAGATACATCGCCGCATAGGCCCTCCACGGACGCCAGGATTCGGCCGCGGGTGTAAGCTTGGCGCCTGAAATCGGGAACGCGTCGGGTTCACCGAACGCGCGCATCGCGATGTACTCGGCCATGGGTTGGCTGATCCCCGGCACCAGGCGCACCCGCCCGGTCGCGTCTTTCAAGTTCATGGACGCGTCGAACGTCAGGCTCCCTTGCAGCATCGATCGAGCCAGAGCGCGGATTGCGGAAGCCGGTTTTTCTCGAATCTGCGCCGCCGAAAGATCCGCTTCGGCCAAATCCTTTGGGCCAGGAAATACATGCGTAAGCCCCGGGATGGACGTCTTGACGGGTTTGCCGAAAGTTCCGGCGAGCCTGCTGAGAGGACCCCGCGAACCGTGCTCCGCCAGACGCTCACCGAAGACCGCCCGCACGGTGGCTTCGAAGCCATCCCAAATTCCAGGGACCCTGAGCCCGGGCACAGCGGCCAGCAACGGTTTCAACTCCGGGTCGCGTTTAAGTTGATCCGCTATTTGAAATGGATCCGCAGCCAGATCGAAGATGCGCCGTACGCGCTCCACCACCAGCATCAGCGATTCATACCGCGGCAATTCGACGTTCACCAGGAGTTCACCCGCCTCAGCGTCCTGGCGGACCTCAATCGCGCCCATGACGTCACCAGTTTCGCCGCCGATTCGAATAGTTCTTCGATAGACGTTCGATTCCACCGATTCAATTCCCCGGATGGCCCGGCCAGCCAGAAAGTCGAGCATCCCAGGCCAGTGAAAGGGCGGCCGGTACGCGAGCCGAATGGGCAGGCCGGGCCGCGCCGCTGCGTCCTGAGAAATATTTCCTGATCGGCGAAGTGCCGTGGGCGATTCGCCCGTGGTTGTGCGCATCGCGTGATTGAACTGGCGGATGCTTCGGAAGCCCGCGCACGCGGCTAGCTCCGTGATCGGCAGGTTCGTCTCTTCGAGAAGATTGCGGGCGAAGTGTACACGGCGCGTGATCGCGATCCGGATAGGAGAGGCCCCCAGATGCTCCACAAAAAGGCGCCGCAATTGCCGCGATCCCAGGCCAACGCGTCCGGCGAGATGCTCCACGCTGCTGCCGTCGAGCGCCCCTTCGGAGATCAAACGCATCGCGCGCGATACCACCGCCGATGTGCCCGCCCAGGCGGGCGTGCCGGGGGACGCCGAAGACCGGCATCGCCGGCACGGATGAAACCCCGCCGCTTCGGCCGCCGCGGCGGAGGCAAACCAGACGATGTTGGTCGGTCTCGCGAACGGCACCGGGCAAATTGAGCGGCAATAGACTCGCGTCGTCATCGCGCCAGCGAAGAATCGTCCGTCGAAACGGGCGTCGCGGCTGTACGCTGCTTGCAGGCAGATGCCGGCCTCCAGCCCGCCGCTATGCTCATACTTTCGCCCGGCAAGGAGGTTCACAAATCTATCCTAGAGCAGCGCGTGTTTCTTCACTGGCAATTTTCGGACATCACTTTATCAAACCCGCCGCCGAAGGCATAAGAAAGCGATATCCCACCGAACGCTCCGTAACGATGTACCGAGGCTTCCCTGGATCGGGTTCAATTTTCCGTCTCAGGCGCCTGATCACGACGCGGATATATTCGACATTGCCCCGTCGCTCCCGCTGCCACACGGTCTCGCATAGTTCCCTGTTCGTGGATACGGCGTTCGCATGCGACACCAGGCACCGCAGCACCAGAAACTCCTTTTCGGTGAGGCTGCTGACACGTCCCGCCGGCCCCCTGACTCGCCGCAATTGAAGATCGATAGCGCGATCGGGAAGGATAATCCGATTGCACTTCTCTTCCCGTACAGCGCGCGTGACGCGGCGCATAACGTCTCGCACCCGCGCGAGCAGTTCTTGCATCACGAAGGGCGAGGCAATGTAGTCGTCGGCCCCGGCGTTCAACGCAGCGATGCGGCCTTTCCGGGTGTCCCCTTCCAGCACCACGATGATTCCCAGGTCAGATCTCCCCCGTATGGCCCGGCACAATTCGTATCGGTCCACGCTCTGGAATCCCGATGACAGAATCAGGACCTGATGCACTCCGGAGCAGGCCTCTCTGAGCGTTCGATCCACGTCCTCCCCGTCGGTAATCTGATGACCTTCGGTCTCCAGCGCCATCCGCAATAGGGCGCGCTGCCTGGCGCCACTGCCGGCGATGAGAATCCTGCCCGCCATTACGGACTCCGATCTTGGCAAGGCGTCATCGCGACCTTACTTCCCAACGGGCCTCTCGCTTGGCCGCACCTTGATTGGGTGAATTTCTTTCGCATCCACCTCATCGTTTTTGCCTGCTTCAGCCGGTTAAACTCCGCCTCCATAAACTTCATGAAGTCGGCCTTTGACCAGCAGTTGCCTTTCAGTCCCGCGCCCAGCGTCACCGGATTCTGCTTTTTCGCGCCGAAGTCGCCTTTTGCGAATGCGTGCCGCCTTCCCGGTTGGCGGGGACCACGAACATGAATGTTTTGTATGAGCACGATTCAACCCACAAGGATTGGTTTTGTACAGCAGAAGTTCGCGATGCTTGACGCAGATTGCCGCAATCTAGGCACCTCGGCGGGCGGAGACACTTGGGCTGTTCGCCCCGGGACACGCTGCTGAAACTGCACGCTTCAAAGGTGGTGCACTTACACCTAGCGGCACAACTTAAAGATCTAACTTGCCTTGAAGTTCCATCTCCGGGATGTTGAAAAATTGTACGACAGCAATCCGGCCAATTCGCGCGTCGAATTCGATTAAGCCGTCTTTCTTTGTGATCTCTGCGGAGAGGGGAAAAAGGTACACAGCGAGCATGACGTCGTCCTTCCGGAAAACTTCGCATCTCGACGCCCTCACATCCTTCTTTCCGTCGCGTCTCAGGAATGCCTGAATATTGAGCAATCTTCCTAGAGCCTTTGGATCGCCCTTCGCGTCGGTATTCGGAATGCCATAGACAGCGATCTTATAGCCTTCCCCTGCTAAGGTGGGGAGGTTGACGCCCACCTTCAGCTCCGCCGCGCGGAAGGGGAAAGCGCTCTGCCAGAAGACCTGCAATGCAATCTGGGGGAGGGGGCGGGAAGCGGGCGGATGCAGGA
The DNA here is from genome assembly GCA_036489835.1 of Bryobacteraceae bacterium. Classification (GTDB taxonomy): domain Bacteria; phylum Acidobacteriota; class Terriglobia; order Bryobacterales; family Bryobacteraceae; genus Palsa-187. Next base: position 4,285 of record DASXEY010000129.1, on the reverse strand, counting down.
AAAGCCCCACGATATTTTTCGGGATCGGGAGCCGGTCTTTCGCCAACCCATCGTAGCCGACGCCGTGCTCCTCTCCCATGTTCCCGCCTTCCCTGCGCTGGTCCTCGGTCTGGAGGCGGTTGACGACCGCTTGGTTGTTCTTGACCCAGGGGGATTCCGTCAGGACCTGCTTGGCATCCTCCTCGGTCCAGCTTTGAATTGGCTTGACCCTCCAGGCGGGATCCGCCGCCAGGACCAAGGCCGCCGAGACGAGCGCAAGCCAAAAGAGGCGCGTGTGGAACTTGGGCCTTCGCGGCATGGACATCCCTTCCCCTACATCTTACAGTCAGGGTCTGACGAATTACTTACCAGCGCTTCGGGCTGGCCGCACCTGCGATTGGGTGAGCTCTTTGGGGTCCAGTTCGCCACTTTTGTCCTTGTCCAACCTATCGAACTCCGCCTCCATGAACTTCATGAACTCGGCCCTGGAGATCTTGCCGTTCTTGTCTGTGTCCATCAGGGTTAACAGTTGCTTGACTTCATCCGCGCCAAGCGCCACCGTATCCGTCTTCCTGTTATCTGGAGTTCTCACTTGCGCGAAGGCGGTTCCCACTTCGAACACAACGGCTCCGTATAGCCCGGAGACCGCCAGGATGATTAAGCCAGGTTTCCATTTTTTGAGCACGATTCACCTCCCGTAAATATGAATTCCATCAGCACAGCGCCCACGCGCTAAAGCGAAGTGGGCGCTGTGTAAAGGCACTAGAGTTTGACCATAATCATCATGGACAGGGTCGCTTGACCCTCGCGAAGGTCGGGGAACCAGACGCTGCTCTTGCCACCGCCGCAGTTGAGTTCCGCGGTCGCGAGATCCGTCGCCCCGGATGAGGCGCCCGTTGCACATACGAAGTCTGCGGGGGAACCGTTGTTCCCTCCTGGAGGCGTACTCCCTCCCCGGCCCGAAAAATAGGGCACATTCGAATGGCGATAGCCAAACTCCCAGCGGAACGTGGTGAAGTCGTTGGGCATCCAATCGAGCGTGGCTGTGCCGTCATAAGCTTTCATCGGGGCTCCGGGGTAGGCCGGAAAATAAGGCGTACCCGAGATCGCATCTGCGCCATTGACAGGAAGCACCAGTGTCAGGTACCGGCCGGGATTGTTCATCTGGCCGCCGCCGAGGGTGAAGGCCCAGACGTCCTTGTGCCACCACCAGCGATTGTATGCCATCCATCCCAGGAAGGCCTGCTTCGGGCCGCCTGTGCCGGTAACCGGATTGTAAGGCTGTTTGCTGCCGTGGCAGGTCACTCCATCGCCGGTTTCGCATCCCAGGTCGCCCGTGAACGTGAAGCCCATTTTATCGATGCCATTGCCCGATTTCGGACTGTCATAGTATTTGACCTCGACGCTATCGTCCGTGTGGTAACGCCCGCGGTTGGGAAGGCCGATGTTGTCGTTGCCGACGCCGTACTGGTTGGCGATGACATTGAGCCATGCTTTTGGCGTCCACTTTAGCTGTCCCCCGAGTCCGGGGTGGCCGTTGTACCTGTTGTAGGATTGCCATCCATTGATAAACCAAGGCTCAATCTTCAGGTGATGGGTGGGGAACCACTGGATTCGTACGCCATTAAAGAACCATGGCGTGTTGGAGGAGACATAAGAGGGCTGGTAAGCCCAGTTGTCGAAGTTGTGATAGCTGAAGAGGCCGACGTAAGACACGAAGATGCCCGCATCGACGTTAAGGCCGTGGTTCACGTTGAAGTGGTATCCGCCGTACGCTTCGGAGATGTATTTGTAAGCGGCGCGAACATCCCACTGCCCGACCGCGGGGCTCGCATCGTTGCGCACCGTCGTGGCCGCGAACATTCCATCCAATAACAGGACCCTGCCACGCATTTGCCCGTCGTGAAAATCGCCGCCAATAGATAGATCTTCGAGCTGGACCTCGTTGTTCCTGAAGATTTCGCTGGACCCACCCATCGTGTGATCTATGGGCTGATTGAAGTCCTCAACATAGAAGGTGTCAGCGCGGAATTCCGGGCTGAAGTATTTCGTATCGAGCGGATACTCGTGCTGGCGCGAATTTCCGTTTAGCCAAGTCCAGTCATGGTCCGCGAAGGGTGTGATCAAGTCAACCGGGGCGGGCGTCGTGGCGGCAGGAACCTGAGCGGGCGCGGCCTCGGCGGCCTGCGGCTTGGGGGCCGGCGCTGGCAGCGGAGGAGCCGGCGCGGCCGGAGGCAGAGCGGCGTTGGGCGTCAAAGCGGCTTCCTGAACCGGAGGCTGGGTCCCGGCTTTCGCCGCCTCCGGACTGGCGGTTCCCGCCGCCTCCATCGCAGCCAGGCGCTGCTCCAACTGATCGACACGATCGAGCAGTTGCTGTTCCCTGTCGCTCAGCGGCAGATTCCCCAGAGCCTCGCCACGCCGGCGAGTGTCAGCTAGGCTTTCAAGCGGGAGCTCCACCCGCGCGACGCGGCGGGCAGCCACTTCGACCTGCGCTGACGATTTCTCAAAACCATCCTTTGTAGCCGCAACTTCATAGGGCCCGGGCTCCAGATTGGTGAATGTAAAAATTCCGTCGGCGTCGCTGACGGTCTGGCGATCCGTGCCCTTTTCCAGGTTATGCGCGACGATCTGCGCCTTTGCCACCGGCATGCCGGTTGAAGAGTTGCGAGCGATACCGCCCACCAGACCGAACGATGACTGACCGAATGCCGGAAGCGAGAGCGCGGCAAATAGGAGCGCGCAAGCCGCCGGATAACGAGACTGTTTTGAGACCGCTGTGACGACTTGAGTCAGCCTCGGTAGTCCTCTATAGCTATTCATGATTTTCCTTCCATAACCCGCGATATTTGTGACCCGTGATCGGATCGGAGATGCTGAACAACCGTATACACGCTATGGGACGTGGCTCCGCCAAACATCGTCTTAAGACCTCCCTGACGTTTTGGATCAGCGAAACTCGCGCTAGTTGGACTTAGTATGGAGCCAAAGTTCTTAAAAAGGCATAAAGGATGAGGCGCTAAGTTATCACTTATTACGATTAGATCTATCAGAGTTTGTTCTATCGAAATTAGATGTTCAGGTCGCGGAGCCGGGAATGTTACTTCCGCGGCAATCAGTTACCGTGGGCCATTTATGGAGTTTTTACTATATCTTAAGAATTAATTTAGCGGCCTGCCCTTACCAGGTTGGCGCCGGGGGATCGAAGTGGTGACTGCAGAACCGGTATCCGACCCACGGCTCCGTCAGAAGGTAGCGGGGATGGGCGGGGTCATCTTCAATCTTGATGCGCAGCGTGCGGACATAGGTTCGGAGCCGCTCAAGCTCCGGACCGCATTCCGGCCCCCATACGCCTCGCGCAAGCTGCATGTGCGTCAAAGGAACATCCTGGTTCTTCATTAGGAAAGAAAGGAGATCGAACTCTTTGCGAGAGAGGTGAATTTCCGCGCCCGCTTTGCGCAGTAACCGGCGATGCAGGTCCATCACCAAGCCGCCCGCCTCCAATATCCCAGTCTCGCCGGTTTCGGAGTGCAGCCTCCGCAGAACCGCGGCCATGCGCGCTTTCAGTTCTCCGAAGCGAAAAGGTTTCGTCACATAATCGTCCGCGCCGGCTTCGAGGGCTTCGACTTTGTCGTCCTCCGCATTGCGGATCGTAAGCATGACGATTCCCGTCTCTGGGGCGAAAGACCGGATTTGGCGGCACGTCTCGATCCCGCCCAAACCAGGCATATTCATATCCAGAAGCACCAAATTGAAAGGGTGGCGCCGCAGGGCTTCCAGAGCCTCTTGCCCGTGGCGGGCTTCTTCCACCTCGAAGCCGCTGGCAACCAGCGCTACGCGGATGACATTCCGCAACGCATGTTCGTCGTCCACAATCAGAACGTTTTGCCGCCGCGGTGAGATCATTGCGTGCCCCCGCCGCCCGGTTCCATGAAACCGGCGGCTTTCTAGAGCGTGGGGCTAAAGCAATGAAAAAGGCATAAACATCCCGGCGAATTTAAACTATCCTCAAGTCAGGATAAACGCACTGAAAAAAGAGAGTGTTTCTTTGAGCCCGTGTAGAAATTCAACAATTCACCCATGATTGAGGAACAGGGGACGACGCCCCAGGACGCAGGAATTTCGGAATGAATAGTGGGCCGGGCGGGGCTCGAACCCGACGCCCCAGTTTAGAATCCATCTCCAGGTCTAAACCCACCGCCTTTTAGGCGGTGAGCTTCCAGCAGTCCTTCTACGAAAATAGAGGGAAGGGGGAATACAGACATAGCGCGCACGCGGTCTACGACATCAAGTATCACGTGATCTGGAT
>DASXEY010000122.1:0-56664 GCA_036489835.1 Bryobacteraceae bacterium | reverse complement strand
AAGATCTACCGGGCGCTGGGTCAAAACATTGCACAGCACGACGCCTACGAAATCCTCGCACCCATCGGCCTCGTACCGCACCCGCTCATCGGTTCCGTGTGGGCCGCTAACCCCCGTGGCAAACCGTCAAAGTCATCGGCAGAGGTGATCTCACGCACCGCCAGCACCACAACATTTCAGGTAAGCCTAAATTCGGGCCGCCCTCATCAAATCAGAATCCATATGGCATCCATCGGCCATCCCCTGGTAGGCGATCCTCTGTACGGCTTAACCGGTCAGCCTCTTCAAAATCTCCCCGGCCTCCCCGGCGATGGAGGATATTTCCTGCACGCCCAATATCTGAAATTCCACCACCCCATCACCCGAGAACAAGTCAATCTTGAGGCAGCTTTGCCGTCTGGATTCGCATTGCATCCGTAGGTTCACGGCGGGAATAAAGCCGAGGCATGGGCAGCGACACCGCGCGATCGGCAAGCTCTTTTCGTGTGTTGTACCAATTTCAAGCAGAACCGATCCAACAACGTGTAGCCTTTTCCTGAGAGCGTGGGGGCGCCCACTGGATTTGCGCTGGAAGGACAACGAGAATGCGAAAAGGGTTTACGAGAAAACCGAAAGCGGACGAGCCCGCGACGCCAGGCAAGAACTATATAACTCCGAGCGGGCTGCAGCGTCTCCAAGATGAGCACCGTTTTCTGCTCACCAGGGAACGCCCGGCCGTGACGGAGGTGGTGAGGTGGGCTGCCAGTAACGGCGATCGGAGTGACAACGCCGACTATCAGTACGGCAAGCGGCGGCTGCGGCAGATCGATGGGCGGATTCGCTTTCTCAGGAAGCGGATCGAAGCTGCGGAAGTGGTGGACCCGGAAACTCCGAGAACGGGGCAAGCGGCCACGAGAGCATTCTTCGGCGCGACCGTGCGCTATGCCAATGCCGCTGGAGTGGAGCGCGTGGTGAGCATCGTGGGCACCGACGAAGTCGATCTCGATCGTAACCACATCAGTTGGGTGTCGCCTCTGGGGCGCGCGCTGCTGAAGTCGGCAGCAGGCGACACCGTTGTACTCCAGGCGCCGGGCGGTACAGAACACCTGGACGTGCTGGAAGTGGGGTACAAGCCCATCTCAGTGGAACCGTTCCGTGAGCCGCCTGGATCCGAGTCCTCGGCAAAGGGACCCTCTCGCCGACCCATTCCGACTGACGAAGGTTAACGAGGCGGCATACCAAAACTCCACGTCACGAGCAAAGATGCATTGCGAGCCGACCCGTTGAAGAGATCCCCGAATGCAGATGATCCCAATCTTCTCCCGCTGACTCCGGCCACCAGGTTCTGTCGAGCTCAATACAGGGGCCATGCCCTTTTCCGTGAGGATGACCAGTATTCTGGCCTCTATGGTGGTGTTCGCGCCGCCAAAGAAGTAAGATTTATAAGATTGCCAAGGAGCATCTCAATGAACCGAAGCCTCGCCCTCTTCGCCCTCGGAACTCTGATGGCGGCCGTCTCTCTGGCCGCGATTCCCGATCCTGTCAAAACCGACTCCGGCTCGGTCGCCGGCACGTCCAACAAAGACGCCACCGTGCGTATGTTTAAAGGCATTCCCTTCGCGGCTCCGCCGGTCGGCGATTTGCGGTGGAAAGTCGCACAGCCCCCGGCCAAGTGGGACGGCGTGAAGATGGCAACGGAGTTCAGTCCGACATGCGCCAACGGCGCGGGCGGCGGACGAGGACGCGGAGGCGCACCCAAGGGTGGGGCGCCCAAGGATGGCGCACCCAAGGGCGGCGCAGCCAAGGGCGGAGCTCCGGCAGGTCCTGCGCCCAGCGAGGATTGCCTGTACATCAACGTATGGACGCCCGCGAAATCAGGCGGGGACAAGCTGCCGGTGATGGTGTGGACCTACGGCGGCGGGTTCACTGGCGGTTCCGGCTCGGATAACTGGTATGACGGCGAGGCGTTGGCCAAGAAGGGAGTGGTGGTGGTGACCTACAACTACCGCCTGGGCACGTTCGGTTTCTTCGCGCATCCCGACTTGATTGCCGAATCCTCCCACCACACGACTGGCAACTATGCCATGACCGACATGCTGGCGGCGCTGCACTGGGTGCAGAAGAACATCGCGGCTTTCGGCGGCGACCCTCGCAAAGTGACCATCGACGGCGAATCCGCGGGAGCCATCGCGGTTGCGGCGATGGTCGGCTCGCCTGAGGCGAAGGGATTGTTCATTCGCGCCGCGGCGCAAAGCGGCGCGTGGATGGGCCTCAGCATCGCGAAGCAAAAGACAATGGCCGAGGCGGAAGCCCAGGGCAAGACTGCGGCGGGAACGCACTCGATTGCCGACCTGCGAGCCATGTCAACGGCGGACGTTTCCCAGAACCTGCGGGGCGTCACAACCGGGATGATCGTCGATGGCTGGATCATTCCTGAAGACCAATCGATCACGTTTGCAAAGGGTAAGCAGAACGACGTAGACATTCTGGTCGGGTCGAATCACGATGAGGGCACTTTCTTCGGCGGGGGCAACGTGACGGCGGAGCAAGCCAAGACGAGGGCAGAGAAAGCCTTCGGGGATCTGGCGCCGGACTTCCTCAAGCTGTGGCCGGCGTCGACCGATGCGGAAGCCTCCGCCTCCGGCCTGGCCCGCAGCCGCGACGAGGTCGGCTGGCACATGCGCACCTGGGCGGAGTTGCAAACGAAGAAGGGCCGCAAGGCGTATGTGTACTACTTCACGCACGTGCCGCCGGGCAGCGGCGCTCGCGGCGCGTCCCACACGGCGGAGATTAGCTACATGTACGGAAATCCCCGCGGCGCGGTGTGGACGGATGAAGACAAGAAGTTGTCGGACATAATGACTTCGTATTGGGCCAACTTTATCGCCACGGGCGACCCCAATGGCAAGGGTCTTCCGAAGTGGGACCCGTACAATATGAAGACCAATGACGGAAAGGCTATGGTGCTGGGGGATACGGTCGAATTCGGACCGCAAATCGATGTCCCGCGGCTGGAATTTTTCGACAAGTTTTACGCGACAGAGAAGGCCAAGTAGCTCATTTGCCGGCGTCTCCCGACCGGCGCGATTCGCCAACGCAATGGATGGCAATCGCGGCTGCGGCTTCATCGAACGAAAATGCGGCGTTTTCGGCGCACAGCCGAAGCAGGCCCGCGAACTCGCTCCTAAGTGGCTTGACCCCTTAGTAACAGCCCGCAAAAAGGGAGCTCGGGGTCGCGGCCGGCCCTTTGCGGGATCTCCGTTTATGATTTCGAACACAGTCACCGACCTGTTCATCAGGGAGCGCTCGCAGAAGGCGCTTTGCCGATGCCCTACAGCGCCGAAGGTTCACGCGGCCTCGGATTGACAGGGGTTCGGTCCCGGAGTATTTTGAGGCATAGCTTTATGATGACCTCGTCTACCCTCAACAAGGCTTACGCCGCCGCGATACTTCTGGCTTTCGCCCCCGCGAGACTTTTCGCGCAGTGGCCGGCATATCCCACCGCCGGAGTTCCCAGGACGCCCGATGGAAAGCCGGATTTGAGCGGACCCGCGCCAAGAACATCGGATGGCAAACCCGATCTTTCCGGAGTGTGGCAATACGTGCGGCAAGCGGCTCCGCCCGCGTCGGGGGCCGCTGCAGCGGCATCGGCGTCGAATGATATTACTCCGCTGTCGGTTCGACTGAGCCAGTTCTGGAACCTCGGGGCCTCGTTTAAAGACGGCCTCCCGTTCCAACCCTGGGCAGCGGAGCTGCACAGACAGCGAGTCGCGCAGAACAGCCAGGACAATCCCGACGCGCACTGTTTGCCGCTGGGCCTCATGCAGCTTCACACCCACAGCCAACCCAGAAAGATGATCCAAACTCCGGGGGTGATCGTGATTCTTTATGAGGCGAATGCCGGCGTGCGGCAGATTTTCACCGACGGGCGGCCCTTGCCCCAGGACCCTCAGCCGTGGTGGTTCGGCTACTCGACGGGTAAATGGGACGGCGATACGCTGGCGGTGGAAACGGCGGGATTCCGCGATCTTGGCTGGCTCGACGTGGAAGGCAGTCCCCTGAGCGAATCGGGGAAAATAATCGAGCGCTTCCGCCGCGTCGATTACGGGCATTTGGAAATCGAAGTCACGATCGACGATCCGAAAACCTACACCAAGCCGTGGACCGTGACTGTACATCAGCGCGTCATGCTGGATACTGACTTGATCGAGTTCGTTTGCCAGGAAAATGAGAAAGACGCCCGTCATCTGAGGAACTGAGCGCCGGGCTGGTCCGCCGAAGCTCCCTTCGGGCGGCTACTCGGCCAATCGTGTCAAACCCACTGGAGGGCACGGAAAGCACGCTCCGAATTCTGCTCACTTTGCCAAGAACAATCGAGCGGACACCGAACGATTCGAGGCGAGGTCCTCTGTGGTATTCGAATAGAGTAGGCTTCCGATAAACACCCCTTGGATTGCTTACTCGTTAGCGACCGTTTCTCTGCCAGTTAAATTTCTTCCCCTGATTCGCAAAATTCCCATGGCGCTCTCGGCGCGGATACGTCCGGGTGAATCTTAAGGATTGGCCCAATGTGAACTTATCATCCGCGTTGCCAGGATTTTGCTATACAGAAGGTTAACCGGGGCAGGCTCACGATTCGAATGTATTCCCGGGAATCGCCGCGGCACTGCGGTCATGTGAGCGTGTGATCCGCGGCCTTGGTCAAACCTTCGCCGGAGGCAGGATCGGGGCGGTAGCCAGCAGCGAGTCTTCGAAGGTCAGGTCGGGTTTGGGGAACTCGTTGTTGCGCAGGTACCAGCGGTAGCTTTCTTTCAGGCCGGTCATAAAATCTGTCGGCTTGAACTTCAGGACGCGCTGGGCTTTGGCGGTTACCTGAGTAATTGGCGGCATATCGAAATAAACCGCGAAATATAGTTTTGGACCCATGGGATGGCCGCCCATTCGCAGAATATATTCGCGGGGAATGCGCACGAATTTAACCGGCTTTTTGGCGGCTTGGGCGAAGGCTTCCACGGCTTCGGCTTGGGAAATAGGCCTCGGGTTGGCGATGTTGAAGGCGTGGCCAGCGGCGGCGGGCTCATCCATGGCTCGCAGGCTGGCTCGCACCAGATCCTTAACGTAGACGAACTGCATCAGGCGGCGGCCGTCTCCGGGAAGAATGATGGGACGTCCGGCGCGCAGGCGATCCCAAAAGAACGCTTCTCGATAATACGGATTGCTTTTGCCGGGACCGTACACGAAGGGAGGCCGGAGGGTCACGACCGGCAATCCGTTGCGCTGGTGCAGGCGGAACAGAGCCCGTTCGCTCATGGCTTTGTTGCGAACGTAGAGGTCCGCGGTGTCGTCGGGCGCAAGGGCGTCGCCTTCGTGATGATTCAAGCCGTCGCCGTACGCAGCCACGCTGGACATGAAGATGTAGCGCTTGAGATTGTCGCCGGACGCCCGGACGGTAGCTTCGATGTGGCCGGCGGTGGTGCCGCGCTCCCAATCGTAGACGTGATCGAAGACGACGTCGGGATTCTTACCGGCTAGCGCAGCCTTGACCGCTTGGGCATCGTTGCGGTCGGCGACGATATTGCCGACTCGCCGGCCCAGGTCATGCTTAGGACGCCGGTGCAGCACCGTAACAGCGTGCCCCTTCTTAAGCAGTTCCGCCACCAGGAGCCGGCCGAGATACCCTGTTCCTCCAATAACCAGGCAATTCATGCTGGCCGTAGCGCGGCTGTTAGTCGTAGTACTCCAGGCCGAGGTGCGTGATCAAATCCTCGCCACGCATCCAGCGCAGCGTGTTCTTCAGCTTCATGAGCTGGATGAAGATGTCGTGCTCGGGATAAAGGCCGGGCGCGGTCATGGGAGCTTTGAAATAGAACGACAGCCATTCCTGAATGCCGCGCATGCTGGTGCGCTGAGCCAGATCCATGAAAAGCACCAGGTCGAGGACCAGGGGCGCGGCCAGAATCGAATCGCGGCAGAGGAAATCGATCTTGATTTGCATCGGATAGCCGAGCCATCCGAAGATGTCGATGTTGTCCCAGCCTTCTTTGTCGTCGCCGCGGGGCGGATAGTAATTGATCCGCACGGCGTGGTAGAAATCCTTGTAGAGCTCCGGGTAGAGCTTGGGCTGCAGGATCTGATCCAGCACGCTCAGCTTAGTTTCTTCTTTGGTTTTGAACGAGCCCGGATCCTCCAGAACTTCGCCATCGCGATTGCCCAGGATGTTGGTGGAAAACCAACCGTTGAGGCCCAGCATGCGGGCCTTCAATCCGGGCGCAATCAGAGTCTTCATGAAGGTCTGGCCGGTCTTGAAATCCTTGCCGCAGATGGGAAGGTTGCGCTCGCGCGCGAGTTCAAGCAGTGCCGGCGTATCGGTTGTCAGGTTGGGAGCGCCGTTGGCGAAGGGGACTCCGCTCTTGAGCGCGGCGTAGGCGTAGATCTGGCTGGGCGCGATGTCGGGATCGTTCTTCACAAGGCCGCACTCGAAGTCTTTCAGGGTTTGATGGACCGCGACGGGCTTGTGAAACACCTCGGTGGAAGCGCACCAGATCATGACCAGGCGGGAGCAATTGTTTTTCTTGCGGAACTGCTCGATGTCATCCATCAGCATCTGCGCCTTGTCCATCTTGGTGCCTTCGGTTTTCACGTTGGGACCGTTGATGCGGCGGATGTATTCGGAATCGAAGACGGCCTTCATGGGACGGATGGAGGAGAGCGGCTCCTTCACCTGCGCCAGCAGGTCCTTATTCAAAACCTTGGCGTTGCTGGCCGCTTCGTAGGCGGTGTCTTCGTAGATATCCCAGCCGCCAAAGACCAGGTCGTTCAGGCCCGCCAGGGGCACGAAATCCTTGATCATCGGCGAGCGGCCATCGGTGCGCTTTCCCAGCCGAATGGTGGCGAGTTGGGTGAGTGAGCCGACGGGGACTCCAAGGCCGCGCTTGATGGCCTCGACTCCAGCCATGAATGTGGTGGAAACAGCGCCGATTCCAGGGATCAATACGCCGAGTGTTCCGTCCGCGGGCGCAATCTGGACGTTATCTTTTGCGGGCAATGCGTTGAGCTCCTTACGGGGTTCTTGAGCGGCGCTTTTCTTTAGCCGCCGGGAACGCGAGGAAACAACTTCTTAAAAATTATCTTAACATTTTCGGTTGGAATTGCGCGACTTCGGCATTCGAGTGGAATCCGTGAAGACCTGCTGCTGGCTGCGAGAAAGGTTGCCCTCGATCGGTACACGAGCGTGAATCAACTGGCGCGGGAGTTTTTGACGGGGCTGGGGGACGAATCGAGCCGCAGGAATTAGCCCGGGCGAGATTAAGGAAAATGATGGAAAGGGGCCGGTTCGAAACGGGCGAGCAGACGTGGACCTGCGACGATCTGCATGATCGGTCTCTGTGAGCGACAATCCGGGCTTCGTCGATACCAACTGTTGGTGCACGCGTTTGAGAAAGGCTCTTCGCTGAAGAAGCAGGCTGGCCAACGCTTGATGGACGAGTTGCTGAGATACCGAAGATTTGAATCACGGGCAGGAAATTCTGGGCGTCTGGATCTGCAATCCTTTCGCGACATAATAGAGGGAGCGGAGGTGATTCGATGGCGTCATCTGCGGTATTCATTGGCGTCCGAGGCAGCGTGGTTGCTTTGGATCGCGCGACTGGGCAGCAACTCTGGAGGACGTTTCTAACCGGTTCGGATTTCACGAACGTCCTGCTGGATGAGGATCGGGTGATGGCGGCGACCAAAGGTGAATTGTTTTGCGTGGATGCTGCAACCGGCAAGCTTCTGTGGCGGAATCAGCTTCCCGGTATGGGTTGGGGATTGATTACGATTGCGACTGCTTCCGGGTCAACCGGTGTTTCGCCGGCTGCCCGCGAAAAGAGCCGCCGGGACGAGGCTGGAAGTGAAGCGGCGCTGATCGCCGCGTCTTAGCTCGAATCGTATCGTTTACTTTGCGGAGGCCAGGGCCTGTTTCGTGGGCAGGTCCGATGAATTCCATCCGCCGCCCAATGCCTGGATCAGCGTGACGCTCGCGGTCAATCGGCGGGTTTGCAGAGTCACCGCGCTCACTTGCGCGGAGAGCAGGGTCGCCTGGGCCGTAATCACGGTCAGATAATTCGCTGTGCCGGCGGTGTACTGCGCGCTGGACACCACTAACGCCCGGTTGGCGGATTGAATCGTGTCATCCAGCTTTGATGCCTCGCCTTCCAGAATCCGCAGCGCCGCGAGATTGTCCTCCACTTGCTGCATGGCGGTCAGAACGGTCTGGCGATAGGTAGCGGCGGTGGCGTCGTAGGCGGCGCGCTGCTCATCGACGATGGCTCGGCGTCGGCCAGCATCGAAAAGCGTTTCTGAAAGCTGCGGCCCGGCGGACCAGACTCGCGCGGGCCAAGTGAACCACTTGAGCAGGCTGGAGGCTTCCAGACCCACCGTCCCGTTCAGCGTCAACATGGGATAGAAGGCGGCCATGGCGATGCCGATCTGTTCATTCGCCGAGGCCACGCGACGCTCCGCCGCGGCGATGTCGGGGCGGCGCTCCAGGAGTTCCGAGGGCACTCCGATCGGCACCGGCGGAGGAAGACGCAAGTTCTCCGCCGCAGGAATGGTCAGTTCGGCAGGGGCTTTGCCGGTCAGGATCGCGATGGCGTGTTCGTACTGCGCTCGCGCAACGCCCAGGTCGATCAACTGCGCCTGGGTGCCATAGAGCTGCGCTTCCGCCTGCGCCACATCCAGATCCGAGGCGACGCCGCCATTGAAGCGGTTCCGCGTCAGAGTTAAATATTCCTGATAGGAATCGTTGGTTCGGTTGAGCAATGCCGCTTCGGCGTCGGAGCCGCGCAGGCTGAAATAATCCTGCGCGAGCTCGCTCTGATAGAGCAGCTTGGCGTTTTCGAGGTCGCCCGCAGTGGCTTGCGCGGTGGTTGCGGCGGCGGTGATGCCGCGCCGGATGTTGCCCCACAGGTCGGGCTCCCAACTGGCGGTGAAAGGCAGATCGAAGAGAGTTCGGGTGACGGAACCGGCTGAGACGGCGGTGTTCGTGCCCGCCGCGTTTCCACCCAGGCTGGTGTTGGTGATGGTCGGCGCGCTGCCGACCGTGGGATACAGAGCGGCTTGCGCCACCCGGACCGCGGCTTTGGCCTCGCGATAGAGCGCCTCGGCTTGCAGGACGTTCTGGTTGGAGATGCTGACCTGCTCCTCAAGCCCGTTCAGGGCGGGATCCTTGTAGACTTCCCACCACTTGCCTTTCAGGTAGGCGTCGCCGGGTTCGGATTGCTTCCAACCGGCGGCTTCAGCTTCCTTGAAGTTTGGAGGCGGCTGCTCCTTGAACGCGGGCGGCGTGGGAAGCGGCGGGGCCTGTGTATAGTTCGGGCCCACGATCTTATTGCAGCCGCAGAGCAGCAGCAGAGTGATCGACAGCGCCAGCCAAGCGCTCCCTTTGGTACCGGCTCGGTACCCGGCTGCGGCGCTGCAGGAGTTTCCGGTCATGCCTGGGATCCCACGGGCTCGGGCTGAGGCTTCGCCGGTTTCTGTTTGCGGAAGCCCTGCACCCAGTGCTGGAAGCGGTCGAAGTACAAATACACAACCGGGGTAGTGAACAATGTCAGCATCTGGCTTACGATTAATCCTCCAATAATGGTGATGCCAAGGGGACGCCGGAGCTCGGCTCCAGTTCCGTGGCCGAGCGCGAGAGGCAGCCCCCCCAGCAGCGCCGCCATGGTGGTCATCATGATCGGCCGGAAGCGCAGTTGACAGGCTTCATAGATCGAATCGCGCGAACTTTTTCCGTCTTTGCGCTCGGCCGCGAGGGCAAAGTCGATCATCAAAATGGCGTTCTTCTTCACCAGACCGATCAGCAGGATGATCCCGATGACCGCGATCACGGTCAGATCGGTGTGGGTGAGCATCAGCGCCAGCAGCGCGCCCACGCCGGCCGAAGGCAGCGTGGACAGAATCGTGATGGGGTGAATGTAGCTCTCATACAAAATTCCCAACACCAGGTAAACGGTCAGCAGAGCCGCGCCGATCAGCAGAGGCTCCGTGCCCAGCGAATCCTCATAGGCCTGGGCCGTTCCGGCATAGCCGGTTTGAATGTTGGATGGCAACCCGACAGTGCGGGCCTCCTGATTAATGGCATCCTCGGCCTGGCCCAGAGCCACGCCGGCGGGCAGATTAAACGAGATCGTCACGGCGGGATACAGCCCCTGGTGCGCCACCGCCAGCGCCGTCAAGTCCGGCGTGGTGTGCGAAAACGCGCTCAGCGGAACATGCTGGCCGGAAGGCGAATTCACATAGATGCGGCTCAGGATGTCGGGGTTCTGCCAATACTGCGGCGCAGCCTCCATCACCACGAAATACTGGTTCAGAGACGTGTACATGGTGGAGACGGGCCTCTGTCCGAAGGCGTCGTACAACGTGCTGTCGATAAGCTGCGGAGAAATGCCAAACCGCGCCGCAGTATCGCGGTCGTAATCCACGTACACTTCCAGCCCGCGATTCTGCTGATCTGTGTTGACGTCGGCGATGATCTTGATGGTGCGCAGCGCGTCCAGCATCTTCGGGCCCCAGGTGATCAGATCCGATACCTTGTCGCTGCGCAAAGTGTATTGATAGTCCGCGTTGCTTTGCCGGCCTCCGACGCGCACATCCTGCGCCGCGGTCAGGTACAGGGTCGCGCCCCGAACCTTGGCCAACTGGGGACGCAGGCGATCGATGATCTGCTGCGCCGTCTCAGTCCGCTGGCCCAGCGGCTTCAGGGACATGAACACGCGCGCGGTGTCGGTGGCGCGCCCCCCTCCGCCGCCGGCGAAGCCCAGCACCGTGTCCATGGTTTTATCGGCGTGGAGGATGGTCTCGTACTGGCGCAGAAGACGGTCCATCTCCTGAAAAGAAGTGTCCTGGTCCGCCTGGATATTTCCGTTGAGCCTGCCGGTGTCCTGGACCGGAAAGAATCCCTTGGGAACCTTGATAAAGAGATAAATGTTCAGGCCGATGGTGGCCAGCAGAACCAGCAGAGTGATGAAAGAATGCCGCAGCACCACGGTAAGCGCCTTGGAATATTGGACCACCACCCAATCGAAGCAGCGTTCGGAAAAATTGTAGATCTTGCCATGGGTCTGATGCCCTCGCAGCATATGCGCGCACATCATCGGCGTGGCAGTCAACGAGATCACCATGGAGATGCCGATCGCCACGGAAAGCGTCACCGCGAACTCGCGGAAGAGGCGTCCCACAATGCCGCCCATCAGCAGCAGCGGGATGAATACGGCCGTCAGCGAAATGCTGATGGTCAGGACCGTTGAGCCGATTTCTTCGGCGCCTTTGAGCGCGGCCTCGAAAGGTCCCATGCCTTGTTCCAGGTATCGTGAAATGTTCTCGATGACCACGATCGCGTCGTCGACCACGAATCCGGTGGAGATGGTCAGAGCCATCAGCGAGAGGTTGTCTACGCTGAAGCCCGCCAGATACATAACTCCGAAGGTGCCGATCAGCGACACCGGAACGGCGACGCTGGGGATGAAGGTGGTTCGCCCGCTTCTCAGGAAGAAGAACACCACCAGCACCACCAGGATCACCGAGATCACCAGCGAACGTTCCACATCGAACACGGAAGCGCGGATGGTGACGGTTTGATCCAGCGCCACCTGCATATTGATGGCAGCCGGGATGGCGGCGTGAAGCTCCGGAAGCGCCGCACGCACGCGGTCCACGGTGTCGATGATGTTGGCATTGGGCTGGCGGAAGATGATCACCAGCACCGCCTTTACCGCGTTCGCGTAACCGGAGTTGCGGAGGTCCTGTACCGAGTCGATGGCTTCCCCAATATCGGAAATGCGTATCGGAGCGCCGTGCGAATACGACACGATCAGAGGCGCGTAGTCGCTGGCCTTGAAAAGCTGATCGTTGGCGCCGACCTCCCACATCTGCCCGTTGCTCGAAAAATGACCCTTGGGAACATTGGCGTTGGTGTTGGCCAGCGCCGTGCGAACTTGCTCGAATCCCAAGCCGTACTTGTCGATCGCATCGGGATTCAGCTCAATGCGCACCGAAGGCAGCGCGCTGCCTCCTACCTGCACCTGGCCGACGCCCTGAAGTTGCGACAGTTTCTGCGCCATGATGGTCGATGCCGCGTCGTACATCTGCGCCTGATCCTGCGAATTCGAGGTCAGCGCGATGATCATGATCGGCGAATCCGCGGGATTCACCTTCCGGTACGTGGGATTGCTGGGAATGTTGGACGGCAGATAACTTCGCGCGGCTGCGATGGCCGCCTGGACGTCGCGCGCGGCCGAATCGATATTGCGATTCAAGTCGAATTGCAGAGTGACCGAGGTCGACCCCAGAGTGCTGGACGAGGTCATCTCCGTGACCGAGGCGATGTGACCAAACTGGCGTTCGAGAGGGGTCGCCACGGAGGAGGCCATGGTCTCCGCGCTCGCGCCCGGCAGGCTCGCCTGGACCGAGATGGTCGGAAAATCCACCGCGGGCAGCGGCGACACCGGCAAGAGCCGGAAGGCCACCGCGCCCGCCAAAGCAATGGCGACCGTCAACAGCGTGGTGGCGATGGGACGCCGGATAAATGGTTCAGAAATGCTCATGCGTGCTGCCGCGAGAACCTTTGCGCTAAACGCTCAAACCAGAGGTAAATTACCGGCGTGGTGTAGAGCGTAAGCGCCTGGCTGAAGATCAAACCTCCGATGATGGTGATGCCCAGCGGACGGCGCAGTTCCGACCCGGTGCCGCTTCCGAACGCGAGCGGAACTCCGGCCAGCAGCGCCGCCATGGTGGTCATCATGATGGGCCGGAAGCGCAGCAGGCAAGCCTGATAGATGGCTTCCCGGGGCGGCTTGCCTTCCACGCGCTCGGCTTCAAGGGCGAAGTCGATCATCATGATCGCGTTCTTCTTCACGATGCCGATAAGGAGCACGATGCCGATCAACGCGATAACGCTGAAGTCGTTATGCGTGAGGATCAGCGCCAGCAGCGCGCCGACTCCCGCCGAAGGCAGGGTGGAAATAATCGTGATGGGGTGAATGTAGCTTTCGTACAACACGCCCAGCACAAGGTAGACGGTGATGAGCGCCGCCAGGATCAACACCGGCTCATTCGCCAGGGAGGTTTGGAAGGCCTGTGCGGTGCCTTGCCACTGGGCCTGGACGCTGAGCGGCATATTCAGCGAATCCTTGGCCTTGTTGACCGCCGTGACGGCGTCGCCCAAGGACGCATCGGGCGCCAGGTTGAATGAGAACGTGACTACCGGAAATTGGCCCTGATGATTGACGGTGATGGGAACCGTGGTCAGCTCCATGCGCGAAAAGGAGCGGAGCGGCACCTGCCCGCCGCTGGCAAACACAGCCGACGATGCCGCGGGTGCGCTGAACACCGCGCCGGAGGCCGACGCTCCCGATCCGATCACGATGGAGTTCGACGCTGCCCCCGCTGAATTCACGGGACCTTGCGAAATCCCGGTCGTCGACGTACCTCCGGACACCAGCCCTGAGCCCCCGCCGGAGCCCGCTGCGCCGGTGCGAATATACAGATCCCGCAGATCCAGCGGAGTTTTTTGAAAGCCCGGCATCAGCTCCAGCACCACGTGATACTGATTCAGCTCCGTGAACATGGTGGAGACCTGACGCTGGCCGTACGCGTCGTACAGCGTCTGATCGATCACCGATGGGGTGATGCCCAGGCGCGAGGCCGTATCGCGATCGTAGACCAGCTTCGCGCGAAGCCCTTGCGTCTGCTGATCGCTGGCGGCGTCGCGCAGCTCCGGTAATTCCTGAAGCTTGGCGAGGAAGCGCGGAGCGTAGGAATTCAACTCGTCTTGACCGGGGTCTTCGAGAGTGTACTGAAACTCCGTGCGGCTGACGCGGTCTTCCACACTCAGGTCCTGTACAGGCTGCATGTACAGAGTGATCCCGGACACTTCCGCGAGTTCCGGCTGCAGACGGCGGATCACATCGGAGGCGCTGATTTTACGCTCCTCCACTGGCTTCAGATTGATCAGAATGCGGCCGCTGTTGAGGGTCTGATTGGTGCCGTCGACGCCGATGAAGGACGACAGGCTGTCCACGGCGGGATCTTTCAAAATTATTTTGCCCAGCGATTGTTGCAGCCGGGACATCTCGCCGAAGGAGACCGATTGGGCCGCTTCCGACACGCCTTGGATCACGCCCGTGTCCTGAATCGGAAAGAAGCCTTTGGGAATGATGTAGAACAGATACACCGTGAGCCCGAGCGTAGCCAAGGCCACGAACAGAGTGATGGTCTGGAATCGCAGCACCACTTCCAGGGTGCGGCCATACAAACGGATGACGGAGTTGAAGGCGTTTTCCGACATCCGGTACAAGCGTCCCTCGGTTTGCTCGGGCTTGTGGCGCAGCAGTTTCGCGCACATCATGGGAGTCAACGTCAGCGAGACCACCGCCGAAACCAGAATGGTTACGCTGAGCGTTACTGCGAATTCGCGGAACAAGCGGCCCACGATATCGCCCATGAACAGCAGCGGAATCAGTACGGCGATCAACGACACCGTCAAGGACACGATGGTGAAACCGATCTGCGCGGAGCCCTTGAGCGCGGCTTCAAGAGGCTGCTCGCCTTCCTCAATGTAACGGGTGATATTTTCGATCATGACGATGGCGTCGTCCACCACGAAGCCCGTGGAAATGGTGAGCGCCATCAATGTCAGATTGTTCAGGCTGTAGCCGAGCAGGTACATTACCCCGAATGTGCCCACCAGAGAAAGCGGGACGGCAATGCTGGGAATTACCGTCGCGGAAACATTCCGCAAAAACACGAAGATCACCATCACCACCAAGCCGATGGTCAGCACCAGCTCAAACTTCACGTCGTCGACGGAAGCTCGAATGGTGTTGGTGCGGTCCGTGAGCACTTCGACTTTCACGTCCTGGGGCAGCGCTCCGGTCAGCAGCGGCATCAGCGTGTGGATGCTGTCGACCACGGAGATGATGTTGGCCCCGGGCTGCCGTTGAATGTTCACGATCACGGCCGGCGTTTCGTTCTTCCACGCAGCTTGACGGACGTTTTCGGCGTCGTCCTTGATGACTGCTACGTCAGTAAGCTTTACCGGAGCTCCGTTGCGATAGGCCACGATGAGGTGCGAATAATCCGCGCTGGAAAGCAACTGGTCATTGGCGCCGATTTCATAATCCTGAAACGCGCCGTCGAAGTTGCCTTTCGCCTGATTCACATTCGCCGATGTGATGGCGCTGCGCACATCTTCGAGGTTCAATCCGTAGGACGCCAACTGCGTAGGGTTGGCCTGGATGCGCACCGCCGGCTTCTGCCCGCCGCTGATACTGACCAGGCCCACTCCCGGCAATTGCGAAATCTTGGGAGCCAGGCGGGTATCCGCCAGATCCTCCACTTTCGAAAGCGGCAACGTGGACGAACTCAAGGAAAGCGTCAGAATCGGAGTGTCGGCGGGATTAGTCTTCGCATAGAGCGGCGGCACCGGAAGATCCGGCGGAAGGTATGTTCCCGCCGCGTTGATGGACTGCTGCACCTCCTGCTCCGCAACGTCGATATTCAGCGTCAGCAGGAACTGCAGAGTGATGACGGAACTGCCATCGGAACTGGTGGAAGTCATCTGCTGCAAGCCCGGCACCTGCCCGAACTGCCGCTCCAGCGGAGCGGTTACAGACGCAGCCATCACATCCGGACTCGCCCCCGGATAGAACGTGATCACCTGAATGGTGGGGTAATCCACTTCAGGCAGCGCCGACACCGGCAGTTGCTTGTAACCCACTGCGCCCGCCAGCAGAATGCCCACCATTAAAAGGGAAGTCGCAACCGGCCGCAGAATAAAAATGCGGGACGGATTCACTAACCTTTGCCTCCAGGCGCGGTCGCCTTGGCCGGCGCTGGCGCTGACTTGGACGGCGGCTTCGCCTGGGGCGCTTCGCCGAGAACCTGCACGTTCACCTTGCTCCCTTCTTGCAATTTGTCGGCTCCGGTCATCACTACCACGTCTCCAGGCTCCAAGCCGGAGGTGATTTCGGTGTCGTCTCCTTCGGTAGTGCCCACCTGAATGTTGCGCAGCGTGACTGTGGAATCCGGCTGCACCAGATACACAAACGTTGCGTTGGAGTTCCGCTGGATGCCCGCGGTATTCAGCAGCACCACGCCGTTTTTCTGCTGCACCAAAACCCTGACGTTCACGAACTGGCTGGGGAACAGCGAAAAATCCTTATTGCTGAAAGTGGCGCGCATGCGCACCGTGCCGGTGGTTTGGTCGATCTCGTTATCCACGGTGGTCAGCGTCCCCTGCGAAAGTTTCTTGGTGTTGTTGCGGTCGTACGCGTCCACCTCCAGCGTTTGGCCCGCGCGCATCTTCTGCAGCACAGCCGGAAGCAAATCCTCGGACAAAGTGAAGATGACGCTGATAGGATCCATCTGCGTGATCACCACTAGCCCGTTGGTGTCGGCCGCATGCACGATATTGCCCGGGTCCACCAGCCGCAAACCAACCAAGCCGGTAATGGGAGCCGGGATGTGGCAATAATCCAGATTGACCTTGGCCGCATCCACCTGGCCCTGATCGGTCCTGACGACGCCCTCATACTGCGCCACCAGGGCCTTCTGCGTGGCCAGCGTTTGCTCCGGCACGGCTTTTTGCGGCACCAGCGTTTCATAACGCGCTTGGTCGATGCGGGCGTTCGCCAGCAGCGCCTGATCTCGCGCGAGCTGTCCTTCGGCCTGCGCCAGCAGAGCCTCATACGGCTTCGGGTCGATCTCAAACAACGGATCGCCCTTTTGGACGACCTCGCCTTCCTTGTATCGCACGCTCATCAACTGCCCGTCCACACGGCTCTTGATCGTGTCTGTATAAATCGGCGTGACGTTTCCCAATCCCGGATCATAGACGCCGATGTTGCCTTTCCGGGCCCGGGCGCCTACTACGGGAACGGCGTCTCCACCGCCTTTCTTGCCCGCCTTCGCGTCGGAGGTGGCGCTGGCGGTGGTCCTGCCGCTGCGCCAGTATTCGTAGCCGCAAGCCGCGGCCAGCAACAGCAGGATGACGATCCACCAGCCTCGTCTCGAGCGGCGGCGCGGGCTGGATGCGTCGGCTTTGGCGCCGCCTGGAACGGCGTCTGGAGCGGCGTCTGGAGCGGGAGGATGAGGAGTCATCGATAGTTCTGCATTATCTTCCAAGGAAACTGGATGTTCTTACTAGATGTTCTTATTATGCAGTCAAGTTACGCGGATTGTCTGCGCTATTCGGCTAGGCGCGTACACCAAAATCGGCAAACTATCGTCATGTGCCGCACCGCTCGAAACTTCTATGCCACGAGGCATAGGGGCTTGGTTTAGCCTGGAACCGCGATCACGACAGGGCGTAATCCGCGCTGGCCCGGACGCCCAGGCGTTTCAAACTCCGGTCGATCCACTGGCGCGTCAGCTTCTCCTGCACTCCATTTAGCGCCAGCCGCGCCCGCAGGACGTCGAAGTCCACGCGATCCAGGGCCTGATCCTGGTTGAAGCAGGAGAACACCACGGTCTCCTCGCCGGTCTCCGGATTGCGGTGCACCTGCAAACACTGCGCGCAAATCTCCTTCATCATGCACTGCATGGGCGAATTGATGCTGGCGATTCCGTGAAGCTGTGGACTCAGGAACGGCTGCAACACCCCGTGCCGCGCACGCTGCATCGCGCGCATCATTCCATCCGAGCCGATGACGATCAAACGGCTGGCCGCAGCCAGCGGAATCTCCGCCGGCCCGAGTTTGCCGCTGCCATACGCCGCGATGGCTTCGACGATGTTGCCGACAAAAGTCATGTCGCCGGGGCGGTCCGGCGCGAAGCCAGGAGTCTCATCGCAGCACCAAACCACTACGTCGCTGGCGCGCTCAATCTCTTCGACCTTGAACCGGTCCGCCATCTTTTTGTAACCGGCGAAATATAAAACCCGGCTGCCGACTTCGCGCAACCGCTGGCCGATAGAGAACAACACGGCGTTGCCGAGTCCGCCTCCTGCCAGCAGCACCGTCTCGCTCGCGGGTGTTTCGGTGGGCGTTCCGGTGGGGCCCATTAAGACGACCGGCTCGCCGGGTTTAAGAAGCACGCACAGATCCGACGATCCGCCCATTTCGAGCACGATGGTCGAAAGCAATCCGCGCTTGCGATCCACCCACGCTCCGGTCAACGCCAGGCCTTCCATCGCCAGACGGGTGCCGTTATCGAGCGGCGCCAGCGTTTCGTAATTCTGCAGGCGATAGAACTGTCCAGGTTCGAACGAGCGCGCCGCCATGGGAGCTTTTACGATGACTTCCACGGTGTTCGGCGTCAGCCGCACGACTTCCTGGACCACCGCTCGAAGTTCGGCGTCCAGATACGCCACCAGTTCTTCGGGCGAAGGCTTCGCGGGACTCCGCCGCGCCAGAATCCGCGAGATCACCGGATAGCCCTGCTTGGCGCTGGCCATCGCCTTCACGACGTTCCCCGCAAAACTCGGATGCAGATCGCCGAAGAAGCTGATGGCGCGGCCATCTTCGACGAACGACGTCAGCACCCGCACCTCAGCCGGCTTCGCGACCTTCTCGGGTTTCACAGGATGACCTTCGTCATCGACGGTTTCGTAATAGCGCCCATCGAGCTTCAGCTTGCCGGGCTCTTCGCGGCCCAGCACCGTATTCGGCTGCGTTCCTGCGGCGACAAGAATCGCCTTCGCTGGCAGAACTACGGTCTCACCCGAAGGTTTCTTCAGGCGCAGAGCTGAAGCGTGTCCGTAAATATCGACCTCGACCGCTTCCGGCGTCAACTCCTCGGCAAACTGAACGCCTTCTTCCAGAGCCTTAGCGACCTCTTCGTGATTCAGCGTGTAACTCGGTGCATCGATCAGCCTGCGTCGATATGCGAGGGTCGCGCCGCCCCAGGAATTCAGCAGCGGGATCAGGTTCGCCTGACGGCCTTCGCGCGCCGCGGCTTTGCGCTCTGCCCGGATTGCCCGCCCGTGGGTCAGGTACTCCTCAGCTGCGCCTGAGTCTTCCGCGCTCCATCCGGCGCGGACTTCCGCTTCGCCGATTTCGGACGCAAGCGTTTCGTAACGCTCCAGGAACTTCTCCACTTGCACGACGTAATACGCCAGAGACTCCGTGGCCGTGTCAATCGCAGTAAGTCCGCCGCCGATCACGACGATGGGCATGCGGATTTGCAGGTTCGCGACGGAATCCCGTTTAGCCGCCCCGGTCAACTGCAGAGCCATCAGGAAATCCGACGCCTGCCTCACTCCGCGAGCCAGTCCGTTGGCCATCGGAACGATAGTGGGCCGTCCCGCGCCGGCGCAGAGCGCGATATGATCGAAGCCCAGATCGAAGGCGCTGTCGATGGTCAGCGTGCCGCCGAAGCGAACGCCTCCGTACATGGCGAACTCGCGCCGGCGCTCCACCAGCAAGCGCACGATCTTCAGGAAGTTCTTGTTCCAGCGGACGGTGATGCCGTACTCGGCGACGCCTCCAAAGCCCGCCATCACGCGATCGTCCAGCGATTCGGAAATTACGGCGATGTCGCGAATCAGTTGGAACGGCGCTCGGGTCCCGTGCGCGTCCACGCCGGCGATCTCCGCGGCCAGGGGTTCGATCTTCAGTCCGTCGATTCCCACCACGGCGTGACCGTCGTTCATCAAATGATGCGCCAGTGTGAATCCGGCCGGCCCCAAGCCAACGACGAGCACCTTGTGCCCGGTTGCGGCGCGCGGCAGAGGACGCGAGAAATTCAGCGGATTCCAACGCGTCAGCAGGCTATAGATCTCGAAGCCCCAGGGCAGTTCCAGAACATCCTTGAGCGTGCGCGTTTCGATCTGCGGGATGTCCACCGGATCCTGCTTCTGAAATACGCAGGACTTCATGCAGTCGTTGCAGATGCGATGCCCCGTAGCCGCCGCCATGGGATTATCCACCGTGACGATCGCCAGCGCGCCGACCGCGTTGCCCCGCTGCCGGACTACATTCATCTCTGAAATTTTTTCGGAAAGCGGGCAGCCCGCCAGAGTAACTCCGAAGATGCTCTTGCGGAATTCGCCGTTCTTTTCGCGCAGTCCAGTGGAGCAGCTATCTTTGGCCTGGTTGTGGCACTTGATGCAATAGTGGGCTTGATCGAGCGCGGCCGTCACGTCCATGCCCGCATCGGTCAGCTTGAAGCCTTCACGCTCCCGCCAATGCTCTTCGCCCAGCCGCAACTTCTCCGCGCCGCCGCTGATCAGCGTTTCCACCGGAACCAGATTCAGCATGTCCAGCTTATGCGGAGTCTTGAACAGGATTCCGTGTTTATGTTTCGCGCGGCCTTTCGGCGCGAGCGTCGCCCAGGCTGCGTAGCGCACGGCCAAGCCGATTTCCAGCTCGTATTCTTTTTCAGTTTCGAGCCAGCGCGAAACATGAGTGGCAAACGCGAGCTCCGTCAGCGGTTCTTCGAACCGGCTCGCCAGATCGTCTGCGATGGACTCGCCATCGATCGCCGCCGCTTGCTCCGGCGTCATTCCAGTTAGAGCCCGCCTTTGGACAAACTTGCGCTTGATCGCGTAGAGCGGCGCTAGTTCGTTGTTCTGAGCTTGCAGAGCTGCCAGTTCCGGCCCGATGCCGAACAAAGCTCCGACAAAATCTTCCACATGCGCCGCGAGCTCAATGATCAGTTCAGAGCCGGCTTTATCGCTATGCTTCGAAGGATCGCGCCGGGCCGCCAGCAAACGATGATGCAGATCCGGGCTGGCGCCTTCCAGATGCGCCAGAAATCTGGCATCCAGACGCACCAAACCCGGACGAGTATAAAGGTCCTCTACACCTGGAAAAACTACAGGAAAACTGTTCATGAAATTCGTGGCCGTGCGCTGTCGGCGACTGCCAAAGGTGTTCTTTCTCTTAACATACCACGCCCATTTTCAGCGTATGATGGGTCCAAGCGCGGTGCCCTGATGAAACCAGCGGTCGCCGAGGAAGAGAATAGAAGCGGGCACAAGCCAGAAAGCAGCCAAAGAAGTAAACCGCCATGAAGTTCTCTACTCTATTGCTTCCAAATCGCGCCTTCAGTGACCGCATGAAGAATATCGATTCCCGCACCCGCCGAATGTATTGGGTGTTGCGTATCGTCTTATCCATCGCCGCCATTCTTCTGCTGACATATTTCGGCGCCAGAGTGCCAAGCTGGCGGCTACTAAAGTAGAGCTATTTGGGGAGCGCTGCATCCAGCTCCGCGAACACTTCCAGCCCAGGGTCTTTAGACCCCCGGAACGCCGCCAGCAGCTTCGCGCGGTCCGTGGCCGCGTTGGTAAAGGATCGCACTTGCATCAGCCACTCCGCCGGGTATTCCCGCTCCATGCCGCTCGACCGCAGATAGTCGATCGTGCGCGCGATCACCGCATCGCGATCCTCACCCGCGGGAGCCAATTGGAACAATCCGTGAAGCACCGTCATTTTCTGATGGAACGCATCGATGTTCTCGCCCGCCGGTTTCCACTCTGACAGTTCCTTCAAAAAACCTGACAGTGCGCCGCGCCATTCCGGCCTTCCCAACGTCATTCGCAGTTTCCCGAAGTCGTCTGAAACCTGCTTCGATTCCGCGGATTCGAAGTAGCGCTCGGTCCTGAAAGTTCCCAGGAACTTCTTGGTCCACGTCTCCTCTTCGCGAATCGGTTCCAGGGTTCCATGAAATTCTTTATTGAACCATTCGACGAATGCCCCCGCGTTGCCGAATTCTTCATTGCATCGCGGCCAGCTCATCTGCTCCGTAGCCAGCTTGCGCGCGGCTTCCTCCAACTGAGGCGTCGGCGCCACCGCCTCCAGCCCGGCTCGCAGCTCCTCCGCGTTCATCGTGAAAGAGCGGTAATCCACCGCGGCGGTGCTCATCTTCAGCGCCAGCGCCCCTGCGATCATCCTGCGATCCTCGTCCGGCAAGGCTTTATCGGCGGTCAGCATCTTCGCGAAACTGGCCAATTCACCCGGCGAATTCGCTTGCCCCAACGCCAGCATCAGGAGCGCAGGCCGATTGCCCGCCACCATACCCGCCGTCTCATAATATGCGGACGCGTCGGCGATCATGGGGTCCTCGCAAGGCCGCGCCAGCAGCGCCGGATGCTCGATGCTCTGAAACAACTCGATGGCTCTCGCGCCATCCACAGTCATCATGAGCCTGACCATGCGGCTTTGGAGCGAAAGCGTATCCAAACCGAGAATTCCTGCGGAGTCCTGCATCGCAGCCCTGGTGTTGGTTCCCGCGATCGGGATCGCCTGCAAGCGCACCGGCTCGTGCGCGCGCTTGGCGGCCTGAAAGGCTTCTTCCAACAGACCGGCGCGTTGGCCGGGTGGAATCTGGCCGCGCTCCACCAGTTTGATCGCGGCATCAGCGAAAATTTCCGGAGGAGCCTGGCGAGCCACATCGAGAATGCTCTGATCGTCGGCTAAAAGAGCGGGGGCAAAAACAGACGCGGCAAAGAATGCCACAAGAGAGAGCTTCGAAAGCATTAGCTACGAACGCCAATCATCAGAAATTCACGATGGACGCAAACGAGCCCGGATCGAGGCTCGCGCCGCCCACCAGTGCGCCGTCCAGCTCCGATTGCGCCATCAGCGCCTTGACATTGTCCGGCTTCACGCTTCCTCCGTAAAGAATACGGCAGGCATCCGCGGCCTCCGGCCCGAACCGTTTCCGGATCTGTTCCCTGAGAAACGAGTGCGCGTCCGCGGCCATCTCCGGAGTCGCGGTCTTCCCCGTCCCGATCGCCCAGACCGGTTCGTACGCAATCACGATCCCCGCGAATTGCTCCAGTGTCAGCCCGCCGAGCCCTCCTGTGAATTGCGCCTCCAGCACCGACTCGGTCGCTCCCGATTCGCGCTGCTCCAATCGTTCGCCCACGCACACGATGGGATTCAATCCCGCCTCTAATGCCGAGACGGTTTTCTTTGCGACAGTTTCTTCGGTCTCGCCGAAATATTGGCGGCGTTCGCTGTGCCCGACGATCACCCAGCGGCACCCGATGGCTGTGAGCATCGGCGCCGAAACCTCGCCCGTATATGCGCCCTCCTTCAGCCAGAAAACATCCTGCGCCCCGATCTCGATGTTGGTGCCGTCCGCCGCCGCCACCGCAGCCGGCAGATTCACGAACGGCGCGCAGATGACCACGTCCACGTGCGAGGCTGCCGCAACCATCGGAGCCAGCTTCGCGATCGCCGCCGAGGTATCCGCGGCAGACTTGTACATTTTCCAATTTCCCGCCATCACGGGTTTGCGCATGATTCTTACAGAATACCAGCGTGGTCACGGCGTCCGGACTCGCGGTACGCTTGCGCGTGGAGAGCATGGAAACCAGTCTCCGTTTTTTACGTGGACTTTTTGGGTTTCAAAACCGCCAGTTGGGGCAGCGGCGATTTCATCAGCGTTTCCCGCGGCGGCGCCAGCATTTTCTATGCGGGGCTGCCAAATGCCGAGGCGGGGCGTGGGCCTGGATCGGCGTAGAGGACGTTACAAAACTGCATGCGGAATACCAGGCTCGGGGAGTGACCTTCCGCCTTCCGTCGCCAAATTATGACTGGGCTTTGGAGATGCAGGAGGATGCCGACCGCAATGTGCTCCGCTTCGGATCTGAGCCGCTTGGCCGACCGCTGCCGATCGCTAATTAATGAATCCCCATGGAGCGGGCCGCTCCATTTCAGTCGCCATGGAGCGGACACGCCGCTCCATTTCCAGTCATTATGGAGCGGACACGCCGCTCCATTTTCAGTCATTATGGAGCGGACACGCCGCTCCGTTTTCAGTTCTCATCCGGCATTTCGAAGTGGTCGACAAGCAGCATCTCGAACGGCTCTTTTCGAGGCTCCGCGATCAGCCCGAGCCGCCGCGCCGCGGTCGCCAGATCCGTGCTGAATTCCCGCGAGATCGTGATATCGAGCGAAATTTTGTAAAATCCTTCCAGGCCGGTTCGATCGACCACAGGGCGGTCTGGATTCGTGATCGGCCCTCCGAGTATCGCCGCTAACTGTTGCATGGACCATCCCTCGTTTGGCGGCGCCGGATACGGCTTCCCGTTTGTGGTTAGCCCAGCGCCTGGGTCTTTCATCTCCGCTGTCACTTTGGTCATCCTGGGGCCGTCTTTCGCGACCACCAACGCGTACACGGGGATCTCTTTCCGTTCCCGATGAACCTTCATCTTGAACCGGACTGCAAGCAGGGACTGAACCATCTGCCGGCATTCGTCCTGAGTCACCGGACCGGCCGCCCTGCCCTCAATGTCGAAGACAGCATTGAGCAATAACTCGTTCATTTGCGGAAGTTGGAACTCACGGATTTGGTAGGCCCAATAGAGAATTGGACTGAGGTTCGATACTCCTCGAACGAAAAATCGCCCGTTCGGTGAGCATTCCATTTCGAAGGGGCGTTCGTGCGGAGGCAGTTTGTTTTCTTTGACCGAAGTCACGTCGAAGGAAAGGCGGCTCGCGGGCTGCCCGCTCAGCAGCATCGGCAAAAAGAGAACGATGACAAGCCATGATTTCAAACCGTTCATATCTGAAGGAAAGACGCAAATTCTCCACAGTGCGTGCAGATCACTGGCCTCGCACCAGTCGCGACTCACGGTGATAATCGGATGCTTCACCCCCAACCGATTCGATGGGTCGGCAGGCCAGTATCGATTGTGAGGTCCAACAGACTGCTTCCGTCCCTTGCACGTATCGACAGTTCGGGTCGTCAAGCATGGAGGAGAGGTGCGCGCCTGCAAGAAATGAACATTGCGATCGGCTTGGCGGGTCTGTTTCTTTTCGCAACCAACGCCGCCCCCGGCCAAGCTCCCGCGAACCTGGAGTTCGAGGTGGCATCGGTGAAGCCAATGCCGCCGTCATCCCCCCAGCACCCGAAGACCGGGGGTCCAGGGACCTCGGACCCTGGACAGATTACCTAGTCAGGCGTGCGTCTGAAGACGCTGCTCAGGACCGCCTACGACGTGGAGCTTTACCAGATCATCGGTCCCGCGTGGCTCGACGCGGAGCATTACATGGTTATCGCGAAGGTGCCGGAAGGCGCGACCAGGGAGCAAGTCAATCTAATGTGGCAGAGCCTTCTCAAAGACCGGTTCGGTGTGATGGTTCACCACGAATCGAGGGAATTTCAAGGAGAGGAGATCACACTGCCTAAGGGAGCGTCCAAGCTGAAGGAGACCGACCTTCCGGATTCTACCCCAGAAATGATGCGTGGCGCCGGTCCGAATGACTTGATCGTCATGGGGGACGGCGACGCCCGCCGCCTGGTTGCGAGGGCGCAATCGCTGGCGCAAGTGGCTGCTTTCCTGGCACAGGTGGCCGGCCATCCGGTGCTCGATAAGACCGGGCTCGCCGGCAGGTACGACTTCAGCGTAGAGTTCGATATCAACCAACCCTGTGTGAGTTGCAGTATCGCGATTGCGCTCGAACAGGAACTCGGGCTGAAGCTGGTGAAGAACACGGTCCAACTGGATGTGATTGTCGTCGATCACGCCGAAAAGGTCCCGACCGGTAATTGATTCCGGTTTTCGGAATTTAGTTTTAGGCAATCGGAAGGGCAGCTGTTGGGTTATTGCACGTTTGGATGGCGCCGGTCGTCTAGGATGGAGAGGAGGTCGTCGCGAATGCGAGAACTGAACCTTGCGATCGGCTTGGGCCTGTTTCTTGCCGCAACGAACGCCGCCCGCGGCCAAGCGCCAGCGAAGCTGGAGTTCGAGGTGGCGTCGGTGAAGCCGATGTCTGCCAGCAACCCGCCTTCTAAGAGCGGTGGTCCCGGAACGGCCGACCCCGGACAGATCACCTGGACAGGCGCGAATCTGAATTGGCTGCTCTCGACCGCCTACGACGTGAAACCCTACCAAATCAGCAGTCCCGACTGGCTCGGCTGTTGCTCCAACTTTTACACGATCATCGCGAAAGTGCCGGAAGGCGCGACCAAAGAGCAGGTCAACCTGATGTGGCAGAACCTTCTCAAAGACCGGTTTGGTGTGGTCATTCACCACGAATCGAGGGTGTTTCAAGGAGAGGAGCTGACGCTGCCCAAGGGACCGTCCAAGCTGAAGGAGACCGCCATGGGCCGGGACCCCGTGCTCGACCGGTATTACACCGCCACCCAGTGGGGCGTGCTCGACGGTACAGGGCCTCGCCATCTGCTTGCCAAAGCGCTCACGCTCCAGCAGGTGGCGAGTATGCTCGACCAATTGGCCGGGCATCCGGTGATTGACAAGACCGGGCTCACCGGCAAGTACGATTTCAACGTAGAGTTCGAGTCCGGCGAACCGCCGTGCGCCAGTTGCGGCATCTCGAACGGGCTCGAACAGGATTATGGGCTGAAGCTGGTGAAGAGCACGGTCACACTGGATGTGATCGTCGTCGACCACGCCGAAAAGATCCCGACCGATAATTGATCCCGGCCTTATTGAAGGATAAATAAGCTACGCCAGCCGCAACTGCTGGAACTGTTTCACCAGTTGGAAGTTCGTGCGCAACCCGGCGATCTTTTCGCCCCTCTGGTCGATGCGCGATTCTTCGATAATCCCCAGCCGGTCCGCCGCCATCTGCAGGTACTCGACCTTGGCCGGATCGATCCCCATGATGCGGCAGCATGTCGCGTCCACCGCCGGAAGATCGCTGCCCATCACCAGCACGCCCGCCTGCTTGGGAGTGCCTTGAATCGGCCCGTTCCCTTCCATGCCCGTGATCCCGTCCACGATTGCGAAGCTGCGGTGGAAGATTCGGTTCAGTTCCACGATCGACTCCGGAATGCCCACCTGATGCAGCTCATTCTTGGGCCAGCCGTAAACCGCGCCCGGCACCAGGCCGAAGAAATTCTTCATGGAGAGCGTCGCCCCGGCCCAATGATGCGTCTTCATTTTCGCCAGGGAGACGATCAGATCCGCGCGCAACGCCGTGTTCGGAAGATAGATCCGGTCGCGGCCGCCGAAGTTCATCACCGGACTCACGTCGTCGCGATTCAAATCCACGAAGAGCGAATCGAATTTGTCCACCTCTCCGCGATAGCGCGCCAACTCCGCCAGAGCGTAGGTGTCGCGGCGATGCCCGGGACCCTCGCCGATCAGCACCTCGGCCGCGCCTAATTTCGAAAACGCTTCGTATGCGGCCGCGATCACCGCGACATTGGTATTGATGCAGGTGTCGGGATCGAACTCGACAAGATTGGGCTTCAGCAGAATTCTTTGACCGCGAACTTCCAAGCCGCACGCGCGAATTCCAGCCGTGATTTTGCCGGCCAGGTCCACCGAATATGAGGCGGCCTTCGCCACCACCACCGCGGAACGGCCGGACAGCTTGGCCTTGACCGGAGCGGTTTTGCTGGCGTCCCATGCCGCGTATCCCGCCAATGCCGCGGCGCCGGCAACCGGCAACAAATCCCGCCGAGTAATTTTCACGCCGCCACCTTCAATAGGGAGTGGTTCCCGTCGGGAGCGCCCAGCGCCTCCAGTGCCGTAATCAGGACGTCGGGCGTCACCTGGGTATCCGGCGCGGCCACAAAGATTCCGTTCACACGCAACGCGATCGTCAGCCACGCCCGCGCCATCGGCGAGGCTGTCTCCCGAAGCATGCCCCCCGCCAAGTCGAGAGTCTTCCCCAGCTCCGGACGCCCTTGCAACCCCACCAGCGCGATCCCCGTTGTCTCCGGATACGACCGTAGCTCATCCCCGCGCGCCGTGCGGTTTCCGTAATTCCATCCTCCATCGACGCAGCGGACGTTGAGCAGCATTTCCTCGCCCAGCCTCACCCTTTCGCGCAATTCCTGGCTGGGGATTTTCGAAGCGGCCTTCTTCAGCGCGACCAAGGCATGCGAAGTCGGTTCCACCCAGGACGCGGTATCGGGCTTCCACGGCCACGCCTTGAGGCTGTAATCGCGCTGATCCTCCACCATTCCGAAGAGGGAGCCGACCCACAGAATCGCTCGTTTCCCTCTATCCGACTCGGCGCCCACTTCGCCCAGCAGCCATTGCACGCCATTCTGAAACGGGGCGCCGAACTCGCCTCTGGCTGCGGCCACTGTCACCGCCAGCGCGGTAGTCTCATGCGGGAATCCGACCTCCGCCGACGGCCGCCAGCCTCCGTCTTTCTGCTGCCAGGAGGACACCAGCGCCCACGCCTTGTCCGCCTCCGGCTCCCCATGCAAGGCTAGCGCGGCAAAGAGAGTCGGTTCCAGCCAGCTTTGCTTCCCGGTAAAATATGCCCAGCCGCCGTCCTGATTCTGCGATTTCCTGAGGGAGTTCAGCCGTGTTCCAAGGTAAGAACCTGCCACTCCCGGTTCATCGGCAGTTTCGGTCTTTGGCTATAGGCCTGCAGGTTAATTTGACAGTACGTATGGTACGGCGAACCTTATTCCTAAGTGTTTCATAGAGATAGTGACTTTTGGCGACCGCATGGTCCCATTTACTCAGTAAGGCGTTTCGATTAGAGTAAGTGTAGGAACTGCCTAAGGACGGCCGAGTGAATCAGTTAATTCTTCAATATTCTTACCTGCAAGTGCTGGACTTCTTGACCACCGTCGCCTTCATGATCAACGGCGTGAGGGAGGGAAATCCGCTGGTCCGGTTAGCGGTTCACTATGCGCCCTATCCGCTGGGCGGCTTGCTCGCCGTGAAATTGCTGGCGGTCGGGCTGGGCCTGTATTGCTGGACTCGCGGGCGGGAGCGCCTGCTGATGCGCATGAACGTGCTCTTCGCGCTGCTGGTGGCCTGGAACCTGGCTGCCTTGATCGTGGCTACGGCGCAGCATCGTCTGTTTTGATCGCTCTGAGGCGGAAACCGCTTCCTTCGGTCGCGGCTCGGAATCGGCGCTCCACGTTCATGGCCACTCACAGAGCCGCGACCAAAGGGAGCGGTTATTTCTACCAAGGCCACCGGTTCACACGCAAATCCACAGATGCCGCCGACCCTGACTCCACCCGCACGCTCGACGCGATGGGAATAATCGTATTGAGAAGCGAGCTCCAGTCGGCTTCCCGATCGTTCGGCCGGTCGAAGGCAACGGCATAGTAATCTCCCGGAACCACCTCGGTGATTTCGAAGACGCCTCCCGCGCCCAAAATCACGACGATCTGAACATTCGGAATCGTCTCCCTAAGCTCTTTCTGCCTCTCGGGTCGCACGCGATGCGGCTGGCCCCCAGTATATAAATCGTCCTTCAACTGATTTTACCCGCCCAGGCCCACCGCTCGGTTGGCCCGGAACCCTTTGGCGAGGTTCGGGTCGCGCCTCCACACGATTCGTCCGTCCTCCCGGCGCTTCAGGCGTCTTAGCTTTAAAGCCCAGCCGTTTTCTTCCCGCTGCACTTGGCGGGTGAATGCCGACGATCTGGATCCAAGCTCGCGTAGATCCGGACCACTCGCTCGCTGGTCGAATTTCCAGGAAGCGTCAGCCGTGCGAATCGAGCTTCTCCACACTTGGCCTGCAAAATAGGCGATGTGTCTTTAGAAAAGGCTCGTCAGAAGAAATCGTGGGTCGATTCCGGCTCAGGTAGCTTGCCAAGTGATTGATTGAGCGCGTGTCCGAGGCATCGGACCGTGCGAAATCCGGAGGATCTCATGGTGACTTTGGCTTTGTTGTTCAGGCACTCCACGACCCCGCTGGAAAGTAACTTCTCAGCGGGAAATAGTTAATCCGCCAGAGGATGGCAGCGGTGTAAAATCGTAGTCAGTTCCACCCAGTCCAGCGACCAGCCTATTTCCCGTCCACTGGTAGGATGCGTGAGTCGGCTTGGAACTTGCGATAACCGCTGTAGGTAATCGTGATCTCCACCGGGGCAGACACGATCACCTTGATATTCAGTGTGTCCTCGTCTCTAGTACGCAGCCAGACGCCCTCTCCGTAGCGCGTCTGTTCGGACGTGAGGTGCATTGCGCCGGCGGGTTCTCGCCCCGGCCAAAAAAGCCCGCTGGTCGGCGCGATGTTGTCACCCTCAAAGCGGGCCCAGCCGAACTCCGTCTGATCGATCCATAGTTTGAAGTGGAACTTGCTGAGTGTCTTCAAGTCGCCGCATCGAGGCTTTGAATTGGGCGCGGGGCTCGCATCGATCACCCAGGACTGCCGGCCGCCGACCACCTCTTGGCCGGCCAGCCGGAAATCGAAGGACCTCATGAACTCCTCCCGGCAAGCGTCGCGCTCCGCCTGAAACTTACGTTCCGCTTTTTGGCGTTTCGCCCTGGCTTCGGGGGTTTCATGAGCCCGCTTTTCCACGGCCTTGTCGAAGCGGGCCTGCTCGGCCCGGGCCTTATTCGGCGCGAGTTCCTTACCGTTCTTTCGGATCAACCGCTCAAATGTCTCGCCGTAAAGACTCATCATCTCCCAGGTGTCGCGGATGTGGGGCGCTTGGCCGCTTGCATCGACCGGGCGGCTTGCGAGCTCTACCAAACAGAGGTAGTCGGGCGGCGGTCCGAAATCGAAGAGTCCAAATAACGTTTCAAACCGCAGCGACGACTTCACGATTTCCCGCGCACTCACCGCAGGCGCCTGGCTTTGCGGCATCGCATCGCGGTTTCCCAGGTCCGCCGTTTGGGCGATGGCGAGAGGAGTTGGGAGCAGAGTCAGCGCAGAAATGGTCGCCAGTTCCCGCAAACTCATAGCTACATGGGGCGCGTTGCACCAAGCCTGCGGTTTCGGCCCCACGCTGCCCCGGCCGGAACGAGGAGAACGCAAAACACTGCGGTTAAGGCGCCGTTGTTACCCAACGCCGGGACCAGACTGTAGATCGAGACCAGGACCGCATACACCACGCATGCAGCCAGTTCGCGTCCTGGCGCCCAACGAGCCAGCATCCGGCCGATCAACAGCGAGCTAACCAACACAGGCGCGGCGAACCAGATCTTCCACCCGAGGGAGTCCGCCTCCAAGTGGTTTCCGCTCCTATAGGCCGCGATGAAACCCGCCACTCCGTCCAGGCCGGCAAAGAGCAAGCCGATGCCAGCGTGAACCGCTATTCCGAGGAGTGCTAGGCCCGTGAGGCGCGCGGGGTGTTCCGCAACGCTACGCCAAAGGAACGAGGACGCCGTCTGAAAGACGCTCAACCAGAACCAGACTGCGTCCCGAGTCGCCCCCTGTTCCGTTAGATCTCCGACAGTGGACGCGGCGCGGTCACGAGTTGTGACCAGAGCAAGAATCGATTCTGCAATGTGAGCGCTACGCATGGGAAAGTCCCGGGAGTTCGCAACCCTCCAATAAGCGCCGATACGATTGTTGCGCCCGCGTGATCGCCGCCAAGCCCTTGGCGTTGAGTGTAAAGTATCGCTTCGCTCGTCCCCCGCGCTGAGGAGTTGGATCGCCTAATCGCGAGACAACCAACCCCTTGTCCTCCAAGCGGTCCAGAGTGGTATAAAGAGCTCCCGGAGCTGGCTCACGATGGGTACATGCGCTGATTTCCGCCGCAATCGTCACGCCGTAGGCGTTCTCGCCCAGGCGCAGAATTGCCAACAGGACGACCTGCTCGAATTCTCCTAATGAATGCGCCATTCGCATTTCCACTACAGAATAGAGGATATTTTCTCGGGCTGTCAAGCCGATTGTTGCCCCCGTCGTCAAACGCAAACGGTTAGGAGAAGCAGTCTTTTCACTTTTGCGGCGGTGAGCAAAGTCGAGGAGCCGCACAAGGATAGAGTTCCCCATCGGAAGGCAAACTGGAAGCCAGTCCGCATCCAGGACTCTCCTTTTGAGAGGAGTTTATTGCTTCGGCGAACCGGATTCAATGCGCTACGCTCCCGGGTCCGCGAGTCTCAGCCTGAGACTACGATCTTTTGTGAGAAAATAGCTTACCTGCCGGAGCGAAAACCGGTGGAGGAAGTCCCGCGCGCTTCGCGGCGGAATCGGATGCAGGCCTCTAAGTCAGAAACCGAGCTCGTGCACACACCAGCCGGGGAGGTTCCGGCGTTTCGAAGCGGTGTCCACATCTTCGCTGTGCGCGACGGCGAGGGCTCCAAGCGTCAGCTCACCTTTGGGGTTTCAATCCCTTGGAGTTCCGAGGCTTATCGTTTCATTGCCGCGCTTTTCCTATCCGTGATGGCCCTGATTCCGTCCCTGCTCTGGGCTGTGCGGGACCGGAGGGTCTGGCCCTGGGACCAGGCCTGGTATGGCGAGGTCTCTGTGGATCTCTGGTACGTTCTGACCCGGGCCCAGAGCTGGTGGTATCGGATGATGGTCGAGGCCCTGGGCCTGAAGCCGCCCGCCGTGGTCTGGCTTGGCCAGTTCTTTGTGCCCTTCCGGCACGTATTTGGCTCGGTGGAAGCGGCGCTTCTGTTCAGCATTCTTCTCACCCAATTGGCCGTGCTGATTCTGATTTACCGGATTTGCACGGAGTTGGCTCCGCGATCGCGCGGCATCGGTTTCCTTGGCATCGCCGCAGCCGCGGGTGCGCAACATTTTGTAGGCCTGTCGCACCAGATGTTTGCGGAACCGCTGCAGTGCCTCAGCGTCGCATGGGCGGTTCTCATCGCTCTGCGATGCGGCCAATGGCCACGCGCCAGGATCCTGATTCACCTCGCGTCGGCCAGCCTGTTGGGCATTCTGGCCAAGGCAAGCACCCCCCTTTACATGCTGATCCCGATGGCTTACATCGCGCTCAGCCTTTTTAGGAGTCGGCGCCAGCCCTGGGATTTCAGAAACGAATGGCAGGGCTCCGCTTCTTCCAGAGCACTGATTTACGGATTCGTCGTCGCCGGCGCGCTCGGGGCTGTCTGGTACTCCAAGAACTATGCCGCCGTGCTGGACCATGCCCGGATATCGTCGTTCGGCGAGGACGCCCTAAATTACGGAACCCGCGCGCCGCTGGCATCCAAGTTCTTTCTATGGCTGGGCCTTCTGTGGCAGGGATTTCTCGATCCCTACCTTGGTTGGATCCTTGGCCTCGTTATACTTGCAGCCGGAATTGCAGTCATTACTCGAAGACCCGTCTCGCGCCGGTCGCCTATGCTGCTGGCCGGTATCCTCAGCGTCGCCCAGATCGCGATCGTCGTGCTGGTTTCCGCGTCCACCGACACTGTGGAAACCCGGTATTTGTACCCGCTGCTGCCCTTTGTCACGATCGTCATCGCCGCGCTATGCGCCACCGCGCGATATCGGATTGTGCAGGCTGTCGTCGCTTTGGGGTGTTTTGCCCAGTGGGCGACTGTGAATCTGGCGACGTTTGAGTCTAAGCCCGTGCTTGCCAGCCAGTCGCCGTGGCTCCTGCCCATCGTTAGCGATCCAACCGCCCATAACGAACTCTCGGAGGTCGTTGACCACACTTCGAACCCGCAAGGGTACAACATCGTCGCCATCGAAGAACCCTGGCTGAACGAGAATTCGGCCGCATTTTTCGCCGCGAAGAATCGCCTCAGCACTGGAATCAAAAGCCAATATACCTCGGTCGGCTATGCACAAAAGGACCCCGCGGCGGCGATGAAGCGCATCGAAGATCTTTCGGCCAGATTCGTGATTACGCTCGACGAGCCCTTCCAATCGAGTCCCAACTTCCTAAACCTGGTTTCACTGCCTGTCTTGCGCGAGCTCAAGGCCAATGAGGATTTCACCCCCGTGCCATTTCCGAGCCATACTGGGATTCTGATTTTCGAACGGCAAAATCGAGCCTCCGCGTCGGCGCGGCGGTAAGCCTCGGCGACCCACATCGATGTCACTAAAGGGAAAAAGAGTTCTCGTAACCGGCGCCGACGGTTTCATCGGTTCCCACCTGGTTGAGGCATTGATTGAAGCTGGAGCGCAAGTCCGGGCCCTGTGCCAATACAACTCATTCAATCACTGGGGTTGGCTGGAGGACGTGCCGTCCCTTCCCCAAATCGAAGTGGTGGCCGGCGACATCCGCGATCCCCATTTCTGTCTGGGACTGACCAAAGAGATCGAGATCGTCTTCCATCTGGCCGCGCTGATTCCGATCCCGTATTCCTATCGCGCCCCCGATAGCTATGTGGATACAAACGTCAAAGGCACCCTGAATCTCTGCCAGGCGGCGAAGCTCACCGCTGTTCAGAGATTCATTCACACCTCCACCAGCGAGGTCTACGGCTCGGCGCAATACGTGCCGATCGATGAGCGTCATCCGCTCACGCCGCAGTCTCCCTACAGCGCATCCAAAATAGGCGCCGACGCGATGGCGCTCAGCTTCTACTATTCATTTAGCTTTCCAGTTGTAATCGCTAGACCTTTCAATACTTACGGTCCTCGCCAGTCCGCGCGAGCCATCATCCCAACCATCATTTCGCAGATAGCCTTGCAGGCAACTGAGGTCCGCGTCGGCGACCTGGAACCGACCCGCGATCTGACTTTCGTCAACGACACTTGCCGTGGTTTTCTGGCGATCGCAAGCATGGCCGGGGGGTTGGGAGAAGTCTTCCAGATCGGAACCAATCGTGAGATTTCCATGGGCGATCTGTTCCGCCTCATCGCCGAACTGATGGGGTCGAACGCGACCCCCGTAACAGACGTGGAGCGCCTGCGCCCCGAAAAAAGCGAAGTCCGCCGCCTGTGCTGCGACAATACGAAGCTTCGCGAGGCGACCGGATTCGAACCTTCGACGCCGCTCCGCGACGGTCTTGCGGCAACCATCGACTGGTTCCGTCGTCCGGAGAATCTCGCGCGCTATAAGAGCCACATCTACAATGTGTGACCGGGCAGTCATTCTCGCCGGAGGCATGGGAACGCGGCTGCGTCCATACACGGTGGTCTTACCGAAGCCTCTAATGCCGATCGGCGAGTACCCGATCCTGGAAGTGGTGCTGCGGCAGCTGGCGCGTTGTGGATTCCGGCGCGTGACCATGGCCGTGAACCATCAGGCCGAGCTGATCCAAGCGTTCTTCGGCAATGGCGCCCGCTGGGGGCTCGAAATCGATTATTCCCTGGAATCCAAGGCGCTGAGCACCATCGGCCCGTTGAAACTCATCCAGGATCTGCCAGAACGCTTCCTATTAATGAACGGCGACATCTTGACCGACTTGAACTTCCGCGAGTTTTGCGATTCACACGCGCAAGCCGGTCACCTGTTTACAATTGCCGCGGCCTCCCGTACGCAAGTCGTCGATTACGGTGTGCTGGAAGTGGATGGCGCAAATGTGCTGTCCTGCTTTAAGGAGAAGCCAACCCACCGCTACCTGGTGAGCATGGGAGTCTACGCTGTCAGCCGCTCGCTGTTGGAGCGGGTGCCGTCAAACGTGAAATACGGTTTTGACGACCTGATGCGGGATATGCTGGCGCGGGGCGAAGCGGTTCGCGTCGAACCCTATAACGGCTACTGGCTCGACATCGGACGTCCCGATGACTATGAGCGGGCCATCGACGAGTTTGAGCAGCACCGCAAGAAGCTGCTTCCAGATGAATGAAGACCCGATGAGTAAAACCGTACTTGTCACTGGAGCTTCAGGGTTCATCGGCAAGCCTCTAAGCGAAGCGCTGGAGCGGCAAGGGCACACCGTCATTCGCCATTCGAGCGCCTGCGGAGACATTGCATCCTGCGCCTTGCCCGGAAACGATGTGAAGCATGTCTTCCATCTGGCGGGTCGAACGTTTGTGCCGGACGCCTGGTCCGATCCCATATCGTTCTACTCGACCAACGTTCTGGGGACTGTAAATGTCGCCGAGTTCTGCCGCCGCCACGGCGCTTCGCTCACGATGCTGAGTTCCTACGTTTATGGCACACCCCAGTTCCTGCCTATTTCCGAGGAGCATCCCGTAGCAGCCTTCAATCCCTACGGGCATACGAAGTTGCTGGCGGAAGAGGTTTGCCGCTATTACGCCCGGCAGTTCGATCTTCAGGCGACCGTCATCCGCCCTTTCAATATTTACGGTCCCGGGCAGGCCGAAAGCTTCCTCATCCCGACGCTTCTCAGGCAGGTGCTGGATCCTGAAGCCCTTGAGGTCTCGATTGCCGATGACCGTCCCCGGCGGGATTATCTCTTCATTGACGATTTGATCGATCTGCTGCTCCGCACCACGAGCCCGCAAGGCTTCGACGTTTTCAATGCGGGCTCAGGCTGCTCAGTGGATCCGCGCGAATTAGCGGAGTTGATGCTGCGCCTCGCCGGCGTCGAGAAGCCGGTTGCCTCGAGAGGCGAAGTCCGTGCCGACGAAGTCCTGGAAACGGTCGCGGACGTGAGAAAAGCCAAACGAATCTTTGGCTGGGAGCCGCGCGTTTCGCTGGCCGAGGGTGTAAACCGCATCATTCAGGAGGCAGCGCATAGCTGAGCTGCCCCATCTCGAAGATCGCGCCGATCTCCGCTGCCACGTAAGCAAATGGCTGGAGGGGATGAAAACTGGCGACGGATTCCGCTTCGCCGCCAACACTCCTCCCACGCTGGTCTCCACGTGTATCGCGATCCTCCTGCAGCAGAGGCTGGGGTCGTTAGAAGACCTGTCTCCGCAGTGCGCCTACGTCCAGTCCTGTCAGGACCCCACCACTGGCAGATTTGTCGATCCTCTGCTGAATCAATTCCCGATCGCCAAGGTTCAAGACCGCGCCTGCTTCAAGATGCAGACGACGTACTTTGCCATCCAGGCGCTGGATGCGCTAGGCGCGCCCGTTCTGCACCCACTGCATTTCCTCGCGAAGTTTGAGGCTCCCGGCGCAATGGCGGCCTGGCTCGATCAACTGGACTGGAGCAATCCGGAGCGTGAGAGCAATCGTCTGATGTTCCTGCTGACCGCGTTGATTCACCGCGCCGAAAAGGAGAGTCACGCCTCGGCTCCGGCGCTGTATCATCAAGTGCTCGATTGGCTCGATCGGGCGCAGGATAGCAGGACTAAGCTATCGGGCACGCTGATTCCTTTCTACGAATTTGTCCATAGGCCGATCTGCGGCCTCGCCAAGATTGTAGATGCAGCGCTTTCCCTGGAGCACCCGGGTGGAGACGCTTCCGCGGATCTGGCTGCCATCGATTTGTTGGCCACATTCATAAAGCAATTCGACTATCGAGCCGCCGATATCAAGGAATTCCTGACTCGCAACATCGCGTCTATCGCGAACCTGCAAAATGCCGACGGTGGCTTTTCTTTCTCCGCGGAGGATGGGAAATGCAGATTCGGAGGCTGGGCGCCGCTGGAAGTCGATCGCCGCGAGAGTAATGTATGGTCAACCTGGCTCCGC
Source organism: Bryobacteraceae bacterium (assembly GCA_036489835.1). Taxonomy (GTDB): domain Bacteria; phylum Acidobacteriota; class Terriglobia; order Bryobacterales; family Bryobacteraceae; genus Palsa-187. Next base: position 19,621 of record DASXEY010000122.1, on the reverse strand, counting down.
TTGCAGGCGCTCCAAATCGCCGGCGGCGACAGCCCTGCAAAAGAGAAGCCCTTGCTCTGGCTGCGCTATCCCGTCGAGCGAATGCTCGATCCCGACGGACCACCAGACGTCAGCATCGTAATCAGCTGCTACAACCTGGGTCGCTACTTATACGAAGCCCTCGACAGTGTCTTGCGTCAGACCTTGCAGGCCGTCGAAATCATTCTCATTGATGACGGATCTACAGATGAGTTTACAATTCGCTATTTGAATAATTTCCACGCGCCGAAAACCCGAGTGATTCGCACCGGGAATCAAGGCCTGCCCGCCGCTCGGAATACAGGCATCGAATCAGCTCGCGGCCGGTACATCTGTTGCCTCGACGCCGACGACCGCCTGAAGCCGGCCTTCCTGGAAAAAGCCGTGCGCATCCTCGACGATTCTGAGGATATCGGATTTGTTAGCTGCTACTACGAAACTTTCGATGGCGACCACTCCATCTATCGTTACGATCATTGCCGTTTCCCGGAGCTTCTGGTGCAGAACGAAGCGGTTGAAGCCAGTGTATTTCGCAAGGACGCCTGGAGCAAAGTGGGCGGCTATTCTACCAGCCTGAAGGCGATGGAAGATTGGGATTTTTGGATCGGCCTCATCGAACAAGGCTACCGCGGCGAAGTCATTCCTGAGATGTTGTTCGAATACCGGATACGCATCGGTTCTATGTACGCGATGGCTCGCCGCGCGGAGAATTACACCGTGTTCGCGGGGCAGATCATAGAGCGGCATCAGGAGTCGTATCGAACCCACTACCTGGATGTATTGCGTTTGAAGACGACCCAGTTCGCCCAGCTCGCGGCTGTCCGCCAGCAGGAGATCGAGGAGTCTGCGCGGGCGAACACCTGGTTGAAGCAGCAGGTCCGCAACTGGCAACAGGTGGCGGAGCAACGCCAGGAAACCCTGGTGGCGTACGAAGCGGGCAAGGCTTGGCTGGAGGATCAACTCCGAAACTGGCAGAAGATCGCCGAGCAAAACCAGGCGACGTCAGCGAAATACGAAGCAGACAAATCCGCGCTGGAGGAACGAGTCCGCAGCTTCCAGCAACTAGCCGCGGAGCACCAAGCGAAGTTAGCAGCGCTCGAAGTGAACAAATCCAACCTGGAGGATCAAATCCGAAGCTTGCACCAGACAGCGGCAAAACTCCAGGAGAACTTGACAGCCTACGAAGAGGGCAAGGCTTGGCTTGAGCAGCAGTTCCGAAACTGGCAGACCATAGCCGAGGAACGCGGCCGTTGGATAGCCGAACTGGAGAAAGCCAAAATCTGGCTGGCGCAACAGGGCGGCAATTGGCGGGCTGTTGCCGAGCAGCGAAGTGCGCGAATTGCGCTTCTTGAAGATACGATCACGCAGATGCGTGCCACGCGGGCCTGGAGAGCCGCGGAATGGTCGGTCGGGCTTTTGCGCAAGCTCGCGGGAATTTACCGAAGCGCCTTTTTGATCGGATCTCCCCGTCAGGCAGGCTCCAATGCCAAAAACATCTTGCTATGGGCCAAGCTGCTCTTCGCCGACGCAGCGGGGCGCGCTTGCTGGGATGCCAATTTCGATTCTGAGTTCTACAACGTAAACTACCCCGACGTCGCGAAGTCCGGCATTTCTCCGCGGCTTCATTTTTTGCTTTGCGGATACAAGGAAAATCGGAATCCTTCAGCGAGTTTCGACTCGGCGTATTATTGTTTGCGTCACGCGGATGTGCGCGAGGCCGACGTAAACCCGCTCCTCCACTACGCTCTGTTCGGCCGCCAGGAGCAAAGACACTCGCCGCAAGTCCAAGCAACAATCAAGTCGGCAAACCGCCAGCCGTTAGTGGAGGCGCGAAGTGAGACGCCGCTGATCAGCGTCGTCATACCGTGCTTCAATTACGGCGAGTATGTGGAGCAGGCAATTCAATCGGTCCTATCGCAGACATTCACGAACATTGAGATCATAGTCGTCGAAGGCGGATCCACAGACGGAACCACGCCCGGAATTCTTCGAAATCTGGAACAGAAACATCCGTCGAAGACCCGTTTCGTCTATCGCACCGAAGCGCATCTGGTCGGCGATAATCGCAATTTCGGCATTAATCTCGCCCGCGGCCGCTACGTTTGTTGCCTGGACGCTGATGATCTCCTCAAGCCGGTTTATCTGGAGACTGCTGCATTTTGGACCGAGATGTGTGGTTACGACGTCGTCTATCCCTCGGTGCGCTCATTTGCGGGCGACGATTTTAAGTGGCTCCTTTGCGACCCCACTTGGCCGGAAATCACCGACGGGAACCAGATCTCTACCGTCGCAATGTTTCGAAAGGCCGCATGGGAGCGCGCCGGAGGTTTTCGCGATTGGGGCAAGGGCGAACAATACGTTCCCGAGGACTGGGAATTTTGGGTTCGTCTTGTGGGCCAGGGATTCCGCGGTAAAAGTATCCGTGAGCCATTGATGCTCTACCGGGTTCATAATTCCGGCTTGTGGGGCACGCGCGGATTGCCAATTGAGCAACAACGTCGAGCCATTCGCGAGGCGAATCCGAAACTGTTCGCAAACGGCTTCGTTCCACCCCCCGCGACGCTTGATCGTCCGGCTGCCGTTTGGGACAGCCTGATCGAATCCGCCGACTCCCGTCCAACGATCCTGTTCGCATTGCCATTTATCATCCATGGCGGCGCGGAAAAAGTCTTTGCCACGCTGGCGCGTTCTCTGATCGAGCGAGGTTACAAAGTGATGATCATCACGACGCTGACGCCGGCGGAGACGATCCCGGATTGCACGGAAAGCTTCGAGGCCGTTACGCCTTACCTCTATTCATTCCCGCGTCTGTTTCAGAACGAGGAAGGCCATTGGAAGGAATTCCTTTTTTATCTTTTAAGGCGTCACCAGGTGGGAATGATCCTGATAGCAGGGTGTGATTTCGTTTACCGGTTATTGCCGGAAATCTCCGGTGAGTTCCCCACAATCGCAATTCTCGATCAGTTATTTAACGACGAGGTCCATTTTCATACCAACCGTCGCTACGCACCCTACATCGACACCACGTTCGTTCCTTCGCAGATGCTGGCGGATAAGCTGATCGCTGAATGTGGCGGAGATCCCGATAAAGTTTGCGTGGTCCCTCACGGAATCGACATGGAAGAGATGAGCGTCGCGGACGCGCCGTTCGATTCGTGCGGGCTTCCGCAACACTTCCGCGGTAAGTTCCTGGTTTCTTTTTTCGGGCGGCTATCGGCGGAAAAAGCGCCCGCGGATTTCGTCGAGATTGCCAGGATCCTCCGGTCTTATGAAGAGATCTGCTTTCTGATGACGGGTGAAGGGCAGGAGCGGGCCGCCGTGCTGGCCCTGATCGAGCGATATGGACTGCGCGACCGAATCCATGCGCCGGGCTTTGTCGACAATATCCACGCACTTATCGCGCTATCCGATGTGGTTGTCGTCCCATCCCATCTGGATGGAATGCCTCTGGTTATCTTCGAGGCCCAGGCCTGCGGCAAACCCGTCGTAGCTTCCGCCGTCGGCAGCATTCCTCACGTCATCGCCAATGGCGAAACAGGCTTGCTTTGCGCCCCAGGCGACGTGAACGGTTTCGCCGAACGAATCCTCCAGTTGTGGCGCACACCCGAGATGCGCCGCGCCATCGGCGACGCCGCCAGCATCTGGGTGCGCGCGAATCACAGTGCCGGCTCAATGACCGCCAAATATATCCGGGTCTTTGACCGCCTCCAGTCCCGCGTCGAGAAGAGGCCTGCGGCCTTATCCATTCACGTTTAATCGCGTGAATTCACGGCCCATTAACTCTCGGAGTTCTTCACGAACGACACACCCTTCGCCTCCGGTCCAGCCCAGATCACAATTGCTCCAATCAGAAACACACCCGCCGCGAGGCCGCCCATGGAAGCCGCATAGCTGAAGTGTTCGCCCAGCACCGCCTCGATATTGCTGATCCTCGAAGCAATCAGAACGCCCATCTGGTAAGCGAAGCCGGCGAAGAACCCGCGCGCCAATGGCGGCGACAGCTCATTAATATGGGCCGGAATCACGCCCCATGCCCCCTGCACCATGAATTGCATCAGGAACGCGCCCAGGATCACCAAGGGCATGCTCGGCGCAAACATCCATAGCGGTATCACGCACAAAGCCAGCAGCGCAGCCGTAACCATCGCACGCCGCCGTCCGTAATGGTTCGAGAGGTTTCCGATGATCAACCCTCCCACGATGGCGCCCACCATCGAGATCGCGGAAATCATTGCCGTGGTGCTGACGTTGTAATGGCGCTGGAGTTGGAGATACGTCGGGTACAGATCCTGCGTGCCGTGCGAAAAGAAATTGAACATAGTCAGCAGCGCTACCAAATAAAGAAATAGCCGCCAGTTTCCGAGGATTGCGGCGCGGTAAGTAGCCCAGTCCGTCCGCGACTGATGCCATGCTTCGGACTCCTGGACCTTCGCGCTGATCAGCAGCGTAACCAACGCCGGAATCACGCCGATGAAGAACATAGCTCGCCAGCCCCAGTGGGGAAACACCGTATAAAACGCGCCGGCAGCCAGAAGATTCCCAACGGCGTAGCCCTCCTGAAGAAGTCCAGAAGCCACTCCGCGCCACTTCGGCGGTACCGATTCCAGAACCAGCGACGCTCCCACGCCCCACGTTCCGCCCATCCCGATTCCGTAAAGTAATCGCAGCGCCAGAAAGGCGGAGTAGCTGGGTGCGAGGCCGGACAGCACCTCCATCAACGAATAGAAAACTACATTGGCCATCAGCACCGGACGCCGTCCAAAGCGATCCGCCAAAAGGCCGAAGAGAACAGCGCCGATGGGACGCGCGGCCAAGGTTGCCATCAGCGTGATTGTGAGATCCGGAATGGATCGCCCAAAATCCTTTGCCACAGCCGGCAGGACAAATACCAGGACAAAGTAATCGAACGCGTCGAAGGTCCAACCCAGGAATCCGGCCGCAATCGCATATCGCGCATTGCGGCGGGCGATCGCCGGCGTCGAAGAAACCGTGGCCATCAGGTAAGTTAGTTTAGCAGCCCGGCGACCCGCTGGCCGGCGCTCCTGCTCGGGTATATACTGACCGTCGAGGATAAGGAGCTTGCATATGCGGACTGTTCGAATTCTGTATCTTGCCGGCCTTGTTATCGCAGGCGTCGCTGGATGCCTGAGCGTGGCGCGGATCACTCTGAAGGCTCAGCCGGCTGCGCCGGTAAGTATCAAATCCGGCGACATCGGAGGCGTCGTCTCCAGCCCTAAAGGACTGGAAGCCGGTGTCTGGGTTATCGCGGAAACTACCGATTTGCCCACCCGCTACATCAAGGAAGTAGTCACCGATGATCGCGGCCGCTACCTGATTCCCGATCTTCCCAAAGCTAAGTACACTGTCTGGGCGCGCGGCTATGGACTTGTGGACTCGCCGAAAGTCCAAAGCGAGCCGGGAAAGCTGGTCGACTTGAAGCCGGCCGTTGCGCCGGATGCGAAAACCGCCGCGCAATTGTATCCGGCCAACTATTGGTACGCGATGCTCAAGGTTCCAGGGAAAAACGAATTTCCAGGCACCGGCCCCAGCGGGAACGGTATTTCGCCGAACCTCAAGACTCAAGGCGAATGGATTCATCTGATCAAGACCGACAGCTGCGAGTCGTGTCACCAGCTTGGCAATCAATACACGCGGACCATTCCTCCGCAGTTCGCTAATTTCGATTCGCCCGCGCAAGCGTGGCAGCGCCGGGTGCAGTCCGGACAAGCCGGTAATGCGATGATCAGCGGACTGAACCAACTGGGGCTCGCCAGGGCCACGGCCGAGTTTGGCGATTGGACGAATCGCATCGCCCACGGGGAGCTTCCGGCGCAAGCGCCTCCGCGGCCGCAAGGCGTCGAGCGCAATGTCGTGATCACTCAGTGGGACTGGGCCGACCCAAAAGCGTATCTGCACGACGAAATCTCCACCGACAAACGCAACCCGGCCGTCAATGCCTACGGCCTGATCTACGGATCGCCGGAGGAAAGCCGCGACTATCTTCCCGTGCTCGATCCCGTGCACAACACCATCAGCCAGGTGAAGACTCCGTACCGCGATCCCAATACGCCGGGACAGCCGAAGCCGTTGCAGCCGTCGGCGATCTGGGGCGACGAGGCCATTTGGGATAGCCACACCACGGTTCACAATCCGATGTTCGATCAGCGCGGGCGCCTTTGGTATACCTCGCGAATTCGTTCCAGCCCCAACCCCGCGTTCTGCAAGGCTGGGTCCAGCCTGCCTTCGGCAAAGGTTACTCCTGTCGATAGCTCAGGCCGACAGTTAGCAGTGTACGATCCATCGACGAAACAGACCTCGATGATCGATACGTGTTTCGCTACCCACCACCTGTTGTTCGCCCAGGACGCCGGCAACACTCTCTGGACCAGCAGCGGAGGAGGCGGCGGCGTGGTGGGCTGGCTCAACACCAAAATGTGGGATCAGACCCACGACGACCAGAAATCCCAAGGCTGGACCGCTCTGGTTCTCGACACCAATGGCAACGGCAAGCGCGATCCCTATGCGGAAGTCAAGCAGGGCGTCGTGACTGCGCCCAGCGGAGAAAGCTTGGGAATTTCTTCCGCGCTTAACTCGGCGATTGATCCTGCAAAGGACACTCGGCTCAACGCCGCATTTTATGGCCTGGCGATCGGTCCAGATGGAATGATCTGGGGCAGTGTGCTCGGATTCCCCGGCGGGATCGTGCGCCTGAATCCGGGGCCGAATCCTCCGGAGACCGCTCTGGCGGAATACTACGAAGTGCCGTGGAATAATCCGAAAGCGCCTGTGCAGGGCTTCTCGCCGCGTGGAATGGATGTCGACCGCAACGGTGTCGCGTGGGTTGCGCTGGGAAGCGGGCATCTGGCCAACTTCGACCGGCGCAAGTGCAAGGGCCCGCTCAACGGTCCCAAGGCGACCGGGCAGCACTGCCCGGAAGGTTGGACGCTCTATCCAACTCCGGGACCGAACTTCAGGAATGTAAACGATTCGGGTAGCGCTGACTCGCATTACTACGACTGGGTGGATCAGTTCGACACCCTGGGTCTCGGCAGGAACACGCCCATCGCGACCGGTAACTCGTCCGATTCGCTGTTGGCTCTCGTGAACGGTAAGTTCGTGGTGCTGCGCGTTCCCTACCCGCTCGGCTTCTTTGCGAAAGGGATGGACGGCCGCATCGACGACCCGAAGGCAGGCTGGAAGGGCAAAGGAGTCTGGACCACTTGGGGCACTCGCACGCCCTTCCATAGCGAAACGGGGAAGGGAACTGACAGCAAGGTGGTCCACTTTCAAATTCGGCCGGACCCGCTTTCCGACTAAGCCCTCAGCGAAACATGGAACCGAAGACCTCTGATACTCTCTTTCGCTTCACCATTGAAACCGCGGAAATTGAAACCGCGGAAATCGAACCGCTCAGGTATCGCTTAGGCCTCGCTTTGGAAACTGTCTCCGAAGATTTTCGATCCGCGCCGGCCGCGAAAAAATCCGGCTTCGCTATGAGAAGCCTCCCAGCCCTGGCAGCCCTCACCGTCCTGTTTCTACAGACAGGCGCCGCGCAGGCCCCACTGCGAGTCCTTGCCTCCAACGGAGTCAGGGAAGTCGTGGAAAGCCTTCAGCCGCAGTGTGAACGAGCGGTTGGCCGCCCGCTGGCAATGCAATATGGTTCCAGCTCTGCGCTTCTGCAAACCATCGCGAAGGACGATCGCTTTGACGTCGCCATCCTGACTTCCGAAGCCCTCGGCCAGCTGGTCAAAGATGCGAAGGTCGTTGCCTCCAGCCGTGTCACCATCGCTCGTGCAGGCATCGGTGTCGGTGTTCGGAGAGGTGCGCCGAAGCCCGATATCCGCACGCCTGATGCGCTTAAACAAACATTATTGAAGGCGAAATCCATCGCGTATGCGCAAGACGGAGCCAGCCGGGTCTATCTCGAGAAGATGTTCGACCGACTGGGAATCGGAAAAGATCTGAAGCCGAAGATCATCCTGGAGCAAGGCTCGGGCGCAGCCGGAGCACGGGTGGCCAACGGCAACGCGGAACTCATCATGACTCTGATCAGTGAGATCCTGCCCATGCAAGGTGTCGACTTTGCAGGTCCGCTTCCCGCGCAGTTGCAAAGCTATGTTTCCTTCGAGGCCGGATTGAGCACCAAGGCGGCAGGTGCCGAAGCGGGCAAGATGCTGCTAAAGTTTCTTGCCGGCCCAGCGGCCGCGCAGGCGCTCACGCCCAAGGGCATGGAGCCCCGCTGAGTCTCGGCGGAGGCCATCCTGCGAAACCGTGCCATTGTCGGTGAATTCCATGTAGCCGCTTCGTCCGTAATTGCCAGAGGCGTCGTGCGCCGATTCCTTGGTTATCTCCGGATGCGCGAAGAATCCGAAAGTATTGCGCCGGTGGTTGATTCTTACTAGCCGGCAAAGGGCCGGTCGCGGCCCTCGATTTCCGAACGTGACAGCTCCGCTCGTGGTCGCGACCCAGGCTCCGTTTTGCGGGCTGTTCCTTAGGCGTCTGGCGCGTGCCGCCCGCGCTCGCGCCGGGTTTTCCCATGCAGGAGTGGGGACGCTGAACTGCGGCCAGTAGGCGGTTGCGAGGTTCTACTGCGAGAGCAGCGCGTGCATCTGCGCGAAGAGCAGAATGACAGCGGGTCCCAGCGTCACCAGAATCACAGATGGAAAAATCAGGAAAAAGACCGGGAAGATCAACTTGACGCCCACCTTGCGAGCCTTTTCTTGAGCCGCCTGGCGGAAGCGCGTCCGCAGATACCGCGCATGCGTGCGCAGCGCCGGACCAAGGCTGGTGCCAAAGCGGTCCGTGTCGATCAGCAGGCTGGTGAATTTCTTAAGCTCGACGTCGCGGCCGCGGACTCCGAAATTCTGCAGCGCCTCCACCCGGGATGGATTAGCGCGGAGTTCGTGATGCAGCTGCGTCAGTTCCGAGGCTAATTCGGGATGAGTCACGCGGAGGCCGCGGCTGGCCTCGAGAATAGCCGCGTCCAGGCTCTGTCCTGCTTCGACGGCCAGCACCATCAGGTCGATGGCGGCCGGCAAGCCGCGGCGCAATTGCTGGACGCGCCGCGCCGCCAGCCGCTCCAGCACGCGGTCCGGCAGAAGGTATCCGAAGCCCATGCCCGCCAATGCCGGCAGGAAGAGAATCGAGGTGTCGGATTGAAACGTCACACCGGCCCACGCGGCTGCAGTGCCAAGCATCAGCGCCATGCCGCATTTGATTCCCAGGAAAACAGAAACCGCCGCGGGCCAGCGGAATCCGGCTGCGGAGAGCAACGCGCGCGCGGCAGCTTGTTGGCCGCCGCCTCCGGGCATGGCCTCGCCGATTAGCCGGAACATGTCCAGAACAGCAGCTTGGGCAATGGGCAGATCCGGCTGGCTCAGCACGATCTGCGCGGGCACCGGCGATTCCTCCACCGCTCGAGCCGGCCTCAGCACAAAGACGTACCCCGCTCCGATGACGGCGGCTGCCGTAAAAAAGAAGAACGCGATCAGCATCGCGGGGATGCTCATATCTCGATGTCCACAATCCTGCGAATCACAAAATGCGCCAGTACCAGGCAGCCTATGGCGATCGCGATCAGATCCTTGCCTTGCGGATAGTTCCACAGAACCATCATGTATCCCGGACTCACGAACATCATCATGAGCGCGATGCCGATGGGCAAAATCGTCAGAATGGCCCCGGTGAGTTTCCCGTGCGCCGCCAAAGCCCGGACTTCGCCGCGCAGCGACAGACCTTCCCGCATATTCTCCGCCAGCTGCGCCATCACCTCGCTCAGCTTGCCACCCGTGCGCGAGTGCAGTTGCACGGCGGCCGAGAACAGGTTCACTTCCAGCATGGGAAGTCTCCGGCCCAGGTTCTCCAGGGCGCGGGGCCAGCCCATGCCCAGATTGGCCTCGGCCGAGGTTCTGCGGATCTCTACAGCCACCACGGGGGTCGATTCGGCGGCCACTGACTCCATGGCGGTCGATAGGGGATAGCCTGCGCGCAAGGCTCGCGCCAGCGAGTCCAGTACATCCGGGAAGCCTTCGCGGAAACGATCGAAGCGCTTTCGGCGCAGGCGCAGAATGTAGGCGTAGGGCGCGAAGCCAACTGCGATGGCCGCCAACAGAGAGGCCCATCCCGGTAGGATCTTCCAGCACAGCAGGAACGTCACGGTACCGCTCAAAAGCATCGCCAGGGTCACGCGTCCCACTGACCAATCCAGTTCGGCCTGGGTCAGGCGCGTTTTCAGGATCTCCACAAAGTCGAAGCGCGTCAGCAAACTGTCCCAGAAATTGAGCGAGCTCAGCCGTTCGGTCCGGAACAGCGGCGAATCTTCCTCCAACTCGCCTTCGAGTGCTCCAGAGGCCGGGCCCACTGCTTCGGCGCCCTCCGCCTGGCGCTTTAGAAACGCCATCCAGGCGATGGCCACCGTGATGGTAGCAAGAAGAAAGATGACCACGAAAAACGCGAGGACGGAGACGATGAGCATACGGGATTACCGGTTAGAAGTTCCTACTGTTTGTTCACCGAAACGGCGCCCGCAGGCTTCTGAGCTGCATCGCGGACGGCCCCTCCGCCGCCGGAGACGGCCCCGGAAGTCGCGCCCGCTACCCCCGCGGTGCCACTTGCACGCATCACGGTATCCACTGTCAGGGGAGCCCGCATGCGCGTTGATTCATCCAGAGGATTGCGCAGCGTCAGACGAACACGCGCGCCCGCATCCGCCGCGGCCAGCACGTCCGCGTCGGCGGGATTTGCCAGCAGCGTCACCACCGGCAGGTTCACGCCCTGCGAACTCACCTCCGCCTGCGGCTGCACCGACAGCACCGTTAGCTCTTCGAGCGCCGTGCGCACCTCCGCCCCGCCCGTATCCTTCGGATGCACCACAACCTGGACGTCGACTTTCTGGCCGCTGCGGAGCAGGCCCAGCACGCCCGTCGAATCGGTGACATGCACGGAGACCGCGCGCATGCCCTCCGGCACGCCTGCGCCTCCGCCCGATTGAACCGTCGCCAGGTGCGAAGCGACTACGGGCTCGCCCTCGCCGATCGGATCGAAAACGGTGGTTCCCGTAACTTGGTCCGAGGTGCCGTAGAAACCCTGAGGCAGTTGCTGCGCCGGCCACGGAATCGTTTTCAAATCCTCCGCTTTAATCTGCGTGCCGGCTTTCAGGGCCTTCGCGGCTACCACCAGGGTCTTGCCGCTTCCGGGACTGCTGCTCAGCCGGTTCACGAAGAGACCGTAGAACACGCCCGTCGACACGATGGCGACGACCAGCGCGATTCCCAGAAGCTTCAATAGATTGTTCTTCTTCATGGTTGCAATTTGGAACCTTCCTCGCCACCCCACCTCCCTCATTACCCCTCGGAGGCTGGGCCGCGAGTTTCTCCTCTTAACTGATCGGCCTGAGAGAAGCCGCCCGATAGGGTAGCCTAGCCTACGAACCTATCAGCGACGGGCAATACACCCTAAAATGAGGGTATGGATACGCTCAAGATCGCGGACCGCGAGTTCCGCTCCCGTCTTCTGGTAGGCACCGGAAAGTACCGCAGCTTTCAGGAAATGGCCCGCTGCCATGAGGCCTCCGGCGCCGAAGTGGTTACCGTCGCGGTGCGGCGCGTGAATCTTACGGATCGCACCAAGGAGTCTCTGCTCGACTATATTGACCGCTCCAAGTACTTTCTATTACCCAATACTGCGGCGTGTTTCACGGCCGACGAGGCGATTCGCACGGCTCGCCTGGGCCGCGAAGCGGGCATGTCCAATTGGGTGAAACTGGAGGTGATCGGCGATGAGCGAACCCTGTTTCCAGACAATGCCGGGCTGGTGGAGGCCACGCGGACGCTGGTAAAGGAAGGCTTCGTGGTCCTGCCCTACACCACCGACGATCTGGTGAACGCACGCCGCCTGATCGATGCGGGCGCAGCCGCGGTGATGCCTCTCGCCGCGCCCATCGGCAGCGGTTTGGGAATTCAGAACCAGACTAACCTGCGGATCCTGCGCGAAATGATTACGGAAGTGCCGCTGATCGTGGACGCAGGCGTGGGAACCGCCTCTGACGTCGCCCTGGCCATGGAACTGGGCTACGACGGAGTACTATTGAACACCGCCATCGCCGCGGCCGAGGATTCGGTGCGGATGGCTACCGCGATGAGGCTCGGCATCGAGGCAGGCCGCCACGCGTATCTCGCCGGTAGGATGGATAAGAAGCTGTACGCCTCGGCCAGCAGTCCCATGGCGGGCGTCGTGCGGTAAAGCATTGCGCTGAGGCATTACAATTGGGATAGAGATTGAAATGAGCACCGCCGCGTTGGTTTCCGTCGATGACTACCTCTGCCGCACTGAGAAACCGTATTGTGAATACCTCGACGGAATCTTATATCCCAAAGCGATACCCACCAAGCCCCACGCGCTCCTCCAGTTTTTTTTGGTGACGCTGCTGCGGAAGCAAGGCTTCGAGGCTCTTTCGGAAGTAACCGTTCGTCTAAGTGACACGAAATTTCTGATCCCCGATGTGATAGCGGCGCGCACCATTCGGAGTCCCTATCCAACCGAAGCGGTCGAACTTTGTATCGAGATTCTTTCTCCCACAGATCGTCTGGGAGCCACGCTGGCAAAGTGCGAGATCTATCACACCTGGGGCGTGCCCTTCTGCTGGGTCATCGATCCGGAGAAGCAAACCGCCTGGCAGTATCACGCCGGCCGCGAGCCGGAGCGGGTTGGACAAGGCGGCATAATCGAGGCCGGGGAACTGAACGTCCGTCTCGAAGAACTCTTCTCTGAGCAGGCAATCTAAGCTAAGCGGCCAAAGGCGGCCGCCGCTTATGCCAATCCGTGGCCTGCTCATAGGCATGCGCCAGCGCCAGTACTGTCATCTCAGCGAACGGCGCGCCGCTGATCTGAAGGCCGATCGGCAGCCCCTCCTTCGAGAACCCGCAGGGAACCGAAATCGTGGGCAGTCCAAAAACATCGAAGGGAGCCGTATTTGACGACGGAACCGCCGCTGTCGCCGGAGCCGGCCCAGGCATGGTGGCCGTGATCAGCAAATCGACATTCGCAAAGGACTTGACGATCTCCCTCCGCTGTAATTCCATCTTCCAGCGAGCGTTGGCGTAAACTTCCGCCGTCTCCTGCCCGGATCTTTGAATCGCGGCTCGGGTCTGAGGCTGATACAGCTCGGGAGTCTCCTTGATCCACTTGGCATGATACGCGTAGATCTCGGCATCCCAAATCTGCCCCGGATTCACGGCCGTCGGTAGCTGCACATCCGCGACGCTGGCCGTCAGTTTGCGCAGCACTTCGATGGCGTCAGCCATCGCTTTATCGACCTCGGGATCGAGGCGGTTGTAGAAGGGCGTTCTCGGAATCCCCAGCCGCAGCTTCGTAGTCCCAGTGCTCATCGCCCGCATATAGTCTGGGACGGGCACATTGACAGTGGTGGGATCGGCCTCGTCGTATCCGGCAATTACCGCCAGCATCAGCGCGGCATCCTCCACGGTCTTGCATAACGGCCCGACATGATCGAGAGAAGTAGAAAGTGGAATCACGCCGCGAATGCTCACCCGGCCGTATGTCGGTTTAAGTCCGACCACGCCACAGTAAGACGCAGGAATGCGCACCGATCCCGCCGTGTCGGTCCCCAGGGAACCGAAGCAGAGATCGCTGGCCATCGCGGCAGCGGAGCCGCCCGACGAGCCGCCAGGCGTCCGCTTCAAATCCCAAGGATTATGCACGGCGCCGAAGTAGCTGACCGCGGAACTTCCGCCGTAAGCCAGCTCATGCATGTTGAGCTTACCCAGTACAATCGCCCCGGCATTCTTCAACCTGCGGACCACCTCGGCATCCTCAGACGGAATCCGGTCCTTGAACAACTCGCTCGCGCCCGTGGTCCGGACGCCGGCGGTGTCCATGTTGTCCTTCAGGGCAATGGGGATCCCGTGCAGCGGACCCCGCCAGCTTCCCTTCTTCTGTTCCGCTTCCATTGTCCGCGCCGTGTCGAGCGCCTGTTCCCCGGTCACCGTGATGAAAGCGTTCAACGCCGGATTGTACTTCGCGATTCGCGCCAGACAGGCCTGCGTCAAATCGACCGGCGAAGCTCCCTTCTTGCGGAGCAACTCCGACGCTTGCCTCAGGGTGAGTCCGGTGAGATCGGCGGTGTCGGCAAACGCAGGACGCATCGCCGCGAGTCCGATGCCGGCGGAAAGAAGACTTCTGCGAGAAATTAAGCCGTTGGGTTCCATGTGAGCGTCCAAAAGTACCTTCGAGTCTATGCCTGGAGCGCAATCGTGTCAAAGCGTGCGCCGGCTCAGGTATAGAATCTGAATATGAGCACCAAGACGCTCCTCACCGCGGATGAGCTGGAGCAGATGCCCGACGACGATTCGGTGCGCACCGAGCTCGACGAAGGGGAACTGATCACGATGCCTCCCACTGGATTGGACCACGGCTATCGCGAGAATGAGATCGGATCAATATTGCGGGCCTATGTGAAACGGAACCGTCTTGGCCGGGTTTACTCGGGCGAGCCCGGATTCCGTCTCGGTCAGACCACGGTGCGAGCTCCCGATGTCGCCTTTGTTCGTCAACGGCGTCTGGAAGAGCTCGGCAATCGCGGCTTCGCCAAAGGCGCCCCCGACCTCGCCGTCGAAATCTTCTCGCCGTCCGATCCCGTCCCCCAACTCATGCGAAAGACGAAGCAATACTTCGTCGCCGGATGCCACACGGTCTGGATCGTCTATCCTGAAACCCGTGAAATTCACGTCCTCGAAGCTTCGGGCACGGACCGCATCCTGCGAGATACCGATCTGATGGAAGCCCCGGAACTGCTCCCCGGCTTTTCCATCCCGATCGCCGAATTCTTCGAGTAACCGCCAACCCGCGGGCTGTGCTATCCTGACAGAGCAGTAAATCCCCAGGACATCCTTCAAGACAATGCCGAAGTTAAAGACCCATAAAGGTGCGGCCAAACGGTTCAAGAAGACCGGAACCGGCAAGATCAAGCGCCATCATGCGTTTGCGCGCCATATTCTGACCTCTAAGTCTCGCTCACGGAAGCGCAAGCTGGGTCAGGGCGTCATGGCCGACGACACCAACAGTCCGGAAATCCGCCGGATGCTTCCGTACTAAACCGGCGCACCAGCAGTATTGGTGCCCTCGGTGGACAGTGCGCCGCACGTGCCTGATCCGCCGCAACTGAAATTCCCAAAGGAGAAAAAACGTGCCGAGAGTAAAGCGTGGAACCAAGCGCCGCGATAGCCGGCGCAAGACCCTGACCCTTGCCAAAGGGTTTTTCCTTACCAAGAGCAAACTGTACCGGTCGGCGCAGGAAGCGGTTGAGAAATCGCTGCGCTACGGCTACGTGGGCCGCCGCCTCAAGAAGCGCGACTTCCGCAGCCTGTGGATCGTGCGCATCGGAGCAGCCTGCCGCGCCGCCGACATGTCCTACAGCCGCTTCATGAATGGATTGAAGATGGCAGGCGTGGACCTGAACAGAAAGGTTCTTGCGGACCTGGCGCTAACCGATCCCGCGGCATTCACCGCGCTTATCAACCGGGCCAAGGAAGCGCACGTCAACAATCCGCAGCCCCAGGACCCGCAAGCTGCTAGACTTTCCGCTCAAAAAGTTCAGAGCGAAGCCGCGCCCGAACAGGCATAATATAGGGAGTTATGGAAGCCGCTGCTCCCGCCCCCCTGCCTGATGAAGATGCTCTGGCCAGTCTCGAAGACCGCATTCGCCGCGCCGTTGAACTCGTAGCCACGCTGCGGGCGGAGCGCGACGCCGCCGTGGCGGAGCTCGATGCCGTGCGCCGGGCCGCCGGTTCGGCTCTGGCCGATTCCCAGAAATCCCGTCAGGAGATCGATTCCCTGCGCAGTGAGCGCAAACAGGTGCGGACCCGCATCGAGAAGCTCTTGGGACAAATGGACCTGTTGTAAGACTCTCTCATGAAGACGGTGCGCGTGACCATCTTTCACCAGCAGTATTCGGTGAGCGCCGCCGACGATTCAGGCGAGATCGAGGAGTTGGCCCAAGAGGTGGACGAGTTGATGGTCTCCATCGCCCAGCGCGCCGGCAACGTGGACGCCACACGAGTCGCGGTTCTCACCAGTCTGCACCTGGCCGACCGTCTCCGTTCCATTGAGCGCGAATTGCAGGCCCTGAAAACCCGCGTCGGCGAAAAGTCCCGCCAGTTTTCCCTCCTCCTCGACAAGGTTATCGAATGACCACGGTCTCCGACACTGTCCGGACCCAGAAAACCATCTTCGGCCATCCCGCCGGTCTGTTCCTGCTGTTCTTCACCGAGATGTGGGAGCGCTTTTCCTATTACGGAATGCGCACACTGCTGGTGCTCTACATGGTCGATTACCTGATCAAGAGAGCGCAGGACGGCACCACCCACGTGGTCGGCTTCGCCGGACTTCAGCACGTGATTGAGGGCGTGTACGGACCGCTTGGCGTTCAACCGCTGGCTTCAGAAATCTACGGCCTCTACACTGGTTTCGTCTACCTCACTCCTCTATTTGGAGGAATGCTGGCGGACCGTATTCTCGGGCAGCGCAAGACGGTGGTCATTGGCGGAGTCCTCATGGCTATTGGCCATTTCCTGATGGCCATAGAATCGATGTTTCTGGTGGCGTTGCTCTTCTTGATCGTGGGCAACGGCTGCTTCAAGCCGAATATCTCCACTCAGGTGGGCGGCCTCTATCCCGAAGGCGATCCGCGCCTCGACCGCGCATACACCATTTTCTACGCCGGCGTGAACCTCGGAGCGTTTTTTTCGCCATTAGTCTGCGGAACGCTGGGGCAGGTCTACGGATGGCATTATGGCTTTGCGGCCGCGGGCGTGGGGATGACCTTCGGGCTCTTACTATATTTGTGGGGGCAGAGATTTCTCGCCACGGATTCGTTGACGCGCGCCAAGGCGGCCCATACGGAGAAGGCCGCCGTAACCAGCAAGCAACGGCTTGCAATCTTCGGCTTCATTGCGATTTGCATTCCGAACATCGTGTTCTGGATGGTCTACGAACAAGGCGGAAACACCCTTCAACTGTTCGCCGATCGAAACGCGGACTGGCACATTTTCGGATGGGAGATGCCTTCCACTTGGTATCAAGCCATCAATTCGATGTTCATCTTCCTGCTGACGCCAGTGCTCAACATGCTGTGGGCGTGGCAGGCGCTGCGCAAGAAGGAACCGTCCAGCGTTACCAAGATGGCCATGGGCTGCACGCTGCTGGGTCTGTCGTTTCTGCCGCTGATCTTCATCACCCGGGGGCTGGCCGACGCCGGACGCATCAGCTTTCTGTGGCTGGTAGGAAGCACGTTTATTTACACGCTGGGGGAAATGTATCTTTCGCCAATCGGATTGTCGCTGGTGGTGAAGATCGCGCCGCCCCGCATGGTCAGCATGATGATGGGAGTTTGGTATCTGGCAATCTCCTTCGGAAACTACATGGCTGGGCACATCGGGACCTATTACGAGAAGATGTCGCATCCGTCCTTCTTCCTCATGCTGCTTGGGTTCGGAGTAGCGGCAGGCCTCGCGATCTTCGCCCTTCAAAAGCCGCTGAAGAACGCCGTCGGCCACAACACCTGAATCATGGAGCAGAACGTAGGCATCTGAGAAACCCGCACGGATGAAGGTCGTCTACGCGTTTGCGCTCTTCGTCATCTTCGCATTCGTCCTTTACGGCTGGGGCTTGGCGCTGCGACGGTTCTTAAAAGCACAAATCCGAAGCTGGCCGTCGACCGCAGCCTCCGGCATGGCCGCCCTCGTCTTCCTAGGGGGCGTTCTCAACCTCGCAAGGCTAGCCTACCCCTGGGCTCTGGCCCTGGTGGCAATCGCGGGCGCAGCATTAGGAATCTGGGCCATCGCGTCCGGGGAGCGTCCCCGCTTCTCGCTGGTGTCGCTAATCCCAGCCACGCTGGTTCTCGGCTTTGCAGTGCTCACGCAAGTGCCGCCCAGGGCCTACAACTTCCATGACGACTATCAAAAATACTTCGTCCATCCTGTCCGAATGCTCGAAACCGGCACCGTCGTCGGAAGCACTCTGAACGATATCGGTTTCGACACCATCGGAGGTCAAGCCTTTCTCGACGGCTTCGTGGTCGCGTTCTTTCCGATCCGCTATATCAATGCCATGGGCGCAGCGTTCGCTCTGTTTCTGTGCATGCTGCTCGCAAGCGAATTCACCCGAGGCCGCCGCGATCTGACCCTGATGACCCTCGTCTGCGTGCTCAGTGTGGTCTACATCAATCCGCAATACGTCAACATCTCGGCTCTGTACACCGGCAGCCTCTTGATGATGGCCGTGGTTGAAGAAGAGGGGCAAAGCCCCGCTGTCACCGGCATCCTTCACGCCGCGCTCCTCGCGCTGAAGAGCACCTTCGCCCTATTCGTCGTCCTGCACCTTGCCGCGACCCTGTTCATTCGGGGAATAAAGTGGACCAGCCGCACGGCTCTAGCCTGCGCGCTATTCTTCCTGCCGTGGTTCCTCCTGCACGCTCCGCATTATGCCGCGATCTTTCAGCCCAACCCGAGCGCGCCCGAAACCGGAGTCCGCTGGCAGGAAACCTTCGATATGTTCTCCGCCGAAGCCCTGGACTACGGCTCGACTCCGAGAAACTATACCGTTCTAATGCTCGCCATCGGCGTCAGCGGACTGCTGATCGTCTGGTCGCGGAGAAGAGCAGACATGACCGCGGCCTCCTGCTTCGCCTTTCTGGCTTCCTATTTCGTCATGATTTACGTCTCCGGCCCCAGGAACGCGGGCTATTCTCAAGCCGTCCGCTATTTCGCGCCCTTCGCCATCGCCGCCGCGCCTGCTGCTTTCGGCTCGGCCGGAGTAGCGTTTTTCGATGCGGCAAAGCCGCGCTCCGAATGGTTGCGGCTCGGCATCCCGCTCCTGATTGCATCGATTCCAGTGCTGGCATTCAGTCCGTCACTACGCGATCGCGCCAAGCAAGCGCTCGATTCAGGATCGGTGCTCGCGTTCTCCTGGCTGGCGCCCACCCCTGAATATCTCGATTACAACCGCCAGGTCTTATACGGCGACATGCGCCAGCGCGTCGCCACGGCGCAATCTGCAATCCCGGCGGACCAAGCCGCCGTGGCGTGGATCAATGCCCCGTTCTATCTCGACTTCAAGCGCAACCCGATCTCCGACGTCGAGCCCGGTGCAGGTCTCATCGCTCCATGGTCGAAAATGCCCGACGCCCACTACTTCATCTATGAATACGCAGGCTACGCCACCGTTGATCCCGACGAGTACCGCGAAGAAATAGCCGAAGGCCCCGACATGATGCGCCGAGTGGGAGCCGCGCGCCTCAACATGACCGAAAAACTCAGCGCCCTAATGCAGCGAGGACAAAAACTCTACGACGACGGCCAGATCGCCGTCTTCCGCGAATAAGCGAGGCCCTTGGGCAATCTGTCGAAGAGCCTAGCGAGACTGGACGCTAAAATCCTTCGATAAAGGCTTTAGAATCCATCTCCAGGTCTAAACCCACCGCCTTTTAGGCGGTGAGCTTCCAGCAGTCCTTCTACGAAAATAGAGGGAAGGGGGAATACAGACATAGCGCGCACGCGGTCTACGACATCAAGTATCACGTGATCTGGAT
>DASXEY010000109.1:0-16962 GCA_036489835.1 Bryobacteraceae bacterium | reverse complement strand
GTTCGCGCGTTTCGCGATCTGCCGATCCGGCGCAAGCTGGTGCTGATCATTATGGGGATCACCACGGCGGCCCTGCTGCTCTCCGGAATCGGCCTTATCGTGATGGATTCCTTCTATTTCCGAAGCTGGCTGGAACGCGACATGGGAGCGCTGGGACAGATCATAGCCGACCGTATTGGAAGATGTATCGATTACCGAGATGTTCGTCGCCCCATCGCTAGTAACATACACACGCGTTCCCGTCGGGTTCACAGCGACACCGAATCCTACAAGGGGGACGCTCACAATCGCCACAACCCTGTTTGAAGAGGTGTCGATCACGGAAAAGGCTTGGGTGCCTCCATCGGTCACGTAGGCGCGCGAACCAGCCGGGTCAACGGCTACGCCCTCGGGGCGTGCCGTGCCCGTCCCGACGGGAATCGTAGCCACGACAGCATTCGAAGAAGTATCGATTACCGAAACGTTATTACTTCCATAGTTGGTCACGTAAACTCGGGTGCCGGCTGGATTTACCGCGACGCCAATGGGGTTAAGGCCGACAGGGATGGCCGCCACAACAGTGTTCGATGCCGTGTCGATCACCGAGACCGAAGCGCTACCGTTATTGGCGATGTATGCGAATGGCGCAGCCTGGGCAGCGCTCGCCGCGATGCCCAACGCAGCGAAACGGAAAAGTCGGCACGCCGCTTTAAAGGCTGGAGTCATCTTGCGACGCTAGCAAAATCTGGAGCGAGTCTACGGCCGCCGCTCTTCCCTATGCTTCAGCCGGGCGTCCAGCACCCCTTCGACCCGGCGCAATTCCGCGCGCCACGTGTCCTTCAGGGAGCTTTCGAGCTGCACGAGCCGGCTGTTCAGCGCCGTGAACATGAATCCATTGAAGGTGATGCTCAAGATTACGGGGATGCCGGTGGACAGGCAGAGCTACGTGTTGCTCATTGATTCCAAAGTAGCCCGGCCCGTCCCATCATCTCAAGGGAAACAGCCTCAGGCGGACAGCCTTTGGAACTCGTAACGCTCTAAAGTCGCGGCAAAGCCCAAGTCGGTGTCTTCGCGGACCACTTTGCCGACGCAACGCAGGCGCACCTCGCTCCGGGCGCCAGGGGCCCTCGGGAACGTGATCACGTATTCGATTGGTTCCCCGATGGCGACCGGAGCCTTGGCGGTAAACAGCACCCCCGCGGAACTTACGTTTTGGGTCTCGCCGGTACTCTTGACGCTTTTGCCGGAACCGACGATCTGGAATGGAAGGCGAAGATTGAAGCGTTGGTGCTTTCGTTGTTCAGTCACAGTTTGAATTTATAGCCTAAAGGAACTAAGGTCAATAGGCGCAACCTAGGTCGAACCTCCTATTGTACTTAGTACGCCGGTTCTAAAGTTCTAGTCCCGATGTCTCGAGATTCGCGGCTTCGAAGGAACGGAACCCATTGCCGGGTATGGGACAATGACTACTTGCTGGACCGCATCACCGTGCACGGGGCACGGCAACACAACCTGAAAAACATCGACGTCGAGATTCCGCGCAACACTTTCACGGTTATCACAGGGTTGAGCGGGTCTGGAAAGTCGTCGCTCGCCTTCGACACCATTTATGCCGAGGGCCAGCGGCGCTACGTTGAGACGCTTTCGCCTTATGCTCGCCAATTCCTGGATCAGATGGAGCGCCCCGAAGTCGATTCCATCGACGGTCTGAGCCCCGCAATCTCGATCGAGCAGAAAGGTACCAGCCGCAGCCCGCGCTCCACCGTCGGTACCATTACGGAAATTTACGATTACCTGCGCGTGCTGTACGCGTCGATCGGAGTTCCGCACTGCCCTAAATGCGGCACCGAGATCTCGCGGCAGAGTACCGATCAGATTGTCCAGCAGGTAATGGCGCTGAGCCCTCAGGAACGGGTCATGATTCTTGCGCCAATCGTACGGGGCCGCAAGGGCGAGTACAAGAAGGAGTTGGAAAAGCTGGCTCGGCAAGGCTTCGTGCGGGCGCGGATCGACGGCGTGCTGCGCCAGCTGGATGAGGAGATCACGCTCGATCGCCGCAAGAACCACACCATTGAGGTGGTGGTGGACCGGCTGCTGATCAAGCCGGAGATCGAGAAGCGGCTGGAGGCGTCGGTGGTGACGGCGACGAAGCTCGCAGACGGTCTGGTCACCGTGGCGGTGGTGAATGGGGCGGAGCGGCTGTACTCGCAAAAGCTGGCTTGTCCGGATTGCGGCGCCAGCGTTCCGCAACTGGAGCCGCGTTCGTTTTCTTTCAACAGTCCGTTCGGGGCGTGCGAAACCTGCAATGGGCTGGGCAACCGCTGGAGCTTCGATCCGGTAAAGGTGATTGTGGATCCCTCGCGCCCGCTGCTGGATGGGGGCATCGGGCCGGGCGGAAGCTCCAGCTACATGACGCACAACCTGGGCTATCTTGCAGCGGCGCAATTTATCGATCTGGATAAGCCGTTCGACACGCTGCCCAAGAAGACGCAGGCGATTCTGCTGGAAGGCGCGGGCGGCAAGCCTGGAATCCTGGGAATTCTGAACCGGATGTACAAACAGGAGATCGCCAGCGAAGCCTATCACGATTGGTTCATGCAGTACATGTCGCCGGCTCAATGTCCGGATTGCGGCGGCAAACGCCTCAAGCCCGCGAGCCTGGCGGTACGGGTTCAAGGCGTGACTATTGGCGAGATCACTGGGTTATCGGTGGGCGCGGCGCTGAAGACCGTAAGCGATTGGAAACTCTCCGGACGGGAGCAGCAGATCGGCGGGCGTGCGGTTGAGGAGATTCGCAACCGGCTGGAGTTTCTGGTGGGCGTGGGCCTGGAGTACTTGAGCCTGGAACGCTCCGCTGTGACGCTTTCCGGCGGCGAGGCGCAGCGCATCCGGCTGGCCACGCAGATCGGATCGAAACTGCGCGGCGTTTTGTACGTGCTGGATGAACCCTCGATCGGATTGCACGCTCGCGACAACGATCGGCTGCTGGGCGCCCTTGCGCGCTTGCGGGACCTCGGGAACACGGTGCTGGTAGTGGAGCACGATGCAGAAACCATCGAGCGCGCCGATTATGTGATCGATCTGGGTCCGGGCGCGGGGCGGCTGGGAGGGGAGTTGGTGGCGCAAGGCACTCCGCTCGAAATTTCGCGCAATCCCAATTCTCTCACGGGGCAATACCTTTCCGGAGCACGCCAGATCGAAATTCCGGAACAGCGGCGGAAACCGGCGGCGGGCAGCATCGTGATTCGAGGCGCAACGGCGCATAATCTTAAGAAGATCGACGTTGAGTTTCCGCTGGGATTGCTGATCCTGGTCACTGGAGTTTCGGGCAGCGGGAAGTCCACGCTGGTGAACGACATTCTGTACCGCGCGGCGGCGAAGTCTGTCTATGGATCGATGGCCGATCCAGCCGAGCACGCGTCCATCAAAGGGTTGGATCTGATCGACAAGGTGATCGAGATCGATCAGTCGCCGATCGGGCGCACGCCGCGCTCGAATCCCGCCACCTATACGCAGACATTTACGCCGATTCGCGATCTCTTCGCTATGTTGCCGGAGTCGAGAGAACGGGGCTATAAGCCGGGGCGATTCAGTTTCAACGTCAAGGGCGGGCGCTGCGAAGCCTGCCAGGGCGACGGTTTGAAGCGCATCGAGATGAATTTCCTCCCCGATGTATATGTCACCTGCGAAGTCTGCCGCGGCCGCCGCTATAATCACGAAACATTACAGGTAAAATATCGGAATTACTCCATTGCCGATCTTCTGGAGGCGACGGTGGAGGAGGCTCTGCCTGTGCTGGAGAATATTCCCCAAATCAGGGTCAAGCTGGAAACCCTGGTTCGCGTGGGCCTGGGATACTTGCACCTGGGTCAATCCTCCACTACTCTTTCCGGCGGAGAAGCCCAGCGCATCAAGCTGGCTCGCGAATTGAGCCGCCGCCAAACCGGCAAGACCCTGTATATTCTGGACGAGCCCACCACCGGCCTGCACTTCGAAGATGTCGCCAAGCTACTGGAGGTTTTGCGCAGTCTTGTCGATCTTGGCAATACGGTGGTTGTCATCGAGCATAATCTGGACGTGATCAAGACGGCGGATTGGATTATCGATCTGGGTCCGGAGGGCGGCGATCGCGGAGGCACGCTGGTGGCGATGGGTACGCCTGAGGCGATTCTCAGGAATCCGAAAAGCTACACGGCGCAGGCCCTGAGCAAGGTGCTGCGCGATGGAAAAGCGGCATGAGCCGCTATGTAAATAAACCGCTCTCCTTCGAAGGCCTCAAGACTGTCCCCATTGATGCGCGCGGCGGCAAGGTTCGCGTGGAAGACTTCGCCAAGCCTTATCGCAAGGGCGAGGGTGTGGCGGCTTGGCTGGAGTCTCTGCCGAATATTCTGGCGGGCGACGCCTTCCGGGGGGTAGTGGAGGCCCTCAAGACGGCCCGGCGCGGTCAGCGCGCGATTCTGTGGGGTATGGGCGGGCACGTGATCAAGTGCGGGCTGGGCGACGTGCTGATCGACCTGATGAACCGCGGCTGGGTCAGCGCGTTCGTCATGAACGGCGCGGCCTCGATTCACGACTTCGAGATCGCCATCGCGGGCCAGACCAGCGAGGATGTGGAAGCCGTGCTTCCCGACGGGCGCTTCGGCGCGGCGGAGGAGACGGGGCGCGAGATGAACGCGGCGATCGCGGAAGCGCATAGGGATGGGCTCGGCATGGGCGAGGCATTAGGCAGACGCCTGGAGACGCTCGCGAAGCCCGAGTTTGCTTCGCACAGCGTCGTCGCCTCGGCGTATCGCGCATCGGTGCCGGTGACGGTGCATGTCGCTGTTGGCACGGACACTCCGCACACGCATCCCGCGGCCGACGGCGCGGCGATCGGCGAAGCCACTCATCGCGATTTCCGCCTGCTGTGTTCGCTCGCGCGCGGGCTCGATCAAGGCGGCGTGTATTTGAACATCGGTTCGGCGGTGGTGCTGCCCGAGGTGTTCTTGAAGGCCGTCTCAGTGGTGCGAAACCTGGGGCATCCGCTGGCCGGATTCACCACCGTGAATTTCGATTTCCTGCAACACTACCGGCCTAAGGTAAACGTGGTGGAGCGGCCGCACGCACGCTCCGGCGGCCGTGGCTACGCCATCACCGGTCACCACGAACTCATGCTGCCTTTGCTGGCAGCCGTCCTGATTGAGCAAGATGGTCGAATCGGATGACCGAGAGAAGGGAAGCTCCGTTTTGGTCATACGAGGACCTGGCGCTGCTGCTCTCCGCGATTCTGCCCTGCTTCTTCGCGGCCTCGCTTGTGGTCCGCTTCAGCCGCGCGACCAGTATTGGCGCGCGTACCCTGATCCTCCAGTCGGCGTTTTTCGCTCTGCTGCTGGCGGCGCTGTACCTGCTGGTCGCCTGGCGCTACCGGAGACCCTTTTGGCGATCCCTGGGCTGGCTGCGTCCGGTGCGGGGCGCCTGGTGGTGCGTCCTCGGCGGACCGCCCTTGGCGGTGACAATATCGTTGCTCGGCGCAGCGCTGCGCGCTCCTGACCCGGATCCGATCCGGGGCCTGATCACGGGGCGGGCGTCGCTGGCGATCGTCATGCTCTTTGGAGTGGTGATCGGACCGATCTTCGAGGAGCTTTTTTTCCGAGGTTTTCTCTATCCTTTACTGGCGAGGACATTCGGCGCGGCGGGTGGAGTTATTCTCAGCTCGATTCCCTTCGCGCTGCTGCACGGCCCACAAAATCAATGGGCGTGGCAGCAGGTGACGCTGGTGGGCGTGGCCGGGGTGGCGTTCGGGTTCGTGAGGAGCCGCACCGGATCGACCGCCGCGTCCACGATCCTGCATTCGTGCTTCAATTTGACGCAATTTGTGGCGTTCCTGGCGCTGCGGGGATTTTAGCTCCGTACACCGCTTGCGAAAACCGCTCCCTTCGGTCAGGCTCGTCCAACGAACTCGATAGTCCAGCTGAGCCGCGACCAAAGGGAGCGGTTTCTTCCAGTCCGTCGAGGAACGCGCAACTATAACTGATCGAAGCCGGACAGGCGTACGTTCTCCTGCTCCAGCGCGGCGCGAACGGCAGACGATGTTAGGGCGCGGAGTTCCTGTTCGCGGCTGTCTTTGAGACGCGTGCGGGCAGAGCGAAGTTCGTCGCCGCAAAGGCCCGGGTGACACATGAACTCAGTGGAACCTTCCGGCAGCGCGCGAATCAGCGAAACCAACGCGGCCGCGTCATAATTTCCTGTGATCTGGAATCCCGCAAAGTGATCCGTAAAGCGGCATCCGTGAGCGCGCAGTACCCGCTCCGAGTGTCCGCGCACCAAACTGAACGCCTGATTCACCGCGCGCTTCCGCCAGCCGATTCCGCCGGGCTGGAGCGGAAAATCGAAGGGCCGCCGCACCCAGGGAATGCCGAATTCTTCCGAGAGATGCACCACCGCCTCCAGAACCGCGGGGAGCAGATGCGTGTGCTTGTGGGTATCCAGATGGGTGGGCATCAGGCCCGCATCGAGAATGCAACGAACCTGCGCGGCCAATTGGTCATAGATGCGAATGCGCTTGAGTGCGACGGCCTGGATCAATTTCGCGATCGTAGCCGGGAACGGAGGCTCGCCCACCAGCACCAGGTGGCATCCGATATCCAGCGTGGGATTCTCCCGGGCCCGTTGTACAGCGTCTTCAAAGGCCCGGCCGCCTGCCATCAAAGTGGTGGAGGTGAGGATGCCGCGCCGGTGAGCCTCGATAATCCCCTGATTGACATCGCGCGTGAAGCCGAAGTCGTCCGCGTTGACAATCAGGGTACGCACTGGCGTCAAAACTCTAGAACAGACCGAGTTTGATGCGCAGGAATTTCTTTGGATTCGCGCGGAAATCCTTGATCAGCGCGTGGGATTCGCGGGTAAACCCGTCCAGATCTTCGTACAGACTCGGATCGTTGAGCAGGCGCGCCACGGTTCCCTGTCCGTTGCTCATCTTGTCCAGCAGCGTATCTAGGTGAGCCATGGTGGCCTTGATCTCGTCGCTCAATTCATCAGTCTTAACGAGTTTGCCGACAGTTCCCTGCCCCGCCTGAATTCCCGCCAGCAACTGATGCATATCATCCAAAACCTGTTTGGTCTGATCGTAAAGGGCGGGATTCTGCGCGAGTTGGCCGAGCGTTCCTTTGCCCGTGTTGATTCCGTCGACGACTTTGTTCACCTGGTCCACGACACCGTTGACCTGCGTCACGATGCCGCTCAGATCGTTATAGAGCTCACCCTTATCATGAAACAATTTGCCGACGGAATTATCGGGGGAATTCAAGACCGTACTTAGATCTGACGCGAGCGATCCGAATTTATCGGAGATCGCCAGGAAGCTGTTGTAGAGCGCAGGGTCGACAAACAACTTGCCGATGGTGCCCTTGCCGACCTCCACCTGATCCACGATGTCGCCAAGTTTCGTAACCACCGATTGCAGGGTCCCGAGCGTTTCCGAGCTTTGACGGAAAACGTCCTCGAGTTCCGCCGATTCGCTGCTGGCGATTTCCGCGCCGGGCTGGATGGTCTGCTGACTCTTGCCCTTTTTGATATTGATGTACTTGGTTCCCAGCAGATTGGCCGCCGCCATCTCCGCCTGCGAATCCACCGGAATGGCCGCAAGATACTTGGTCTCGATGGCAAGAGTAAACTTCACGAAGCGGCTGGGTTGAGGCGACCCGGAGAGCTCGACCTTCTTGACCTCGCCGATGGTGATCCCGTTTAGCGTCACCGGTGAGGCTTCGGCGACATTCTCGGAATCGTTCAGGTATGTGTAAACATCGGCCTTCGTCGTGAAGAATCCACGCGCCCCGGACATGAGAAAAATCAGGAATCCCAGGATAGCCAAGGCTGCGATTGCCATCAGCCCGACCTTGAGTTGCGCCCACTTAGTTTTGCTTGTCCCCGCCATATTTTTAGGAGCTTCCGTGCCTCAGGAATTTACGCACGTATGGATCCTGCGCGGCTTCCAGCTCCGCCTCAGACCCGTCAAAGACCAGCCGCCCTTCGTTCATCACGAAGAATTTCACAGTTGCGGATTCCTCCGCCGGATGCGGCGCCCGCTCCATCTTCCCACTGCTGGAATTGTAGCTAAAGTTGGCCATCAGATGCCCGTCCAGGTAACGATGGGTCACCATGATGGTGGCTGTGTTGCGCATTTCGCGCTCCTTGAGCAGCAGCGCGATGATGGTATTCGCGGTGATGGGATCGAGTCCGGCTGTGGGTGAATCGTACAGCAGCAGCGCGGGCTCAGTCACCACGGCGCGTGCAATTCCCACTCTCCGGCGCATGCCTCCGGAGAGTTCGCTGGGGAATTTCTCCAGGGTCTGGCCCAGTTCGACGAAGTTCAAAGCCTCCAGTACGCGCTCATCCACCGTCTTGGCCGAATGCCCGTTCGCGGCAATCGCCGGGTCTCGAAGAACTCGCTGGTTCAGCAATGGATACGCGACGTTTTCGGCGATCGTGAGGGAATCGAACAAACCGCCTTCCTGAAACAGGATTCCGATGCGGGCGCGCAGATCGAACAACTCCTGCTCCTCAAGATTGGAAATTTCCACGCCGAACAGATATACGTGTCCTGCGTCAGGTTTCAGCAGGCCCAAGGCCACCTTGAGAAGCGTGGTTTTCCCGCTGCCCGCTGCGCCGAACAAAACGCGGGTTTCACCCGCCTTCATTTCGAAAGACACGCGATCCAGGCCCGGGGTGTCGCCGAAGTGCAGGCTTACATCGTCGAAGCGGATGATATTCGCGTCGTTGATCTGAGGCGGAAGGACCATTTTTAGAGGTACAGGAAAATGCGGTCGATCATCGCAGTGAAGACGAAGATCCAGATGTCGGCGACGACAACGGCCGTGGTGGTCGCCTTACCCACACCTTGAGTTCCGCCGGTGGTGCGCATCCCGTAGAAGCAACCCACCATCGCGATGACGATCGCAAACACCAACGGTTTGAGCAATCCCTGGGCCAGGTCGTTCGGAACGAGGCTTTGCCACGCCGGCGTCCAATACGGCCCAGGAATGTGGAGCAGGATGTGAGCGACAACCCAGCCTCCGATCAGGCCGATGAAGTCCGAAATGATGGTCAGCAAGGGAAGCATGACCGCCGTGGCAATCAGCCGGGGCGTGACCAGTTTCTGGATTGGATCGGTGCCCAGGGCGCGCATGGCGTCGAGTTGCTCGGTCACTTTCATGGAACCGATTTCGCTGGCGATGCCGCTGGAGTTGCGGCCGGCAACCAGAAGCGCCGTGAGCAGCGGCCCCAGTTCCCGCACCAGCGAGATGGAGACAAACTCGGCCACCTCGCCCTGTGCCCCATATTGCGCCAGCGCACGGCCCATCTGCATGGCCATGATGACGCCGCTGACGAAGCCGATCATTACGACAATCGGCAGGGAGCCGACCCCGATAAGATCCATCTGCTGGAAGATATCGTCCGCGTAGTGCGGGCTCAGGACGATATTGAGGAAGGCTCGAGAACTCAGCAGAATGAAGTCCTGAAACTCCTCCACTGGAGACTTTAGGAAGTCAAGCAATCAAAATCCCCCGACATGCACGATGCTAACATGAGGACGCAAAATGAACGGCCTCACCGGCATACCCGGAATCCTCGTGGGCCACGCCTCCGATTATGACGGATTGACCGGGTGCACGGCCATCTTGTGCGAATCCGGAGCGGTGGCGGGAGGCGATCTTCGAGGCTCGGCG
Organism: Bryobacteraceae bacterium; assembly: GCA_036489835.1. Lineage (GTDB taxonomy): Bacteria > Acidobacteriota > Terriglobia > Bryobacterales > Bryobacteraceae > Palsa-187. Next base: position 7,279 of record DASXEY010000109.1, on the reverse strand, counting down.
ACCGGTACGGAGGAGTGGGGCTTGCTCAATCCGCACCACGTCACGGAGCGGATTCATGGGGTGGTATTCGCGGGCGGAAGCGCTTTTGGCCTGGAGGCCGCCAGCGGCGTGCGGCGATTCCTGGAGCGCAAAGGCGTAGGGTTTGAAACCAGCGCGGCTAAGATTCCGCTGGTTCCAGCGGCAATCCTGTACGACCTGGGGTTAGGCAAATCGAGCGCCCGGCCTACGCGTGAAATGGGCGAAGCCGCAGCCGCCGCGGCTACCGCTGGTCCCGTGGCCGAAGGGGCGGTGGGCGCAGGAACGGGAGCGGCTGTCGGCAAGCTGCTGGGGATGAAGCAGGCGATGAAATCGGGCTTGGGCTCCTGGACAGTCGAGCTGGGTGGGTCCTGCGAAGGCGTACTGGTGGCCGCGCTGGCCGTGGTGAACGCCGTGGGCGATGTGCGCGATCCGGCCGATCGCAGCATTGTCGCCGGCGCGCGGAAGGCGGCCGATTCGATGGAGTTCGCGGATAGCGTCGAGGTGATGAAGCACGGCAAGGCATCCGGCTTCGCTCGATCGAGCACAACGTTAGTGGCGGTTGCAACCAACGCCAGGCTGGATAAGGCGCAAGCGGCCAAGCTGGCGCAATTCGCGCAACTGGGCGTGGCGCGGGCAATCGATCCGGTGAATACGATGTCGGATGGAGACGCGGCCATTGCGCTCAGCATTGGCGATGCGCGTGCGCCCATCGATTCGCTTGGTGTCGCAGCCGCGGAGGCTGTTGCCGAGGCGATTCTGCGCGCGGTCCGGCTGGCTCCGTCCTTGGGAGGATTGCCCGGGTTATTGCAGGGACTGAAGATCTAGACCGCAATCGGCAGGCCGTGCCGATGCAGCACCGCCTCCACGTCCAGCTTGCTCAGGCGCGAGGCGTCGTAATCCACGATCAGCTTATCCATCGCAGGCGAGGCTTGCACGCGCGACATTCCGTAGGTGCTGTGAACGCTCACCAGATTGTCGAAATCCTCGCCCGCAAGCGGTCTCGCCAGATTGAAATGCAAGGTAACCTTGGTCACTGAGTTTTAGGATATCAATTTCCAGCGGATCTGCCGCAGCATGCCGAGCCATACCTCCGCGTCATGCTCATCCAGTTTCATGCGCCGGATCAAACGCCTGATCTTCAGGCGCACGGAGCCTCCGCCCTCGCCATGAACATAGCCCGATAGCGCCAGCACTTCTTCGAGGCGCAAAGTCAGACGCTCAAGGCTTTCAGTACCGGCGGCAGGCTTCGGCTCGCTTTCGACTCGAACGGCCGCCGGCTGGCGAATGATTTCGTACAAACACACCGCCACGGCCTGGCCCAGGTTCATCGAGCCATGCTCTTCGCGCGTGGGGATGCGCATCAGCCAATGGCAATGGCTGAGATCATCGTTTGACAACCCGAATTTCTCCGAGCCGAACAGCAGCGCGACAGGCGCAGTCGCCAGCCGTTTTGTGATGAGACGTCCGCCCCGCTCCAGCCGGCGCAGAGGATGCTCCAGGGCACGCGGCCCTCGCGAAGTTGTCCCGACCACCAGGGCGCAATCGGCGACGGCGTCGGCGACCTCCGCATATTCGCGAGCGTCGCGCAGCACGTGGTGAGCCTTAACCGCGGACTTCGCCTCGCGGAACGCGACTTGGTAGGGATTTACCAGCCGGAGCTCGGAGAAACCGAAGTTGCTGATGGCCCGCGCGGCGGCGCCGATATTCAAAGGATTTCGCGGCGCAATCAGCACTACGCGAAGCGGGTTCACTTGTGCTCGCGGTGCACGGCGTCGAGCACGCCGTTGATGAAAGAAACGGATTCGTCGCCGGAAAACTGCCGCGCCAGTTCCAGAGCCTCGTCGATGACTACGGGCGCGGGCGTGCTAAGGTCGCTCATTTCGTACACGGCCATGCGCAGGATGTTGCGATCCACAGCGGCCATTCGTTCCAGCCGCCAGTTTTCGGATTTCTCGACGATGCGGCGGTCGATATCCGGAGCCTTCTCTGAGACGCCGCGCACCAGAGCTTCCATAAACTCATCCGGATCCGCGGGTAGTGGAAAATCTTCCTCGCTCGAAAGCGTGGCGTAATACGAGGAGATTGCATCGCCGATAGGCTGCCTGCGCACATCCCAGAGAAACAGGACCTGCAAAGCGCGCTGGCGGGATCGATGACGGGCTGGCATATTATTCTGACTCACCGAAACGGGCCATCTCGATCGCGGTCATGGCTGCGTCATACCCCTTATTCCCGTGCACGCCGCCCGCGCGCGCCTCGGCTTCGGCGAACGTATTCGTCGTGAGCACTCCGAATGCGACCGGCGTTCCAGTTTTGAGCGTCACCTTCTGCAAGCCCTGCGCGGCCGCGCCGGCTACAAAATCGAAATGCGGAGTTTCGCCTCGGATCACCGCGCCCAACGCGATAATGGCGTCGTAAGCTTTCGCCAGCTTCTGTGCGGCCAAGGGGAGCTCAAACGCTCCCGGGACATAGAACACCCGGCTGCTTTGGGCTCCGGCTTTGGTCAACGCCTCCTGAGCTCCGGCCAGCAGTTTATCGGTTATGCCGGAATTGAAACGCGCGACGACAATGGCAAAACGGAGACCGCTCGCATCGGCGTTCCAGGAAACGGCGTCAGCGGACATGGAATAAGTTGGACATCGTGGGATAATCGAGTTACAGGCTTCGGCTTCATCATACCGCGCCCGGTCTTAGAGCCGTTCTTCATCATAAAACATGGATCCCTCGCGAATCCGAAATTTCAGCATCATTGCGCACATCGACCACGGAAAGTCTACGCTGGCGGACCGGCTGCTGGAGGACACGGGAGCGCTATCGCAGCGCGAAATGATGGCGCAAGTGCTCGACTCCATGGACCTGGAGCGCGAGCGCGGCATCACCATCAAGGCCCACGCCGTGCGCCTCAATTACCGGGCCAAGGACGGCATCGATTATCAGCTCAACCTGATCGACACGCCCGGCCATGTCGATTTCAGCTACGAAGTTTCCCGCAGCTTGCAAGCCTGCGAAGGCGCGCTGCTGGTTGTGGATGCCTCCCAGGGCGTGGAAGCGCAGACCCTCGCCAATACCTACCTGGCGCTCCACCATAATCTCGAAATCATCCCGGTGATCAACAAGATTGACCTGCCTTCGGCCGAGCCGGACCGCATCCGGGAGCAGATCGAGCACCTGATCGGCCTGGACGCGAGCGATGCGCTGCTGGTCAGTGCCAAGAACGGGATCGGCATTGTGGACGTACTGGAAGCGGTGGTGCAGCGGGTGCCGTGTCCGAAGGGCTCGCCCGACTTGCCTCTGCGCGCGTTGATTTTCGATTCCTGGTTCGATCCGTATCGCGGAGTGATCATTCTGACTCGCGTGCTGGACGGCAAACTGCGCAAGGGCCAGAAGATCCGTCTGTGGTCCAACAACAGCGTGCATGAAGTGGAGGGGTTGGGCTATCAGTCCCCCAAGGCGATTCCGTGTGATGAGCTTTCGGCGGGCGAGGTCGGCTTCCTGTTCGCGAATATCAAGACGGTTTCCGATGCGCAGATCGGCGACACCATCGTGGATAACGCCAATCCGGCATCTGAGCCGCTTCCGGGGTTTGAGCCGCTGAAGCCGATGGTGTTCGCAGGCTTGTATCCGATTGAATCCCACGAGCACGGCCTGCTGCGCGACGCGCTCGAAAAACTTCGCTTGAACGACAGCGCGTTCAACTTTGAGCCGGAGAACTCTGTTGCGCTGGGGTTCGGGTTCCGGTGCGGGTTCCTGGGGCTTCTGCATCTGGAGATCGTACAGGAGCGGCTGGAGCGCGAATTCAACATCGACCTGATTACCACCGCGCCGGGCGTGCGCTACCAGGTCACGCTGCTGAACGGTGACGTCCTGACTGTGGAGAATCCCAGCAAATTTCCGAATCCTGCGGAGATCAAGCAGATCGAGGAGCCGATCATCGACGCGACGGTGATTACCAGCGAGGAGTCCGTGGGCGAGTGCCTGAAGCTTCTCGAAGAAAAACGCGGTACCCAGAAGAAGTTCGAATATATCGGCACCGGGCGAGTGCTGCTCCTTTATGAATTGCCTCTGAACGAAATCGTGATGGATTTTTACGACCGTTTGAAGTCGGCATCGCGGGGCTATGCATCGCTCGATTATCATTTGGCCGGATATCGCGTTTCCAAAATGGTCAAGCTCGACATCATGGTGGCGGGCGAGCCGGTGGATGCATTATCGATGATCGTTCATGCGGACGTCGCGTATGAGCGCGGCAAGACCTTGATCGAGCGGCTGCGCAAGCTGATTCCCCGGCAGATGTTCGAGGTGGCTTTGCAAGCGGCGATCGGCGCCAAGATTATCGCCCGGGAGACGATTTCCGGGATGCGGAAGAACGTTCTGGCGAAGTGCTATGGCGGCGACATCTCGCGTAAGCGCAAGCTGCTGGAAAAACAAAAAGAAGGCAAACGGCGCATGAAACGCGTGGGTAGAGTGGAGATCCCGCAGGAGGCCTTCTTAGCCGTGTTGAAGGTGAGCGGCAGCAACGACGAAAAGGATTAGCCGGGCCTTTCGTAAAGCATCATTGCGTGCAGCGGTGATCTGGTGTTTCGAAATTCGCTTCAAATGGGCGTTCCGCAAATTCTTAAAATGGATTGGGTCATGAATGCCGATCCGGTTAAGTTTGGCGGCGGCGCGAAGTGCCTGGCATCGCCAGAGCACGAAACGGACCGGGAATTCGTGGAACCGATCGAGTGCGCCTACGGCGGACGAGCCGAGCCAGGAGCTGCTTGCGAATCTTTGGCAGTTGTTCCAGGAGCGACCGTGGAGACCTATTTCGTAGACTTCGAAGGAGGCAGGCAAGCGGAGGGATTTCCGGCGGCGTGAACCTTCAAGAAATCCTGCGCGCGGAACTGAGTCGTGCGCGAAATCCTGGGAAGGCTGGCCCGATGCAGGCTTACATGAAGTCGGCTATGCCGTACTTTGGAGTCCAGACTCCGGAGTTGCGGGCTATTTGCTCGCGGCTTTTTGCGGCGCATCCCCTAGCGGATTTTGAAGGGTGGCAGGACACCTGCCTTCAGATCTGGCGCGAGGCGGAATTCAGAGAAGAACGCTATGCGGCCATCGGTCTCACGGGCTTTCGGTTGTATCGTCCCTTTCAGACGCTGGAAACGCTGGCGATGTACGAAGAGATGATCGTCACAGGCGCGTGGTGGGATTTTGTGGATTCGATCGCGTCGAATCGACTGGGCCCTCTGCTCCGAGCCTATCCTGTCCGAATGCGCAAGACGATGCTGAAATGGAGCCGCTGCGAGGATCTGTGGAAACGGCGCTCGGCGATCCTTTGCCAGCTCGGGTTCAAGGCCGATACCGATCTCGAGCTGCTGTATGCGTGCATGGAGCCGTCGCTGCGTTCGAGCGAATTCTTTCTGCAAAAGGCGATGGGATGGGCTCTGCGGCAGTATGCCAGAACCGATGCGCTTGAAGTTGCGCGCTACGTGCGCGAGCGTGGGGGCGAGTTGAGCTCGCTGAGCCGGCGGGAAGCTTTGAAGCATATCGGGTGAGGGCGACGGGTTGCGGATGGGTTTATCCGCGTTCTGGCGGGCGCACCGGAATCGCGGTCAGCGGCGTTTCGTCCAGATTGCTGTGATTCCCGTCCGGAATAACGCGGTGTATGGACTTGAATAGACAACGTGACCGTATAGAAAGCTGTCCGCCAACTCTAATTCCACTAAATCGCCGGCCTTCAATTGGAGCGGCAGCACAACGCTGATTCCGGAGCGCGAGATGTCCGATGCACGCCCAAACGCCGAATGCCCCAGATCGTCGAGCACCGTTATTTTGGTTTCGAACCCAACCTTATGGCGTTCGTGGGCACGGCGTTCCATCTCTAAGACTATCGGCCAGCCAGGGAACTACCTTTATGAAGCCTGTAGACATCGTGTCGCCCGTGATACATGAGTAACGAACCACGGTTCGTATCGCCAGCTGAGGGGAGCTTCCCGCCCCCTAACGAAGTACCAGCTCAGAATGGTCTCGGTCTATGCCCGAACCTCGTCAAACCGCCGATACGTCTTCTCGAATTCGGCTTTGAGAATCGGGTTCGGTTGGCTCAATGCATCAACGACCGACTTCCCCCACTCAAAATATTGCTTCTTGCGCTCGTAGTCCCAATCCGGTGGGGGGCTGGAGATGATTGAGCGAAAATTTGAAATCTTGTCTGCCAATTTTATGATCTGCGCTCGAACCGTCATGTTCGGCGCATGCTCGATCTGGAGCCGCTTTCGTTCTGCTTTTGGCAGGGACTTGTCGTCGGTCATCTCGACCACGAGATCGGCAACGTCTTGACCGAAGTGCTCAAGCAGTTCTGCCGCGGTGACGCCGGTATCTTCGATGGTGTCGTGAAGGAGCGCCGCCATCACGAGATTGGCGTCCGGTTCCGGGAGGGCTGCCGAAACCAGTTGAGCCACTTCGATCAGGTGGTTGATGTACGGTTCGGCAGACCGTCCTTTGCGTTTCTGGCTTGCGTGCTTTTGGGCGGCGTAGAGGGCGGCGTCAAGAATGTGTTGAACGGATTGCATAGGCGTTGCGTATTTCGGATCAGTTTTCAGCATGGCACAAGAGCGCCGCGGATGCGATTTGGCGACGGCAACATCGACTTGATTTCTGCAAGGATAAGTTTTGGCGGCACGCCGGGAAGGACCGGCGTGCTTGAAATACCTTCTCAACCCAACTCCTTGCGACTCAGACAAACGCTTTTGTAGCACATTGGTGTTGACATTTTTGTCTACACAGGGCCACTTCCGCGAGCCGGGAGATGTAACCGAAACGGCGGCAGCCGTCCAAATCCGACACTCGAAGATTCATGGGTCCGTAGCGGAAGGCGATGAAGTAGCCGAATGCTCCTCCCAGAAGGAACAGCCTCGCTGTCCCCAAGACAAACGCAACGGCCCATTTCTTCTCGCGCTTGTATAGCCCGGGCGAGAGAAAAGCTCACACCCGCCGTAGCATCCAAGGCGATCTCAGGAACAGAGACGCCACCATCGGCGTCCACACCCAGATGATTTGGAAATTCTCCATGCTCCCGATGGCCACAAATTCCGCTCCCGGAATTCCTGTTTTGCGCATAGCGTCCCGGCCGAATGGAGAATTACTTTACAACAAAGGGCCAGCGCCAGGTTACGTGGAAGTGATATTCAATCACCATCACCGCAACCACGGCGATCAAAATCGCCAGCACGATACTGAGCCACAGCAGGAACGGTCTCCACGGGAAGCGTTGCTTCTCGCG
>DASXEY010000102.1:0-168962 GCA_036489835.1 Bryobacteraceae bacterium | reverse complement strand
GCCCGCATCTGCTCCAGGCTGATCGGTTTGGTTTCGTCCATGCGGAGAATCAATCCCCAGCATCCCGACTTTTTCCTTTAGGCTCATCTTGTGTGAGAATCCACAGCCCGCTTCAGGCTCTTCTTGTATGAGACAAGACTGTGAGCGCAAAACTCGAACAGGGAAAGTGTATCATCAAGATTCTATGCAGGACCCCGCCGTCCAGTCGCCGCCCGTGTCCGTGCCGGAAGGCCAAATTCCCACGCGCGTGCGGCACTGGGTGATGGTTTTCGCGGTGGCCCTGGCGGTGATCACATACATCGATCGCGTAGCGATCTCCTGGGCCGCACCCTATATTCAGCGTGATTTGAATCTCGACTCGGGACAAATGGGATTGGTGCTCGGAGCATTCGGCTGGGCCTACGCTCTTTTCGAGATCCCCGGAGGATTCCTGGGAGACTGGATCGGACCGCGCAAGGTGCTGATCCGCGTGGTGCTGTGGTGGTCCTTCTTCACGGCGGCGACGGGTTGGGTTCGCGGCTTGACCACGCTCACAGTCACTCGATTCCTCTTCGGCGCGGGCGAAGCCGGCTGCTTCCCCAACATCACCAAAATCTTTTCCGTGTGGCTTCCCGCTAAGGAAAAAGTGCGCGCTCAAGGCATCGTATGGATGGCTGCGAGATGGGGCGGGGCCTTCACTCCGCCTCTGGTCAGCTATGTGATTCTCCGCGTCGGCTGGCGTCATGCCTTCGAACTCTTCGGTTTGATCGGACCCGTCTGGGCGCTCCTGTTTTATCGATGGTTCCGCGACAATCCCATGGATCACCCAGGATTGAATCAAGCCGAGCGTCATCTGGTGAGCGCCAGCTCCAAGCTTGCCGCCGGACATTCCGATGTTCCGTGGCTGACGATTCTCTCCTCAGGCCGCGTCTGGCTGCTGTGCTGGCAATATTTCTGCCTCACCTACGGCTGGTATTTCTATATCACTTGGCTCCCAACGTATCTGAGAAACGGGCGGCATCTGGAGATCGCCTCCTCGGCGATGCTCAGCATTCTGCCCTTATTTCTTGGCGGAATCGCGAATCCGATTAGCGTGTTCCTGGGCGAACGGTTAACGCGATGGACCCACGACGTCGCGCGCATGCGCCGCATCATGTGCTGTTCCGGATTCGCGGGCGCGTGCCTGTCGCTAATGGCTTCGACGCTGGTGGCGAATCCCGTCGGAGCGGTGATGGCAATCGCCATGGCGAGCTTCTTCGGCGATCTGACCATGCCTCACGCCTGGTCCGCGACCATGGACCTGGGCGGCCGCTTCGCCGGGACCATTTCCGGCGCGATGAACTCGTGGGGCAACTTGGGCGGAGCCATTTCACCGATCGTCATCGGCTACGTGCTCAAGTGGACGGACAGCAACTGGAACCTGACGTTCTACGTGGCCTCCGCCGTCTACGCCTGCGGAATTCTGTGCTGGATTTTTCTGGATTCCACCACGCCCATTGAGGGCGCGGAAGCCGACATTCGCTAATTCAATCGTGGCGCAGCGCGGTCATCGGATCCACCCGAGCCGCCCGGCACGCCGGAAAATAGCCGGCCAGGAGAACCGCCCATGCGAGCACCAGCACCGCGAAGGCGATCGTGGATAGATCGTTAGGTTTCATCCCGTACAGGAAGCTATTCGTCCATCCCGGCGCGAGGAGATGGTCTGCGATTGGGCTTAGGCCCAGCACGATTGGAACTCCGATTGAGACCCCGGCAGCCGCCAGCACTAGCGTCTCGCGCAGCACCATCCATGCGACGCTTCTGGGCCTCGCGCCCAACGCGACGCGGATGCCGATCTCATTGGTCCGCCGCGCTACCGCGTAAGCCATCACGCCGTAAATGCCGATGCCGGCGAGGATCAGAGCCAGCGAGCCGAACACCGACGCAAAAGACGCCATCAGTCGCTCCTGCGACAAAATATCTTCAATCTGCTGAGTTTGCGTCCGAACGTCTGTAACGACCAAGCGGGAATCGACGGAACGCACCGCTTCGGGAATCTGCCTCACCACACCCGCTTCATCCCCGGCAATCTTGAGCTCGAAGACGATTTGGCCGGCGCGTGGGGACTGGACCCAGGACGCGTAGAAGCCCAGCTTGAAGGGATCGCGCAAACGGTCCAGCGAATCGCCGCAGATTCCGACGATTTGGTAGGTCGTGTTGTAATCCATGAAAATCTCGCCAATGGGATTCTCGCTGTGAAAAAACTGCCGCGCGAATTCCCGATTTACCACTGCGGCACGGGGAGTGCCGGGACTGTCGTGTTCGTCGATGTCGCGGCCGAACAGGATCGGGATGCCCATGGTGTTCAGGAAACGGGCGCCGACGAAGTGTACGGCAACATTGTTCACATGCGAAGGGGAGAGGTCCGACTCCGCCTCGCCGGCGAGCTTGACACTCGTAGAGGCGAACCGCCCTGACATCAAGGCGTAGGAGGAAAACGTCGCGGATTGGACGCCCGGTATCGTGTCGAGACGCTGCCGCAGCTCGGTGAGCAACGCTCCGGCATGATCCACCGGAAAGAACAGGGGCGGCAGGTCCAGCGTAAACAGCATCACGCGCGCCGGGTTGAAGCCCAGCGGCGTCTTCTTCAGATTCAGGAGCGTCTTCACGCACAGCCCAGCGCCCGCCAACAGTAATACGGACAACGCGACTTGAAACACAACCAGCAGTCGGCCGATGCGCAGCTTTGAAAGACTCGCAGTGCCGCGGCTGCTTTCTTTGAGCGCGTCGTTCACTTCAACGCGCCGCGATTGCCACACGGGCGCGAGGCTGAACAAGACTCCGGTAAAGAACGTGATTGCGATCGACATCAGCAGCACCTTGGGGTCGAATGCCGTATCAAACGGGCTCGGTTTCCACGGCGTTGCAAGAAGCGCGGGAACGGCGTTCCTGGTGCAATATCCGAAGAAAACGCCCGCGATGCCTGCCATCGAGGCCAGCAGCAACCCTTCGGTCAATAATTGACGCACGATGCGCCAGCGCCCGGCCCCCAACGCAAGGCGCAAGCTGATCTCGCGCTGCCGCACGGCGGACTTTGCCAGCAGCAGATTCGCAACGTTCGCGCAGGCGATCAACAGCACCAAGCCGGCCAGCGAGAGCAGCGTCAGCAGCGGCCCGCGATAACGTTCGTTCAGATAATCCACACCCCGATCAGCCGATTGAAGAATGAACCGGGGGCGTTTCGCGGGGTCTTTGAGGAGCGCACCGATGGGACCCGGGTTGGCATCGACGCCCGCCTGAAAGATGGCGTCCAGTTGGCTCTGCGCTTGCGGATCCGAAACGCCGGGCTTCAACCTGCCCATCATCGGTGTTTGCCACTGCCTCGCATCGTCGAGCCACGGACGCCCGGAAACCGCCGGCGCAAGGTTTAGCGGCGCCCAAATTTCGAAATGCCCGCCGGGTTCGATTCCCGTGAAATATTCGGGATTCACGCCGATCACGGTCAGCGGAACCTGGTTCAAAACGATTGTCCTCCCGATGATCGAAGGGCTGCGGGCAAACCTTCGGGTCCAGTATTCGTAGCTGATCATCGCCACTTGGCCCTCTCGCGTCCGCACGTCGTTCTCCGGCCCGATCGCTCTGCCGATGACCGGCGAAACCTCCATGCCCCGGTAGAACTCTCCCGAGACCAAAAAACAATTCACCAGTTCGGCGTTTCCATCCACGATGGCCGTGGACCGGCCCAGTTCCTTAAACGCGAACAGGGGATCGAAGACAGTGTTGTCGCGCAGGAGTTCCTGGCTTACGGGAGGCGAGAAGTCCGTATGCATGATTCCGCCGTCTGCCGTTAAGTGCTGCTCATAGATCGATCCGAAGGTTGAGGAGAGATACCCGAGGTTGGGCGCAACCCAGCCGCCATCCTGCTCCCGCCAGGTCAGCAGCCGCAGCCGGCCGGCATCCTTCACGGTAATCGGCCGCAACAAGGTCGATTCGATCAACGTGAAGATCGCGGTGTTCGCGCCGATGCCGAGCGCCAGCGAGAGCACAGCCACGGCCGTGAATCCCGGACTGCGCCGCAGCATCCGCCACGCATAGCGCAGGTCCTGCGCACAATCCCGCACCATGCGGACGCCCCAGGCATCGCGGCATTCTTCGCGAATCTGATCGGGGCCGCCGAAGTCGAGCCGAAGGCGCCTGCTCACTTCCTCCGGAGGCAGCCCCGCTTGCCGGTACTTCCGTGCCTGCTGTTCGAGGTGAAAGCCCAGTTCATCGTCGAGATCCGCTTCGACGGCGCGGCGGCGGAAGAGCACGCGGAGTTTGTACAGCAGGTCGCTTCCCATTCACCTCAGCCCGTCCCTCACCCCAGATCGAGCACGTGGCCCACGGCCGCGGCCAGCTTGCGCCAGGCGGTGGTCTCGGCTTCCAATTGCTTGCGGCCTTGCCGCGTGAGCTGGTAATACTTGGCTCGCCGGTTGTTGCCGGTTACTGCCCAGTGGGCCTTAATCCAGCCTCGCCGTTCCAGCCGATGCAGTGCCGGATACAGCGATCCTTGCTGCACCTGCAGAGCCTCGCGCGAGATTTGCTGAAGCCGCTCTGAGATAGCCCAGCCGTGGAGCGGTTCCAGCGCCACGGTTTTCAAAATCAGCACGTCCAGCGTACCCTGCGGCAGATCGACGCGTTCGTTCATCCATCTCTCCCCTTAAGCTTCTACAGGAGAAGTATAAAGGAGCCCCTGTCGAAGCGCAAGGGGAGGGTCACATGCTGCATCTGATCCAAGGCTTTGTGGGATACGAGGAAGCCAAGGCAATCCAAACGATGCTTGAACGTGCGCGCAAGTCTTCGAGAGGCGTAGCCGCGACCGTGCTTGGGCTGGCGACCGTGTTTTTCGGGTCGTCGGCGGTTGTTAGCGGGCCGAAGGACGCGATGAACACCATCTGGAAAGTTCCCGAAGACGCGACCTCTAGCGCGGTCCGGAGCATCTTCAATCTGGTGAAGGATCGGCTTGTCTCGTTCGCTCTCATGCTGGCACCCGGCTTGTTCCTGGGTGGCATCGCTGATTGTCAGTGCCTGGATTTTTGACACGAGCACGTATCTCAACTCAGCCTCGGCGCCAGCGGAGACCCTTGTTCAGACCGCCGATTGGGTTGCCTCCTGCGTCGTGATCACGGTTCTGTTTCGGCGATGCGGTAAACTGCGTAGCTGTTCATCCGCTGGAAGATGCGGCGGCTCTCCTTGATCGCGTCAATGATCACCGAGGGGCCGGACGCCAGCAGCACGATGGACGCCGCCGCATGCGCTGAGTCCGTCGCGCCGGAGATCGCGATGCCGCAATCGGCCTTCTTTAGAGCGGGGCCGTCGTTGACCCCGTCGCCCGCCATGCCAACGATGTGGCCGCGCTGCGTCAGTACATCAACAATGTGGTACTTGTGCTCGGGGAATACTTGGGCGAAGCCGTCCGCTTTCTCCATGGCCTCGGCCGACTGCGCCGACTCGGGGTGCTTGGTATCGCCCAATCCGCCGGCATCCAGGATCTTCGTACCCAATCCCTGGTTGCTTGGCTGTTTCTTTGGCGATAGCCGTTTGATCGCCGGTAATCATTTTGAGGTTCACGCCCATCTGCCGTGCGCTGGCGATGGTGGCTTCGGCCTGCACGCGCGCCGGATCGAATAATGGCAATATGCCAGCGAGATCCGCCCGGGCCACTCCCAAAGAACGGAAGCCTCGTCCCGCAAATTCCTGGACCGCTTTCTCGACCGCTGGTTTCACCTCGCCGGAGTTGGCCGACATCTCCAGAATCACCTGCGGCGCACCCTTGGCCACAAAAAATGAAATCCAAAGCCATCGCGATCTCCTAAAAGGGACATATGCCCGGGGGTTCGGTTTACCGAATTCAAGCGCGAGGCCTGGACCCTTGTGGATGATCACACAGGGGCAAACTCGCGGTGGTGCAGTAACCCTGCTGCCGTTCATCGAGCCGGCCGCCGAGCCAGGCCATTGTCCTCCTTGATCCGAGCGGGCGAGAGATTTGGACCTCTGAGTCTTTCGCGCTCAAGCTTCTTTCCGATGGGCCTCGGTAGCTGACCTATCGGATTTCCTGCACGACTTTTTCCTTGGAAAAGTCAGCCTGAGTGACCTAGTTGTGTTCCGTCGGCGGCTTGTTAGGCGAGGCCTTCGTCTTGGAACGAGCAGCTTGCGTAACTTGCTCTGTTTGATGCCAGAATGGGGGATTCGGAAATCTCGGGTAGCTGGTCGCGTACTGAGTCGAAGCGCATCATCGCGATGGCGGCGGTGCGCCGGGGCATGGTCCGCCTTCGAGGCGCCGGATCGCACTGATGAGTGCAACATGGGTGAGCGCCTGAGGGAAGTTTCCCAGTTGCTCGCCTGTATCGGGGTTTATCTCCTCCGAAAATAACCCTAGCTGACTCTGAAAAGACAACAAATGATGGAGGAGGTCCCGCGCGCGCTCCCGATGTCCAAGGAGGACGTGGTAATTGATTAGCCACAAGGTGCACGACGCGAACGTGCCTTCTCCAGTCTCTCTCTGGCTCTCCGCATAGCGATAGAGCAGCCCGTTCTTGAGAAGCCTTCGTTCAAGCTGGTCGACTGTGGATCGCATTCGCGAATCGGCAGGGTCGATAACGCCTTGGAGGGGAAGCCTGAGAACGGCAGCATCGAGTACGTCGGATCCGTAAGACTGGACGAAAGCTTGCAACCTTGGGTTGAAGCCGTGGGCCGCGATGCTTTCGAAAATCGCATCGCGCTCCTGCCGCCAACGTTCCGGTTCAGTGATCACGTTCACGGCCGCGGCCAAACGAATCGCCCGGTCCAGAGCCGTCCAGCACATTCCTTTCGAGTGAACGTAATGTTGGGCGGCATTCCTCGATTCCCAGATGCCCTGGTCCGGTTCGCGCCAATGCCGTACAACATGATCGGCCAGAGATCGCGCCATCGGCCAGGTTTCAACGGCGCGCGCCTGCTTTTCCGTCTCCGAGGCGGCCATCTGGCAATAGACATACATGCAATTCAGCAGTTCGCCGAAAATGTCGGATTGCTTCTGGCAACCGGCGGCGTTGCCGATTCGCACCGGTCGCGAATGGCGATAGCCCTCCAGGTCATTCAGTTCGGTCTCTTCACCGTTGCGCCCGCCATGAATGTCGTACAAGATCTGGAGCTTTTCGAGAGGACCTGTGGCCGCTTTTCTAAGGAATCGAAAAAAGCCTTGAGCTTCCTCAAAGTAGCCGCAGTGCATGAAGGCTGTCAGCACGAATTGCGAGTCCCTGATCCAGGACAAGCGATAGTCCCAGTTGCGCCTGCCGCCAATGGCCTCGGGAAGCGAAGTCGTGGGGGCGGCGACTATGGCCCCGGTCGGCGCGAAGGTTAGCAGCTTGAGTACAAGGATACTGCGGAGGACTTCCTCGCCATAGTCGCCCTGGTAGCTCAACCGCGCCGACCAGCCGGCCCAGAAGCGCCGCGTTGCTTCCAGGGCCGTGAAGGCTGAGTGTAGCTCCATGGCGTCGATGAGCCCCCCCGGTGCGCTGCAGGATATCGTCACGCACTTTGTGTCTCCGGCATCGAGCCGGAAGTGCGCGGTGGCCTGGTCTTTTGCGCTGATCTGGATATTCGGCGCGTGGAGGATCAGACAGTGTTCGCGTCCTTCAAACACGACAGAATCGGGCGCTTGCGAATGAGTGCGGAATGGCGCTGAGGCGAAGGCGAAGGTCGGCTTTATGTCTATTGAGAAATCTACCGAGCCTGAAGTGCAGTGAAAGAGTCTGATAATCCGGCCGGCCTGTTTTCCCGGATCCGAGGTCCGCAGGGGCATGAAGTCGGTCAGTACGAGAGAGCCTGATCTGGCCGTGAAAGTGGTCTCCAATATATTCGTGCCTTCGAGGTAGCGGCGCGATGTACTGACTCTATCGGCGATGTGAACAGCGCAATAGCCGCCCTTGCGCCGGTCAAGCAGCCGGAGGAAAACGGCCGCGCTATCGAAATAGGGCAGGCAAGCCCAATCGATCGAGCCATCGGCGGCGATGAGGGCAGCCGTGTGCATGTCTCCGATGATCGCGTAGTCCCCAATCGGCCTGTACGCCGGGATCGCCCCCTGTCCAGGCGACAGTGTATCGGGCTCGCGGACCTCATCGGATGGCGCAGGCTTTGGCATAAGGCGACGGTGCCGGTTTCAGACCACCTCCCGAATCTTGTCCTTCATTACGGTCTTGAGAATCTTCCAGCCATCTTTCTGGCCTTTGAGGAGAGCCTCGCTGAACTTGATGAACTGGTCTGTGCTCACGTTGCCTGGCAAGGGAGGCTCGTTAGGATCGACGACGGCTTGAACGACCGCGGGGCCATCGTGCGCGAGTGCTCGGCGCAAGGTCTCTTCGGCCTCGTCTGGCCTCTCAATCGTGAAGCCTGCTGCGCCGCAGCTGGTTGCGATTCCTGCAAAATCGATAGGCTGAAGATCCACGCCGAATTCGGGGTTGCCTTCGAACACCATCTGCTCCCATTTGATCTGCCCCAGCGTGTTGTTTTTGACGACAATGACTTTGACGTTGAGTCTGTATTTAACAAGGGTGGCCAGTTCGCCCATCAGCATCGTCAAGCCCCCGTCTCCGACAATGCAAACCACCTGGCGATTCGGATATGCCACGGCTGCGCCGATGCTGTAGGGCAGGCCGTTGGCCATGGTAGCGAGCGATCCCGAGAGCGAGAATTGCATGCGGTCGCGGATCTCGATATAGCGGGCGGCCCAGGTGGCGATCGTACCGCTGTCGGCCGAGACGATGGCGTCCGGTTGTAGCAGTTTGTTCAGGTGATAGGTTACGGCCTGCGGTTTCATGGGCATGTCTGTCCGGCGCCCCCGCTCCTCGGTCAATTCGTTCCAGCTCTTCATGCGCTTCTGGCAGGTTTCGATAAAACTTTGGTCTGCCCTCTTCTTGACAAGTGGCAACAGAGCACGGAGGACCGTCTTGCAATCGCCGACGAGCCCTACCTCAGCCGGACAGCGCAATCCGATCCGTGTCGGGCTAACATCGATCTGCACAGCTTTGGCCTTACCCGGTTTAGGGTAGAAGTCCAGATAAGGAAAGCTCGACCCGGCGATAATCAGCGTGTCGCACTCCTGCATGGCATCCTGCGATGGCGCTGTTCCCAGCAAACCGATGCCCCCGGTTGTGTAGGGGTCGCGGTCCGGCACCACGGCCTTTCCCAGTAGGGCCTTGATAATCGGTCCGCCAACCGCCTGGGCCATCTGCAGAATCTCGGCTCCGGCATTGAGGCAACCGCGGCCCGCCAGAATCGCGACCTTCGAGCCCTCATTGATTACGGTAGCCGCCTGCGTGAGCAGTTCCTGGGAAGGGACGGATGCCGCGGCGGCAAAAAGATCGGCGCTATGTGCCGGGACGTTCGCGGCCGAACGCTTGCTCTCGGAATTCCAGTCCTGCACGTCCTTGGGGATGGTGATGTGCGCGACAGTGCGATAGCTGAGGGCGGTTTTGATCGCCTCGTCAACCACGTTCACGACGTGATCCGGTCCGGTGACGCGCTGATTGTAGGCTGCGACATCCATGTAGAGCTTGTCGAGATCGACATCCTGCTGGTAGTGGGTGCCGATCAGATCGTGAAAGGTGTGGCCGGTGATGGCCAGCACGGGTTGGCCATCGCATTTGGCATCGTAGAGACCGTTAAGCAGGTGAATGCCGCCTGGACCGGACGTGGCAAGGCACACGCCAAGGCGGCCAGTGTATTTCGCATAGCCGCAGGCGGCGAAGGCTGCCGCCTCTTCGTGCCGAACCTGGATGAACCGTATCTTCTCCTGATTCGCACGCAGGGCCTCGAAAATTCCGTTCACGCCATCGCCAGGAAAACCGAAAATCGTATCGATATCCCATTCGATCAGACGCTCCACCAACAAATCCGCGGTTGTTTTTGCCATTTGATTTGTTTCTTCGTTCCTTTCTTTACGATGCTCGTCTCTTGAACGCCAAGGCGAGTGCGCCGAATACGGCGGCTCCCGCCAGCGCCGTTGTTCCTTTGTGTTGAGCGAGCCACGTGGTCGCGGCTTGCTCATGCGCCTGCTGCCCGAACACGCCGTGCGCGCCGAAGTCGCCTGGAACCGGCTCGAACAGATTGTCCGGCCGATCCTTCGAGACCGGTTCTTGTGTCTGCTGCGAATCGACGCCGGTGCGGCCAAGATAGTAGTCGGCGAGCGCCGGAGCAAGCTTATTGGCCTCGATGGCGATCACGGTTGGGGCGCCGACAAAAACTTCACGGCGCGCGTGGTGCGATGACCAGACAATCCTCTCGGCGGCCACTTCCGGCTGGAAGATCGGCGGCACGGGCTGAGGCTGGTTAGGCATTTTGGAACGGCACCAGGTGAACTGCGGCGTGTTCATCGCCGGAAGCTGGACCATAGTCAGGTGAATATTCTTGCCGTCATGGATCAACTCGGTGCGGAGAGAATCCGTAAAGCCCGCGATGGCGTGTTTCGCGCCGCAATAGGCCGCCTGCAATGGGATCGACCGGTAGGCCAGCGCCGACCCGACCTGGATGATTCTTCCCTCATTGCGCGGAAGCATGCGGCGCAGGGCGGCCATCGTTCCGTAGACCGTGCCGAGATAAGTGACTTCGGTGGCGCGCTTGAACTCTGCTGGTGTGGTGTCAGCTACCGGCGCAAAGACCGTCGTCATCGCGTTGTTTACCCAGACTTCGATTGGGCCGAGCTCATTTTCGATCCGGGCCGCAGCCTTTTCGACCTGATCGGGGTCCGCGACATCGGCCGGTACGGCGAGGCCTTTCCCTCCCAAGTCTTCCACTTCGCGCGCGGCGGCATGGAGGCCTTCAGTATCGCGGGCGATTAAGCCGACACGGGCTCCTTCGCGCGCAAAGGCACGGACGGTTGCGCGTCCCACGCCCGCCGACGCGCCGGTGACGACGACTACTCTTGATTGTTTTCGTGCTGCCATTTCCTAATAGGCCTCCACTGCAAAGTTGCGGCCTTCCCGAATGCCTCGGTCCGAGAAGAAAGTAATTTGGACGCGCGGGTCGGAGTCCGCCGGTTCACGATTCCACATAATCGCCCCCGATGCCGGTGCGCAGCGAGTCCGCGTCCTATAGCGCTCAATGACCTTGGGGATGAAATCGACGACTGTGCGGTCGTGGGAGGACAGCGCCAGGCACGCAGCCGCGGACTGGAGATCGCGCGACTCTTCGAGGAAGAGATCGTTGGCATTTGCAAATAAAACTCTCGCCTCAACACAGGAGTATTCCATCTCGCTATTTACTACTGCTCCTTCCCGAGTTGCCGACGATGTTTCATGTCTCTTCCAGGTCGATCAAGGCCAAACCGCTCTCGGGATCGAATCTCCGCTTCAATTGTTCGCCTGAGTCGTGCAGCACCAGCTCCAGCGTCGGCCGCACATGCGCTTCAAGCAGATGCCCTCCCATCGCCGCGCCGTTCCGCTTTCCAACCACGACATGGGCGTGCACTTTGGGCTCGCCCTTATCGAGTGCGATATCGCCGATCAGCGAGACCACCTCGACCTGTTCATTGATCTGATTTTTCAGGTAATCCTTCTTCTGCAAGTCGAAATACCCGATGCCGGCATCGGCGAAGGCTCCGATTGCGGTGAAGTGTGCGGCGACGATCCTGTTGTCCCTGGCAAACTTGGTGAGCGTGGAAACGACTTCGTCTCCGGTGTCGAAGATCAATACGGCTCCGCTGTTCAGTTTCTTGCTTTTCATCGAAACATCCTCCGGCCGAGATACCAACCCCCTAGCGCGATCCCGAAACCACCCAGCAGGAGCGCGCCATTTCGGA
Organism: Bryobacteraceae bacterium; assembly: GCA_036489835.1. Classification (GTDB taxonomy): domain Bacteria; phylum Acidobacteriota; class Terriglobia; order Bryobacterales; family Bryobacteraceae; genus Palsa-187. Next base: position 157,189 of record DASXEY010000102.1, on the reverse strand, counting down.
TCAATCTGGAATGGTCCCGCGCTTCATCTCCGAAGCCGTCGCGATAATCGACGGCCTGCTCGCCATGTTGCGCGATCCGCAGAAGCTGCGCGAGGTGAAGAGGCCGCCGCCCGGTCGCCTGCTCGATCTGGGTCTTGCAACTGAACCCGTCGGCGACAACCAGACTTGGTGAAGGCATTTCACGCAAGCGGGGGCCGAGCTTGTGCTCATAAATCTGCATCGAAAGATCGTATTTATGCTGTTCGAAGCCAAAGCTGCCGGCCATGCCGCAGCATCCGTCGTCGAGGATCTCGGCTTTTGCGCCCATGGCTTCAAATAGCTTTTTCTCGGCATCGAGGCCGATAATCGCTTTCTGGTGACAATGCCCGTGAACGACGATGTCGCGATTCAGGGCCGGCGGTTTGTAGTCCTGCCGCGTAAGGAACTCGGCCAGCGTGAAGACCTGCCCCTGCAGGCGCTTGGCATCCTGGTCGTGGGGGCGCAGGTCGAGCATTTCATCGCGGAACACAGCCACACAGCTAGGCTCCAGACCAACCACAGGCGTGCCCGCCTCGATGGAAGTTTTGAGGTGGGTAAGGATGTCTCCGAGAAGCTTGTCGGCGTCATCCAGGAACCCGTAGTCGTAAAGAGGCCGTCCGCAACAGAGCTGCGCGCGCGGCACGATCACGCGGTAGCCGGCATCCTCCAATACCTCGGTTGCCGCCGCTGCCACGCGCGGATGGAAATAGTTATTGAAGGTGTCGGCCCAGAGAATCACTTCGGGCTTGCCCTGGTTGTGTGTTCCACGCCTTCGAAACCACTCCTTGAAAGTTGTGGGGGCGAACCTCGGCAGGCCGCGCTCCGGCGCGATGCCGGCGAGGCGCTTTGCTCCCGGCAACTGTGCCATCGCGTTGGCGATGGGGGGAGCATGTGACGCGAGGCGTGCCCACCGGTGAATCCAGCCCATCGCATAGGCATACCGCGGCCGCAAGCGATTTTTGTAATAGTGCGATACGAACTCGGCCTTGTACGTCGCCATGTCGACATTCACCGGGCAGTCGCCTTTGCATCCCTTGCAGGAGAGGCACAGGTCGAGCGCGTCAAAGACCTCCTGGCTCTTCCAGCCGTCACGGATCACATCGCCGTGCATCATTTCGAAGAGAAGGTGTGCGCGGCCGCGCGTCGAGTGTTTTTCCTCCATCGTCGCCCGGTAACTCGGGCACATCGTGCCCTTTTCCTGACGCCGGCACTCGCCGATCCCGACACACCTCATCGCGGCGTGGGTAAAGCTGCCCTTGTCGTTGAGGAAGTGAAAATGCGTCGCGGGTTCCTTTGGCGCGAAGTTCGTCCCGTAGCGAAGGTTCTCCGTGATCGGGTAAGGATCAACGATCTTGCCCGGATTCATCTTTCCCTCCGGATCCCAGATCGATTTGAATTCACGGAACGCTTCGCAGATTTCAGCGCCGTACATTTTCGGAAGAAACTCGGCTTTGGACTGTCCGTCGCCGTGCTCGCCCGACAGCGATCCGCCGAATTTTACGACCAGCGATGTCGCATCCTCCATAAAGGAGCGATAGTTCGCGATGCCTTGGGCGGTCAGTAGGTCGAATGTGATCCGTGTATGAATGCAGCCCTGACCGAAGTGTCCGTAAAGGGCGCCTTCATAGCCGTGCTTTTCGTAAAGCTCGCAGAGTTCCCGCAGGTACGGGCCGACTTTATCCGGTGGAACGGCGGAATCCTCCCAGCCTTCCCATGTAACAGGCTCGCCCGGAACCCAGGCGGTCGCGCCCAAGCCGGATTCGCGCACTTCCCAGACGAGATGCTCCTCGTGAGGGTCGTCGTAGAGCTTCATCGATGGGGCGTCGCTGTGTTTCTTCAGGCCATCCATCAGACGGCGCGCCTGGCTGTCAGAATCTTTCCGGTCTTCTCCGCCGAATTCCACCAGCAGCCAGCCGCGGCCCTCGGGCAAGAGCTTGAGATCGCGCGGATGCAGGCCCTTGATCTTCATGTTCTCGACCAGCAAGGCATCGATTGCCTCGCAGGCGATCGGTTTGAATTCGAGGATCTCCGGCACGTGATCGCCTGCTCGATAGATGTCGGGATAGCCCAGAACCACGAGCGAGCGGCCGGGAGGGCTCCATACCAGCCTCACTGTCGCCTCCAGCGTGACCGCGCAGGTGCATTCGGTCCCGACCAGGGAACGCGCCACGTTAAATCCGTTTTCGGGTAGAAGGTCCGGGAGATTGTATCCGGACACGCGACGCGGAATATTCGGAAAGCGGCGGCGGATTTCGTCACCGTAGCGATTCGCGATTTCCTTCATCCTCGCGTAAATCTGGGCGCGCCGGCCCCCATCGCTGATAATGTGTCGATACTCTTCGTCCGTGGTCGCTCCCACACGCATGCGCAGCCCGTCGTAGGTGAGAACATCAAGTTCGATGACATTCTCTTCCGTCTTTCCCGCCATTACCGAATGGGTGCCGCAGGAATTGTTCCCAATCATTCCGCCCAGCGTATTGTGGTTGTGCGTGGCGGGGTCGGGACCGAATGTAAGGTGATGGGTCTCCGCTTCCTTGCGCAGCCAGTCCAGGACGATGCCCGGCTGCACACGGGCTGTCTTGGCCTGAGGATCGAGGTCAATCAGCTTGTTAAGGTATTTTGTGAAATCGAGGACAACCGCCACATTGCAGCACTGGCCGGCAAGGCTCGTCCCCCCGCCGCGCGCCAACAGCGGTGCGCCGAAGCGCCGCGACTGCTCAACTGCGATGAGGACATCTTCGATAGTCTTTGGAACAACAACGCCGATCGGCACCTGGCGGTAGTTGGAGCCATCGGTAGCATAGAGCGCGCGGCTGCCGGTATCGAAACGAACCTCTCCCTCGATACGTTTCTTGAGTTCGCTTTCGAGGGCACGGGCATCGCCTGCGGGAAACTCGGCAATCCGCGGCCGCGCCCAAGCAATCTGCGACTCATGCAGTAGTGTTGCCATAGACCTTGTACTTCTCCATGTCAGGCAATTTGCATTCCAGACCGAAGCCGGGCCGCGTTGAATCCGGGCGGAGCATTCCTCCCGTTGGGATAAGAGCGCCATCGAAAAACATCTGCTCGATTCGGTAATGATCAAAAAAATACTCGACGTTAATCGCGGAGGGAAGGGCGCAAGCGGCGTGCGCGTGCAAGGACGGTGCCGTGTGTGCAGAGAATGGCGTTGAAAAAGATGCACACAGATTGCCGGCGGCGAGGAACCCGGTAATGCCCGCACAACGGGTGGCGTCTGCCTGGAGCACGTCCACCGCATTCGCTTCGAGCATGCGCCGGAAATAGAACGAATCGTAGCCGTATTCCCCCGCCGCTATTCGCATGCCTGCCGGCGCCCGCTCGCGAATCAGCCGTAAGCCTTCGAGATCGTCGGAGGAAACCGGTTCCTCAAACCAGCTCACGCCGAGGCGGGCAAACGCCGCAGCTTTCGCGAGGGCCTGCTTGCGATCATAAGCTCCGTTGGCATCAACGAACAATCCGGCGTCCGGGCCGATAGCGTCGCGAGCCGACTGCACCCGCGCTACATCCAGCGCGGGATCGCTGCCGATCTTCATCTTGACCGCGGTCAGGCCCTCTTCGATCCAGCCTGCCAATTGCCGTTTGAGTTCTGAATCGGAATAGGACGTAAAACCGCCGCTGCCGTAAGCGGCGACAGATGGTTGCGCCCGGCCCAGAAGATCGGCAACGGAGAGATGAAGGAGGCGCGCTTTGAGATCCCACAAAGCGTTATCCACTGCAGAAATTGCCATCGAGCAGATTCCTGACCGCCCCAGGTTGCGAATCCTCCGAACCATGGCGGACCAGAGTTCAGGAATGTTCAGACAGTTTTGTCCGACGATGCTCGGCCTCAGATGCGCATCGATGAGGTTCGCAGTCGGGATGTCAGCGAAAGAATATCCCAAGCCAATGGCCCCGCATGCCGCGACTTGCACAAGCACCAGCGTAGTTTCACGCCATGCAAATGTGCCGTCCGACTCTGGCGTTTCGGTAGGGACCGTATACGCCGACACCTCCAACCCATCCAATGTGGGAGTAAATGCGGGTTCCACCATTAAGGAGATGAGCCGCGAACGTAGTTGTTACGCCTCAACCTTCGCCCGCGAATGCGATGGTGCTCAAGAGCGCATTCTCGGACTGGCGCGAATCCAATCTCGTGTGCTGCACGACGATGGGAACATCGCTCGTGATCACGCTCGAAAATGGCGTGTCAGCCGGGACTGGTTCCGGATCTTCGAAGTTGTTAAAGCGAAGGTGAAGGCTACGGCGTGGCTGGACTTCAAACCGATAGGGACCAATGGGATCTCTGTCCTCGTAAAAGAGGAGGATCTCGACATGGGCTGTTTCCTCGCCGGCATTGAGGATGCACACGGCTTCGTGGCTCGTCATCTGCGGGGCCGGTCCGTGGCTGTAAGGTGGGATATACCCTTCGGCGATGGCCCACTGCTTTCTACCGATGCTCATATTTCATAGATCGCTGCGTTCTTTCCGGAGTTTCTTGTCGCCAGAATTCCGAAGCGGCCCCCGGCATTGCCCGTTCGACCCGGCGCGGTCAGGCAGCGCTGCGCCCCCGGAACAGATGCAGGATCAGTGAGATGACCGCAACGATCAAAAGAAGATGGATCAGACCGCCCGCGACGTGAAACGCGAGCCACGCCGTCGCCCAGATACCGAGCAGCACAAAGAACAGAATCAGGAACAAAAAGTCGCGAAGCATGCCAGTCTCCCGCCTACTGCCAGCATGCGAAGGCCCAGTCTCTCTCGGGTCGTGTTGCAAGGCCCACGCTGCCTACAACGAACTGACGATCCAGGGCCGTGGGCCATGTTCGACGGAAAGGATCAGTTCCGCATGTCGCCGGGGGAATGCAAAGGCGGCCTCAGCGAGGCGCATGTAAGGTGGAAAGCAAGCCTTCCGCAAGGGAATCACTCAGCACTTTTCGGACAATAGGGTGCACTTTTGGTAAAGCGCGTCTATTGAGTGACTGGGGCCTTCGGCCAGACGGGACTTACCAGTTCTATCCGCCAGACCGGCCCGTCTTCATAGAGCGGCCCTTCTGATTTCAGGAAAACAGGGGCATTCCCCGCAGCGATCCAGAAATCTTCCGGTGGGGGTTGCTTGCCCACAATCTTTGCGACGCCCCCTTCGATCCCGCCAATGTCAATCTTCATGATGTAGTGCGTTGCCTTCGCGCCCACTCCGCCGACGGAGAACGAGTCTTGCCCGGAAGGGGAGATTTTTAGCTTTACGATGCGAGGTTTCGGAGTGGAAACCAGCATCGATAGCGTCATCTCAGCCTGAGGGGACGCCTCTGTCAGAAGCATAGAGAGTATTCCGTTCGCTAGATCCGGCGGCAGGGAAAGCTTGTCGGAGACGGTGTTCTCTTTGCCGTCCTTGCCGGTAGAGTTGATATTCACCGCTCCAGTCGACGTATCCAGAGAGAGGGTTTCTTGGGTCTTGAACGCTGCACCTTTCATCACCTGTTTGTAGGTCAGCAGGCGGTAATTATGGCTCTGCGAGAACACGGAGGTTTCCTCATAGAGCGATCCATCCGCGAAGTGTAGGGAGAGCGTGTCGGTAACGCGATTCCCCGAGGGGGACTGGACGAGACCGCCGGACGCGAGGATCTTGTCGTTTGTATCCTTCAAAACGAGAAATCCATGGATGTAGCCCTGGGTATGACGAACTACGACGGGATCGGCTGAGAGACCGGTACAGAAGAAAAGGCCTGCTGCACAGGAAAGGCGTTTCATACGGTTATTCACGGTCGGGTACCAGCAGGTTGAGGGCCCATTAGGAACAGCCATCGAAACGGCGGTCCTGGATTCGGTCGGCCAGATCGCCCAGATCGCACAAAGATAGCTTCCTCTCGCAGCTACGCATAGTAACTCGCATCCGGTGGCGTCGTCGATGATCGCAACAAGTCGTACCCGCGCTCGTCGCCGAACCATTGGGGCTTGCTGCCTTGAGGTTGCAGCATTCCGCGCAGCGGAGTTCAGCGTGATGCCGTGCTCTTCGCTCCCCTGCTCCGATTCGCCACCAGAAATAGCCGCCCGCTTCCAGCCGCTCTCCGCTTCGCCACATCGTCCCATTCGTGACTCCAATGGTCTCGGCCGCAGCCCACCGCTTTTCTAAAGCGGACAGTTCATGTGCGAATTCAACCGGACAGTTCACATACTAATAACACGTCCTAGAGGCGTTGACTTTGAATTGCGCGCGAGATACCATGGCGCGGTCTTTACTTGCTTGCTCGGAGCGGGACAGTTTCATTATTCGTGTTGTTCGGTTGCTTCTAAGGGGGAAGACCATGAGATTGAAAATTGCAGCGTTTGCATTTTTCGTTTGCGCCGGCGCGGGGATCGCTTTGGGTCAGGTGGGTAACGGGACCATCACTGGAATCGTGACAGATCCCAGCGGGGCGATTATCGCCGGAGCCGTGGTACAAGCCAAGAACGCGGAGACGGGAGTCTCCTATACCGCGTCCTCCACCGACACGGGGAACTATGCGATTGCGGATTTGCCGGTCGGCGCCTATGTTGTCACGGTTACCCAGAAGGGCTTCAAGACATACACGCACACCAATTTCCAGGTCGCGGCCACGGCGGTCGTTCGGGAAGACATCGCTCTGCAAGTCGGCTCCTCCGCCGAGTCCGTGACAGTCACGGGCGAAGCCACTCTGCTAAATACGGAAAGCGCGGATCTATCCGCCAACTTCACGCTCACCCAGTTAGACCAGCTTCCCGTATTCGGCATCGGCGCGGCCAATTCCGGGGTACAAGGCTTTCGCAACCCGTATGCTACTCTTGAAATCCTTCCGGGCGTGACCGGCGACAACGCCGTCGGCCCGATTGGATCCGGATTCACGGTGAACGGGCTGGCCGGCCAGGCGCAGACGTTAAGAGTCGAAGGCCAAGAGTCTACCGTCCGCATTCTCGGCGCTCTTTATGTCGAGGAGGGCCAAGCCGGCTTGGATGCAATCCAAGAGATGTCCTACCAGGTGAGCAACTACTCCCCCGAATTCGGGCAAGCCGGGTCCGCGGTAGTCAATATGACCATGAAGTCCGGCACCAATCAATATCACGGCAGCGGTTACGACTACTGGGTGAACGAAGATCTGAATGCCGGCGATCCCTTCAGCACCACCGGCTGCATCACACCCCTCTCCGGCGCGACCGCGATGGTTCCCACCTGCGACTCCGCGGGAGGGAGTGGAGGAAAATTCCGGCCGCGCAACCGCCGCAACGATTTCGGCGGCACGCTGGGCGGCCCCATCATTATCCCCAAAATCTATAACGGGCGAAACAAGAGCTTTTTCTTCTGGAGCTATGAGGAGTACCTCGAGTCCACGCTATACTCCTTCGCCGATACCGTGCCCACACCCGACTATCTGACTGGAAATTTCAGTCATATTTCACCGATCGGGGATTGCAGTCTCTGCGCTCAAAACGGGATTCCAACGTCCGCCTTGGGTGTTCCGACGGTCCAAAAGGACGCCCTGGGCAACCTCATGTACGCGAATGAAATCTACGATCCCGCAACGCGCGGCGTCGTCGCATCCAGCGGTCTGGGATATGCGACTCCGTTTCCGGGCAACATCATCCCTGCCACCCGCTTCGATCCGCTGTATGTCAAGACTCAGACTCTGATTAACTCCCTGGGAGTCAAGGCGCAAAATACGAATCTCACCGGAAATTACGGGGGAGTAATTCCAGGCGCACGGTACTCCGCGATTCCGTCGATCAAGATCGACCACAATATCGATGGCAAGGACAAATTGTCCTTTTACTATTCGGAGATGAGCACCGTGAGCCAGATCTCCTCTCCCTTGGGTAACGCGGACGGGCTGCCCACCGAGATCGGCGGCTACCGCGGCACGTTCGTTCCCGCGTACACATACCGGCTGAATTATGATCGCACCATTACGCCGACGCTTCTGTTGCACCTGGGCGTGGGCTATATCTACGACACTTTCAGCGACCATGCGGCGTTCCTGAATTTCGATCCCTCTTCGCTGGGGCTCGCCGGCTTCTTGCACGACCGCCAGTTCCCCAGCTTCACAGGGATGAGCGGAACCTACGGAGGCATGCAGAACATCGGCACCTCCGGGCAGGCACAGTCGCAGGACTACGAATACAAACCCAGCGCAGTCGCCAACGCGACGTGGATTCACGGCAAGCATACCTACAAACTCGGGGCGGACGCATACTGGGAAGGAATCATATCCGAAGGCTTTTCCGGAGTGACCATGGCGACGGGAACGGCTCCAACCTCGGAGCCTTTCACCCCGACCAGCAGTCTGAATGGATTTAACAGCGGCTTCGGCTACGCCAGTTGGATGCTGGGCGACTATACCGCGAGCACGCAAACCGCGCAGACCGAGCCCCGAGTAGGGAGTTCGGCGTGGGATTTATACCTTCAAGACTCCTGGAAGGCTACCCGCAAGCTGACTCTCGATTACGGTCTGCGCTGGGATTTGTATACGGTGGAGCACGAAGAATATGGCCGCTGGGGGCAGTTCTCCGAGACGTTGGCAAATGCCAATGCGGGCGGTCATCCCGGGGCTACCGTGTACGCAAGCAACTGCGGCTGTTCCTTCTATCAGAAAAATTATCCGTACGCGATCGGCCCCCGTATCGGCGTCGCGTATCAGATCGATCGCAAAACGGTTTTCCGCGCCGGATGGGGCCTGACATACTCCTACATCGAGGCTCCCGCAGGGGCTACAGTGTCGACCAACGGAACGTATGCCTTAACGCCCGGCATCAACCAGTTCGTAAACGAAACGGCGCCCGGTTTCATTCCGCAGCCGGCCTGGCCTGTCACCGATCCGAACCGCTATCCGCTTCTCGGGACCGCAACCGGAGCGCCGTACATGCCCGACCCCAACGAAAACCGGCCGCCTCGCATCAACCAGTTCAGCGCCGGCTTTCAGCGGGAAATCACCCGGAGCTTCGTCCTGGAAGCGTCCTACGTCGGCAACCGCGCCGCGTGGATAAGCGGCAGTTTGGGAGGGGGCACCCTGAATCATATTCCGTGGTCTGACTACGCGGCTCTTGGTTTGTATCCTCTTCCCGGAACCGGCCCGGCGGGTTATAACTTTGCTCCTTCAGGCATTTCTTGCCAGGCAGGAAACGACTGCGCCCGCGCCATTCTGAGCCAGCCGCTCACCAGCACCGCTGTCATCCAGACGTTAGCCAAGGCGGGCCTCGCCAGTCCAGCCCAGTATATTCCATATAACTGCCCGGGAACGGCCATCTTCAGTTGTTTCCCCGCCGCCAGCAGCACGATCTCAACTATTCTGAGGCCGTTCCCGCAGTTCCCCACCATTGGCCCCGCCACATCTCCGACCGGAAACTCCAAGTACGACTCTTTACAAGTAAAGGCGACAAAGCGCCTGTCTCATAACCTCCAGGCGGGGGGCTTTTTCACGTGGGCGCAGGGTTTCACCAGGGCCACCCGCCAGGACTACTTCAATCCGGCCAGCTCTCAGAACGCCCTGCAAACTGGCATTCCTCCGCGAACCATCAACTTCAACTTCATCTACATGACGCCGAAGGTTGAATATTTGAACAAGATCAAGTTCGCCAACGCAGTGATTAAGGATTGGCAAATCACGGGGACGGGGAATTACCAAAGTGCTGCTTTCCTCGCCATTCCGGGTACTCCGAACGCGGAGCAATTGGGAACCCAGGATGTGTACATCCAAGGCGTGCCTTTGTATTTGGACAAGAGTGGAAATCCGACAAACGTCAACCCGCTCAATAATCCGAAATCGATTAACACAGCCAATCAGGTGGTGCTGAATCCGGCTGCCTGGGCGCCATGCCCGATCAACACGAACTGCGGGACTGGAGAGGTCATGAAGAGCTTCCGCGGCGTCCGCCATCCGTCGGAGAACGCGGGCATCGGCCGCAATTTCCGAATCAAGGAAAGAATGAACCTCCAGTTCCGGGGGGACTTCGTCAACATCTTCAACCGGATTGCGTTTCCTAATCCTGTCACGACGAATCCACAGAACCCGATTACCCGGAACTCGCTAGGCTACGTCACAGGCGGATTCGGGACCATGGCCACCTATACTTCGCCAGGCAGCGGCACATTCACCGGACGCACGGGCACATTGCTGCTGCGGTTTTCATTCTAGCCGCAGAGGCCCGGTCGCTGCCCTAAATCCCGAAAGGAACAGTTCCGCTTGTACCAGGCTCCGTTTCGCGGGCTATCAGCCTGACATCGGCCCGAACAAATTGCGCGAGCGCGTCGCCAACGACGCATCGAGAATGGCGCCGAATGTCCTCGTATTGACCGCGGCGCACTCAAAGGCCCGGCGGCCCGTCATGTTGCCGAATGTTTCGAATTCATGCTTCGGAAATAATTCCGCGCGGAAGCAGGCCGGAGGTTAATGCGGTGTATGTAATCGATAGCGATGGGGGAATGCCCTTGCCCCTCTGTCCGAGTGGCGCGTGAAGGAGCGAAAGCAATGAAGAGCCGCCGCAACGGTACAATCAGTCCCATGGGCGTTGCGCGTTCGTTACCGCCCCAGAGGCCCACTTGAAATCCATGAGCCGGATAAAAGCCATCCAAGAAGAGGGTGACAGGTTGGCGATTGCCTTTTTCAAGCACGCTGGAATTTTTCACGCGCTACTGACTGACCAAGAAGTGTGCCGGAGGGTTCGGGAGGCCTGCCAAAAGAACGAAGTCGTGTCGTTTACTTACGATGCGAAACTCCGGATTCTAAGCGTGCCCTGAGGACGCCCATGTCGCGGGCCGTTCCTTAATCGACCGTATCCGGGAGGAAGCAACTCGAATCCATCAAAGCATCGCCATCGCACTAACACAGGCGCGCGTTGGGCGGCGGTGTAGGAGCGCGACGCTCGGGTCGAAGACCGATACCGGTTCAATGGAACTGTCGCTTGTAAAAGAAATTGATACTGAAGATTCCGTTCTCATCCCGCATCGCGGCGGCGGACCACTCAGGGTTGAGCGATATTTCCACCCGAATCGTTTCTGCATTGGCATTGTCCACCTGCGTGATATAGCTGAAGGTGACGTTCTTGGTCACCTGCTGTTGAAGCGTGAGCGTTGTCTGTGGAGTACTCGAACCATTGGTGAACTCAGGATTGATTTTCAGCTGCGTGACGCCGAAGACTCGCTCCAGCCGGTTCGCCACCGGATTCGCGAGCGCCTGACCCAGCACCGCGGATTCACCCATTTGTGTGAAACTCTGCTGCACCGGAGGATTGTTCGCCAGCAGCGTCGGGTCCGAGGTAGGAGTCTTGCCAGTCGCGAGCAATCCGATAATCTCCTCGAATTGCAGCGGCGGATCCGAGGTATAGCTCAGCTTCAAGTTGTCGATAGGGCCGGTAACGTGAAGGGTCACATCTACGCCTTCAGTGTTGGTTTCCAGGCTCGCGTCCAAAATAGGCTCGATCCGAATTGGGTTGAAGAAGGATATCGTTCCCGAATTAACGGTATAGCTATTCCCAAAGAAGGTCAGCGTTCCGTCCGTCATGGTGACGCGCCCGAGCACGGAGGGATGTGAGGCGGTCCCCTGCACGCGCAAGTTCGCATTGCCCTCCAGGCTTTGAGCCAGTGAGGATTGCACCTGAAGCGCATCGGACGTTGTCACCTGAACGCTCAGCTTCACATTATCCAGGAAAGAAGGCGCCGCCCCCCCCTGCACCGGCGGAGCCGCCCGCGTCAGGATAGATCCCAAGTCGGTCGTAGGAGCGTAGTTCACTTTCACAATTGTGGCTTGGCCAGACAACGTGCTGGTATCTTTAGTTCCGGTAAAGTTGATATTCGCGTTGGTCACCACGCTGACTCCCTGTTGCACGTCGATGCGAACATTGGATGCGTTTGCGCGAAGTCCGAAACGGGGAGTATCTGCCAGTACCAGAAATCCCGTTAAGGTCACTTTCCCTCCGCCGGTTTCCCCGGTCAGGCTGCGCAAGGATGCCGTATTCCCAGCGAAATCGATCGTCCCATTCGCGTTCGAAATACCGTTTGGAAACTGGGTTGAGTTGACCGTTGCGTTCTTCAGTTGTACGGATCCGCTCAGCGCAGGTTTGGAGATCGTGCCGCGCACCGTTGTCGCGGCGATTAAATTGCCAGACGAGGAGAAGTCCCGATCCAGGGTCTGAAGAATAGCAAGATTTGCGTTCGCATTCAGAGTCAGATTCATGGAACCATCCTTCAGGGACATCGATCCAGCCGCCTGAATATCGGTCTGCGGACCCGTCAGGTGGGCGCTGTCGATTCGCAGGTTCCCCGCGTCCAGCGTGATGGAGACCGGCCCGGCATTCTTCAATGCGAGCTGCGCCACGGCTGCTGCCCCCCCAGTGGCGTTTGTACGCGCCGCGGAATTCACTTCCACGCGAGTAAGGCGGATTGAACCGCTCAATTGCTCCGGCTTCATCAGCGGTCCTCGCACGGCCATCTGTCCGTCTGAGCCGGCGTTGAAGCCGGCTAGTCCTCCTTCTTGCGATCCGATAAGAGGCTGGAGGTTCGCCCATTCCACGTTACGGAAGCTGATCTCTGCATCGACCGGATAATCGCCGGCCGGCTGAGCGCTTCCCCGGCCCTGGATGGAAGCTCCTGCGAGGCTGGAGGCAAGGGTGAAGTTGACTCTGTTGTTTTGCGTGTTCGCGGTAAGCGTTGCATCGCCTAGAGTCTTCCCCTGCAAAGAGATTCCGGTGGCCGCAAGATTCGCCTGAAGAGTTTGCAAAGAAACTCGCGCGCCAGAAGCGTGCAACTCCGCGGCGCCATCGCCGCTGATTTGTAAAGCGCCGCCCAACCCCGGCCTGCGCATCTGAAGATTGCGGACTCGCGCCAAGTCCACGCGGCTGTTGTTCAGGTGAACTTTTATGTTGCCCGTTTTCAAGCTGTTCTGCGGATGGTCGAATTCAGCGGAGAGTCCGATCCGCGATCCCGCCGCAGTGATTTCCAGGTCTTCGATCGACGCACGCTGCGCTTCATAACTCGCCTTCGCTTGCAGCCGTTCGATGGGCTCCTGATAAAGGACGGCATTGGTAAGATTTAGCTCGATGTTTCCAGTGGGAGCATCTTTCGTTCCCGAAAAATGGGCGGCGGCGGAAAACGTCCCCTTGGCCGGAATATCCGTGCGCCGCGCGGCAGCCAGCGCGCGCTCTATCGGCAGGTTGGTGATACTTGCGTCGAGAGCGGTCTCGTAGTCATGCTGGATATCCGTGGCGCCGGTTAACCGGATGTTTGAGCCCGCAAAGTTAGAGACGGCCTGATACTGCGCCGTTTGTCCACTGCTGCGCGCGTTCACTGTAAGATCTCCGTAGTTCTGACGGTCGAACTCAAGCCCGTGGGCCGATGCATTCGCGGCGCCTTGGACTAGCTGAAAGTGGGACGCACGAACATCGCCCGTTACGTCGGCAGTCAACTCAAGCGTCCCGCCTGTCCCCGGCCTGAGCCGTTGCAAAGTTTGGACCTGCGCAAGATCGATTTGATTACTTTGAAGGCGGGCGTGCAACTGCCCAGTGGCGAGGCTATCCCGCGCGTGGCGATACTCGGCTGCCAGAAGGATGTGCGAGTTGCCTCGATCCACCGTCGCGTTAGGAATCGCAATCATTTGATCGGAGAGGTTTACTTGCACCTGAATGCGATTGAAGGGCTCGCCGCGCAGCATTCCGTTGGTTGCCGCAAGACTTGCGGTGCCCGCCGGATTGCCAATCGTGCCATTGACCTGAATAGCTGCGTCGAACATCCCCGAAGTATCCGCCACAGGCTGGCCGGTCAGAGCCAGCACATCCGCGAGATCGCTGTTGCTGATACTCGACTGGATGTTGACTGCATTGAGCGGCGTGATCTTCCAATGGTTCATTCCCACTTGTCCTGAAAACTGCATCTGCGTCGTAGAGCGGGTGATGGTCCCTTGTTCCAGACGGACACCCGTGTTTGACGCGGAAGCATCCACGGTGAGGCTGTCGAACATTCGACCCTGGACGCTGAATCCGCCTGCGTGGAGGTGTCCCGTGATCCGAGGCGCCGCAAGACCGCCCGATACCTTGCCAGCGAAATCGGCGGCGTGTCCTGCAAGGTTGACGGGCGATGGTTGACTTCCGGTGAGCGCCAGGAAATCACTCAAATCACTGGTGGTCAGGGAGACGTTCAGCAGCTGCGAGACGGTGCCGCTCACACTCAAACGGGAATGGGGCAGCGCGATGTAGGAATCCTGGACTCGCAAATCCCCCGCCGAAGAATCATAGTTCGCAGTCAGGCGGCCCGAAACAGGAATACCGCTCTTACCCGGTGCGATCGATAATTTGATCTGCGCACTCAAGGACCCCGCGGTTTTGAGATCGCCAGTCGCTGCAATGGGTCCCTGAATTGTCCCTGAGTAAGGAAAGTGTGACTGACCCGCGATCGTCGCTACGGATTGCAGCGTGAAGTTCCGCAGCGCACCCTGAAATTGATACCGCGCGAACTCCTGAAGCGACGCATTGCCTTCCAACTGGCCGCCGTCGAGCGCATCCACGCGAAGATTCTTGAGCGCAATGTTGTGCGGATCGGCATGCAGGCTGGAAGTTAAATTGATATTGCCGAATCGCCGGGAGCTTTCCTGAATGGACACACCCTGGGCGCTCAAGTCGCCATTTACATCGTAGTTATTCGAAGCGTCCAGCTTCACCGTCCCAGTCAACGCAACGGTTCCTTTGGGCTGCGCTTCAGACTGTACCAACTTGCCGATCTCATCCAGGGCAAGCTGCGATTGAAACTGCAGCGAGCCGTTCCCTCGCGAATCCTTAAGCGTCCCGGAAGCTTCAGCACTGGACTTACCCAGATTGAGTTGGAACCGCGAAACTTGAATAGAATCGGCGGAGACAGCCGCATTCGCATCTAAGTCGAGTACCGCCGGAATCCCGGGCGCGCCTGCCGCCAGCGATGACATTCCCAGATTCTTCAAGTCAGCCAGGGCGAGCTGCCCAAGTACGCGCGCCGATATTTTTGGATTCCGCAGGTCTTCGACCGAGCCGTTGATTCGAAGATTGCTTTGCGCTGTCGCAATCGTAGCGTCATTGAGCGCCACACTGTCCTTCTCAATCACAACCGGTAGAGTCACCCTGACTGTCACGGGCGCAGCTCCTCCGGAAATCACATACAGAGGTTGGAAAGAGAGTTCGCCACGATAGGCTTGCTGCACGGCGTTAAACCAAAGTTCCGCCCGGAACTTGTTCGCATGGAGGCTGAGCGTTTCTCTCGCATCCGCGAAGGCTATCGTCGCATCGTTCAAATCAAAATGTCCAATGGCCGCGTTCAGGATGGATTGGAGCGGCGGGTTACCGCTGGTCGCACTTGGCTTCGGTTGCGGCACGTTGCTACTGCCGTCGGCGAGAACAATAATGTTTGCGTCGGGGCGGTCTACTCCGAGGTAAGCGACGTCGATGATGTGGTGGATGCTCGTAAAAAGCCGGATGTCCACTTCGACCCGCGGCACTCGCAGCAACGGCGCGGCGCCGGCCGGTTCTCGGCCGTGAATCACGAAGTCCGTGACGATCGCGCGCAAATGCTTCCAATCGAAATGAAACGAGCCGATGTCGACGGTGCCGCCCGTGGCGTCCTCAGTGGCAGTGACGATCTTCTGCTTCACGTAAGCCCGAAACCAGTCCGTTTGGACGATTTGAATGCCCACAACGACCGCGATGACGATCAGGCCGAGAAGGCCGATCCCGCCGATCCATAAACCTTTTCGCGTGCGCCGGCTCATGCGAAAGCCCCCTGCTTATATTCAATGCTGGTGCGCTTGCGGGCCTGTTCCAGCCAATCCGCGAAGTTCTTATTCACGAGTTCGCCTTCCAAGATGTCCCGGGCCTTCGATTGCAAAACGTCCTGTTTTGCTCCGGGGTTCTCTTTCCGCAATTCGGCCTGATGTTGCTGAAGGTACTGTTGAACTTGATCATCGGAGACGAAAGCGCCGGCGCGAAAGCGCTGGTCAATAAACCGCAGCACCGTGAGCTGCCACAATAGCTGCGCGCTTAGCTCCTCGAGTGTGAGACCGTATTGTGTCAAAGCCTTTGCCAACTCAGCGTCTGAGCCATGGAAGCGGTCCCGCACGAGTTGGGTTTGAAGCGTCTCAGCTTCTTTTTCCGCCGGCCGACGATAGCTTCCGGTTGCGATTTCCTCGCGAATCAGCTGCTGATCGATGAGCCGCTCCGCCGACAGCTTCTTCGATTGCGCGCTAAAATCAGGCCGCTCCCGATTCAGAAAAGCAGTGAGCCGGATATCGCGATCGATATCGCTGCTCTTGATCGCATGCTTGTCGACGACCACCGCGATTTGATCGAGTATGACTGCGCCGGACGCCGCTCCGGCCACTGCCAGCAAAATGGAGAGTCTAAACTGAGTCGGCCTGTGCATCTCAAAACGTCTGTCCAATTGAAAAGAAAAACTGAAAATGGCCCGTGTTCTGCTGAACGGGCTGGCAAGCCCCAGTCGGCGCGGCACTGGCGCCGCATTGCAATAGCTGAAGCGGCGTGCCATTGAATCCAACGAACGACGGCGGGTTCAACGCATAGGCAAAATCCACCCGCACCGGCCCCACCGGTGTCTTGTAGCGTACTCCAAAGCCAGCGTCCTGCACCGCATAATCGAAATCCTGGACGTTCCGCTGATGATAGCGGAATGAAATGTTTTGTAAATCCGTGTACACATTGCCTATGTCATGAAACAGCACGCCTTGGATGTTATGTCCGATCAAGGGAAAACGAAGTTCGACGTTATTAATGAAGAGAGCGTTTCCGCCCAGCGGGAATCCTGTAGGCGAGGAACTTGGTCCGCCGGGGGTCACCGGCGTCCCGGTGTCGCGAGGGCCTGCCTCGTTGTACCCGAATGCGCGCAGCGAATCGGCGCCTCCGCTGAAGAAACGCTCCGGCAGTGGAATGGATTCCTGGTCCGAAAGCCCGGCGGGCGGTGAAAATGGTTCGACGAGGCCGAATTGAGTCTGCCGCGCCAAAACCAGCTTCCGCGTTAGCTGATAATAAGTCGCATTCCGCAGCAGCATGCGTCCGAACTCACGCTGCGAACCGAACGCCTTGCTCGCAAATCCGAAATTCGCTGTATTGTACATGCCATGGTGGGGGTCGCCAGGATTGTCGCGGCGGTCTTGGATCAAGTTCGTCGACAGGATCCCGATTCGCACAGGCTGCACCAGTTGAGGAATCAACAGAACCGGAATAATAACGTCGCTAACACTCACTTGCCGGTAGGCGAAGCTGAATAGCCCCGTAATGGTCTTGGAGAACTTCTGCGAAAGTTGAACCGACGCTTCCTCTCGCTTCGATGCGAATGTTCGCACATCCAGGGTTTGATCGTAGAGCACTGTATAGGTAACGTTCCGGCCTTGCGCATCGCGGAAGCGAGGTTCCAAATAACTTAACGAACCGCGCTTCTCGATGTTGGAATAGACGGCGCGCGCCGTGATCATCTGGCCCAGGCCCAGGAAGTTCAACCGGGTCGCCGTGAGAGAAGCCTCCGGACTGAAGCCGGTAGTTCCCGAAGGATTTCCGAGACTGGTTCCGCTGGGAGCCCCGAAGCGTGCGACCTGGGCGCCGAGGCCCAGCGAAAGAGTGTACCGGTCCGCTTCTTCAAAATTGTAGAGGACGTTCTTAAAGGCGGTGGCGCCGTCGGGATTTTGGATAGCTTCATCAACCCGTGCGAAAATGCCGTAGTCATAGAACGCCTTTTGGATATTGCCGAGGGCAAGCGGGGAGAGAGGATCTCCCGGCTTGATCTTAATCTTCTTATCCACCATCTTCCGCCGCGTGGTTCGCAGACCCGACACCAGAATGTCGCGGACATACTGGGGATCGCCTTCCGTGATGGTGTAGACCAGGTTCACACGGTGCGAAGCGCTGTCAGAACGCTCGCCTACAGTAAACGTCGCCGCCGGAAAACCGTGGCCGTAATAGTACGTCAGAACGTTTTCGCGATCCATCGACAGCGCGACGTTGGAGAACGGCTCACCATCCGCAGACGCGATCATCTCCTGGACATCGCGCAGGTGCGAGGGCGCCGGGCCGTCAAGCTCCAAATGGTCGACTATCCACTGCGCGCCTTCGTCTATTCGAAGGGTCAAGGCAATATCGCCGGGCTTGCCGCGATAATCCCGCTGCACCGAAGAAGAGACTTTGACGTCTCGAAAACCGTTCGCGCGATAGAGAAGGCTAATGTTCTCCTCATCCTTACTTACGAAGGCTTCACTATAACTGCCGTGCGGCGAGAATAGAGAAGCGGGCGTCAGGAACATCCGCTCCCGAATCGTCTCTTGATCGAAATACTTGTTGCCGTCAATCGTGAGCTTGACTAATTTGTATCGTTGGCCGCTTGAAATTACGTACTCGATTTGTTCTGTTCCCGATTGCTCCTGCACGCGGAATTGAACGGCCACATCGTAGTAGCCCTTGCTTTGAAAGTAATCCGCCAGGTTGCGTTTACCTTCGGTGAGAAGATCGTTATCCACGGCGCCCACCTGAAATACCGGCACATACCGCTTCAGCACGCGTTGCGAAACTTTGGTTTCCACGGCGGCCACCTTCACCTGCGGCCCTGGGTCGATCTTGAGATCCGGATGAACCCTACGCCGTTCCGGATCGTAATCCAGGTCCGTTATCTCGACATCCGCCTTTAGCCGGCCCTGCTTTGCATACTTCTTGAGCAGACCTTGCACTCCATCGTGGGTGCGTGAATCTGTCACCTGTCGCCACCAGTGAATCAGCGGAATGCGCCATCCGGTAGCGCGCAAAATAGTGTTGTCGGAGAGCTTGGTGTCGCCTTCGATCATAGGCATCCCGTATTTCGCGCGTTTGCCTGGGCTGATCTGAAACGTGACAAAAACCTGCTGTCCATTGTCCTCATGCACCACCGATGGCTTTACATCCGCCTCGCGAAGACCATTCGATTCAAGCAGGCGCGTGACGCTCTCTACCGCGGCCGTGACGTCCGCATCGTGGAAGGGCGTTCCCAGCATAAACATGCTCGCGGACTCGATCTGCGCTCGATTGGGAGGGTTAGGGGATTTGCCGGTAATCGTCACTCCGCCGACGAATTGCGTAAGCTCGAAGACGAACCGGACTGTGACGCCGTTGCCAGCCGGTTCGGCCTGAACCACGATGTTCTGGAATCGTCCCGTTGCGAAAAGGCCGTCAATCGCCCGCGCGACATCCTCGGCATGCAGCGGCATCCCCTTCTGAAGCGGTTGCGCCTTGGCCAAGTCCTGCGCGGCGAGCGGCTGGCTGGGAGCGTACTGAATATCTGCGATCGGCCGGCCTTCAAATTGCGCAACCTGCGCCATGCAGCCAGCCGCGAGACTCAAACTGCACAGCCATACAGGAAATCTCCCAAAGCGCTTCACCCTGCAGTGGAGAGACTTAAACCGGCAGATCTGTTTCGCCCGCTGCGCCTGCCGAACGGACAGGAGGGGCGGCGGGGAGTCTCCGCCGTGCGGCGTAGATCTTGGTAAACTCAGCGCCAAGAAAGAATAACTGTGCCGAGTAGTACACCCAGACCAGCAGGATCACGAAAGAACCGGCCGCCCCAAAGGTGGATGCAAATGCCGCCTTGGCCAGATAGAGGGCGATGAGTTGCTTTCCTATGGTGAACATCAAAGCGGTAACGCACGCTCCTATGGCCACATCGCCCCAACCGAGCTTGACATCCGGCATAACCCGGTAGATAGTCGCGAACAGGACCGTGATCACCAGGAAGGACGCCACAAACGTAGCGACATGCAGCCACGCTGCCGGAATCGGCAAATTCGGCCCAAGAAAGCGGCTTAGTGCGGCGATCCCCGTGCTCGCCGCTAAGGACAGCAGTAGCAGAATTCCGGCTCCGATAATCAGGGCGATGGAAAATAGCCGCTCTTTACCCAGTTCGAGGATCGCCTTCAGGCCGGAACTATTCCCAACGGGGGCGGCGCGCCAAATCGTATTCAGGCCCGATCTGAGCTCCACCACCACCGAAGACGCTCCGAACAAGAGCGTCAGGATGCTCAAGACCGCCGCGAGGAGGCCCGCATGGTGGCCGCGCGTGGTTTCTTGAATCACTGACTGAACCATGCGCGCCTCATCCCACCCCATGAGATCGTGAACTTGCCAAGCCAGCTGACCACTCGCGGCTGCCTTTCCAAAAAAGACTCCCGCCACGCCGACGATGACGATCAAAATCGGGGAAAGCGAAAGAAGCGTGTAGAACGCCAGCGCCGCGGCCAAGCGCGGCGCGTCATCGTCATTCCATGCTCGGATACTCTCCCGCATCAGCCCGGCGATAGTCTTCCACTGAATCACGGGTGTCTTTGCAACCAAGGCTCAGTTCCGTTAAAAGGGATGCGAATCGGGACCCGGTTCGTTGCTGTGCGAGCCTTGGCACATCTTGCGTCTCTAGATACTCCGCTCGATCGGAGGCATTTTCGGGCCTTTCGGAGCATTTCAAATGCCATGCATGCCGTGATCTTTTCGTCGCATTCTTTTCCTCGCATGATATCTCGCTACACAAGCGGTAATGTCCCGATGGCATAGCGCGTTTGAGGCGCGGAACCAGATCAAGCCCACAAACATCGCGCAGGAATACCTCGTATCGCTCCTGATACGGAATGGTGATTAAGAGCACTTCCGTTTTAGAGCAGCACCACAAGCTCGTGGAGATATACTCTCAGCTATGCTTCGAACTTTCGCCGCCTCCGCCTTCCTCGCTTCGATATTCGCCCAGGCGCAAACGCCCACGATCACCAGCGTCGTAAACGCCGGGTCCTACAGCACCCAACTTTGCCCAGGCGTCGAGGCGTTTGTTTTCGGCGAAAACCTGGGAACCGGAATTGGCCCGGCCCCCGGAGGAATCACCGTTACGGTTGCGGGCAAACCGGCCTTCGTGGCCGCCTCATCCACCACCACCGTCGTTGTGGAGATTCCCTTCGAAGCCGCCCCCGGCGCGACAACACTCACGGTCTCGGCAAATGGGATGACGTCGGCTCCCTTCAACGTGACTCTGGCGACGTATTGCCCGGCGTTCTTGACCACCGGTCCAAATGGCACCGGAAGCATCCTGGCCAACGAACCGCAACCGCCGCCCGTCACATCGTCCACTCCCGCCAAATCCGGCGACACGCTAACTATCTTGGCAACCGGTCTTGGACCCACGAATCCGCCCACCGCCACCGGCCAATCGATTCCAATGCACCCGACCGCCACTCCAGTTTCGATCACCCTCGGTGGAGTTGAAGTTCCCTCCAGCGACATTGTTTTCGCCGGGACAGGCGGAGGCGCAAGCCCGGGCATCGACCTCATCACCCTCAAGGTCCCAATCAATGTCCAAGGAACGCAGCCGATCGTGATCACTGTTGGTGGAGTAAGCAGCCCAACCGGGAACACCCTGCCCATAGCCGGAATCAGCGCGCTGGTCAGCAACGCATCGTTTGGATCGCCCGGAACCGCAGCGCCTGGTTCCATCGTTTCCATCTTTGCGACTGGCCTGGGCTCCGCCAACCAGCTCACCGGTTTTCCCTCCAGCGATTTTCAAGGCGTCCAGGTGACCTTCAATGGAACCGCCGCGCCGCTATTCCATTTGGTTGGCTCGGCGACGCCGCAACAGATCGATCTGCTGGTTCCTGAAGAACTCCCAACGTCAGGAATCGTCAATGTGCAGCTCTCGACGCCCACGTTCGTGAGCCCGGACTACCCGCTGAATATGGCGCCAGCAGTTCCCGCTTTCTACCGGCTGATCAATCCCGCGGATCTGACCCAGTTTAACGTCACCGCGCAGTTCGCGAATTCAGCGTGGCTGGCCTTACCCGCTTCGACCACGGCCGCGCTCGGCTTGCCGCCGTGCGCCCTCTCGATCAGCCCCCTATCGGAATGCGGCCAGCCCGCGACCCCCGGCGACTACCTGGTTCTCTACGTGACCGGCCTGGGCGTCACCACTCCCAACGGCGACCCCAATGGAACCCCTCTGGCCACAGGCACGATTCCACCTGCCAACGGCAGCGTACTCTATGAAACTCCCACCAAGCCGACAGTGACGATTGGCGGAATCCCTGCCTCCGTGTTGTATTCCGGCCTCGTTCCCGGCTATCCCGGCGAGTACCAGGTGGACATCCAGGTACCGAGCGGCGTTGCGAACGGCGATGAAACCCCGGTCGTGATTACGATGGAGGGGCTGAGCGACACCGCCACAATTTCGATTCAGCCCCGCTACGTGCCGAGTGAACAATAGCCAGCCGCGACCCGGTGCCCCGTAGCCAAACCGCCTGAGGGAAGTGAGCGCCCGCCGGAATTTGTGTATTCTTATGAGATCACTGTTTCAGGAGTTTCCTTGAAGCTTCCCAAGCTGCCGGGAGCACTTCTTCTTACTGCCTTGGTCGCTTCGCCGCAAGCTGCCGATCCCGGCGGCAACGCTGCGCCGGACCCGCTCATTCATACCAATGTCGATCTCCGCCAGGTGGATCTGATCGTGACCGATAAGAAGGGCAACCATGTCACCGATCTCCAGCCCACCGATTTCGAGCTTCTCGAAGACGGCAAACCGCAGCCGATCACCAACTTTTCCTGGGTGGAAGTGACGCCGCCTCCCAGCGGCGCTCGGCTGGCGGCGCTCAAAGAAAAGCCGTCGCTTCTCGAATGGTATAGCGGCGTGCCCAGGTTTCGCAAAACGCCGGGCAACGATATTCTTTCTTCCCCGGTAGCGAATCTCAAGAAGGAGGAAATCCGCCGCATGATCTCCGTCGTGGCGGGCGACACCTCCGTGACGGCCCTGGGCCGGATACGCAAGTTCATCGATGAGCAGGTCGGTCCTGGCGATATGGTCTCAGTCCGGTCCGTCCTGCGAACGGTCGTTCCGGTCGGCGACGGCAGCAGGCTCCAGATCAGCGATTCCGCGGGATTCTTCGAGCAATTCACCAACGATAAGCGGCAACTGGATGCGGTGACAGAACGCATTCCGCGCGTCTGTACGATGCAGCACATGTGTATCGCGGATGCGCCTGGAGCCCTCGCCGCGGCCATCCAAAGCCTTCAGAATTTCCCGGGGCGCAAGGCCCTGCTGTATGTCGGGCGCTACAAGGGACCCGTGGACAATCTCATCGCCCTGGCCAATCGCGCCGGAGTCGTGATCTACGTGCTCGATACCGTGGGGGTCGTGTTCGAATCCGAAACGATCGAAGGCG
This sequence comes from Bryobacteraceae bacterium, assembly GCA_036489835.1. Lineage (GTDB taxonomy): Bacteria > Acidobacteriota > Terriglobia > Bryobacterales > Bryobacteraceae > Palsa-187. The sequence continues at coordinate 134,000 of DASXEY010000102.1, read as the reverse complement.
CGATCGCTCCCGAGTCTGAGCAGTTGTTGGCCGAGAGAACTGGAGGACGGGAGCTCCTCAGCACCGTCGGCTTTCGATCTCACCACCAGCTTCAACGAAGTGATCGAAGACTTGAGTGGCTACTATCTGCTGGGCTATCGTCCGCCAGCCGTGGACTCCGAGCCGAAAACGCCTGACCTTCACAAACGGGGCTCTCGCAAAAATGAATTCCACCGCAAAATCGTAGTGAGAGTCCTGCGCCCCGGTCTGACTGCTCGCCGAGGGGGCAGGCGCATGTCGTGCTTATATAGCTAAGCGGCGGGCTTTTTTCCTGCGTCTGCAGATCGGGAGCAGGCCCGCTAGCGAAATACCGATGAGCCAGAAACTGCCTGGCTCCGGCGTCGAGGAACCGGCAGGCGTAACGGTTGCGGTCGCGTCCGCGGACGTATAAACATTCGGAGTTAGACCAGGTCCGGTGATGTCGATCGAGATCAGTGAGTCGGCACCCGATGGATCGGAGGTGATGATTGGGAACTGCGACGAATCGAGGAGGTAAAAAGAAAAGTTGTCGGGAGTCGGCGCGCCGTTGGTGGTGAGGCTGAGATTGAACGAGATGGTTGTGCCAAACGTGACCTCCTGCAAAAATTCGTTAAAGAAGTTGTTGATATCGTCCAAGGTTCCGGGGCCGGGAGAGATGGTTCCGGTAGCGTCGCCGCTCGGCGTCAGCGTTCCGAGCGTCGCGTCGGTTGTGAAGTCGGAAATCGTTACAGTATTGTCTTCGACCGGAAAGCCTTGGAGAAAATCGAATGCCAAGTAACCCTGAGTGGTGTCGAGCGGCGTCGTGTCTATCGTGACGTCGTAAGTGGTGGCAGCCGTGGCTAGCGTCGATGCCAGGATGGCCAGAAGCGTTGTTTGAAGTATATGTTTCAAAGAGTCCTCACATGAGAATTTAAGGCGTTCCTAAGGTCCGGAAAACCATGGGTGTGTAATGGGGGTTCACCCGCGTGGGGTCCAGGAACTGCAACGAGAGCGACACCTTGGCTCCCGGCTGAAGAGTGAGGCCATCGGCAAGCGAGAGCCTGAGATACGGACTCCCCAAGGGGGCAATCGTCTGGGTCAAGCCACCGGCGTTGTTTGCCAGGTTCACACCCGCGGGAAGGCCATTAATAACGAAGTAGAGAGGGCCCACCATCGGAAACGATTGGGTGTTGGTAATGGTCACCGTTTGCGTGTAGAAACCTGTATTACGGTTCAACTGGAGACCAGATTGCGAGATCTGGAGTCCAGTAGTGAGGCTTTGCGGCGCCAACGGCGCTGCGGGATTTTCGATGTCGTAGACGGCGTAGGCTGTGAGGCCGTTGTTCCGCACCGTTACTACCGCGGTCCCGAATGCTAGGGCCTGGACAGTCCCCTGCGCATTGACTGTCAGGACACTAGTATTGCTCGAAGAGTAGGTTGTGCCCGTCACGGAAGAGGTGAGATTCAGTTGTGTGCCCCCCGGATAGGTTCCGGTTACTACGATGCTTGCGGTAGCCGGCACTGAGGTTAGGGCGGTGAAGGCCTGTACAACTTGCAGGCTGGTGGGAGCGCTGACTGGCACGACGTTAATCGTGATTGCAACTCCGAGGTAGGGATTGGAACTGGTATCGATAATGGACGGCGTTAATGTTACCGGACCGGTGGTGGTGGAAGGGATGACAAAGCTCGCTTGAAACGAGTTCGACGTATAAGTGGTTCCAGTCACGGCGCCTACTCCGGGCAAGAGAGTAGCAACCCAACCGGCCGCCAGGGTCAACGGGGATGCTACCTGAACAGTAACGGTGACCGTATTCCCAGGCGCGAATTGCTGCCCGTTGGTTGGACTGGTTATCGTGACCCGCGCGTCAGGTGTAGCGGCGGGCCTGGGGGTTGGCCGAGCCTGCGCGGCGCGAACGGCTGGATTTGAGGCGGGCTCTTTACCCTCGGTGAGAGGGGACTGTGAAGCCAGGGGAGCAAAGAGACCGATGCATTGAGAGGCGTAGTCTGACTGGTCCTGGGCTGGGTTGGTGCCGGCTACCGTCACCGGATTACCCAACCCGTTTGAGGCAACACCCGGCAGCGAAGACAAAAGGTTACCGCTCGGCCCGTCCAACAAAGCGAAGGTCGCGGTTGCCACAGGCCCCTCAGTTTCCACCGTCGTATGAATGTATGGTGTTTGGTCTGCTGCTCCTCCTCCTCCCGCTAAAGCTTGCTGGCTGGTAAGGGAAACGATTTGGTCATTCTGTTGTATGAAGCGGAAGCCGTTCACTACATTTTGGGGGAACAAGTACGTGTTAATTACTGGGACCTTAAAGGTAAGGGCGCCTTCGACAGGGGAAAAGTATGCCGCTGGAAAGGAGGGCGTCCCGGCGATGCCGCCTATTCCCGTGACCACTTGGGACGGGAGGCTCGTCCCGCCGTTCAGGCCCTGGAGCGCGGGACTGTTTTCGGACAAATCGCAAATCGCGCCCTGATTCACGACGCCGGCTCCTCCGAGGGCAACCTCTCCGACGATCCCACTTGCGAAGTCCGACCAGATAAAGCTACCGAGGGCAGCGATGACGCTATTCGCGTTCAAGGATACGATCAAATTTGCCAGGCTGGCGCCGGCGTGGGGCGTGTCCAGCGTAATCAAGCGATGAACGTCGCCCATATTGTAATTGTCATTGCGTATAAATTGGGAGGAGCCCGCATAGAGCCGCGTGAGGATTCCGCCCATGCTGTGCCCAACCACATCGGCCTGCGTGGCCGCATACCCTGTCGCGCGGGCTTGCTGCAAGGCGGAAGCGACCCAGCCTTGCACCGAGGGGTAGTTCACAGAATAACTAGCGGCGTTCGTAAGCTGGTAGTCAGCAGCATAAACCAAATTATTTGGGCCTGAGCCCCAAACTCCGCTGGGCCATGCGCCCGAGTTGGACCAAAGGCCATGAATCAGCAAGAGGGGTGGACGGATAACGGTCAGTGTTGCCGGAATTATAGTCGTATTGGTGTCTGCCCCTGCAGGCGCAAATGCGAACTGAACCTGAACCTGCCGGCTGGACGAAGTGTCGCTGGGTCCGTATCCGTTGGGCGCCAGATAGTAAGAAAATCCATAATCGTAGCTGCCGGCGGGCTGTGTGGAAACGATTGCCGAGTTGATGGACCCCTGATCCGGCGGCGCTGTCGAGGTGATCGAATAACAGCCCGTCCCTTGCAAGCCAGCCGCTATCCGCAAAAGCAGTTGGGTGACGCCGTCGGTGACGGTGCCATAGACATTACTTCCACAAGTGGAAAGGACGTTCGGATCGGTGGAGAGGACGCCGGTTCCCGCGGCGAGGCAGGTATTGCTAGGGGAATTGGCGTCCAGGAAAGGGCTGCTGGCTCCTGGGTTGACCGCCCACGCAGTCGACGGAGTATAGGAAAATCCGACACCCGGCGAGGTCTCCTCAATCACGAAACTGGTTTCGCCGACGGCTATGCCGAAAACAGAAAACGGGCTGCTATATTGGGAACCCTCAGGCGTGTAAACCTCTGGAATGAAGCCCTGGGTGGTGTTCCCGGCCGCTAGAATCGTAGGATCCGACGAATAGACATTCCAATAGTATCCGCCTGGAGGCGCAGGGTCCGAAAACACCTCTAGCTGAATCTCCTGTCCGACCGGCACGCCAAATGCACTGAGAACTCCGGTATAGTTCGGGCAGCCCGGCGGCAAGGTGACGGCGTTAGAACTGGCGTTTTGCGCCGTCGGCACGGGCGCGGTCACGAGGTGGGCATGTTGCGCCTGGACAAGAGGTGTCGCTAAGAAGAGAATGCCCAGCGAAGCCGTGGACGACCACTTGCATTGTTTGTTCATTTCGACCTCTCAACTTAATAGTGGATCCAGTTTAATCCGAGCAGCCGCAGAAAACGCGGTTACGAAGTGACCAACCGCGTGGGTCAATTCTGCCCCGAACTAATTTCTTTGTCAAGCCTGCATTCAGGCTAATCAGAATCTCAAATCAAGTGGGAAGAATTTAAACATGCAATTGTTATCCAAACGATCGCCAACGTTGACGTGCTGCTCATCGACCATGTCGAGAGGCCCTCGGAAAACTGAACTCCTACTACCGTGACCACCTCATTATTGACTGCGCCTTCGAGCGAGGCCAGGATCTCACTGCCGCCCCTATCGCTTACGGATCGGGCCCGAACGCCGATGTTGGTTGGCACTGGAGCAACGAAGGCGTTGCGGGATGCGCCTGTGACAAATCTAATTTCATTCCGTTGAACTCAATGACCGCACCCCGCTGGAACAGCGCATCCACAAAAGTTAGCAGGAGCGGCAGCAAACTTAGGACGAACGGATCAAAGAGAGGGCCTGGCCATCCAAGAGTAGTGCGCCCAGGGTCAGCGAAGCGAAGGATGCCGGAAGAATGAAGAGGACCGCAAGAATCGCAGCTCTCGGGGTACAGGGCCACAGGTTGTTGGCTCGATCGCGGTGCCGGCGCAACCAGTGAAGTCGTGCCCGTGGCGATCCCTTCACCCGGCCAGTCCGGCGGGGTCGCCTATGGCCTTGTTGTAATTGTAAGTGGCTTGTTTGGCTTTGGCGACCGTCCTGGGGTGCCGCAGCTAGCTTTCCAGCAGCGCGGCACGGGCCAGCCATTCCAGAGTGGCAGGCAGACGCTGTTCGATTTCCTCCAAGGATTTGGCGCCTGGCACGCGGGCGAACTCTGCGGCGATCTGGCGATGGGTCCGCGAGCCGTCCAGCAAGCGCACTAGTTGGCGGCTGAGATCGTCTAGTTCCAAGACGTGGAAACAAGCGTTGGCAACCCTAGGTGAATCGAGGGATTGGTAGCGGGCCAGCCGGCTCGCGGCAGGCGCCGGCGACACGATCTTCTGGCAAGGAAAACGATGCACATGGAAATCGGCGAATCCGCTCAGTACCATGCCGCTCAGGATGTCCCGCAGGGCGGCTTCGCTATCGCAGTAGGGAATCAGATCATCAAACGACACTGGCAGCGGGTATTCCTCGCCCAACGCCGCAGCGATGCGATGAACGGCGTCGTGTTTGGCAATGATCCGAACTTCCCGCAGTCCCTCGATCCTTCCATCTTCCAGCGGGTGGCAACGCGAGGAGAATAGAAACCGATCCATGCGATCCTCCAGCGGACCGCGTTTTAGCGTCCGGCTCTGGTGGCACAGCAGGGTCTGGCGAAACCGCCTGACTCTCAGAAAATCCATGTATTGTTCACGCTCGATCAGGCCGCCTGGAACCGCCTTAAGCGCTCCACCCGTGTCGAACATCTCGGACGGATCGGCTTCCCCCAGGTACTGCAATCCGTGGCGGGCGGCATGCGCCGCGAATTGGTGAAAGTACACCGGGTCGTTGTACGTGGAGAAATCATCGTGGAAGAGCCAAGCGTCGCCCAACTCGAGCAAACGGGCAACGTCGCTCTCGATAAGGGGACGCCAGGCATCCGGGAGCAAGGGCGAGCCTGCCACGAATTGCAGGCTCCAGCGGGCCTGCCGCAGGCGCTCGTTGGGGTCCTGAGTGTCGCGGGTATGAAACAGCATGAGATCCCGCAGAAACTGCCGGATGTAGCAGCCGGGCAGGGTACTGTAGTCGATGAAGGCGACCCCGTTGGGCGCCAGGCGTTCCTTGCACACCCGCATCAGTGCATCGCGAACCTCGGCCGACACCCAGGAGTAGACGCCGTGGGTCGCGATGTAGTCGAACTCGCCCCACTCGGCGCCGATGTCGCGGAGGTCGCCGGCGCGCAACGTCAGGTTCCCGATTTTCAATGCGTCGCGCATCCGTTCGCCATTGGCGATAGGCACCTCGGCAAGGTCCACACCCGTGAACTGGCTTTCCGGCAGGTGATACGCCATGCTGACAATGTGGTTGCCGTTCCCGCACCCAATCTCGAGATAGCGGCAGCGATCCACCGGAGCGGGCTCCATCCCGAAGAGCCGCGCAACCGCGGCTAGCCGGTCCGGATGGGTCGTAAACCGCGCCGGTGTCTCGTACAGGATTTCGTTGTAAGGGTTTTGGGCCACAGATAGATTATGCCGCCTTAATCCAGGATCAGCTTGAGGCTGTTTGGGATGGGCAAGAACACCGGCTCACCCGTCTTCTGGGTCCGGAGAAAAATCCGCCAGGTCGAAGCTGTTTGATCCCACGAGACGGCGTCTTTTCGAAACGTGGAGACGTCTGAGATGCGCAAGGCCGTGTGGCGCAGCAGCAGCACCATTGCCCGTGCGCGTAACTGGCAACGGGGCCGGCTACCAGCACCGGACCAATACCCGGCAGTAGAAAGAACGCGGCGCCGAAGAGCAAGCCCCATGTGCCGCCCCAAAGGCGCCCATTTTTCCCCAATACTTCATGCAGTCGCCAGCGTCGTAATACCGTACCATGTTTTCCTCCGTGTGGTAGTCCTCGCCGACAATGGACAGCTTCGTCATATCGAAGCCAGCCCCCTTAAGCTGATCCACGGCCTCCTCAGCCTCCACGTGGCTGTTGTAAACGGCTACCCTAACCACGTTCTCCGGAGTGCCGCGAACGAACGCAGCGGAAGGCCGCACCGAGGCAACCTCGAAGATCAGTTTGGATGTTTGCGAATACGCCGCGTGAGCGCCAAGCCCGCAGCATGCCACCGCGGACGCCCAAAGTCTCAACGTGTTCATGACCGCTAGACGCGAGCGGGCCCAGTTTAGTTTGGCCTGATTCACGCTTATTCACGTTCATTCCCGGCCCAAACGTCGTTCCCCGATTAAGCGTGAGCCTTCGCCGCTTCCAGCGCGCTCTCAATCTCCCGCTGATACTCCGCGAGCAATCCTTCCTCCGCAGCCTCAAATCGCATCACCAGTACCGGCTGAGTATTTGAAGCCCGCAGCAGCCCCCAGCCGTGCTCGAACAAAACGCGAACGCCGTCGACATCAATCACCTGGTGCGATTTCTTGAACTGCGCGGCCACCCGTTCCACCACCTGGAACTTAGCCTCATCCGGACAATCCACGCGGATTTCCGGAGTCGACACCGTCTTCGGCAATCCCGCCAGTTGCGCGGACAGAGGCTTGCCGCTCTTCGCCACAATCTCCATCAACCGGCAAGCCGCGTAAATCGCATCGTCATAACCGAAATAGCGGTCGCCGAAGAACATGTGCCCGGACATTTCGCCAGCCAGCTCTGCATGTTCCTCTTTCATCTTGGCTTTGATCAGCGAATGCCCGGTTTTATACATGATGGGATTGCCGCCCAGCCGCTTTAGCTCGTCATACATCACCTGCGAGCATTTCACCTCGCCGATAAACGTCGCACCCGGTTTGCGAGTCAGAATCTCCCGGCCGAAAATCAACAGCAGCATATCGCCATAAATCACGTCGCCGTTCTCATCCACCGCGCCGATGCGGTCGGAGTCGCCGTCGAACGCAATGCCCAGATCCGCCTTGTGCTCCTTCACGGCGTCTTGCAAATGCCGCAGATTCTTAGGTACCGTGGGATCGGGATGATGATTGGGGAACCGACCATCCATATCGAAGAAGAGCTCAGTGGCTTCGACGTTCAGCCGTTGAAGCAGCCTGTGCACCACCGGTCCCGCAGTGCCATTGCCCGCATCCAAGACGACCTTGATCCTCCGCTCAAAATCAAACTGCGGCGCGACCTGATCGAGATAAGCGTCGATCACATCCATATCGCGATGCGACCCTTTCCCGCCCAAAAAATCGCGGTTCTGAATCAGATGCAGAACTTCCTGGATGGTCTCGCCATGCAAGGTCCCCGACCCGCACACCGTTTTGAATCCGTTAAACTCGGCCGGATTGTGGCTGCCCGTAATCATCACCGCGCCGTCCGCGCGCATATGCACCGCCGAGTAATACAGCAGCGGCGTGGGCACCACGCCGATATCGGTAACCTCGCAGCCCGAATCCATCAACCCTTCGAGCAAAGCATCCCGCAGCCGCGTCGAGCTCAGCCTGCAATCCCGCCCCAGATTAATCAACCGCCCGCTCTTGCGCTGCAGCAGCGTCCCCAGGCCCCTGCCCAGCTCAATGACATCCGGGCTCGTCAGCTCCGTTTCGGCGACGCCGCGGATATCGTACTCGCGAAAAATGGTCGGTTTCAGCATGTTTTTTCAAGGTAGCACCGGAGCCTAAGGAATGGTTGCTCACGAACCGGCTTCCGGCGACAAAGAATCGCAGCGGCCAATCCACTGAGCGGCTGATGCCGATGCGCGGCGATACGCCGATCTCAAACGGCTGCTCCCGTTCCGGCTCCCGTATCGTCAGCGGCCCTCGGGTCAGATCCGCGCCATTGTGGCGCAAGGTGATGCCTAGCGCGCGAGTCAGTTTGCCCGGGCCGCTGGCGAGCTTCTCGACCGCGTCCACGCTCCTCCGCTGCCGCATTTCCTCGATCCCGGTGAGCGGCTCCGCGGCGCGAATAAGGACGCAGCCCGCGCTGCCCTCCGGTTCCGAAACCACATTCAAGCAATCGTAGATTCCGTAAATCAAATACACATAGGCGTGGCCTGGAGGACCGAAAATCACCTCTGTGCGAGGAGTGCGCCCGCGCCAGGAATGCGCAGCTTCATCGATCACGCCCCCCTCCGTCGGACCAAGGTAGGCCTCGGTTTCCACGATCCTTGCAGATGCGCCGCCGTGCGCCAGGACCTTGCCCAGCAGCCCGCGCGCAACCTCAATCGCGGGGCGGATGTAGAAACTCCGGGGCAGAATCTCCGGCTTCAGAAGCCGTTATAACCCCAGCTTGCCGTTGAGCACCATGTTCTTCAGCGCGAATTTCGTCTTCACGGAATTCTTGCCGAACTTGGTGACGAACTCGACTTCCTTGTCATCCGCGCTAAAGGCGATTTTTCGCGGGAATATGAAGTGCGCGTCGGTCGTGCGAGCTCCTCTTCCCTGCGCCGGTGGAGGGAAGATTACGTCGACGGCCATGATCGGCTCCTTGTCTTTGACGCTTAGCGTTGTCACCTTCAGCAGCGCTTTCTTGGCATCGTCATCCCGCGGCCGAACGCTGCCGGGAAGCCCCGCTACCCAGATCGCATAGAACATATCGTCCTGCTGCAACTGCTTCTGCGCGCCGACCTTTACCAGTGCTTCCTGAACCGTCGGGGCCGTCTGCCAGCGAATCGTCAACTCTGTCTCGGGAGGGCCGGAGCTCGGGACGATATCTGCGTCTCCGCCTCCTCCGCCGCCACCTTTCCCGCCGCCCTTGCCTCCGCCGCCACCGCCTCCGCCGCCGTCGGAAGCATCGGGCGCACCGCCTCCGCCGCCACCGCGTCCGCCCTTGCCTCCGCCGCCACCCCCGCCGCCCGCGGGTCCGGCGCCACCACCCGCATTTTCAAAGGTCACGGAGACCTTCTTGGCCCAGGGCGAATCCGACATGATCTTCTGAATATCCTTGTCGGTCCACTCCGTGGAAGGCTTCGTCCAGACATCGGCGGCCCATAGCGTGAGCCCAGCCACGAACAGGAGCAAAGGGAACAGGAGCAACGTGAGTTTTTTCATGGTTGAGAATAGTGGTCGAGGTATAGTGTACAACACTTTCCCCCGCGTCAGCAGTCCAATCAGTACACTAGAAAGATTCGTCCATGCGCTTGTTCACCGCCATCGACATCCCCACCGAAATCACCAGTCGTTTAACCGCCCTGGTGGACCGTTTGCGGTCCTTGGCCAAGCTCTCCTGGAGCCCTACGGAGCACCTTCACGTGACCACCAAGTTCATCGGCGAGTGGCCCGAAACGCGGTTGATAGAGGTCGAACGGGCGCTCTCCTCAGTGCCCTGCCCCGGGCCCATCGAAATCGCCGTGCGAGGCCTGGGTTGGTTTCCGAACCACCGCGACCCGCGGGTGTTCTGGGCGGGCGTCGAATCGGGCCCCGGCTTGCGCAAGCTCGCGCAGGAAACGGAGAAATCTCTCGCGGCGATCGGTGTCCCCGTCGAGGAACGGGATTACCATCCGCATCTCACCCTGGCGCGCCGCCGGGTGCCCGTTCCACTCGATCGCCTGCGGCAGGAACTCGCGCGCATCCCCTCCCAGGACTTCGGCTGCTTCCGCGCGGAATCTTTTTTCCTGTACCTTTCGAAGGCCGGAAAGTACTCTAAACTTAACGAGTTCCCGATAGTGTCCAAACTATGAACGGATTGCTGGCAATCGTCATCGCGTATCTCCTTGGAGCCATCCCTTTCGGCTATCTGATGGTGAAGTTCTCGACCGGCAAGGATGTCCGCGCCGCGGGCAGCGGCAATATCGGTGCCACCAACGTGCTTCGGACCACCGGCCGGATTCAGGGCACAGCCACACTGGTGCTGGATATCGCCAAGGGCTTCGCCGCGGTCTGGATCGCTTCCAGCCTCACCTTCGGCTCGCCGCTCTGGACCAGCGCCGCGGCCCTGGCTGTGATGGCCGGCCATGCCTTCCCCGTGTTTCTCCGCTTCCAGGGCGGAAAGGCCGTTGCCAGCTTCATCGGGGCATTTCTTTATTTGACCCCCGAACCGATGCTCGCCACACTGGGGCTGTTCATCATCGTCGTCGCCGGAACCGGCTACATCTCGGCCGGCTCCGTAATCGCCGCGGGAGCCTTCCCCTTCGGCGTGTGGCTGATTCTGCATCCTCCCATCGAGGTTGTAACAGCCTCACTGATCGCCGGCGCATTTATCGTGTACCGCCACAAATCCAATCTCCAGCGCATTCATGCGGGCACCGAAAACGTCTTTCGCTGGAGCCGCTCCAAGTGACCAGAACCAACGCGCTGAAAAACGCCCCGAGGCTCGCTTCGCCCGGCATTCGCCGCATGGACACTCCCTTGAAGAAGCCCGTGCTGACCCCCTTTGATCGCCGCTCGAAACCCGCGCTGAGCCGCGACCAAAGGAAGCGGTTTCTCGAAGCTTCAGGAACGCCCCACCCCCACAAATGCGAGGCAAAGTGAACCTGGCGATCATCGGCGGAGGAAGTTGGGGCACCGCGCTATCCCTTCTCCTGGCTCCGCAATTTCAAACCGTGCGTCTCTGGATGCATGAAGCCGATATCGCCCGCCAGATGAAAGCCACTCGCGAGACGTCGCTCTTTCTGCCCGGCTTCCGCCTCCCCGAAAACGTCTCGCCCTCCTCACAAATCGCCGAGTCTCTCGAAGGCGCGCACATCGTCATCGGCGTCATGCCCTCCCAGCATGCGCGAACGATCTATGGAACGATGCTGTCGCATCTAAATCCCGATTCGATCATCGTCAGTGCAACGAAAGGTCTCGAAACGGGATCACTGTTGCGTATGTCCCAGGTGATCGAACAGGTGTGCCGGCCCCGTTTTAAGGCCCGCGTAGCTGTGCTCTCCGGCCCCACTTTCGCCCGCGAAATCGCCCAGGGTGAACCCGCCGCGGTAGTCGCCGCAAGCCAGGACCTGCCCCTCGCCCGCGAGGTGCAGAGCGCTTTTTCCACTCCCGCGTTCCGCCTCTACACCAACTCCGACCCCGTCGGCGTCGAAATCGCCGCGTCGCTTAAGAATGTAGTCGCGATTGCCGCGGGCGTCTGCTACGGCCTGGGACTCGGGAGCAACGTGCAAGCCGCCCTGATCACCCGCGGTTTGGCCGAGATCACGCGCCTGACGGTCGCCATGGGTGGAAAGCCGCAAACTCTGGCAGGGCTTGCCGGCCTGGGCGACCTGGTCCTGACTTGCAGCGGCAATCTCAGCCGCAACCGTCAGGTAGGATTGGAGTTAGCAAAAGGAAGGCGGCTCAGCGACATCCTCGGCTCCATGCGCATGGTCGCCGAGGGCGTGGAAACCTGCGGCGCGGCCGTCGAATTAGGCCAGAAGTTCGAAGTGGATCTGCCGATAATTCAACAGATGCATGCTGTATTGCACGCCTCCAAAAGCCCCCGCGAAGCCCTGCGGGATCTGATGGAACGCTCCCTCAAAGAAGAATAAGCAGAAGATGTTCCGCCCGCAACCTTCTCCCGGCGCCAGTGTTCAGAAAGACATGGAGGCTGTTGCAGCCCTGGAACGCGACGCCCAACTGATGCTGCGCGTGCGTCAGGGCGACGAAACCAGCTTTGCCCTGCTGCTGGAGCGGCATCGATCTCCCGTGGTCAACTTCCTGCACCGGATGGTGCAGAACCGCGCCGTATCGGAGGAGCTGGCGCAGGAGGTTTTCCTGCGGGTGTACCGGAGCCGGGAAACCTACGAGCCCACCGCCAAGTTCACCACCTGGCTGTTTCGCATCGCCACCCACCTGGCCTTGAACTGGATTCGCGATGGCAAGAAGGAAAAAACGAACGAGAGTTTGAGCGAAGAAGTCATGGAGGGCATGGAGCGGCAGGTGGCCGACCGCCAGCCCAGCGTCGAACAGACGATGATTTATGCAGTCAAAGTGCGGGAAATAAGAAAAGCGATCGAGGCGCTGCCAGAGAAGCAGCGCGCCGCCGTCTTAATGCACAAGTACCAGGGTCTGGACTATTCTCAAATATCAGGAGCCTTGGGCTGCACCGAGTCGGCTGTCAAATCTTTATTGTTTCGGGCGTATGAAACGTTGCGTTCGCGTTTGGCGCATCTAGCGTAAGCGGACATCCTATGAGGGAATTATGGATTGCATCAAAAACAACAAGCGAGGCGTGGAGATCCTGACGGACTACTGCGCTGGCATTCTGGATCCGGCGGTTGCGGTCGAGATCGATAGCCATATCGCGCAGTGCGCGGAGTGCCTGAAGATGGTGGAGGCTCAGCGCATGGTGTGGGAGATGCTCGATGTCTGGACTCCGCTCGAAGTGTCGCGGAATTTCGACGCGCGCCTGTACTCGCGCATCGCCGATGAGCAGGCGCAGCCGGCGTGGCGCCAGTGGCTGCACCGCGTGTTCGTCCCGGCCGCCCCCCACCCCCTGTGGAAGCCCGCGTTTTCGCTGGCAGCTGTGGGCGCGGTAGTGGCCATGGCCCTTGTCGTCGGCATCCCCGGCGTCGGCGTCCCCGGCAAAATGCCCTTTGCCCACACCGCGCCGTCGGCTTACAAGAACGCATATAAGAATACAACCGTGCAAGCCAAAGCCGGTCCCGAGGAGATCGACCTCGATCAGGTGCAGCAGGCGTTGGACGATATGGAGCTGCTCACGCCGGTGGGGCAGTCCCCATCCGGCCGCCTGTAATCCCAACCGGTCGAATTTCGTCGAACTAAGAAGAGGCTTAGGTGCGGGCTGTTTCGCTAATCTGCGGGAGTGTACTAATCGTGTACGGCGCAGCCCTTGCTTGCCTTCCGCTTGAAGCCGGCCAACCCAAAATCAAGATCCCAGCCGTTCCCAAACCGGTCAAGCCTCCGCCCACCCCGAAACAAGCTGCCAAGCAAGCCGCCAAACAAGCCGCGAAACAGGTTCCCGCCGACACGTTGAAGAAACTCCTGAATATGTCTCCGGAAGAGCGGGAGAAGACTCTATCGAAGATGACCCCGGCGCAGCGGACTCGCGCCGAAAATCAGCTCAACAATCTGGACCGAATGACTCCGGATCAGCGGGCGAAAAACCTCGATCGGCTCAGCCGGTTGGAAAAGCTCCCTCCGGGTCGCCAGGTGGCCGTAAAGCAGCAGTTGCAGAGCCTTAACGGGATGACAGTGCCGGAGAAGCGCGCAGTTCTTCACAGCCCCGAATTTGAGAAAAACTTTTCACCCGAAGAACAGCAATTAATCCGCGACCAGTACCCCAACGCAGCCAAATAGCCCGCTTTCCGCGAAAACCGCTCCGCTGAAAACACGTGGGGCAGGCGATCTTGCCGCCTGCCAGCTAGCCCGCAAAGGGCCGATCACAGCCCTCTATTCTCTACATGGAACACCTCCGCTCCGGGCCGCGACTCGTTCCGGTTGGTTAGGGCTGGAAAACGCTGCTCTACGTTCCTGAACTTCTGAGACGACCGACTAAGGTGTTTCCCTGATGTCCGGAACGCCCAACGGGTCCGATACTACGTAGGAGTACAAGATGCCTGAGGACAACTCTCTCCAGACGCTCCATGCCACCGTGCACTGCTACTTGAGCACATTGCAGACGGTGGCGGACACCCTGGCCCAATCCTGTCCTCCGGTGGGCGGACCCTACCGCCAGCGTCTCAGCCGTCTGCGCGCACGCTTAGCCTTCGATTCCAGCGTCGGCGCGATCGAAGAAAGCTGTGAAATCGCGTCGTCGGAACTGCACGAATACGCATCCAAAGCCTCGCTCTACGTCGAACGCCACCGCGTGGAGCTGCGCCGGGCCATCGCCGGCCTCGAAGACATCGTCCGCACGCTCGCGCAGCGTCAGGATTTTTACGGCGCGCGTCTGCGCCAGTTCGCCACTCAGATAGAGCACTCCGAAGAGCCTTCAACGTCCTCGCAGGCAGCCGGCCTGCTGAGCTGCGTGGAGAGCATGAGCCATGAATCCTCCTCGCTTCTGAAGCGGATGCGCGATGAAATGGCGCGCGTGGAAGCCCGGCTGGTCGAGGCCGAAATCACCGATCCCGTCACCGGCCTCATGAACCGCCGCGAGATGGAGCGGCACATCGCAGCGGTGCAGGCGCGCGGCGAAACCCCAGTGCTGCTGCTCTTCGACTTCCAGGATGATCTGCCCATCGAAGTCGCCCAGCAGGTGGCCGCCCGGCTCAGCTCCCAGTTTCGTCATAGCGACCTCGTCTCGCGCTGGAGCGACCGCCGCTTCCTGGTGCTGTTCCAGGGTCTCGCCGAGACCGCGCGCCAGCGCGCCGAACAAGTCGAGCCGTGGATTGCCGGCCACTATCTTCTTGATAGCGGAGCCACTCTCAATACTGTGGTAGAAGCCCGTCTGGTAGAAGCGCCCGTACCCGACCTGGAGCCGGCCGGAAGAATCCTCGGCTAAAGGAGCCCGCAAAGGGCCGGTCGCGGCACTCAATTCCCGAAAAGCAACAGCTCGATCGTAACCGCGACCCATGCTCCGTTTTGCGGGCTGTTACCTCGAAGCCCCGCAAAGGGCCGGCCGCAGCCCACAATTCCCGAACGCAACAGAGCCGCTCGTAACCGCGACCCAGCCTCCGTTTTGCGGGCTGTTATTTCGAAGCCCGCAAAGGACCGGTCGCGCCCCTAGTTCCCGAAAGCAACAGCGCCGCTCGTAACCGCGACCCAGCCTCCGTTTTGCGGGCTGTTATTCCGAAGCCCGCAAAGGACCGGTCGCGGCCCTCAATTCCCGAAAGCAACAGCGCCGCTCGTAACCGCGACCCAGGCTCTGTTTTGCGGGCTGTTATTTCGAAGCCCGCAAAGGACCGGTCGCGCCCCTAATTCCCGAAAGCAACAGCGCCGCTCGTAACCGCGACCCATGCTCCGTTTTGCGGGCTGTTACCTCGAAGCCCCCGCAAAGGGCCGGTCGCAGCCCACAATTCCCGAAAGCAACAACTCCGCTCGTAACCGCGACCCATGCTCCGTTTTGCGGGCTGTTATTTTCGAAGCCCCGCAAAGGGCCGGTCGCGGCCCTCCTTCGAAGCCCGGACCCGATAGTTCCCCCTGCCTTCTGCGCAGCCTGGATACTGTGACGAAGTGATTCCTTCTCCTCGGATTCAGACATAGACTGAAATCGCAAAAGGAGGTTAATCATTATGAAGCGGACCCACATTTTTGATTCTGGCGTGTTGTTTGGCGCCATGGCAATGCTGTTAACATCGGCAGTCGCCGTCCAGGCAGCATCTCCATCGACCACCCCTTCCTCGAACGATTCCCAGAAAGCCGCTCGGCTTTTGCGGGAAATTAAAGCGGATGATACGGCCGTTCGAGCCGGCGCCGCGCGACTCGATGCCCTGGCGGAAAACTCCAATTCCCAGTGGTCCGACTACGATCATGAATGGAATGTGATCGCCCCTGCCGTTGAGGATATGCAGATGAAATTGGGGCGGCTGGAGTCGATGCAATCGGCATTGACTCAAGCTCAACGCTCCGAACTCGATCAAAGCAAGCCATTGATTGCAGAAATCCAAAGCCGGACCAACGCGTTCAACACGCTAATGAACAAGCCCGGAGTTCCCACTACGGACGCCAAGTTTAGAAATGACGCAAAAAGCATCAAGACCGATGCCGATAAACTTCAGAAAGTAACCTCGGCTGCTTGACGGTCTCGGCTGTTTTACGCGTCTCGGGTGTTTTACACGTAAGGAAGAGATCAAATGAGACAAGTGAATCTATCTCGTGCAGTATTGGGCGGCTTCATCGCGACTCTGGTGATGACCGCTTTGTTGTATCTGGCCCCACTGGCAGGCACTCCGAAAATGGATATCGCGGCCTTGCTGGGGTCTTTCCTGGGACATGGAACCGCTCCTGTTTCGATGAGCGCATTGTGGTGGGCTGGAATGCTCTGGCACTTCCTGAACGGAACCATCATCTTTTCGCTGATCTACGCGTACTTCGTTTACGGCTGGCTCCGCGGAGACGATTGGCTCCGGGGCGCCATCTGGGGCACGGTTCTATGGATCGCGATGGAAATCGTGATCATGCCGCTGCGGGGCAACGGGGTTTTTAGCGATCACGCGATTCACGCCGGCGCGCGCGTCCTAACCAGCTTTATCGTGCTGGCGGTGTATGGAGCCATCCTCGGCGCCATTGCCGGAGCGCAGGCGGAACACACCTTCCAAGTCGCACATCCCGCGTAACCGCATTAAGGGTGCGGCGCGCGAGCTTCCACGCTGAAGAGCGCCGCACCCCCTCGCCACCCGAAAAATCAATCACAACTTAATTCAGGAACTTTATTTACCGCCGATTCCTTATCTTGCCGTTTTTTCTTTTCCCGCTTCTCATCCTGCTCCGGTTATTTTGAATTCGTAAGAGTTCGGATGTCTCATCGCATCCGGATCACGCCAACGCGGAGGAGTTCTCGAGAGCAACCCGCGCCATTGTTCCAGATGGAGGCGTCGAACGATGGGCTTTGCCGTTGAAGTTTGAACGGCGCTTCCCGGTGAGCGACATCACCGGGCAAGAGGCGCCTCTTTCGATCTTTCTAGCATCAAACCGCTCCCGAGCTGGTGACAGCGCCGCGACCGACTGACAGCCCGCGGCGAAAGGGAGCGGTTTTTCTGGCGAATCGCACACCCCGCAAACCCGAACCCTCACCCGCGGAGCGTCCGTTTTGTATTACTTTGATTAAGGTGTATTCATTCAAGGCGGTGCCCGTGTTCGTCACCGGCGCAGGGCGTGGGATCGGGAAGCGGCTGGCAATTGGCTTCGCGGCCAAAGGCGCGCGCGTGGGGCTTTTGGCACGAAGCAAGGCGGAGCTGGATCTGTGCCATCTGGAAATTGAGCATGCCGGCGGTTCCGCGCTACGCCTTCGCGCCGATACAGGCGACTATGAGCAGGTGACTGCGGCTGTCGAGCGCATGCGCGTCCAGTTCGGCGCCCATCCCAAAGTGCTGATTTGCTCCGCCGCGGTCCTGGGACCCATTGGAGCCTTCGTCGAATCCAATCCCAAGAACTGGGCCGAAGTGATCCAAACCAACCTGGTGGGGGTCCTGAACGCCTGCCGCGCGGTTTTGCCGCATATGCAGGAGCGGCGCAATGGCAAGATCATTATTTTATCCGGCGGCGGATCGACTCCCGCCCGCCCCAACTTCGCTCTCCACGAATCCACTAAAACAGCCCTGGTTCGTTTCGTCGAGACTCTGGCCGAGGAGGTCAGCGACTTCAACGTCCAGGTCAACTGTCTGGCTCCCGGCGAAGCCTATACGCATATGACCGATCAAATTCTGTCGGCTGGCGATCGCGCCGGCTGGGAAGAGATTGAGGTCGCCAAGCAGGTTCGCATGACCGGAGGCGTCGCCGCCGAGAAACAGATCGACCTGGCGCTTTTCCTCGCTTCGGAGCAGTCCAACCACATCTCCGGCCGCCTGATCCATGTGCAGGACGATTGGAAGAAATTGAAGGATAAAACCGTCAATGCGGACCTGTACCGGCTCAGGCGGGTGCAGAAGGGCTAGCACAAATTGCCCGGTGTAACGCTTCGTAAATTTTTGTACTCTAAGAGATAAGGTGGCGCATCCCACTGGAAGACCGTCTATACTGGTTAGGTGAAAGGAACTGGTCCTATGCGCATGTCATCGTACCTCAAGATTGCGTCAGGAGCGGCTGCAGTCTTCCTCTTCTCCCTCGCGTCGCACGCCGGCGACAACAAAAACAACGATCCCGATCAAATCGGAAATCGCGACGCCGGTAAGGGCTTAAACATCTATTCCATCGAGAAGGAGATTGCGCTCGGCAAGGGCTTGGCTCAGCAGATCGAACGGCAAGCCAAGATTATTGACGAACCGCAGATCGCCGAGTACGTCAATCGGCTGGGCCAGAACCTCGTGCGCAATTCCGACGCAAAGGTTCCTTTCACCATCAAAGTCATCGACACCGAGGATGTGAATGCCTTCGCGCTGCCGGGCGGCTTTTTCTACGTCAACTCCGGTTTGATCCTGAAGGCCGACACCGAAGCCGAACTGGCCGGCGTGATGGCGCATGAGATTGCACACGTAGCATGGCGGCATGGAACGCGGCAGGCCTCGCGCGCCACGGTGATGCAGATGGCTACCATTCCTTTGATCTTCTACGGCGGCTGGACCGGCTATGGCATCCGCCAGGCGGCCAACCTGGTGATCCCTTTGTCGTACCTCCAGTTCTCCAAGGGATTTGAATCCGAAGCAGACAAGTACGGCCTGCAATATATGTACAAGGCCGGCTACGATCCCAACGCCTTCGTGGACTTCTTTGAAAAGCTCCAGTCTCTGGAAAAGAAGAAACCCGGCACCATGTCCAAGCTGTTCTCCGACCATCCGCCCACCGGCAGCCGCATCGTGGCGGTGCAGAAGGAAATCCAGGAGGAGCTCAAGGAGCGGCCTGAATACGTCGAGACCACTTCTGAGTTCAACGACGTCAAAGCGAAACTTCTGGCGATGCACAATCGCCGCGCCAACGATCCCGTGGATCCCAGCAAACCCCACCTGAACCGGAGTCCTGGTTCGTCGGGCTCGGATAACGGAAGCGGAGGCTCGGTCGGCGATGACGATCGGCCAACCTTGAAGCGCCGTCCCGATGATGTCGGCGGCAGCAGCAGCGACAGCGGGTCTAACGGAACTTCGAGCGCCAGTTCAAGCGACGATCGCCCGACCCTGAAAAAAGCTCCTTCGAGCGATAGCGGCAGCAGCACCGGCGCGAGCTCGAGCGACGATGACCGGCCCACTCTGAAGAAAGCTCCATCGTCCGGCAGCGACACCAGCACCACCAGTTCCAGTTCCAGCAGCTCCAGCGACGACGATCGGCCAACTTTGAAGAAGGCGCCGGCGCAGCCCGATAGCAGTACCGGAGGCACTTCCGGGACGAGCAGCGGAACCGGAACCAGCCCCGCTGCGCCAACCGGCCCGTCGAATTAAAGTCGACGTGGGAAAGTCGCCGGAGTTGATCGCAGTCATCTGCCCGTGCTGTGAGGCAGAGTTGTACATCGATCCGGTGACCCACGCGGTGATCCGTCACAAAGAGCACGTCAAGCCGCCGTCTCTTGCGGACATGGAAGCTGCGGTTCAGCGCTTTAAAGGCGAGGCCAATCGCCGCGAAGACGCCTTCAAGAAATCGGTGGAGCAGCACAAAAGCCACTCCGACGTCTTGAACAAGAAGTTCGACGAGATGCTGAGGCTCGCCAAAGAGAATCCCGACGAGCCGCCGCCCAAGCGGGATATCGACTTCGACTAGCCCCGGCGCTGATGAAAAAACCAAAAACCGCAGCCGAGCGCAAGGCGCGCATTGAGCAGATCCTCGCCACGCTCGATCGCATGTATCCCAATGTCACCTGCGCGCTGCACCATTCAAATGCGTGGGAGCTTCTGGTGGCCACCATTCTCTCGGCCCAGTGCACCGACAAACGCGTCAATGCGGTGACTCCGGATTTATTCCGGAAGTACCCGACCATTCAGGATTTCGCCGCGGCGAAGCAGGAAGAACTGGCGCAGGACATCCGCACCACTGGCTTCTTCAACAACAAGGCCAAGTCGGTCATTGGAGCAGCTCGCAAAATCCTCACCGACTTCGGCGGCGAGGTCCCCCGTGAAATCAAGCTTCTGCTCAGCGTTCCGGGAGCAGCCCGCAAGACCGCCAACGTGGTGCTGGGCACGGCCTTCGGCATCGCGGTCGGCGTGGTGGTGGATACGCATGTGCAGCGCATCTCCCAGCGTCTGGATCTGACCAAGCACACCGACCCCATCAATATAGAAAAGGATTTGATGAAAGAGATCCCGCAAGAGAAGTGGATCCTCTTCGCGCACCAGATCATTCACCACGGCCGCGCTCTGTGCGTCGCCCGCAACCCCAAGTGCGCGGAGTGCGCGCTCAACCCGCTCTGCTACGCCAAAGACAAAACCGCATAGCTAGCCCGCAAAGGCCGCTCGCGGCCCTCAATCTTGAAGGGAACAGCACGGTTCGTGGCCGCGAGCCAGGCTCCGTTTTGCGGGCTGTTACTGAGAAGCCCGCAAAGGGCCGCTCGCGGCCCAACTCCTGGCCGCTGCTCGCTGCGTGCAGGCCAAAATTACCACCAATAACCACCGAGAAACAAGCGGGTGGTTGGTGGGGTGGGCGATCTTGCCGCCCTCCGAATCTGCCTCGGCTCTGGGCGAGTTTTTAAGACCAGCGACAACGGCTACCCTACGATGGACCACAACGGCAGCCCTTTCAGTACGAGAATCCGGCGGCGGTCCGGCCTGAACCTAGGCTCGCAATGTCATCCGGCCCTGCCGGACGCTCGGCTGTGCCCGGCCAAAGGTCAAACTACCGCGGGCTAGGTTCCCCGGTCAAATGCAGACCCTTGTGAATGGCGTACAACGCCAGTTCCAGGCGATCCGAAACGCCCAGCTTGTCGAAGATGTTGTGCAGATGATTTTTCACCGTCTGCTCGCTGATGAACATCTTCTCGGCCATCTCTTTGTTCTTATACCCTTGCGCGACCAACGCGACGATTTCGCGTTCCCGCGCCGACAGAGGACTGCGTTCGCGGCCCTTGCCGCCCCCCGCTCCGCCCGAGCCTTCGAGACCCGTCGAAAACTGGCGCATCACTGCGGCCGTGGTGTGCGAATCCAGCCAGATCTCGCCCGAGTGCACCTTACGAATGCTCTTGACGATCAGATCGGGAGCAGTCTGCTTCAGCACGATGCCGCTGCACCCCAGTTTCATCGCCTGTACGAATTCGTTCTTGTCTTCCGACGCCGTCAAAACAATCACGCGAGTCCGCTTATTGGTCTGCTGCAGCGCTTGCAGCGTCGCCAACCCATCCAGATTGGGCATCCGCAGATCCAGGAGCAGAACGTCCGGGTCCAATTCCCGCACCCTGTCCAAGACCTCGCGTCCGTCTCCGGCTTCACCGACGACGTCGAAATCGTCCTCCAGGAGGAGCAATTTCTTCAGCCCGTCGCGAACGATGGGGTGATCGTCAGCAATGAGAATTCGAACTATCCCCTTTCTGTTTTCTTTCAGGTCGGGACCGCTCCCCGTCGATCCCGTGGATGTTCCGGTGGGATTATCCCCAAGATCTCCGTTGAGCTGCGCTGCCATAAGACTCATAGGCCTCCTCTGTGCGATGAAGGACCGCAATTTTCCAGTACCACTTCACCTATCGTCACGATTCTAAGCGGTTCTAGTACTTCCGACAATCAAGGACCCCTAGGGATTACGCCAGAGAGTTCACCTACTTATTTGCTAAGGTCGTCTTAGTTCAGCGCTCCGAAAGAGGTTAAGGAAGAGCACGGCAAACGCTTCTCGGAGTGCGAAAATAGGGGACTTTAGGTTTTCAGAACAATTAGAATAGCATTATGAAAGAGTTGCGATGACCACCTGCGATGCGATTATCGCCGGGGGAGGACCGGCCGGATTGTCTGTTGCGGAGGTGCTGGCGAGCCGCGGCCGCTCGGTGACGGTTCTTGAGCAGAATCACGAGATCGGATCGCCCATCCGAACCAGCGGCGGCACCTTTATCGATGAGATGGAAGCGCTGGGAATCCCTTCCCGGCTCTATCATCCGCTCACCCGGGTCCGATTCCTGAGCCCCGCCAATTCCGCAGCCTTCGATTATCCGGTGGCGCGCTTCTGCATCCTTGATGTACGCGGGACGTTCCAATACCTTGCCGAACGGGCGATCGCGGCCGGTGCACGCGTTCGCCTGGCGACGCGAGCGGTCGCCCCGATCACGGACACCGGTTTCGTCCGAGGCGTGCGAACGAGCGAAAACGGCATCGAAGCTGAATTGCGCGCCAGCCTTGTCGTGGACGCCACCGGCTATCGTTCGGCGCTCCTGAAGCAGGACGGGCTCGATCCAGGCTTTCGCCGTTTCGGCGTCGGCAGCGAGTACGACATGTACGCGCCGCATTGCGATCAGAGCGAAGCCGTGCTGATCGTCGGCGGCACCGTCGCGCCTTCCGGATACGCGTGGGTATGCCCTTGGGGCCGCGGGCGCGTTCGCGTCGGCGTGGGGGTGGTGCATCCCGATTCCAGCGAGAACCCGGAGGCGTATCTTGACCGGCTGGTTTCGGAAGCGCACCGTTTTGGCGTCAACCTGAAGGGCGCGCAGCCCGTGGAGCATCACACCGGACTGATTCCTTCGGAACAGTTCACAGATCGCTTTGTCGGCAACGGAATTATAGGTGTGGGCGACGCGGTCGGCAATGCGTCTTCTTTACTGGGCGAGGGCATCCGCTGGGCCATCCACGCGGGCCGCATGGCTGGCGAGGTTGCGGCGAAGGCGCTAGATAAGGGCGACGTTTCGCGCGCGGCGTTGGAACCTTTTGAAAGGCAGTGGCGCAAACGCTTCGGCGCCGATCTCCGGCTGGCGCATAAAATCAACGTGCGCATCTCCGGCTGGAGCGATCAGAAATGGGACCAGCGCACCGGGTTGCTGAAGCTGCTGAGTCCGGACCAGTTCGCCGAAGCCCTCAAGACCAACCTGCGCGGCCGCTGGCTGTGGCGCTTCGCCGCGGCGCATTCAAGAGAACTCGCGGCGGGGCTATTCTAACCAAGCGCGGCAAGAGCGGGAGGAGTGTTTACTGCTTGGCTCAGGCTGGCAGTAACGGCCCGGGTAGCCATTGTTGAGCAGTGTCACATCCCCGAGGGAACCGTTAGCTATTGCCTAAACGACAAGAAGTTTTCGGCATTTGAGGCGGTCAGCCCGCGCGGCGTCTCTCGATAAACGGCTGAACCCCGGGCTTTCAGCCGGTAGCGCTTTCGGCTCGTGCCTTTTTCGGCGGCCTGGTGGCCGAAAGCAACAGCTCCGCTCGTGGGCTGTTCCCTAGCCGCAGCCTGTGGCAGAAGTCCCGCGCATCCGGAACGACAGGCGAAACCGCCTGCCCCACTACGGAACATCAACAGTTTGCCGCTTGGTGGGCAGGCATTCAGCCTGCGCGGACTTGCCGTGGGCTGCCCACAGAGGAAGGGCGGCCCGACCATTTAGTTTGACTAAACGGTCTGATACAATTCCAAGGGCATGGACCTCCGGCACATCGAGGTTTTCCTGGCGGTGATGGAGAATGCGACGGTTACGCAGACGGCCGAACGGCTGCACGTATCTCCCGGCGCGATCACCTTGCAGCTACAGGGCCTGGCCAGGGAACTGCGCGCCGAGCTGTTCGTCCGCAGCGGACGCCGCATCGTTCCCACGCCGCAAGCCCACCGCTTTGCCGAGCACGCCCGCGAGGTGATGAAGAAGATCCGCGAGATCGAGCAGGATTTCGTCGATTCGGCGGCCGATGACCAGCGGCCGTTTCACTTCGCTTGCGGCGCGACCACGCTGATCTACCGCCTGGGCGGACCTTTGCGCAACCTGCGCAAGCGCTTCCCGCACGCCGATGTTCGCGTAACCGTCGCCGCGACGGAGCGGATCGTGAAAGGTCTCCTCGACCGGAGCTTCGATCTGGGCCTGCTGTCGCTGCCCGTGACCCAGCCCAGCCTGACCATCGTGCCGTTGTTTGAGGAAGAACTGCTGGTGATTCGTCCGGCCCACGATCGAAAAGGCGATCGAAAAGGAGACGGCACGGTATCCACGGTCCAGCCTGAGGAACTGGCGGCGGCGCGCTTTCTTCTGTTTCCGGAAGAAAGCAATATGCGCGCAATGATCGACCGCTTCTTCCAGGAGCTGGGCATCGCTCCCAGGGTGACGATGGAAGCCGACGACGTCGAGGCGATCAAACGCATGGTGGAGGCCGGTTTCGGCTATTCGATTCTGCCGCAATACGCGCTGGGCGGCCGCGGCAGATCTTTCCAGAAACTCCGGGTTCCGGGGCGGAGACTGGCGCGGAAGCAGGCTCTGGCGATGCCCAAGAGCGCCTACCCGCGGGCTTTGACTCTGGCCGTCGCCGAGGGAATCCAGGCGGCTCTAGGCAAACTGCCATCCGTTGAGCGGCGCTAAACGATTCGTTCAGAAATACGCGTTTGACAAGAAATGACGCCGTGCTTATAGTTCGGAATGGCATGTGGAGATTGCTCCAATTCGGCTCAGTCGCCGTGGCGATTCCGTTTTTCCAAAACGTGTTCGCTCAAGATCTGCGAAACGTCACGGAGCCGGTGATTCCACAGGCGTGCTCCACCCTCGCAGCCGCGCTTTCCTCACAAAAGGGAAAGCCGGGTGAGCATGGGTTGGGTGAGCGAGGGTTGCGTGAAGAAGACGAGCGCAAGCTCGATACCACACGAATTCAGCAGGCTCTCGATACTTGTCCCCCCGGCCGCGCCGTAGAACTGCAGAGCGGCGCAGGCAA
Organism: Bryobacteraceae bacterium; assembly: GCA_036489835.1. Classification (GTDB taxonomy): domain Bacteria; phylum Acidobacteriota; class Terriglobia; order Bryobacterales; family Bryobacteraceae; genus Palsa-187. The sequence goes on along the minus strand of DASXEY010000102.1, from coordinate 109,320 downwards.
CGCCTTTCTCTCCGGCCCCCTCGATCTGCGGAAAGGTGTGACGCTGCTGGTGGATGCGGGCGTGACCCTGTTCGCGTCGCGCGACCCTCGCGTGTTCGATACGGCTTCGAATGGCGGCGGGGCTGGCCGCTGCGGAACCGTCGATCAAGCCGGCCGAGGCTGCCGGGCGCTGATCAACGGCAACCAGGTGGATGGAGCCGGAGTGATGGGCGATGGCGTGATCGACGGGCGCGGAGGCGAGAAACTGCTGGGGCAGCAAGTCACACAAAGCGTAAGCTGGTGGGATCTCGCCGAAAAGGCCCGCGCCGGTGGATCGCAGAACAACTTCCGCCTGATCGCGCTATCACACTGTGACAACTTCACTCTGTACCGCATCACGCTGAAGAATTCGCCGAATTTCCACGTCGCGTATAGCAGCGGCAGCGGATTCACGGTCTGGGGCGTGCGCATCGACGCGCCCAAAAACGCGCGCAACACGGACGGCATCGATCCCGGCAATTCCACCAACGTCACCATCGCGCACAGCTTCATCCGCGCGGGAGACGACAATGTCGCCATCAAAGCCGGCGCGGGGAATCCGACCACCCACATGACCATCGCGCACAATCATTTTTACTATGGACACGGCATGTCCATCGGCAGCGAAACCAACGGCGGGGCAAGCGCCATCCGCGTGACGGACCTGTCGATCGACGGCGCGGATAACGGCATTCGTATCAAGTCGAACTCGGCGCGCGGCGGGTTGGTGCGCGATATTTCTTACGAAGACGTTTGCATTCGCAACACCAAGAACCCAATCTTATTGGACACGCATTACTCGGGCAACGGCTACACCGAGTCTGGCGAACGGATTCCCGTATTTCAAGACATCGTCTTGCGCAACGTGCGGGTTTCAGGGATGGGAAAAATCACTTTGTCCGGCTTCGACGCAGCGCATCGCCTGGGCCTGACTTTCGACGGCGTGGTTTTGAACCCTGTGAGCTCGTTTCAGATTACGGCGGCGCACATGGATGTGAAGCTTGGTCCCGGGCCGGTAAATTTCGTTCCTTCCGGCGAGGATGTCCATGTTATGGGCAGTGCAGGCAAAGGCCCCGGCGGGGCTTGCGAGGAGAAATTTGCTCCCTACCCGGCAAACTAACGTACCGCGGGAAAGTAATCCGGGCGCTGAGGCGAAGCGCACCCTCGGCGCTGCGCCTGGCCAGTCCCAGGATACGATCGCGCACCTGCGCTGGTACATCTGCGGCCTCCTCTTTTTCGCCACCACTGGCAATTACGTTGACCGTCAAGTGATCAGCCTGCTGAAGCCGGTGCTGCAACAGGAGTTCAACTGGAGCGAAGCCACTTACGGCTGGATCGTGTTCGCGTTTCAACTCGCCTACGCCATCATGATGCCGCTGGCCGGGCGGGCCATCGACTACTTGGGCACGCGCCTGGGTTATCTTCTGGCGATGTTGCTGTGGAGCCTGGCTGCGATGGCGCACGCACTCGCCGGAGGCGCTATCGGTTTCGGAGCGGCCCGCTTCGCGCTGGGCATCGGCGAATCGGCGAATTTTCCCGCGGCGCTCAAGACAGTTGCGCATTGGTTTCCACGCAAGGAGCGCGCCCTGGCAACCGGCATCTTCAATAGCGGCGCAAACGTGGGTGCACTGCTGGTTCCGATACTGGTGCCGATGCTGGTGCTGCGCTTCGGCTGGAGATCGGCGTTTGTGGCCACGGGACTTCCCGGATTAGTGTGGGCGGGTGCGTGGTACTTTTTCTTTCGCGAGCCGGAAAATCATCCGAAGCTAGGAGCCGCGGAGCTCGAACTGATTCGCTCGGATCATGAGTCCTCCCTATCGGAAAGGCACGTTCCGTACCTTGAGCTATTGGGCAGCCGCGCTGCGTGGGCGTTTCTGATCGGCAAGTTCCTCACCGATCCGGTGTGGTGGTTCTTCCTCTTCTGGCTGCCCGGGTTTTTGAACAAAAGGTATCAACTGGAGCTATCGGAGCTGGGCTTGCCCCTGGTGGTGATTTACACGGCATCGATGGTGGGGTCGATCGGCGGCGGCTGGATCTCGTCGGCCCTGCTGCATCGCGGTTGGACCGTGAATCGCGCGCGAAAAACTGCCATGCTGATCTGCGCGGTCGCCGTGACAGCGTCCATCTTCGTTTACAAAGCGGGGGACAACCTATGGATGGCGGTGACGCTGATCAGCATCGCGGCGGCGGCGCACCAGGGTTGGTCCGCGAATATTTTCAATTTGCCTTCGGACGTCTTCCCGCAGCGCTGGGTGGGATCGGTGGTCGGACTCGGCGGCATGGGAGGGGCGGTGGGCGGATTGCTGGCATCCCCGGCCATCGGCTATTGGCTGGACTGGTCGGGTGGATCATATGCTCCGCTGTTCGTGTTCGCCGGTTCGCTCTATCTGCTAGCTTTGGGAATTATCCAGGTCTTGGTGCCGGATATCGAAACGGCGCGTTAACAAATCTCGATGGCCTTCATCACGAACGATTTTCTTTTGAACAGTCGCGCGGCCAGTGGGCTTTATCACGCCTTCGCCGCGCCTGAACCGATCTTCGATTACCACTGCCATCTTTCTCCGCGCGAGATCGCCGAGAACCGGCAGTTCCGCAACCTCACCGAGATCTGGCTGGACGGCGACCACTACAAATGGCGGGCGATGCGGGCCAACGGAGTGGACGAGCGCTACTGCACCGGCAACGCCGATCCGTTTGAGAAATTCCTGGCGTGGGCCCGCACGGTTCCGTTCACTTTGCGCAATCCTTTGTATCACTGGACGCATCTGGAGTTGGCACGGTATTTCGGAATCGAGGACTTGCTGAACGAATCGACGGCGCAATCGATTTGGGATCGCGCCAATGAGCAGCTGCAATCGCGCGAACTTTCGACGCAAGGTATTCTGGCAAAGTTCAACGTCAAACTGCTCTGCACCACTGACGATCCAGCTGACGATCTGGCGTGTCACCAGATCATCCAGGCATCCGGTTTGAAAACCCGCGTGCTGCCGGCCTTTCGTCCGGACAAGGCTCTGCAAGTGCATCTGCCGGAGCGCTTCAACGCCTGGGTGGATCGCCTTGCCTCCGCCAGCAATACCGATATTCGCAACTTGAGCAGCCTCCTGGACGCGCTCAAGCAGCGCCACGATGCGTTTCATGCAATGGGCGCACGTCTCTCCGATCATGGCCTGGATCGCTGTTATGCATCGTTCTGCGCGGAGCCCGTGGCGGAGCGAATCTTCGACAAAGCCCGCGCGGGAAGCGCGGCGACACCGAAGGAGCATGAGCAGTTTGCGTCCTACATGATGGTATTCTTCGGGCATCTGGATGCGGCCAAGGGCTGGACGAAACAGCTCCACTTGGGTGCGCACCGCAACGCCAGTTCGCGGCAGCTTCGGGAAATTGGGCCGGACTGCGGATTCGATTCGATGGGCGATGCGCCGCAGATCGAGGCGCTGGGGGCCTACCTGGATCGCCTGGATGCGGAGCATGTGCTGCCCAAAATGATTCTGTATAACGTAAACCCCGCCGACAACTACGCGCTTGCGACCATGGCCGGTAATTTCCGCAACATGCATTTCGGCGGAGCGTGGTGGTTCATGGATCAAAAGGAAGGCATGGAATGGCAGCTCAATGCACTATCGAATGCCGGCCTGCTTTCGCGGTTCGTGGGGATGCTGACGGATTCAAGGTCGTTCATGTCGTATCCGCGCCATGAATATTACCGCAGAGTGTTGTGCAATTTGATTGGCCGGGATATCGAAAATGGGGAGATTCCGGACGACAATGAACTGGTGGGTCCGATGATCCGCGGTCTCTGCTATGGCAACGCTCGGGACTACTTTGGCTTTGAGGGTGTCAACTGATGGTGTGGCTTGAGAAATATTCGATCGGCGTGGGCGACCGGTTCGCGCATCAGGCCAAGGCGCAATTGCGCGCCTGCGTGCTCGCCGGCGAGGCTGGGGTGGACGTCATCCCTGTATGGAACAAATCCAACCGGGAGCATTTGATTATCGGATCGGATCCGTGCTCGGCTCGCGAGGCTGCGGATGAGGCAGTGCGGCAACTGGGTTGGACAAAAGCGTACCGCGTGGATGCGGATCACATTAATCTTGAGACCGTGGACCGCTATCTAACCGCGTGCGATTTCTTTACGATCGATGTCGCGGCTTTTATCGGCAAACCTGCGGACCCCGGCGATGTGAGCAGCTTCCTGGCGCGGCATCCGGAATTGGCAGCGAATCCTGTGGCGGCGCTGACGGTCGAGAAATATGTGGAGGCGGTTCAAGAGGCGGGACGAATTTACCGGCGCATCGCCTCCGCGAGGGGCGAGGGGAACTTCATCACCGAAGTCTCCATGGACGAAACGGACGCTCCGCAAACGCCGCCGGAGCTGTTGATCATCCTGGCCCTGATCGCCGATGAGAAGATTCCCATTCAGACCATCGCCCCGAAATTCACGGGACGATTCAACAAAGGCGTGGATTATTGCGGCGATGTGGAGCAGTTCGCCTCGGAATTCGAAAACGATCTGGCGGTGATTGCCAACGCGGTGGAGCAGTACGATCTGCCCCGGAATCTGAAGCTGAGCGTGCATTCAGGCAGCGACAAGTTTTCGATCTACGGCGCGATTCGCCGGGCGCTGGTAAAATCCGGCGCCGGAGTGCACGTGAAAACTGCCGGGACAACCTGGCTGGAGGAATTGATCGGCCTGGCGGAGGCCGGCGGCGAAGGCCTCGCAATCGCCAAGGAAATTTACGCCAAAGCGTATGCGAGCCGCGAGGCTTTGTGCGAGCCGTATCTGGCGGTGATCGACATTGATCCGGCGAAGCTTCCTTTGCCGTCCGAAGTTGCCGAGTGGTCGCCGGACGATTACACCGCCGCACTGCGTCACGATCCACGCTGCCCCCGTTTCAATCCGAACGTGCGGCAATTATTGCACGTCGGCTACAAGATCGCGGCCAAAATGGGCGAGAGATACTTGCGCATCGTGGAGGAGTGTGAACCAACGATCTCGCGCAACGTGACCGGGAATCTGTTTGGGCGGCACATTCGTCCGTTGTTCCTTGGTGAATAATGAGGTCCGCCGCGTGACGCTCTGTTTCGCCGCCTACGCCGTTTCTGCACAGCCTTGTTTGCTCAATCAGCTTCCCCCGCTGATCAGCCAATCGATGTTTCCCAATGGAAAACCTTCGCCAATCGGGCTGGCTGGAGTATCAAGCACCCCGGGAGTTGGGAGATAGGCAGCTGTCGGTCGTGCTCGGACCCGGCCGCTCCGAATGTGTTTGTGTCGCTCTACAACCCGTTGACGAAAGAGCTGATCATGACTGAACCGCTTGCGGATAAGCCGGCCGGCCAGACAGTCGATGAATGGCTTAATCATGTTAAGACGACCACCGTCCTCAATCCGCTGGTAAGCCAGGAGTGGATCTCGCTGGATGGTATGCGGGCGCTGAAAGCCGTCAACAGAAACGACGATTCTACGGAAAGCGAGCACCTCTATGTCGTAAAAGGGTCCAAGACCTTCGCCATTAGAACAGGTCGAAATACGCCCTCCTATGCGACGTATCTAAGGATGCTCTCGACGTTCCGGTTCACCGCGCCTTGAATCGCACGCTCACAAAACCAGCACTGGATGATACAAATGCGGCAGGCGGGCTTCGCCGATGGCGATCAGGTCGCCATGGCTGTTGACTGCCTTCACGTAGCGCGAAGCGGTGCGCGGCAGGAACGGGGATACCCGGAAGTCGCGGCCGTTGCGAATTTGGCCGACGGTGATTGCGTCCACCATTTCCGAGGGGAATTCGGGCAGCAGTTGTGCGGCTGGGACTAACGCCTCTTCGATGCGTCCCTCCGCCGCAAGAGCCGCGAGAGCCTCCAGCGTCCGGGCCTGCTCAATCTTAAAATCGCCCGACGCCGTGCGCCGCAGCGATTTGAGAAACGCTCCGCAGCCCATCGCTTTTCCGGCGTCATGCGCGATGCCGCGCAAATACGTTCCCGACGAGCAGTGCACTCGCACCTTCGCCTCACACCCTTCAATGCTCAGAATATCGAGCGCATATACTTCAATAGAAGCTGCCTTTAGCTCCACTGGCTGATGCTTGCGAGCCAGCTCATATGCCGGGCGGCCTCCGATTTTCTTGGCGGATACAGGCGGAGGAACCTGCTCGAAAGGTCCGCGAAATTGATGCAGCACGGTATCGAGCGCGTCACGATCGAGCGTCACGGCGACTTCTTCCGAAGTGCGCTCGCCATCGCCATCGTAACTGCTGGTGGAATAGCCGAAATGAACGACGCCTTCGTAAATCTTGTCATTGCGCGTGTAGAACTGCGCGAGACGGGTGGCGCGCCCGATCACCAGAGGCAGCACTCCGGTGGCGGCAGGGTCGAGCGTCCCCAAATGTCCCACCCGGCGCGTGCCGGCGAAGCGGCGCACCTTATTGACCACGTCATGCGAGGTCCACTCTGAAGGCTTATCGACTACAATGATTCCGTCCACGGACTTCTATGTTAACCCGTGGCACAATAGAAGACTTGGCTACCATACTTTCCCTCAAAGAGGCGGTTCAGGAGTATGTCCACGACGGCGCGGTCATGGCTCTGGAGGGCTTCACGCATCTGATTCCTTTTGCGGCCGGGCATGAGATTATCCGGCAGCAGCGGCGCAACCTCAGCGTCATCCGCATGACGCCGGATCTGATTTACGATCAACTGATCGGCGCGGGATGCGTCTCGAAGCTGCAATTTTCCTGGGGCGGCAATCCGGGCGTGGGATCGCTACACCGGCTGCGCGACGCGGTGGAAAACGATTGGCCCGGGCCGCTCGCGATTGTGGAGCACGCGCATGCGGGCATGGCCGCGGCGTACGCGGCGGGCGCTTCAAACTTGCCCTTCGGAATGTTGCGCGGCTATTTGGGGTCGGACCTGCCTCGCTATAATCCGCAGATCAAATTCATCGAATGCCCGTTCACGGGTGAGCGGCTGGCGGCGATCCCAGCCATCCGGCCCGACGTCACCATCATTCATGCGCAGAAAGCGGATCATCGAGGCAATGTGCTGATGTGGGGCGTGGTGGGGGTGCAGAAGGAGGCCGTGCTGGCAGCCAAGCGAGCTATTGTCACGGTGGAGGAGATCGTGACCAAGCTGGACGCTCCGCCGAACGCGGTGGTGCTGCCGTCATGGGTGGTGACGGCCGTGTGCGAGGTCAAGGGCGGCGCGTTTCCGTCGTACGCGCAGGGCTACTATCCCCGCAATAACGCATTTTACAAGGCGTGGGACGCGATTGCCCGGGAACGCGATAGCTTCAAGGCTTGGATGGAACGCTTCGTTTTGAATACCAAAGATTTCGGCGAATTCCGCAAGACGCTGGAGGCACATGCCTGAGTTCACCTCTGACGAGATGATGACGATTGCCGCGGCGCGCATGCTGCGCAACGGAACCGTATGCTTCGTCGGAATCGGTTTGCCAAGCGCCGCGGCGAACGTCGCGCGCCTGACGCATGCTCCGGATGTTGTGCTGATTTACGAATCCGGCCCCATCGCCACGAAGCCGACAGTGCTGCCGTTGTCTATCGGCGATGGCGAGCTCTCGGAAACCTCCGAAACCGTGGTCTCCATTCCAGAGATGTTCGCGTATTGGCTGCAAGGCGGACGCATCGATTTCGGATTCCTGGGCGCGGCGCAGATCGATCGTTTCGCGAACATCAACACCACCGTGATCGGCGATTATCACAAGCCCAAGACACGGCTGCCGGGCGCGGGTGGAGCTCCGGAGATCGCGGCGTCTTCGAAAGAAGTGCTGATCACGCTGCGGCAGAATAAACGCGCGTTCGTGCAGAAACTGGATTTCGTAACCTCAGGCGGGCATTTCGATGGCGGCGACGCGCGCAAGCGCATGGGCTTGCCGGGCAAAGGGCCCATCGGCGTGATTACGGATCTGGGCATTCTGACGCCGGACCATGAGACCAAGGAACTGACGCTCACCAGCCTGCATCCGGGCGTCACTGTCGAAAAGGTGATCGAAGCCACGGGCTGGCCCTTGAAAGTATCGCCCCGGCTGGCCACTACCCCTGCGCCCACGGAGATCGAGTTGAGCGTGCTGCGCGACCTCAACGAACGCACCGCTCGCGCACACGCCGGTCAAGCGTAAGCCGCGATGCTGTCGTTCGTCTACGACGCGCTTCCGTCCCGCGTGATTTTCGGCGTGGGATGCATCGAGAAGTTGCCGGAGGAGATCGAGCGATTGGGCGCATCCCGAGCGTTGGTGCTTTCAACTCCGCAGCAGCGCGAACTTGGGGCGGAGATTGCGGCCCGGTTGGGCTCGCACGCGGCCGGATTGTTCGATCGAGCCGTGATGCACGTTCCGATTGAGATCGCGCATGAGGCTCGCGAGGAGGCTCGCAGGCTGGGTGCGGATTGCTGCGTCGCGGTGGGCGGCGGATCGACTACCGGCTTGGCGAAGGCGATTGCGCTGACGTCGTCGCTGCCGATCCTGGCGGCGCCGACCAGCTACGCGGGATCGGAGATGACGCCGATCTGGGGCATGACTCAGGACGGCCGCAAGACTACGGGCCGCGACGCGCGCGTGCTGCCGAAGACGGTTTTATACGATGCTGCTCTGACGATCAGCATGCCTGCCGGGCTTTCGGCCACCAGCGGCATCAATTCCGTCGCGCATTGCGTGGAGGCCCTCTATGCCGAGAACGCCAACCCAATCATTTCGATGATCGCGGAAGAAGGCATTCGCGCGATGTCGGCGAGTTTACCGTTAGTGGTTGCGGAGCCGGCCAATCTTGAAGCGCGTTCCCGAGCTTTGTATGGAGCGTGGCTGGGAGGCGTGGCGCTGGGCTCGGCCGGAATGGCTCTGCATCATAAGCTGTGCCATACGCTGGGCGGCACGTTCAACCTTCCGCACGCTGAGACGCACACGGTGATTCTGCCGCACGCGGTTGCTTACAACACGCCGGCGGCTGCGGAGGCAATGGCTCGTGTGGCTCACGCGATCGGCGCCGATTCCGCGGCGAAGGGTCTTTACGATCTTGCGGCGAAGCTCGGCGCACCGGTGTCGCTCGCGGCGATTGGGATGAAAGCCGAGGATCTCGATCAAGCTGCGGAACTGGCCACGGCGAATCCGTACTACAATCCCCGGCCGATCACTCGGGATGGGATTCGGGGGCTGTTGCAGAATGCGTTCGACGGACTCCGGCCCGCATGAGGGACCTCCGAACGACAGGCGAAACCGCCTGTCCACACGCGACATCAGCTGAAAGCACAACCGGCCGAACGCCGATAGGTTCGGTTGCGACTGAAAGTCGCCGGAAGTCGCCGCCGCAGCGTTGACGTCGGGAAGCTTTGGCGTCTCGGCCTAGCAAACCGCACGCCGGCCGCGTGGGCTTCGACCTGGAGATGACGCTAAACCGCCATCATCGCCACGGCCTTGCGGAGCGAAGGCAAGGGATCCTTGGCGTTATTCGGCTGCCATTCGTGCGCAATATAGCCCGTGAAATTTAAATCGGCGATAGCTTTGGCGACGGCTCTCCAGTGAACCTCCTGGGTTTCATCGGGGTCGTGCCGCCCGGGCACGCCAGCCATGTGGAAGTGCGCGATGTACTGAATGTTCTGCTGAATCGTGCGGATTACGTCGCCCTCCATGATCTGCATGTGGTACGCGTCGTAGAGCAGCTTCACGCGGGGGGAATCCACGGCCTGGACCACGGCAACGCCGAAACTGGTGTGGTCGCCCTGATAATCCTTGTGATCCACCTTGCTGTTCAAGAGTTCCAGGCAGATGGTGACGCCCTGGTCCTCGGCGAATTTCTTTACGCGATTCAGGCCCGTGACGCAGTTGGCCATGCCCTCCTCATCGCCGATGCCGTTGCGATTTCCGAAAAGGCTGATCACATTGGGGACGTTTGCCCTGGCGGCCTGTTCGATATTCTGCCGCGCTGTCCTTTCCAAAGCGTCGTGATTTTCTTTATGATTCCAGCCCGTGGCTGGACCGAAGCGAGCGCCATCGGTGGAGCGTCCGAAGCCCCCCGCGCCTTGCACCATGCAGGGAGTGATGCCGTATTTTCGAAGCATCGGCCAGTCGCGCGCGCCCACCAGGTCCATTCCCGTGACGCCCATTTCGACGGCCGCTTTGCAAAGATCCTCCAAAGGTACGCCGGGGAAACACCACGTAGCGATGGATTGCTTCAGGCGCAAATTGGGCATGTGCAGGATGGTATCGAAGTTCCCGCAAGGCCGCAAGCGTAATTACCGGAAGATCTCAAGACCGCCCGGCTCACACGGTTTTTGTTCGCGAAACGATGTTCTTTAATTATTAGGAGCGCCCACGGCGGTCGGCGGCAGAGTCTCGCCGGGCTTCAGCAGCGTGGGGGCCTTCTTCTTTTCCTCGGCCTTTTTGGCGTCGGCAGCCTGAGCCGCGGCTTTCTCTTCCGGAGTCATGTTCGCGCGCTGCTCGGCCTTCTTTTCCTTCTCCTCCTCGGCGATTGCCGCAACCCGATCCGCCGAGCTCAGGTGCGCGTCATCCTGATTGTCGGCGGTGGCGTCGATGGCTTCCTTCAAGGCGAAGTCGTAGCGGGCCAGATCCTTCGGGGGCGTATCCTGGATTTTCTGCAATTGATCCAGCATCACCTTGGTCTCCTGCGCAACGGCCGTATTGCCCTTGGCGATATCCCACTTGTGCCGCACCGCATCGTCGGAGACCGTTCCGATGGCGTCCATAATCTTGGTGTAATCTTCCAGAAGATCGTGAATCAAGGCGCTGCGCCCGGCCTTATCCTTGGCCAGAAGCTGGCTCACCTGATCCAGGCGCTGCTTGGCGAAGTGCAGGTAGAGAGCCAGACGATCATTGGGTTCCTGGACGTTGCGAATCTGATTGGCTTCGTCAGTAGTCAAGAAGTCGCGCTTCGATTGACCCGAAGCTTTGAATAGATCGCCGCCGAAGAATGCCGCGCAAAAACTCAGAACACACGCGGCTAGAATCGCTGTCCGCATTCCGTCCCTCACTTCTTTTTCTTGGTCATGATGCCGTTCAACAGATTGTCGTGCACTTCCGAAATTCGCGCGCGAACCTTGTCGAGCGTGCCGCGGTCTATCTGGCTCATCCCTTGTCCCACGCCCTCCAGCCGCCGGAGAAGCTCGCGAGTGCGAAGCTCAGCGCGCTTGAAAAACCGGGGATCCTTGCGCGGATCCTTGCCGGTATCGGAGAGCGATTGGTAGGCCAAGTCCACGGAATCGCAGACTTCCTGGAGCTCATTTTGCGACTTGTCGAAATTCCCGGAGTTGTAGTCGTCACGCGCGGCGTCCAAAGCCAGGTTGGCGTTGTCCAGCGCGCGCTCACTGCGCTTTTCGAGATTGGGCTCGGTCTGGATAGTAGTCAGATCGAACGCGAGTGCCAAAACCAAAATTAAGTGCGTCATCTTGGTTACTCCTGTTTTACCTCTTACCTAAGTCCTTTTCAAGGGCCTGTACGCGCATCCTGGCCTGGAGCTCCTGCTCCGGAAAAGTCCCCTTGCTCGCAGACAGAAACTTATTGTAGTCGTCGAGCGCGTCTTTTGACTGGTGCAGGTGATCGTGAGCCACGGCACGGAAAAAGAGATCGCTGGGAGTTTCCGCTCCCAAGGCGCGGACGCGGTCGAACGCAGCCAGCGCGGGTTGAGGATTGTCGGACACCAGGTAAACTCCCGCCAGTTCCTGCCACGCCTCGACGGAATCCGGCCTGCGCTGGGCCACTGCCTGAAATTGGGCCGCGGCTTCTTTAAACTTTCTTTGATCGCGCAGGATGCGGCCGTAGAACATGCGAACCGCGTCATCGTCCGGCGCCTGAGCCAACGCGGCCGCGGCAAGCGGCTCCGCCTTGGCGAGCTGCTTTTCCTTCACGTAAGCTTGGGCGAGCGCGAGGCGGTTCGCCGGAGTTGGAGATTTTGCGACCGCGAATTCAAGCGGAGGGATGGCTTCGGCCGAGTGACTGGATTGCAGCAGCAACGCGCCCATATGCTCCGCGGCGGCGGGTTCGTTGGGGAACTCGCGGAAGATGGCGATGGCTTCCGCGGTCTGGTGATTCGCTTCGTAGAGCGCTGCGAGTTCAAGAAGCGAGTTCATATACGCGGGATCAAGCGCGGCGGCTTTGCGGTAATGCGGTTCGGCCTCGGCACACTTGTTTTGGAGCGCCAGTGCGTGCCCAAGTCCTTGCTCCGCCGCTGCCGAATCTACTCTGATGGATAACGCAGCGCGGTAAGCTGTTTCAGCCTCGGCGCTCCGGTTTAGGCGCAGCAGCGCGACGCCAAGATTCAATTGAGCTTCAAACACGCCCGGATGCAGATCGAGGACGGTCTTGAATTCCTGGGCCGCTTCAGCATCCTGGCCGGCCATGGTGTAGGCGAAGCCAAGATTAAAGTGGGCGGCGTAATCCTTGGGGTCGGCAGCGACCGCGTGGCGGAACGCCGCGACCGCTTCGGGGTAATTGCGCGCCTCGATTGCCTTCTTTCCGGCGGCCTCAAAGTCCGCCGATTGGGCAAGCAAGGACTGGGCCAGCAGCGCGACGAACAGCAGCAGCGGCATCGTATATCGATTCTAGCGCGACATTTTTCTATAGGAACTGCGCTTCCGGCGGTAGATGCCAGTCCGCGGCAGTGGCGTTCGTTTTCACCTGCGCTGCTGTTTTCGCTCCGGCGATCACGGAAACCACTGCGGGACGGGAGGCCAGCCAGGACATCGCCAGCTCCAGCAAAGTGTGGCCATGCGAGGCTGCGAAGTCCGTCCAAGCCTCAACCTTCGCCAGATTTTCGTCCGTGAACATCTTGGGACCCCAGCCATCGCCGGCTCTGCTTCCCGCTGGAAATGGCTGGCCGCGCCGGTATTTCCCGGTTAACAAACCGTTAGCCAAGGGAAAATAGGGAATGAACGCGATGCCTGCGCGAACGCATTCCGGAAGAACCTCGGCTTCCGGCTCGCGATGAATCATGCTGTAGTGATTCTGGACGCTGACGAAGCGCGCGCCTCCCGCTTTCACCGCGGCCTCCGCTTCACGAAGCTGGCTGGCGGAAAAATTTGAACAGCCGATCTCGCGGACCTTGCCGGCCTTCACCAGTTCGTCCAATGCACCCAGCGTATCGGCGACCGGGGTGGTTGGATCGGCGCTATGCAACTGGTACAGGTCGATGTAATCCGTCCCAAGCCGCCGAAGGCTGTCTTCGGCTGCCTGCCGGATGTAAGCGGGCTTGGCTCCGGAGCGATGCTCGTCGAACTTCATGCCGAACTTGGTTGCCAGCACGATCTTGCTTCTGCGGCTGCCCAAGGCGCGGCCGAGAAACTCCTCGCTCCTGCCGGCGCCGTAGATGTCGGCTGTATCGAAAAAATTGATTCCGGCGTCGAGCGCCGCGTCCACTACCTCCGCAGTAGCCTGTGCGTCGATACGCCACCCGAAGTTATTGCATCCCAGGCCGACAACTGTCACGTCCAGCGATCCTAGTTTTCGCGTTTCCATCTGTCTCTTTTCCATTGTGTTTACTCCGCTCCTTTCACGTCGAGACTGCGCCACAAATACCATGCCGCTACCGAACTGAACGGACGCCACGCTGCCGCGATCCTCTCCATCTCCTCAGGCTTCGGCATTTCGGGCAAGTTATAGGCCTTCTTCATCGCGGCGCGCACTCCGAAGTCTCCGGTTGGCAGGATGTCCGGCCGCCGCAGGGCGAAGATCAGGAACATATGCGCGGTCCAGACGCCGATTCCTTTCACCTTCGTCAGATGCTCGATCACGCGCGTGTCTTCAAGGGTGGGAACCAGCTCAAAACTCACCTCGCCGGACTTCGTCAGGCGGGCCAGCTCCCGGATATAGGTCAGCTTTTGCTTGGAAAGCCCCAGAGTTCGCATCCGCGCCGGCCGAAGCCGCAGAATCGATTCGGGCGTAAGAGGATCGTCCTTGGCCGCAGCAGCCAAGCGGCCGAAGATGGTCTGCGCCGCCCTTCCGTTCAGCTGCTGATACACAATGGAACGGACCAGGTTGTGGAAAGTGGGTTCGCGATATTCGATTTTATACGGACCCACACGGTCAATGATGGCCGCCAGTACCGGATCGGCGTCGCTGAGAAACTTGACCGGCGGGACGCTTTTGGAAAGAGCGCCGCCGTCCGCGGCCGGACTGCCGGAGTCCTCCGTCTTCGCCGGCCGCCGCTTCCGCCCCGGGCCGGCTTTCGGATGCTGAGTTGCGCGTTTCATGATATTTTTACGGTAACCGGCGGCCACCCCGCCGTGTCTTAAAGTATAAGTATGCGCAAGATCTCTGTTTCGCTGCTCGCCGTTCTGCTTCTGGTCGCGGCCTTGCCGGCGCAGCAACCGGCAAGCGGAGAGGGTCCGCTGATCAAAGTGGACGTAAATGTTGTCAACGTCCTGTGCACCGTTCGCAACAAGGCTAACGGATTGGTAGGCAACCTGGAAAAGAGCGACTTCACTATCTTTGAAGATGGGAAGCAGCAAACCATCACCAACTTCTCCCGCGACACCGACCAGCCTTTGACGATGGCGCTGCTGGTGGACGTCAGCGAAAGCCAAGACCGGTTGATCGATGTGGAGCGCCGCGCGGCGCACGATTTCTTCACCCATGTGCTGCGCCAGAAGGACGAGGCTTTCCTGATCAGCTTTGGGGCGGAGGCGGAACTGTTGCAGGACTCCACCAACTCTCCCAAGCTGCTGCTGGACGGACTCAATCAACTGCATCTAAGCGTGCCCGTCGGCGGAGTGGGAGCAGGCCCCGTGCCGACCCTGCATAACCAGGCTGGGACCATTCTTTACGATGCCGTGTACCTGGCGGCCAATGAAAAACTGAAAACCGAAGTCGGCCGCAAAGCCATCATCGTAATTACCGACGGCGTGGATACGGGCAGCAAGATCAGCCGCGACCAATCTATCGAGGCGGCGCAGCGCGCGGATACGATCATCTACAGCATCTTCTATCAGGACGCGGCCGCATACGGGCCTTTCGGCGGCGGAGGCGGCGGTTACGGAGAGTTGCAGCGTATGTCGTCCGACACCGGCGGGCGCGTGTTCCGGGTGGACCGCAAGTACTCGCTCGATGACGTGTTCAGGGATCTTCAGGAAGAATTGCGCAGTCAATATTCAATTTCCTACACGCCGACAAATTCGAAAAAGGATGGCACGTTCCGCAAGATCGACCTGCGCACGTCGAGCAAGGACTACAAAGTCCAGACCCGCAAAGGGTATTACGCCACGGAGCCGGAGAAATAGGGCGTTTAGAAATCTCCGATCTGGCGATCCAGCTTGGCCTCGACCGCCGCTTGGCGCACGGATTTAAGCGCGTCATTGATGTGCGCGACGGCGGCGTTGCGCCACTTACGCGAGGCCTGATTGTCTTCTTCGTTCCCGATGTCCGTCCGCGCATCGCGCAGCAATTCCACGAGCTTACGAAAGCGGTCTAACCGCGTCAGGTTGGCGTCGATGGGCGGATGGTCCGCCAGATCCTTGCGGTCGATTACCGCGGCTTTATCGATCTCCTTTACGGCAGCATCGATTGCCCGGTCAGCGGTTTCAAGACTCAGGTGCACGTTCGGCTGTTCCTGCACCCTTGCCAGCAACTGCGCGGTTCTCAAGTCGGTGCGCGCGGTCAGATAGTGGGGATGGCCTTGCTGGGCCTTCGCTGCCGCGGATGCCAGCAGCAGCACAGTCAAGACGACTCCATGTGTTTTTGGATGCATGTTCTTTAGTTCCCTTCCTTCGCTTCCGGGCCTCGGCCGCGGCTTCCGTAGACAATCAGGTACGCAGCCGGGACCAGGAACACGGTCAAAATCACAGAAGAGGTCAGCCCGCCGATGATGGCGCGTGCAAGCGGAGCATACTGTTCGCTGCCGGTTCCCAGCTTCAGCGCCATAGGGAGCATTCCGATAATCGTCGCCAGTGAAGTCATCAGGATCGGCCGGAGACGAACACGGCACGAAGTAATCACAGCGTCTTCGACCGTCCTGCCTTGCTGCTCCAGCCGATGCGCAAAGTCGACAATCAGAATGCTGTTGGAGGCCGCGATACCAACCAGCATCAGCACTCCCATCAGCGACATGACGTTCAGCGTTGTATGCGTCAGAGGCAGCACCAGCAGGACGCCGATAAAGCCCATCGGAATGGCCAGCATGATCAGAAGAGGATCCTTGAAAGAGCTGAACTGGGCCACCAGAATCAGATACAGCAAGACGACCGAAAGCGACAGCCCGACGGCAAAGCTCTTAAACGATTCCTGCATCGCCTGCACCATGCCGCGGATATCCACGTGAACTTCGGAAGGGAGCTTTACTCCGCCGATCAGGTTCCTGATTCGAGCCGCCACCTTTCCGAGATCCTCCCCCGCCGGGCTGACGTAAACGTCGATGACGCGCTGAATCTGATAATGATCAACTTCGGTTGGAGTCACCAGTTTCTTAACATTGACGACGCTATCCAGCGTCGTCGGCTGCTTGAGCCCGGGCGCCCGAAGGGGAATGTTCTTCAAGTCGATAAGACCGTGGATGGACGGCCGGCCGTTTTCATAGTATTGGACGGTCAGGAAATAGTCGTTCCCCGTCTTGTGATCGACCCAATAATTGGGCGCGATCATCGTATTTGAGTCGAGCGCGGTAATCACATTGTGAACGATACTCTCGGGGTCCAAGCCAAGTTCCGCCGCATGCACCCGGTCTACATCGAGCCGAAGCGCGGGATAGTTCGTGTCCTGCGGAATGTAAGCTTCGGCGACTCCGGGCATGCCCCGGATTTGCTCCGCCAGTTCCCTGGCAACCTGATTGGATTGATTTAAGTCCGAACTGCTGACTTGGATATCGATCGGCGACGGCATGCCCATATTCAGAATGCTGTCGACCATGGAGCCGGTGCTGAAGAATGTGCGTAGATCGGGATACTCGCTTGCAATTTCGCGATGCACCCGATCCATGTACTCGAAGCTGCCAATCTTGTGCGAAGGCCGAAGCGCCACTTGAATGGTGGCGGTGTACGATCCCGCGTTGCTGGTATAGAGCGCGGAAAAGTCAGGCACGATTCCGATATTGGAAACGACCATTTGAAAATCGGAGGGATTCACGACTTTGCGGATCAAATCCTCTACTTTCGCGACATACTGCTCCGTCACTTCGATGCGGCTGCCGGTAGGAACCTTTAAATTAATCGTAAATTGGCCTGCGTCAGTCCGCGGGAAGAAAGCCAGCCCGAGAAACGGATAGATTGCCAGGCTGACAAGGAACACCCCTAACAGAACCGCCACGGTAAGGCCAGGATGACGCAGCGTCCGGCGCACGGAACGTTCGTAGAGATCCAGGAAGCGCGTGAATCCCCATTCAAAGCCGGCGTGCAATCTCTGTCCAATGCCAGGCTTTTTGCGTCCCTGCGGATCTTCCTGGTCGCCGTCGGGGATCGGACGCTGCTTCAGGTACCTGGCGCAGAACAACGGGATTACCGTCATCGCCACGAAGTACGAAGCAAACAGGGAAATCACCACCGTTAAGGCCAGCGCCGTAAAAAGAAACTTGCTGACGCCGTAGAGAAACGTCACCGGGAAAAACACCACCACCGTGGTTAGCGTCGCGGCAAGCACCGGCAACGCGACTTCCGCGCCTCCGTCTTCGGCGGCGCGATCCGGCGGAGCTCCTTCTTCCAAATGACGATAAATGTTTTCAAGAGAAATCACTGAGTTGTCGATGATGCGGGAGAATGCAAGCGCCAAGCCTCCCAGGATCATGGTGTTGATCGTGCTGCCGAACAAATATAGAACCACGAAGGTAGTCAGAGCGGAAAGAGGAATCGATAGAAATACCCCAAGCGTGGCGCGGAAGCTCGCCAGGAATATCAATATCATTAAGCTGGTCAATAACAATCCGATCAGCCCTTCATGGAGCAGCGTCCGGATGGCTTCCTTGACATAGGCGGATTGATCGAATACCACGTTCGCGAGAAGGGTTTTGGGAACCCCAGTGAGGCGGCCGATCATGCTGCGGATTCCGTTTACCACCTGGATGGTGTTGGTGTCGCCGCCCTGCTTCATGATGGGCAAATACACTGAGCGCTGGCCATCGACGCGCACGATGTTGTATTGAATCTGGTTGGCGTCCTTGGCTTCCCCGACATCGCTCACCGAAACCCAACGCTGTCCCACCGTCTTAATCGGAACCTGATTCAGCTCATCGACTTTATCGACCAGGGAGTTCGAGTAAACGTAATAGTCATAGGGTCCGATCTTTACGTCCCCTGCCGGCAGAATCAGATTGTTTTTATTCACCGCGTCCACCACGTCCATCACGCTTAATTCGCGCGACTGTAGTTTGTAGGGATCGACGTACACCATCACCTGACGGTATTTCCCTCCGAAGGGCGGCGGGATCTCGGCGCCCTGCACGACGGCGATCTGGTCGCGAATGGCGAACTGTCCAGTATCGTGGAGTTGTGTCTGGCTGAGACCTTCTCCCTTCAGCGTGATGAGACAAACGGGCAGGCTGGAGGCATCGAACTTCAACACCACAGGCGGGAGGGTTCCGGGCGGAAGGCGTTTCAGGTCCGCAAGGGAGAGGTTGGAAAGCTCGGTCACATCGGCATCGGAGTTTGTGCCGGGTTGAAAGTACACCTTGATGATGCTGACACCGGGAAGGGATCGCGACTCCATATGATCCACTCCGCTCGCCAGCGTAAAGAAGCGCTCCAACGGATTGGTGATATCGGTTTCGATATCTCCAGGCGGCATTCCGCTATAGAAGGTCGCGACCACGGCTTCCGGCATATTGATCGCAGGAAAAAGGTCCACGGGCATGCGCACCAGGCTGGTGGCGCCGATGATCACCAGCACCATACAAACGACGAAGATAAAGTAGGGGTGACGGACGGCAAATTCGGACATGGTTGACTATTTCCGCGATAGAATGCCTATTGGCCTTGATAGCGAACGAGCTGCACCTGCTTTGGAAGGACCATTTCGCCGGTCTTTAGCGAACTTCGATCGCCTACCGCTACCGTTTCGCCATCCTTCAATCCCGACACAACTTCCACATCGTCCGGAGTCTCCACGCCGAGCGTCACCTTGCGTTCTTCCACTCTGCCCGATGGGTCGACAACCCATACGGATCTGCCGTCACCCTCGATGTTGACCGCCTCAGGCGGCACGGTAATGGCCTGATTCTTTTCTTCAATCTTCAACGTGGCTTCCGCGTACATTCCCGGCAACAGCACGCCGGCCGGGTTCGGGACATCCACTTCCGTGTGCATGGTGCGCGTATCGGCGTCCACGTCTATGGAAAAACGGGCCACCTTTCCGGGAAAGCTTCGATTCAGCGACGGGACTCGGACCTCCACTGGATCCCCAACGCGAATGTAAGGAACATAGGACTCCGGAACAGGAATCACAAGCCGGAACTTGTCGTCCTCGGAGAGCTGCACCAGCGGCAAAGCTTGTGTGCTGGAGATAGCGGACTGCATCAATGTACCGAGATTCGCGTATCTTTTCGTCACGACTCCCGTGAATGGCGCCGTGATTTTCGAATAATCGAAAAACACCTGGTCATGGCGGCGCTTGGCCTGCGCCCGAGTAAGCTGGCTTTGAGCCGAATCGAGAGCCGCCCTTGCGGCTGCGACCTGCGCTTGAGCGGCGAGATCTTTTCCCTGCCGGTCGTCAACTTCCTGCTGAGCCACCAGGCCGGGGCGGCTCTTAAATACCTGATTCAGGCGGGTGAACTCGAGGTGGGCGACATTCTGCTGCGCCTCCACGCGGTCCAACTCCTGCCGGCTGCGGTCCACCTGACTGCCGGCATCCTTGATCTCAGCGTCGTCCTCATCGAGTTGCATCTGGAGTTCCGGAATTTCCAAGACCGACATTACATCGCCTTGCTTGACATGTGTGCCGTAATCTACATCGAGCTTCTGAACGAATCCAGACTCTTTGGCATACACGTCGATTTGCTGGAAAGGAACCAATTCCGAGGAGACCGAGAGACTCCTCTGCAAACTCTTCCTGACAACCTTGACCACGCCGACTTCAGGTTTCTGTTGAACCTCCTGGGATTGTTCGGCACTCACACTGCGGCCCCCGCAGGAAGTCAGGAATCCCGAAAACGCTGCCACCAGCAAAATGACTCTTATGCGATTTCCAGGATTCATATCCGCCTTACCGTAAGAAAACTGTGCCTAATGCTCGCCCAGGGGCACTTCAAACCCGTCGCCGGGAATATGTTGCAATTGTTTCTCCAAACGAAAGAGGGAGAATCGGGGAGACTGGCATAGTTGACGGAGTTGGCTCTCGTCTTTTAATATCTCCGAAGCCATAGCCGGAATTTCGGCGGCGATGGAAAGTGGAATCGTGTGTACGCCATGGCAATCGCCTTGAATTAAATCGCCAGAGGAAATCTTCAATCCACCGATTTCGACGGGATTTCCATAGTCCGCGATGTGCGCATACATGTGAGAGACCGCAACACTACCGGCAAACATTTGGAAGCCGAGGGCCCTGACGGCCGGCAGATCGCGAACAGACCCGTTTGTGACATACCCGGCGCAGTTCAAGGCAAGACCGATAAGCGCGTGTAATTCGCCGACCAGAGCGCCGGCTCCCGGTTGTTCGTCGGCGTCCTGCACAACCATCACTCGCGGCTCGGGAATCGAGGCCACGTAGCGCCACCAATGCATGTTCTCGTGATACGCCCTCCCCGAGACAGGCGGCGAAGTGGAACGCATGCGGCCCGTTACCGCATAACCCAAAACCGGCGGGAGTTCCGGGAACAGACAGTGCAGGGCGCGGCCGGAAATCGAACCTTCATTGCGCAAGCGGCCATGCAGACGCTCGATGGCGTTCGAAACCGTACACGTATCGAACTTCCCGAGGGCCTCGAAAACAGCTTGTGATAACGGCGAACTCGCGATCACGGCTATTCGACCGTGTGCCAGGACGGATCCGGATCGTACCGCGTAACGGGCGGGGCAGACGCGGCGCCCGCGGGAGACGGCGGGATATCTTTCTGATAAACGATGCCGTTCTGATTCACGATGAACGTGAGAATTCCTGTGACTCCATACTGAGCGGGCCAAGCCACCAAGCCGAAACCGCCCATCAGCCTGTTCTTGACGAGGTAGTTGTGGGCGCCCCCGGGTGCGTTTGAGCCTTGCGCATCCAGGATACGGAAGTAGTATCCGTGATACGGTTTCAGTGCTCTGTTGGGGCCGTCCCAGGTAGCGTCGGCGAGCCCGCGCGGGACCAGCGGAGTGCTGCCGCTCTCCCAGAACAACCCGTCCTTCCCCTCCCCGCCGCCCTTCATGTGGGTGGCGTATTGCATGACGCCATCCTTATCGTGATCTTCAGACGCGTACTTGCGCTGGGCTTCGACATAGCCGGCGCAGATCTCGATGGCGTCGAGTTCGTCGGCGCCGATACGCCGCGCCTGCATCTCGGTATGGGTCTGAGATGCGTCGAAGCTCCACTTTCCATTGGCGCGCACGATGGGAACAGGAAATGGCCAGTCATCGTCCCCGATCGAAAGGATTACGCGGTTCGAATTTCGCGGGTCTGTAATCAGCTGGTGTTTGGCGCGGGCGAGCTGCGAGAACTCGGACTGCTCGGCGCGATCCTGGTCAGGATTGCCGGAGGTCAGAATCGCATTTCCCTCTGAACCGAAGATAGACGCCAAGCGTGCTTTGTCGTGTTTTTGCGCCCCATCGATCACCGCCTGTGCGGCGGCATCCGGCGAATCGAAAGTTTGCGGCGCCACCGGCTGCTGGGCGCCGGCCGGTTGCCCGGCGCTTGGTTTCGTGCCCGCCGGCTTCGGTGCAGCGGGTTGTTGCGCCAACGCCTGTTGTGCAAGAAATGGTGCAGCCGCCGCGAACAGAATCGCAACCCGAATGATGAGCGTATGGTTTTTCATTACCGCCTCCCCCCGCCGCCATGGGCCCCCCCGCCTCCGCCACGGAAGCCTCCGCCACCGCCGAAGGTCCGGCCCGCGCCCATGCTTGAGAAGCCGTGGTCGCTTTGCATGCGGGTCGCCTGGCCGCTGTGATAGCCGCCAAAAACGCTATGGCTTTGGGTGTAACCGCGCTGCTCAAATTGCGAGGAGCCGAAGCCCTGTTGCTGCCGCGTCGGAAATCCTTCACGGCCGCCGGCTGCGCCACGATTAAAATCGCCCGCCGCCCGTCCGCCGAAGCGGTTCGCCACAGTGCGATTCGCATACGGGACGCCGAGCCGGTGTGCAGGGTCGTGCGCCCAAGCCGTTCGGCCAAGGGCATCCCCGTGAAAATGTCCGAAGCCATAACGGTGAAAGAAAGAATTATTCAGGTAAATGCCGCCGCCGTACCAATTGGGCAGCCAACCCCAGCCTCCCCAACCCCAGCCTCCCCAACCGCCGAAGTACAATCCAAGATCGATGCCAGGACCCCATCCGAAGCCGACCCCGATACCGGGGTAAAGAAGCGGCGGGTAGTAGCCGTAAACGGGCGGGCCCCATACGTAGGCGGGATTATAATCAGGCACGTACCACAGATCAGGATTCGTGGGTTGAATCGCGATAGCCGTTTGGCCGTTTTGATTTTCCGTCGTTACCGTTTCCTGCGGACCGGATTGAAGAGTGCCACGCGATTGGGCCTGGGCGCGCATGCGCTGAATCGCCTGCATCACGCTGGCCTGATCTCCCAGGAACGCATTTCCCAGAGCGGTGGTCCACCCCATGTCCTGAGTGAGACGCGCAAGCACTTGAGGGAACGCCACCAGGCCTTGCACGCTGGGATCCCAATTTTGCTTCTTGGCCTCGTCCATCAACTTGGACGGCTTCCACTGCCGATGATCCTGCACCCACTGCTGCGCCTCCGCAATTTCCATCGGGTACGTGGAGGCGGCGAGCACCTCTCCGACTAGCGGATCCGGATACAGCGCAATGGGCGCCACCAGATCGTCCAGTTGCTGGGGAGTGGGCGGTGCGCCATTCGGCGCCGGAGGCGGCTGCGGCGGGTTCTGCCCCACCGCCGCATGCAGGAAAATCAAGACGGCCGCCGCCGCCGCACAGATGCCAACATTCCTTATTACAAGCATTTGTCACCGCCCATCGCAGCAGTTTGCCGCAGTTTTGCGGAGAGAACCATAACCGGCTTCAGTTTATGCGCGAAGAAAGCATCCCGCCATACTGGCCTTCCGGTAATTTACGCGCACCGGAGACAGTAGAGTCCGGCGCAATTCTTGTAACTGTTAGATGAGGCCCAATCCAGTGTTGTTTCTCCAGGCGTGTTCTATGTCCAAGGATTGGGGACGGGCGACGCAGTCTCGGAGGATGTCTGGCGCCCGTCATACCGGTACCGGAACTAACACCAATATATTGCCGCGAGCGCAGTAAAACAATACCTAGCCTGTGGTATTTCTGAAGCTGGCGCGCCGGTAGAGCTCACGCCGGGCTCCTAAGAACAGCCGGGGCTCGCTATTTTCTTCCGAATACCAGGAACCACTTCGTGCCCGGAAAAAGATCCGGATGGTCCTCAACCAGCTTGAAGCCGGCATCCGACATCCACTTCACGATCTCCTCGCGCGACACCAGCAGCTCCGGCTGATTTTTGTGCGGCGTGTTCGGATCGTTCTTGTCCATCTCGATAATCGCAATTCGGCCGGAGGGTTTCAGGTACGTTGCCAAGGCCTTCAAATACTGGGCGCGATGCTGAATGTGATGCAGCACGTCGTTGATGAACGCCAAATCGACGTTCCGCGCCGGCAGCTTGGGATCGTCATATTCGCCCAGCACTGTCTGGACGTTGCGAATATTCTCTTCCTTGTCGCGTTTGTCGATGTAATCCAGCAGGTCCTGCTGAATGTCTACTGCGTAGACTTTCCCCGACGGGGCGACTGCTTTGGCGAGGGGCCTTGAGAAGAGTCCCGATCCTGCGCCGATGTCCGCGACAACCATTCCGGGTTTCAAGCGGAGCTTGGCCAAGACCTCAGGGATCTTCTGCGTGGCCACGCGTTGCGGGCCTTCGAGCGTGGTGACCCATTCGTCGGCTTTCTTCGGCGCAAGTTGCGCGCGGGAATCGATCGCGCCGGCGGCGGCCACGACCACACTGGCCACGCATCCGATCCAGAGTCTGTTATTGGCGCGCATTTTACAAATCAGGCGATCATGACTTTGCGCGGAAACTGCGCGTTGTCCTGGAGGAACGTTTTCTTGCGGGCCAGATCGGCGGCCTCAGGCTGCACCGCGCCCTTCGTGTCGGTGACGCGCGAAACCAGAGTGTGCTCACCCGGCGTTGCGCCTTCCCAGCGATACGTAAACAGCTTCCACGAATACTGCGTGTTTTGGGGATCGAGGGTGGCCTTCTGCCACGGTCCGTCATCGATCTTGACTTCCACCGACTTCAACGGCGTTCCGTCGTTCAGTACGAAACCGAGAACCTGGAGCGCGCCTCCCGTCTTGCGAACGCGCGCGATTGCAGACTTCAAGTGCATGCGCGTGATCTCGGTTTCCACCCACTGCGTTTGCGGATCGGTGTCCTCGCCGGTGCCACCCTCCCCGACCACTGACCGATACCAGCGCGCCTGATAGTTTCCGAGATAGCGATCCTCCTGAAGATGGACCTCGGAAAGCCACTTCACGTTGGCGACGCCATACCAGCCCGGCAGCATCAGCCGCACGGGGAAGCCTTGATTGAGCGTCAAAGGGTCGCCGTTCATCGCGTAGGCCAGCAGCGGCTCCGGCTTCATCGCATTCTCCAGAGTGACGCTGCGGCCGAATTGCTGATCCAGTTTATAGGTCTGTGTCCGGAAAGCAACGTCAGCCACTCCGCGATCCGTGCCGAAGAACACCACCTCGCGAGCTTCCGGTTGGACCCCCACCTGTTTGAGCACGGCGCTCAGAGGGACGCCGGTAAAACGGCCGCACGAAGACAGACCCTCAATCGAGCGGGTGCTGTTGCCGGAGCACTCGAAACCAATCACCATCTCGGTGGGCTTCATCGCGCGCAGGTCGTTCAGTGAGAACTCCGTGGCCTTGTTTACCATGCCTGTAAATTTCAAACGATAGGTAGCCGGATCGATCGCAGGCTTGTTGAGATGCTGGGTGGTGAAGAACTGATCCTTCGGCGTCAGCATGCCATCGATGGTGCGGATATCGAGCTGGCGCGTGGCCGCATTGGGGTTGCCGGATGGATTGAAATTCCTGGGAAGGTCGGTAAACGGAATATCCATCTCGCCCTGCGCAAGAGCGGGCATCGCCCATTCGGGCACAAACGCCAGAAAGCTGGTGGCGGCGAAGCCTCTTTTCAGGGTCTCTCTACGGCTGATTTGCTGGGACACGGCTAGTCTCCTCGTCGCACTCGATCTGGGGCAGACGGCTGGAACCGCACATGCTCCCGCCGTCCATCGTACATCGCCGGAGCAACGGAGGCAAAGCCGGAGCAACGGATGCCCGCTCGCGTAGAGGAATTCGTCTCCTACGAAAACTCCCGTGGTGATCCCGTCAAACAAAGGACTACGGCGTTCGGGAACTTCGAACCGCTCGATTGCACGGAGACTGCCGGTCAGGGTGAATCGAACGACTCGCGATGTCATGAAATCAGCGCGCCTCGATGGAAATAGAGACCGTCAATACTTGCGAGGCACAGGTCAGCGGGGCGCGCGATCGGGGCCGCGGCATGGGTTTTCAGATCCACAATCGTGATTCCATCGGGGAAGGTCGACAGGTACAACAGCCGCCCGGCCGGCGAGATCGCGATTCCATTCGCGAATTCGAATCGTTCCGGGAGCTGTGTCAGCTCCGACGAGCCCGTTTCCAGATGCCAGACCGATCCGGCACGCGTGTCGGTGAGGTACACATCGCCTCCGGGCGCGCAACGTTTTCTGGAACCAGGTCGCCTTCGGCTCTAAGAAAGCGGAACTGCTGTGCGACACTGCGGGGGTCGCCTGGCGCACGGTGGCGAGAATCTCCTCAAACTCGCGGCTACGCGCACATCGGTAAAGATCGAATCGCGCGCTGGAATCGCGCGATGGATCGACCCGGCTCTCAGTTGAACCACCCGCGGAGCCAGTCGATCGTCTCGGGCCATTGTTTTGCCGCCGCCCAAGTGCGAGCCATCCGGCAGGTAATGGCCCTTTATCGGGGCGGAACTCAGCAGATTCTCGATCCGGGCGACTTCAGCACGGAACTGCTTGGACACCACTTGACGATACTGCGCAGTGCCTCCAACGCAATTCGGGGCTGAGCGCGTATACTCACATTCAGAGCATGACCTCCGCAAGACGAGTGTTCCTCTCCTGCTGGTTGGCATACTCGGTATTCTGGACTCCTTTCATCGTGCGCGAGCATTTTCCGGCGCTCACACTCACCGAACGCGGATCGCTCAACGTAGAGCGGTACAGGGGTTGGACCGGCGACATCTTCCAAGGCCCTGAGGGCGGATGGTTTATCAACAATAATCCGGGGGCCTCAATCACCGCCGCTGTTCCGCTGCTGCTTTTGAAACCCGTGCTCGATCGCCTGGACCGCTGGAACCAGAGCCTGCCGCGGGTCGCCGAGCGTCCCAACGATGGCGAACTCTTCTGGCGAACCTTGACGGAGGGGCGCGCGTTTTATTTTCTGGCTGTCGCTTTCGTAACGGTGGCGCTGGTGATGGCGCCGGCCACGGCCGCAACCGCCGGCTACCTGTGCGCCCGCCTGAGGCAAGCGGGCGTGCCCGAGATCTCTGCGGCTCGCGCGGCGCTGCTCTATGGATTGGCGACGCCGCTCCTGTTTCGCGTCGGCCATTTGAACCACAACCTGTTGACTGGCGATGCCGGGTTCCTCGCGCTGCTGCTGCTGTGGGACCCGCAGGATCGGCCAGTTCCCGCGAAGCGCGCCGCCGCCGCGGGATTGCTCTGCGGCTACGCGGTGCTCTGCGACTTTAGCGGTTTGGTCGTGCTGGCTGTCGCCGCTCTCTATGTGTGGCTGCGCGCGGGCGACCGGTCATTCTCCGGGAAATGCAGGACGCTGGCGATTTATGCGGCCGGAGCCGCGCCGGGTCTGCTGGCGCTGGCCGCTTATCAGGCGTGGGCCTTCGGTTCGTTCTATCATCCTTCGCAGCAGTACATGGTCCCAACCGCGCCCACTTCCCAGGGATACCGCGGCTTCGATTGGCCGTCGTCGGCTCTTCTGTGGGCCAACTTCTTCGATCCGCGTTTCGGCATTTTTGCTTACTGCCCGGTTCTGCTGCTGGCTTGGGCCGCTCCTTTTGTCCGGGGCGTCCGCTACCGGATTCCCCGGCGGGAGACGTGGGTACTGTACATCTTCATAGCGCTCTTCGCGCTGTTCTGCGCCGCCAATCGATATTCGTGGTTACAGCCGCTGACGGGCTTCCGGTACCTTGCGCCGCTGGTGGGGCCATTGGCGCTGCTGGCGCTCCAGACCGCTCAGGCGCTGCCCCGGCTTTGGCGGCGAGTGCTGGCAGCGGCGGCGCTGACGCAAAGCCTCGTCGTGGCGAATGCTCATGAGAATGACGTGCGCCAATCGCTCGCGGCCATGTGGGAGCGGCGCGGAGCATTCTTCTGGATGATCCGGCTGCGGGAGGCGGGCTTGTCGGCGGCATGGCTAGACGCGGCGGTCTGCGCGGCGATTCTCTTGCTGATAGCCTCGGCATGGTTAGCGTTCCGGGCGTTCATTCGTAGACCTCGCGGCGATGCGCAATGCGCGTAATACTGACTAGCTTCCTGGCATCGTCGATGATGTACAAGACCCGCCAATCGCCCACCCGGATGCGCCACTGATCTTTGTAGCCTTGTAGCTTCTTGCATCTCGCAGGCCGTGGGTTTTCAGCCAGCGTCAGAATCCTACGGTCGATGCGCCCGAACAGCGTCTCGTCAAGCGCATCTAATTCTCTTTGCGCTGAGGCTTTGATTTCGAGGGAGTACTTAGCCACGGGGGCGGGTTCGCTTTAGGCGGCTCGCCCGGTATTGCTCGTAAGGAACGCCCTTTTCCTTCCGTCGGGATTCAGACACCAAGCCATCCCAGAAGTCCTCCCAGAGGGCCCCATGTTTTTTCAGGTCGATCAGGACCCCGACCTTGCGGCCCTTCGTATCGGTGACAAACTGAATTCCGCTCATGGTTTCATTTTCCCTCAGGTAAAGGCGCTCGCGAGATTTGCTCTATCGGTGTGTTACCGAGGCTTCGATTTACGGTGTCTGCCAAATCGATCTTTCAGCCAAACCGGGACCATGTAGAAGGGAGCAGCCGCAATTGGCAATAGCATTACAGTCCACACGGGTCGCCAATCCAGTACCCTTCGAAAGATCTCGACAAAGCACACGACGTGGATGACGAAGTACATCGCAGCATCGGGCTAGCCAGTGTCGGCAGGTGGGCCGAACCCGAGCGAGAGAAGCGACATTTACTCCCTCCCTCGGCAGCCGGTTAAACTGGGGTCGAGAATGCCTCCCACCGCCGCCTATCTTGTCGCATTCATGATCTGGCTATTCGTCGCCTGTCTTGTTTGGCTCGCGGCGGGATTGCTCTACCTTCTCACGGAGACCAGCTCTCTGTCTCGCCCACTCTGCTTCGCGATGGCTGCGACGTTCCCCTTCGTTATCCTCTATCAGATTCTGGCTGCTCCCTTCGTCGCAGGAATCCTTGTGGCTGCCTGGGGGCTTTGGAGGCTTTGGAGGCTCCTCGATCCGAGCGCCTCCACGACGACCGAAAACCCCTACGTTATTGGAATCTCCATTGGGGTGGCTTCCCTGTCGTTCGGGATCATGCTTGCAACGTCCCTCACTGGATTCTACGAGGGCTGGCGTGCGGGGTGGTCGTGCGCCAGGGGCCGCCGGTTTCAGGAAGTCATGTGGGAAGGACCCATCGCGAGGCGTCTGCGTCAGTTGCTGCGCGTTTCGCGGGCTGCGCTTCACGGAAGCGCGAAGACCACCACCCCTTGACCGCTGACCGGTGCGCCTGCTGCCGCGCCGCCGCGGCCGCCCGCGCCACCCGATGCCGCGACGATCGCCACGTACTGCTTCCCGTTCTTGCCTTGAAACGTCATGGGAATCGCGCTCGCCGTGTAGTCGAGCTTGGTCACCCACAGCTCCTTGCCGGTCTTCGAATCAAACGCACGGAAGCGGCTGTCACTCGTTGCTCCGATGAAGACCAATCCGCCCGCCGTCGCAATGGGCCCCGCGAGGCTTTGTGCGCCGGTGTTCTGCTTGCCCTCCGGCATCGACTCGGTGATGCCCAGCGGAACCTCCCACGCGAAATCGCCGGTGCTCGCGTTCACGGCGATCAGGCGTCCCCATGGCGGTTTGTAGCACGGCCAAGTCCCCAGCGTGCGGCCATTGGCATCGCGAGCAATCGCATTAAATCCGCCCAGGCCTTGCGGGCTGGTGTGCGTGTACGGCTGGAGGCCGTCTGCGTTGCCGGGCGTGTACTTCGGATTCTTGTCCATCCAACCCACCAGCGGACTGTCATGAGTGTTGACAAAAATGTAGCCAAGCTTGGGGTCGGTGGCGGTGCCTCCCCAATTCGCTCCGCCAGTGGTACCTGGGAAAATGATACCTGGTTTGGCGTTCTCCGAGTGAAACGGAAACGGAGTGAACGGGCCGCCGTTATACAGCCCTCCGAATTTGTCCCACAGATCCTGGCAGGCTTTGGCGTGCTCCGGAGTGGTGTCGGCCGCGGTGACGATGTCGTCGCGCGTGAAGCTGACCCGCGAGATCGGCGGAGGCTTCGTCGGAATCGGCTGCGTGGGAAAACTCACTTCGCCCGGAACGTCGCTCTTGGCGACAGGCGTTTCGACGACGGGATACACGGGCTTGCCCGTGAGCCGGTCGAGAATATACATGTAACCGGACTTGCCTACCTGCGCCAGCGCCGGAATCTTTTTACCATCCTTGACGATATCGATCAGGCCGGGGGCCGGCGGCAGGTTGTAATCCCACAGCTCATGCCGGACATTCTGGAAAAACCACTTCATCTTGCCTGTCTCGGCGTCCAACGCAACCAGAGTGTTGCCGAACAGATTGGCGCCGGGCCGGTCTCCGCCGTAGTAATTCGCGCCGGGGCCGCTGACGGGCTCGTAAACGATGCCGTGCTCTTCATCGACGGTCAGCGCAAATGCCCAGACATTGTTGCCGGTACGATTCTGCGAGCTGTCCTTGCCCTCAAAATTCTTGCCCCACGTATCGTGACCGACTTCGCCCTCGCGCGGGAAGGTTCGGAACGTCCACAGCTCTTTTCCAGTTCGAACGTCGTAGCCGTGCTGCTCCGGAATCTGGCCGCCGGCTTGTTCGAGCTGCGGACCGATGTGCCGCTCTCCGGGGCCATAAAAATTGGTCCCGATCAGCAGCATGTTCTTATAGATGGTGGGCACGCCGTCGTAGGGCACCACCAGATCGACGGAGCCTTCTTTGCCGAATCCCGGATCCACCTTGCCGGTCCGCGCATTCAACGCCATCATTTTGCGCGCGGTAGTAAATATGATACGCGGAGGGTTGTTGCGATCGCCGGGCCAATACGCCACGCCGCGGAAGGACGCCAACCCGCTGGGAAGTTCGTAGGTCCAGATCTCCTTGCCGGTTTCCGGTTCCAGAGCCACCACCCGATCGCCTGAAGGCAGATACATCACGTCGTTGACGACGATGGGCGTGATTTCCTGATAGAGCTCGCTGGGGCTGTCGCCGCGAATCTGCTTGCCTTCGCGATTGAAGCGATAGCTCCAGGCCTTGGTGAGCTTGGCGACGTTGGTGGTGTTGATCTGGGTGAGCGGGGAATAGCGGGTGCCGGCGAGGTCGCGATTGAACATCGGCCAGTCCGCGCCGGTGTCTTTCTTGGCTTGCGCGAACACAGCGGACGCGATGGCGGCCGCGACGAACAAGGTCCGGAAGAATCGCATAGAAGGCAAGTATATCAACGCCGCGATGAAGTCGGGGTGACACACCTCGCCCGGCCCACGAGGTTGGAGACCCATTCCTTTATAGTCGCGGCTCGGCATGGCCGTTGAGGGGCTCCGCCGTTGGCCAAGCCGTTGAGGGTTAGGGAGCGGTGGTCGAGACTTCGCGAGCTTGGGCCTTCGCGTTGGCTTGATCGGCATCGATCGGATTGCATCAATCAGGGGTTTATGGTATGTTGTCAGCAAGCTTTTTCTGGGACGACCCGGCGCCTCCCGATGTTTTCGGGATGTGAGTTTAGCCAGGACGACTTGGCCATGTTTTGGAGTGGTAACTGTCCCCGAGTCGGCGACAGTCTGGCGCGGCGTTGCGGCATCCTCCTCTTTCCTGAACCCTTCATCCTTCACCGGCCTTGTCGCCGATACTTAGCGGCACGCCCGTGAACGAGTTGAGTGGAACTTCAAAATGCGCGTCCCGATTTTCCTCTGGAGCTAATCGCCTATGAAACCTGTTATCCGAGCTGCTCTGCTGCTCATCCCTGCATCCCTTATTTTCTTCGGGGCCGAGACGTATCAAAAGCCGCCGAAGGAAATTATGGATATCCTGAATGCGCCGAACACGCCGACGCTTGCGCTGAGCCCGTCGCATACTTATGCCATGCAAGGCAGTCCGGTCCGGTATCCACCCATTGCCGAACTTGCGGAGCCCATGCTGCGGCTGGCGGGGATTCGCATCAACCCGAAGACCAATGGCCTGCACAACGCCACCTTCAACACGGATTTGATTATCCGTAAGATTCCGGAAGGCACCGAGATTAAGGTGATGACGCCTCCGAATTCGAAGCTGAGCATGCCGCGCTGGAGTCCCGACGGCAGTCACTTCGCGTTCACGAACTCCACCTCCAACGGCATCGAATTATGGATTGGCGAATCGGCGACGGGGCGGACGCACAGGCTCCCCACCGTGCGCGTTAACGACGTGCTGGCCGGCGACGGCGGCGGTCGCGGCGGCGGCGGTGGATCGGTGCAGTGGATGCCCGACGGCAAATCGCTGCTGGTTGTGACGGTGAAACCGAATCGCGGAGCTCC
Organism: Bryobacteraceae bacterium; assembly: GCA_036489835.1. Lineage (GTDB taxonomy): Bacteria > Acidobacteriota > Terriglobia > Bryobacterales > Bryobacteraceae > Palsa-187. Next base: position 77,397 of record DASXEY010000102.1, on the reverse strand, counting down.
GCCTCCTGAGCCGGTTACGCCCACCGGCCCACACATCCAGGAGAGCCTGGGCGGCGGACGCGGCGTGGTTACGCACGAAGACATGCTGCAGAATCAGCATGACGAAGATCTCTTCGAGTTTTATGCCACCTCGCAATTGGCGGTGGTGGACAGCGTCACGGGAGCGGCCGTGCCCGTCGGCAAGCCCGGGCTTCTGTTGTCCGCGCACATGTCTCCCGATGGCAACGATTATATTGTCACCAGCATTCACCGGCCGTTTTCTTATGTATATCAGGCTCGCCAATTTCCGACGGAAGTCGAAGTCTGGGATCGCGCCGGCAAAAATCTGCACAAGCTAGCCAGCATCCCGATGGGCGGCGGCGGCCGAGGCGGTGGAGGCGGAGGTGGTGGCGCCACGCCGGCCGCGGATGATAATCCAGCGGATGCGGCTCCCCAAAACGGTGAGCGCACGGCGACGTGGCTGCCTAGCGAACCGGCCACCCTTATGTGGGTGGAAGCGACCGGCGGCAACGGCGGTGGTGGCGGTGGACGTGGAGGCCGAGGCGGTGGCGGCGGCGGTGGAAATGCCGCGGCTGCTGGAAATGCCCCTGCTGCTGGTGGAAACGGCGGGGCTCGCGGAGGCGGCCGTGCCAATGCCAACGCGACGCCAACTCCGGTCCATTCGAAAGTGATGGCTCTGAAGGCGCCTTTCGCGGGCCCTCCGGCAGTGATCTTCGAGGCCGACCGGCGGCTGAACGGGATCCAATTCACGGAGAACCTGCACACGGCCATCATTGATGGCGGCGGCGGTGGTGGCCGCGGCGGCGGTGGTGGAGGAGGCGGCGGCGGGCGCGGCGGCGGCGGAAATGCCGTGACGACCGCGTACCTGATCGACTTCGCCAATCCCAAGGCCGAACCCAAGGCCCTGTGGAGCCGCGGCGGACCTGACCGCTACAATCAACCCGGCTCGCCGATGGAGAAGAGTCTTCCCAATGGCGACCGCGCTGTGATTCTGGATGGCGACAGCGTTTTCCTGACGGGCAATGGAGCCTCGCCCACCGGCGACCATCCGTTCCTCAGCAAGTACAACATGGCCACCAAGCAGTTCACGCAGCTGTTCAGGTGCGACGACGATCATTACGAAGCGGCCGAGGCCCTGCTCGACGCCCATGGCGATAAGTTCCTGACGCGGCGCGAGAGTCCTGAGGATGTGCCCAACTACTACGTGCGCACAGCCACGGGAACCTTGACCGCCTTGACGAAGTATCCCGATCCGGAACCGATCATGCGCACCGTTCACAAGGAACTGGTGACCTACAAGCGGCCCGACGGCGTGGAGATGTCCTTCACTCTGTATCTGCCGCCCAACTACAAGCCGGGCACCCGCCTGCCCACAGTGGTTTGGGCGTATCCGCGCGAATACGCGGACGCCGATGCCGCCAGCGCAGTCTCCACCTCCGGCTCTACTAAGCATTTCACCGAAATCGGTGGATACTCCGAAGTCTTCTTCGCTCTCGAAGGCTACGCGGTGCTGGACAACGCTTCCATGCCGATCGTAGGCGCGGGACGCACGGTGAACGATCACTTCATCGATCAGTTGCTGATGGATGCCAAGGCGGCCATCGACAAGGCCGTGGACATGGGCGTCACCGACCGCGACCGCGTGGGCGTGGGCGGCCACAGTTACGGGGCGTTCATGACCGATAACCTGCTGGCCCGCAGCGATCTGTTCCGGGCTGGAATCGCGGAAAGCGGAGCGCCCAATCGCACGCTGACTCCGTTCGGTTTCCAGAATGAGCGCCGGACTATTTGGGAAGCGCCCGAAACCTACCTCAATATGTCTCCGTTCATGTACGCCAATAAAATCAAGGCTCCGCTGCTGTTGATCCACGGTGAAGCCGATGACAACGACGGCACTTTCCCCATTCAATCGGAGCGCATGTATGAAGCGGTTCGAGGCAATGGCGGAACTGTGCGCCTGGTGTTCCTGCCGGCCGAAGCTCATGGCTATCGCGGCAAGGAAACCATTGAGCATGTGAATTGGGAGAAGCTCACCTGGTTCGATAAGTATGTGAAGAACGCTCCTCCGCTGGCTCCCGTCAAGGAGGGTTCCGCGCAGTAGATAAGCGCTCCCTCGGTCACGGCTCGATACCCAACAGAGCCGTGACCAAAGGGAGCGGTTAGCTTATTCCAGTCCTGCTTGCTTTAAGAAATCCGCCGCCACCTGCGCCACGGAATGATGCTCCGCATCCACCTGGAAATTCAGATTCTGCATTTTCTCGTTGGTGAACTTCCCCGATAACTCCAGAAGCGCCTCACGCAGTCCGGGGATCTCCTTCATCGATTCCTGCCGAGCCACAATGCACACCTGGTAGGGCGGAAACGCATGTTGATCGTCGCGCAGAACCCGCAAATCCATTTTCGACAGCATCCCGTCCGTCGAGTTGGCGGCGATCATCGTCACTTGACCCTGCTCCATCGCCTTGTAGAGAAGCCCGAGATCCATCGTCTTCGGCGAGCCTTTCCAATGCAAGTGGTAGGTTTTCTCAAGAGCCGGTAAGCCATCCGCGCGCTGTTCAAACTCGTAACCCACTCCCAGGGTCCACGGCTCTGGCGCTTTCGCCGCGTCCGTCAAAGTCTCAAGCTGTTGCGCGCGCGCCTGCGCCCCATTAATAACCATGGCAAACGTATCGTCGATGCCCAGAGGCCCCAGCCACTCTGCTTTGAACCTCTGAAGATATTCCGCCCGCACCCGCGCCAGAACGGCGGAGGGATCGGTGTCGATCGGGTCCTTAAGAATCGAGACCAGAGCCGTGCCCGTATATTCGGGATAGAGATCGATCTGACCGCTTACCAGAGCTTGCTGCGCCAATAGAGTGCCGCCCAGGTTAAGACTACGCTCCACGCTGCGATGCAGCCGGTGCTCCAGATGCTGCGCGATAATCTCGCCCAGCACCACTTGCTCCGTGAAGTTCTTTGATCCGACGTGGATCGGAGCTTTCGCGCCGGGCGTCGAACATCCGCATAGACCGAGGAGAGCGACTAAGCCGCCGAGAGTTTTCGTTCCAGCCATCCCAATCCTCCGTCGGCGAAAAGAGCGATCAATGCCGCCGGTATCGCGCCTGCCAGAATCTGCGCGGTGTCTACCGAAGCAACACCGCGGAAAATGAAGACGCCCAGTCCCCCGCCCCCGATGGCCGCCGCGATGGTGGCCGTGCCGATGGTGGTCACTGTCGCCACGCGAATCCCGGCGATGATGGTCCTGGCGGCCAGAGGCAGTTGTACCTGGCGCAGAAGTTGGCCGTCGGTCATGCCCATGGCGATTGCGGAATCGCATACCGCCGGGTCGACACTCAGGATTCCGACGAAAGTATTTCGCAGGATCGGAAGCAGCGCGTACAAGACCAGGGCGATGATCACAGTTCGCGTGCCGATTCCTCCGATGAAGGGAATCGGAATGAGGAACCCGAACAGAGCGAGGCTGGGGATGGTTTGGACAACGCTCGATAGGCCCAGGAGCCAGCGCCGCGCCGCCGGATGCCGAGCCGCCAGAATTCCCAGCGGAACGCCCAAAAGGATTGCGATGGCCATGGAAATCCCGACAAGCGATAGATGCTCCCCGGTCAGGCGGATGATGTCACTGCTGAGATCGGAGCGCATCTAAAGACACGCCAAAAAGGCGCGAGCCTCCCCGCTTTGCGCGCGTTGAAACTCATCCGGATTCGAGACGCTCTCGACCTTTCCCTGCGCCAGCAAGGCGATCCTGCTGCCGAGCCGAATCGCCTCCCGCACATCATGCGTAACAAAGATTGAAGTTTTCTTGAAATCGCGCTGCAACTCAAGGAACTGCTGCTGGAGCTCTAATCGTGTGACAGGATCAAGAGCTCCAAAAGGTTCATCGAACAAGAGCAAAGGGGGATCGGCTGCGAGACCACGCGCGACTCCGACACGTTGCCGCTGCCCGCCTGAAAGCTGCTTCGGCTGCCGCGTCCGGAATTCCGCAGCCGGCATCCCGACCTTCTCCAGAAGGTGATCCACACGGCGTTCGATATCCGCTTCGACCCAACCTTCCAGGCGCGGCACCAAGCCGATATTGCGAGCCACGGTGAAGTGCGGAAAAAGACCGACGTCCTGGATTACATATCCGATGTGACGCTTGAGTTTGATCGGGTCCCATTCACGCGTGGATCGGCCTTCGACAAGAACCTGACCCTCCGTCGGAAACAGCATTCCGTTGGTCAGCTTCAGCGCGGTGCTCTTCCCGGATCCGCTGCGGCCGAGGAGCACCAGCGTCTCGCCCGCCTCGACGCTGAGGCTAACGTCCGAGAGAATCCGCTTGCCCGCAATGTCGTAGGAGACGTTGCGAAATTCGACCAGGGGCATGCTGCATTATTTCACGTTCTCCGCTTCTGCAGCCATCAGCAGGGTTTCCGCGAAAGGCCATTCCCGGTCAACCCACTGAGCGAGGCAGCCAAACCCTGCCGTCTTAGCGATGCGGGCAACTTCTTCCAGCGAATACTTGTGGCTATTCTCTGTCCAGATGGTTTCGTTTTCCTCGAATGCTACGGTGAGACCCGCGCGCCCGACCGTGACGATCTGGCGGCGCAGCGACCGCAGGTGCATCTCCACACTTCGAGTCTCAAGATTAAACTTCGCGAGGTGTTGAAATTGCCGCAGATCGAAGTCGCCGCCAAGCTCCCGGTTGATGCGGCCAAGCAGATTCAAATTGAATGCGGCCGTGACCCCCTGAGGATCGTCGTAGGCGTCGATGATTTGCTCGATGGGTTTTTCCAGATCGGTCCCAAGCAGGAGAGCGTCGCCGGGTTGCAGAATCGCCCGGATGTCGCGCAGAAATTTGGCATCGGCCGGAGAGCTGAAGTTCCCGATGGTGCTGCCCAGGAAGAGCACCAGAATGCGCTGCCCTTCCCGCCGGCGCGCCGCCACTTCCAGAAGCCCATCCAGATATTCGCGCTCCAGGCCGACAATTCCAACCGAATCGATGTCGGCCAATTCACGCCGGCACTCCGCTAAAGCCGCGGGAGAAATCTCGATGGGAAAATATTGGGTGTGCCGGCGGCGGGAAAGCGCTTCCAGGACCCAGCGAGTCTTCCTGCCGCTTCCGCTGCCCAGTTCGCACAGGATCACGTCGCCGGGGATGCGGCGCACGATCTCATGAGCATTGGCCCGCAGCAGCCGCTCATCCGCGCGAGTCAATCCGTATTCGGGCAGCTCGACGATCACGTCGAAAAGCTTAGAGCCGAGCGTGTCATACAGGTACTTCGAGGGCAGCTCTTTTTGTCCAGCCAGCGTGAGCCCGGCTCGAATATCTGCGGCGAAATCCGCCGCAGTGTCTGCAACTATCGCATTTGTCAGCATGTCGCTTGTCCTCACTTGGCGGCGCAGCGGAATCCTGCGTAAACATATTGGTAGTGCGGCTGGAACCAATTCCGGAAGGATCGCCGCAACATGCACTGTTCCGTGCGGGGCGACCCGCCCTTCATTACAAAATGCATCCCGTCGAAGAAGTTTGCGGAATAGCCTTCGTAGAACGGGAAAGGCCGGAATCCGGGAAGCGGTTCGAAGAGACTCGATGTCCACTCCCATCCATTGGCCATGAGGCCTTCGACACCGAGCGCACTTCGCCCAGCGGGAAAGGCATTCACGGGCGAAGGGTCCCATCGGGCGAAATCGAAATATCCATGCCGAGGCTGTGGCGGTTCCGCGCCCCATGGAAAATCCCGCTCGATGCCTTCGACTGTGCCATATGCCGCGCGATGCCACTCCGCTTCCGTTGGCAGTCGTTTTCCAGCCCAGGCGGCGTAAGCGTTGGCTTCGGCGTGGCTGACGTAGACCGGCCAATCCAGCGGCAGCGGGATCTCCTCAAACATTCCGCGGTAGCGCCAGCCGTTAGCCGACTTGGACCAGAAAAGCGGATGCTCGATTCCCTGCTCTGCCTTCCAAGCCCATGCGCCTGCGGTCCACAGGCTACGATCTTCATATCCGCCGGCTTCGACGAACTTGAGATAGTCGCCATTCGTAACCTTGTTGCGATCGATGACGAAGGCCGGCACATCTACGCTGGTGGTTTCGTATTCGTTGTCCCAGCCAAAGCTCGCCGGATCGTGGCGAGAGATCCCCAAAGTCGCGCGGCCGCCGGGAATTTCGATCATGCCCGCCCGCACGGGACCGGCGGCCGGCGCCGCCGCCTGAGCTTCACCGTGTTTCTGATCGAACGGCAATTGATGCAGCATGTACGCCAGCGTCTCAGCGTGCATCAGGCGATGTTCGATGGCGACGTTTAGCAGCACCTGCGGAGGTTCATCGCCACTCCAATTGCCGAAATCCCCGTTGGCCAACACGTCATCGAGCTTCGTGCGGATGCGATCGCGGTACCGCTCCACCAGCGCCCTGGCAGGCCAATCCGAAGGCTGATCGGAGGGCAAGCCTCCATCCACGGGGTCGATACCAAACGCGAAGAGGCGATCGAACTCGGGATCGAAAACTTTGACGCCGGGAAGCCGCGAATGCAGAAGATTCCAATCGAACGCTTCCAGATGCCCCAGATAGAAAATGATCCGATGTCTTTCGGGAATGGGGCGCTCATAGAGAGCATCTGCCCTGACAAGCTCGAACAGCTTATCCGTTTGCGTCCGCGCTTCCGCGAATCGATTCAAAAGCGCTAAACGAACATCGACAGCTTCAGATACAGCAGGCACAATATACTCCTCTTCAAGCAGAAAGCGGCTTGAGGTCTCCCAGCATCGTCGGAATCAGCTCAGAGACGGTTGGGTGAATATGGACGGCGCGTTGAATCACGGTATAAGGCGCCTTGGCGTACATCACGTCCAGAATGCAGTGGACCGCTTCATCGCAGCCGGTCCCGAGCAGTGCCGCGCCCAGGATTCGGTGCGTTTCCGCGTCCACCAGGATCTTCATGAAGCCCTGTGTTTCTCCTTTTTCCACTGCACGGCCCACTTTCGTCATGGGCCGCTTTCCGATCAGCGCTTTCCGGCCAGTCTTGAGCACTTCAGCTTCCGTCATCCCGGCGCGGCCCAGCGGAGGATCGATAAATACCCCGTACGTGAGAATACGATCGCTAACCCGCCGCGGATCGTTATCCAGAAGATTCGCGGCCACAATTTCGAAGTCGTTATAGGATGTGTGGGTGAACGCGCCCTTGCCGTTGCAATCGCCCAAAGCCCAGATTCCGGGGACGTTTGTCCGCAGTTCGTCGTCGACTTTGACATAGCCATGCGGATCCGTCTCGACTCCAGCTTTATCCAAACCAAGATCGTCGGTATTTGGACGCCTTCCGATGGCCAGAAGAAGATCGGAGCCGCGGATGTCTTCCGTTTTACCGTCGCGCTCCACAGTGACGGCAATATCGTCACCGGTTTTTGCCAGCCGCGTGACCTTCGCGTTCAAACGGATGCCGACGCCTTCTCCCTCCAGGATCTGGCGAATCGCGTCTGAGATATCGTGGTCTTCGCGCCCGATCAGGCGCGGACCCCTTTCCAGGATCGTGACTTCGCTGCCAAAGCGCCGGAACATCTGGCCGAACTCGAGCCCAATGTAGCTGCCGCCCACGATGATAAGATGCCGGGGAAGGCGATCCATTTCCATCATGGAGCTGTTTGTAAGATAGGGGACTTCCTTCAATCCTGGAATATCAGGGACATTGGCGCGTCCGCCCACGTTTATGAAGATGCGATCCGCCGTAAGCCTGGCATCGCCCGCGCTTATTTCATGAGGTGATTCGAAACGGGCGTGATTTTGATAGACCGTGCAGTTGGTCATGTTCTTCAGCCACGTTTCAACCCCAACATTGGACTGGCGCGAAACCTCGTCCTTGCGCGCCTTCACTCGCTTCATGTCGACGCTGACAGGACCGGTGATGGTTACTCCGTATTCGGCCGCTCTGCCAGCCATGTGCGCCGCGTAAGCACTGGCCACCATTGTCTTGGTGGGAATGCATCCCGTGTTAACACAGGTTCCTCCGAAAAGGCCGCGCTCAATGACCGCGACCTTCATTCCCGCAGCCGTCAAGCGCCCGGCCAGCGAAGGTCCAGCTTGACCCGTTCCAATGATAATCGCGTCGAATGAATATTTCATGTGCGCGCTTAGATTTAGATGTGTGAGACCGTCCGCTAGAACCGCGAAAAGAACCGGGAAACGAGAAAAAGGCTTCCGCCAACGGCCACGGCATCCTCCAGCAACGCAATGACCAGATCCGGAACCTTCAGCGCACGCACCAGATGGGTGCGCGCCTGATAGCCTGCAAATGTTCCGGCGAGACCGCCCGCAACCCCCAAACCAGCGCCGGCCGGGGCGGATTGCGCTCCAGCGGCCGCGACGCAAGCTCCCGATAAGCCTCCGAGGACGATTCGGGCAATCAAACCGGGCGGGGCAGTCCGGCTGGGCGTGGAAGGAAGCTTGTCGGCAACCAGTTCGCCGATGGCCAGCACGGTGAAGATCGCCACAGACGCCGTCGATCCCATGAAAGAAAGAGGCGTGCCAATGAGGTTGAGCCAGCCCAGATGCGCGGCCCACGCCACGGCCGCCGGCGCTGTCAGAGAACGCAAGCCGTCTGCGGCGCCGATCAGGAACGCTGGCAGGAGCACTTGAGAAGCGCTCACGAGTTGCCCCCTTTCTTCGGCCGACACCTATTCGTCGAGGACTCTGTGTACAAACTGGACCGCCATGGAGCCCTCACCGACAGCCGAAGCGACTCGCTTGACGCTCCCGGCCCTGACATCGCCCACCGCGAACACTCCGGGAAGGCTGGTTTCCAAGAGAAACGGTCCGCGCTGGAGCGGCCAGTCAACTCCAAGATCCGGGCCTGTCTTGATGAACTGCTTGGCATCGAGCGCGAGGCATCCGCGAAGCCATGCAGTGTTGGGGCAAGCGCCGGTCATCAGGAACAGGTGCTGGATATCGCAAACCTTGGTCTCGCCTGTCTGCACCATGCGCCAACGGACGCGCTCCAAGTGCCCATTGCCCTCCAAAGCATCAACTTCGGTAAACGTTCGAAGAGTAATCTCATTGCAGGCTTCAATTCGCGAGATCAAATATCGCGACATGCTGTCCGCCAGACCAGGTCCGCGCACCAGCAAGTGCACATGTTTCGCCTGCACCGACAGAAACAGCGCAGCCTGCCCGGCGGAGTTTCCTCCTCCGACCACAGCCACCTCTTCATCCTTGCAGAGCTGAGCTTCGACGTTGGTCGCGCCGTAATACACCCCGGAGCCTTCGAACTGAGCCAGGTTGGGCAGCGGCAGTCTTCGATATTGCGCCCCCGCAGCAACGATAATGCTGCGAGCCTGCACCGTTTTTCCATCGTCAAGTTCTACTGCGTAGGGCGGGCGCACGCTTTTGAGCGCGCGAGCCGATCGAGCAATTGCAATGTGCGCCCCAAACTTCTCCGCTTGAACAAACGCGCGGCCCGCGAGTTCCTGCCCCGAAATCCCGGTGGGAAACCCGAGATAATTTTCGATTCTGGAGCTGGACCCGGCCTGCCCTCCCGGCGCGGTGCTCTCCACCACCAGGACGTTCAATCCTTCCGATGCTCCGTACACCGCCGCGGCCAGTCCGCTGGGTCCGGCGCCCACCACGATAAGGTCATAGACCTCGCCCTCATCGATTCCCTCATTCAATCCGAAACATTCCGCAGCTTCCGCGTTGCTGGGATTTCGAAGCACCAGTTCGCCTCGGCAAATCAGCACCGGTATGTCGGCGACGCCAATCTGGAATTGATCGAGGATGGTTTGAAAATCGGGATCGCGCTCCACGTCGACATACGTGTGCGGATGGCCATTGCGTGAGAGGAAGTTCCGCAGACGCAAGGTGTCCGCGGAATGGCTGGAGCCCACCAGTAAAGCGTCGCCGGGCGAATTCTGGATCAGGTAAATCCGCCGGACCAAGAAGGCGCGCAGAAGAATCTCGCCGAGCCCGGCATCGGTTTGAAAGATCCGGCGCAGATTGTCGCGCCCTACTTCCAGGATCGTGCTCGCCTCGCGCGTGCGGCACTGCACCAGGCTGCGTCTTCCGGAGAGCTGGTTCACCTCGCCCGTGAACATGCCGCGCGTCAGGACCCTGACGATGGCGCCGTCGCGAGAAACACCCGTGATCTCGATACTGCCGGCCAGCACGACGAAGACGCCGTGGGTTGAATCGCCCTGCTGAAAGAGGATCGCACCCGCTTCGGCTTCGCCCTGTTGCCCAAATGCCGCCAGCCGCGCAAGCTGCGCGTCATCCAGCGTCGGGAACATCGCATCGGACTGTTCGGGAGCTTCGGACATGGGCGCCTGAACGGCTGCAGTTATTCCAGAACGACTTCGTCGATGAAACACCACATCCAATCCTCGCCCGGCTCCAGGGAGCGGACGATGGGGTGGTGAGTGGCGTGAAAATGTTTGGTGGCGTGCTTGTTCTTAGATGAGTCGCAACAGCCGACGTGTCCGCAGGTCAGGCAAAGACGCAGATGAACCCACGTATCGCCGGTTTTCAAGCACTCCTCGCAACCCTTGGTGTGCGGTGAGACTTTATGAATTTGATTCAGATGGGTGCATGCTGCCATAGGCCTTAGGCTGCTCCAACCCTAGTCTAACTGCTTTCCGCCGCAAAATCGAATCATTCCTCTTCTTCCTCTTCGCCCGTCTTGGCTGCCTTGGCTGCGGCAATAATCTTTTCCGCCTGCAACCCAGGCACGAAATCATAGTGATCGAATTCCATACTGAACGTGGCCCGTCCCTGCGTCATCGACGTCAGGTCGTTCTGATAATTCAGCATCTCGGCCATGGGCGCCTGCGCCTTGATAATCTGCGTCCCGCCCTTGGTGTCCATCCCGGAGATGCGTCCACGCCGTCCGTTCATATCGCCCATCAAGTCTCCCGCGTATTCCACAGGGGCCTGAACTTCAACATTCATGATGGGCTCCAGCAGCGCCGGTTTGGCCGCTTCCATTCCCGCCTTGAACGCCTTTCGAGCTGCCAGCTTAAACGACATTTCAGACGAGTCCACGTCATGATACGAACCGTCATACACCACCACTCTGAAATCGACCACAGGGAAACCGGCCAGATAGCCTTTCTCCGCCGCCTCGACAATGCCTTTTTCGATGGCGGGAATAAAATTCCTGGGAATCGCGCCGCCGAAGACTTCGTTGTCAAAGGCGAATTTCCCGCCGCGCGCAAGGGGCTCCATGCGAATCCAGCAATCGCCGAACTGGCCGTGGCCTCCGGTCTGCTTCTTGTGGCGGCCCTGCACATCCGCCTTGCCGCGAATGGTTTCACGATACGGAATCTTGGGCGCGTGCAGTTCCACGTCCACGCCGTAGCGCTTCTTCAAACGGCTGACGATGACTTCCACGTGCTGCTGCCCGCTGCCGGCCAACAGGAACTCCTTCGTCTGAGGATCGCGATAAAACCGCAGAGCCGGATCTTCTTCCAGAATGCGATGCACCGCGTTGCCCATGCGGTCCTCATCGTTACGCGTTTTGGCAGAGATGGCGTACGCAATCGAAGGCTCCGCCAACTGCACCGGCGGATACGCGATCAGCGAAGTTTTATCATCCAGCGTGTCGCCGGTCAGCGTGTCTTTCAACTTCGCGACGCCGCCCAGATCGCCCGCGTGGATTTCCGTCACCGGCGGAAGAGTCTTGCCGAACAGCGCGCCGATATGCGACAAACGCTCGCCGGTGCTGCTGCGGGCGTTCACCAGATTTGCGTCGTTGCGGACAATGCCGGAGATGACTTTGAAATAGGAGACTCTGCCGGCAAACGGATCGGCGACGGTCTTGAAGACGAATGCCGATACCGGCTCGGAATCCTTCTCAGCGCGCTCCGCCTCAGTGCCGTTGAGCTTGCCTTTCCACGGCCCGTGCTCGGCCGGATTGGGGAAGTTCTCGATCGCGAAATTCAGGAGTAGATCGCTGCCCACGTTATGCAGTCCGGAGGCGCACAACACCGGAAAAACACGCCTGTGGAGCACCGCGTCGCGAAGGCCTTCCAGAATATGCTCCACCGGCAGAGTGCCCGTCTCGAAGAATTCTTCCAGCAGCGCGTCGTTGCCTTCCGCCACCATCTCCACCAGCGCTTCGTGCGCGCTCTGCGCTTCGGCGGCAAGGCCGTCCGGAATCGGACCTTCCTTGCCTTTGCCATCGCCGTCGGGCGCGTAGGTGTATGCTTTCATGCGCACCAGATCGACCACGCCGTTGAACGCGCGCTCCGCGCCCAGGGGCAGGTGAATCGGAATCGCGGTGCGGCCGAAGAAAGATTGAATGCTCTCCAGAGTGCGCTCAAAGCTGGAACGCTCGCGGTCGAGCTTGTTGATCACGATGGCTCGCGGAAGCCTGAACTCCTCCGCGAAGCTCCACACCTTTTCGGTTTGAACCTCGACGCCGGCCACGCCATCGACGGTCACGAAGGCCGCGTCGGCCGCCACCATGGAAGCCTTGGTGTCGTTCATGAACATATTGAAGCCGGGCGTGTCGATCAGGTTAATTTTCTTCCTGCTCCACTCAGCCGCGGCGATTCCCGTGGAGATCGTGATCTTTCTGGAAATTTCCTCATCATCGAAGTCCGTGATGGTGTTGCCCTCATCGGTGCGCGTCAAACGGCCGGTTGCGCCGGAGGCAAACAGGAATCCCGCCACGAGGGACGTCTTGCCGGAGTTTCCATGGCCCACGAGAGCCACGTTCCGGATGTCGCTGGTTTCGTAAACTTTCACTGACCTTAAGCTCCCTTAATCAAATTGTAAAATGTGGATCTTATCACACCCGACAACCCGCACAGAGCGCCCCGTGGAACGGCCCTCATTCGGTCACTTCAATTTGGATGTAGCCGTTCCCGGCGTCGCACTCACACCTGGCCCGAGCGGGATCGCCGTCTGGCGCGAAGCCTCGAAGCATCACCTGCCTGCGCGGCGCCCGATCGATCCTGTTCCAACCCAGTTCATCGACGATGGACAACGCCAGCGGCGCCAGGCTCGCATCCGTCCAATCCGAGCCAGCGAAGCGGCATGCGACCCCTTCTTCGACGGTGCAGAGAATGGAAAATGACGCGCCCGTTACATCACGGTGGATCTGTGGAGACGGGACGGCAAGAATCTTGGCGATGGTCGTCCGGGTGAGCATTTAGTATTTGCTCCCGCCCGATTCCGGCGCAATTCGCTCCGCGATAGACGCCGCATGATCGAAGGGTCTCGCGAAGCGCACGCCTTTCACGGGGACCAACCAATTCCAATCGCAGGCCGCTGTGGGCGCGGCTTCCTTTAACCCGAAGGCCGCGCCTTGCAGGCTGACAATGTTTTCCCGTCTGATCTCCGCCTGACTGCTCCCCCACTGGCCACTTTCGAAGAATGTCCACGCATTGACCCACAACCAGGCGCGATAGGCGGGGGACCATTCCGCGGACGGGTCCCGCATGGCCTGGGCCAGTTCGTCGATCCAGCGCGCAACTTGCTCGACTTCTGACGAGGGAGACAAGACGGGCACGCGGCTCTGCTTAGTTGCTGCGTAATACATTGCAGCGGCTGAAGAGAAAAAACGATACCAATCCCCGGTATCGGCGGTACCGAAGGCAGCGGCGGAGAAGAGCAGAAAAAATAGGGAAGGCGGGGCGAGGGGGCCGGATTTCAAGACCCCTTCCCGGTGCAGGATCGCGGCGGTGTATTTCGACTTTCCATCGTCGTATTCGCCGCGGTTGCGATTCATGATCCGCCAACGGATGGCTTCGCCTCCACGGGCGAATGCTTTCGCCGTGTTGTGACAAAGCAGCAACGCCGTGCCGGGATGGCCGGCGACGCTTCGCGCCAGTTCATAGAATTGGCGCGGGCTTAGCGGAGCGCCTCGCGCGGCCCAGTTCTGAAGCACGCGGTCGCGCAAAGTGACGCCGCGCTCGAGTAGCGCCGGGTCAGTCAGATATTCGGTGGTGGCGTCAACTGGAACTCCGGGGCCAGCCTCGCGTTCAGAGAAGAAGAGAGTCAACAGCAGCGGATCTACCGAAAGAACACGGCCGGCCGGATCGGAACGGGCCGCATCCTGGTTCTCGGCGGTTGCGAATCCTTCCATGGGCCTGGGGGCGAGTTTCACAGAAGGGGTGGGAAGCTGAGCCGCGGGCTCTGGCACCGGAGTCGCTTCGGCTTGAGAGCGATGCCTCTCAATGCCGAGCCGGAAGAGCAGATCCGGGGAAAGGATACGTTCGGATCCGGCGGGCGATGAGTAATTTGCAGCGGCAAAATATAAGGCGCGGGAGCGAAGCCAGTCCTCCGAGGGGGCGTGCGCAGGCAGCGCGGGCTTAGGAACGGTGGCGGGCAAAGGCGCTTCGCCATCGGATTCCGGCAGAGCCCACACGGGTTCGGCAACGACGTCGATCACTGGGCTGTTCTCGGTTGCTTGCTCGCCTTGCGGGGCGGAGCCAAGGTCAGTCGCCGGCGCTGTTTCCACCTTGACGATTTCGGCCTCGGAGGCCGCAGGGGGAGCGGCGATCAAAACCTGCGGTTTCTTGCGAGAGAACAGCCTTGTCCACCAGCGGGTTTTCATAGCGGGTGGCCCCGACGGCGCGAGCGGGTGGAACCGTCGTTTTCAGCGGGGGGCATCGGTCCGTTATCAGGGCCTCGCGGTTGACATATTCTGGCGGCGGCAGCCTGTTGGGGGCACGTCCGCGGGCACATTCGCGTAGCCCTTCTTCTTCATATCCGCGATTTCCGCGCTTCGGCGGTCTAATAAAATCTTTTGATATGCCGCGTATTTTTTTGCGGCGTCCTTTTTGTCCTGCTCCGGCGCCGACGCAAGACAATCGTAATAGCCCAGGGCCTGATCGATGACTTCAATGCGCGTGGAATGCTGAAATCTCCCGGTGTGAGGCGCCGCTGACGCCAGGGCCTCGTGATAGAAGGCCAGAAACTCGCGTTCGTCTTTTTTTGCGGGGCTCGGCCCAATTGCAGGATCGCGGAACTGATTGATGTGCTCAAGCTCATGACCTACTTGAAGGACTCGATGCGCGAAAGCCCTGGCGTCCGTCACGCCTCGCAGAAAGTCATCTCCGACAAAGATTTTTCCGGAGGTTGGATTGACCGCGGGATACGGGCCTGTCGCCAAACCCGTGGGCGCCTCTTTGTTGTCATATGTCACTACGTTTACTTTCGCCGCTTCACTCGGGTAATACTCGTGAATAATTCGCCAGACGGCCTCCACGGCACGCACGCCTGCGTCACGCTTGGCGTCTCCCGCGCCCCGGATAATGGACTGGGCAGTTGCATCCAGACTGGTTGTGGATTGCGCGGTTGGGGATTGGGGTTGCGCCTGCTGACGTTGAACCGTCCTCTGCGGGGTTCCTGAAGTTACGGCGGAAGCTTCGCGTTTCTTGCGTTCTTCCTCGGTGAGATCGAGCGCCGATCCGCTCATGAACTCCTCGGCTTTTTTATCAGCCTCCGTCTCTAAAATATCTTCGGGCGCGCCGATCTTCGCTCCTCGTGCCGATTTCGCGGCGATTGTGGGTTCTTTGCCAGAGCTTTGTTGAACCACATGCGCCACTTCGTGAGCCAGCAAGCGCCGCCCGCTGTCACTCGATGGGGCGTACATGCCCGCCGCGAAATAAATATCCCGCCCGCTGGTATAGGCAACCGCGTCCAGACCGGTCGCCGATTCGGCCGCTTCCGGGCTGGTGTGGACCCGAACGTCGCCAAGACCAGTCTGGAAATGCTGCTCGAGCGAGGCGCGCTCCCTCTCTTCCAGGGGCTGCCCTCCACCCGAAGGTATCGGGTCCAACTCAGGAGATTTGCCGTCGGATGAGGGCGAAGTTTGCCGCTGCAAAACCTGCGTTACCAGATTTTGCGACGCCCGGTTCCCGTAATCGCGCTGCACGCGCTGGAGGATGGGCGCGCGCAACGACGGGGCGGCCAGACCCCGCGCCGCGGTCCCGGGGTCGGATCCAATTGCCCGGTCCACCGCTAAGTCCGGCTGCTCGCCTGAATGCTCCGCATTTGGGCCAGAGTCATCGTAGGCGTCGATTTCCGTCGACTTCCCTGCCCGGAACCATCTGGCGGATGCGCACATGGTTATGACTCTGTCATCTCCGCACTCATTTTACCCTGAGGCAAAATGCCACCTTCGCATCACATCACCTTCTTGTCGCCGCTTTCCTGCGCCGTTTCGAAGTGCTTCCCGAAATCGGCCTTCATCAGGAGTTTGCCTTGTTTCTGCAGCTCCATTCGCACCCCGCGAACCATCTCCGCCATTCCGATCTTTTTCGATTGGCTTGCCGCGAGAAACGCCGCGGACATCACCGCATTCTTGATATTGCCGCCCGTCAATTTGAACTGGCGCGCCAGGAATCCAAAATCGATATCGTTCGCGGTGGGCGCACCGGCCGGCAGGTGCTGCCGCCAGATGCGCTCCCGCAGAGCCTCGTCCGGCATGGGGAAATCGATCACTTCCTGCATCCGGCGCAGAAACGCGTCGTCCAAATTTCGCTGTAGATTCGTCGCGAGCACCACGATCCCCTCAAACTGCTCAATGCGCTGCAACAGATAGTTCACTTCCAGATTGGCGTAACGATCGTGCGCATCCTTGACCTCGGTCCGCTTTCCAAAGAGCGAGTCAGCTTCGTCGAAGAACAACAGGCTCTGGCTGAGTTCGGCCTCCCGGAAGATCGCGCTCAAATTCTTTTCCGTCTCTCCGATGTATTTGCTGACTACCGTCGACAGGTCGATCTGATAGAGCACCAGCGAAAGCGCGTTGGCGAGGACTTCCGCCGACATGGTTTTGCCGACTCCGGACGCTCCCGTAAACAGGACGTTCAATCCCTTGCCGCGCGAGAGTTTTTCGCCGAATCCCCAATCGCGCTGCACTTTCCGGCGCTGTTCGAAACGCTCCGCGATATGCTTCAACTGGTGAAGTTTGTCGTCGGGCAGGACAATATCGGACCAGGTATACCGCGGCTGAACGGCCGTGGCGAAACGCTGCAGGTTCGGCGCGGTCATCGCGCGTCCGGCCTCCAGGACGTCGGCCATTGCGGGCGTGGGATCCGAAGGATTGCGAAGCGCGGCCAGGGAGCAAGCGGCCGCACTGGCCTGCCGGATCTGCGCGCCGCCGAAGCGGAATGTGTCCGCGAGCCGCGCCGGATCGACGTCTCCCTTCGTCCCAGCCAGGGCCGTCTCCCAGGTCTGGCGGCGCAGGTCGTAGTCCGCCGGCGCCAAGTCCAGTCTCCAAATGCGAGCCTCCAGCGGAAGGTCGGAGAACGCGCTCGCCGGCCCCAAAGCGATCACCGGGCCCGGGATCTGGTCGAGAGACCGCCATAATTTCTGATCCGCCCCGGAGGCCGGCCGAGGTTGTTGTTCCGGCGCCGCGCCTTCGGACGCAAATACCGCGATGGCTGAATCGAGCAGCGCGGAGTCGCGGATCATCGCATTCAGATTCGTCCCCGCATTTTCCAGATCGGCCGCATCGACCGCTATGAGTGGTTTATGCAGAGCTTGACCGATTGCTTCGGCGGCCGCCTGCAAGTCGTTGCGCGAGGATCCGGTAATGCGCACGATTGTGTTGGAAATTCCGGCTCGCTGCAGCGAATCGACCAGATTCTGCATTTTCTTCCGCGTGGCCTCGTCTACTTCCACGCTGTCAATGGTGGCGCTGGGGGCGATAAAGGACCCTAATGCAAGACCGGTGGGAGCATGTTCAAGGAGGAATCGCAGCAGAGGATCGTCCACCTTGAGGAATTTCCGCAGCAGCGTCGCCTGACGGTCGTGCGATTCTTCCAGCAGATCGACGATGCGAAAGTGGACCAGCGGTGCGCCAGGCGCAAAGAAGCGGCGCGCGAACAGCTTTTCCCGATCGCTCCGGCAGATCAGATTCAACGCGAGATCCACGCTGGGACGCTTACGGGTTACGTCGTCCTGCAAATAAGCGTAGAGAGTTTCGTATCTCGGTTCGAGCTCCGGCGCCAGCGCTACGAGGACCAAATCAACTTCGGCCGAGGATAAGCCGAAACGCTCCGCCAGATAAGGAAGCGTCAGCCGGCGGCCGCTTTTCGCGGTTAACTCGCGGCGCTGGTCGATGGTTTCCCGCAACTCCTGAAGTTTCTTGTCGAGCGGATCGAGCTTATCTTTCGCGGCGTCCTGTTTGCGCCAATGCTGCGAAAGGAACTCGCCGGCCTCCAGCATCTGGTCGATGTCGGGTTCGGAGATCACCAGGCCGCGGAATTCATCGCCTGTCTTTGGGTGCGGGCTGCGAGCGATAGCCAGGGCCCGGCGAACCAGCAGATCGACCCGCTTCAACTCATCGGTGAGATGCTCAATGCTATCGCGATAGGGTTCCATCAAAGTTCCCCGATTTCAAATTCGAGACGCCGGCCGCCGAGCCAGGAAAGCGACTCCACGGGGCCATCCAATCCGGCGATATGCAAGGCCACCTGGAATGGGCTGGGCTCGACGGCAACGGCGATACGCTCCGGCTCCACGCGAATCCTGCCGGAGCGTTGAATGAACGTGCGCACGATGCTTGGGCCGGAAGCCTGCCGGAAGCCGCGGATACGCGAGGCAAAGGCGCGCAGCAGATGCTGCTTCAACCGGTCGAGCGTAGCTGCCCAGGATCCGGCGGCCTCGTCAATTTCTTCATGCGACACCTCGGGGGACAGCGCAGCGCGCAACACATCGAGCCGCACGTCTCGCCCGTGATCCTCGAAGGCTCGGCGGAGATGGGCGAGGTCAGGCTGGTCTGTATATCCGGAGAACAGCGCTACGCCGGATTCGAGAGAGTTTGGCGCCGGATCGAACTGTTCGGTGGTTGCGAGCGCCAGTCCTGCTAGCAGAAAGGAGACTCCTCCAGTTTGAAAGTGGTTGAGCCGTCTCCAGGCGTCCACCCACCCGAGACCATCAAGGGTAGTCGATAGGAAGAACAGCCCGCACCAGCGCGACGCGATCCAACGCGCCCGCTGCGCTGCCTCCGACGGGGATGGAATTTTGAGGTCGATTCGCAACTCGATTAAAAGGGCATTCAGCCGGACCAATGGTGGCGCTTCCGGCCTGAGTTGCATCTCTCGCCGAATCTGATCGAGAACAGACTTGACGATGGCGGGAAGGCGTTTCGCGCCGGCGGATTCCTGGTGCTGCGTGTCACCGAAGTGCGCGCTTCCTTGGGACAACGATGCGCCGGTGAGCGTTCCCTCCTGGAGCAAAATGGTCACGGCAAGCAGGCTATGAAAGAGTCTACGCGGAAGCCAGCCAGGATCGCCGCGGCGTCGAGCTTCGACAAAAAGGCGAAGGGCGTAGCGGCGTGAGCGCAAGACCGACAACTTGTCCGGCAGATGCGTGCGCGCCAACTGCGCAGACGCGATTAGCTCGGCGACCGAGAGCGGAGCCGCCTCCGCATTCTCATGCCTGCCCAGCACCGCAAAAATCTGCTCCAGCGCTAAATCGTCGAAACGGCCGAGTAAGCGGTCAACAGCGTTCGAACCCGCCAATTCCAGCAGAATTGAGGTCGTAAGGTGCGGCCATCGGCACAACAGAGTCAGAGCAGCTTGATCGTTGCCGGAGCGGAAGATCTCCTCAAACTCGGCATATTGAAACTTGCCAGCAGCCGAGCCCGCAAGCAGGTCCCGGATTGCACTGGCGACGAACGCGGCGACTGAGTCGGACCGAAAGACTTCGAAAGGTCCTGCGCCTGTGGGATACGCAAGCGCGGTAAAGAGTGCCTTGCTGAAAGCCTGGGTCCATGCTTTGGACAGCGAGCCTTCATTGAGCTCCGGGCCGGGAATAACCACCCGCATCGGGAGAAAGCGAATACGAACGATGGCGGGCTGGCGCGAGAGACTGGGACCGAGATGATCCGCGAGATCCTTAGGAAAGCGTCCGTGGGCGAGGCGGTCCACAAGCTCCGCATCCTTCTGCCGCGGTCGCGGCACATGGCAGGTGGTGACGAATTGGGCGATGCGGAGGCCCATGACGCTAGGGGTAGCAGACAGCGCTTGCGCTGACGTAGAAGGTCAGAATCGGTGTCGCCGTGCCGATCACGCCGGTGATCGTGTAAGTGACCGATACCGTGCATTGATTGGCACCGGGTGAGCCGGAGACACTATTAATGAAGACTCCGACTTGGTTCATGCTGGCAGGCGTATTGAACTCAATGCCGCCTATGGACGCCGATGCGACCACGTTGCTCATCGATGTTAATTTACTCGGGATAGCGATCGCGGGCGCGGTGACTGTGAATGAACCCGGCGATGGCGCCGGATTGGGTGGCGTGATTGCAACAGGGACGGCAGTCGCGACAAAATCCGGCATTCCTTGCTGCGCGAGCTGCTTCACGTAAGCGCTCAGCCCCAGCCACTGCGGCTTAACAGGATCGGGTACGAATGAATACACGTTTCCCTGCACGAACAAGTCTCCGGCAAGCTTGGCGCTTCCGGAGGGGCTGGTCGTAGCCGCGGGGGTGGTTGTGATGGCAACCCCGCCGGTCGTGGTGGTGAGATCGAAGTCCGGTCCCAGAATCAGGTTCTGCCGGGCAAAGATATTCGGCTCAATCTCCAAGGATATGGGTGGATTCCAAGCCGACTGCCTGGCAGGGAAGTTGAAGGCCGAAACCGCACTGTAGCCCGGAGGGGTCTGGATACTCTGCGCAAAGATCCCCAGAAAATGGCGCCGATGAAGTTGCGGACTCGCGAACTGGGCCGTGGCGGACGACGGGTCCACGGAAACCGTTCCCAGCAAAACGCCGACCTGATCCTCGCTGGGATTATCCGTGTCGTCATCCGTGAACGCCGGAGGCGTGAAAGGATTCGAGGGACTTTGAAGCAGGACCACGCTGAAAGACTCCATCCACCGCGTGTACTGATTGGTCTGATTGCATTGCGAGTATCCGGCTGAAGGAGGCGTACTGGCTGACTTGTTGTACCGCAGCCAGACATCATAAGCCCCCGCGCTGGCAATGCGATTCGCCGTGATATCGGCGTCGCCGAATGTATACGGCGCGAACAGGTAGATCTCGCGCCCGAACGCGTCAATGGCCAAGCCAGGCGGAATAGAGACTTGATGAATACCAGCCTCAATATCCTCCGTCAACAGAAGCCCTTGCGCGATTCCATAGCGGTGGAGATACCGGTTCAGCCGTCGCCGCATCTCCATGTGATACGTCTGCTCATCGCCGAAGTCGAAGGCACGCAGAAACTCGCCGTCATAGTAACGGACGCGATCGATGCTACCCACGTTGGCCTCCCTCGGGGTTTTGGTTTCCTCTTAGATCCTTGATCTCGTCCTCACATTTCTTCAGCCGCGCGACTAGCTCCGAAATCGCTTCGACCGAATAAGGGCCGACGGCGCTGGACGGCGCGCCCATGGGCCGCATGGCGGTCGTGATTCGTTCCCCTTCACTCTCATACGCGAGCTGTCCTCCTCGGCGAAGAATCCCGTTCTCGGTAATGGCGCTGAACAGGTCCTGCGCCCCGGCGCCTGACTCGCCCAGGGCTTCCAGCTTAAAGTGGAGCGTTTCGGCAAGCTTCTTGGCTGTATCGATGGACATGCCGTTGAACGCGGCCGTCGCCACACCATTCGGTTTCGTGAAGTCAAACCCATCAATCATCGCGCGCTGCATTGCCTTGAGAGCTGTCGGGAGTGCACGAGCGGCATACTCAGGCGCGCGATTTTCGGCCACGAAGAGACTCAGAAACTCGCAGACATCGACTTCGAAACCCGGGCAGCAACCTTCCCGCCGGGGTTTTCGCGGCTCGTCCCGAATCGGTGTTTGTTCCGGCTGGGCCCTGTCGCAGGCTGCTTCATTGGCTACGGTGTAAACCAGAACCTCGAAGAAATTCGCGAAGCACCAGAGATACCATCGGGGATAATTGATAACTCGTGTTAGTTTCCCGTTCTCAACCTCAACGCTGCCAATCAGCACGCAACAGTTATCCGGGGGCTCCGGACATAGGAACGCGAACTCAGCCAGAACGCAGCTGAACACGTATTTCTGAATCAGCTCAAAGAGTCTTGTGAAAGACTCCAGCGCGGTCGATCCTTCCCTTTCCCTGGGAGGCCGCAACTCGTACACTTCCTGTTCGAGATTGCAGTTGTATTGGTCCGGGCAAATGCGGAGTTGATGCAGGAAAAGAGCTCGCAATTCCTGAAACGTGTGAGTCTCTCTGTTGCGCTCCTCTCTCTGCTCCTCTTTTCGTTCTTCTCTCTCATCCCTGCAGCGAAGAATCTCCAGGATACGCGGAGCCAGCAACTGTAGTCCTTTCGCGAATTGCCCCTCGCGGAAGACGCAGAAGCAGCGCTCAATGCGCTTCTCGATCTCCGTGAGCGGATTCGGGCGAACCGGCAATTTATCGTAAATCTCGAAGCGCACGCCTTCCCGGATGCGCGTCGGCTGGCAAGGGCCGGGACCCGGAGAGCAATCCGTTGTATACGGCGCCACATAATTCGAAGCTACTTCGTCGTAGCAGATTCCAATATAGAAGCATTGCCTGGTAATGCAGTCTCTTTCGTACTCCCGGTCGCGCTCCTCGCGGCAAGGCTCCTGCGGCATCTCCATCAGCCACTTCTTCTTGCGCAACTCACCGATGACATCGAAGCTTCGCGGCTCGCAGACCACTAAGTCATTCCCGCAGCAATCGATCGCATAGCCGTCGCCGATTGTGATCTTGCCTTTGCAATTTCCGTCGCAGCGCATCCGCAATCCGCACACCACGCCGAAGCCATCCAGAGTCCGGTGGTATAGCTTATTCTTTTCGCGGAAGTAAGTTTCTTCAAGTGTCAGGTCGGCGTCGGAGAGCAGCTGTCCGCAGAAGTACTGCGGCCGTTCGAAGCAGGTGAGCTTGCAGCACCCGGTATCCGGCGTCCCATGATGATTGCACCCGCACCCGCAGCCGCAGGGAGAGGAGGTGGCAGTGGCGCTTGCCGAGGCCGAACTTGAACTGCTTTGGCCCGCCGAACTCGCCTTAGTGGACTTTGTATAGGTCATTGTGGTCTCCAGTCGCTTCCCGCGCACTTATCTTTCCCGCCTGACTCGAATCCAGCTCTCGAACAAGCCGCCCGGAACGCCATCGCCGGTTGGAAGCTTCACCATGTAATCGTGATCCTCATCTTGGCGCGACGAGGCCAACAGATTTCCGTCAACTGCCAGCCCCCGTTCATCAAGCACTTTGTCGCAGCGGAGCGTGATGAACACGTCGAAGTTATGCTCATGCAGTTGATGGCGCGCATACTCCGGATCGATGTAGAGAGTGCAGCGGTTTCCATCCTCGCTGCGAATTACGCGGGCCGGAGCGATCTCGACGATCCGCGGGTCGCGCCGGTCCGGCGGCTCGCGCACGATGGTGGCCTGAAATGTGCGGGTATTCAGCCCCTTCTGATGGACCCGGCCGTCGAACTCGATTTCGAACCCCCGGGGCGATTCTTTCGTGCCGACAAACTCGTAAAGGAACTCACCGGGGTGGTATTCTCGATCGTGGTCCCAGTGAATGCGTGCGATGTGTGTCAGGCGGGGCGTGGGTTTTGGCAGGTGCTCCATGACACAGTGAATCTGCTCTTCCAGACGCGGGACGCTGGGCAGCACGGGCCGGATAGAGTTGTCGATCATCTCTTCCACGAAGCGCTCGCAGTAAACGTAATCGCGGATCACCGCAAGCGGAATACAGCACGTCTTTCCAGTGGGAGGGCACTTCTCGGAAAAGTCCTTCCATAACTCGTGACAGTTCTCATCGCGGCGAGACTCTCTGCGCGACTCAGTCTCACCCAAGCATGCGGGCGGCTCGAGCAGAAGTTCGACAGTGGCGCATTCGCAGACACGATTCGGCTGATTGGCGGTCCCGCAGCAATCCGCGAATACGACGGGCATGAAATCTTCCTGACACTCGTTATAACGGATGCAGACATAATAGGTCTGGCCGCGGCGTGGAGGCGGCGGGACATCGATTTCCTCGTCATCCTTGTCTCCACAAGGATCAGGCGGGCACGGATCGCGCGCCGGCTCCGGCGGTTTCGGGAACATCGTCACGCATTCCTTCAGCAGGCGGATTTCGCGGCCGCAATCGTCCACCGCGAAGCCCGGCGTAACCACGAAGCGGTCCGGACACTGCGGATGAGGGCGCACCATCAGTCCGCATGCGACGCCCCAGCCGTGCAGAGCCACGTAGTGCAGCCGCAGCTTATCCATCGCGTAGCGCTGCTCACGATTGAGGTCGCTTTCAGTCAGCAGCTTCCCGGTATAAAAATAACTTCGGCAAAAGGGAGGGATCTCGCAGGGAGCGCAGGCCGTGGCTTGCGCGGCCGCGCTGGCCGCTGGACTCGCCACCGCTGTCCCGGAACTGCTCTTGTTGTTGGTTTGCATGCCTTGCTCCTTCACAGAATTCTTGCGTCAACACCCAGGCGCGGATGGGGACTGAGCCCCAAAGCTTGCGCGTCGCGGTCCGCCTGGGAGCGTGCCAGTACGGAGTCATAACTCAAAGTGGCCAATTTGCCGAGAATCATCGCGTTCGCTTTGCCCACATAAGCGTCCACGCCCAGAGTGGCTTGAACGCCCACCCGCAATCGCGGGAATACGGGGCACAAAAAGCTTTGCGTGTGCGCGGGCTGCTCGCGATTCAAGATCGTCTGCAGCTTCGCCGCCGTATCGGAAACCGTGTACGGATTTGCGGGAAAGAGTACGCTGAACTGGTTCGCACCCCAGTCGTAGGGTTCCGATGCCGGCTGAGGCGCATTGGTCAGTCGGAATGCGCCGATGGTTGACGATACGCCCACCTGCAATCGCGCGTAAAGATGATTGCTCCACAGCCGCGCGCCTTGATCGAGTCCACCCGCAAGTGGAAGGCTGGTCCAGTTTCGGAGCCGATAATGCTCCAGGATTCGAATGTTCGCGACGCCAGTATATTCCTGGATCACCTGTTCCAAACCAGTCACTGTGCCGCGAATGAGATAGGTTTGGAAGGCTACCTTCAGCAGCTTCCGCTGCTGGGCCAGTGTCATTCCAGCATCGATCGGCAACGCAACCCAAGCCGCCAACCACGGAAATACCGCCTTCGGAGTCATGTACGGATCGAAGATCTGCCAAATGTTGTCCAGGAAACTGTCAAGACCGTCGAAGGTGGTTTGGAAAATCGAAAGAAAGCGATCCAGGAACAGGCGGCTTTGGTTGTCATCCTGAAAGATCGCGGGGAGATATTGCAGGTAACTCTGACGCGGGAAAAACACTTGCAGCGCGTGGATCCGCGGAGTTGTTGTGCCGTTCGATTGTAGAGTGAAGCGGAGCTGCAGGTACCGTCCCGGTACACTTTGAATCAGGCAGTCCGGACAGTTCCCTCCCAATACCGCGCATTGGACAAAGGGCGCCCAGTTAATGTTGTCATCGCTGGTCTGACTCTCCACTAACAGGCTGGTCCCGTCCGGCACCGTCCCCATCACATTCACACGGTGCCAGGAGCAGGTTTCGATGCTGCTATCCAGCGGATTGGTTGTAAATGAGCCCGTAAGCCGGTAGGTCCCCGCCGCATCCATCGAGAACACCCGCGGGGCGGCAGGCGCAATAGCTGTTGAGTCATCGAGAAGGGCGACCAAGCCTTGTCCCGCAATCGACGCCACCTTTGTAACTGACCCATCCGCATCGCTGACACCTTCGCCGCCGAGCGACCAACCGCTCAGTTGAGTGCTGTCCGGCTCAAGCTTCGCGACCAGCGCATTCGCGGTTCCGACGTAGAGATTGCCGGCGCTGTCAAACGACAGACTCAGCGGCGCCGCAACCACAGTCAGACGCACCGGCTTGTCGCCATTTGGAGGAAAGATCACAATGGCAGCGTTCGCGCCACGCCCGTCAACCACCGCGAGCGTCTCGTCTCCACCGACCGCGAGTTCCACCGGATCAGTCAAAACACCCGCGCCGATAGGATCCAACCACTCGCCAGTCGCACGCACTCGCAGAATGCTGCGGCTCTTACGATCGAGAATATAGACGATATCGCAGCCGCCGCTCGACACCGCGCAGGGCTGCATGCGCACGTCGGGCGCGCCCCAAACGTGCAGCAACACATATGGGGGGCCGGAGAAAAGCTGCACGCGGCCGTTTCCAGTGTCGGCGACGGCAATCGAGCCCGACGGCAGAACGGTCAGCGATCGTGGAGTCTTGAAATGGCGGAGTTCCGCGCCGGGACCACCGAAAGCAGTAATGACTCGCGCCGTCTTGGCTGTGAGATCCAGAATTGTTACGCGGTTCGTGGCGCCATCCAGCACGAACACACGGCCCTTCGCGTCGCCCGCCAGAGCAACCGGGCACGTGATGCAGGAAACCAGGCCGGCATCGAGAAATACGGCGCTACCCGGCAGCGGGTCCAGAGTGATGTCGCCTTCCTTCGGGGTCAGGAAGGTTCCGTCGCTCGATTGCGTTTGCCAACCCGCGACCGAGTCAAGCAGCCAGTATTTGTTGCGCGATGGTGTCATTACGAATAGCTCACATCCAACGCGTGATTGGTGGAATAAACCAGCTCAAACGGCTGGAGCGCAATGTCCTGGTCTTGCGGCTGAAGCTGGCCATCGACATAGATGTCTATTGCTCCTTCAACGCGCTGTACACCGTCCACGTCAAGAATCTGCCGATACGCGTCCGAGACATAGATGGTGCCGCCGAAGTCCCACCCGGCGCCTTGCTGTCCTCCAGTGAGCGGGTTGTAAAAAGCGAGCAGGGCCGCCTCAAGAGCGGTTTCAACGTCGCCCGAATTCGCGCCAGGTTCCACAATCACCTGGGCCTGTATTTCCACCAGGCGATACACCGGCGTGGTTACGTACAGTTCGGACGTAACCAGGCGATACTTATCCAAATAAGCCGCCACCTTCGCCAACGTCTGATCGTTCGCCACCGGCTGTTGAGGATTAGGTCCGCTCGGGACCACAATCACGGTGACAACTCCGGGCGCGGGCGGCGGGGTGATCACGGTGCCATCGGGAGCGCGCACCACCTGCGTCTGCGGCAGTTGCAGCGGAATCGCCGTCGCACGCTGAATGTTCGCGCCCGGAGTCAGAAGAGCGAGACTCACGAAATCGCCCGGCGTGACCGCGCGCGAAAGCGTGCGAATCGCCTGCGGCGCGCGGGCCTCGGCCGAATCGACAGTTTCCTCGTCCGCGCCCAGCACGGATGGCAGGAGATTGGTGACACTCGCCACAAAAGGTACCGTGTCAATCAGCGAAGTGATGCTGTTCGCGCCCGCGTTGCCCGCCGAGCCTCCTCCCCAGCTATATTGAGTCACTTGGATATTCGGAAGGTCGGCTGTCTCCAGATTCGAACTGTCGGATGAAAGCCAATGCGGAATCTTTCCGTTAACGCCATCCCCGAAACTAACGATTCCCGTGGAGTAGTCGAGCGTATAAACCTTGCTGTTCCGATCGTAGCCGGAGAAGTCCTCCACCTGAGTCCAGAGCGTGTATCCATTCCCATCACCTTCATCCACCTGGACAATACCTGCGACGGTGGGGTCGATCGGCTGCACCGGAAAGTTGCTAATCTGGAACGTCTGGTTCGGCATTCCGTTGCTCGCGCCGATCAACTCGCCCTCGACAGTCACAGCGTTGAGCGCCGTGATGGTGTTAATCAGAATATTGGTGATCTGAGGCGGCGACTGATATCCCGGGCCCAATAACTGGCTAATGCGAAAGCGCATCCAGTACAAAGCGGGATCCGTGCTTTTCCGCAGAGCACCGTATTGCACCGCGGCCCAATCCGTGGGCGCCTCGAAAAGTATCGCACCTGATTGAGTCAGTGCAGCCGTGCCATCCTGCACTACAGTTACAGCGCCCCATCCCGTTGCGGTCGAGTATTCCAGCACCCCAATAACCGGCGGAGAGGCGTTCTGCCCACTCTGTCCACCCTGCGCTTGACCGGTCACGGACGGCGTATTGACCAAGATAGTCAAGGGATATTGATAACCTCCCGTCGCAGGAAAGGCCCGGTCGAATCCCATATAGAGCGCCGCATTTGTTTGTGGGACTTGGCTGAAAGCGTAATAAGTGGACCCATCCACTGGATTGGGATTATTCACGACCGTGTAACGGGCGCCATCGAAGGTTTGGACGGCGGCAAGACTGGCGCCGCTGGCGTAGAGATTGTCCGTGGTTTGGAAAATTACCGGACCGGCGGAAGCATTCGCCAGCCCCACCTGTGTGCCGCCCGGGATGGGAACGGCCGTGGGCAGATCCTTTGACGTTAGCGTGAATGTCAGATAGGCTTGGGCGGGCGCGGGCAAGCCCAACTGAATCCCGATCATTTCCAGAAACTTAACGTACGCCTTATCAGGAATTTGATTGATGCGATAAATCAAAATGTCCGCGAGCCATGAGAACAGTTCGATGAGCGCGATGCCCGGATCGCTTTCGTTGTAATCCGTCCACTCCGGCGTGTATGCGGGGATGCGGCGCCGCAGTTCAGTTACCAGGTCGTCGTAACTGCGGTCGTCAAGCTGGATATCGGGCAACGGCATTAGAGTGTTCCTTCCGTCAGGAAGAATGGATAGACCATGTTGTAGAGTTCATTGGTGTCGCGAATCTGGTAGTTGATCGACACCAGAACCAGGCTGTCCTGATCCGGCGAGGGGTTGGCCTGCACAGAAACCACTTGAATACGCGGCTCCCACTGAGTAAGGGCCGCCTGAATGGCGCTTTGCAGGCGCGCGCGAATCATCGGGCTGTTCGATTCGAAAACGTAGTCTTTAATCCCCGCCCCAAAACTCGGAAGCATGAGACGCTCACCAAGAGACGTCGAGAGAATGATCCAAATAGCGGCCTGAATCCTGTCCGGCCCAGTCGACCAATCCAGGCCTCCCTTGGCATTGACTTTGATTGGAAAGCCCCAGCCTTGTCCGATAAAGTCCGTGCCATTCATGAGCCGCATCCTCCTAACGCGTCCCCCGCAATCGTAAGAGTGCCCACGACTCCCTGGAGGGTCTGAACCAAAACATTCAACGAGTCAAGGTCCGTCGCGGATCCAACCGCCGGCAAGGTGATCGGCTTCATGCCGGCAATCTCGAAAATCGTGCCGGCGAGTTGGAGCACCACTCCGATAGGCTCAATGGACGCAGTCATGTTCGAAGCCAGCGCTTGGGCGTTGGTCTGTTCGCATTGAATGGCGCTCACTAAGTCCGCGTCACCGGCGGCCTGAGCCGCCGAAAGCTGGATGGCCAGACCACCCATCACCCCAAGTAAAGTCTTAAGCTGCCCGAGAAAACAATTCAGCGCTTTGATGATGAGGCAGATCAGATCCTTCAGGAATGGAATGATTCCCAGTCCGGTCACTACCGCTACACAGGGCATGACTGCCTCGGCGGCTTTCAGAAACTTAGGCACGGTGCTGGCCAGTTTTATCGGATCGGGCACCGCCTTTACGAACTCAATCAGGGGGCCGATCAATCCCAGCACTTTGAGCAGGCACTCAATGCTCGCAAGGAAGGGAGCCACCTGCAGCATTAGGCTGAAGGTCAGCGAGCAGTCGCTCGGAATCCCTTTCGAAAGATCAGAGAAAGCGCTGAGAGTGCCGCCGGTCGGCAAATGGATCTGCAGGGGCGACGGTGTGGGCAGTTGCACCTGCGAGCACGGCGGGAACTGAAACGTCTTATTCAGATCTACCGGGATGGGAATGTCAATGTTGGGCATACCGCTCTAAATCGCGTTATTGTTCGGCAGCACTCTGCGTTTCCACGCCCTCTGGGGAGGCCCGCTGCTGTCGGGATTCAAATCAGGACCTTGCAGATAGATCGCAGGCGCCTCAATCTCAATCATGAACTTGCTTTGCACCACTATCTTTCCGTCAGAAAGCGTGATTCGGTTTCCGCTGGCGTCCTCAATGACGATGGCCCCAGTGCTTCCGCCGGAAGGAGTCGAATCCAGGAAACGGATCTGGTGCCCGTTCTTCGAGACCAACTTCCGGTCCCTCACGTCAGTGCCCGGCGCAATATCCTGGCCGTTCCAAGTGAACCCGACAACGTAAGGAAATCGTGTGTCGCCGTGTTCGAAGGCCACCAGAACCTCGTCCTGTACGTTGGGCATGAAGAAAGAACCGGCATTACCTCCGCTCATCATGGTCGCGATGCGAATCCAATCCGTCTCGTGCTGTGCATCCAGCCACGGAAAGTTGACCTTCACTACGCCTACGTCCACAGCGGTGACAATGCCTGCCACCACTCCGTTAACTATCGCCACAACCGTCTCCTCTCATCGGCTTGCTTAACTGCTGACCTGCGCTTCCATGCGGCACGTAAAGTCTGTCGTATAGCCGCTTTCGTTGATTGTGTGTGTGGTAGCCGTAACCTGATAGGTTCCTGAAAACCGGTCCGCCGGCGGAGGTGGCGGGGGCGCATCGATCGGATACATGTAAATGTTCACCTTGCTTCCGGCGCGGAGATCCGGCAGGCCGATCGTCTTCCCTTTGGCTTCGACGAACCCCTGGGCCAACTGCCGCAGCGTTTTTTCCGCCACCTGCTGGGCCTCATTGGGATCCCGAAAGCCGCGATCCACCACCACCTCGATCTTCTGCGAGAGAGGATTCTCCGTCACGCCAAGGTCTTCGGGAGCCACTACTTTCTCCCCCTTCTTGACCAGATCCGCCCGCGTCGCCGTCTTGGAAATCGCCTGCTTGGTTTGGACATTCCAACCTGTCACAGTCACGGCGTTGACCTGACGGGCAGTTTGAAGAGTAGGTTGGAAGCTGATTAAGGACTTGCCCCATTCCAAAACATAAGTGGGGCGCAGCACGGAAGCGCTGGAGCGGTAGTGAAATGTAATGACGCGGGTTCCACTACTATCTATTTCGTCGTCGATCGAGATATCGTAACCAATGTCACGAGAGCGCTGCATCAGAAACACGATCGGATACTGATTGTGCATTTCGAGATAGGGCTGCGGCTGCTCATTGTTCTTCTTCTTGTTGTCGGCCACCTCGGTCGGCAGCATCTGAATGTTGATCTTGGTCAGCTTTTTCTTGACATCGGTATTGATGTCATCCACGATCTTTTTGGCAATCTCTGAATCCGTCAAACCGCGAAACTGCATGGTTTTTTGCTGAGTGCGGAATTGATGCAGAAAACTCAGGGCCCGGACGCTCAATGTCGACCCGCCGGAAGCCGGAAAGGTGGGCGACATGGTGGAGATCTCTCCCACCAGCATCTGCTGAAGATTGTCCTGGCCGCGGCGATAATAGCCCATCGACACCTCGATGTCCTGCCAGGGATCGAATACATGCGTATTGTGGTAACGAAACTTCCCTTTCACCGCTTGGCCAGGAATTGGATCGCCCGGGTCCCAGTTATTAACCACCAGATCCACTGAATCGACATCTGTGAGACTGTCGTTGAACGTCACGCTCAAAATGTCCTGTTCCAGGTGCGGCTGCGGCTGCCCCTTCAGCAACACGCGATACGCCGGAACATAGAAATCGTCAAGTGACGAAAGGTTCTGCGGAGGCGTACCGGGCTGCAGGCCCGCTGGCGTGGTAACCACTTACTGAGTTCCTCCCGGCAGGCTGGGCACTGTAAGCGTGGTTCCGGGATCAAGAAACCGCGGGTTGGCGAGCTGATTTGCATCGGCGATAGCCCGCCATTGCGTCGGGTCGCCATACTGCTGGTAGGCGATGTCGCTGAGACGCTGCCCGCGCACCACCATTACGGCCGTCGTGCGGTCCGGGGAATGACGGGGCGTTTCCTGGAACTGCAGCTTCACCGTGGAAGCCATTCGAATTGTGACCGTTAGCTTCGCGCGTAGAGGCTCACCCGTGGGAGCAAACAGGGTGAACTCTTCGGTCATACTCTCCAGCACGGACAGCGAAGACGTGGCGCCCTGCCCGAAAAGAGACTGCGCATTTCCCCAAGCGATCGTGAACCGCGGCGGCGCATGAGTCGCGGTGTCTACTTTTAACAGACTGTAAACGGGTGCTGTAAGCGTCCGCACGTCCACTATGTTGTCAACCATGCCGTATTCGGTAGTGTCAAAGAACAGGTCCAGCGTTACCTTCTCGTTTTGGCCGCGAATAAACTGAAGCACCGGCTCATCCAGGCCAGGGATGCCGATCTCCGCGTACTGGACCCCCTTCGTCACGGAGTATTTCTCGGGATTATAGCGGGCGGGAATTTGTATCCCCTTTTCGGTGGTTAAGATGAGTTTTGCGGGTGACATAGTGTTATCTCACATGTGGCGGATACACACGGTTACTTATGGAGGTGTCTTTCTCCCTCTCCGAATTCATGTCTTGCTGGCGCCGGACTTGTTCGAGCACCAGCGAGACCAGACGCTGCACATCCGCTTTGCTCAACGGCCCCACTCCTTCGGTAATGACGACGTCAGTCTTGACCTCGTTGATTTCGACCTGATTCGGCTCATCCGCCATATTGTCCGGCCCGGTCACATCCCCAGCTGCATCTCCAGCCCCTCGTGGGAGATTTCCAGCGACTCAATCGCAATACTGTTCTGCGAAGCGTTAAGTCCCGCGAGGCTCCATTTCAATGGAATTCCCCGGCTGAACTTCCATATCTTTGCCGGTTGACCCGAACTGTCATTTAAAACGATCAGACCGTCTTTGCGGGTCCCCTGCCCCTGAACCCAGCCATAGTGCCAATCCCATAAGTCGTCGTAGGCGTAAATCGATCCGTGTTTCAGTGTGATGTTGGAGTGAGAGGCTCGCACCGGCAACTTCCACACATGCGTATTCAGGCCGCCCTCTTTCAGCTCCATGACTTCAAAACTGGCTTCAATTCCGCTGCATTCGGAGAATCCCGCCACGAAGTAGTTCACGGCTGCCGTGATCAGGGTGCCCAAGCCGGCTTGCGAATCGAGCAGCGTCAAGTAGAAGTTATACGCGCCTAGTGGATCGATCCTCAGGGCTCCCATCGGCTACGCCTCCACCACCTGTGTGCCGGCCACTGAGCGAAGCATCTCGAAAACTAGAAACTCCATCGGTGCGGCAACAGCTACGCCGACTTGGCAAACCAGATTTCCGGCATCAATCGAACTCTGGGGATTGTTGCTGCTGTCACAGGTTACGAAATAGCCAGCCGCAGGGGTCGAACCCTGTAACCCACCGGTGAGCCATATGGATTTCAGAAATACAGTGAGTGAATGAGTCAGCATCCGGCGCAAGTCATCATCGTTCGGCCGGAACACCGCCCACTGAGTGGCTTTCTCGACTGACTCTTCGATCATGGACATAAGCCTGCGTGTGTGAATGTAGATCCACGCGGGATCTTGGGTCAGGGATGCGAGAGAGCGCGCTCCCCAAACCCGGATGCCCCGCCCAGGGAACTGGCGGATTGCATTGATTCCTGCGGGATTAAGAAATCCCTGCTGTTGGCTGCTGACATCCAGCTCCACATCGGAGACGAACTGGAGCTCCACGTTCGCCGGCGGTTTTTGCACCCCGAACTGGTCGTCCGTATACGCGTATGCACCCGCGATGTGACCGCATGGTGGAACGGTGCGATTTGGCCCATAGATACCGAGTTCGTCCGGAACCTGGAGCCATGGATAATAGAGCGCCGCAAAACGAGCTGCCGCGCCTGAGTAGCCCTGGGCGTTTCGCCAGTTCAGCGCCTGAGTGGGCTGCAGACCCATCGGTGTGTCCAAGACAGCCACCCGGTACTGGAGCCGGGTGCATTGATCGAGCATGGCCTGCTGGATCGCGCTCATTGACCAGGGCGTGACTTGCTGAGTCGCGGTAGTGGGAGCGAACGTGGCCGATGAGGTGGTGGCCTGACCGCTGCACGGATTCGCTACTGACGCGGGCGGAATCACGGGGGCAACCGGCGGCTGAGGGGGAGGTCCCGCCGCGTCCGGAGAGCATAGGATCGCGATTTCGTCGACCATGCCCAGCACATCCAGAGCGTCCTGGAAATCCTGATTGCTCGACGCTGTTCCCTCGGCGCCGTCGGATCCTCCTTCGAGGTACAGACTGCCTGCCGCCAAGGGACCGCTATTCACAAGAAGCATCGTTCCCTGCGGTATTGTTTCTGGCCGGGACGGACTGATCTGGATGAGCTGCGATGCCGCGTTCACAACGTCCGGAGCATAAATCGGAGTCGGCGAAGGATCGTTGATATCCAGCGACAATAACGGGTAGAACTCCTGCTGAACGGGCTGCGCCGGATCCGCGCCTTGATCCACGGTTACCCGTAGCGAGAAGTGAGTCACTGCGCTTCCGGGATCGAGCGGCGTAATCTCAATCTTGATGCGATTTCCCCACGCACCTTGACTGAAGGCGCTGATACTGAGGGCCGAGATATATTTCCGGACCACCGCTCCAGTGGCATAAGGGAATTGCAGGCCCTGCCCCAATTGGATCGTAGATGCGGTGGGTGCGTTCACCACGACTCGAATCTCGCTGACTCCATCGCCCTCCACGCTGACCAGATCGCCTTGGGAAAACACACCGGCGTTCACGATCTGAAGGTTGGTTGCTTGCACCGCCACCGGAGCGCTGAGAGCCGATCCCAAGACCGCATAGACGGGGTCGCCAGAAGCATAGACAGACTGAAGCGCGGGTTGGACAGTTATGGTTTGGTCGTCGACTACGCCCATCACCGACACGCATTCGCCGGTGAGCGGATCTCCGATAGCGATCAGATCGCCTACGCCAACGACATCCGAAGAATCGAGAGTGATCTGGGTTTGTTCAGCAGTGGTGGCCGCACCGATGGAAGTGATCGGACTTGCGACCGCCGGTCCAGATAACGCGAAGACTGGATCGCCCGCATTCCAGGAGAATGCAAGCGCGGGCTGCACGGTTATCGATTGGCCGTCGACAATTCCCGTTACCGTCAACTGCTGGCTGGTCGCCGGATCGCCGATCGCGATCGAACTGCCGTACGAAAGCGTAACAGTGGTATCCAGCTGGATCTGGCTTTGTCCTGCGCTGACTCCCGAACTGAGCTGAGCGATCTGAGTGGAGGTCATCGCGGCTGGCAAGGGGATCACTGCGGTGGCCGGCGGAGACGCAGCCGCGCCGACACGAACCACGTAGCACGTGGTGCCGCCCGTGGCGAAGAATCCGCGTACAGCGTAGGCGAGATAACTATCTGGAAGGAATCCTCCGAAAATCAGGCGAAAGTCATTCCACGAGTTTAGTTTCACAGCGGCCTTTACCAGCTGGCCGGGATCCACTTGTGTTTTGTCGACCAAAGGACCACGCTCGGCAAAGCCAAAGAAACCGGCAATGTCCGTCCTGACCAGACGAACGTCCGGAGGCGGCGTAACCACCGCCTGATAGATGCCGGGAGTGACATAAGTGGAAATGGCGCGTTCTCCTTAGTTCCTTTGCTCTCGTCAATCGGCCAGTTCGAGGCCCTCGTGGCAGATCTCAAGAGTTTCAATCGCCACCTCACTGGTCTTGCCGTTGAGCGCGGGGCCCTCCCACTTGCAGGGCCAGCCCTCACGGAAATTCCACGTAAGTGCCGGATTGCGAGCTTCGTCCAGCAGGATGATGGATCCCGTAGTTCGGCTGGTCTGACCCTCAATTACGGTTTTGCGCCAGGCCCATAGCGACGTGTCGGCCGTGTATCCGCGCTTTAGAACGATATTGGTGTACTTCATCAGTCCCGGCAGCCTTCGCGCCGTAAGCTGTTTCTCGTTCCCCTCGCGGTAATCGATGACGTTCGTGTCGGTGGTCAGTCCACTGCACTCACTGAATCCTCCTTTGACCACGCCGTCGATTTCAATTAGAAAGTTGAACTGTGAGTAGGGGTCGTTGCGTTGTGCCATGCTTCTCTCCTGAACAATTTCTGATTAACTCTCGGTTACGCTTGAGCCGCCAGTCCATTGGCCGATTTGGAAGATCACAAACTCAGCCGGTTTTACCGGTGCGATCCCGACCACTACAATCAGCCGTCCGTTGTCGATATCCGCCTGTGTCATAGTCGTCATATCGCAGCGCACGAAAAATGCCTGCTCTTTGGTAGCGCCCTGCAGCATATCCTGCATCCACAATCCGGTCAGGAAATCGCTAACACTGCGGATCACCCGGGCCCACGTCGGCGAAGAGTTTGGCTCGAAGACTACCCACTGGGTGCCTTGTTGGATCGATTTCTCCACGTAAATGAAAAGCCGCCGGACATTGATGTACTTCCAATCGGGGTCAGGGGACGTAGTACGTCCGCCCCACACCAGGTTGCCCTGCCCCTTGAAATATCGGAGGCAATTTACGCCGATCGGATTAAGGATGCCCTGAGTCCCGTTGTCAATCGGCAGTTGGAGTGAGTCAATCCCCACAATCTGCTCGTTCGCAGGATCCTTGGCAACGTTCTCGTTTTGATCGCTCCGTGCGTAAATGCCTGCGATATGACCGCCCGGCGGAATCAGGGTAGTGATATTTGTGGTTGGATCAACGACGTTCAGCCAGGGATAATAATAGGCCGCATATTCTGAATAAGCCGAAGGAACCACTCCGGAGGGCTTGCCCTCCTGGGGACCGGACTGGAGAATCGCGAACCGGTCCATCAAGTTCTCGCACAATGAAGTCAGTAGCTGCGCGACCTGGCCCTTCGGTTGTGAATTTTCGTCCGGACAACAGAGAAGCGAAATATCGTCTACCGCCGCCAGCGCTGCCAGCCCGCTCGGAGTCGTCAATGGATTCGCCGGGTCCGCAACGAGACCTTCAAAATCCGCAAGTACCAATGGGAGCGTTCCATCCGAGGCAGTGCCGGCCAAAAAGG
Organism: Bryobacteraceae bacterium; assembly: GCA_036489835.1. Lineage (GTDB taxonomy): Bacteria > Acidobacteriota > Terriglobia > Bryobacterales > Bryobacteraceae > Palsa-187. The sequence continues at coordinate 40,768 of DASXEY010000102.1, read as the reverse complement.
CGATGGCTGTGGTGCTCGCCGGCACTCCTGGAGTCGCCGAGGCAACAGTCACCAAGTCAGACGCTCCATTGACCGCGCCTACGTAATAAGTGCTGGAAGTTGGCACCGCGGACAAATTGTCAAAGACTTCCACCTGAGTGGGCGCAGGCGATAGCGGAGGGTTAGGGTTCGTCGCACTGACGGCGGCGTTGTAAGCTGTCACTGCGGTAGTTGCGTCAGTTGCCGAAGACCAGTAAAACACCGTCAGCTTGAAGAGGTTCGAGCCGCTCACCCCTGTGGACGAGATCAGATAACCAATCTGTTTCCCGTAAAGCCCGGGACCTGCGGCGCTGATGGTCATGCTCCCGCTTGTGCCCGAAACCGTGGTAGTGACGGAAGCCGGAGTGGCCTTCAGCGACGCCACTCGGGCGACCCAGCATTGCTGGCCCCCGTTCAGGAAGAAGCCTTCCACCGCATACGCCAGGTAGGCTTGATTGCTCTGGCTGTCCGTGTAGTAGGAGCCAAATGATCGCACGAAGTCGGCGTAGCTGGTAATGAACGTCGCGATGACCGGCCCACGCTCAGCGATTCCCAGGAACCCGACGATGCTGGTCGAGACACCTTCGATCGGCTTGTTGCCGGTATTGGTTTCCTGAATGTATACGCCAGGATATGTGTAGGTTGCCATGCATTCTCCTTACTGTTTACGAGCTCATGTCGATATCGACGGACACCGTGGCGCCTCGCAGCACGGTAACGTTTACTAACTTCGGATTCGGAACACTCGGATGCGTGACAATCAGAGTGACTGGCTGGCTGCGTCCGCTGATGTCATCGAAGAACAACACGAAAGTGCCATCGCTCCCCGTGGTATAGCCGCTTCGCGGCACGATTGCATCGAGTTCCACGCTGCTGACAAACGTCGTGGGTAGCGCATTTCCATTGAGATTCACCACGGCGCCCGAAGCGAATCCGCTGCCGAGCACAGTCAGTTCGAACGCCGCGCTGTCAGCAGCCACAGTCGCAGGGGCGATGGAGCTGATGGTTGGGGCTGCGGCCACGGTTAGCGTTTGCGCATTCGAAGAAGCCCCGCCCGGATTGCTGACGAGGATGCTGAGTTGTCCGACGGAAGCTACTTGGGCCGCTGTAACCTGGGCCGTTATTTCCGTCGCGTTCATGAACACCGTCGGAATCGCCGTCCCGCCCACTTCGGCAACCGAGCCTGCCACAAATCCACTTCCGCCGATCGTCAGCGTGATCGGCCCACTGGCGGCAATCACTGCCCCAGGCTCAAGCGAGTTGATCACAGGCGTGCTCACAACCGCCAAGACCTCGGCATTCGAGGTTAGCGCAGGCGGGCCGGGATTCACCACCACGACATTCAGTTGAGCCGAAGCAGCCACTTGTGCGGGCGCAATTTGCGCCTGCACCTCAGTTGAGCTAACAAATGTAGTTGCCAAGGCGGCGCCGCTTAACTCCACTGCGGCATCCGTTGCGAATCCACTGCCTTGAACGGTCAGAGTGAACGCCGCACTACCCGCCGTTACGGTAGGCGGATCGATTGAGCCGGCTGCACTCGAAATAGCGGGAGCCGCGGCAACCGTCAATGTTTGCTGATTCGACGCGGTTCCGTCCGGATTACTCACCGCCACACTTAGCTGCGCCGCAGTCGCCACTTCCGCGCCAGTCACTTGCGCGAATAAAGCGTTGGCCGTTATAAAAGCCGTGCTCAGCGCCGTTCCATTCAGCTTAACCACGGCGCCCGGCTCGAATCCGCTTCCAGCGATTGACAGTTCGAAAGCCGCGGCCCCTGCAATCACCGTTGCTGGATTGACGGAATCGATGACTGGCGTATTCACCACCGCCAGGTTCACGGCAGCGGACGTCTGTCCGCCAGGAGAAATCACAACAACCGGAAACTGGCCCGGCTGGGCTAACGATGCCGTGGTAACCAAAGCCCCACTTAGTGGAGTTCCCGCGTTTTTTACCACTCCGCGAACCAGGGTTGCGCCCGCAGGAAAAGGATAGGAAGTCGTCGGCAGCAGAGTCGTTAGCGTGCGTTGCGCCAGATAAGCCGGCGTCTGCTCGGGGTCGTCCAGCATCTTACTCGGATCCGCCAGCGTGATATCCGGATATCCCTGCCAGACAGGCGGCTGGGGCCAAAGCGTTGCAGGAGGCCGCTCAAAGGGCAGAGTCAGTGGAATGTCGACCGGCAAATAGTAGGGCTCGTCCGGAGTGCTTCGAACACTCACCGTCACATTCCCGTTGCCGAGGCTTGCAAACACGAAAGCGGCTTGCGATTGTTTCTGAAACAGCGGCGACGTCTGTCCGATCTTTACCGTCACATCGCCGGCGAGTGTGTTCGCCCCCGTAAACGCGTCCCAAAGCAAAACCACCAGCGAAGGCTGGAAGGGGAACACATCAGGATTGTTCATGTTCAGCGGCGGCATACTTACCCTTGTGGCTGAAACGTCCCGTACGTAACTTTCCGGTAGACAATCGGTTGTCCAAACTGCTCCTGCTGGGAATCGACAATGACAACGCGCGCGATGTAGCACACGGAGAGGCGATACGGAATCTCCAGCGCTTGCCAGACCCGCGTCAACTCCTCAAGCGAAACTGAGTTCAGAATCAGACGAATCTCTTCACCACTCGCCCCAAGCGCACCGCTGAGATCCGAGCTTTCGAGAATCGTGCGATCGTACAGGATCTGCATTGTTTTCCCCAGAACGATCTGCTGTTCACGAGGCGTCCCGACCAGCGGAGTCAGTAAGTAGTACAAGTCCAAAGTCAGCGGCGGTTTCCGCTGCTTGCCCCCCGTGCCTTCAATCGGGAAGCGGTTCTTCATATACGGATCTTCGACAATCCGGTAAAGATACATCGACAAACGCACCGAGCTGTTATTCTCCAGATCCGCGGGGGAGTCAAGCGAAATACGGTCTTCCGAATCGATCAGCCCGCTAATCTGCGGGTCCGCGTTTAACTCCGAAAAAAGAATAGACACCAGTGAATCCCCGAGGTCGGCGATAACCGAATAATCACTCATTTCGCTTTGGTGGACGAAGACGATGTGGGAGCCGGCGGCGCGGGAGTGCTGGAACTGGCCGGAGTCGGCGCCGTAGTGGTCGCTGACGAAGTGACGGTCGTCGCAGAAGATGTGGAAGACGGCTGCGGAGCAGGTACTGGGAACATCGCCTGAATCAGCCCGAGGAGTGTTTGCCGCCGCCCCGTCTTTCTGGCAGTCAGCGTTGCCTGGTGCGTGTTGCTTTCGGTCTGCAGCCGGTTTGCTTCGGCGTTTTTCAGGCGTGCGTGCTCCTTCGCCTGCTCCAGTTCACCCAGTTTTTGCTTTAGCTCCAAAGCCAGTTGGTGCTGCGACACGATATGAGTCGTACTCAGTTCGTTTTGAAACTCAAGCACGTGAAAGTACATGCTGGCGATGTCTGTTGCAGTGTCGTCCTGCGTGATTGACGTGCGCAGTGCATCCAGATCGGTGAGTTGCGTCTGGGTATTCTGCGGATACGCCTTCACCGCGTTGTACTCGTTCTGTTTTCCGGTCTGAACCGCCGCCGCTTTTTGCGATTCCTGCTGGGCCTCGGCGAGCCCTTCATTCAGCTCGGTGAGACGTTCCTCCATTCTCGAGGTTTCGTAGTCAAACTCGCGGATAAGGTCATCGATGGGCCCCTTTTTGTCACCGATAGCCGCAATAATCATCTTGTGTTTCTGATCGTAGAAGTATTGGAGGCTGTGCAGGTCCGTCTCCATGCCCTTCACCTGGCCGCCGTAGCTGGTGAGCGTCGCCTTCACATCGCCTACGCCCTGCTGGAGATCGTTGATGTCGGCCTGTAACTCATCCGCCTGCTTGCCCAGATCGGATTGACGGTCCTGATTCTGTTTCAGCTCAATCTGGAGTTGAGTCAGCCGTTCGTTCGGATCCGGTGGTTCCGGCACCCGATGGGGATCAAAGGGATTCGGGCGATTCATCTGAGACATTTCCGGAAGGCCTCCTCATACAATCTGCATCGACCGCGATCTGCATCCACCGTCGATGCAAGGCATCTGCCAAAACGAAGCTAGCAGGAAATCGAGACAAATCAGAGCCTTTGGCAAAACGACTGTAACAGGCTCACACATGGCCCAAATAGCCCTTACATCCTCATTGCCAGACATTTGCGCTGAAAAGTGCATCTGTTCCATGCATGTGTAACAGGATCGTCTCCTGTTACACCCATTGAGTCACTGTTCGGCATCACATCTCCCGTACGGGACCGAATTGAGCCTCGTGTTTTTCCATTGCTTCCTGCAACAGGCTGATGAGAGTTTTAGCGTAGGCGGGGCTGGTTATGATGCGAGTATGAAGAAGGGGTTCAGCTTCGTCCGAATAGAACTGTCCGAATTGAATGACAAATTCGGCGGCGTTCTGACCAATCTGGAAGTAGTTGGCGTATTTCGCCTCCAGCTTATCGGATTGTTGCATGGACTTGCCGCGAAACCGAGAGCACGGCAGTGTCCAATTATCGAGCGCCTGCGCTTAGCGCACACTCCTCGCGGTCTTCGATGTTGTACTTGGCCAGCTTGCGGTAAATCTTCATGCGTGACCAGTGCAGCTTCGCGGCGGCTTTGCTCTTATTCCATTGAGTCGCCTCCAAAACTTCGAGCAGTTGGTCGCGCTCACTGGCATTACATGGAATTGCCGGAAAACCTGAAGTTCCAGGCAAGTCCGGCAGGTCGATCCGTGGATGCGGCGGGTCTATAAAGATGCCCTCAACCATGTTCTTAAGCTCGCGCACATTGCCGGGCCAGTCGTAGCGGGTGAGATAGTCGAGAGCTTCCTGAGTGAAACCTTCAACCTCCGCCCCGGTCCGTGTGTTGAACACTCTCACGTAGTGCTCCAGCAGCGCAACGATGTCTTCCCGCCGGTCTCTTAATGCTGGCAGCTGGATCTGCGTCACATTCAGCCGGAAATACAGGTCTCGCCGGAATCGTTGCTCGGTGACCAGCTTGGCCAGATCCTGATTCGTCGCGGCAATGATCCGGACGTTGACTGGCACGCTTGCCTTCCCACCCAGCCGCTGGATCTCTTTGCCTTCGATCACACGCAGTATCTTAGCTTGGGCGTACGGAGTCATCTCGCCGATCTCGTCGAAAAAAACCGTCCCGCCGTGGGCTTGCCGTATCTTGCCTTCCGACGTGGCGTTCGCGCCGGTAAACGCTCCGCGTTCGTAGCCGAATAGCTCACTTTCAAGCAGAGTGTCTGGAATTGCGGCGCAATTCACGCAGGCAAAAGGCTTGTTGCGGCGAGGACTGTTTGCATGAATTGCCTCCGCAACCAGATCCTTTCCCGTTCCAGTCTCCCCCAGCAGCAGCGCGTTCGAGTCACGTTGCGCTACCCGCATCATGTACGCCCGCAGAGCCTGCATTGCCGTGCTATCGCCGATAATCGGGCGTTCTTGGTTTTCAACCACTTGTACTGTGGTGGCCCGGAGCATGAATCGCCGCACGGCGGCTGTGACGTCTTTTAACTCCACCGGCGGCGCGAAGTAATCTGCCACACCTTCTTTGAGAGCCGCGATCGCAAGTTGTTCCGAACTGACCCATGCCATGAGGAACACAGGAACCAGCGGCCGCAGTTCGCGGAGCCGCCGGACGGCCGCTATTGCGCCTGGGACATCAGCGGTGTTGCTCCCAAGTAGAAAAAGCCCTACCTTCGGCAGAGCCGGCGAGCTGGCAGGCCCCGCGATGATCTCAACTTCGGAACCTAGCAACTGCTGCAGCGCAGAACCGACCCACGGCTGCCCGTCGACCACCCCAATTGTAAGTTGTGCCACAGTCCCTCCAGGATTGTCTGGGAAACCTATCTTCACCCTTGTGCTCGGAGGCGCCCGATCGTTACTGAAATAAATTTGACCGCCGGCCCTGGTACTCCGGCACGATCCTCTTCTGGTTCTGCGATAGTACACTTGAAACCAAACTTTTTCAAGCTATCTTTGGGCCACCGTTCGGAGGATTCGAGTGGCGCAATCCTTGCATGGGCGTGAGCCGAAGGATTTCCGCTGCCCGCCGATCGCCGCACTTGGGTAGAATGTGCATTGCAAATAATAGATAATAGGGCTGATTATGAAACCTACTGCTTGGATCCGCTTGGCTTTGATCCTCTCGCTGGCGGCTTTGACTCCGGGCGCTCGCGCGGCCGCCGCCGATTGCGATCGCGAATGCTTGCGCGGATTCATCACGCAGTATCTGGACGCGATGGTGGCTCACAAGCCCAGCGCGCTGCCGCTTGCCGAGCCAGTGAAGTTTACAGAAGACACAGTCCGGAAGACCTTGGGCGACGGCCTTTGGAAGACCGCCTCAGGCCTCCGCAAATACAGGCAGGACATTCTCGATGTTCGCCAGGGAGTGGCAGCCTCGCAGGTCGTAGTGGAGGAAGGCGGCATGCCGGTGATGCTGATGCTGCGTCTCAAGGTCACCGGCAAAAAGATCACAGAGGTTGAGACGCAAACCACCCGGAGCCGCGCGGAGGGAGCAATCTTCAGTATCGATGCACTCCAAACCGCCGGCAAGACCATGAACCTTGTCCCGGACCAGGCGCAGATCAACTCCCGCGAGGATGCAATCAAAGCCGCTCTGTTCTATCCGGCAGGACTCAAGATCGGGAGCTTCGTGGAAGTGAACGCGCCGTTCGCCTCCGATGCGTATCGAATTGAAAACGGCACCGTGACAGCCGGCCCCGGATGCGCGCGTGCCGGCTGCGAAAATATCAAAACCCAAACCATCATGAAGCATCCCGCCATTACCACCCGCGTCGTTGCAGTGGATGAGGAATTGGGAATTGTGCTTCTGCGGATGAACTTCGGCGACACGGGGTCGTATGGAGCTGGAAACGCATTGATCGTCTGGGAAGCGTTCAAGGTCTATGGCGGCCAAATCCACGCCGTCGAAGCATTCATGCGAGTGATGCCCGCGACAGCCGGCTCCGGATGGGATTAGCGATAAGCCGGGCGGCGGGGTATGATCTCCGCCCGGGATCGCGCAGTCTGTCGGCTCCAACAATGCGCTTGAGTTAGACCCGAAGGCCCGAGGTGGGTCGATACCGAGCTGCGCCCGCATCGCGTCCGGGATGAATCGCACAGCGGAGCTATCCGGGCAAGCGGGTATAATCGAATCGCCGTGAAGCAATCTCTAGATATTCGTGTCCTTTTAATAGCCTGTAGTGCGGCGCTGCACGGGCAGGACCCTGGGGTTCCTGCAAGGTGGATGGGGACGTGGTCGCTGGATGTTTCGAAATCGACTTTCGCAACCATCCTCACGCCCGGCGTACCTGCCGGCTCGGCTATTGTCAGTCAAAAGTTGACACTCGCAGGAACCGCGCAAGCCATCCGGCTTTCTGGCGACACCGTTATGTCCGGCAGCACCGGATCTCATTCCGGTCACGACGACAACAGCTTGGCCCTGGACGGAAAGGAAACCGTTGTCGGTCCCGTTTCACTTTCCTTCAGGCCGATCGATGGCTCCGCTTTCGAGATTCTTACCAGGCTGAACCTCGGAAACCGCAGCTTCGTGGAAGTCAGCCATTTTTCATTCTCGCCCGACGGCAAGACACTGACGGAGACGAAGACGCAGACCGAAACGGAATCTGGCCGGCAAGGCTCGGACGAAACCAAAGGCGCGGCGAGGAAAAGCTCCACATCCATACTCGTGTTTCATAAGGTATCTGAAAAATAAGTTGCGTCTCGCGCGACCGGCAGCGAAGCACCCTCGGCGGAGCGCCTTCATCTCGGCTCCCCAATCCAGGGCCGGGTGTTGTTCGGACGAATCGAACGCCCTGTGTAACTGGGGGCCGCACATTCGTAACATCCAGCGATTTTCTCGCCGTCACGCCGCTGGCAAGAATTTCTTTCAGTCATCTTTCCAAGAGCTTACAGCGCTCGCGCACGCCAGCCTTGTCGGAACGCCTCTTATGCTTGAGTCGCAAGGTTACTTCGCGGCCGCGGAGCGTTGCGTGTTGAGTGGTGCTGAACTTTCGTCCGGTGGTTTCCACCGGCGGAAGAATTTAAGGATCGATCCTTATAAATCCGGTTCAACGGGTACGTACGTTGCTGGACATCAGAGAGTTGGCATTCGAAGCGGGAAATATGGGACGGCCATCCAGCAGTTCCGGGCCCCCGCGAGAAGCAGCTCAAATCATGGGCGGTTGGGAAACGCACGGCGATAAGTCCGAGGGCGGCAACGGGCGAAAGTCCGCTTGCCGCTCAATAAAAGCCCCCGACCGCCGCAACGAAATTTATCAACCTTGGGATAAGTGTGCCCGTTCATCGCGCCTTCCCCCCCGCGGTCAAAGTCCGTCAATCACAAGATCAAGCTCGCTGAGCCGCGTAACCAAGGATGCCTTCTGCGCCTCCTGCGGGATTTGATGAAGCAGACGCCCGATGGATTGAGAAGCTCGGATCGCATTCGATTTCGCCGTAGCAAAGCGTTCGTCATCGCCATTCTTCCGGGCGTCTAACGCCGTCTGGATAAATACCGCACAAAGCTCCAATTCGATGTTTAAGAAATCAAGCTGCGATGCGTTGGATTTTTGAAACAATTGCCCCACATCGTCCTTGAACGCCATGCCGACTAGTGGACACCTGTCGAACGGGTATTGTTTCCGGAAATCGAAAATGTTAATCTGCTTCCGGAGATTTAGGGAAATGGATCGTGCTCAGATTCTCCACCGGCTTGAGGAGGACGTAGCGAAGGCACGGCGACGGCGTAATCAAGCGGCGGCGCATTTCGATGAAGTCATTAGCGGCGCTCCCAGCGGCATCCCGCAGCCCGATAGCACTGAGCGGCTTCGGATAGCTTCGAAAGAGTACACGTTTGCACTGGAGGCGGTTAAGAACGCCCTAAAGAGACAAAACGATTACCTGGTTCATGGAGTCGCGCCGGACTTCGATGATTCGTGACGTTCCTTCGGGTCTTTTGCCGGCGATCCGCGCAAGCGATCTCCTGCGGCTCAGACGCCTGTCGCGCGGCTTAGAGCGCGTTCGATACGGAGCCGTGACCAAAGGGAGCGGTGGTGCTTCATGCGGCCACGAGCGCCTCACCATTCGCCTATCATTGGGCCTTCGGGGCGCCCCTGCCGCGAGGCGCGCTGGCCGGAGGCACAACCCCGTTCATCCGAGCGTATTCCACCATCTGGCCGTAGTGATCGTAGCTATGCAGCCCTAGAAATGCCGCTGCGGCCAGGCGCGTGGTCTTCCCGGGACCGAACGGCGACGGCACCTGGTCCAGCATATTCTGCTGCGTCATGGAGCTCATGGCTTTGTGCGCATACGCAATGGCGTCTTTGAAATACGTGACGATCTGCTCTTTGGTCTTGAGCGTGTCCGGCCCGTTGTCGCCCGGGCCTGTATCGAGCGGCGGTTTCTCGCCCAATACCGCGGCCGAAATCCGCCAGATCATGGTGGCGTCATGACGAGCCTGCAACGCAAACGTGCGCACGCCCGTGAACGTTCCGTTGGTGGGCGCGAAGTCGAATTTGTCGGCTGGCATGGCCTGAACCAACGCCAGAACCTCGCGCTCGATGGAACTGACCTGGCCGTCGTAGATCTGGCCGACGGCATCCGCCCCGAACGCGGCCGGGCATGCGGCAAACGAACCGGACAGCAAAGCCAAATATAAGATTCGCAACGTGGACCCTCCTGCAGCTTTCGTTATTGTACTAAGGAGCCGTGAAGGTCCGCTGTCTTTTAAAGTTCGGTTTTGCCCTGGAAGGTCATGTCTTCCTGGTAAAAAGATTCCGTGAGGCTCAGCTTATTGATCTGGGCGTCGAATTCGATGCGCCGGTCGTCGCTGCTGATCTCTTTGGTGCGCGGGAACAGGAACACGATCACCGGGCCATCCTCGCGGCGAAGCACCTGCACGCTGGAGGGCTTAATATCCTTTTTACCCTCGCGCTTCAAAGCCGCGTTTTTCTTGCAATCGTCCGCCAGTCTTTTTGAATCGCCGTTGGTCATCGTGACCGGAATTCCATAAACAGCGATGGCGTAATGGTCCTCGTCCTCGAGCGTTGGCGCGTTGACGTCGCGCGCCTTGAGTTCCGCCTCGCGGACAGGCATCGCACTCTCCCAACGCAACGTCAGCGTGGGGAGCCTTTGGTTGGTGTCGTTGTTCGGATAATTGTTTGGATTGTTGTTGGGATTCTGCTGCCCCATCCCGCCGCGCCGGCCCATTCCTCCGCCCGGATATCCCAGGCCCGGGATTCCGAACCCGATATTTCCACGCTGCCCCATCGGACTGGAGCTACTCGGGCTGGACTTCGTCAGGGTGGGCGTGACTGATTTCACCCAACCCGATTCAGCCAGAACCTGTTTGGCGTCCGCCTCGCTCCACTCGGCCACCTGCTTGTCCTTCCAGCTGATATCAGCGGCCCAAGTCAGAACCGCGGCCGCCATCATCGCCAGAGGTATAAATATCATTTGCCACTTGCGAAACATAGGCCTATAGAAATCCCTCTACAAGATGAAACGCGGCGGAGCGCAGTCCAGTTACACGAATCACGTGTTCGCTGCGGCTACGCAGACGGAGGAACCGGCTTGCGCTCCGCCACGATTGTGACTTCGACGTCACGAGCCAGCCGCACCACCTGCTTAATGAAATCGTATCCCGCGGAAAAGGTCCAGTTGCCGTTATGCTGGCGGCCCAGATAGATCTGGGTGACGCCCCGGTCCCGGGCGAATCGCACCAGTTCCGCCGCCGGATCCGGGCCTTCCAACAACCTGGTCTCCAGATGCAGGTTGCGGGCGAAGTTCAAGTGTTTTTCCAATGCCTCGCGATCCGGCGCAGGCAGACCTTCGAGCCCGGGACCTGGCGTCACCGCCACGGCCCAGCATTCCGCGTGAAAGAAATCCGCGGCGCGCTTGGCCCGGCGGATTAACGCCGCGGCGGCCGGGTCAGCGGTCAGATACACCAGCAGCGTTTCCGTGCGATGGGTGGCCGTGGGCATCACCGCCGCGGCGCCGCCTTCCGCCCCATGCCGATGTTCCACCTCGTAGGCCGTCTGGCGCAGCGCCATCTCCCGCAAAGCCACCAGCGTGGACTCTTTAAAAAAATTATCTTTGGCTTGACGAGCCTTGTCGGCGCTGTAGACCACTCCGCGCTCCAGCCGGTTCAGAAGGGCGCGAGGCGTCAGATCCACCATCACCACTTCGCTCGCCTGCTGCACCACCCAATCGGGAACCGTCTCCCGCACGCGAATGCCGGTAATTTGGTGCACCTGGTCATTGAGACTCTCCAGGTGCTGCACGTTCATCGTGGTCAGGACGTCGATGCCCGCGTCCAGCAGCACCAGCACGTCCTCCCAGCGCTTGGTGCGCTGGCAACCGGGAACATTGGTGTGGGGAAACTCATCGACAACCGCCACTTGAGGCCGCCGCTCCAGGATGGCGTCGACGTCCATCTCCTCGAAGGCTGTGCCGCGGTATTCGATCTTGCGCCTGGGGATGATCTCCAGGCCCTCCAGTTGCGCGATGGTGTCGGGGCGGGCATGCGGCTCGAAATAGCCCACCACCACGTCGCAGCCCCCGCGCTTGCGTTCCTGGGCTTCCAAAAGCATCTTAAAAGTTTTGCCGACGCCGGCCGCGAATCCCAGAAATATTTTCAATTTGCCGCGCGCCGGAGGGTCGGCGGGGCTATTGGGGGATGAGCTTGACATCGATCCCCTCGGCGGCTTCGATCAGGCGATCGGCGGCGGTCTTGCGAAACCGCGCCCACCACCCCTGCGCTGGACTATGCCCCACGTAAATCTGCGTGATGCGCTGTTCGCGGGCGAATTGCAGAATCGACGCGATGGGGTCCGCGCCTTCGAGCGTGCGAACGCGCGCACCCTCATGACGAGCCAATTCGAGGTTGCGTTCCAGCGCGGCTTGGGCTTCCGCGTCCAGATCGGGCTGATTGACGTGGACCACGAAAAGCTCCCCGTGAAAACGGTCCCGAGCCAGGCGGGCCCGCTCCATCATGCGCGGCCCATTGGCTCTGGACGTCATGCACACCAGGATGCGCTCCTGAGTTCCGAAGGTGTGTCCCACGCCGTGGCGTTCCGCGTAGTCTTCGAGCTGCTGATCCACAACGTCGGCAGTCAGCAGCAGAGCCATCTCGCGCAACTGGGAAAGACGGTGCTCCAGCTCGGCCTGCGGAACCTCGCCTCCTCCGGCCTGGCGCATGCAATACTCGGCCGGTGCGTCCACGATCTCAATTTCATCGGCCGTGCGCAGGAAGCTTTCGGGAACCGTGACCGTGGCCTGCTTGCCATTCGGCATGATGCGCTCGATGTCCTGGCGAAGCTCCTCCACGTATTGCAGGTTGACGCTGGTAATCACGGCGATGCCTGCACGCAGCAACTGATCCACATCCTGCCAGCGGTGGGAGTTGGGGCGGCCGGGCGGATTATCGTAGGCCAAACCGTCGACCAGGCACACCTCGGGATGGCGTTTCAGAATCGCCTCGACATCCATATAAGGGATTCCATCGGCGGTTTGAAGCGGAATGGATTCCAGTTTCTTCAGCAGCTCCGCCAGCTCCGGCGGAGTCTTCGGCTGCATCGCGCCGATCACAACATCCTGGCCACGCTGACGCCGGCGCCGGCCCTCATCCAGCATCCGGAAGCTTTTCCCGACTCCGGACGCATAGCCCAGAAAAACTTTGAGCCGGCCGCGCTGCTGATACTTCTCCTCTGCTTGCAGCCGGCGCAGGAGTTCGTCCGGAGACGGACGCGGTGCGGAAACTGACATCCCTTCCATTATATTGGCGATACAATAATCGCCATGGCAATGAGCGAGGATCTGGCCATTCTGATTGCGGAGATGGACGCCAACCTCAGCCATCGCGAAAGCATCACCGCCGGGCTTTCCCGCGAACAATTCAACTGGCGGCCGGAGCCTGGACGCTGGTCCATCGGGCAGTGCATCAGTCATCTGAACATCGTCAACGGGCTGGACATCACCCCGGTCCGGGATGCAATTGAGAGCGGACGGGCGCGCGGGCTCACCGGGGAAGGACCGTTCCATTATGGATTTTTGGCCAGCAAAGTCATCGCCGGCCTGGAGCCGCCGGTGACAAAGAAGAAGTTCCAAGCGCCCGAAGTTTACTTTCCTCCCGACCAAACCGAGCCGGAGAGCGCGATTGCCGAATATACCCGAGTGTGCGCAGAGCTGCGCAAGCTGGCGGTGAGCGCCAACGGGCTGGATCTGGCTCGCGTGAAAACCAAGCTGCCGGCGCACCCGTGGGTCCTTCGGCTGCTGATGCAAATGCCGCTGGGGGCGCGCCTGACGTTGTTCACAACCCACAACCGCCGCCACCTGTGGCAAGCGGAACAGGTGCGCAATCACGCTAACTTTCCTGGATGACCTCGAGGGATGACCTCGATCTCGCCTTTTCCCCACACGGTCTGACGGCCCACTCCCACCCACTTCCCCAGCTTCAAATAACTGACGAACTGGCCTAGATCGCCCTCATATTCGGCTTCACCCACGAACCCTCCAATGGGATGCCGCTGACCTGTGCGGGAGGAACGCCTTTGGGTCTCCATTCGCGTGATCTGGCACCGAGTCATCCTGACGCCGGCGGCGGCTTCGCCCATCGCGCGAAAATCGATCTCCAGAGGCCCCTCCCCATACAGAGCGCGCAAGGTGCTGATGCGGTCTCTTAATCGTTCGAAAAGAGTCCCGAATTCGGGCCGGCCGGCGACTTCCCGCCCGCTCTTCAATTCCGTGGGTGTCACGAAACGGATGCTCAGGCGTTCGGCGGCTTCTTCACTCGTTCCAAGATCCATTTGGATTGGTCCCGTCGTCTTAGAGCCGAACAGGTCCAATTGATCGACTGCGATCAGTTCCGCGCCAGCGCGGCTTGGTCCTAGACCCTCCTCTCCCAATCGAGAAAAGGCTTGGACGAAATACGTGAGAACGCTCTCATGCACGTCGAAAAGGTGCACATCGAAGTAAAACGCCTCGCCTGCCTGGATCGTCGATCCGTCAAGATGCGAAGCTCGAAAAACAAATGGTCTGGGCAGATCCGCCAGCCCGCTGGGCCCATCGCCAGGAGCGGCTTGCGGTGAGAAAACTCGCAAATAGGGACAGGCGGGCCGTGCCTGGCAGGTCGTGACGTTTTGGCAACCCGGATCGCACACAAGCTTGCGAAAGATACCGCCAAACGCGCCTCGCGCGGTGTTGCCCGCTTTACCGGGCGGGAAACGGAGCTTGGCTCCGGACCGGAACCGGAAACGAAATCTATCGAATTCGAACTTCAACGCAGAAGCATAACATGGGCAGGCGCTACTTCCGGATCCGAACGTTAAGGTCGGGAAAATCCACGATGACTCGAATATCCCGGGATGAGGCATCGAACGTTGAGTTGTCCGGCACGTATTCGAGAACATAGTCGCTGCGGATCGCGTGCAGCAGCCGGGCGGTCATCTCGTCTAGCTCCGTGCGGTTCTTTGGATCATAGTCGCGGCCTCCCGATATTGCCGCTACTTTCTGGAGCGACAGCAACAGGGCCCGCGGCGCCGCGCCCCCCTCCGGCGGCGCTCCGGTATGGATGCAGAAGATCGGGATGCCGCTCTCTTGCGCTTTTCTAGCCAGGTCCGCCATCGAAATCGCACTGGTGTTGTCGTCTCCGTCCGTGATCAGAAAGAGCGCCTTAGTTGGGTTCTTGCCGCCGCTCTGGATCTTGTCAATGGACAAACTCACGGCATCGCGCCAGGAGGTGCCACCCTTGAAGTCGTTCTTGTCGAGCGCGGCCGTTAGCTTGGCCTCATCGCTGGTCCAATCCTGATCGAGGTAGGCGTGCTCATTGAAGGACACGACGAACATTTCATCGTCCGGAGTGGGAAGAGTCGCGACCGCCCTCGCGGCGGCAAGCAACGTGGCGCCCTTCTCGCGCATGCTTCCGCTGTTGTCGATGATCACACCTGCGGAGAGGGGACGTTGCTCCTCGCGGAACATGGTCACAGGCCGATTGGAACTGTTTTCGAATATCCGGAACGCCGATTGGGGAAGGTTCTCGACGAATGCGTTATTGCGATCCGTGACGCTAACATGCACGGTCACGGGTCGTGGGGCCGCGGACGGGTTCGGACGTGCAGAGGACGTTGGCGCTTGCACCTGTGCAACGATCCGCAGCACAGGCGGGGAGGGCAGCTTCGATTGAGGAAACGGCAGCGAAAGCGAGCCCGACTCTCCCAAACCCAGCGTCGCGGCGACGCCCATTACCGGAAGGCCGATCAGAACCAGCCATGCTGCGGGACGAGCGAGCTTGCGCGCACCGCCATCGGCAAGTTCGAACACATGATCGATGCGCTGACGCATTCCCGAGGATGAGGCGGCCATCGCCAATCCAGGAAGCGCCACCCGATGCCCCGTGCGGTTCACTCTCTCGGCAAAGGCGAACAGAATTCTAGAGTATTCGCCAGGGTCGCGAAGGCTCTCCAATGCGACGGCGTCGCAGGCCAGTTCGGCGAGCTCCGATATTTTGCGCGAGAGCCACCAAGCCAGGGGATGAAACCAGAGCACACACTTGACGAACCGCGCCAGGGCCGAGACCAATGTGTCCCGGCGCCGGATGTGCGCGAATTCGTGCGCCAGAACGGCGCGCCGCGTGTCAAGGTTCCAATCACGCCATCCTACGGGAAGAATTACCGCGGGACGCAGGACTCCTGCCGCGACTGGAGCAATCACGTGGTTCGATTCGCGCAGCCGCGGCTTGAGTTGAGCCGAGCGCGCGATGACTCTGCGGAGCAGGATCCAACCCGCGAAACGATACAGCAGCATCGCGAACAATCCGGCCAGGTAGATCCAGACGATGAGCGTGGGGATTGATATTCCGGGTGCGGGTTTTCTTAATTCACTCGGGATGGGCGAAGCGACTTGTGGCGTAGTCGAAAGCGTCTTATGCGGTTCGGTCTTCTGCGGTTCGATGGTCGCGGCTGGTTCGCGAGCTATAAACGCTGGGGACTGCGCCGCCGCTGCCGGAACGGGAACCAGCCAATGCGGCGCGACCACGCTGACGACCGGCACAAGCAGCATCGCAAACAGAACGAAGCTCCAGACCGCGTGACGCGACGCCGGATGGCGCACTCCAAGGGCGCGAAGCAAGAGAGCGGCTGCGGCCACCAGAACGAAGGGACGCACGACTGACGCCGAGAGCAGAGCAATCCATTGCGATTCCCAGTTCATTTCCCTTCCTCCTCAACGTGACAACCAGTAACGTCACCGATTGTAACGCACGGAGCTGTAATGTCAAGGGGCATTGTCGCCACGGAGCGGCAGGACCGATTATATTGGAAGCATTGAATGGCCACCAAGTTTTTCCGTAGATACTTCCTCGCGCTATTGCCCGTCCCCGCGCTGTTCGCCGCACCCCAGGCGCCGCCTGCGTTCGAGGTCGCAACCATCAAACCTTCCCCGCCCCAGGAGCAGGGCCACACTGATACCAGAATGTCCTCGGATACAGACACGGGTAAATTGAATTACAGCAATGTCAATCTGAAGGAAGTGATTGGGAAAGCCTACAAAGTTCAGCAGTATCAAATTACGGGACCGGGCTGGATCGAGACTGAGCGTTACGACATTGTCGCAAGGTTTGCGCCCCACTCAGCGGCGGACCAAGTGCCGCTGATGCTCCAGGCTTTGCTGGCGGAGCGGTTCAAGTTGACGCTTCACCGCGACACCAAGGAGCTGCCGATGTACGCGCTGGTGGTGGCCAAGGGCGGACCGAAGTTCAAGAGCAGCGAAACGGAGACGGGCGTCTCCTCCAACTCGAGCCGGACACACTGGCACGTGACCGCCAAGGCGAATATGCGCGTCTTCGCCGAGTTTCTTTCCGATGAGGCGGGACGTCCGGTGGTCGACCAGACCGGGCTGACCGGATCGTACGAACTCACGCTCGACTGGGCCCCGGACGATGCACCCGTTGCTAACGATGGCGCGGCTGGTCCGTCTATCTTTACCGCCTTGCAGGAGCAGCTTGGATTGAAGCTCGATCCGGCGAAGGGGCCGGTAGAGATTCTGGTGATCGATCGGGCGGAGAGAACTCCGGGCGAGAATTAGAATCCGCTACGGCGCTCCTTGGGCGGCGATGAGCGTAAGGGATTGAGGTGCGGATGAAACCCCGCTGGTTTTTCCAGTGACCGTAATCACCGCGAACCCACTCTTAGGGTTCGTGCTAATGGATTGGCCGGGATGAGCGCCGGCACCCACGAGCGTAATTGGACTCGAGTCGAACGGCGTACCCGCAATTGTTGTGGTAAAGACTTCGTTCGTACAGCCGCCGGCGTCGGTTTTGACAGTAAAAGTGATCCCTCCGGCCACTGCAACAATTGTATTGATGTCGGTCGTCATTTGGGTTGTCCTTTCTTCGTTATTGCGGTGCACCGGATCCACCGCTGGAATCCGGCGTTGAGGTTGTTGCTGTTGTTGTCGAGGTTGTCGATGTCGAGGTTGTCGCTTTACTCGATGAACTGGCGAAAACGGACTTTAGCCCGGGCAGCGCCGTGATGTCGATGGACGGCCCGATAAAAACCTCATTCAGCAGGCGGTTCCCTACAGCGTCGCGGTAGACCATGCCGCCGGCGGAAATCCGGAAGTATTTATTTATACGGACTCCAAGCCCGTAGACGAAGGCCTTGTCGCCCTTGACCCGGGAAGCTCCATTCGAGCTAAGATCGCCAGTCGACTCTCCCACAGCAATCGAGAAACGATCCCAGATCGGAATATGTCCGCTCGTATCGAGTTCCACGGGGCCCGTCGGGTAAATGTGAACCATGTAGTACCCGCGCAGTTCGTTGATCCGAGGCGCATAGAGCGCCCCGGCATCGAAGCCAGCGTATTTGTTTAAGTCCTGTGTGGAAGACGATTGGGTTAGCGCCACTCCCTGGCTTAGTTGCGCGATCACGTTCCCGCCAAAGGCGGCCAACACGGACTGATAGGCATTCTCAAAAGCGTTTGCGGCATCCTGCATTGCTTTCGTTTCATGCACTCCGTTCGCGGCGGCATCGTCTGTCAGTGGTTTGCCGCCGTTCTTGGTGTATTTGCCATTCTTAGCTTTAATGAAGGCATCCAGTTGCGAGGGCGTCATGGTTGAGCTGTAGCCATCCAGGTTGTCAACCTGCTTCCCGAAGTCGATCACCCTCTGAGGCAGCGCGTAAAGGTCTGAACTCTGGGCAAACGCTTTGACCGCGGCCGTGGTGACATCGGTTACGACCGCACACGATGGCAACAGATTCTGGAGGATCTTCGTTAACGCTCCCGATTTGCTGTCGGCGATGCTATTCAAGACAAGTTGGGCATCCTGGTCGAAATCCGCGGACGATTTTCCGTTCGCGTCCTGGAGAAAGAACTTGAGGCTGCGCTGGAACGATGCGTCCGCGAACAAGTCGTCCACTATCTCGCCCTGCTTGGCGGACGTAATATTTCCAGTGATCTTCAACTGCAAGTTGACAGCGGTATCCGCCGGAAGCGATCCGAGCGGAGCGGTCCAGGTACTATCAGCCGTTGCGATCGTGGCCGTCGCCGCTTGCGAGGTCTGTCCGAGGTAGGAAACCGCAATCGCGGTTATGTTTAGGACATCGGAGACAGGATTGGCGCCGCAGGTTAAATCGCTTAACTTGCCTGTCAGCGTAACGTTTCCTCCGTAGGGCAGCTTCCCGCCTTTCACCAAATCGGCCCATTGGACGGAGTTAGAGGATGTTGTCGTCTTGGTCTTTGTCGTGGTGGTTGTGGTGGTCTTCGCAGTGGTCGTCTTCGTCGTGGAGGACTTGGTGGTTTTCGTCGTCTTGGTCGTGTCCTTCGCTTGGCCGGGCGCACCCGCGGCCGGGGATTGCGTGCCAACCTCTACTACACAAAACGCGAGGATGACGCAGAAAAGTAGAATCGCTATGTCGTGAAGTTTCAAATGTCTCTCCGTGGATCTCATCTATTAGACACGAACATCGGCCATTAGGCAAGACCCGCTTCATCCCGCCTATGCCGTTTAGGTCCGGACTAACGGTACTCCCGTTAGTGCGTCTATCCCGTGAAGCGTTACAGCGGCGGATGAACTTTTGCGTCCCTTCCTGTTTGGCGGCTTGAGCCTCCTGAATAACAGGCGCAAGACCGACCCCCTGGGTCGCGGCCACTAGCGAAGCTGTTACTTTCTGGAATTTGAGGTCCGTGCCACTAACTACTTCTTCGCGGCGCGCGCGGCGGTAAGCTTCTGCATCAGGTCGATGGTCGGCTTAGGAGCTTCAAATAAAGCCTCTTCGAGAGGATTACGGCCGAAATTATCTTTGGCGTCAAAATCCGCCCCGTGATCGGCAAGATATTGGACGATATCATTCGATCCGTTGCGCACGGCAGTGTGCAAAGCGCTGCCGCGCCCCTTGGGTCCGTCATTCACGTCGAGCCCAAGTTCCACCATCATCTTGACGGCTTCCAGTTTCTTGCTGCCTGTCGCGGCCATGACTCCGCCGGAGCCGTCGGGGGCTTTGGCTTTGGTATCGGCGCCCAGGGCGATCAGTTCCTTCAGCATGGCCACGTTGCCGGTTTGCGCCGCTTCAAGAAAAGGAGTCAGCCCGCCGCCGCCTCGGCCGCCGCGCCCTCCTCGACCTTGGGTCTTCTCGTTTACGTCCGCGCCACGAGCCACCAGATCCTTCATCAAATCGATTTTGCCTTGCTGAACCGCCAAATGAAGAGGGGTGTTGCCGGCCGCATCGTGGACATTGATGTCGGCCCCGTGTTCCAGCATCAATTTCGCAAAAGGCTCGCTCCCGCGCGCCAGAGCGACCAGGAACACGGTGCTTCCGTCCTTGGCCTTGAACAACGGATCGGCTTTGGCATCGAGCAGCGCCTTGGCACTGACCGCATCTCCGCGCGCCGCGGCGAAAAGGAGCGGGCTATAGCCGTTGCGCGAAACTGCGTTGACGTTGGCTCCGCGCTCGATCAGAAGATTCACCAAAGGCTGGCGGCCCTCGGCGATCGCCCACATCAAGGGGGTCTGCCCCATGCGCGATTCCGCGGCGTCGACTTGCGCGCCGCGGTCGAGCAGCAGTTTTGCAAGTTCAAGATTTCCCGCGCTCACCGCCATTAATAGAGGAGTGTCGCCGCTCCAGCGCGCGGCGTTGACATTGGCCTTGGCATCCAGCAGCATGCGTGCGATCGCAAGATTGCCGTTGCCGCACGCGAGCAGCAGAGGCGTCTCGCCATTTTCATCGGCCGCGTTGACGTGGGCGCCGGCGGCCAGCAGCGCCGAAACAATCTCAGCATCATCGCGACTGGCGGCCCAGGCCAGCGGGGTGGAGCCGTCGTCACGAGCGGCGTTCACGTCCGCTCCGGATTGGATGAGCGCCAGAACAGCCTTCTGATCGCGCTTCTGCACGGCGTCCAGAAGCTTCAAATCAGCTCCGGAAACGATGCTCAACTCCGCGGCCGAAATCAGGAGTAACGTGAATCGGGCCAATAACATACCTTCCATATGATATACTCTCAATCGCAGTGATTGGAAGACGTGTGGCCTCGATAGCCGCGGCGTTGGTGATATTCAGCGCAGGTGTCTTTGCCCAGGATCCAAAAGCGCAACAGCACAAACTTCTTGAAAGCACCGTCGGCGATTTCTGCACGGATTGCCATAATGACCAATTAAAGACCGGCGGCGTGACACTGGCGCACGTGAATTCCGCCAACGTGGCGGGACAAGCCGCGCTGCTCGAAAAGGTGCTGCATAAATTGCGCGCGGGAGAAATGCCTCCTCCGGGCAATGACGCGCCTGACGCGGCCCAGCGCGCGAGCCTGGTGAAATGGCTCGAAACCCAGTTGGATGCAGTTTCCGCGACGCATCCCAATCCGGGCGCTCCAGCAATTCATCGTCTAAATAAAGCCGAATATAGCAATTCGATCCGGGATTTATTGGGACTCGATATGGATAATTCCACGGGATTACCAGCCGACGACTCCGGCTACGGATTCGACAATATCGGCGATGTACTGACGGTGTCGCCGCTGCATATGGAGAAATACGTGAGCTCGGCCAGACGCATCAGCCGGTTGGCTGTCGGGACGCTGAAGGCGAGCCCAGCTATCGAGAAGTTTCCGGCGAAGATTCCGCAGAACGATTCGCTGGATGAAATGCCGATCAATGAGCGCGGCGAGGTTTTGGTGCGGCGGTATTTCCCGTTCGATGCGGAATACTCGATTGTGGTCCGCGTGCGCGGCAATCCCGCGGCGGGGCTCCCGCCTCCCAAGCTGGATGTCCGGTTGGATGGAAAGCGCGTGAAGCTGATCGACGCCGATATCGACACGGCTGAGGCGAACCAGGGCACGCGCAGTATCGAACTGCGCATGCCGCTGCCGGCCGGCGATCATTTCATCGGCGCCGGATTCCTTTCGGAAACGGCGAAAATCGAGGGCGGAGGGGGACCCGGACGCGGCGGAGCGCCTGCTCCCGCGCCATCGCCGAATGGAGTTTCGGTTGAATATATCAGCGTCGGCGGTCCATATAATGTTACGGGGCCGGGTGACACGGAGAGCCGCAAGCGTATCTTTATCTGCCGCCCCAAAACTGGTCAGGCGGAAGACGTCTGTGCGCGCCAGATTCTAAGCACCTTGGCGCATCGGGCTTACCGCAGGCCCGTAACTCCGACGGACATCGATCCTTTAATCAAGTTGTTCGCGGCCGGGCGCGCTGATGGAGGCAATTTCGATTCCGGCATCGAGATGGGATTGAGCGGCATCCTAGTGTCGCCTGAGTTTCTTTTCCGCGCGGAGAAAGCCCCGGTTGCGAATGCAAAACCCGGCAGCATCTATCACCTTGCGGACTTGGATTTGGCATCGCGATTGTCTTTCTTCATCTGGAGCAGCATTCCCGATGACGAACTGCTGGGGCTGGCTGAGAAGGGCAAGCTGCACGATCCCGCAGTGCTCGGCGCGCAGGTGCGACGCATGCTGGCCGATCCGAAATCGAAAGCGCTGGTGGAGAATTTCGCCGGCCAGTGGCTGCGCCTGCGCAACGTCGAAGATTGGAAGCCGGATCCGGACAAATTTAAGGAAGTGGACGCAACGCTGCGCGCCACCTTCGAGCGCGAGACGGAGCTGTTCTTCGAAAACATCGTCATCGAAGACCGCAGCGTGCTGGAATTTATCGATGCCGATTATACGTTCTTGAATGAGCGGCTGGCGAAATATTACGGAATTCAGGGCGTGAAAGGCAGCTACTTCCGGCGCGTCGCGTTGAAGAGCCCGGAGCGTGGAGGCATTCTCACGCAGGCCAGCGTGCTGATGGTGACCTCCTATCCCACGCGTACTTCGCCGGTGCTGCGCGGCAAGTGGATTCTGGAAAGTATTCTCAACGCTCCGCCGCCTCCGCCGCCGCCCAATGTTCCGCCTCTGGACGATGCCGCCGCTACATCGGCCAAGAGCCTTCGCGAAACGTTTGAAAAGCATCGAGCCAATCCGGCCTGCGCGTCGTGCCATTCGCGCCTGGATCCCCTCGGCTTCTCGCTGGAGAATTTCGACGCGGGCGGAAAGTACCGAACCAAGGAGGGCGACTCGCCGATCGACGCTTCGGGCAACTTGCCGGACGGAACGGTAATCGACGGCGTGCCGGGCCTCAAAAAGATCCTGCTGTCGCGTAAAGACGAGTTTGTGGAAGGCTTGGCCGATAAGCTTCTGACCTATGCTCTGGGCCGCGGCCTGGACTATTACGATCAACCCGTGGTGCGCGATATCCGAAGGCAAGCCGAGAAGAACAATTACAAGTTTTCGTCGTTGGTTCTGGCGATTGTGAATAGCGTACCATTTGAGATGAGGAGGGTTCCGGAATGATGATCAGCAAGAAGACGCTGCACCGGCGCACATTCCTAAGAGGCGCGGGCGCCGTGGTTGCCTTGCCGCTGCTCGACTCCATGGTGCCGGCGTTTGCGGCAGGCCCCAAGCCGATTACGCGCGCCGCGTTTGTGTACACGGCCAACGGCATCATCATGCGGGACTGGACCCCAGCGGAAGAAGGATCGACCTTCGAGTACAGCAAGACCCTGAAGCCGATCGAACGGTTCCGCAATCAGACCCTGGTGCTGAGCGGCCTGGAACATCATAACGGCGAATCCTTGGGCGATGGAGCGGGCGATCATGCTCGCGCGGGCGCGACCTGGCTGACCGGCGTGCATCCCAAGAAGACGGAAGTCGATATCCAGAACGCGATTTCGGTGGATCAGATTCTGGCTACCGAGATCGGCCATCAGACTCCGCTGCCTTCGCTGGAGTTGGGTCTTGAAGATGTCCGACTGGTGGGCGGCTGCGACTCCGGTTACAGCTGCGCGTACAGCAACACGCTGGCGTGGAGTTCGCCGACGACTCCGCTGCCGTATGAGACCAATCCGCGCGCTGTGTTTGAGCGGATGTTCGGCGATGGCGAAACCACCGACAAGGAAGCGCGCGCCATGCGCTCCCGCGAGAATCGAAGCCTGCTCGATTTCGTGCTGGCCGACGCCTCGCGTCTGAGCACCAACCTGGGCGCCACCGACAAACGTAAGATGAGCGATTATCTGGATTCAGTCCGCGAAGTGGAGCGGCGCATTCAGAAGGCCGAGGAACAGAACGCGGCCGCGGCTCCGGTTCCGTCGCTCGATCGGCCCGACGGAATTCCTCCGACCTTTGAAGAGCATATCCAGTTGATGTTCGACCTGATGACCATCGCCTTCCAGGCCGACCTGACGCGCGTCATCACCATGATGTACAGCCGCGAAGGGGGCAACCGCACCTACCGCTCGATCGGAGTGCCGGACGCGCATCACGGGCTGTCGCATCATATGAACGATCCGGCTAAAATGGCCAAGCTGCAGCTCATCGACATGCACCACGTGGACATGTTGAGCCACTTCCTGGGTAAGATGCGGGACGCCAAGGACGGCGAGGGCAGTTTGCTCGATCATTCTATGATCGTCTATGGCAGCAGCCTGAGCGATTCGAATCGCCATCTGCACGACAACCTGCCGGTGCTCTTGATGGGCGGCGGCAACGGCAAACTGAACCCCGGCCGGCATATCAGCTATCCCAAGCCGACTCCGATGACCAATCTGTACATGACCCTGCTGGATATGATGGGCGTGCATGAGGAGAAGATTGGCGATTCGACGGGAAAGATCCAGCACTTAAGCGAAGTGTAGCCGTCAAACAGGCAGAATGGCTGCCGTCCGGTTACTCTTGATGTCCGCGGTTGGCGCGGCGTTTGTTCTCGCCCAGGCTCCGTCCGCTTCCGTGATTCCGCTATGGCCCGCCTCTTCGATCGAGATGCATCCCGCGCCGGCGGAGAAGGTCAACCACATGGCCGTGATTCTCACGACGGAGAGCCGGGACGCCGTAGAGTGGCTGAATCGCGCGGGATTTTCCGTGTTTGTCCTATCGCGCCCGGAGGGTTTCATCGGCGACCCCGCCGCCCTTATCGACATCCAGCGCGCGATTCGCATGGTCCGGGTTAACGCCCGCTTCTTTCACGCCGCTGACTGGAAGATCGACCCAAGGCGCATCGGCGTGATGGGATTTGGATTCGGCGAGCCTGCGGCCAGCGCGGCCATATACTTCCACCCCGTCGAGGGCAACGCCCAACTCGCGATTGATCAGCAGAGCGACCGTCCCGATTTTGCGGTGGTGGACTCGGCCGGCTGGGACGCAGTCGCTGCCGCGAAGGCTTCGCGGAACGTGCCGCCGGCGTTTCTCGCCGAGGATGGAGATGGGGAAACCGCAGACGGCTGGCACACTCGATTCGTCGAATGGATCACCGCCCTAGCCAAGAGGACTCACTGCGGTTTCCTGGTGGAAGGCGGGGTTGGCGGGGAGGAAGACCTTTGCCACTGACTCGCGGCCCCGGGCTCTTAAGGCAGCCCGCAAAATGGAGCCTGGATCGCGGCCACGGGAGCCTTCCTCTCCGTTTGGAGGGCCGCTCGCCCCGACCCTGTGCCGGCTTTTGAGGAACTCGCCGGCACAACGGAGCTTGGGGCGGCGGACCGGGAGCGTTCCTCTCCCGTTTGGAGGGCCGCTCGCCCCGACCCTGTGCCGGCTTTTGAGGAACTCGCCGGCAGAACGGACCTTGGGGCGGCGGACCGGGAGCCTTCCTCTCCGTTTGGAGGGCCGCTCGCCCCGACCCTGTGCCGGCTTTGAGGAACTCGCCGGCACAACGGAGCTTGGGGCGGCGGACCGGGAGCGTTCCTCTCCGTTTGGAGGGCCGCTCGCCCCGACCCTGTGCCGGCTTTTGAGGAACTCGCCGGCACAACGGAGCTTGGGGCGGCGGATCGGGCGCGTTCCTCTCCGTTTGGAGGGCCGCCCCGACCCTGTGCCGACTTTTGATGCGCAGCGAACTCTGCCCGCCCCGCGCCGCGCTTTTCCCAAAGTTGGAGCGCAGTTGCCGTCTGCGGCCTCCTGCTGGAAGGCGAGCGTCGGGAATGCGGCCTGGGCTACTTACCGTCGCTGAGCTTCTTGGTGTACGCCTGAACGTTCGCGTCGTATCCCGGAGGGATCTTGTCCGGCGCGGCCGTCTTCGCTTGGCCAGCGCCGCTCTCCTCCAGCTTGCGGCGCAGCTGCACCTCGAAGCTGTCCCATTGAGGAAGCACGGTGCGGCTGATGCGCTCGGCCAACTCGGGTGAAGCGGTTTCGCCGAAGCGAACCTGCTCCAACTGCTTTTCGAGATCCGCCAGAGCTTTCTCTGCGTCCGGGTCATCACGGAGAGCCTGCTGCAGGTCGCGGAGGGTTCCCTGGACCTCCCGGCCGATCAAAGCCGGATTGATGGCGCGATTCTCCGGAGCATCGTACATGCCCTGGGGGTAATTGCGGTTCGCGCCCAAGCCGGGATTCACGATTGTGGCTCCGCCATTGGGACCGAAATAGCCGCCGCCGTTGGGACCGCCATTAAACGCCCCGGCGTTATTGCCGCCGCCACCGGCGCGAGCTTGCTGCCCACCCGGTTGATTGCCGGGTTGGTTGCCCTGGCCCGGTTGCTGGCCACCGCTTCCTTGACCTTGGCCCTGGCCCTGACCCTGACCTTGTTTCCCTTGAGCTTGTCCTTGCCCCGGCTGTTGCCCGCCCTGCTTGCCCTGGCCCGGCTGATTTCCGGGTTGCTGGCCGCCCGGCTGGCCCTGCTGCACCAGCGCTTCAAGCGCACTGCGAGCCTGCTCAGATTGCTGCAAAGCCCTCTGCTGCTGATCGCGAGCCGCGCCCTGCTGCTGGCCGCCTTGAACGGCCTGCTGCGCCTTCTGGAATTGATCCTTGAGATCGTCGATCGATTGCGAGATCGGCGCTTCGCTGGAGCTCATCATTGGGCCATATCCGCTGCGGGCGTAGGTGGCCATGTTCTCGATGCGCCGCTGCGTATCGGTCTGCTGTGCATCCGCGACGCCTTCACGCAGCCGCGAGGCGGCGTTGGGCTGCGCGGTCCGCAGACTCCGCTCGGCTTGCCGGGCGTCGTCCACCAACTTCGACATTTCGCCCGCCAGCTTCTCTTCTTCCTTGGCGATCTGCTCGGCCGACTGCTGCGCCGCGCCATTCTTCTGCTGCTGAGCCTGGTACGCTTTCATCCCGCGATCCTGCAGCGTCTTGTCGCGAGAATTGATGTCGCCGAACTCCTGCTTCACGCGATCTTCCAGCGCGTGCTGTTCCTGGTCAAGCTGAGAGGCGCGATCGGCAAGCTCATTTACCTTGCCTGCGGCATCCTGCTGCTGCATTCCGCGAAGAACCGAATTGGCGTCGCCAAGCGCCTGCGCCGCCTTCCGAGCGTTCGCCTGCGCGGCGGGATCGCCCTGCTGGCCTTGCTCCGCTGCCTGATTCGAAGCCCGCATGGCGTCCTCAGCCTGCTTCAAACGATCCAGAGTCTGCTGCAGAGTCTGGGCGTTGGCGTTGTTGGTGCGTCCATTCTGATTCTGCGCCTGTTGCTGCTGCGACTTGGGCGGATTCTTGCCGTTCTGCTGCTGCTGGCTCGCCTGTTGTTGACCGGTTTGCTGGCTGGATTGCTGACCAGTTTGACCGGTCTGGCCGCTCGACTGGCCCTGCGAGCCTTGAGAACTCTGCTGCCCCTGGCTCTGCGACTGCTGCCCGCCCTGCTGCTGTTGCATGGCCTGAAGCTGCTGCTTCAACTGCTCGGCCTGCTTCATCAGTTGTTCCTGCTGATAGCGCTGCTGGGCCGCATTCTGCGGCGTGCGAGGCTGCTGCGCCAGTTCCTGCTGCCGCTTGGCGAGCTCATCCAGCTTGGCCATGGCGTCGTCGATCTTCTTCTGCTGCTCCTCGGCAGAAGAGGAACTGCCTTGTTGCTCATACTGGTTCTTCTCGGTATCGAGTTCCAAGTCGAACAAATTCGCCAGATCGCGGCCGGCGTTCCCGCCTCCGCCACCACCGCCGCCTCCGCCACCCTGGCGGCCGAAGGCAACCTGAATATCGCGCTGCGCGGCCTGTGCGTGCTCCAGATGCCTGAGAGCGCTTTCCTCGGGCGAGATGGCATCCTTCCATCCCTGCTTGGTGAGCTTGTCGGATGCCGTGGCCATGTCAGCTCCGGCGGCCTTCATCTCGTCGATGACGGTCTTGAACTCGGCTGCCACCGATTCATCCAGCTCGCGGCTCTTCATGCGATCCGCCAGCGACTCGGCTTGCGCCTTCAGAGTCTTCTCGGTGGCCGAGAGATAATCCGCAGTCTCCTGGGTCTTGGTCTTGTCATTGGGACGCGTCGCATTATACGTCGCCGTCACCACCTGCTTCTGGCGGTCCCAGATCTGCTGCTGCTCCTGCCCGCCGCCTCCGCCTCCACCGCCGCCCCCGCCGGATTGCTGGGATTGCGTGTAGTTGCGCTCATACGCCTGTGCTTCGATGAACAGAATATCGGTCTGCGAAGTGTTGCGCGCGTCGCGAGCGGTTGCGTACACGCTGACCACATCGCCGGGCTGGAGCTTGAAGTCTTCAAGGGCCAGCGTCATCCGGCCGTCCGCAGTCTTGGCTCCCTTATTCGTCAGCAGCGGCACCGTCTTTTCCGGCGCGCCGTTCACCGAATAATGCACATCCAAACCCTGTAGCGCGAAATCGTCCTGCCCGGTGACGTCGATGGTGACTTCTTCGATCGGCAGCACCTTGGCGTCCGCGCCTGGATGGGAGATGCGCACCGTCGGCGCCTCATCGTCCTGCGCTTCAATGAAATAATCGAGCGGGCTCAAGCGCACGCTCTGTCCCTGATCCACGGCGGCGAAGTGATACAAACCGCTCTTGGTCATGGGAATCTTCGCCGTCAGCGTACCGTTGGCCCCGGCCGAAAGCGGAATTTGCGAACCATCTTCCATCTCGATAACGCCGTTCTTCAAAGGCCGATCCGTCGTAACCGCGACTTCGGCCACAGTGCCCGCGACCGCGCGAAGGTCGCCGCTGGGATCCTCCACATGATCCGGCAAACCCAGCCAGGACGGGAAGTGATACGTGGTCTTGATGTGCGTGATGCCGGGGAGGTCGGTCACATCCAGCTTAAAAGTCTTCGATTTCACCGCTCCGGCCTCGATGTAATATTCCACCGGTTCCGGCAGCGCCGCGAAACGGAACTCATAGGCGGAGCCGTTATCGCGCGGCAGCATGTTGGCTTCTTCCCATTTGGAGGAGCTTTGATATTTAGCGAACATGCGCACGGACTGCGCCTGGAATCCGATCAACGTCGCCGAAATCGGCACATCGTCTTTGCGCCGCACCAGCTTGTTGCCGGGCTGCACTTGAATGTCGTAGAAGGCTGCGCCGACTCCCGATTTCGGCGAGCCTGCCCAAAGCAGAGACGCTCCGTAGCCCAGGAATCCGGGACCAGCCAGAATCATCCAGATCAGCGCTGCGCCTGCGGCCCCTGCGCCGGTGGCAAACGCGAAGAGAGACTTGGGAGGCGCGACATCCTCAGGCGCGGTTTTCTGCGCTACGCGCTGCGTGTCGTCGGCGAGCAGCTCAATCATGGGATCGCCCGAATCCTTGCGTTCCACATAAGTCAGCAGGCGTTGATCGAACTGGGGGAACACGACTTCGGCTCGCGTTGCCGCACGCGTGCGATTGAGGCGCGTGAGCGGAAGGACCAGAGCGTAGCCCAGAGCTGCCGCCAGCGCCAGGAACAGAACGATGCGCGCACCCAGCAGGCTGGCATCTGAGAAAGCCAGCGCGTTGGTGATCAGCACCAGGGCCAGTGTGGCTCCCAGCGCGACACCCGCGGCTATCGCGATGCCTTTTGAAATCGCCAGCCATCGCAGGCGCTTCTCGAGAACGCTCAAGTAATGATTCAACTGCTCGCGTGTGTTCATGCCGCTTCCTTCCTCACCCCTAACGTTCTGCCGGAGCTCGCAAGTACCCGTTCGCCACCACCGATTCAGCCAAAGCTACTAACAACAATAGCAACAAAAGGATGGGCGAAAGACTCCACGGCGTGGTCTTTTGCTCCCCGTTTCCGCCTGATCCATCGCTGCCCGCGCCGCCTGCACCGGTGCCCTTCCACAAATCCAAAGTCTCCTGAGGAATCACGCCCAGATCGGATTCCCGCCGGTCGGCGTGCGCCGCGATCAGGCTCTGCTGTCCACTGGCCGTCTTGACATCGAAGAATCCTTCGCGCGTCAGTTGATACGTCTTCGCGTTGGTTGCTTCCTCCAGCGACAACGCGCGCTTGCCGTCTTGATCCAGCACTTCGGCGGCCGCGTTCTTACTCTCGCCCGTGCGCAGCTCCACGTAGGAATCCACCGCGACGTTCACCGGCTGCTCCGCTCCGCCGCCGCCCAGATAGGTTGCCGATTGCAGCACGAATGGCACCCAATAGGCCCCATGCACCGGCAAATCGTTCGAAATATTGTCCAGGGTGGACGTGAACACCAGAACCTTCCCCTGGCCGATTTGACGTTCCAGCAGCAAAGGGGTTTGGTCGTTCAGTTTGGCGAGCACGTGCGCGTCTTTCGAAGGGTCCACGCGAACGGCCTGATAAAAGCTCACTCCATCCAGTCGCTCCAGCCCCTTCATCACGGGATGGCCCGAATCGATATCGCCGACGGTCAGAAAGCGCTCCGTCTCGCGAGCCGCATAGCTCGACGCGGGAAGAATCGGATCGCCTTCCACGGGAACCTTGGTCATCGCCACGGAAGCCGGCCCCAGCACGATCAGCAGCGATTTTCCAGGATTCACGTAACGCTCTAAATTCTCTTCGAGTCCTGGCGGCAGCGGACCCAAATTGTTGAGCACCACCAGCGCATACCCAGCCAGCGACATCGTTGCCGCCGTTTCCGGCCTCTGCACATCCAGTGCGAAGGCTGCGTCGGTCGAGGAGTCAAGCGCGGTCTGGTAATACAACTTCCCATTGCCGCGGCCGTTATCGATAAACAGAATCTTCTTGGGATCGCCGCGCTCCACTGAAAACTGGAAGCTGTCGTCGCCGGGCAGAGCGTCGGCGGAATCGATCTTTATTTCGCAGCGGTTCGGGCCGTAGGAAGCGGCAAGCTCATCGAACTCAACCTGCGCGCGGCCGGGGGCTCCATCGGCTCCCGCGGGAACATCTACCGGCTTGCTCTGCACCTGGTGACCGTTCAGCACCAGCGATACATTGCGCTTGGCCGCAGGAGTTCCGAAACCCGCGACGGTGGCTTGAATGCGCACGCGCTTGGGATCGTAAACATGCGTGGGAGCCTTCACGTTTTCAACCGTCCAGTTGGGGATTTCGCCTCCCACCGGATGCAGAATCAGAGTGGTGTCGCCGGCCAGACGCAGATCGGTGAAGCCTGGAGGCAGGGCGCTCTTTTGCAGATCGCTGACCAGGTGAACCTCGATGGGCATCTTGGACGATTCCGCCAGCGTCCGCGTAAAGCGGGCGAGTTCACCGAAAGAGGCCCGGCTATCGCTGGGTTTAATCGCAGCCACCGCGCCGCGAAGTTCCGCGGGATCGTTGGTCTGCTGGGTCATGGCCTCCACCGTGCCGCCCAGCGCCACAACTTCCGCGGCGGTGGTCGCCGGAATGCCCGAAATAATATCCAGCGCCTCACGCTTGGCTTTATCGAGCCTCGATTCGCCGCTTGTGCCTGAGGCAAAAGCACGCATGCTGAAGGAATCGTCGACGGCAACGACGACCAACTTCTTGCCGGCGGCCTTGGGAGTGGCGCGATTGATGAACGGATTGGCGAATAGCAGCGCCAGCAAAATCAACATCGCCGTTCGAAGAATGAACAGCAGAATGTGATCCAGGCGCCGGTGCACCACCGAGCTCTGCTCCCGGCGCTCAAAGAACATCAGCGATGGAAACGGCTTCGGGTCCGACTTGTGGCGCTTCAGAAGATGCAGCCAGATCGGCAGGCCCACGCCCACCACGCCCGCCAGAAACCAGGGAGTTAGAAAACCCATTTACAACCTTCCCGTCCTCAGCGCCAGGTATTCGCGCAGCGCGGCATCGAGCGGCCGGCTGGTGTCCACCAGGAAATAATCCATGCCCGCGCCTTTCGCGCGGCTGTCAATATCCGCTAAATGCGCGGTCATCTTGTCGCGATACTCATGCGCGGCGTAATCCGGCGTCACTTCCATCATTTCGCCTGTTTCCAGATCCTCCAGCATCACGGGATGCTTCAGCTTGGGACGAATCTCCTCCGGGTCCAGCAAATGGAACAGCACCACTTCATTGCCGCGATACCGCAGCGGCGAAACCATCTCGATCACCTTCTCGGGCGCTTCCCAGAAATCCGAGATCACGGCCACCATTCCGCGCCGCCTGAGGAAATCCATCAGGTGCGCGAACGGACGGGTCAGATTGGTGCGCTTGCCGGGTTCCGCCTCAGCCACACCGTGCAGCAGCCGGTGCAACTGTCCCTGCCGCGTGGAGGGCTGCACGAAGTGCCGCACTTCTTCGTCGAAAACAATCAGCCCCGCGGCGTCTCTCTGCAGGTGCGCCAGATACAGCACCGAAGCCGCCAGAAACTTGGCGTAATCCAGTTTCTGCATACCCTTGGACGCGAACTTCATCGATCCGCTGGTGTCCAACAGCACGTTCACCTGGCAATTGGTTTCGCCGCGGTAGCGCTTAAGATACATGCGCTCCGTCCGCGCGAACACGTTCCAATCCACGTGACGCAAATCGTCGCCGGGATTGTAGGATCGATACTCCGCGAACTCCTGGCTGAAGCCGAAGTCAGGCGAGCGGTGCAGGCCGGAGATGAAGCCGTCCACCACTGTCTTGGCAACCAAGTCCAGACTGTTGAGCTGGCCCAGAACCGCGGGATCCAGAAAACGCTGCACCATCTATTTAGCTCCTAGTGATTTCGCTCTTACTTGCCAGCTCTAGTCACGGGGAGCGGGGATTGCCTCCAACAGCTTCTTGAGGATGTCGTCCTGGGTTAATTTGTCGGACTCAGCTTGGAAGTTCAACAAAATGCGGTGACGCAGAATCGGCCGGGCCAGAGCCTGGACGTCCTGATAGGACACGTGATAACGGCCCTGCATCAACGCGCGAGCCTTGGCGGTCAGCACCAGGTTTTGCGTTGCGCGCACGCTGGCGCCGAAGTTAACGTACTTCTTTACGAAATCGGGAGCGGATGCGTCGGTGGCTCGTGTGGCCCTCACGATGTTCACCGCGTAGCGGGCCACGGAATCGGCAATCGGGACCATGCGCACCAGCTTCTGGAAGTCCAGAATCTCGTCCGTATTGGTGACGGCGTCGGCTTTGGACAGGTGCGTCGTGGTGGTCAGTGTCAGCACTTCCATCTCGCGCTCCGCCGACAAGTAATCCAGCAGCACATTAAAGATGAAGCGGTCGAGCTGCGCTTCCGGCAGCGGATAGGTGCCTTCAAGCTCGATCGGGTTCTGCGTGGCCAGCACGAAGAACGGAGGCCGGATCTTATATTGATTCCCGCGCACCGTGCAGGAGAGTTCCTGCATAGCCTCAAGCAGCGCCGATTGCGTCTTCGGCGGGGTGCGGTTGATTTCGTCGGCCAGCAGCACGTTGGCGAAGATCGGGCCGGGCACAAAGGTCCAGGTGCGGCGTCCGGTACCGGGATCTTCTTCAATGATGTCCGTGCCGGTGATGTCGGAAGGCATCAAGTCCGGGGTGAACTGGATGCGCTTGAAGTCCAGGCCCAGAATGGTGGCCAACGTTCGCACCAGCAGGGTTTTCGCGGTGCCCGGCAAGCCCGTGATCAGGCAATGGCCGCCGACAAACAGCGCGATCATCACCTGTTCGATCACTTCTTCCTGGCCCACGATCACGCGGTGCACCTGCGTCACGATTTCGTCGCGGACTTTTTGGAACCGAGCGACTCGCTCCTTCAGATCGCCGGTTTCAAGAGTTTGGATGGGGAGAGTTGACATTTCGAATGTTGGCCTATTGTTTCACGTTTGGGGTTTGTTTATTCAATTCCAGCAATAATTTTTCAGCGTCGCGATAGCCCGGCGCTATTTCCAGTGAGGATAGCACTTCATCCATGGCTTCCTCGTTCTTGTGCACCGCTTCATACGCCTTCGCCAGGCGATAGTGCGTGCCGGCCGGATCCACTGTCTTCAGAGCCAACACCGCTCCATATTCGCGGATCGCTTCCGTGGGATTGCCCAGCTCCATATCCAGATCGGCGAGCTTCTGGTGCTCTTTCTCGTCCCGCAGGTAGATGTAGTTGATCTTCTCTAGAGTCGCCACGGCTCCACGCTTATCCCCGGCTTCTTCCTGAAGCGCCGCCAGCTCATTCAGCGAATCCGGATTTCTGCCGCCGATGTCCGCATAGCGCTTCAATTCCGCCATCGCCTTGGGCTTGTCCTGCTTGGCCATATAGGCTTGGGCCAGGGCTTCATAGACGCTGCCGGGATCGACATAATCCACATACATGTCGCGGATCTCGGTGCCTTCCTTGATCACCGCGTCCCAATCCTTAGTCTTGACTTCTTCGTTAATCGTGCGGACGCCTTTGCTCCAGGTGGCGAAATTGTCCACCGTGGTTTTGGTCTGCGCCTCAACCCAGGGAATGAATTGCTTGTCGAACTCCTCAGGCGTGATCTTGAGTTCCTTCTCGATCACCTGCGTCGTAGTCATGTTTGCGCCGTAGTCGTGGATCATGTTGAGCACCGTTTGGTAGCCCCACTTTTCGACAATGTAAGTGATGGTCCGGCCGCCCTGATAGTAGCTGACGATCACCTGCTCCGGATAGCTGGGATGGATGTAGCCGCGATCCAGATCTGCCACGGGAAGCAGCTTCTTCTCCGAGATCGCCAGAATGCTGGCGTGATCCAGGCGGTCGCCCCAATCCGGATTGATCGCGGTTTCCTCATACACCGCGAGGCCTTCCGTGAACCATCGAGGCACGCGGCTATTGGTCATGGAGAGCACGTACACGTGGCTCATCTCGTGCCACAAAGTCGTGGCCCAATGGAATGATCCCGGCCCGCGCTGCGGATCGGACGCGCTGGGCGAGTCGATGGCGATGACGTTATTGAAGGTCACGCCCAACGCGCCCAGTCCCGGCATGCCCATGGTGCGGACGGCGAAATCCTCGTGATTTGGATATGCCTCCACCTGCACGGGCACGGGGAGATGATACTTGTACTTCTTTTCGTAAGTGGCGATGATCTTGTCGAGTTCTGCCTGAAGATACGGCCGCACCAGCGCGGATTCTTTCTTCGGAATTTTGAGGACGGTGGTGGGAGTCTTAAACGTGTCGAAGGCCGCGTAGCTGTCTATCAGCTTGAGCGTGTTGCTGGTGGCTTTATCCTCAAAGCCCTCGTTCCACGCCTCCTCCAGCATGGCCTTGGCTTCGTCTTCATTGCCCAGGCGCATGAGGTTGATACCCAGTTCGCTCCGGGCGCTCGCCAGATCCGGCTGCAACACCAGCGCCTTGCGGTAATAAAGAATCCCTTCGTTATAGCGGCGATTGATGACAAAGAAGTGTCCGGCAATCGAGTAGGCCTCGCCATCGTGAGGATTCACTTTCAGGATCTTGTCGATCCACGGCGAGGTTGTCAGAATCTGTCCGGCAGGAGGAGCCTCGGGCTTGTCGTTCAGCCAGTCGACGGTGGCCAGGATCGCCATCGCGTCCAGGGCCTCGGGCGAGATGGCCACGGCCTTGTTGGCTTCCGCGAC
Organism: Bryobacteraceae bacterium; assembly: GCA_036489835.1. Lineage (GTDB taxonomy): Bacteria > Acidobacteriota > Terriglobia > Bryobacterales > Bryobacteraceae > Palsa-187. Next base: position 5,713 of record DASXEY010000102.1, on the reverse strand, counting down.
GGCTTTCTCCTCGTTGTTGTCTTCCAGATAAACGCGCGCCATCAGCTCGCGCGCCTGATACAACTTGGGGTCGGCTTCAAGCGCCTGCTCGGCATACTTCACCGCGTTGGGGCCGTAATCTTCCTCAGATACTAAGGCGAGACCGAGCAGTGCCTGGGCGTTCTTGGGGTCTGCCTCCAGCACTTGCTTGAACTCGTCGCTGCCGTCGTCAGTCTTCCCCCTCGGCGCTTCGAACATCATCAGGCCATAGCGCACCTTCAGGTTCATGTCCTTGGGATTGGCATCCATGGCCGAGTTGAATACGTCGAACGCGCCCTTATAATCCTTCAGCCCCCACAAGCCTTCGGCGCGCGTCGCCAGGTTGGCGGAACGGCTCAGGGCCTCGTAGCAGGCTCGCGTTCCAGGATCGCCGTGTTTGCGGAGCGTCTCGCAGGCCGCGACATTGGCGGGCAGGGCTGCGGCAGCAGGCTTGGGCGTTTGCGCGACCAGCCGAAGCCCGATCCCAACCACCAGGACCAGACAAGCACCCGCCATCACCTGTTGCTTTTCGCTCATTTGTCCAACTCCGCCTGAGTTTGTGCGCGGTCGATCATCAGCTTCTGCAATTCCCGGCGATATTCGCCGGCATCCTTCGAAGCCTTCTCATATTTCAATTCATCCAGCTGCGCATCCAGATCCTCAAGATGCTTCAACAGCGCCAGTTTGGCCGGATCCTTGGCCAGCTTCGCCGTGGCCCCCAGGTGGACCATCGCAAAACTGCTGGCCACTCGCCCTTCGCCGTTATCGGTGGACGGATCTTTGACTCCGTCGCCCTTGCCCGTATCTTCAATCACGGCATGTTCGGTCGCCAGCCGGTTTTGGGTTTCGAAAAACTTGGCTACCTTCGTCTGGGCGTAGCGGAACGCCTCCAGCGCAGAAATCGTTTCGTTCTTATCCGCGTCGGCAGCCGGGTCTTGCAGTGCTTCAATCCAATAACGCGGGAAAACGACGACCGAGCTTTTCTCCGTGCCAGCCTTGGTCGCGGTGATGATCACGCGCTTGGTCTTTTGCAGAATGGGAATCGCACCGCCGCTGGAGGTGGTCATGTCGACGACCAACTGACGAGCGGGAATCTTATCCAGGAGCTGCGACAATTCCGTTGCGGAAATATCCGGACCCGGGAGCGCCAGTTTGTATTCGCGATCGTCGAAGGTGCCATGCCCGATCAGCATCAATACGAACTGATCGTCCGGCCTGGTTTGCGCCAGCGCGCGCAGCTTGGCTTCGACGTTGACTTTGGTGGCATCGGCGCCGTAGAGCGTGTCCACTTTTGCTCCGGCTTCGCTACGCAGGACTTTATCAAGGCTCTTGGCCCAGTCCGTGAACCGAGAGTCCAGATCCGGCTCGCCGCCCAGTCCGGCGACGGTTAAGAAATAGCTATCCGCGCGCGCGGTCGTCGAAAGCCCGGTGAGCACGAGGGCCGCCAGTATCCACAATTTTTTCAAATCACACCCCACTTACGCCGCGCCGTCCACTCCGCCGTCCGCAGCCCCACAATCAATAAAAAGATCACCGGCATATCCCACAAATCGCGAGTCTCGCGAACCGTGATGCCCGCTTCCGAATAACTGATGTCCTTGGAAAGCTTCCCCGCCTCATCCGGTTTATAATAGCGCCCCCCGGTCTCGGAGGAAAGCTTCTCCAGCAAATCGCGATTTTGCTCGGTGTGAAAATTCTCGGCGATACCGTCTTCCCGGCGGAAACTGATGGTGTCGCTGCCGAGATCGTCCTTGCCATGCTTGGCTGAAACTTCAACGGTGTAGGCACCCGGCTTGGGAGTGGTCCAGTCCGCTACATAGATGCCTTGCTCCAGAGGTTCAGGCCGCATATCGACCGTTTCGGTAATGCCGTCGGGACCCAGGATATGGGCCTCAACCGTGGCGTCGCCCGAAGGCAGATACGTCGAGTCGCGAACTTCGGTGCGAAACTTGACGTGCGAATCGTCGGAGATCACGGGATGCGGCGTCGAGGCGCTGACGCGCTTAGGAGTGTCGCTGACCAGCCAGCGCAGCAATTGGCGATAGAAAATCTCGTGGCTCATGTCCGCCACCGGTTGCAGCATTTGCCAGCGCCAGCTTCCTGCCGTCGCGAAAATTGCGGTGCGCCCGCGCCCGTAAGGCTCGATGATCAACAGCGGAAGCTTCATGCCGCCGCCGCCTTTCGGAATCGAATCGGCCAGCACCGTTGCGCCCGGCTTGGGCGTGCCCGGATCCTCAAAATTCATCAGGTACGGGAGCTTCTTCCAGCGCGCGACGTTTTTCTCCGGGTCTTCTTCGATGCGCGTAATCAGACTCTCGCGGCCCGCCGCCGTCAGTTCGACATCGGCGGCATCGATCACATAGGTTTTCTTCTTGGTTTCCGGAAGAACCGTGGGCAGCAGATCGTTCAAGCCGCTCTTGGAATAGCCGCCATCGGCCAGGGAATCCTTGCCGCCCAACAACAGCAAGCCGCCTCCGCGGCGATCGACGAACTCATGAATCAGTTCCTGCTGTTCCGGTTTCAGATAAGCCTGATCCACGCTGCCCAGAATCAATGCGTCGTACTGGAACAGTTCCTGAACCTCGGTCGGGAATCCGTTCACCAGATTCGTGGACTTATCCTGATCGATCAGCTGCGCGTAAGTCTTGTCGGGAGTGGTGCGCAGATCGGTGGTTAAGCGGATGGTCTTGTCGTCCTCGACGGCCCTCTTGAGAAACTTGAACTCCCAGCGCGGCTCGCCTTCGAAATACAGAATCCTGGGCTTGCGGTCATCGACGCTGACCAGTTGCATCACCGAATTGTTGCGGATGTTTTCTTCGCTGGGCAAAGGATCGACGGAGGCCTGAATCGCCTTGACGCCCGCCGGTCCGGCGCTGAACAGAACCTGCTCGACCTGTTCGACGCCGTCCGATTTCAGAGTGATCTCCTGCGCCGCCAGGATTTTGGTCCCTTCCTTTACGTTGATCTTGACCTTCTGTCCGGCATAGCCGCGCTGGTGCAGATGGACCGTCGCAGCCAGGCGCGATTCCGGCAAAGCTCGCGGCGCGACCTCAACGTCGGTGATCTCCAGGTCGTGAGCCATCCTCTCTTTTCCGAATCCGATGGTGTGCACAGGAATCCGCTGGCGGCGGATATCGGCGATCGTGTCCAGGTCGATTCCGCCGGAATTATCCGCGCCGTCGCTCAGCAGAACCACCGCGCCGATGGGAAGACTATTGGCGTCCTCCACAACTTGCTTGAGGCTTTCCCCAATATGCGTCGCCGAGCCTTGCGCGGTGACCTTATCCAGATTGTCGATCCTTTCCAGATGATCGCTCATACGATAAAGGCGTACCTGGAATTTCCCTTGTAAGTCCTTAACCAGAGAGGAGTTCAGCACCTTCAACGCGGCGTCTTTGCGGGTAGAACTGCCTTCATCGGCCACAGCCATGCTGCCGGAGTCGTCCACGACCACGGCGACAATATTTTGTTGGGGTTTGAGCGTGGCCACGCTCAGCGCAGGGTGCCACAGAAGGAATAGCAGCAAAGCGGCCATGGCGGTCTGCAGCAGCCAGATCAGAGCGCCGCGCCAGCCGGTCATGCGGCGATCCACACTTCCGCCTCTTTGGGATGTCCCCGAAGTGCCCGGCCTCCATACAAACCAGGCGAGCCCGGCGGCGGCGGCAAGAACTACCGCTCCCAACACCCACATCGGCCAGGCACTCAGGAGCACGAAGGTGCCCCGGTGAAACACCGCCGCCGGGTACTTGAATAAGAGCTCGAACATGGAGAATGACTCCCTCTAATGTGTCAAATCATACATGACGTAGTTCACGGCCACTCGATACGCTAAGCCCGCCCATTTTTCCGGATAGCGTGGATCGTCGGACCACTCCCAGGCGTCGCCAAGATCCATATTGTGGCAGATGGCCACCATCACTCGTCCCTGATCGTCGTAGATTCCGCGCCATTTGGGATCGAACCCGTCATATTCGTAAGTCTTGCCGCTCACGGACCACTGCCAGCCGGGAACCTGAAAACGGTCGTCTAAATCATATATGACGTGGAAGATAGGATCTTTGTTATCAAGATCCACAACCTTGCGGTCCGGAAAGACTTTGTTCATGCTGCGGAGGAAGACGTTCCACTCCAGAGTGCCGTGGAAATCGTCCACCATCAGGAAACCGCCGCGCAACAGGTATTCGCGGAGCTGATCCGCCATGTCGTCGGTGAGGTTCCAATGCCCCACTTCGACCGCGTACATCATGGGCCAGTTGTAGACGTCATCCTGGCCGTCCAGATCCACAACCTGCTCGACAGAACGGGTGTCTATGCGGGTCAGACGTCGAATGCCCTGAAGAAGATGCCGGTCTGAGCGGGGGTAATCGATGGTCCAGTTCAGAGGGCCGCCATCCACCCATCCATGCAGGCTTCCCGTGGCGGGATAGCGCAGACGGGCGCGGGTCCACTCAGTCTTCTGGTTATAGTCCTGCGGCAGCTCGAAAAGATCGCCTTCGCTGGTGTTATATTCGCGGCCGGCGTACTCGCGGAAGGGTCTCTGCGCGCGCAGCACGCCCCAAGCGCCCAGACTCGCTAGCACTACCATAAAAAACATGCGAAGGCGCATCCATAACCCTCAGGTGTCAACAGCATAACACAGTGATGAAGACGAGCAGTATCGCGTCCGGATAGGTGCTTCAATGACTTAAATCGTAGACGAAGTAATTCATAGCGATACGGTAGGCGAGCGAGGCCCATTTCTCGGAGTAGGCGGGGTCGTCCGACCATTCCCAGGCATCCCCCAGGTCCATGTTGTGGCAAATTGCGACCACCAAACGGCCCTTGGGATCGTAAATCCCCTTCCATTCGGCGTTGTAGCCGTCCTGCTCATAAGTTCGGCCGCTGCGGAAGACTTGGGCGCCTGGAACCTGGAAACGGTCGTCCAGATCGTACAAGGTATGGAAGATAGCGTCGGAATTGGGGATATCGACAATCCTGCTGTCGGCGTCGGGAAAAACCTTTTCGATGCCTTCCCGAAACACCTCCCACTCCCTGGTGCCGTGAAAATCGTCGACCATGAGGAAACCGCCGCGGTCCAGAAACTCGCGCAACTGCTTGGCCTCTTTATCGTTGAACTCCCAGTGGCCCACTTCCACCGCGTACAGCATCGGCCAGTTGTAGATGTCGTCATCGCCGTCGACGTCAACCACCTGTTCCACGGAACGGGTGTCGATCAGGGTCAAACGCTTGACGCCCTGGAGCAAATGCCGGTCGGAGCGAGGATAGTCGGTGGTCCAGCTTCCGGCTCCTCCTCTGCGTCCGAATCCTCCGCCGCCCAGAATATTGCCCGAGTAGTTGCGGTACCGCAGCCGGGCGCGGGTCCAATCCGTCTTGTCCTGGTAATCGGATGGCAGCGGAAAATTCGTGTATTCCCTGCCCGGGTATTCCTTGAACGGCTTCTGCGCACGCAAGACGCCCCAGGCCCCTAACCCGGCCATGAGAGCGATCATCGCCAAAATGCGGAAGCGCATGTGTGGATCAGAATATCATGCCGGATCCGGCAAAGGGCGCAGGACCGGTCCTACGAAAATTCAGCAGGCGCAGACGGCTGCTGAATCAGCGATTTAACGTCCGCGGAGGTCGTATGTTTGCAAATAATTCCGCGCTCGGCGCATTTGCAGGGCCGGCCCCGTTTCCTGTGTGGGATTGGTGATGT
>DASXEY010000087.1:0-58920 GCA_036489835.1 Bryobacteraceae bacterium | reverse complement strand
TCGACGCTCCGGTTTGGCACCTCGATGTCGGTTCATCGCATCCTGGGGGTGTAGAAGCTCCCAAGGGTTAGGCTGTTCGCCTATTAAAGCGGTACGTGAACTGGGTTCAGAACGTCGCGAGACAGTTCGGTCCCTATCTGTGGTGGGCGCAGGAAATTTGAGAGGGGTTGTCCTTAGTACGAGAGGACCGGGATGAACAGACCTCTTGTGATCCAGTTGTCACGCCAGTGGCATAGCTGGGTAGCGAAGTCTGGTCGGGATAAGCGCTGAAAGCATATAAGCGCGAAACCTTCCTCGAGATGAGATTTCCCAACCGTAAGGTAAGAAGGGCCGTGGAAGACTACCACGTTGATAGGACGGATGTGTAAGTGCAGTAATGTGCTGAGCTGACCGTTACTAATAGCCCGTTCGGCTTGACCATAAAATTTTACTGTGAATATGGAGTAGTTAAGCGCTAACGCTTGTGGTTGCCCGTCAATATTCTTTGAGTTGGCCACAGGTATCTGCGGCCAGCTTCAAAACAACTTTGGGTGATTGTAGCGAGGGGGTCCCACCCGTTCCCATCCCGAACACGGTAGTTAAGCCCCTCAGCCCCGATGGTACTGCACGCGCCAAGTGTGTGGGAGAGTAGGACGTCGCCCAATTAAATTAAAGAAGGCCCCGAGGAAACTCGGGGCTTTTGCTTTCTATACTTCGTTCGGTCGGTTCCAATCCAGCCAATATTGACTTGCATCGAAGACGTCTCCCGGACGGATCGGAATTTCGAACGGGAGCGGGCAGTCGGGAATCTCGCTTCGGATGTCGTTTCGTGCGTTGCGCCACTCCTGTTCCGGCTCGTATGAGTTTCGCTTGCCTGTCAATCCGCTGCTGAATGCTGCAGCCAGTCGCGCGATCAAGAGAAGTTCCTCGAATGGTGATTCCAGCTTGACCCGGAGGAGGATTAGGTCTCTTATAGTGGTCCATGTTTGCACCAATGGGGCGCTCGGCTTGAAGACAACCCCGATCCTGTTCCTAACGGCCTGAGTGTTTGCATCGTCACCCTCCAGCGGCGCGGCGTAATAGAGGAAATTGTAGGACAGACTGAGATCGCTGGTTCTACGGGGCATGCGGCGGTAGGCATCGTAGAATGCTTCTGCGTATTCTCTGTTGCCTCCCCACGGCCAGGTGAGGCGAAGATCTTCGGGCCCGCTTCCTCCGACCCAGCGCATGGCTGTCAGTTGGTGCTGCCGACTAAACCGCACGTTTACTGGTCTGTGCGCCGCGGCGAGTTCGAAGGGGTGCTGATGGGCCTCTGGAAGTAATGGTGTGTACCTGAGTTGATGGAGGTCGGGCGCAAGCGCCAGGAGGAATTCGTTGAGGCTCAGTTCTTTTCCAAGATCTCGTGAGAGGGTGCCGAGCGAATCGACAGCCCTAGCCTCAAGGGTCCAAAACTCTCGAATCGATCGGAGAGCAGAAGGGCTGATGAGCCTTCGGGTTGTTGTCTGATCAGAGGTTTCCTCGATAATGATTTGGGGCTGACGGTCGTTGAGCTCATCGATTACTTTTCTGGCCGCTTTATTGCTTCTCCTGCTCAACTGTCCGACCAGAAAGCCTTCGGCGCTTGACGCCTGCGAAAGGGGCTTTCCCGGTCCGCTGGAGATGCGGCGCACGTCGTCGGCTACGTGTTCGAAGAGCAATTTCGCGCAGAGACTGGCGGCGGCGTTATAGCCTTCATCGATTTCCAGGCCGGCGCGGGAGACGGTGGTTCGAAATTGCCGCGATCCTCGGACCGATAGGAGGGCGGCAATCGACCTTTCGCCTGCATCGAAGCCCGGTAATTTTTCAGAAACGCGGATCCCTTCAATGCAGACGGCCGCCGCAGAGGTGTTTTGGTCGCAGACGAAATCCCGCTCCGGAAAGAATCCTTTATTGACGGCGAATGCCAGATCGAGCCGTCCGCGGAGCAGTCCTGTCTCCTCCGACGTCACCTCGGGGGATTTGACGACTACTTCAGGTGTCCTGTAGCTGACGGGCTCCTGAGCTTTGGATCGCTTGCGATCGGGTTCTTGGCCGCGGAGGCCAGCCAAGAGGGCCTCCGATATCGATGAATAGCCGATCGATTTCGACGATCGACCCGCTTCGATATATTCGACGGGGCACTCCGGGAGGATAATCCAGTGTTGGAGGATCTCCTCAACGCCTCTGTTCTCCAGGACTACCGTGTCCCGCAATCGTAGTGTGACTCTAGTGCCGTGCGGTTCGATTCCCTGCATCAGGGCGTCGCCGAGATCGAGTTCCCGGAGCAGATACGTGGATTTGACCGAAGTCATCCTAATTCTATGGCCCTTTGGGCCTCGCGCCGTAACGATCTCGATATCGTCGGAAACCATGAAACACGTCAGAATCCCGATGCCGAATCGCGAGATCGGGGTGAACTCTTTGTTGTCCGCTTCGAATTGGGGAGTGTTGTAGTAGGAAGAGCCGACGCTCATGAGGTGGTGCTCGATCGTGTCACGGTCCATACCCGTGCCATCGTCTTCAATCGCGAGGATTCTGGTGGATGGGTCCCACTTGACAGCTACTCGACCGATCGACGGCTCTATCCGGCCATTGGTGCGCGCTTCGCGCTTGGCGATGAAGTGCTGAAATCTTACGGCGTCGATACTATTTTGAAGAAGCTCTCGAATAGCGACCGTTGGATCGTTGTAAATCGTGTGGCCTACGAGGAGGTCCAAGAGTCGTCCGCGATCGAGCTCGAACTTGAGCGGCTGTGGCGGTACGCCTTCGAGGCGTACGTCTCCGTCCACTTGTTGCCAGGGGAAGTAGTAGTCTTTGCCGTCCTCGGTGCCCTGCGTTTTTTCGGCCCATCTGCGGGACTGACGAATTTCGGAGTCGGCGTACGCGATGTATTCCTGCAGTGCGAACAGCGGGCGCTCTTCGGTGAAGTCGGCGTTGATTACGACGACTGCTGTTTCCGGATTTGTTAGTACTAATCTTCGGCTCTTGCAGCCGACTGCGAAGGTCCCGCGTTGCTTGTTCCATTCATCGACTGACTTCGGATCCGAAAACTTGATTGCTTCATACTCCCTGGAGGGCGTTCGGTCCTGGGTTACGTGCAGGAGGTCCGCTGTGCGGAGGAGGATTGCCGCGTACTGGACGTTCGCGACCTCCCCGGGATGGTTGCCTAATCTCGCGACGATCGGGTACCGGTCGAGCTTGTCCAGATCCGCCCGGTGGTGGCTTTCGCAGACTACTCCCAGGTATTCTCGGAAGCGGGTAGGCGTTCTTTCAAGAAGTTCTTTGACGGCAGTTGCGATCACGGAAACGTCGCTGCTCCAAGTCCTCAAATGTCTGCCGGTGATCCACTCCCGGATGCGGGAAGCGTGCCCTTTACGGACATACTCCTGGAAGAAGAAGCGCTCTTTTTCGTCCGGCGTCATCCGGTGCGCCCGGGCGAGATATTCGAGTCCATCCGTCGTTGTTTCCAGACTCTTGCGCCAGGCCGTGTATTGGTCGTTTGCGGAGCGATTTTCGAATTCACGGTATGTGACGGCCATGCCGAGGTCGTGGAGGTAGATGCCCAGCACAGCCATCAGCCAATCGACCGGGGTCATCGCTCTTTGGGTTTTCTCTGGTATTAACCAGTCAAGCATTTGCAGCATCGCGTCAATGTGCGAGATGTCGTGCCGCGTGTATGTGGAGAAGATCCCCTCATGACCGATGAGGCGGAGCATGGCTGCGACTTCGTCCCTAACTCCCGGAAGGGAGAAATTAGAAAAGCCCGGTAATTCACGGCTCTTATCGGCCTCTTGTTCGGCATGGGTCAAGAGCGGCACTTGTCGGAATCCTCCTTCGGTGTGATGTTCAACTCATATTATCCAAAAAACCCGCTTCAGTGTGGCCTGCACTGTTTTTTCACGGGTTAAAAGGAGGAGGAATTGCGATTAAATTACTGCTTGTTGTGCATCTTCGTATCGCCTATGGAAGCGGAGACGGCTGCCGATCCCGCGCCGATACTTTGCTAGGCCCGAGATCTTCTGGATGGTTTCGCGCCGCTCGATCGTTAAGGGTGGCCAAGGATTGAAAGCGTGAGGTCATTTTCAGGTCGGGCAGGTGATCGGCCTGCGTGCGGCTTCATCGCCTCCGCTAGTGCCACGCGGCGATCTTGCCAACTGAGCCGAGCGACCAGTACCATATATGGTATATGGTAAAGACGACGGTCTATCTTGACGCGGAGATCGTTGTGGCTCTGCGCCAGCTTTCGCAGCAGGAGGGGCGGAGCCAGGCGGAGCTTATTCGCGACGCCTTGGCCGAATTTGCGCGTACGAGGAAGAGGCCGCCTATTCCTGGGGTGGGTGAATTTGATAGCGGCGAAACCGATGTGTCGGCACGCGCGGAGGAGATTCTGCGCGAAGCTTCCGTGCAGGGGAAGTGGCGGAAACAGAGGTCGCGTGGCGCTGATCGCTGACTCTGGCGGTCTGTATGCACTCTACGACTCGCGCGATAAGAGTCATCGGGCGATGAAGGAAGTGGTTCGCGCCGAAACTGGTCCGATCATTCTTCCAGTGGCGATTCTCGGCGAACTCGACTATCTATTACGTGTCAGGCTCGGGGTTAGGGCGGAGCTTCGGCTGCTTGAAGGGATCGTGCAGGGCTCTTTTGCGATCGAGGGATTCACAACGCAGGACGCGGGTCGCTGCGCGGAACTGATTGAGCAGTACCGCGACCTGGATCTCGGAATCGCGGATGCCTCGGTGATTGCTACGGCGGAGCGGCTGGAGGTATATCGTATCCTGACGGTGGATGAACGCGACTTCCGTGCTGTGCGGACGGCGCGCGGTGTTCCGCTGGTGTTGTTGCCTTCCGATCGGGCGAAGCGGTAAAGTCTGAGGGGCTCAGAGGCCGATTTCGCGGACTAGGTTTCTTTCGATCGAGGCGGGACTGCACTACGGGGATCAGGCAGCCGGCGGGGGCGCTGGTTCAAAGAAACAGGGCGGAGACAGCCTCTGATTGTATAGATCTCACCGCTCTTCATTCGTTAATCCGTCCGGCGCTAATCCTTCGGGTACGGTTAAGTCCCAGAGCTCTCTCTCAGTTCGGAGCTCGTCCGATTCCGGAGTGGTTGCAAAGGCCTTACGGACCTCGGTCCAGAAAATCCGATCTTCCCGGGCGCGAAGCGCTTCCTCCACAATCTGTGCCTTTGGCTTGCCTATTTTACGTGACAGGGTTGGCTCGATTCTACGAAATTCGTTCGAAAGGGGCCGCGTTTGTCTTTGTAGGCCGGAGGTTATTGGGCGACCGGGAGCAGGGTGGTTTTGTTGGCTTCTATTTTGAACTGGCGGCGGATGTCGCCGTAGGTGCTGGAGTCGATGGAGAGGGTGTAGGAGCCGGGATTTAGGAGGACTCCGGAGGTTATTGTTTTTAATTCGTCCACATATCCGTAGTATTTGCCGTTAATATAGACGGCTCCGTCGCCGGCGGAGGCGGTTGAGTAGGATTCCTGGTCGACGCCGGTCAATCGCAATGCTCCGTATGGCGGCTTGATTGGTTCGACGAAGGTGAGCTTGTAGTGAATGTGCGTGGTTTTGCCCGGCGCAACCGATACCTTGGTGGTGTAATCCTGGCAGCGAGGATCACGGATGGTCACTTCTACACTGCCGGCTTGGAGCTCATACTTCTCGGGAACTGTGAATCGGGACGCGGGTCCGACAAACTTGCCATTGACAAACACGGCGGCATCCTCTGGACTGCCGGAAGCTTTGACATAGCCCGGCTTCGGACTCTCCGTCGAACCGGCGAAGACGCTGGCGGCAAGGAGCGCCGGCAGAAGCATAGAGCAGTAGAAATGTTTTTTCACATTCCCAACATACCGGGCCTGCGGGCGTTAGGCAATCCTGTTTCAACAGGATGGAATTTCACGGCTTGCGGAAGGAACGGAGGGTGCGGGCGTAGAGCATCAGGTCCGCGGCGGGGGCGGTGCCCATGGCTCGGAGGCGCTCGAGGAGCCGGATGATGAAGAAGATCAGGGACTCCTCTTTTTGACTGATGCGGAGGGTTCGGGATTGCTCGAAGGAGCCTTGTTCGAGGCAGCAGCCCAGGTCTAGCGAATTGTCTAACGATGCGAGGGCCCGGCGGAGGTTGGGCTCGAAGGTGCCTGGGTTCCAGACGGAGCCGGTGGCTAGCAAGCCCGCAAAGGGCCGGTCGCGGCCCTCAATTCCCGAAAGTAACAGCTCGGCTCGTGGCCGCGACCCAGGCTCCGTTTTGCGGGCTGTTACTTAGAAGCCGGCCAGGATCGGCTTGGGGCGAATGGCCGAACGTTTGGTTCCTCCGGCGATGACTGGGACGGAGGTGCGGAGAAGGTCGCGGACGGAGGCGGCTTTATCGGCGGCGTCGCGGAGCCACTGGCGCGAGAAGGTCGGCTTGACTTCGAAGACTGCGTAGACGCTTTCGGCTGGGATGTGCAGGCCGGAGGCGTGCGGGAACAGGAGCGGCGAGTAGAGATTGTCGAAGATGGCGATGTCGACTTGCCGGGAGCGGCTGCCGGCGGAATCGATGACGAAGGCGGGCGTGGCCCGGTAGCGCTTGGGGAGATAGCGGTCAAACAATTCGAGCCAGTGATGTTCGGTGGCGGCTCCGGCGGAGGAGGCGTGCTCGAAGAGGCGGCCGACGGCGAGTTGGGCGAGCATTTCCTGCTGCACGCGGTGGAAGATTCCGGTGAGGTCGATTTGGCCTGAGTCGGGTCGGCGGGGCATCGGCGTTCCTTGATGCTGCACAACGGAGCCTACGGCCCTGTGCAGCTAATCTGTTTCTGCCCGAGAATAGAACGGACGGCCGGGTTTCCGGGGCTTGGCGAAGCGCGAAGTGATTGAGGCTTTGGGGGTTCAGTACAATAGAGTTATGCGGACCAGTAATCCCACTTTTAACGACAAGACATTTTCGGTGCCGGGCGCTCGCTCCTTCGGCGATGCCATGACGGTGAACGGGACCATCTTGAAGACGATCATCCTACTGCTGTGCGCGCTGCTCACGGCGGGGTGGACATGGAATCGATTCCTGGATTCGCAGGATGCGGGTGAGATGTCAGGGTACATCATGATCGGCGCGATCGGCGGGTTTGTGGTCGCGCTGGTGACTGTGTTCAAGAAGACTTGGGCGCCGGTGACTGCTCCGATTTACGCGTTGCTCGAAGGATTGTTCCTTGGGGGTGTTTCCGCGAGTATTGAGCGGGTTTACCCCGGAATTCCGATGCAAGCGGTTGCGGCGACATTTGGGACGGCGTTGTGCATGTTGCTGGCGTATCGCTCCGGGTTGATTCGTGTTTCGCAGAAGTTCACGCTGGGGGTGGTGGCGGCTACGGGCGGGATCGCGGTGTTCTATCTGGTCACGATGGTGCTGGGGTTCTTCCATATTCAGACATCTATCGTGAATGGGAATGGCACGATTAGTATCCTATTCAGCTTGTTTGTGGTGGGGGTTGCGGCTTTGAACCTGGTGCTGGATTTTAATTATATTGAGCAGGGCGCGGCGCAGGGTGCGCCTCGATATATGGAATGGTACAGCGCGTTCGGGTTGATGGTGACGCTGGTGTGGCTGTATCTGGAAATGCTGAGATTGCTTTCGAAGATGCGCAGCCGGCGGTAAATTAAACGAATTTGATTTTGCGCATGGCTTTCGCGACCATTCGCAGCAGTAGCATTCCGTGGCTCCAGCGCTGGATATTGGTTTCTCCGTAGGTACGCTCGCGGTAACGGATGGGTAAATCCACGATCGCAAGGTTGTATTTAGCTGCGCCGAAAATGAGATCGAAGTCGCCGAAGGGGTCGATTTCTCCGAAGTAGCCTCGGTTGGCCGCGATGGTTTCGTATTGCGTCTTGCTGAGAACCTTGGTGCCGCAGAGGGTATCCTTGATGCTCTGACTGAGCAGCCAGGTGAACGCCAGGCTGAAGAACTTGTTGCCGATTTGATTGAAGAAGCGCATGGCGTCGTGCTCCATCGGATAGACCAGGCGGACTCCGTTGACGAACTCGGCGCGGCCTGATCGCCAGGCCTCGTAGAAGCGGGGCAGATCCTCGGGGGCGACGGTCATGTCGGCGTCGAGTATCATGAGCAATTCGCCGGTGGCTTCGCGAAAGCCGAGGCGCACGGCGTCGCCCTTGCCCTTTCCGGGCTGTTTGAAGAGGCGGGCATTCACGCCGGGACGGCGCGCGATTTCGCGTTCGATGGCCCCCCAGGTGTCGTCCTTGGAGTTGCCTTCGACGAAGATCAATTCCGTTCCCGCTCCCATTTGCGGAACTCGATCGAAGATGGCTGGGATGTTGCCTTCTTCGTTGCGGGCAGCCACTACTACGCTGACTACGGGCTCCTTGGCGACGGGGGTTGGGTTGGGGCGGGCGACGAAAACATTCGAGAGCGCGAACCAACGGAACGGGGCCATTTTTACGAGATACTTATTCGAGAGCGGAGCGAGCAGCGGCGTCCCGAAGGGCCATAGAATTTCCTGCGAACTCCGGATTACTTCGAAGTTGGCGAGGTAGAGGAGATTTTCGAGATCGCCGGGAGCGAGCCAGTTCTGCGTCAATTGGCGGGCTGCGAGTCCCGTGTTTTCGGCCATGCGGCGCGGGATCTCCCACATGCGGCTGTAGGTGTTCAGGATCACTCGGGTACCGGGGTGGCTGTGCTGCGCTATCTTTTCGAAAACCTGCTGCACGTCCCAGAGGTCGTTTACCAGGTCGAGGCAGACGATGTAATCGAAAGTTTCCTTCAGGTTGAAATTGTGGGCGTCGGCTTGGATGAAATGCAGATCGGGGTGAGCCTTGCTGGCGGCGTCGATCATCTCCGGGCAGAAGTCGATGCCGACTCCGTAGGCAGGTTTGAGCGCGGCCAGCAGGTCGCCGTGCGCGCATCCGACTTCGAGGACGCGCATTCCGGGCGGAATCAGGAATGAATAGATTTCAGCCAGACGGTGCTGATAGTAAGCTCGCGAACTTTGCCAGCACTGGTAATCGCGGGCATAGGCGCTCCAATAGGCGACGCGCTCACTGGTGTAGGCGGAAAACTTGGCGTTATTTTCATCCAGCGCGGGCGCGCCGGCTGGGGCGTACGGATGGGTCAAAAAGCGATTCCTAAGGAGAGCCTCAGCATCGGCTCGGCTGCCAGATCGTCAGCACGGCGGCCCCCGTGCTCTTCAACAGGCGAAGAGCCTGTTCTAAGGTTACCTCTTCAGCACCAAGAAAGCGAAAGTGTGCATCGGCTGAATTCCAACTCCTGAAAACGGCTACCGGAACGCTCCTGCCGGTGAAACCCTCCGAAGCGTCCCATCGGGGATCTACGGCAGTGATATCTACCACGACCACCCGGTGCGAAAGGGAGGTGACCAGAAACCTGTGCTTCAATACCATATCGGTAACGTTCGGATCGTTTGCCAGGGTCGGAAGCTCAATGCTATGCCAGATTTGAGTGTCCCATGTGAGATCGATAGCGCCGAAATTGATTTACTTTCGCCGGATGCCCCGGCTGCCTAGAAGTTAAGATGGGAAGGCGATAATAGAGGGCGCTCGTCTCATTGGAATCACAGCCGACATGCGGCAATCAAACATAGCGATCATCGGGGCTCCGATGGATCTGGGGGCGGGACGCCGCGGCGTGGATATGGGGCCTTCCGCGGTGCGGCTGGCGGGGCTGAACGAGAAGCTGGCGGCGCTGGGGTACGCGGTAGAGGATCTGGGAAACGTGCTTGTCGATCAGCCCGAGTCCTTGCCGGAGGGCCGTTCAAACGCGCGGTATCTGCCGCAGATCGCGCATACGTGCGGGCGCCTGGCGGCGCTGGTGGAGAAGGCTGCGGGCGATGGGAAAGTCCCGCTGGTGCTGGGCGGCGACCATTCCATTGCTATCGGCACGGTGGCCGGGATGTCGCGGCATTTTCGCAAGCGCAATCGCAAGCTGGGATTGATCTGGATCGACGCGCATGCGGATATGAATACTCCTGAATCGAGCCCCAGCGGCAACATTCATGGGATGCCTCTGGCTTGTTGCATGGGGCTGGGGCCGGCGGAGTTGACGCAGATGGCCGGGTACTCGCCGGCCGTGGAACCGGGATCGGTGGCGATTCTGGGATTGCGCAGCGTGGACGAGATCGAGCGGCTGAATGTTCGCGAAACCGGCGTGCATGCGTTCACGATGCGCGATATCGATGAGCGCGGGATGCATGCGGTGATTGAGGATGCGATCCGGTTCGCCAGTCGCGATGCTAACGGCGAAACCGGCGGGTTTCATTTGTCCTTCGATATGGATGCGGTGGATCCATCAGACGCCCCCGGCGTGGGCACGCCGGTGCGCGGAGGGATTACGTATCGCGAGGCGCATCTGGCAATGGAGCTGGTGTGCGACAGTGGTCTCATGGCGTCGATGGAGGTGGTGGAAGTGAACCCCGTGATCGATGAAGCCAACCGGACCGCGCTGCTGGCAGTGGAACTGGTGATGTCGGCGCTGGGTAAAAGGATCCTGTAACAAGAGCGTATGAAGCGATTGCGTGTGGCGGTTTTATGCGGCGGCCGAAGCGGGGAGCACGAGGTTTCGATCAACTCCGCCGAATCCATTATTGCGGCGATGGACCAGGGGCGTTACGAAGTGGAGCGCATCTTCATCACGAAAGAAGGGCGCTGGCAGCCGCGCGCGATCTCGCCTGAGCCGGATGGCAATCCGGGGATCGACGTGGTATTTCCCGCTTTGCATGGAACCTTCGGCGAAGATGGAACCGTGCAGGGGTTGCTGGAACTGGCCGGCTTGCCCTATGTGGGCGCGGGCGTGCTGGCATCGGCGGCGTCGATGGATAAGGACGTGATGAAGCGGCTGTGCCGGGAGCGCGGGATTCCGGTGGTGGATCATATTGTGGTGATGCGCGGAGCCGCGCAGACAGAGCAGATTTGCAGGAAACTCCCGTTCCCGATGTTTGTGAAGCCTGCCAATCTGGGGTCGTCGGTGGGCATTTCGAAAGTGCGGACTTGCGAGGAACTGAAGGCGGCGCTCGAATTGGCCGGGCGGTACGATCGCAAGATTGTCGTCGAGCGGGGCGTCGAGGGGCGGGAATTCGAATGCTCCGTGATGGGGAACGGCCAGCCTATGGCTGCGATCCCGTGCGAGATTCTGCCATCGCGCGAATTCTACGATTACGAAGATAAATACCTGCTGAATCAGGCGCAGGTGGTGCTGCCTGCCGATCTGACGCCGCCACAGACGGCCGAAATGCAGAGGCTTACGGTGGAGTGCTACCAGGCGGTCGGCTGCGAAGGGATGGCCCGGGTGGATTTCCTGATGGAAACCAAAACGGGTTCGATGTACGTCAACGAGATTAATACCGTGCCTGGATTTACTGCCATCAGCATGTTCCCCAAGATGTGGGAGAAGAGCGGACTGCCTTATCCCAAACTGATCGATCGCCTGATCGAGCTTGCGCTGGAGCGCCATCGGGAGCGGCAGGCGACCCGGTTCAGCCGCTGAAGGGAATTATAGATGTTGCTGCTTGCGCTTTTGGTCATCCTCTCGGCGGGAATCCTACCCGGCCAATCCAGCGACGATCCCGTGGCGATCATCGCTCCGCCGTTGAAGACGATGATCGACGTTTTCGCTGCGGTGGAGCAGGAGGCGGCCGATCCGGTGAGTCCGGACGCGGCGTTTTACCAAGGCGCGATTCCATCCATGCTGCGGACGCTGGATCCGCATTCCAGTTTCTTCGATCCGGAGCAATTCCAGCAGCTTCAGGAGATGGAGCGGAGCGAGCAGAAGGGCTTCGGGAGCATTGTCAGCGTGCTGCCAGGGCGCGTGATTGTTTTGCAGACTCTGCCGGGAACGCCGGCTGCAAAGGCGGGTCTTTCGGCGGGCGATGAGATCGTAGCGGTCAACGGGATTTCCCTGGCGCGCCTGGAACCGGATCAGTTGATCCAGGTGCTGACCCAATCGCGGCAGCATCAGGCCACGCTCGATATTCACCGGTCCGGCGAAGCGGGGATCGCGCGCCTGGTCATGTCGCCTGAACTGGTGAAGACACCCACGGTCGACCGGAGCTTCCTGCTGGCTCCAGGTATCGGATACTTGCGCATCACTGAGTTTGAAGAACCCACTGGAATGTTGGTTAAGGAGAAGATCGAGGAACTGGGCGGGTCAAATCTGCAAGGGCTGGTTCTGGATCTTCGAGATAATCCGGGAGGCGCGGTGACGGCTGCTGTCGAGACAGCGTCGCTGTTCCTGAAGTCCGAACAACTCATTTTTACGGTGAAGGGCAGGAGCGCGAAGGCCGAAGAGGTTCGGGTGATGAAATATCATCAGCCTTATAATTTTCCGCTTATTGTGCTGGTGAACGAGAAATCGGCGAGCGCATCGGAGATTGTTTCCGGAGCACTGCAGGACCACGATCGCGCTGTGATCCTGGGCGTCCCGACGTATGGGAAGGGCCTGGTGCAACAGGTGTATCCTCTTTCGGATAAGGCCGGGATGGCGCTGACGACGGCGTTCTACTACACGCCCAGCGGCCGATCGATTCAGAAGCCGTTGAACGGCGGCCAACTGGACGCGGCGACGGTGGTGGATAAGGGTCCGTACAAAACCGACTCCGGCCGCGAGGTTCTGGGAGGAGGGGGAATCCGGCCCGATCAGGTGGTTCTGCCTCCGCAGCAATCACGGCTGAGCTTCGTGATGGACGCTTCCGGGGTCATCACTTCGTACGCAACCGAGTATTTGCGCCTGCACGAAGTCCCGGAGGGTTTCGAGGTTACCTCCCAAATGATGGATGAACTGAACGCATATTGCGCAGCGCACTCGATTCAGCCCAGCATCGGGCAATGGCTGGCAGACCAGCGCTGGATTCAGAGCCGGCTGCAACAGGAAATAGCGAATCTGAAGTTTGGGGTAGAGAAGGGCGACCAAGTGGAAGTGAAGCGCGATCCTGTGATTGCCGCGGCGTTGGAGAGATTGACGGTGCAGTGAGCGGAATGTGGGGCGGATCCAAATGGCCACAGGGTAGGTAACCCTCCGAGCTACCTACCCAGACGCACACCACTCTAACGGCGAGTGTAGACTTCTTGGTCTGCGGGATAGTCGGCACTGGCTTCGCCAGCCGACGCGATGTCTTGCGCGCCCGTCTGCTTCAGCAACTCCTTTGCGCGCTTAATTTCATCCGACGTATCGCAATGCACCGAAAGGAGGACGCCCCCTTCCTTGATTCGTCCTTCGTAGCGTTTGGCTTCGTATTCGGGCATGCCCATGCCGATGAGTGCGCCGACGATGCCGCCTACCGTGCCGCCAACTCCAACTCCGGCGAGCGCGCCCATGATGGGACCGGCCGCGATCAACGGCCCGACTCCTGGAATCGCGAGAGCGCCGATGCCGGCAAGCAATCCGAGCGTTCCACCGATGACTCCTCCGGATACGACTCCGGTGGTTGTGCCTTCGGGCGCCTTGGTGTCTTTTTTGTGGGCGAATTCCTTCGTCCCCTCGTTATCCGGAAGCAAAACGGAAATATCGTCATTGGAGAAACCGGAGGCCAATAAACGGTCGACGGTTTGTTCGGCTTGGACGACACCGTGATAGATGCCGAATACTGCTGTCTTTTTTCCTGACATACTCTGATCCCCTTTACTTGATTTATTACTTCGGTTGAACCGTCATCTGATTGACGACTTTGCCGGCGCCGGCTATTTCGGTCGCCTTGGCCATAATTGACTGGACCTCATCACTGGACCGAACGGGTCCTTTCAAGGTGACGGTTCCGTTCTGACTGACAATCTTTACGTTGTGGGCGTAAGTGGAAAGCGATTTATCCCCTACGACGGCCTTGCGGATCTTGGCGGAGATATCGCGATCCTGGGCATTCATCTTCTGCTGGTCCGCTGTGGTTGCGCCGGGATTCTGATCGCCCTTGTTGACGGCAGAGTTATCCGACTTGGTGGCCGAGGATTGCGCGGCAACTGGGCCGGCCGCTGCCAACCCCAGCAAGAGAGCGCAGCCGAGCCAGGCTTGCTTGGTTATCTGGTGGAGCTTCATGCAATCGTGATTGCATGTGGCAGGCCAGACTCTAAGTCGCTGGATCGACTGGCAGCAGCGCGCTCAGGCCAGGAACAAAGTACCATGGCCGGTTCAATCTGCAGTAGGGCCTCGTTCACAATCCAGTGGAGATGTTAGAGATCGTTATATGGATGGAAGGATAAGGATGGAAGAAAAGCGTACGCGAGGCCGAATTTGGAAAAAATGGGGCAGCGCCGGCTGGAAGGCGCGAACTGCGGAAGCAAGGCTTGCGGCGGTGTCCCAATCGAATCACCCTCGACGGCGTCAAGGGATTGAAGAGTCCCGGCCGCATCGGACGGAAGGCTGCGCTAACGATCCAAAATCTAACGCTTGCCCGTCATAAATCAATACCGTATAGAGCTTGCTCGCCGGCTGCGGAACACGGAATTTCACCGACTCCCACCGCCACCAGAATCCGCATTTGCGGCGTGATCTGAATCATCCTTCCGCTTCCCTCCAGGCGCGCAGCAGGCTGGGCCAATCTGGCGGCCCGGTCGCCTTCCACTGGATGCGCATCTTTGTCCCGCGCGAGGACTCGAACTCGACGATACACGCCTCCACCGTCTTCGGATGCGGAGCGATCAGTTCGACGAATGCCGCCTTGGGTTTCCTGCGTCAGTGGCTGGAAGGTTCGTCAAGCCTTTTTTTCAGTCCCGCATAATCCAGTCGTAAGGCTTCGCAGCGGAATACACACATAACAGAGCCTGCTACTTGCCGTCACGCGGGCTTGCCGGAATCTCACACTTTCGGGAATTGAGGGCCACGACCGGCCCTTTTGCCGGGCCAGCTAGCCCCAGACTTTGCGCGCGACATCGACGACCAGATCGAGCTTGCGCCATTGATCGTCGATCGATAGCAGGTTCCCTGCGGCTACGGAGGCGAAGCCGCATTGCGGGCTGAGCGAGAGATGCTCAATGGGCACGCATTTGGCAGCCTCATCGATGCGGCGGCGCAGCAGATCCTTGGATTCGAGACGCGGCTCCTTGGTGGTGACCAGGCCCAACACCACATGCTTGCCGCGTGGAATGCGGCGGAGAGGCTCGAAGCTTCCGGAGCGCTCCGTGTCATATTCCAGCAGGAAGCGGTCGACGTCGAGGGATCCGAATAGTTTTTCGGCTATGAGATCGTAGCCGCCTTCAGAGAACCAGCGGCTGCGGCTGTTGCCGCGGCATATGTGGGCGGCCACGGTCACCTTGTCGCGAGGAATGCCCTCGAGGGCTGCGTTGTCCCCGGCGATGCCTTCGGCGAGCTCGCGATCCGGATTCCGATCTTCGGCTATGAGGCGCTCGCGGTGCTGCGGATCGAGGTAGTGCGAGTAATAAGGGGCGTCGAGTTGAATATAATCGACTCCCTGTTCTACCAACCATTGAATTTCGTCGCGAACGATTTCCACCAGATCGCTTAAGAGGGCGGCATGGGTCGGGTAGAATCTTTCGGTGAGCCCGGCTTTGTAGCTCGACACGACGAAGTTGGACGGCGCAGGGAGGGTGATTTTGAAAGGTCCGGGTGCGGCGGCCTGAAGCAGCGGGATCTCATGCTCGGTGAGCTTTCGGGTTTTGCGGAGCTTTGCTCCCACGGCGTTGGCGGTGCTGACTTCGGGTCCGCCGTCGGGGCCTTTCCAATCCAATACGACGCGGTCGCGGACGAAGCCCTCCACCGCTTCGGCCATATCGGTGAGCCAGGAGCCTCGACGCAGCTCACCGTCGGAGAATATGTTCAGGCCGCTGTCCCGCTGACGGCGGAGGGCGTCGGCGATGGCGCGGTCTTCGATTGCCCGGAATTGGTTCTCAGGAATGCTGCCTTGAGCGTGGGCGTCGCGGGCTTCAAGGAGTTCGACGGGGCGCAGCAGGCTGCCGACATGCTCGGCGCGGTAGAGGGGTTTCATGGGAAGCAGACGGCAGAGGCTCCAGTATATAACGGCGCGCGCTATGCTCAATGCATGGGCGTCAAGACGGCTGCGTCGCTTGATGAATATTTTCGGACCAGCTTCCCAAACCTCGACCGCGAATATCGGGACGGGGAAATTGTGGAGCGTACCGTGCCGGATTATTTACATTCTCGAACCCAAGCTCTGATCGCGTTTTTCTTCGAAGGGTTGCGTAAGCGGCTTCCGGTTTTTACATGCCCGGAGCTGCGCTTGAGACTGCGCGACGGCTTGGTTCTGATTCCCGATGTGTGCGTATACTGGCCGGATCGCCCGGGTTCGAATTTCCCGGACGTTCCTCCGCTGGTGGCTATCGAGATTATGTCCCCGGACGATCGCCTCACCGCCGTGCTCGAAAAGCTTGAGGAATATCGCGCGTGGGGAGTGAAGCATGTGTGGCTGGTGGATCCGCATTCGCGGCGGATGTATTGCTGCAATCCGGGATTGATTGAGGTTTCCACGCTGCGGGTTGCGGAGATCGATGCTGAGATTACGGCGGCGGATATTTTCGAGTAAACCAAGAAGCAGAGGCTTTACGGCGCTCCCCATGTTTCCGCGCGATCTTGAAGAGAACGCCTTCCGAGCGAGTAATGGCGAATTCGCCTGGACTCGATCGCAGATTCAGCGGGTCATCGAGGTTCTGTTCCGTGGCGGCTTCGGAATCCTTGGCGGGGACCTGTGGTGGGTGCGCGATGGAGCCGAAGGGTGGACCGGTGTCATCCCTCCGCAGCGCGGAGTACCAGCCGTCTACTCCTGGGAGACGACGCGTCGGCCTTCGGAACTATGGTTCGAGTTCGTCGAAAGAAGCGCAGCTGACTCTCTTGCCGCAGTCGAGCGATGGCCGGCTCCGGACGACCTACCTCCTGACTTCGTTAGACGCATCCTTTACAATCTCATTTGGACTTCCGAGCATGATTAGAGGGGTTTCCGGCCGACTCTTCTACGGTTCCGCGGGAGGCAGTAGTGAGAGACAGCCCCCGGCGTGAGATCTAGTCGCCTGGGAAGAACGCTACGGATAGCTCTCTCATCGGGACGAAGTTTGTTGCTCTTGCGATGAAATGGTCCGGGTCCGGGCTGAGAATGGGGCCGTTCCAACAGAAGCTGAGGTAGGCGTGTTTGGCGGCGCCAGGCGTCTCCACTTCGAGCTCGAATTGTTTGATCGGTGTCTTCCAGGTGTTGGCCGTGGTTAGAATGTAATCCACCCAGGTGACCTTCCCGTATCCCTGCTTCTGCGTTGAGGCGGTCAGGGTCTTTCGCAAGGGGGGATCGATGCACCACTGGGTAAAGTCTGCGAGGTGGCGCGCCTCTGGTTTCGGATTGGTCAAGTCGTCCAGACCTGTGATCATGTTTCCAAGAACCGGCGTGTATTCGTGGCGCACGTGAAGGATCTTGCGTGCGGGAAAGGTTTGTTGCCAGTGGTGAGTCATTTTCACGGACCACTGTGGAATATTCTCTTTAAACAGACCGATCTGCTGTAGGGCCTTTCGCTGTTGTTTCGGCAGCTTGCCGAAATCAAGCGAGCCGTCGCCCAGGCGAAAGTGACCAAAGGAGACGACATCAATGCCAAGTTGACGAAGCCGTGCGCTGTAATCGACGCCTCGCAACAGGGCTTTGATCTCGGTCTGATAGTCGAGATCATGTCCTTCGACCCACACGTGGAAGTTGTCGACCGGCTGCGGCCGATCGTTGTCGCCGGCATGCTTTTCGTATGGTGGGATCGGGAAGGCGACTTCGGTTGTGATATCGCGATCGGTCTCGTTCAGGAATTCGTATTCGACCGTTATTTTCTTCTCGCTAATGAAAAGGCGCTCTTTCTCCATGGAGATTCGCGCTTCCCGCACGAGTTGAATTCCACCTGCGGCGGTGGAGGCGCTGCCGTCGTTGCCATATGCTCCGGGTACAAGGCTCAGGGCCAGGGCAGCGATTGGCGCCCGGCGCATGCGGCTTACACGCCCCAGCAGTAGTCTTCGACGGCGCGATCGATGTTGGAATCCTGCTCGTTGATGCGCATGAGTTCCAGGCGGAGGGCGTCGACCAGGGCGAACCAGCTGGCCTCGATGACGTTTTCGGAGACGCCGACGGTGGCCCAACTGCGGCGGTGATCGGTCCACTCGATCAGCACTCGGACGCGGGCGGCGGTGCCTTTCTTGAAGTCGAGGACTCGGACCTTGTAGTCGGTCAGGTTCACTTCGGCGATGGTCGGGTAGAGCTTTGAGAGGCACTGGCGCAGCGCCAGATCGAGAGCGTTGACGGGTCCGTTGCCGGCGGCGGTTGCCGAATGCACTCCGTCCTGGGCTTTTAAAGTTACGGTCGCGGTTGAGCCGGTGGTTTTGGTGGTGGTTTCGTAGCTCATCACCTCGAACAGTTGCAGGCCGGGCCGCAGGGCCTCGCGGACGAGAAGCTCGAAGGTGCCTTCGGCTGCTTCAAGTTCGTAGCCCTGAAACTCGAGTTGCTTGATTCGATCCAGAAGATCACGGCGAGCGGCGTCGTCTAACCGGTCTTCCAGGCCGTGTTGCTTGAGCTTGTAGAGCACGCTGCCTCGGCCGGAAAGATCGCTCAGCAGCACGCGCTGGCGATTGCCAACTACGTTGGGATTGATATGTTCGTAGGTATTCGAATCCTTCAATACCGCGCTGACGTGGACTCCGCCTTTATGGGCGAAAGCGCTGTGGCCCACATAAGGTTGATCGTTGCGCTGGGGAAGATTGGCTAGCTCGGCGATGAAGCGCGACGCGGCGGTGAGGTTTGTCAGGCGCTCCTTCCCGATGGTGGAATGGCCCATCTTCAATTCGAGGTTGGCGATGATGGAGACCAGGTTGGCGTTGCCGCAGCGCTCGCCGTAGCCGTTGATGCAGCCTTGGACGTGCGCGAAACCCTGCTCGATGGCGGCGAGGGCGTTGGCTACGCCGAGGTCGGAATCATTGTGAGTATGGATGCCGAGCATGCCATCGAAGCGGCGGCGAATGTCTGCGCAGACCTCGGAGATTTGGGAGGTGAGCATGCCTCCGTTTGTGTCGCAGAGGCACAAGACGTCGGCCCCGGCTGACTTGGCGGCTTCCAGAGTTCGCAACGCGAAATCGCGATTCTTGGTGTAGCCGTCGAAGAAATGCTCGGCGTCATAGACCACTTCTTTGCCGTGGGCTTTTAGATACTTGACGGTGTCGGTAATGAGCTGGAGGTTTTCCTCTTCGGTGATGTTGAGGGCGCGGTGAACGTGGAGATCCCAGCTTTTGCCGAAGATGGAGACGACCGGCGTGCCGGCTTCGACGAGCGCGTTTACGCTGGGATCGTCTTCGACGCGATTGCGAGCCATGCGTGTGGCTCCGAAGGCGGTGAGTCGCGCGTGCTTCAGCTGGGCGTCTTTCGCACGCGCGAAGAAATCCTTGTCCTTAGGATTGGAGCCGGGCCAGCCGCCCTCAATATAATCGATACCAAGCTCGTCCAGCTTGTGGAGCACGAGCATTTTATCGTCGGAGGAGAAGCTGAGAGCTTCTCCCTGGGTGCCATCTCGCAACGTGGTATCGAAGGTGAAGATTCGCATATCGACTTAAGTGGCGGCGGGTACGCCGACCTCCTTTTTCTTCTTGAGGAATGTCATCATTTTGCGCAGTTCGGCGCCGACCTGTTCGACGGGCTGATGCTGCGCGGCTTCGCGCATGTGCAGGAAGTTCTTGCGGCCGGTTTTGTTCTCGTTGATCCAGTCGCGGGCGAACTGCCCGGATTGAATCTCGCCGAGAATCTTTTTCATTTCGGCGCGGGTTTCTTCGTTAATGATGCGCGGACCGCGGGTGTAATCGCCGTATTCAGCCGTGTCGGAAACCGAGAAGCGCATGTAGCTGAGGCCGCCCTCATAGATCAGATCGACGATCAGCTTCAATTCGTGCAGGCACTCGAAGTACGCGATTTCGGGCGCGTAGCCGGCCGCTACGAGCGTTTCGAAGCCGGCGCGGATCAATTCCGACGCCCCGCCGCAGAGAACGGCCTGCTCGCCAAAGAGATCGCTCTCGGTCTCTTCTTTAAAGGTTGTTTCGATCACGCCGGCTTTGAGGCAGCCGAGACCCATGGCGTAAGCCAGGGCATTTTCGACGGCTTTGCCGGAGGGGTTCTGATGAACCGCGATCAGGGCAGGGACGCCGACGCCTTCGGTGAAGAGCTCGCGGACGCGATGGCCGGGCGCCTTGGGCGCGATCATGGAC
Source organism: Bryobacteraceae bacterium (assembly GCA_036489835.1). Classification (GTDB taxonomy): domain Bacteria; phylum Acidobacteriota; class Terriglobia; order Bryobacterales; family Bryobacteraceae; genus Palsa-187. The sequence continues at coordinate 38,766 of DASXEY010000087.1, read as the reverse complement.
ACATCGACGTCGGCGGGCGCGGAGATTTGCCCAAAGTGAATATTGAAGCCGTGGGCGAACATCAGGGTCTTGCCGGCGGTGAGGTTGGGCGCGATGTCACTGGCGTACAGGTCGCCTTGCACGTGATCCGGAACCAGGATCATCATGACATCGGCGGCCTTGACAGCCTCGGCTGTCGAGAGCACTTTCAGGCCGGCGGCTGTCGCCTTGGCCCGGCTATTGCTCGATTCGGGAAGGCCGACGATCACATTCAGGCCGGAATCGCGCAGGTTCAGCGCGTGAGCGTGACCTTGGCTGCCATAGCCGATAATCGCGATGGTTTTATCTTTCAGGAGGCTGACATTGCCATCCTGTTCGTAGTAACGCTTTGCCATTTATTTAAGAACTCCGTCAGTTGTTTTAATTTCGACTTCTATATCTTTCTTTATAGGGGGAGCAAGCTTGAGCTTCTTCGATTCGAGCGATACGGCAACCAGCCCGGAGCGAGTGACATCGATCTCCCCGTAACTCTTCATGACCTCGATGAACTCGTCGAGTTTTTCCGAATCGCCGGTGGCTTCAAGAGCGAAGCCTTCGGTGGAGCTGTCAACCGCGCGGGCGCCGAAAATCTCGGCTTCCTTCAGGATGGCGGCTCGATTCTGCATGCCTGCGCGGACGCGCAGCAGTACAAGTTCGCGGCGAACGGCCGGAGTCTCGGTGAGATCGGACGCTTGCAGCACATTGATCAGCTTGTTCATCTGCTTGATCAACTGGCTGCGCTGGGCGGGTTCGATATCGACCACGATGCTCATGCGCGAAAGTTCGGGATCAAGGGTGCGCGCCACGGTGAGGCTTTCGATGTTGTAGCCGCGCGCGGAGAGAACTCCGGTAACGCGCATCAGGGCGCCCGGTTTGTTCTCGACGAGGAGAGAAATAAGTTGCAGCATTCGGATTCCTTACGGTCTGTTCGTTATCTACACAGCCACGGGTTGCGGGGGACCAAGCACCATCTCGTTGATGGCGCCGCCGGCCGGTACCATGGGGTAAACGTTTTCAAACGGCGAAACGCGGACGTTGAGAAGATACGGACCGGGCTCGGCCACGGCGGCTTCGAGCGCGGAACGTAGTTCGAAGGGCTTCTCCACGGTGCTGCCCTTGAAACCGTAGGCCCCGGCGAGCTTTTCGGGATCGGGGAAAGAATCGAGCTGCACGGAGCTGAGGCGATTGTTGTAGAACAGTTCCTGCCATTGGCGCACCATGCCCAGATAGCCATTGTTCATGATGATGATCTTGACCGGCAGATGTTGATTGGCCACGGTGGCCAGTTCAGGGATGGACATCTGGAATCCGCCGTCGCCGCAGATGGCGAAGACGAGCTTATCGGGGCAGGCCATCTGAGCGCCGATTGCCGCGGGGAAGCCGAAACCCATCGAGCCAAGGCCGCCGGAGTTGATCCACAGACGCGGATGATTGAAGCGCATGTACTGCGCGGCCCACATCTGATGCTGGCCGACGTCGCTGCACACGATGGCTTCGCCGCCGGAGATGCGGTCGATCTCGGCCATGAGGTGCTGGGGCTTTATTTCGGTCGTGGAGGTTTCGGTGTCGAAGGGATGCTCCCGCATCCAGTCGCGGACGCGGGCGCGCCAGGAGGCTCGCGCCGATTCATTGCGCGACTTCATCTCAGCAGTGTCGGCGAGTTCCTGATTCAGTTTCTCCAGCACGCGCTTGACGTCGCCCACGATGGGCACGTCGGCGGCGCGGTTCTTGCCGATCTCGGCGGGATCGATGTCGACGTGGATGACTTTCGCGTGCGGCGCAAAAGCGGCCAGCCGCCCGGTGACGCGATCGTCAAAGCGCACGCCCAGGGCGATGATGAGGTCCGTTTCGGTCATCGCCATGTTGGCCGCGTAGCTGCCGTGCATGCCCGGCATACTGATGTAATTAGGATGGCCGGAGGGCATGGCGCCCAAGCCCATGAGAGTAGTGACGGCGGGCGAGTCGATGCGCTCGACGAACTCGCGCAACTCGCTCGAGGCGTCGGCGGCGAGGATGCCTCCGCCGGCGTAGACCATAGGACGAGAGGATTCCCAGATCATTTGCGCGGCTCGGCGGATCTGGCCGGCGTGGCCTTCGGTGTAGACTTTGTAACCGGGCAGATGAATGTGCGAGACCGGCGAGTAATGCCCGACGGCTTGGAAAACGTCCTTGGGAATGTCGACGAGGACGGGGCCGGGGCGTCCGGTGGCGGCAATGTGGAACGCTTCGTGAATAGCCTGGGGAAGGTCGGCGAGCGTCTTGACGAGGAAATTGTGTTTGGTGCAGGAGCGCGTGATGCCGAAGGTGTCGGCTTCCTGAAATGCGTCGCTGCCGATGAGCTTGGTGGAAACCTGGCCGGTGATGGCGACGACGGGGATAGAATCCATCATGGCGTCGACGAGGCCGGTTACCAGATTGGTCGCGCCGGGGCCGGAGGTGGCGCAACAGACGCCCACCTTACCGGTGGCTCGGGCGTAGCCTTCGGCGGCGAAGCAGGCGTTCTGCTCATGCCGAACCAGAACGTGCTTCAAAGGGTGATCGTAAAGGGCATCGTAAAGCGGCAGCGTCACGCCGCCGGGATACCCGAACATCACTTCGACCTTTTCCCGCGTGAGACACTCCAGCAGGATCTTTGCGCCGTTCATCGTTTTTGCGCTCGCTGACGTAGCTGACATCGCTTGCTCCTCCAAGTTCCTTACTTACTTCGTCACTTCCTTGGCCCCTAAATAGCACAAAGGCCACTGTCGAGGGTTTCGATCCCCCGCCCAGTGGCCATTGATTCGTTAAAATCAGGCCGTTCAGGCGGGGCCGGCTACACCGACCCCAATAATCAGAACGAGCCCGAATACGATAGTTCCTGTAAAGAGAGCGCTGTCGCTGTTGCGGAGGGCCTGGTTGGGTTCCGAGCGAGGCATCATGGTCTCTTCATGAGTAGAATAACCCAACAAGCGGAGCAAATGCAAGGGGGGATGTGGATTACAAATAGTTATGGCGGTATGGCTTAGCAGTAATTTTCGGTGGAGCCGACTGGCTTGATTCAACCTTCCGGGTTCTTTAACCCTTTGATTTAACGAAAGGCCTCTCGCCCGCTTGACCTACCCGCAAGGGGACGGGACCGCTCTTTAGCCTCGAACGGCAGAGACTCATCGATTGACGCCCACCAAGGCTGATGAAAAAGTCGCCCGCCTGCCTCTTGCGTGGGCGGCCATGCGGCAGGCGACCAGATCGCCTGCCCCACCAGGTTTTTCAGCGGAGCGGGCCGCCGCAAAGTCGAATTCTTGAAACTGCTTCCTCTGGGTCGCGGCTCTGCACTCGGCTTTTCCGTCAATGGCGATGAAAAACGCGCCTAGCGGCGAATGCAGAGGAGTGCCTCATTGGCCTGCGGCCCATCAATCCTGATGAAGAAAACGCGGCGGCAGCAGAGCGGTAGATTGCCTACTTCGGAACAGGCCGGAATTTGTCGCGGCATTCCGCCGAGCAGAAGTAATATGTCTTCCCGCCCACCGTCTTCTGAATCGCAGACGAAGGCGCCAGATACGTCCCGCAGACGGGGTCCTTCTTCAGTGCTTCCGCGGGGGGAATCGAAGGACCGCGGGCACTTGTGCCGGCCTGGCCGGTTCCGGCTGAAGGGGAAGAAGGGGTCGAAAAGAAATCCCCGACGCCTTTCAGAACGACCCCGATTATCGATCGGAGCACGCCCAAAATCAGGACGCCCGCGATCAAATACAGGATCGTCTCACTCACGTTTGCTTAATGCGGCTTCTTATTATTGTTCTTCGACCCCGGCTTGTCGAAAGAAGTCTCGATGCCCGCGCCCAGCGCCGTCAGCATATCCTTCGCGCCCTGAGCGTTGGGACCGGTGGGCGCAACCTCCAGATATTTCTGGAAGGCTTGGACGGTTCCGTCGGGAGCCACAATCTTTCCGTCGGCGGCGGTGGTCGCTTTCGCCACCAGCGTCAGTCCGTACTGATAGTAGGCCTCGGCGTATCCGGCGGCCATGGACTTCTTGAACGCCTCGCCCGCTTGGTCGTTCTGGTTGACGTTGGCTAATACGGCTCCAAGGTTGTAATAATACTTGCCTGCCGAGCTCGGGTCCATCGCCGCGGCTTTGCTCAGCTCCGCTCCGCCTTCGTCGAGCTTCTTGTCTTTGACCAGGATCAAAGCGTAGTTATTGTGGTAGGCGGCGTTATTCGCATCCAACTCGATCGCCTTCTTGTAATCCGTGATGGCTTCGTCCAGATCCGCCTGTTTTGCATCGCCGGTCTCTTTATCGGAGCGGAGACCATGCTCGTCGGCCAAATGGCTCCAGACCACCGGCTGCGTGGGGCCGAGCTCAGAGGCCTTCTTGAACTGCTGGATGGCCACGTCGTAGTTCTTGTTGGTGTCGGCTTCCATGCCGGCGTTGAACGCGTCGTTGAGCTCCTTGTTCTTGGCGAGCTCCGCTTCGGCATCTTTCTTCTTCTTTTCGTAGTCCGCCTTCTGTGCCGGAGTCATGCCGCGCTCGATCTCCGCCGGAGTCGCCGGCTTCGCGGCGCGTTCCGCGGCGGCCTTCAGGTCGAAGTTGACATCCGAAGTGGGGCTGGGCTTGACGCCTTGAACGCTGTCCGCGACCTTCCCATTGACCTCGATGGTCACGTTGAAGGTGCCAGGGAAGCCGAGGCCGCCGTAGAAGTAGTGGCCCTTCTTGTCGGTCTTCACCGAGTAGTTCTGTTTAATGTCGGTCCGTTCGATTTTAATGACGGCGCCAGCCAACGGCTTGCCATCCTCACCCTTGACGTCGCCCTGAATGGAAGCCGTTTGGGCGAGGCAAAGTGAAGAGAACAGGAGGGAGACGGGTAACGCGAACTGAAGCATACGCGACATGGGTTGCATAGATGAAATAGCCTCCATTGGAAACGGGACCTGATCGATACGGATGGAATCCGCACCAAAGCATTAGCATACAACAGGCGGAGGCGGGGGGAAAGATGTTACTTGCGGCTCGGATCGGCGGATGCCGTTCCAGGGGGAAGCCTGACTAACTTCCCAGACCTTTGGTACCAGGGCAGCCCCTTCGTACCGTGCCTGGGCGCAGGCGCCAAGGGCATCTTCATAGACTTGCGGCCCGGCCGGCTCCCGGGCGTAGTTCCTTCGCATCCCGCCTGAAGAACTTGAGGTCACGACCTCGTCTGGTACGGCTGAACCCCCGGTTTCATTGTTTCCCCTGCACTCGGATGCGAGGCTTGACGGGTAACCACCATGAATAAGACTGTCATCGGATTTCGATCACCGCTCGCACCAAGCACGGGGAACCATCGCCGGAGCAGCCGCATGGCGAAGTCTGCGGCCGTGGCACTGCCCTTGCTTCTTTCCAGCATGAGTTGGGCAAGCAACGCATCCTGCGCCACCACCAACCAGTTGTCAACGTTTGGCGCGACCTCAAACGCCAATGGATGCTATGAGATCGATCAGACCTTCAGCAACCTGAGCGTGACCAATACGGCAGGGAGCTCGATCACGCAGTCGATGAGCACCGTCGACATCAGCGGATCCAGCACCTGGAGCTCAGACTCTTCGCCGTGGACGAACACGGAAACATTCTCCGGAAACACCGGAACCAACACCGCGGCGCCATGGACAACCACCGGAAAGTCGACCTTTATCGAGGGCACCGTCGACTACGTCACCAACAGCACGGAAACCGAATTCGCCCCTCCCGGTTATCCTACGCCTCCTGCTTCGGATGAGCTTCTTATCTACGACGTGAGTCTTGGCGCGGCGGGCTCCACCGGATCGAACTGGGGGGATTCCATCAAGATCACTGAATCCTTCTGCATCGGGTCTTCCGTGTGCACCACGGGTGTCGCCGGGAACATGATTACCTTAACGGCAAGCTTCAGCGGCGTCAGCGATTCAACGCCCACTTATACGTGCACAACCTCGAAAGATTCACTGGCAACCTGCGGCAGCAGCGCCCCCAGCGCCAGTCCGATTATGGTCACCTTCAACAGTCCGGTGCCTACCCTGACCTTTAGCGACACGTACGATCTGGTCCAAGGCTACGGCGGGAATGCCGACGTGCTGACCGACTTCTACAATACCTTTGGGAATGGAGAGGAGTCGCCTGAGCCCTCCACTTTCCTTCTTCTTGGCACTGCGCTTGTGGGGGTCGGCTTGCTGCGCCGACATCGCAGCCGTCACGTCAGCCACTGACCTGAGGGCCAGAGCCGGCGCCAAAGGGGATCGCGTCAGGGCTGCGCCAATCCCGAGGGTTGTTACAATGTAGACGCAGACCTTGAAATGAGCCGGTTGGCTACAGCCCTACTGCTTGCCCCATGCTTATTGGCTGGCTCCGCACCCGAATTCGAGCATGCCCGCGACCTGTACCATCGCACCGAATACCAAGCCTCGCTGAATCTCCTGATGCCTGAATCGAATAAGGGCCCAGGAGAGTTTCAGCTTATGGGGCAGGATTATTTCATGCTGGGCGACAACAAGAAAGCCACCGACGCTTTCGATAAAGCGCTCGCGCTGTTTCAGAATTCCCAAAAGCCTGCTGGCGAGGATCTCTACGTCTGGCTCGGCCGCGCCTACGGAAGACGCGCGGAGACCGGCAGCCCCTTGAGCGCCCCCGGCCTGGCCTCGCGCTCCTGCAAATATTTCGAGACAGCCGTGCAGATGGATATCCTCAATAAAGAGGCCACCGGCGATCTGTTCGATTACTACATGGGCGCGCCGGGATTTCTGGGAGGCGGCTTAAGCAAAGCGCAGGATCTGGCGCGAAGAGTCTCCGCCGCTGATCCCGCCGAGGGCCAGCATCTGTTCGCCGTTCTGAGCGAGAAGAACAAAGAGTACGACGCCGCCGAGCAGCATCTGCGTAACGCCATCCAGCTTGCACCCAAGCAGGCGAGCCGCGTGATGGAATTGGCTCGGTTTCTGGCGCAACGCGGCCGAGCCAAGGAAAGCGACGCGCTGTTCGATCAAGCCCAGCACATGGCGCCGGAGGATCACTCCATTCAGTTCTATCGCGCCCAGACCTACGTTGAAGGCAATCGCAATCTAAGCGATGCCCGCGCGCTGCTGGAGAAATACATCAACGCGCCACTGACTCCGGAAGACCCTCCGCGGCAACGGGCGCAGGCGCTGCTCGCAAAGACGTCCCATTGAAAGAAGACCGGTAGGCGATGTCGCATTATGAGGCTCTCCGCGCCAGCTTCGAAGCCCTGCGCGCCAATAAATTCCGAGCGTTTCTAACCGGCCTGGGCCTGATGATCGGCAACGCCAGTGTGATCCTGGTGGTGACCATCTCTATCACCAGCCGGGATTACATCGTCAATCAGATCCAGCGCCTGGGCTCCAATCTGATTTACGCGCAGTATGACGGCGGCAACAATCCCTCCATGGGAACCTCCGACGCCGATTACATCAAGATCGCCGACGTGGACGCAGTGCGCCAGCAATTAGGGTCGCGCATCGTGGCCGCAACTGGCGTCATGAACAACTCCGACCAGATGATCATCGACGGCAGGGAAGAAGACATTGGCATCATCGGCGCGGATAAATATTATCCGCAGGTGCGCAATGTGGCGCTGCTCGCCGGACGTTTTGTCGACGGAGGCGACGTTGACCGTAGCGAACGCGTGGCTATGCTCACCGAACGGCTGGCCAAGCGCCTGTTCGGAGGGCAAACGCAGGCCGTCGGCAAAACCATCAAACTGCACGGCCTTCAATTCACGGTCATCGGAACGTTCAAGGAGAAGACCGAAAGCTTCGGGTTGAGCGAACTTTCCGGCTCCGGTGAAAACGTCCTGATTCCGATCACGGAGCTGCGCCGCTTCGCGCCCATTGAGCGCGTCGATCCTCTGTATGTCGAAACCCTCACCCCCGCGACAGTGGTTCCGCTGACTCAGGCTGTGAAGGAGATACTGACAAGCCGTCACCGCGCCGGCGCCAAATATCTGGTGGACAACCTGGTTGAAATCATGAATACGGCGCGCAGCGTTGCCGACGTGCTCACCATCGTGCTGGTGCTGGTTTCGACTATCGCGCTGGTCATTTCCGGCATCGGTATTATGAACATCATGCTGGTGACGGTGACGGAACGGACCCGCGAAATCGGCCTGCGCATGGCCCTGGGCGCGGCGCGCAGCGATGTGCTGGAACAGTTCCTGGCGGAGGCGATCATGATCAGCGTGGGCGGCGGCGTTGCGGGCATCGCCATCGGCGTGGCTATTCCTTTGAGCATCCAATATTTCACTGACGAAGTGCAGATTCCTATCTCCATGCTGGCCATCGGCATCGCCTTCGGAGTGTCGCTGGCGGTGGGCGTGATCTTCGGGCTCTGGCCGGCCAATAAAGCCGCGCAATTGAATCCCATTGAGGCGCTGCGGTACGAATAGGGAATGAAGATTCCCGCGATGTGGCTTCTTAGACCAACGCTCAAAACAGAGCGCGGCGCGAAACTGCGCTTGACACGTCTGGCGGTGCGCGCCGCGTTCTCTGCGCTTTTCTGTGCCCTCACGTGCGCGGCGCAAACCCGAACGTTGACGTTGCGCCAGGCTCTCGACTTGGCCCTGCAGCAGAACCCAGACATGGTGATCGCCCGCTTGGATGAGCAAAGGGCTCGCGACCAGGAGACCATCAATAAGGATCCGTTTTCGCCGAAAGTTTTCGCTGGAAGCGGTGCGGCATGGACCTACGGATTCCCAACCAGCATCGACGGCAGCGCTCCCTCCATCGTGCAGGCGAAGACCAACATGGCGCTCTTCGACAGGCCGCAAACCTACCTGGTGGCGCAGGCGAAGGAACTGGCTCGTGGTGCGGGCATCACTCTCAATCAGCGTCAGGCCGAGGTTGTGTACCGCGTGGCGTCGCTGTTCGTTGATGCTCAAAATGCCGCGCACGGACTCGGGGCGGCCAAGCAGGAGCGCGACAATCTGGCGAGCGCTCAGCGCCTCACGCAGACTCGATTCGACGAGGGGCAAGCGCTGGAACTCGAGCCCAGGAAAGCCAAGATCGCCGAAGACCAGGCGGAGCATCGCGTGGTGATGTTTGGCCGCGATTTGTCGACGGCGGAACGTTCGCTGGGCATGGTCCTGGGGCTCGCGCCGGGCGACAAGGTGCAGGTCGCGGACGCAGCGCTCCCAGCGCTTGAGCCTCCGATTTCGGAAGACGAAGCCATCGCGGGCGCGCTGGAGAACAGCCCGGAAGTGAAGCGTCTGGAGTCCGATCTTCTGGCTAAGTCTCTGGAAATCAAGAGCTACCGGGCCAACCGTTTGCCCAAGGCCGATCTCGTGGCCCAATACTCTCTTCTCGGGAAATACAATAATTACACGGAATTCTTTAATCATTTTCAACGCAATAATGTCGAATTAGGCGCGTCCGTTTCAATTCCCATTCTGGCGGGTCATTCCGCTAAGGCGTACGTGTCGCAGGCGGAGGCCGACGCCGCCAAGATCCGCACCGAAATCGAGCGCACCCGCCGCCGTATTCGCGACGATATCGAGAACGCCTTCGACGACCTGCATGTCGCCGACGACTCGCGCACTCTGGCTCTGGAGGATTTAAACGTGACGCGCGAATCCACTACACTCGATCTGTCGCGCCAGAGCGAGGGGCTGATTCTGCCGGTGCAGATCGAGCAGGATCGGGCAGAGGAGCAGGAAAAGTGGCGGGCGTATTACGATGCTCAAGCCCTCGCCCAGCACGCCCGGCTGAATGTGCTGCGCCTTACGGGCACGCTGGAAGAAGCTCTGAAATAGACCGGGGGTTCAACCGCTCCCTTTGGTCGCGGCTCTGCACGTGCCGTCAGCATGGAGCGCCTATCCAATCGAAAACCCCAGCTGAGCCGCGACCACATGGAGCGGTTTCACCGGCACCGTATACTTGAAAAACATGGCGACCAAAAGCAAAAAAGAAAAAGCCCCAGAGGTCAGAACCATTCCGCCTCAGCCGCTGCGGGAGGAAGATGTCAAGAATGCGGACATGCCTCCCGTCTATTGCAATAATTTCCAGATTCGAGGCGGCGAGCAGGATGTCTGGCTATGCTTCAACGAAGTCAACCCGGTCAGCTACAAATCTCCATCGGGCGCCCCTCCGATCGTGCGCAGGTCCACCGTCGTCGTAAGCCTGGCCCAATTTTTCGCCATCGCCGAAATGATGAACGCCCAAGCCCAGGCATTACAGGAGCGGTTCGCGCGCGCGGCAGCAGAAGCCGAGAGAGCCGGCGAATAATCGCCTTACCGGGCGCTTGCTTACAAGGCGCAAGCCCGGCAAGCGAACACCGCCAGAATAAAAATCTCGAGAAGCTGCTCGGTCACTCCGAGGCAATCGCCATCGACGCCGCCCCGCCGCTTGTAGAAAAATTCGCGTACAAGTTTTGCGATCAGAAACGATCCCACGATTAAGACGACGGCCGCGCGAGCACCGCACAGGAACGCAGCCAAAACTCCTTGCGCGATTGCGGCGATAGCCATTGGCGTCGTAAGCGTCGAGGCCAATTCGTAATCCAGGCCTGTCCCCGCGGGCCGCGAAACCCATGCCATCCCGACGACGGCGGCTCTCGGAATAGCCTGCGCTGCAATGCACACCACGAGTATGCCAGGCGCCTCCGCGAAATTCTCAAGCGCCAGCCAACGTGCGACCGCGCTCAAGATAGCCGCCCCGTAAATCAGTTTGCCTTCGTTCAAAATGCGGCCGGAGGCGGCCCAGAGCACAACGCAAGCAAACGCCCCAAAGGGCGGCGGAACGATCAAATAAATTCCCGCACCCGCCGCTCCCAGGGCCGTTCCCACCACAGGAAACCACGCCGCGGCTCGCCCGATCCCGGGTGAAACGCGACCGAAGATCAGAAACTGAATCGCGCTGGCGAGGCCTCTCAGAGCCACAAGCTCCTTCGCTTGGTCCGCAGCAGCCACAGGAAAAACGGGCCGCCGCACAAAGCGGTGATCACGCCGATAGGAATCTCGGAAGGCGCAATTGCAATGCGGGAGATCAAATCGCAGATGCCTAAGAATGCCGCGCCGTAAAGGAACGCGCAGGGCAGTAGCGTGCGATGATCCGCGCCCAGCTTTAATCGCAAAGCATGCGGCACGATCAAGCCGACGAAGCCGATCGGTCCGGCGAGCGAAGTGACTGCGCCCACAAGAACCGACCCGGCAATGTATCCAAAAGCGGTCAATCGCGTGGCGGAAGCGCCGCGCGAAGTCGCCCAATCCTCGCCCACGGCAAGCAGATTCCACTCCGGGGCGCGCACGGTGATCACCGCGCATAAAATCACCACCACCCCAGCGAGCCACGCCAGCGTCGAGTATTCAACCGCGTCCAACTCCCCCATTAACCAGTGCGAAATGGCGAAGGATTGAGAAAAACTCGAGATGCTGTGGAGGAACAGAATGATGGCGAAGGAAACGCTATTCATGGTGACGCCGGTGAGCAGCAGCGTGAAAGAGCTCAGGCGGCGGCCTTCCATAGCCATGCCGAGTACGATCAGCAGAACCACGCCTGCTCCAAGGATCGACGGTAACACGGAGAGCCGCCAACCCAAACTGATGGCCACGACCGCGCCGACGGAGCTGCCGCTCGAAACGCCCAGCGTGTATGGCTCCGCCAAGGGATCGCGCAGCATGCATTGGAAAACCACTCCGGTTACCGACAGCGCCGCGCCCGCGAGCAATGCCAGCAGCACTCTGGGCAATCGGGCGAAAAAGAAGATTTCGTAATCGGGCGAGACGCCGGCAAGCGCCCGAGCCAGGCTAACGTGCGTGCTGCCGATCAGCGGAGCTCCCACCGCAACGACGATCAATGCCGCCAGCGAAAGCCACAGGGCGTTACGCTTCATACGTTAAGTAAGGACCCGGGTGGAGCTGTGCGCGGACTCCGAAGACAGTCTTGATTTGTTCCGGCTTAAGAACGTCCGCGGTTGCACCCTCGCCAGCAAGACGGCCGCGGTCGAGCAACAGCATGTGATCGGAGAATTGCAGCGCGAGATTTAAATCATGCGTCACCGTGACAATCAGAACGTTCTTCGCAAGCTCGCGGAGCAGCCGGTACATCGAAAGCTGGTGCTTGAGATCGAGAAAGGTCGCGGGCTCGTCGAGCAGAAGCGTTTCTGGTTGCTGCGCAAGAGCGGAGGCGAGGAGCACTCGCTGCCGCTCGCCTCCGGAAAGCGTGCGAAAATCGCGAGCGCCGAAGTCCACCGTCTCGGTCACCTGCATCGCATGCTGCACCGCTGCCTGGTCTTCCGCCGATTCCAGCCAGCCGCGAGCATATGGCGTCCGCCCCATGAAAACCACTTCCTCGGCGGTGAATGGGAACTCGATTCGTGACGATTGCGGAAGGAACGCCACGCTGCGGGCGAAGTCGCGGCGTTTCCACGCGGACAGTTCTTTATTCCGGTACTGGCACGATCCGCGATACGGTTCGCGAAGTCCGGCGAGAATCCCCAAGAGAGTGGATTTGCCCGCGCCATTGGGTCCCGCGACAGCGACCAGGCCGCGCGGAGGAAGTTCAAACGTCACATCGTCGAGTCCGTAGGCGAAGCCCAGCGAAGCTGCGTGGAAACTCATTTCACGTCAGGATGCAGCATCGCCAGAAACGCCTGCGCCGCGTCCACGATGCGCGGTCCCGGCACCACGAAAATGTCCGAGGCCACCGGGAAAACGCGGCGTTGTTTCACAGCGGCCAGCGAGGGGACGCTTTGCCACAAACCGGTCACCTCGCGTTTATGATCGTCGGTGACTGCGCCTGTGTCGGACATGTCGCCCATATCGACGATCACCTCGGGATTGCGGGCGAGAACCTCTTCGAGCGAAACCATGGGATATCCGCCGGGCGCGTCGCGAAAAACATTTTCGCCTCCCGCCGTTTGGATGATTTCGTTTAAATAGGAAGCCCGGCCCGCGACCACCAGCCCGTTCAACCGGTTGGGGGTGCGGCCGACTACGAACATCACGCGAGTGCGGGGCAGGGAAGCGGTCCGGCTGCGAATCTGCTCCAGCTTGCTGCGAATCGAACCGGCTAAGCGAGTCGCCTCGGTGACCGCGCCGGTGGCGTTGCCGACCACTTGAATGGAGTTATAGAGCGCGGCAATATCTTCCTGATTGATTTCGAGCGTCCTCAAGTGCAGCGCGCCCAGGCGCTCCCCCAGCCGCACCGGATTGGTTTGAATGATCACCAGGTCCGGTTTCAGAGCCGCGATGGCTTCGAGGTTAGGCGAAGTGTAATCGCCGATCTTGGGTTTGAGCTGGGCTTCAGGCGGATAGCGGCAGTAGTTCGTTACGCCCACGACTCGGTCACCGAGGCCCAGCGCGTAGAGCAACTCCGTGATGCTGGGGGCGGTGGAAACAATGCGCAGCGGCGGAGCTGCCGCAAGCGCGGCCGCGACCGCCCATAGAAGAAAAACGCGCCTTACCAAGTGACTCTCATCCCCACGGATCCATTACGCGATAAAGCCTGATAACCGAGCACTTCCTGATAGTTCGAGTTGAGCAGATTATTCACGCGAACGAAAGGCATCAAGTGTTTCGTCGCCTTCCACGAAGCATCGGCGAAAACGAAAGTATAGCCGGGATTGCGATTGATAGCGTAGAAGACGAAATCGGACTCCTGGCGTTCGCCCACGAAGCGGGCTCCGGCGGCGAAGGTCCAGCGTTTGGGCGCGAGCTCAATCGAAACCGAGCCGGAATTATCCGGCCGCCGCACCAGAGGAAGGCCGATCTGGGTCGGATCGCTATCGTTGACTACGCGAGTGGCCAGCTTGGTATACGCCGCGCGCACGGAAACGAATCGCACCAGCTTCGCGGAGCCGGAAAGCTCCACGCCGCGGGCCCAGGCTTTGTCGATATTCACCCAACTCGCAGGATATTCAGCGAAATCGAATTCGATCAAATCCTTAACGGCATTGCGGAAATAAGAGGCCTCGGTGCGCACGCGGCGGTTGAACCATTCGCGAGACAAACCGACTTCAAAACTATCGGTGGTCTCCGGCTTCAGATTGGGATTGCCCACGTAAAACGACTCTTTCGCGAAATTGTCGATCAGCTCCGGTTCCTTGATGCCGCGTCCTCCGCTGACTCGAATAAACGTGTCGGTGGGCAGGCGGAAGCTGACGGCTGCGCGCGGCGCGAACTCCGTGCCGAAGGTGCTCGATTGCTGCAAGCGCGCGCCCGCTGTGATTGAGATGCGGGAGGTCAGCGAGTATTGCTCGTTTACGAAGAAGCCGTTGTCATAGCGCGCGACGTCGGTCAGCGAAATCACACCCGCCTGGCGTTCGTATTCGTAACCGAAGACCAATGCGCCATGACGATGCGTCAATGTGCCCTGGTAACTGACGTTTTCGCGAGCAGTCAGCTCCAGGCTGGAGGACGGGAAGAATTCGTAAGGACTGTCAAGGAAAAACGTGCCGGGAGGGGCGGTGGGGTTGTTGGGATTCGCCAGCCCGACGAAATACGTATATGGATAGTTGGGGCCCGGAACCGTGCGCAGAATGGCCGCGACGTTGTCGGTCTGCGAACTCGGATCCATGAAGATGTCGCGATAGCGATGATAGCCGAAGATCACGTGCTGGACGAAGCGGCGTCCGCGCTGGTCGTCCAGGCGAACGCTGACCGTGGAATCGCGCGCCCGTTCATTCGCCAGGAAGTCCGTCAAGCCGTAAGCCACCTGGCCGGGATCCCCGGTGTAAGAGTCGAATTCACGGAACACGGCGCGAAGCTGCGTATGATCGGAAAACCGGTAGCCGAGATTCGCCGTTCCCGCGGTGACGCGGCGCGCGTCGTTAGGAAACTCGCCAGTGGAGCGGAGCTGGTCCGCGGTGAGGGCGTAGTCGATGCGCTTGGCCAAGCCTCCATCAAGAGTGCCCGCCCAGTGATCGGTCGAGAACGAACCCCGCTCGTAAGTTGCCGAGCCATGCGGCGTGTCGGATTCGGAATCGCCACGCTTGGTGAAAAGCTGAATCACTGCGCTCGAAGCCTCGGCGCCAAACAGAGCGCTCTCCGGTCCTCGAATCACTTCCATGCGATCTAGACCCGCCGAGGTGAGATTGGCGAAATCGATGGAGCCGCCGGGTTCCGTAATCGGCACGCCGTCCAGTAAGACCAGGGTGGTGTCCGAATCGCCTCCACGGGCGAAGAGCGTGGTCAGCGCACCGTTCTGCCCGGTCTGAACGACATTCAAGCCGGGGACATCGCGCAGCAGATCCTCGATGAAAGGGGCGTTGGGCGGAAGGAAGTCGGCGGAAGTGAAAACTGTCGCGGCAACGCCGGCGTCTTCCAGTGTCAAAGGCGAGCCGGTGGCCGTCACGACAACTCGGTCGCTGGTGGGCGCAAGCGCCAGGGTAATTTGAGCGGCGGAGGAGCCAAGCGCAACCTTCGCCGGTGCGAATCCGGGTTTCGTGATGGTCGCTTCGCAAGCGGCGGGCATTGTGAACGCGCCGGTGGAATCAGTGGAATGAATCAGAGTGGAGTGATTTTCGGTTCCGCAGGCGACTTCGGCGCCTTGGACCGGACGGCCAGCAGGATCTAGTACAGTGCCCGTGGCCTGGAAAAATAGAAATAGAACTAGCGTAGGTGTCATTGAGACGTTCTCCCTCGAGACGTGCTTCGACTGCGATTTACGAAGGACCGGTCTCCTGACTTCCGGCTTGGCGAACAACTTTGGGTCTGGCCTTCCCGCTTGCGCAGTGACCTTCTCCAGCCAATTACATACCGGTTACAGTTGCGGGGCAGTGGCGGACTTTCACCGCCTTCCCGAGCATCCTTCGGATTACAACTTACGACATTTGAAAGGTTAGGGCCGGAACATACCGGTTGTCAATGTGCCATGCATAAAAATCTTGTATGTTATTAATGCGAAAGGGCTTCAGGGCAGTTGCCGTTCGCCGCGCCTGGATGCCGTCCAATGCATCCAGCGGCATTTCGATTTATTCATCTGGCCCACCAAAGGGGTGGTGCCTATACTGTATATTCGTAGGACCGCAACTATTTAACGCATTCCAAGCATTGGAGAAACAACTTTGACCAAGCCGATCAAGCACGTTGAGAAAGCCATTGCAGTGGGCGCAAACGCCGCCTGGTTCGTCTTTGACAAGCTGAACTCGATCAGCCGCAACCCTGGATTTGTCCCGAAGTGGTCGGACAAGCCCTTGCTCAAGAGCTGGGAGAAGCAGAAGCCGACGCTCGGCTGGCCCCGCGAGACGGATTCGCTCTGTCCTCGCTGCGTTCCGGAGATCCGCCAGCAGATTCTCGACGGTAAGCTGCCGGTGGAGATTCTGAAGAACGAGAAGGTCGGCGAGATCAAGGCCCGCATCATCGAGCGCGATGGCCAGATCGTAATGGTGAAGGAATGCGCCATTCACGGCCAGTTCGACGACGTGATGTCGATTGATCCGGCCTTCTCCAAGCACCTGGAAGATGTGTTCCCCGGCCGCGATCAGCGCGCCCACAACGACGAGAAGCTGCATGATCACGGGACCTCGACGATCACGCACGGGCGTGGATCGGTGCTGACTGTGGATCTGACCAACCGCTGCAACATGATGTGCGATCCGTGTTTCATGGACGCGAATCAGGTCGGCTTCGTGCATGAGCTGACTTGGGAAGACATCAAGACGCTGCTGGACAACGCGATTTCGATCAAGCCCCGGCGCCAGTTGTCGGTGCAGTTTTCCGGCGGTGAGCCGACGCTTTCCCCGTACTTCCTGGACGCCATCCGCTACTGCCGCAAGCTGGGCTATCAAAGCGTGCAGGCCGCGACCAACGGCATCGAGTTCGCGAAGAAACCTGGATTTGCGAAAGAAGCTGCTGAAGCCGGCCTTCGCTATGCTTACTTGCAGTTCGACGGCATCGGCAACGCAGCCAATTCGCATCGCGCCGTCGGCAACTTGTTCGATGTGAAGCTCCAGGCCATCGAGAATCTGTACGCCGCGGGCGTGGACATCGTCCCCGTGATCACCATCATCAACGGCATCAATAATGAGCAGGTGGGCGCGGTGGTGCGTTTCGCTCTGGACAACCCCAAGAAGATTCCGTTCCTCAGCTTCCAGCCGGTGTCCTTCACCGGCCGTGACGAAGCTGTTACCGACGATCGCCGCAAGGCCCAGCGCTATACGCTGTCGCACTTGGCGCACGACGTCAAGAACCAGACCGGGCTCGGCGAGCCGGTTCGCGACTGGTTCCCGATCTCCTTCATGAGCACGTTCTCCGATTTCGCGGATCTGGTTCATGGACCGGACGCCGATTGGGGCCAGTTGAGCTGTGGGTGCCATCCCAATTGCGGGACCGGCATGGCCATCATGTGCGATAAGGAGACCAAGGAATATCGCCCAGTGACGGCGTTCCTGAATGCCGATCAGTTGGCCAAGGACGTGGCTCGCATCAACGATGCGGCACGCAGCAAGAGGATGTCGGTGATCGGCGTTTCGCTGGCTCTCCTGCGCAATTACAATCCCTACGAAGCTCCCACGCATTTCCGGTTGTCGGACCTGATCCAGAAGTTCGATAAGTGCTTCGGCATGACCAAGAAGAAGTACGGCAAGGTCACTGGCGACCGCACCATGGCCGATATCGAGAAGCGCCGCGCGGACCGCTGGAACTTCCTGTTCATCGCGGGAATGTGGTTCCAGGATCTGTTCAATTACGACTTCCGCCGCACGGAACAGTGCATCATTCCCTACGCCACCCAGGAAGGCGAGATTTCCTTCTGCGCCTATAACACGGGCGTGGGCTGGCGCAACATCATCGAAAAGATGCACATGACCGCGACCCTGACCAAGTGGTACGAAGAAAAGGGCCGGCACGAAATCATCGCGGGCGGCAAGGCCGTCGCTCTGCCATCGAAGGATCACACGCTGGTTCTTCGCGCCGACGATGTGAACCACGGTCTGCAGCATGACCTGGATGAGATGGGCATCGCCAAGACGGCTCGCGAGGAAAAGAAGCGCGCTCGCGACCTGAAGCTGAAGCAGGAAGAGGATGCTCGCATGATGAAGCTGTATCGCGAGCAGGTGCTCAAGGAGACTCCCGGTCCTGAGCTGGTGACGATCGCCGGAATTCAGCCTGCGCCGAAGCCGGCTCCGGTCGTGGAAAAGGCGAAGGCTGAGGAAGTCGGTTCTTTCGGCGACTAGCGCTCCATTTGGTCGCGGCTCTGTATCGACGCGTTCCGAGCCTTGACCAAACCACTAGAGTATTTTCACAACTGCGGTAGACCACTCCGCTAAAAATTCTCGGGGCAGGCGATGTTGTTGCGTGCAACATGCCGGCTTGTAAGAGGCAGGCGACAAGATCGCCTGCCCCACCGCCCCCACATGTTTCTCATCACGATTTCTAGTCGCTGATCCGCGCCGGAGGCGTTGACCCGTCGCGCCTCATATATAACTTCCGTGCATCCGCATGGGTAATGCGAAATCCTAGCCGCTCATAAAGCCGATGCGCCGGATTCGTTTTTACCACGGAGAGCGTCATTGGACGCCGCTCTCGAATCAGTTGATTCATCACTTCGGTGCCGATGCCGCGGCGCTGGAATGATCTCTCAACAAAAATCTGCGCGAGAAAAAGCGTCTCATCCCGGATGAAGCTTTGCAGCCAGCCAACGTCGGCGTCGTCGAAGGTAATGATCCGAACCTCAGCTTCGTGCCACTGATCGCGGAAGCCTGCGGCGTGGCGCTCCAGATCCAGGTTCAATTCGTGAAGGATCGTCCGCATCTCCGCGAAGTAAAGAGCCGCGCAAAAGTCGAAATCCACGGCGAGGGCCGGGCGGAGAGCAATCCGCATCACTTCTGCATCGTCTGGCCCGTCTTCTTGGCGTTCTCGCAGTAGGTCTCGATCAGATCGGTATCCGGCAGGAGCACGACGGGGATCTTGACTGTCCATGCCTTCGTGTAGGCTTTGGGATCGTCGATGGTGACTTCGAGTTCCAGGTGGCCGAAGTCGCGGCGGGTGAAACGCTCGGTCACGCGCCCCGCGTCGGTTTGAGGATGTCCCTTGCCCGTATCCAGCCATTCGAGGCCGTTGAAACCTGTGGTCTCGACCACCAGCGTGTTGCCATCCCAATGTCCCACCGAATATCCCAGCCAAGTGGGCTGAGGGTCTTTCGGCAGCGGCCGCCCATCGAGAAATACCTGCCGGAACGTCGAATTGGACGAAGTCTCATACAGCAGCACCACCAGCGACGGCGTCTGCACGATCTTGAACGGGTGAATGGCCTCCCCCTGGTTGGACGTGTCCATGCGGGGCACGCCGGGAGGCATGCAGTTGGCCATCGGATCGCCCACGTGATCTTTGGTTTCGCGCTCGGTTTGGAGCTGCTTGGCCCAAGGCAGCATGGGAACTTCTTCTTTCATATTCGTGGCAAGGTCGAAGAAGAAGTTATAATCGCTGGACCAAATTCCGGAAAGGTCTGGCTTGCCATCCGCTGCTTTCGGTGTTGGCGCGGCAAGGTTGGCTTTGCCCGCAGCGGTGCGGGGAATTCCGGGCGTGGGATAGTTGAGCCACTGCGCCTGCATGGCGGCCATGCCTCCAAAGAGCAAAGCTGCATACATGGCAGCGCATCTGGCAGGCCGCGAGAACTTGCTTAGTTTACGATCAAGCACGGGTTTTCCTCAACGTCTAGTCTATAATGACCGAGGGGGGGTTCTCTGTGGCCCACAACCTTCGATTCTTCCCGCTCGCGCTGGGCGCGGCCCTGAGTGCTTTCACGTGCAGCGCTCAATTTCCCTATCCCACCACCCCGTATCCGGGTGGTCAATATCCTGGTGGACAGTACCCGGGCGGACAATATCCTGGCGGTCAATACCCCGGCGGCCAGTACCCGCAAGGCGGGCAATATCCGCAACAGGGGCAATATCCACCGAGCCAGTATCCGCAGCAAGGCCAATACCCGCCGGGACAATATCCTCAAGGCCAATATCCACCGGGTCAGTATCCATCGCAATATCCTCCGGGCACCATCGGGCTGCCGGGTGGGGTGAATGTTCCCGCTCCGAAGGTCCCCGGCAAGAAGCCAAGCGACAGCGCCAACAGCAATAGTGTGAGGGTGCCGCTGCGCGCGGCCGATGGAACTTTGCGTGAGCTTGGTGAAAAGGATTTGTATCTGGAGACATCCAGCCACAAAATCCTCAGGTTCCGGCTGCTGGCTAAGACTCTGTTTCGCGATAAAGAGGGAGAGAACTATCGGGATTCCTTGTTGAAGCCGGGGGATCAGCTTTCCGTGCAGGTGAACACGGACGATCCGGAGACGGCGTTGCGAGTTATTCTGAGCCGGGTTGGAACACAGGCGGAAAAAACGGCGGCCGCAAGGCCGTTCGATCACGAGTCCGTTAAGATTCCGGTGGAAGCGGATACGCATTCGGCGGGCACGATGGAGGTCGGGGGCGATACCAAGGGACGCGAGAGCGGCGGCGAGACTTCCTCGACATCCATAAATCCTCCGCCGAGTTCATCGCCGGAGGAGGCTCCTGCTCAACCCACGCTGTCTCCTGACGCGCCTTCCCCTGGTGTTTCTGCCGGTGGTGTTTCTGCCGGTGGTGTTTCTGCCGGCTCGACATCTGGAGCACCGGCGCCGCAGCAGACCGCGGAAAGAAAACCACCGCCTGCGCGGGTCGGGCCGGACGACAACATCATCGATTCCGCCAAAGACGCGGCCGACCATTTGATCGACAACATGCCGAACTTTATCGTTCAGCAGAACACCACGCGCTACTTCAGCAACTCATATCCGGCGCAGTGGCGGGCGATCGATGTGGTTTCGGCGGACGTGGTGAGTGTGGACGGTAAAGAAGACTACCGCAACATCACGATCAACGGGAAGCCGTCCAACCGGCCGGTGGAGAAGAGCGGCGCCTGGTCGACGGGCGAATTTGTGACGATTCTTGAAGATATTCTTTCGCCGTACACGGCGGCGGATTTCCGCAAGAGTTCGGACGACAATATTGGCGGGCGTCCGGCTTACACCTATAATTTCCGCGTGAAACAGGAAAACTCGAATTGGGACATTATTTCTGAGTTCGGCGCGAAGGCCACGCCTTCCTATACAGGAACGGTGTGGATCGACAAAGATACGTTCAGCATCATGCGCATCGAGGAGCAGACCGGCCCCATGCCCAGCGACTTTGCTTTTGACAAGGCTGAAACGGTGGTGGAATACGGATTTGTGCGCATCGACACAAAAACTTACGCTTTGCCGGTGCATAGCGAAGTGCTGACGTGCGCGCGGGGAAGTTCGCAGTGTACGAAAAACGAGATTAACTTCCAGAATTACAAGAAGTTTACCGCGGATTCTACAATCATCTTTAAATAATAAAGGCCACGGGAAATAAACACACTTCGGCGCAGGATAGATTTAAGAAAAGTGGTGTCGCGGCGGTTGGGGCTTTTATGGGCGGCACAACGGGCTTTCGCCCTGTGCCGCCCCCGGACTTATCGCCGTGCGTTTCCAACCGCCAATGATTTGAATCGCCTCTCACGGGGGCCCAGGATCGCTGGATGGCGTCCCATTTTTCCTCGCTTCGAGTACCGAATCGCTGATGTCCAATGGCGTTTTGAACTTCACCACTGGAATTATAAAGATCGATCTCTAAATTCTTCCGCCGACGACAAAGTACGTTGACTGCGGAAGTTCAGCACCACCGAACGCGCGACATTTCGTGGCCACGAAAACCTGTCACGATTCCAGTTTAGCGCGGCGGTCCTAGGGGAGATGCTGTAAGTTATTGAGGGGATTCGGAAACTAATTTGTGACTGGGCCTCAATCGATCGTCTGAACGAGGTTGGACTCCGCGATCCGTTGATCGGCGGTGAGCAAGCGCAAGTTGTGAACGCGCGCTGTAGCCGCAATTATGCGATCGGCGGGGTCCCGAAGCACCCTTCCCATCTTCAGGACTTCTTCGGCGATCTCGAAGCTCAGAGAGAGCATCTGAAATGCGGGATTCGCCGGCCCGTCCCCATCAGCGCGATCACCACGGCCTCTTCCACCGCGCGTGCCTGATTCTTAGAAAGCTTCTTTGGCTCGGCCAGGCATCGAATGGCCACATGGGTGTCAAGCAGAGTTTCACTTGATTGGAGGCTTGGGGAGCGCCTCCCACAGCGGAGTGGTATCGTGCGTCACGATGTCGCCGGCAATCCCAACCTTGCCACTCCATGTCCCTCCCGGGAGATTTCCAGGCGCTGCTCTTCACGGGTTGAAGGATAGCAACTGCACGGCCCCGCTTGGTCACCGTGATCGTTTCGCCCTTATCCGCCTGATCGAGGAAGGAAAGACATTTCGCCTTGAACTCCGTTGCATTGACGGTTCGGGATCCCGTGTCTGAAGTGGATCTGGTCATCTGACCGCTTGCGCGGAATTAGCAGGTCCCGTTCTTAGCGGGCGAAGAGGTTGCTCAGAACCGGGTAGGTTTGCTGGGCCAGTCCTAGAGCAGCGGAAGTGGTGGCGTCATCTGAACGGCCAGAGTTCCAGACCACGACTCGCACCAGCGAGGTGTCGGTTCGCTGTTCCTTGAGGCGGTCGACGATCACCCAGAATTTGGCAGCCCATTCGCTGGCGATCACGCGGCTTTGGGTTTGATACCAGTAGAGGATCACTACTCGCTGAGGTCCGAAGGTGGCGATGTAGCGGTTTACGGAGACCTTTCCCGCTTGGGTGTTCATTGCAATTCGATCGGTGACAATGGGCGTCCAGCCGGCAGCGGGCAAACACACTTGCGGCGAATGTGGCTGGCTCGCGCCGCCCCGCTGGGATTGGAACCAAGCCACGAACAGACTTCCCAACCAACCCTCCGGCTGATCGGAATAAATCAGGCCGAGGGTGCTGTCGGCGCGAAGCAAGGCGAGCGAGTCGGGGTTGATGGGGTCGTCGCCGGTCTTGGTCCAATTGCCGAGTTTGGCGGGAAATTGAGAGAAGTGGGGCGGCGCGGGAGGACGCTCGCCACGGGCCGCCCAGTAGGTCAGGCCGGTTTGAGCCGCTAGGAAAGTTGGCACCAAGAGGGCGAGCTTACTGAGCATCATGTCTCTCGAACAGGGAATTGAAGAAGCTGCGAAGAGGAAGCAGCATCCCCAGTGTCAGGGCAAAAATAACCCAGCCCAGAATTTGATGCGGAGTTCCTGAATCGAGAGCGGGCTTCCAGGCCGATGCGGCGACGCGGAAGGCGTTCGAAACAATTGCCAGAGGAATTGTTGCGGCCAGAACAGCAAACCGCATCCATGGCTTGGGGTCGGCGAGGTAGGCGAAGAGCACGGCCACGAACCCGAGAGGCAGCAGGAAACGGATGCCGTTGCACGCCTCCGCCACAGCCACGCGGTGCCCGTTCACATCCAGAATATTGCCTTCGCGAATGACTCCGATGCCGGAACTGGTCAGGATGGCGGCGGCCAGTTTGCTCGCCAACAATTGCAGCGGCAGGGTGACCTGGTTATAGACGATGGCCAGTTTGGGCAGCATGAACAGGGCGAGTAGAAACGGAAAGGTCCAGGAGCGCAACAGGCCGAATCCGCCTATGCAGACGACTGCTCCGGCGGCGGAAATGAGTAAGGCTACGGAGCTTGCGAACAACCCCACGCCGAGGACTCCGGCGAGGTGCATGGCCGCGCCGGCGAGCAGCAGTGCTATGCCCCAGAGGCTGGGTTCAGGCGGCAATCGCCGCCAGCGTTCGCGCTCACGCCAGACGATCCACAAAATCACGGGGAGGACGAGCGCGCCGTGCCCCATATCCTCATCCGTCATCCATTGATCGAACATGCCACGGAGTGCGGACGCGTAGCAGACGATCAACAGTAGAATCGTGATCGTTGCCAGAATCGTTTGTTTGTTAGGCAGCCGCAGATTACTTCTTCTGATTATTAAACTGGTCGAGAATTTTGTCGAGGTGTTTTACGTCCCGCTCGTTTTCCGTGCAAACGTACTCCATTAAATCGCCGGTAGTCATCAAAGGCGTCATTTCAGTGACGCTCCACGGCTTGGTGTACATTACTGGATCGGTTATTGTAATGTCCCATTTTAAGGTTCCGAAATCCGGACGTGAATAACGTTCTACAACATGAAGCTGATCGGAAGCCGGGTGACCGGCCAGATCGAGCCAAGTCAGCCCGTTGAAGCCCACGGTATCGACTACGAGTGTGTCGTTGTTTTCCCAGTGGCCGATGGAATCGCCCCACCAGCTCGGGTTCATGTCCTTGGGGTGTTCTTTGCGGTCGAGAAATATCTGGCGGAAGCTGTGCAGATTGCCTTCGAAAAGAATGACGACGACGCTCGGAGTCTGGATGATCTTGGAAGGATACGGATCGCGCCGCGGCACTCCGGTGGGCAGACAGCGAGCCTCGGGATCTTCAACGCCTTCGTTGGCTTGCCGCTCCTTGAAGAGCTTTTCGCCGAGAGGCGTGAATGGGACCTCGCCGGGTGCGTATTCCTTGGCGATGTCGGACGTGTAATTGGCGTAACCCCAGACGCCGGTCAGATCGACCTTGCCGTCGGCCGTCCTAGGCACGGGGCCGGATGGTCCCATTTTGATCTTGCGGCCCTTGCGTTTGTCTTTGGGAATTGTACTCTCCGCGGGGAACTGCCCCCAGGCGGAAGCGAACGGCAGAAAGCCGGCCAAGAGAGCGGCGGCGGGCAACAAGGCGCCAAGTAACTTTTTTTGCATACAGGATCTCCGGGACTTTACGTTATTCTATCTCACCCTCACCGTCCGGGCGCGAGTTTACGGGATACGCGGTTATGCCGATGGACCACTGTCCGCATCGCGGACATCTGGCCCACTTGGCCTTGCGTGCAGAAGTTACCACGCGCGCAAAAATCCTTGCAGTAATTTCCCGATTCAAACGGGTCTATTTGTTTCCGCGCCACTTTTTAATAGCAGGACTCATCGTAACTCCGGAGTGGATCTTCGTTTGCATGGCCTGGAAAGGTTTTGATTTTAACAATTGAGGGGAATACGAATGCGAATGACAAACTTTTCGCGGCTGGTCATTATTAGCGGCGGCGCGGTTCTTTGCGCCAGCATGAGTTTCGCACAGACGTGCCAGACACCGGGTGTTTCGGTGGGAGGTTATTACACCTACTCGGCTATCGGAGCTGGCGCTCCGGGGTCCTTGCTTTCCGGGACCACGGGGACGACCGGGACGACAGGAACGACCGGAACAACCGGAACAACCGGGACGACAGGAACAACCGGGACGACGGGAACAACAACCACCACGACGACAACTACCACGTATTCGAACACGGAGTTGGGCCAATTACTGAGCGGTATCGCCAATACCGGGCCGTTCGCCTCGTCGGGAACCCTCTATCTGGACGGGTCCGGAAATATTCTCGCGACGTCTTCAGCGCAGGGCGGAAATTTTACGTCGGTGGGGACTTACGTTTTGAATTCGGACTGTACGATCACCGTGAAGTTGACGGACGTATTCGCGACGACCACTACCAATCCCCCCACCGTGGCGACCCCGACCAGTTTGCAGGGAATCGTTCTGAATAACGGGTCGGAAATCGATTTGGGCCTGTTGCAAAATACCGGGACCGCCTCCAGTTCCACTACGGGCACCGGCACAACCGGCACTGGCACGAGCACGACCTCAACGCCCGCCAATTGCTCAATTGCGCCGGCCTCGACCTCGACCTCGGGGTCGTCGACCTCCGGTTCCACGTCTTCTTCTACTCCTCTCGGGTTGTGTGAATCCAATATTCTGATCAAACTGGTTCGGCCTTTCTCGACATCGTGCTCGGCCGGCAATCTGATGGGCATCTATACATTGGTTGGCATGGGGACGAGAGTTGCAACGGTCTCAACCAGCACGGGGACAACGGGGACAACAGGCACAACAGGAACGACTGGCACTACCGGGACGACGGGGACGCAAATGGAGACTCCGTTCTTCTTGTTCGGGACAGTTGATTTCAACGGCAGCGGCAGCATTATTTCTCCATCCGGAACTTTATCCACCCTGGGTTCGAACCTGGAATTCACGGGATCTTACACGGTCAATGCCGATTGCACCGGAACAATGACCCTCAATAGTTCGTTGCTCAGTACTTCAACAAGCACGGGCACCACCGGGACGTCGACCAGCTCCACATCGAGCTCGGCACTTTCGTTGAGCTTTGTTTTGGTTCAGCCGACCGTTCCATTCACCCCGGGAAGCACAACGGCCTCCAGATCTTTGGGGCCCGAAATCGAATTCAGCATGTCCAGCAGTGGGACGCAGACGCTGTCCGGTTACGGACTGCCTCAGTAGCGCGTTCGTCGATTTAATCCCTTTCGAGCCCTGTCCTTGGCAGGGCTCGATTTTTTTATGGGGTCAGCCAATATGGTAGGCTTGAATTACCGATTGGCATGCTTCCGACCATCCAAGTCGATTCCCGGGAAGAGACGGCGATTTATCGCCAAGTCTATGAGCAAATTAAGCGAGGGATTCAAGCTGGCGAGCTGAGCCGCGGCGAAAAGCTCCCGCCAACCAGGGAATTGGCTGGCCTGCTGGGTTTGAATCGGACAACGATTGCGGCGGCTTATGAGCTGCTTGAATCGGAGGGGTTGATTCGCGGGCACGTGGGGCGGGGAAGTTTCGTCGAGGGCCCTGCGGCGTCGGCTAGCACATCAAAACCTGGCCCCGACCGGCTGGATTGGGAGGCTTTGATTCCGGCCGAGGAATCGTCCGTTGTAGCAGCGTCCCGGGCCGGTGGAGCGAGGATCAGCTTCGCGTCTTCGCGGCCGTCGGAGATGCTGTTTCCGCTCGACGAATTCCGCGCCACTTGCCGCGAGGTTATCGACTCTTCGGAAGCCGCGCAAATTCTTCAGCTGGGTCCGGCCGCGGGTTACGGACCTCTGCGCAGATATCTTCTGACTGAGGCTCGCAAGCGCGGAACCGCAGGACCCGGCGACGATATCCTGATCACAAGCGGATGCCAGCAGGCGTTCGACCTGATGCAGCGCGTATTGGCGTCGCACGGGGAGACGGTGCTGCTGGAAGACCCGGTCTATCCGGGGCTGCGCAACGTGTTTCTGCGCGGAGGCGCGCGCGTGCTGGGCGTTCCTGTGGGCGAGCATGGCATCGACGTCGACACGCTGGCTCGCATGATGGAGACGGAGCGGCCGCGCCTGATCATTCTTACGCCGAATTTCCAGAACCCAACCGGAACTACCATGCCCGAGGCTTCTCGCCTGGCTGTGCTGAGGATGGCTCGCAGAGCCGGCGTGGTGGTGGTCGAAAACGACTTATATGGGGATCTGCGTTATCACGGTGCGGAGATTCCGGCTCTCAAGTTTCTGGATACTTCCGGCGACGCGATTCTGCTTTCCAGCTTTTCGAAGGTTGCGTTTCCGGGACTGCGCGTGGGTTGGGCCATCGGCCCCAGGCCTTTTATCGCGCGCCTGACCGAAGCGAAGGAACTGAGCGATCTGCATTCGGATCAGCTTTCGCAGGCGGTGCTGCTGCGCTTTGCGGTGTCGGGGCGTCTGGCGGCGCATCGCGAGAAGATGCTGTTCAGCGGCGCGGAACGATTGCAGGCGTGCAGCGATGCGTGCTCGGCGAAGCTGCCTGCGGGGAGCCGCTTCACGCGGCCGGAAGGCGGGATGAACGTGTGGGTGAAGCTTCCCGAGCCTCTGGACGCGGCAGAGATGGCGGCGCGCGCGGAGCGTGAAGGGGTCAGCTTTCTGCCCGGCCGTCACTTTGCGGTTTCGAAACCGCACACGCATGCGTTGAGGCTGAGTTTCGTGGGTCTCGAACCGGAGCAGATTCGAGCTGGATTGGCTGTGTTGGGTGGGATTTTTAGAAGTGAATTGAATCGCGCATATAAGGGAAGTGAGGATACACATGTTCTTGTCTGAAGAATTTCGATTGAAGTCGGGGTTGGCGGAGATGCTCAAGGGCGGCGTCATCATGGACGTCACCAACGTGGAGCAGGCGAAGATCGCGGAGAAAGCCGGGGCATGCTCCGTGATGGCGCTGGAGCGCGTTCCCTCCGATATCCGCAGAGATGGCGGCGTGGCCCGCATGGCGTCCATCCGCATCATCCGCGAGATTATGCAAACGGTCTCGATTCCCGTAATGGCCAAGGCGCGTATCGGCCATTTTACTGAGGCGCGCGTGCTGGAAGCGCTGGGTGTGGATTATATCGATGAGAGCGAAGTCCTGACTCCGGCCGATGAGGAGCACCACATCGATAAGAAAACTTTCAAGGTCCCTTTTGTGTGCGGGGCGCGCAATCTGGGCGAGGCTTTGCGGCGCATTGCCGAGGGGGCGGCCATGATTCGGACGAAAGGCGAGGCAGGCTCGGGGAATATTGTCGAGGCGGTGCGCCACATTCGCACGATCGTGAAGGAGATGAGGCATCTCACGATCCTGGGCAAGGAAGAGCTGGTGCATGAGGCCAAGAACCTGGGGGCTCCGCTTGAACTAGTGGAGTGGGTGGCGGAGCACGGGAAGCTCCCGGTGCCGAATTTCTCGGCGGGCGGAATCGCGACTCCGGCCGATGCGGCTTTGGTAATGCAGCTTGGGGCGGAGGCGGTGTTCGTCGGCAGCGGCATCTTCAAGAGCGAAGATCCGGAGAAGCGCGCGAGGGCAATCGTCAAGGCGGCGACGTATTACAACGATCCGGAGAAGCTGCTCGAGGCGAGCGAAGAATTGGGCGAAGCCATGCCGGGTCTGGACATCGCCAAGCTGCCCGAGGGCGAGCTGATGCAGACGCGAGGCTGGTAAATGAAAACGGTTGGCATCCTGGCCTTGCAGGGGGATTTCGAGGCCCATCGCAAAGCTATCGAACGCGCAGGAGGGCGAGCTGTCGAGGTTCGAACGGCAGCGCAGATGCAAGCCTGCGACGGCCTGATTGTGCCTGGCGGCGAAAGCACGTCGATGCTCAAGCTGCTGGAGATCGAGAATCTGCTGGAACCGCTGCGCGAGTTCGGTCGGACGAAGCCGGTATATGGAACCTGCGCGGGCGCGATTTTGATCGCCCGCGAGGTTTCGCATCCGTCGCAGACGTGCCTGGATCTGATGGATATCGGCGTGGAGCGCAACGCTTATGGGCGCCAGATCGATAGCCATATCGCAAAGCTGAAGCTGGATAGCGGAGAGCTGGAAGCGGTATTCATTCGCGCGCCGATTATCCGGCGCGTGGGCGAGGGCGCTCGGGTTTTGGCCCGGCACAACGGCGATCCGGTCTGGGTGGAAGAAGGGCGGCATATGGTGACTACGTTTCATCCCGAGCTGACTGATGATCCGCGTGTTCACCATCATTTCGTGGAGAAGTTGTAGCGTACTTGTCAGGGCGGTGTTATAGCCGGGTGAAGGCGAAGAGCTGGTTCACGTAGGTGAGGGCATAAAAATCCCGGGTCTCGGCATTGTAGGTGAGCGCGTTGGTTACGGCGTCCGGGAGTTGATGGGTGCCTGTGATTTCCGCGGTGGCGGGGTCAAGCTCATAAACCATGCCGCTGCAGGCTCCGAAATAAATCCTCCCTGCCAGTAAGCGCGGCGGGCCGAAGATCTTCGAGGCGGCGTAGATTTTCTTCTTCACGATCTGGCGATCAAGGTCGAGAACGTAGAGGTACTTGTCAGTGGAGCCGACATAGGCTGTGTCGTCCACAACGAGCGGAACGGTATAAATCGTATTGTCTGTCTGGACGGACCAGACTTCCTTTCCGGTCTCGAGGTCGATGATATAGATGCGGCCGTCGGCACAACCTGTGACGAGATGCCCGCGTTTCACGTCGAAAGCGGGAGCGTGGCGGATGGAGCCTTTTTCACCCCGCTCGGCTCTGACTTCAAACCGCTGGGTTTCAAACCGCCAACGCAGCGCGCCGGTTGGGGCGTCAAACAAGAACATCTCGTTGTCGTTACTGCCGCAGGCTACGAGTTGTTTCTCCGGCCAGTAAGCGGGAGAGGCATGCGTGTAGCGTTTGGTGATGTGCTCCCATACCTTCTCACCGGTGGCCATGTTGAGGGCGACGATGCTGCCGCGCTTGCCCTCGACGGCGAATTCCAGGCCGATAAAGAGCAGACCCAGCCCGGGCGCCAGCGCGGGCGAGGAGCCTACCCAGTCCGCGCCGATAAAGCGCCACACCTCCGCGCCGCTCTCGGCGTCGAGGCAGTAAACATTCCCGTCATAGCTGCCAAAATAAACCTTGCCGCCGTGGAGCGCCGGGGCCGACCAGAGGTTCTTGTGTCCCTTGGCATTGACATGGAACTTCCACGCCACGGAACCGTCGCGAGCATGGAGGCACCAGAGAATGCCGCAGTCGCTGCCGAAGTAAACGCGCTGACCGTCGGTGGCGGGAAAGGATTTGGGAACGCGGTGGAAGAAATTCGGATCAGGCGATGCGAAATTCCAGGAGTTCTTGAATACGGCCTTAAGCGGGGGCTCTGGTTTTTCGATCGAAAGACCGAATGCGGCGAGACTGAACAGGGAACGCACGGGTATGAGGTGCTTGTGCCGCCAGGCAAGGCCCTTCGCGCTGTTGTAATCGATGAGCGCGAAGGCGTGAGCGATTCTTCTCCTCTCGCCTTCCAGAACCACGCGAACTTTTTCCATGCTCGTCCCCGAATTCAGGAGATCGTCGACAATTACGATGGGTTCGTTGGTTAGCGTTCCCTCGATCAGCCCGCCGGTGCCGTAGGTCTTGCGCTCCTTTCGCACGATGAAGCCGTTCACTGGAGTGCCGCGCGCCACCGACTTCATCATGATGGCGGAAAGAAGCGGAATGGCCGCGACCTCCATTCCGCCGACCTGAAACGGCATGGCATCGGCGAATCTTTCCCAGAACAGGTCGGCGATGGTGTCCAAAAGCTTGGCTTCCATAAAGAGCCGGCGCATGTCGATCAGCCAGTTGTTGCTGCCGCCGTTCGGGGAAATCAGCCGCTGATTCTCCGCGCGTACGATCGCGCGTTCGCGAATGGCGGATGCAAGGAGATCTAAAGCGGACGCAGGCGACTGATCTTTCGGAGGGGTGGTCTCGATTGGCTTGCTTTCGGCGGCCTTGCTTTCAGCGCGAGGTTCCGGATGCTTCGCGGGCTCGGATGGGAGCAGGACGCAATTGACTGCGAGATGGCTGTAGGCGGCGGGCAATAAATCAAATATGTAATGGATGCGCCATTCATCGGATTCATTGTGGGCTTCGTGATACTGCTTGTTGTCGAACCACCATAGCTCGCCTTCCTGCATGCGCACCTGCTCGCCGCCGCTCATCAGCACACTTCCCGCGGAGCTGTAGAGCACGAGGTGAAAACGGTTACGGATGAAGTAGTAGGAGCCTGCGTCGATATGGCGGGTGACCTGCGAGCGCGGCTTCAGGCGCACAATCGTGGCGCGCGACAGTTGCGAGTCCAACTCCTCGGCGACGCCGGTCATGAAGGCCACGGCTTTGGGAAACAATTTCGCTACGGCGGTGAAGTGGCTCTCCTGATTCTCGTTGACGTTCAGATCCGGCCGCGGAACGGGGCCGGCGAGAAAAATCGTATTGGTGTCGCGCTGAACCCGGATCTTATCCTGGCGGCTGGTATTGAGCAGCCAGGCCTCTTCCTGGGAGTACACTTCTTCGAGCAAAGGAGCCACATCAATCCCGGAACGAATGAGCTCGAAGTACTTCATGGGAGGGCGGGCGTCCGGCATCCGAATGGATTGTATCGTTACTGGGGAGAAACAAACTTTTCGATCACGAAGACAAAATGCTGTTGTGGCGGTGCGCCCGCGGGTTTCGATGGAGAATAGTCGATCTGTTTCGCATCCTGGAGGGCGGCCTGGCTATTCGGGTCCGATGGTTGGAGCGAATGCGCCTCGACCAGTTGTCCGGTTGAAGTAACCACGCCAAATATACAAACCGGCCGGAAAGTCATGGCCGAAGTGAGCGGAGCCTGTCCATGAATGCGCGAGATTTTTGTCTCCGAGGCCAGCACCGTGGCCTCTCCCTCCGCCATCATCGCATTCGTGGGGACAAACAGGCTGGGATCGGCCACGGAGATTTCCTCCAACTTCTCGACGGAGATCTTGGATACGACCCTGCCCGCTTCGGTTACGGTGACGCTTCCCGGCAGCATGTGGCCGCCGATTTGAAGGGCGTTGGAGTAGTCGTAAACAATGTAGCGCCCGGGGGTCTCCGAATGCATCTGGAGGAGGCCGGATTGAGGATCGATACATTCCTCGGATTCCTCCCACCCTCGCCCGAGCGCCGGGGTCGCGGGCTTGGGGGAGTTGGACAGCAGAACGCAGGTGAGCGAGACACCGTGGAACGTCGCGGTCGAGGTGCGAATGGATTGGCGATTGGCGTAAGCGGCCGAGGGAAGCGGGTGCAACAAGACTCCGCGCGCTTCTTCCAGGCGGAGCGGAACTGCGCTGGCCGTCCCTTCCGTGTAGATTTGGCCATTCGATGAAATCCCAGCGATGGCGAATCCGGCCGCGGCTCTGGCCGTCCAGTGAAGTCCTTGTCCCGGGATAAAAACGTCTTCCATTTCCCAGGCTCCGTCATAATCCGTTTGACCGAGAGAATCCACAGTAAAGTTGACCTTGAGATCATAGCCCAGCCGGGCGCTTCGCAGGTCGTAGTTATTTCGAGCACGGGCCAGGAGCTGAAGAACGGCCGGTCGATTTGCGGCCGTGCCGGCGGCGGGAATCTGACCGGCCACCAGTTCCAAAGGATCATTCGGTACCGGTGCGATCTTCGGCGCATTTCGACCGAGAACCACAAGCGGCAGTCCGCCTGCGATCAACCACAATAGTCCTTTCGAGATCATGTCGGGCACCTCATTAGCAGCCGTCACCGCCATCGCCACCATCACCGCCGTCCCCGTCACCATCGCCGCCGTCCCCGCCATCGCCTCCGTCTCCGCCATCGCCTCCATCCCCGCCGTCACCTCCGTCGCCACCATCACCTCCGTCGCCACCATCACCGGTATAAATACAGATCGGGGCGATCGCGGAGGCGCCTTGCAGAGAAAACAACAAACCCGGCTCAGTCTGCATTCCGCCGATGCTAGCCGAAATAGGTATGTCACCCTCGCCGAGGCCGGGAGGAATCACCAGGTTGATCTGATAGAGTCCGGCGCTCGATAGGCCCACGAAAACCGGCTGAACAGGGACGTTATTGAGATAAAGGCCTAAGGGGTTGTTAATCGGCGCGGCGCCGGAAAATATCGTGCCCGGCTGGACGGTGGGAGTGGTTGGTCCGAACCCGACGCCGAATAATTCGATGAGATCACCGGGCTGCGCGGCAACGGTGTAATAGCCGAAGCAGTCCCCGGTCGGACCCAGGATGTCGTAGGTTCCGCCGCCGTAGGAGCCGGAACCGTCCGAGCGGGCGATGATCGCTGTCACATGGGTTTGGTCAAGCCGCAGGAACGACGGCGAGAACTGACTTAAGGTCACTACCGAAGCCGCCACTCCGGCGGCGGTCGTCACGAGCACGGTTACGGGACCTGCTGCCGAGTCGTCCGGCGCTTGCAGGTTGATTTGGCTGGGGCTGACCAGCGAGAGAAACGCGGCTTTCCCATTGATCTCCACACTGGTGCCGCCCAAGGACGTGGGGAAATCGCCTTTCCATACCGCAGTTCCACTGGCGAGGTTAGTCCCGTAAATCGATACCCATTCGCCGGGCTGGATGACGCTCGCCGTGCCGTCGAGGGGAACGATGCCGCCGGGGGCAATGGCCGGCGAATTCGACTGGCTTGCCTGGGTAATGGCGGGAGCCGCGCCCTCGAAGAACAGTCCGGAATGCCGCCTGGACAGGGCTAATCTGGCCGGCCGCAGTCGCGGCGCGTTCCGGGAAACGGCCGCCCGGAGATTGGGCGGCCCTGACGTCATATTTCGAATGGCTGCGCCGGCGTCCGATACCGAGGCATGCGTCGCCATCGCCATGGAGCCGGTCACGGCCGCATAAAGCTGCCAGGGGGCCACACGACGCCTCAGCACCTCCTTCAAAGTCGAAGAGGGATTGCGGGCAAGGTAAGCTTCAAGACGGTCCTTTTGATCGACCTTTGACGGATCGCTCATAGATCACCTCCCCGCGACATGCGCTCCCATCGCACTTGGATTTGGCAGGCTCCTCCCAAGCAACAGCCCGCAAAACGGAGCCTGGGTCGCGGCCACGAGCGGGGATGAGGTTTGCGGGGATTGAGGGCCGCGACCGGCCCTTTGCGGGCTAATTGGTTCGAAAAGGGCAGGGAGAAACCTGAATTTGCCATTTTAAAGGGCCCTCCCGATCGCCCTGCATAACGGTACTTCTTCCAGAGCGAAACCGAAATACCTGAACTGCGGTATTTTTTTGAGCCGAGTGGCAGTATTTGCGGTCGCGGCTCTCTGGGTGGCTGTCCGTCATCGGGCGCTTCGGGCTGAGCCGCGGCTGGGAAAAGCGGTACGGGCCGCCCGTACTGTGGAATATCGTGGCGCAGAAGGCGCGGAAGCGTCAGTTAGATAAACGCCGGCGTCTGATACCCGAATTTGGTCAGGTTCGGAAAGACGTAGTCCAAGTCCGCTTGCGCGGCGAGGCCGAACCATTTCGCGATGGCTGCGTTGTACTGATCCTGCGAGTTGGTGGGGACCCAGGTGCCGCGATTTCCGGAATCGTCGGAGCCGGCCGGGGTCAGGTTGGGGAAGGTGCCGTAGAGGCTGCCGCCGTTAACGGCTCCGCCCATGACCAACTGGTGGCTGCCCCAGCCGTGGTCGGTGCCGGCGTTGCCGTTGGGCTGGAAGGTGCGGCCGAAGTCGGATTCGGTAAACGTGGTGACGTTGCTCTGGAGGTTCAACTGGCCCATGGCTTGATCGAAAGCGGCCATCGCGGCGGCGAGGTTGCTATATAGCGTCACCTGCTGCGGGAGCTGATTGGAGTGCGTATCGTAGCCGCCCTGGCTACAGAAGAAGATCTGGCGACTTGCGCCGAGCGCGCTGCGGACCTGAATCAGCTTGGCCACCTGCGCGAGTTGCGTTCCGATATCGGTGTTCGCAAAGGTGACGCCGAGGCTCGCGCTGCCGGCTACGGCAGTGTTCACGGCTTGGGCCACCGAGATGGCGTCTTTTAGAGAGCTCTGCGCGGCTTGGATGAGGGTCACTCCGCTTGAAAGGCTCAGCATATTCTGCAAAGCGACGGACCCGGGGTCGGTGGCCGGCGCGACGAGTCCAAAGTTGCTGGTGTTGACTGTGGATGCCTGGGTGGTCTCGCCAACCAACTGAAGGGCATTGCCGCTGATGCTGATGCAAGGCGGCACCAGGGCGCTGGAGCCTCCGGCGATTCGGTCGGCCAAGCGGCCGGACCAGCCGGTGTTGGTCCCGCCTTGAGGCACTCCGTTCTGCCATTCGTTCTGCTGGTCGGCATGCGAGTAAAGGTTCACCGGCAGCGGCACGGAGCTGAACTGGGGCAGACCGTTCGATCCTCTGGGCACGGGCTGCACCAGGGTGCCGACGTTCGCTACCAGAGCCAGGCGTTTGGAGGTGTTGTATAGCGGAGCGATGGGCGCGAAGCTGGGGTGCAAACCATAGTTCGCGTTGGTAGCAGTGTCGTGAATGGCGACGAGCGAGCCTTGCGGGATGGCCAGGTTCTGACGGATCTTTTGATAGTTCGCGTAAGCGGCCGTATCGTTCGGAATCAGCATGTTGTTGGAATCGTTGCCGCCGAAGAGGAAGATACACACGATGGCCTTGTAATCGCTGGTGGATTGCGCCAGCGCGTTCATGAGGCCGGCTTTGCCGAAGGCCGCCGCCGCGCCGATGGTGGAAAGTGTGCGTGCGCCGTAGCGAAGAAAATCACGGCGCGATCGAAGCTTTTGGAACATCATGGCTGTTTCTTCCTTCTTACCGTTCGACTTGATATTGCGGCGACGCAGCCGCGGCGTAGAGAGCGCTGCGCACTCGCGATGAAAGGCTGGTGGACGCGCTGGCGGCCGTGGTCAGAAGGGCGCGCACATTGGCATCCATTTCGCCTCGGAAAAGCGCTTGGTTGAGCGCCTCAACCAGGTCGGGAGGATTGTTGGCGAGGTCCTGGAAATTCGCCAGGTTGACATTGACGCCGCTGGAGATGCCGTTGGTGGCCACGAGGTAAGCAAAGTTGGCTCGGGCCAGCGCAGTGGCCGCATTCATCGCCTGGAACTCCGGCGCGACCGGAGGCGGCGCCATATTGGGGATGCGATAGAACGGCGAGAAGTAACTGAAGACGCTGCTGGGCGTGAGCGGGGTTTGCCCCATGAGAGTGGTCTGGTTGGTGAGGGCATCCGGGGCCGTTACGGTGGCATTGAGCGAGCGCAGCAGGCTGGTGGCGTAGAGGATCGGTTCCGGCAACTTGCCGCTGCCTTCCGTCTGCGCCTCCGTGTCGGTGAGCAGGGCGGTAATCACGGTTTGCAAATTTCCCTGCGAAGACTGGAAGGCGCTGGCCACGCGGCCCACGTAAGCCGGCGAGGGATTGCTGAGTACGAATCGCTGAATCAGCCGGTAGGCCATGAAAGGAGCCACGTTGGCTTGTTGGGCGATGCAATTGATCGCCGCGGCCAGATCGCTTTCCGCAGTCCCACCAGCGGCGATGACACACGGGATGGGCAGGTTGATGGTCTTCTGGGTGGTGTCGTGAAAATTCTCGAACGGCGCCATGGGCGAGAAATAGTACGGCATGTTGGGCCAGAGCGAGGCGAAGCCGGGTGTTTCGCCATAGGTCCAACCGGTCATCACCTTGGCCATTTGGGCGACGTCGGGCTCGCCATATTCGGGAACCGGCGCACCGTTGACCGTGATCGTGTTGCCCTGGGAATCGAGTTGCACCAAGCCCAGCGAGAAAAGCTGCATCGACTCCCGCGCGTAGTTTTCATTCGCCGCAGTGGTCCCGGTGGCCTTGGCGTTGTTCACCATGTCGAGGAAGAAACCCATGGAGGGATCGAGCGTCGTGGCGGACAACAGGTCGTGATACGTGCCGAAGGCGTAATTGCCCATGAGCCGTTGATAGCTCACCATCTGTTCAAACGCTGTGTTCTTGACGGCGGACGAAACCAGGATCTGCGCGAGGGCGAAGGACGCGCGCTGGCGAAGCTGATCCGTGCCATTAAGGGCAACGTTGAAGAAGGCGGTCTGGAGGCGCGCGACGCCTTCCGTAGTGCTGTCGGGGTCTGGCCACGTACTGGCAGGCTGGGCAAACTGCGCGGCGAGCCATGCGTTCGTGCCCATCGTCTGAAGGTCGACAACGTTTTGCGGCGTGGGTCCCCAGGTGGTCATTTCAAGGAAACGCACAGCGTTGGAATAGGGCACATTCTCAACCGCCAGCCGCACCGGCACCGCGATTGGGGTGGATGTCGCCGCGCCGGGGGTGGGATTGGAAACCTTGACGGCTGCGAGGCGTCCGACCGGCATTGAGATTGCCGCGGTGGCGGTAAGCTGCTTGTCGGAAACCCACGTTGTCGGCAGAGCGGCGCCGGCGAAAAAGATGGAGGCTCCTTTGGCAAAGCCTGTTCCGTTCACTGTAATGGTTGCGTTGCCGGGATTCACCGGATTGGGCGTTACCGCGGTGACCACAGGCAGAGGGTTCTGAAGATTGACGGTCACGCTGGCCTCGGCCGCAGGGTCGGCCGCGCTGACGGCGGTGATGATTGCGGACGGCGTGCTGGGGAGATCGGCAGGGGCGGTGTAAACGCCGGCGGTGGAAATTGTTCCGGTGGTGGAATTGCCTCCCACCTGTCCGTTGACCAGCCAAACCACACCCGAGTTGGTGGTGTTGGCAAGTTTCGCGGCGAGAGTTAACGTGGCTCCGCAACGAATGGCGCCGTTGGCGGGCGTGACAGAGACCGTAACGGGCGAGCCCACCCAGGCCTGGACCGGAAGGGCTACTCCCGTCTGCGAGCTGGCACTGGCGATGGTGGCCACGATGGCTTGATCACCATTGGCGAGCGCAGGGACGATTACGTTGACCTGATACACGCCGGGGGACGTAATGCCCGCGTACTGCACCGTTGCTGCCACGCCGCCGATGGTGACCTTCAGTTGGCTGAGGTTCGCAAGAGGCGCGGGGCTGGTGACCAGTTGTCCGGCTGGAACGGCGGGTGTGGTAGGACCAAGGCCGGTAGCGTAGAGCTGAATCGCCTCGCCAGGCTGGGCCGGAAGCGACGTCGCCGCGGTGCCGAAAAATCCGGCCGGCGCGACGTAGAGGCCATCGCTATTGTGCAAAGCCGACGCGTATTTCGCCTGCACGCTGAAGAAGGCCGGCGAATAGGCTTGAAGGGTAGCCGAGCCCGTGGCGGAGCCGGTTGAGTTGGTGACCTGGACCGCGACGGTCCCGATGGCCGTGTCGGTGGGCGCCTGAACGTTGAGCATTCCGGGGCTGATGTAATAGATCGCGGCGCTCTTGCCGTTGATCGTGACGCTGACTCCGTCGAGCATCGTCGGCAGGTTGGTTCCGGAGAAGTCGGATGCCTGCCAGGTTCGCGTTGTTACGGACAGGCCGCTGCCATAGATCGAAACCCAGGAGCCGCTTTCAATCGCGGGAGCCCCGCTGGCGTTGTTCGAGACGCCCGTGATCACAGGAGCGCCGGAGGAGATCTGGCCAAGCAAGGTCAACGCCGCGACGAGGAAAAAAAACTTCAGGCCTGCAAACGCATACTTCATTCCCGTTACCTCTTGTCCGTAGGATTGCCCTACGTCCTTTGGGTCGAGTATAGCCCTGAAATGAATTTTGCGCCAGCTCAACCGTCAAAGGTGTCGTTAGTATGTGAATTGTCCGGTTGAAATCACACATGAACTGTCCGCTTTAGAAAAGCGGTGGGGGAAGCTAAGGGGTGGAAACCCCTCAGCAGTACTCCGCGGCGGAAACGGAGCGGATGATGAAACTGCAAGACG
>DASXEY010000020.1:0-1796 GCA_036489835.1 Bryobacteraceae bacterium | reverse complement strand
GTGTATGCATCGCAAACGCGGCACACCGGTGGAATTGTGTGGGAGGTGCTCATCGGCGTCGTTTACGTTGTCGCTGGAGGCTACTTGCTATGGAATCCTATCCTCGGCCTCGCCGCTCTCACGCTTGCCCTGGCGATCTATTTGCTTGTGGAGGGCGTTCTCGAATTCGTTCTGTGGTACCAACTCCGCCCGGCACCCGGTTCTGGCGCGCTCCTGTTTGACGGAGTGATCACCTTGATCCTGGCCGTGTTGATTTGGAGGGCCTGGCCGGTAGGCGCACCGTGGATTCTCGGCATGCTCGTGGGAATCAGCATCCTCGTCAGCGGCACAGCCCGTTTGATGATTTCGCTGGCCGCGCACCGGGTGGTCAACGCCCTTGCCTAACGGCGTCGTGGGTATGCCTGAGGAGAACCGCTATGGCCAGTGGCGCTGAGAGTCAATCCAGGTCAACGCCCGCCATAAAAATTTGCGGCAAAGTGGGGTGTCCTCAAGCCTATGCAATCCGCGATTTCCTTCATCGCAACGATGTGCCGTTTCATTGGATCGAGCTGAGGACTGAGGAGCAATGTCGCGCCCTCGGCATCGACGCCCTCGGGGATGAAGGAGCTTTCGTGTGTGTTTTTCCCGATGAGACACGGTTGGAAAAACCGACCGTCCGCCAGATCGTCGAAAAACTCGGATGGCTTCACAATCCGTCACTCTCGGAATATGACCTGGCGATCTTCGGCGCCGGGCCCGCCGGTCTGAGCGCGGCCGTCTATGGAGCATCGGAAGGACTCAAGACCGTCCTGGTGGAACGCTGGGCGGTCGGCGGCCAAGCCGGCAGCAGTCCGAAGATCGAAAATTATCTCGGGTTTCCCAATGGCGTCAGCGGCGCCGACCTCGCCGAGCGCGCACGCGAACAAGCCTGTCGCTTCGGAGCCGAGATATTGTTGGCTTGCGAAGGGGTTCGCGGCGAGTTCACAACGGGGAAGCGCGTGGGATATCTCGCCGACGGCACGAAAATCAGCGCGCGCGCGGCGATCTGTGCTACGGGCATCGACTATAGCCATCTGGGCCTGCCGAACGAAGGCAAATTTCATGGCGCGGGTCTTTATTATGGCGCCGGCGCAAGGGAGGCGGAACTCTGCGGGAACGAGCACGTGTTCATCGCAGGTGGCGGCAACTCCGCTGGGCAGGCCAGCATCCACTTCGCGCGCTTCGCCAGAAAGGTCACGATCGTCGTTCGTGGAGATTCCCTGAAAGCTACTCTTTCGCAGTACCTCATCGATCGCATCACGTCCACAAGCAATATTGAAGTGCTGACCAACAGCGATGCGACGGCGCTGCATGGTGACAAAATCCTCGAGGCGGTGACGCTGAAAAACCGGCTCACCAGCCAGGAGCAGACCCGCAAAACAAAATGGCTTTTCGTCTGCATCGGCGGCGCTCCCCGAACGGATTGGGCGGTCGAGGCCGGCGTGGTGCGCGACGAGGCCGGCTACCTCGTCACAGGCCCTGACCTGCTTCTCGAGTGCAAACGTCCGAACGGATGGCCGCTGAACCGTGGCCCTTATTATCTGGAGACAAATGTACCGGGTCTGTTTGCCGCGGGTGATGTTCGGCACGGCTCGGTGAAGCGTTGCGCGTCCGCCGTCGGTGAAGGGGCTATGTCGGTCATGTTCGTGCATCGCTATCTGGCGGAGGGATGAACGCCTAATCCGAGCCCGGCAAGTCCAGCTTCGCAGCCATTCGGACAAGGTCGGGAACAGACTCTGCCTGCATTTTGTGCATCACCTGGCCGCGATGTATTTTGA
>DASXEY010000006.1:0-12275 GCA_036489835.1 Bryobacteraceae bacterium | reverse complement strand
GCTGCTGTCGGCAACCTGCTGAATGGCGTCGTAAACCATTCGCATGGGTTCACTGGTGCCGATGAAATCCTGAAAACGGCTGGTGTCCATTCACCCTCTCCAGGTGGCATCTCCGACGCTCCACCGACACTCACCAGCGTTGTTAGGAGCCTCGTGTCCCAGCAAATGTGTCTCGCCAGAGAATGACTGGATTATGACACGTACTGTCCGCGGGCCCGTCGGGCGATGTCCCACGTGACGGACAAGGAATTGCCATTAGATGCAGAAGCCGTGCGGGGACGAAGTGCTGAGCTACGAGTGCCCACTTTACGGCTCTTTTGATCGCCAGCAATTTCGATTCAGACTCTGGGCTAGCACGAGTTACCCTGTTGGGCTCAGGTTGACATGCTCGCGATCCGTGCTTTGCACGAACGTCTGCGCTAAATGGCACTGGTTTGGCATGACGTTGATCAAGCAAATCAGCGTCGCTTTAAGCAACCATGCTGATGGTTTCCCAGATCTGTTGACCCGTCGTTGCTTCGAACAGAGATCATCTGTTCTAGTCCGAGCGGAATCTCAAACCGTACATCCATTTTCAGGCTGGGGTTTGCAACTCCACTTCGGCATTCAAGCGAGACATCGAACCCGCGGTCCAACTTCACTCAAAAAAGGAACTTCCACTGTAGCGTTCAGAGAATTCGGGAACAAATGCGGGACGATCGCGGGGAAGGTGATTCTCTGATTGCTCGAAGAATCGTGGTTTTCCGGCCAGCCGCGGGCTATTGGTAGCTTATAAATAGCAGATTCTAAAAGAGATAGACTCTATGGCGGTGGATAGAGTCCAGAGCGAACCGCTCTCCGGTCAATTCCCGTTAACAGGAAATAATACAGAGAAATTTGCGGCTTTCGCGCCATGGTCGCCACAGCCAAAACTTCTATCCGACTGGATATGCGAGGCTTATGGCAGCGTTGTCCGATTTGGGGGCCTTCTAGAATAGGGAATTATTGATTAGCTATCAGGGAATGATCATTCCCTGAAGGGTGCAAGGGACCGAATCCGTTGCGGTATCGCTAATTCGTGCCGTCCAAGTCTGTTGCTCACAAGAAGCGCCGTTGATGCGGATTAATCCACCTCCGCAGTCTTCAATGAGTGCGTTCGCCTGTTCTCGCCAGTTGAGAATTCCTTCCAATTTCCTGCGAGGGCGCGAACTGTTACTCGGCGCGCAGTGCCTCCATTACATTGACGCGGGCAGCGCGAGCTGCGGGCAGAAGCGATGCGACAACCGCAACCGTCATCAGCAGAAATGCGGAGACGAACACGGGCACGGCGCCCGGCATCTTCATTTCAGCAAAATAGCTACCCGCGACACGTGCGGCAACGAACCCGAACGCTGCTCCAGCGAGCACGCCGATTGCGGCCATTGCGGCGCCCTCTCGTATGACACCTTTAAGGATCCGCCGAGGCTCCGATCCAAGCGCCAGCCTGATCCCGAATTCGCGAGTGCGCGCACTCACCGAAAATGCCAGCACGCCTGCTACTCCCACCACCGCGATAATCAACGCAACAGCTGCAAACACACCGAACACTACAGAGTTCAACCGGTCTGGCGTGAGCACTTCAGCACGGATATCTTCAAGCGTGGCCGCGTGCTCAACAGGCTGATCGGCCGACATCGAGCGAATAAGGCGCGTGATTGGCGTGACCAGCGCGTACGGATCGCCGCTGGTATGGATAAACAGGCGTCCGTTAAAGATCGGACTTCCCTCAAGCGGGTTATAGACAGTGACTGTGGGCTCGGGGACGAGGTAATCATCGTCAATATCGGCCGCGACGCCGATAATCCGGTGCCTCGCCATAAGGCGTGCCTTGTCGGCATCGGTTCCAGGGGAGAATTGCAATACCGGATCCGTCCAGAAGACATGCCGATTGATGGGATCCTGATTGGGGACATGCGTTGTGCCAGTGTCTGGCTGACGATAACGACTGGATCGTCATTGTTTCGGCCGTCGAGGGCGTTGAAATCACGGCCGGCGACGATGGGAACACCAAGCGCTGCAAAGTATCCGGGAGAGATAATGCGCCACGTTGCGCGGGGGTCCTCTCCGCCGCTGGAATGGACGTGACCATCAGCAGAGAATTGCAGACCTCCGGTGCCGGGGCCACTGTCGCGCCAGGGAACGACGTCGCCGAATGCGCTCCGGCTCACGCCCGGCAGCGCATCAATGCGGCGCATCGCTTCTCTGTAGAAATCAGCCACTTGCTGAGGCGTCTTTCCATGGGTCATCGTAGGAACGTCGACGGCGAGCACGCTGCGCATATCCAGACCCGTCCGCGCTCTTTGCAGCGCGATGAGAGTCGAGACCAACACGCTTGCGCCGACCAGCAGCACGAACGAAGCGGCGATTTGTGTCACTGCGAAGATCTGCTGGCGGCGGTTGGTGACGCTGGTGATGCGCACACTCCCGCTTGAAAGGCCCAGGCCACTCGACGAGGCGAACGACGGCAGACGTGGAACAAACGCCAGGATCACCGCCGCGACGATGGCCAGTACTGCGCCTACCCACAGCAGGCTGAAATCTACTTTTAAGTCGATGGCGCGGACCGAAAACTTCGAAGCATAACGGGCGAGCATAGCGATCATCGGCCGGGCACTTATCACACCGATCAGGGCACCGGCGCCACAGAGCACCAGGCTTTCCGCCAACAGCATGCGGCGCAGCGCGCCCTTGCTAGCGCCAAGTGCCATGCGGATCGCAAGTTCACCTTCGCGGCGAACCGTCCGTGCCAGAATCAGGTTGCCGACGTTGCAACATGCAATGACGAACACCAGCGCCGAGGCTGCGAGTAACACCAGCAGCACATCCCTGGCGCCAGACGTAATCTCGTCGCGAAACATCCGGGCTTCTATCTGGAAGTCAGCTCGCTTCGAATAGGCCTCGGGGTGATCTTTCTTCATTGTGGAATAGGCGGTACGCAGCTCAGCACGAGTCTGGTCGAGGGTGACTCCTGGCGCCAGACGGCCGAAAAGCTCAGTCATGCGATGAATGCGGCCGGTGACCATGGTCGCGGAGAGATGATGCGGGCTGGTGACGATGTTGGAGATGATTTCGGTGTCTTGCGGGTATGGGACGCAGGGTTCGAGAACGCCAATGATTTTCGCCGATCGTTCACCAATGCTGCCGAGGCGGATGGTCTTGCCGATGACCGAAGGATCCTTGCCAAGAGCGGTGGCCCAGAAACGATAGGTGAGGACGACGACT
Source organism: Bryobacteraceae bacterium (assembly GCA_036489835.1). Classification (GTDB taxonomy): domain Bacteria; phylum Acidobacteriota; class Terriglobia; order Bryobacterales; family Bryobacteraceae; genus Palsa-187. The sequence continues at coordinate 9,035 of DASXEY010000006.1, read as the reverse complement.
CCGGCAGCGTTGGGGCCGTCGTCTTGAGGCCCGATGAGACGCCCGAGGACGGGATGAAGACCCATCACATCGAAAAACGTGCCGCTGACAACGCCACCTTGAATGGAGCGAGGCTCACCGAGGCCGACCATGGTGAAACCCATGGTGGAGAAATCCCCGAGTGCACTCAATGTCTTGACATTAGCGCGCAAGTCATGGATCTCGGGTATGGAAAAGGTGACGTTTTCCTCGTGAATGCCTGGCGCGCTCTGCCGGATATAGATCAGACTGTTCTCGTCACGGTTGACCAGGGGCTTGAGAAGGACACCGCGCACCAGCGTGAAGATAGCTGCGTTGGCGCCGATGCCAAGCGACAGCGTGAGAATCACCGTGATCGCCAGCCCGGGAGTACGAGCTAAAGAATGCACCGCAACTCTGAGTCGCGAAGGAATGACATGTTGCTCCCCTTTTCCTGTTGAGCTTGCGCCCTGGATCTTCACCTTATAGTCGTTCGGGCGCGGGCAAAATCGACATCAGAGAAGAGTTTTTTTTCAATCCCGCTGCCGCGCCGCCAGGAACCGAAGAGGGTATTCAGCATCTCAAGTGCCAGATGCTAAATGCTAGATGGCAAATGGCCGATATCGCTCTACGTTAGTTCGTGTCGTCCATTTCTGGACACCCTGTTATTAATACGAACACCGACCGGGTGTAGACCAAAATGGCCTGGCTCGCGTCTGCGGTCGAGAATGGGCGATGGGCTCTCCATGAGCGGAATACGGCCAGCCGGCCTTTGTCGGCGCATTCAGGTGAGTCGTTCGCCACATGGGCTGGGTGGGAGAGGTCTTTGCGCCCTGGATGCTCACACCGTTTCGAGCGCCGCGCGGGGACCACGAGGTGACTCATTCCGCCAACTCGTTGACGCCGTTAGTCCTCTCTGTGGATTTCCTCGGACAGGTTCTGAAACTCCTCTTGCCGGCGCCCGCCCTCGGCTTGCCTCAGAATTCCGGAACCCGATCATGATGGATGCTGCGCAGTCCATGGCGCCCTATACTAGAACACCTCATGAATCCTGAGAGTCAGATTACGGGCGTCGCGATATATCTCCTCGGTCACGGACCTTATCGTAGCCCGCGCCCCATAGAACTCCAGTTTTTGCGTATCAACAGATATCGACACCTGCTTGGCTCCAAATACGGTTGGTGGAAACCAGTCCCCGATCGGCTATTTGTCGATATTAACTACCCACGCGCATTAGGAACTTGGGATCCAGAAGCATTTCCGTCTTTCTACCGGTTGCTCGAAGCCGTACAGGTGGGGCAAGTCAATCATGTGTTCTTTGATGTCGAATCGAAGCACATCCAACTCCGCGACGACTACAGTTGGATTCCATATCTTCTAAAAAAGAATGGCGCTCAGCCCCTGAATGTCTTCTACGATCCGGACAATATTTTTCAGGAACAGTTAGATGAAAGGTTTGGGGGGGCAAGCGCAAAAGTATGAAGTCACCGACGCTTCGGACTTCGTTGCCTTTTATCCCGCACTGAGTGCGGAAATTGCGCTCGCCGCATTAGATAGTGTCCATCACGACCGACTTTGTGAGAACGCCGCAACGACTGAGCAGATTTGGAAAACCTTATACAGGCTCGGAGACCGCAGTCTCTATGCCGCGGGAAACGAACCCTTCGTTCAGGAAGACCTCTTAATGAAATGGCATGGCCGAGCCGAAGCCAAGCTGAAGGAAGAGTGGGCCAAAAGACGAAAGCACGAAGCACTTTTCAGACTGGGTCCGTCGCTGCCTGGACTGCTTTTGGACGAATCCTCTTACGGCGGCAAGCTTCAGGCCAGAACCCAGGACGAACTTGCGTGGGCGGAAAGGCGAGTTATCTCTGAACTCGCCTTCCAAAAAATCATAGATGGAAAGAATGTCTCTTATGTAAAGAAGTTCATGGGCTACAACGTCTTTGCAGACATTCGCGGAAAAGAAGACATCACCTTCTATGCCTACAAACGCGGCAAGAAAGTCGACGACAGAGGCATGAGCCGACTGTCTTTTGACTTGAGGGACCGGTATACACGAGAGCTTTCTTGCCGATGGCAATCCGAATTCGAAAAGGTGGTTTCAACTCAGTAGGGAGAGTCAGCGAGCTAGGCATTTTTACGCTTGGCCCTGAGCTTTCATCCTCGCCCTTATAATCGGGCCCAGGCGTAGGGGAAATGATGAGAGAGTTGGTCCCTCCATCACCAGCGACGAAGCTCATGTCTGCGGTCGAGAATGAACGATGGGCTCTCCACGAGAGGATCTAGTCTGTCGGCTTGTTGGCGAATCCACCTCAATCGTTGGCCACATGGGCTGGACTCAGAGACGTCTTCACCTCTGGATGACCACAATGTTTCGAGTGCAGTAACGAACTCTCGAATCTCCTTCGCGCGAGACCATGAGGTAACGGCGTCATCGAGTTCCTTAACACGCTCGTCCTCTTTGCGGATCCTCCAACAGCTTCCGAAGCTCGTCTTGCCGGCGGCGGTCTTCGATCTCACGGATTCGCTTTTCCTCGACTGCAAGGACTTGATCGCGTCCGAGCCTCATGAAAGCCGCTACGCATTTGGCCAGCATGTTTTCGAGCTTTTCGCTCTTCCGGTCCCTCATTTTTGGCCCGGAGGTAAAATCTCCCAGTCTCAGTTCCAGATTTCCCGTGGGAGCATGATCCACGATGGTCTTCTTCCAGATCCCCTCTTCGACTTCTCGTCTCCCGGTGACCTCAAGCCTTTCAAAGATCGCGAAGTCGACTGCGAGGCCAAATATCGTTGCCGACGTCCCATGCACTCCCTGTTCGACCGAAACTGGAAAGCCCTCCGATTCGAGGGTCATGATGATTGGATTCATGATGTCCAATGCGCGATCCAGAGTGCCTGCGGATACACGGATAGCGAGGCAAGGGCCGGATCCGTGCGGCTCCAGAATCTGATCCGGATTGAGCCGTGCTCCCGAAAGGCACTTCTCGGAGGCAATCACCATCTTGTGACGCTTTTGTATCGAAGCCAAATCGATCGTTCTGGATTCCATCTCCTTTACCCATAGAAATTCCGCATCGGTTGGTTCCGGTACTGGCGCTTGGTCTTTTGCGACGTTCGGCTTTGGCACTTTAAACCTGGATAGGAAATATCGGTCTCGAGACTCACGGATTGTGGCCGGACCGCGGTGATCGGCCACATCGCGGCGTCTGGAAAGGCGACGGATGCGGCTTCATTCGTCAGATCTGACTGCGGGGCCAAAGTCTCGGAGGAGTTCAGCGGTCGATTTTGCTTTCAAATGCCGATTGTGGAGTTTGATCGAAGAGAAAGTCCGGCTCCACATGCGGTCGATATACAGAGTTCCTCGTAAGTGATCAATCTCGTGTTGCAGGATGCGGGCATACCAGCCCTCTGCTTCGACCTGCACCGGCTCGCCAGCCTCGTTAAGAGCCCGCACCCTGACCTTCCGAGCGCGAGGCACGATCGCCAAAAAGCCCGGCAGACTCAAGCAACCTTCAAAGAAGTTCACATCTGGCGACGACAACAACTCAATCTCAGGATTGATAAGAACATGGAATGGAACCGGGCGACGTTCCCGCTCCGCAACTTCGGCTGGCGTCAGATTCACTTGATATTCCACCTTGTCTTCGATGATCGCCAATTGAAGTGGTTCCCCTACCTGGGTAGCGGCCAATCCGACTCCAGGCGCGTCGGCCAGAGTCTCCCGCATATGAGCGATCAACTCGCGAATCCGGTGGCTGCCTATTTCCTCCGTAAGAAGCGGCCGGGCCGCGCCGCGCAGGACTGGCTCACCGACGCTGGCTATCTTGATCCTCATCTTTTTCCTGTCTACCCCTGAGCGCGAAAGGGCCTTCCGTGATGTCCCAATCTAACCGACTGGCGGCATCGCTTACTCTGAACATCCGGTCGGATAGTCCCGATTAATGTCTCCGCGATGAGGGATGTTCCTCTTCACCGTGATGGGCGGCTGAAGCCCGGAGCGTGCTTTTGCGTATCTCGGCATGCTGCGCTCAGGATCCCACGCCTATGGCGCATTGCCTTGGTTAGAAGACGAGACGTTGAGGTTCGCGCGCTCGATTTCTCCAGGCTGTTCGGCCTAATATGCCGTTCCCAGGTCTTTTGATGAGGTGAAAACCCAAGGATCCATACCAATCCGCTTGACATGACTTCATTGCACCGCCTAATCTCGGATCGTTTTCATAAAGTATCGGGAACGTACCCGATACTTACATCGAGGCCTGCTGATGAACCGCTCCCGCCGATGCAGCTTCCCGCACAACTCATGTCTTGTCCAATTAACCGTGCTGGTCACGATATTCATCGGGCTGCCCTTAACTTTGTTGGCTCAAATCGATCAAGGCACTATCGCAGGAACGGTGTCTGACAGCTCCGGCTCCGTCGTCCCCAATGCGCAGGTCACGCTTACAGAGAACGATACCGGCCTTGTGCTGAAAAGCAGTACGAACAAAGAGGGCGTCTATGTTTTCTCGCCAGTGAAGATCGGCAACTACACGGTGACCGCTTCAGAACCCGGATTTTCTACCGTTTCCCTTCCCGGCTTAGTGCTGAATGTCAACCAGCGCCTGTCGGCTGACCTCAAGCTGCAAGCGGGCAATGTGTCGCAGACGGTGACGGTGAATGCTGGCGCGGCGCAATTGCTAGAGACGCAGCAATCGTCTACGGGACAAGTGGTCAGCTCGCAGGTGATCAACGACACTCCGCTGAATGGCCGCAATTACGTTTTCATCGCACAGTTGACCGCCGGCGTGACTCAATCCAATGGGTCGCGCGGCGAAGGGAAAGGAGACTTCAATGCCAACGGCCAACGCGCTGAGCAGAACAATTTCGTACTGGATGGCGTGGACAACAATTCCAACGCGGTCGACTTCCTGAACGGAGCAAGCTTCGTGGTGAAACCTCCGCCGGACGCGCTGGCCGAGTTCAAAGTGCAGACTAGCAACTACGACGCACAGTTCGGCCACTCTGCTGGCGGTGTGATCAATGCCTCCATCAAGAGTGGCAGCAACAACCTGCACGGCAACCTGTGGGAGTACTGGCGCAACGATTCGCTGGATGCCGTGGACTACTTCGCGAAGACCAAGCCGAAGTATCGGCAGAACCAGTTTGGGGGCACTATCGGCGGCCCGATTAAGAAGGACCACCTCTTTTTCTTCGGGGATGTCGAAGCCAACCGGATCATCTTTGGCGAAACAGACACCTATACGGTACCGACCACGCTGATGCGCCAAGGCAACTTCAGCGAGCTGCTGAACCCCGGTCTGAGCGGTCAGAGCCAGCCCGTGCTGCTCTACCAGCCGGGATCGAATGGCTCGGCGCTTCTGGCCTGCAACGGCCAGCAGAACGTGTTCTGCCCAACTCAGATCAATTCCATCGCACAGGGCCTTCTCAATCTGTACCCACTGCCCAACGCCAATGGCGGCAAGACCTATAACAACTACGTTGTGAACCGCAACAACCTGGACAATACCGTGCAGTGGGATGGCCGCATCGACTGGAACGCGAGCCAACACGATCAGGCCTTCTTCCGCATGAGTTATTACAATGAGCGCGGCAACTACGCCCCGCCGCTCGGCCCGATTCTCGACGGCGGCAGTTATGGATCTGACGGACCAACGATCAACATGGGCGAGAACTATGCGCTGAGCGAGACGCATGAGTTTACCCAGACACTGGCGAACGAGTTTCGCTTCGGCTACAACTGGGGCCACTTCCAGTTCCTACAGCCCGGTTCAGAGCAAGACATCGCGCCGACCGTGGGCCTAGGTGGCATTCCCTTCCAGGAACATAATGGCGGCCTGCCCAGCACCAGCATTACCGGCATCAGCAGTTTCGGCTCGCCTGGTTTCTATCCAGCCATCGAGTACGAGAACGTCTTCCAGATCCTGGATAACGTGACGAAAGTCGCAGGCAACCATACGCTGAAGGGCGGCGTAGCCTTCCAGCATGTGCGCTTCTCCACTACGGCACCGACCAACCCGCACGGCAGCTACACTTACAGCGGCTTCTACACCTCGAGCCCTGGTCAAAGCTTCACCGGCTCGGGGGTGGCGGATTTCCTGGCGGACCAGCAGCGAAACGCGGGGCTGTCCAACTACTTCAACATCGACAACGTGCGCTGGTACAACTCCGGCTATTTCCAGGACGACTGGAAGATTCTTCCGCGGCTGTCGCTGAATCTGGGCATTCGCTACGACTGGTACCAGCCGACGCAGGAGCGCCACGACAACCAGGCGAACTGGTATCCGACGGCGATCAATGGACCTGGCTCCGGCACAGGGAACTATGTACTGGCAGACAGCAAGCGGAACGTTCCGCTCGCACCCACGTTCCTGAACCTGATCGCCCAGAACAACATCAACCTGATGTATACCGGCAATCGGTCGCTGATAAACTCGCAGAACACCGACTTCAGCCCGCGGGTGGGTTTCGCCTACAGCCCCACGGACCGGTTTGTGGTGCGCGGCGGCTTCGGCATCTTCTTTGGCGGCCTGGAGAGCATTGGCGGCGCGCCGAATCCGGGCTTTAATTACCCCTTCTCTTTCTCCTCCAGCTTCCCCGCGCCGGGCTGCGACGCCACCACGAATACCTGCCCTACCGACGGCCTGACTTTGGCAACGGGCTTTCAGAATGCGATCAATCAGGGACTGCAGAATTTCCTCAGCACGCCGGGGCTGGTCGGATCGCAGACACAGTTCCGCGCTTCCTACAGCGAGCAGTACAACCTCTCGACGCAGTACGCCTTTTCGCCCACGCTGAGCCTTACCCTGGGATATGTAGGGAATGTCTCCCGCCGCCTGACCGCTTTCCCGGATCAGAATGCTCCGTTCGGATTGGTGGGCCCCTCGGACAATTCCCAGAACATCCGGCCTTTTCCGGGATTCGGCGGCTCCCAGTTTATCGCTTACGAGGGCGTAGGCAGCTTTAACTCCGCCCAGGTGACGCTGGAGAAGCGGAATGCGAACGGGCTCTACTTCCTCGCAACCTACACCTATGGTCACGCGCTCGATGACACGGCCACGCCACTCGACGGAGGCGCGGGCACCTATCGCAGCTCGTTGATTCTGCCCATCGGGTATGAGTACACCAACTCCGACTGGGATGTGCGCCACCGCGTCACTCTGAACGGCAGCTATCAATTGCCCTTCGGGCAGGGACGCCAGTTCCTGAACCGAGGCGGCGTGGTGAACGAGGTGGCAGGCGGATGGGCGGCCGATCTGGTATTCGTGGCGCAGACCGGCAATCCATTTACTGTATCCCCGAACATCAGCACGGCAAACGGCGCCAACACAACACGCGCTATCCGGGTTGGCGACCTATACGCTAGCAGTGGTTCTGCTCCACTTTCGAATTCGGGAACCACATGCGCGCCCAAGACCAAGAACATTACTAACTGGTTCAACCCCTGCGCCTTTGGCAATCCGCTGCCCGGTAGCGACATTCCAAATACGCAGACAGCTTCCAATCCGGTCGGCCAGCCATTCGACACGCTGGATGCTGTGCTTCCCTACCTGGGCACAGCACGCAATCAGGTCTTCGGGCCCGGCTATAACCGGATCAACATGAGCGTGTTTAAGAACTTTAAGACCTACGAGAGCCAATATCTGCAGCTGCGCGCCGACATCTTCAACCTGTTCAACACCCCCGCCTTCGGCCAGCCTGGAAACGGCGGCGCAAACGACAACTCCACTGGCGCCCAGATCGTCAACACGCGCTCGCTCGGCGCGTTCACGCCCAACCCGCGTTTCTTCCAACTCGCGGCGAAGTATTACTTTTAGCTGTACCACTGCGGCAGGCCATCTCCCAAACTACTTTTCGTTTGCCGCAGTGGTGCTTTTTGAAACTTCGCTTTTTTCAAGTTTTGCCACCTCAAGGACCCGTCTTGGCACGATAATATGCACGTCCGAGTCTCTTTCACACTCTTGCTCTGCTTTCTGACCGGCGCTGCCCAGGCGCAGTCTGTCGCGGTCACTATTGACACCACAAGTCTGGGCCGCATCTTCGACGGCCTCGGGGCGGTCAGCGCAGGCGCATCGTCGCGGCTGCTCTACGATTATCCGGAGCCCTATCGCTCGCAGGTGCTCGACTATCTGTTCCGGCCGCACTATGGCGCATCGTTACAGCACCTGAAGGTGGAGATCGGCAGCGACGTAAATTCCACCGACGGGTCCGAACCGAGCCACATGCGGTCCGCCGACGACAAAAACTTCACTCGTGGTTACGAATGGTGGCTGATGCAGGAGGCCCATCGCCGCAACCCGAAGATCCTTCTCGATACTCTTGCTTGGGGTGCGCCCGGATGGGTTGGCCCTGGTGGAACTGGAAAGCCCACGCTATACACGCCGGCGATGGCCAACTATGTCGCGGTCTTCCTGAACGGCGGCCAATCGCAGTACAACCTCAACATTCCCTATACCGGCAGTTGGAACGAGACGCCGTTCAACTCGCAATACATGAAGACATTGCGGGGCGTGCTCGACAAGGAGCGCCCTGGCACAAAGATCGTCTGCTGCGACGAGTACCCGCACGAAGGCCTGGGCCAGTGGAACATTCTCGATGCGATGCGGAAAGACCCGGCTCTCGCCAAGGCCGTGGATGTGATCAGTGTTCACTATCCGCGCGAAAAAGGAAAGCTCACGACTCCGGCCGACGCGACCAGTTTCGGAAAGCCGGTCTGGTCAAGTGAAGATCAGCCCGAGTCGAGCGCATCTCATATCCTTTCGCGCGACTGGGCGATCGGCGGCCGCAGTCTCGCCCATCTCTACAACGAAAACTATCTCCAGGGCCACTTCACCAAGACGGAAATCTGGAGCCCTGTCACCTCCTACTACGACATCCTCGCCGCACCGAACTCGGGCCTGATGTATGCGAACACGCCCTGGTCCGGCCACTATGACGTGCAGGGGGCGATCTGGGCTACGGCCCACACGACGCAGTTCGCGGAGCCGGGCTGGCGCTATTTGGACAACGCATCCGGCCAGCTTTCGCCGGGCAGTTACGTCACG
>DASXEY010000106.1:0-15390 GCA_036489835.1 Bryobacteraceae bacterium | reverse complement strand
CACCGTGAAGAAGTCGGTGCCGGCCAGCACATCCATGTGCGCCGCGATAAAGTCCTTCCAGGAAGTGGTCTGGCTTCGTTTGGGAGCGGGCGCAATGCCGTGGCGGCGCAGGATGTTTCCGACCGTCTGGTCCGATATGCGGTGGCCCACATTGGCCAGCGCTCCCACGATGCGGTCATATCCCCACCCCGCGTTCTCCCGCGCCAGGCGAACGACCAAAGCTTCCACCTCCGCGGAAACAGGCGGACGGCCAGGATACTTCCGCTGCTTGGAGCCGTCGAACTTCTTGGCGACGAGTCTTCTATACCAGCCCAGGATCGTATCAGGCTTGGCGATGCAGGCGACCTCTCGAAGCGCTTTACGGCCGAGACGCTTTCCGATCTCGGCGAGGGTGGCGCGCTCGTGATCCCCCAACCGAAGCCTTGAGGGAAGCTTTGCCCTGAGAATTCGATTCTCCGCAGCCAAATATTCATTCTGCAGGAGAAGCTTCTGGTTCACCCCGCCGGTCACGTATCCCAGCAATCGCACCCACTTTTTGTTCTTCATCTCCGCTGCCTATCTTACTCTGGCCGGCGGTTTAGTTTTTCCGGCAGGGTCGGAGGCTTGCTTAAATTCTATGACCCCGCCGCACGAGTTCTTTGACTCTACGACCAGCGACCGTCGCGCTGTTGGACGTGCGTGAACGTAAGCGCCGCCACTTCAGACCGCCGTAGCCCGCAGCCGAGAAGGACGGCAAGGATGGCACGGTCGCGCAGACCTCTTAGGGTGCTGATATCCGGCGTATTCAAGAGCGCCTGGGCCTGCTTCAGCGACAACCAGTTGCCCATTCGGATGCCCACGGATTTCGCGCTCTTCACCCGGGCGATGCCAGCGGCGAGCTCCGGCGCGAGCAGGCCATTGTCCGCGGCCTCGGCAGCAAGCTTGCGAATCGCCGACATGCGGATGATGATCGAGGACGAGCCGAGCCGACGTTCCTCCAGGGATACCCGCCAGGCGCTCACGGTGGCCTTGGTGAAGCCCGTCCGCGGCGCCTCCTGGAACCACGCCAGGAACTCCTCCAGCGCCATGTTGTACACGCGTTTTGTAATCGGAGACGAGACGCTGTCGAGCACCATCGCCTTCAGTTTGTGCCATCCCGCAATCTTTTCAACTGCGATCAAATCGTTCAATTTTGGGTCCTTTTAATGGGCATTAACGGTACCTATGTCATGAGCACATTACCTCTTGTTCAGCGACAACAGCAACCAAAACGATCCCCAAGGCGCTGGTTTCTTTCTTGTTCACTCGGATCCTGCAAGCGCACCGCTCCAAGAGAGATCTCGTCCGGCTCAAGGATTCCGCCAATCCCTTTCACCTATTCGATACGCGCGTACCGGGAGACAAACGGACCTTAGCCTAGCTATTACGGTCTAGCACCCTGACGGAAGGACGGTTCGAGGCGCGTGATGGCGCTCCACGCCCGTAAATCCATTGGATCATTGATTTGAGAATTGCGGCCGGGTTATAATCGCCTGACACGTGCATATTTCTGTGAACTGCGGGAGTGGCTTGGCTTGGGTTTCGATCTCTGTCTGGTCGCAGCGGCATTCACAAGAGAAGGTTTATTAACCTAGATCCGCGGACTATGGCGTCACGCCCGTCACCGCGCGCGCTCCTGTTCGGCTACTGGGTCAGCTTGTTTTTCGCGTGTGCTGAGGGGCAGATTGCCAGCAACCTAACGCTCGCCACGACTCCGAATCCATCCCTCCTTGGACAGACTGTGACCCTTACGGCGACCGTAACCCCTGGGGCGTCGGGCAAGGTCACGTTTTATGACGGGGTCTCCGTTCTCGGCACCCGAACGCTAACTGTCGGCCAAGCGGCGCTGACAACGGTGCTTTTGCCGGCGGGCGTCCGGAATCTGCGCGCGCATTACGAGGGGAACTCGACCTACGCGCCAAGCAATTCCACCGTCGTGTCGCAGACAGTTGAAACCCAGCCTTCACTCGCTTTCAAGCCGGGTATTGGCGCCGCCGTCGACGCCGCGTCGATTCTCCTCAATGACTTCAATGGCGACGGCAAGCCAGATTTGTTCGTCTACGACTACAGCAATACGGCGTTCGTCTTCCTGGGAAATGGGGATGGGAGCTTTCAGCCGGCCGTCTATCAGAACGTGGGAGCCACGCCGGCCAGTGCTGCGACGGCAGACTTTAACGGCGATGGAAATCCCGACGTAGCAATTTTGACCGGGAGCGGCGTGGCCATTTTGTCCGGCAACGGCGACGGCACTTTTGGAATGCCCGCAACCATCTCTTTGCCGTCCTTGCCCAACGCTTTCGCCGTAGCAGATTTCAACGGCGACGGCAGTCCAGACTTTATGTTCAGTTTCCCATTCGGCTTTCCCAGTCAAATGGGAGTCATGCTGGGAAATGGGGACGGGACCTTTCAGGCCCTGACCATGTTTGCAGCCGGCACCGAGGGTCCTTTCGCGATCGGGGATTTCAACGGGGACAGCATCGCCGACGTGGTGACCGGCAACGCATCAACTTACAATATTGGCGTTTTTCTGGGAAATGGAGACGGATCTTTTCAGCCCGCAATCAACGTGCCGTACTTTCAGCTTGCCCAGTTGTTCGCGATTGCAGATCTAAATGGGGATGGAAAGTCAGACTTAGCCATAGGCGAGACGAACGGAACAAACGGGCTTTATGTTCTGTTGGGGAACGGCAATGGCACGTTCCAAGCTCCTGTGTTCTACTTCGCAAACTTCTATGACAGTCTGAGCATGAGCTCTCTGGTTGTGGGCGACACAAATGGAGACGGGAAGCTGGATCTGATCAGTACAACCGGTGACATCCCCACCTATAATTATGTGAGCGTATCGCTGGGAAACGGAGACGGAACCTTTCAGAACCCGGTCGTCGCCGGCGCCGCTCCGGGCCAGAACATACCGGTGGCTGTGGTCGGCGAGTTGAACGGAGACGGAAAGACCGATCTCGTCTACACAGACGCGGGAGGGTTCCGCGTGCTGCTTGGCGGAGCTATCCCGGATCTTTCGGTTTCGATCGCGAATAGCGTGGGGATCATCAAGGGCGAGACGGGGGCGACCTACACGATTTCAGTCGCGAACGCAGGCCAGTTGAGCACGGCCGGTGTCGTCGGCATGACGGATACCCTTCCCTCCGGCTTCACCGCGACCGGGATTTCCGGCAGCGGATGGACCTGTGCGCTAGCTGCGCTTACCTGCACCCGCTCTGATGCGCTGGCGGCGGGCGCCAGTTACCCCGCTATCACGATCGCTGTGAATGTCTCGGCAACGCTCTCCGGCTATGCCACGGATACCGCCACGGTCTCTAACGCAAGCGATCTGAATCCGGCCAACAATACCGCCTCGGATACCGTTTACATCCGGACGGTTGCGCCCATCAGCTTGACCTCCTCGCCGAACCCATCGGGATTGGGCCAGCCCGTGATCCTGACGGCGAGCCTCAATCCGTCCGCAACGGGACAGGTCACGTTCTACGATGGTGTCAATTTTCTTGGCATCGCCACCATCAGCAGCGGCCAGGCGACGCTGACAACCGATCTTCTCGCATCCGGCGTCAGGAGTTTGATCGCTGAATACGGTGGCGACATGTACTACGCCCCTTCGGCGTCGACCGGGCACATTCAGACGGTCACTGCGGGATCGGACAGTGGGCTGATATCGAAAGCCAGTTATGCTGTAGACACTGCGCCTGCTTTCCTCGCCGCAGGCGATTTCAATCTTGACGGCATTCCTGACCTTGCGACGGCGAATACGGGGAGCCTCACTGGGACGGTCAGCGTCCTCCTGGGAAATGGGGATGGAACCTTCCGCGCCGCCGTTAACTATCCTGTCAGCAGCCGAGCCACCGTCATCGCGATCGGCGACTTTAACGGAGATGGAAAGCCGGATCTGGCCGTAGGCGACGCCGGAGTTGATGTCCTTCTGGGCAACGGCGACGGCACCTTCCAGTCCTCGACTAATTTAGTCACCAATCTGGGAGGCGTCAGCGTGCTTGCCGTGGCCGATGCGAATCGCGACGGAATCCCTGATTTAGTCGGCGCGGGTTACGTATCAGGGAGCAGCAGTGTCGTGCTCATCGGGAAGGGCGATGGGACTTTTCAACCTGCCATGTTTATGCCCATTGCAGTTGAGACCCTGCTGGCGGCTGTGGCGGATGTGAATGGCGATGGAATTCCAGATCTGGTGGCGGCCGATGCCGATAACTATGGTGGCCCGTTGCTTACCTTTTTGGGCAACGGCGATGGAACCTTCCGGGCGCCGCTAAGCTCGGCCACTCCCAGCGCGTATTTCTCAGCTCTGGCCGTCGGCGATTTCAACGGCGACGGGAAGCCGGACGCCGGGATCGTCTTTTGGGGTGGTACCGCATTCCTTGCCGGGAATGGCGACGGCACGTTTCGGGCGCCAGTGGTGTCCAGCATGAGCGCCACCTCGGGTGGTCCCGCGACGGCGGGAGACTTTAACGGCGACGGAAAGCTGGATGTGGCCGTCCGCGGCTATTCCACCAACACCGCGATCATCGCTTTCGGGAATGGGAACGGAACATTTCAGTCCGGCGTGACCTTCTCAACCGACGGATATCCGGGAAACGTTGTAGTGGCGGATTTCAACCGCGACGGCAAGCCAGACTTCGCGGTTGTCAATCAAAGCACGAACTCCGTGAACGTCTTCCTGGGCGGCCTAGCGCCGGGACTCAACATCACGTCGTCACACGCCGGATCTTTTGTTGTCGGGGAGGTGGGCGCAGCGTATCAACTTATCGTGAGCAACTTGGAGTATGTGGGCGGGTCGGGGATGGTCACAGTGATGGATACGCTTCCCGCAGGTTTGGTAGCAACGGCCATCAGCGGGACCGGCTGGACCTGCGCAATAGGAACGCTTGCCTGTACACGCTCCGACGCCCTGCCCGCTGGGAGCAGCTTTCCGCCGATTGAGCTAACCGTCAACGTAGCGAGCAGCCTCATTCCATCCACGATCAACAATCGAGCGACGGTTGTTTCCAGCGCGGGGACTGGCGCCTCGATCGATCCCACAGTGCTTCTAGCGCAGTCCGTCACATCGCTTGGCATCGCGCCCGCGTCGTCCATATTCGGCCAAGCCGTCACTCTTACGGCCACCGTCACCGCCGGCGCGAGCGGAACAGTGGAATTTCTGGACGGCGCCAACGTGCTGGGCGTGGCATCGCTCATATCGAGTCAAGCGCCCATCACCACTTCGTTGCTACCGGCCGGTCTCCGCCAGTTGCGCGCCCTATATGGGGGCGATTCCACGCACGTCAGTAGCATTTCCACCGCGGCCGCCTTTAACGTTACGGCAGTCGCCGGCGGCGGCTTTACTGCTGGCGCGAACAATCCCGCGGGGAACACGCTTGCGGCAATCGCCAGCGGGGATTTCAATCATGACGGCAAGACTGACCTGGTAACCGCCAACACGGGAGGAAGCTCAGTCAGCATCTTACTTGGCAACGGGGACGGAACCTTCGGTCCTCGGAAAGACTCCAGCGTGGCGTCCGCACCGGTCGCGGTCGCCGTTGGAGATTTGAACGGCGACGGCAAGCCCGATCTTGCGGTCCTTAGTCAAGGTGCCGGCAGCCTGACCATTCTACTTGGAAATGGAGACGGAACCTTCCAAACCGCTGAGAGTTATGCGGCTGGTAGCGGCGTTTCGGTGGTTGTCGTTGCCGACTTCAATGGGGACGGGAAACCCGATGTAGCCGTGTGCGAGTGCAACCAGTACGCGTTTGCAGCCCTCGAAGTCTTCTTCGGAAACGGAGATGGCACATTAGAGCAGCCGCATTTAACGCCCGGCTTTAACCCGTCGTCCGTCCTGGTCGCTGCGGACCTGAATGGCGATGGCAAGGCGGATCTCATTCTCGGAGGCTATATCCTTCTCGGAAACGGCGACGGGACATTTACGATGGCGACGGAGGTTCCCGTGAGCACCAGTCTAGCCGTCGGAGATATGAACGGCGACGGCAAGGCGGACCTCGTTCTGTTCGGAGGCAGCGGGGTCGAAATCGAATTAGGCAACGGCGAAGGTGGCTTCACGGCAGGAGGCTCCGTGTCCAGTTCTTACAATGGGACCGTCGTGGCGGCTGGGGATGTCAACGGCGACGGCAAGCTGGATGTAATCGTGGCCGGTAGCACAAGCACCATGGTGACCGTTTTCCTTGGCAACGGCGATGGAACGCTGCAAAGCGGAGTCTCCTTCACCGCCGCCTCATCCGTGGGGATGGCGGTGGGCGAATTCAATGGGGACGGCCGCACGGATCTTGCGCTCGCGGATACTTTGAGCAACAACGTGGGAGTCCTTCTGGGAATCGTGGCTCCGGTTCTGACGATCACCAGCGTGCATGGCGGAGACTTCTATTCCGGTGAAACGGGCGCGACCTACACTATTACTGTCAGTAACCCAAGCTCCATTATCACCGGCGGGACCGTAACGGTTACCGACACTCTGCCCTATCAGTTGGCCGCGACCGCAATCGGTGGAAGCGGCTGGACTTGCGTCCTCAGCACCCGGACTTGTACCCGATCGGACGCGCTCGCCGCAGGTGCCAGTTATCCGGTCATTACCGTTACTGTCACCGCATCCGCCATCGGGTCGGTGACAAATCAGGTTGAGGTTTCAGGCGGCGGGTCGGGAAGCGTCACTGCATTGGATCCGACCAACATCGCTCCTTTTCCCCCGCCTGTGCTGCTTTCCCCCGCCAATGGAGCCACTGGCGTTTCCCTAACGGCCGCTCTCTCCTGGAGCGCGGTGGCCGGCGTTACTTCGTACAGCGTTTTCTTCGGCACCAGTAGCACTCCGTCATTGCTGGCGAGCACGACGGCCACGAGCTACTCCCTTAGTGCGCTGTCTCCTAGCACCACTTACTACTGGCAAGTGGCCGCCATCAACACAACCGGCAGCGCCGGCTCCACGATCTGGTCCTTTACCACGCCGGTCGGTCTGCCAGCTCCAGTGAGTGTCAGTCCAGCGGCGGGCAGCGGCGGAAGCCAGACGTTTACGTTTAGTCTGACGGATCCGGCCGGTTATGCAGACCTGTCCGTGGTGGATATCCTGATCAACAACTACTTGGACGGGATTGGCGCGTGCTATGTGGCGTTGGCTCCGGCGAGCGCAAGTTCAGGCTACTTGTATTTGGTGGACAATGCCGGCGATGGCGGGTACGTGAATGGAACGCCGATGTTATTGCCATCGAGCCTCAGCTTTGCAAACAGCCAGTGCACGATCAACGGGACCGGCAGTTCGGTCTCAGCCACCGGCAACACGCTGACCCTGACACTGAACATCACATTCGCTTCGGCCTTTGCCGGAAACAAGATATTTTACATGGCGGCGCGCAGCGCCACGCAAAACTCGGGCTGGCAGGCGCTCGGGACCTGGAGAGTCCCCGGACCTGCGGTGGTTGGTCCCGGCGTAGGATCGGTGACTCCGGGGCGAAGCGTGTCCACTGGCCAGACGTACACATTCACTTTTACCGATTCGAACGGCTATGCGGACTTGGCGGTCCTTGATATTTTGACCAACAGTTTCCTCGATGGGACCAGCGCGTGCTACGTGGCCTACGTTCCCACGAGCGCCTCTAACGGCTACTTGTACTTGGTGGATGACGCCGGAGATGGCGGATACGCGAGCGGATCGCCAATCTTGCTGTCGTCGGGGGGCACGTTGACCAACAGCCAATGCACGATAAGCACGGCGGGGAGTTCAGCGACGGCGAGCGGCACCACGTTGAATCTGAATCTGGCGGTCACGTTCAGCTCCAGCTTTGCGGGCAACCAGGTATTTTATCTCGCATCGCGGAACAGCACGACAGGGAACTCGGGCTGGCAGGCTGCTGGATCAGTAACGGTGCCCTGAGTCGCCTGAGCCAGACACTGCGGGCTGTTGTCTATCATTATCGGCCAGCTTCCACGAGGCTCGGACTTGGAAGGTCGGTCACAACCAGTTT
Organism: Bryobacteraceae bacterium; assembly: GCA_036489835.1. Taxonomy (GTDB): domain Bacteria; phylum Acidobacteriota; class Terriglobia; order Bryobacterales; family Bryobacteraceae; genus Palsa-187. The sequence goes on along the minus strand of DASXEY010000106.1, from coordinate 7,408 downwards.
GACGGCGCATGATTCCGCAGTGGAGCCGACGACGCGACTGCGAGACCCTGCGGGCAGTCATTCGCAGCGTCCACGGGCGAGATCAGGTCGCTCCTGAATTCGAGGGACTCCGGGACGGGCATGTAACGATGCAGCCTTTTCAAGTCAGCGCGGAAGATACTCAATATCTTGTTTGACGACAGACGGAGCGCGCCAACGTCCCACCAGGAACGCGACATGCCTAGCAGCACCTCGCACCTCCCTTCCTGGAGTTCTGAAGAGGCGAAGGCGGCGTCAATGGGGGACTCGCCGGCAGCATATACTACTGAGCGGCTATACTTTCGCGGGCCGGCCCAAGTCACGACAGGCGCGCCGGAATCGCCGCTGCACCACAGCATGCCGACTACCCCCCCGCGGAATAGGCCGCTCACCCTGGCAACTAACGCCTGCAGCGAAATGTCGTAGCACTTCTGAAGGTAAAGGAATGCCCCTGGACCAACACCGCATTTCGCTAGATCGTCAGTGAAGCGCGTTTCCGGCATCAGCAATTCTTCGGCGAATTGGTTGCAAAGGAACTCTTCAACTGGATCAACCGGGTAGTCCTCCGTTGACCAACCGACTCTTTGGCGTAAGACATAATGTCCAATCTCATGAGCGAAGGTGAAGTTGCGGCGTTGGAGTGCGCAGGGGGACTCAGTCTTGTCGATCTTGCGCAGCAGCACCATCGGGCGACCGTCGCACGAGGAGCGACACTCTCCAAGCGGCGAGATTGAAATCTGACCATCCCCACCGTCCTCCTGCGGGCGGAGGGCTGCCAATGCCGCACTGGTGGTGAGGACCCCCTCTGCCTCAATGTCCGCTTCGTAAGTGGGAAGATCAAGCATCTCAGCGAACCACTCTGGGCGGTACGGTGGGCCCACCCTGCCGAGGTGGAGATGCAGTTCGGCTGCGATCTGGGTGACTATGCTGGTAGAGCCTCTACCATCTTCGGAATGGCAGAGTGCTCGCGCAAATTCACTCTCGCGCAGGGCGTTCTTCCAGAAGGCGGCGTCATATATTGGGATTCTCACCGTTGTATGAAGCGGACTTGGATCGTTGCAACGCAGTCTTCGACAGTTGGAGCCGACTTCGGACGCATCGGGCCCAGGCTAGAGACAGTGTCGACGCGGCGGAGCCATTGCAACATCTCCTCCTGAGCAATGGCCAGCAACCGCTCCCGCCCCTGGAGGGTTAGTTTGGAGTCCAGATCCAACTCAATCCTGCGAACCGCCTTCGTGAAGTTGATGAGCGCGACGTCGCGCTCGCCTTCCATAGCCTTGCAGGACTCGCGAGCCTGGGAATCGTAATACTTTCGCAACTTGAACGGGACATATGAATCGAAGTAGCAAGCGGACGCCACCTGCACCACGTCCGCCCCATTGTAGAGAGCAGCGGTAAACTCCTGCTCGGTTGAGATACTGCCGGCAGCGACAATCGCGAACCTCGGCAGGTTCTCCCTCTCGCGAACTCGCTTCAACGCGGCGACGCACTGGAGTTGCAAACCGACGATTACGGGTCCCGTTAGACACCGAGTTTCACCGTTAAAAAGAATCTCCCGTCCGTACGGCGCCTCATGATAGAGACGCACCGGAATAGTGCTGATCGTGAAACCATCGCACAACCTCTGCCCTGCGGTTTGACACGCCAGAGCAGATAGCAACTCGCCTTCAGCGTAACCGAAATTGACAAGGATCTTGGCATCAGGCGCTGCCTTTCGCGCAATCTTGCAGATGCTCACCGCCAAGCCTACCTTACCAGCGACGTCAGCAAGCTCTTCGATGGCTTTAGCCAGATCGAGTTCAATAATCCTTGCCCCAGCCTCGGCCGCTAGTTCACAAACATTGGCCCAGTCGTGCAGGCGTTCCCTTGCCTGCACCTTAGGACAACAAGTACCCCTCACCGACAGAATCAATAGCTGACCGGGCCTGAGACTCTGCTGCGCGACGCGAAAATCAGCCTGCCAATACTCCGGTCCCGTAGAAGGGTAGCCGAAGCTTGCCACGACACCATTGTTGGTGCCGTGCGGCTCAGCTGTGGCAATTACCTCAATCTCCGGAACACCTCTGAGCGGGCTTGAAAGTGCTGGCTGATCTTGCGAAACGGCGTAAACGTTCGGTGGCCATATTGCGCGCACACTCTGTGAACCCACTGCCTTATACGTCAACACATCTGCGCCGGACAGAGCAAAAAACTTAACCCTAGCGGCATTCGCCGTAAAGGACGAACCCCAGACTCCGATAGGGGAGCTGATGCGGTGCCCAAGGAACTCGATGGCGTGATCGACAAAAGGTCGGAGCGAGCGCGGGTGCGCAGGAAGGCTTAACGAGAGGTTCTCTTCCCAACTGGCCTTGCAATCCCAGAGCGCGGGACCAAAGGCGAAGCGCTCCGGCTCAATGTCCAAGTCGAGCGCTAGCTTCAAGATCCGGTCCTTATTATCTGGGCGCAGCCGACGGTCTTCTTCGTCATCCTTCAGCTTCAGCCAATCGTTTGCAGTCTTCTCCGACACGCCGAGCCTTTCTGCAAGCTTTCGCACGCTTCCTAGTCGGCGCTTCTGCTCTTGGAGTAGTTTGACCAAACGAACATTGTCGGTCATAGGCGCTCATCCCCACTATCGATCTCAGTCTCGCCCGTCTGGAGCGCTTTAAGCAAGCCCCCGAGACCGAGCTTTCTACTTCCTGAAGTTGTCATCCACAGCCGTTTCCGGACAACTTCCACGAGTCGGGATACCGGACAGCTGCGGTACTGCGCGGCCCATTGAAGATTTCCAGAGGCCCCACCCGCGCCAAGAGTCCCGAACCTCCTCTTCGTCTATTGACGCGGAAGTGAGATCGACGGGAGCAATTCCCGTGAGATGCACCCTGTCTGCCGCGGGGTGACACACGCTCTAACGAACGGCGGACACAGTTTCTACCACCGCTAATTCGAACCAATATTCCGTTGCCTGCTGGTCTGGCGAGGAACAGCATTCAGCCAAATGCTGAGTTCATGCAAAACCAATTCTTGCTGACCTTAAAGATTGCCGCCGTATCCGTGCTCCTCACGGCGGCGTACATCAACATTTTCTCACAACCTCTTCGGCTGACGTTGGCAGACGATGGAACACCGGTCCTACGAATCTGCGAACTCGACATGGATGGCACCGCAGCTAACAAGAGAGTACACGAGTATCTGCAGGAGATCAACGAATGGATGGACGGGTCACTGCGGATTCTCATTACCAAAAAGGACGACGCGTGCGACATTACGCTTCTTCTTTCGCCACAATATCCATTCTCTGGAAGGAGCGGCCTGGATTATCACGGCCACCCCATCACGCAAGCCAATCCTGTCCTTCTCGACGAAAGCACTTTGTGGGACGAGTTCGGACATCAACTGCAGGGGCACTCGTCAGTACCCCATGCCGGAGCCTTCATCGATGAGGTGATAAACGCCTACATGGATGAAAGCAACCAACTATTCTGGATTGGCCTCAGATCAGGTCTCATCAACGTTCCGCAACGGACCGCCGGACATGATTGCAAGCAGGCTGAGGAACTCGGTATTTCACACGGCGCGATTTTGCCGCTCTTCAAAAAGTTCCCGCAATTCTGGGGACCCGAGGAAGCCGCGATTCCCATGCAGCCCTGGGCGGAAGTGCTCTATAGAGAACACAACAGCATTTGCGGCATCGGCAGACCCGTGGAGAACTGCTTGCCCTATGGGATCCCCCGACGCCATCGCTGGTCGACAATTTTCAAGATCGTTCAATATCCCAGCTTGACCCTGACTCCGTACGAGGAATTCGCGCGCTTTCGCCCATATTTTCATAGATGGACGGAGCCGTCTCAAGGATATGAACCCGGCATGACTTGGGCATTCGGGCCCGATGTGTGCCATTATCGGCTCCTCCATGCGCGAGCCGACTGAAACCGGCTCAGGGACGCTGCGCCTGACCTGTTTCGGTCACTCCGGGAGCGGCGAAGGTGACTCCCTGTGCTGATCGCACCACTCCGTGAACGCCTCGGCAAAGAGTTGGCGCGCAGCGGTTTCTTCGGCCTCAGCGCCAGTTTCGTGCAGAGCGTTTAGTCGCCGATAGCTATCGGCTTGCTGCTTCGCTTGCTGGTATCGGCAGGCCTTGTCAAAGACGTCCATGAATGCCGGCGTTAATACGCTAGAATTCCCGGCCCTGACATTCAGGCCCCAGGCATTCACTATTTCTTGAGCGCACGCGGAAGCGTTGGCGGAGTTGAGGGCAAGTTCAACCGTCAAATCGTCGCCTTTCAGAAAAAAGAAACCAGCGCGTTGAGCTCTACATTGCGGACAAAATCCGCTGTAGGAGTACTGGAAAATCCTGGGATCGGGCTGCTGGATGCGCCCGACCGAGATCGTCTCGATTTTAGTGCTGGAGCAACCACCGGTGGAGCATGGCTGCTCGATGGGAATCTCCATGCGCAGAGGAAATTCCTGGGAAGGCATGCCCTAATGATCAAGGAACGAATCCGCGATTGCAATAGTGATGGCTGGTGGTGGTCCCAAATATTGCCATCATCGGCTTCTGAAGCGACCGCCCCCGTTCGTGCCGAGCGTCCGGTTGGGAATCCGGGCGACTTCGGCGCATAGGGGCGTTTCTCGTCAAATTGTGATTGGCGTTCACAAGCCGACTTGCGGGGACGAATCCAGCCCGTCCCGCGAACGCCGGCCGAAAATTCAGTGGTCGGTGTCGGGGCTTCCGGCGGGGCAGATCGTGCATGCAGCCGCCCAAGCAATTATTGCGTGCGATCATTTCGCAGGTGAACTCCGCGGCTGCCTCAATGAACTTCTTCGGAAATCGACTCCCGCAACCCCTGCGGTTCTAAGAGTAGATGAGGTATCCCCGGGTGATTCGGCCCGGTCGATATTAAATTTGTTTGCCGAAAAACGATACCACAACTATCTTACAAATGACCCGGAACTAGTTTTTACAAACAATCCGGTAATCTTGCGTTCTTCGCCGCGCAAAGGGTAGGTTGTGAGACAGCGCGGAGGAGTTTACACTCCACGCGGGACTTCGAGCAAAGAAGGCATTTGATCTTGATCGAACCTCCATGTTGCTAGGTAATCTGGATCGTGAACAACTTCTCCAGTGGCGTGCAGCGTGTACGCCCCTCTCGCAGCGGCTTGCAGTTCTGGTGGGAGGACGACCCGCGCCCCCGTATCGGCTCGCTCGATAACTAGCCCTTCTTGGTCGGCCTCAAGAATGACGCCATGGAATTGCTCTTCGCGGGCGACTTCGCCCTTCGATGTCCATCGAATTCCGACCAGCAGTCGTTTGCCAATGAAGGACTCACCGTTCGCCTCAATCGTTATCGGCTCCATGGGAACGATCATCGCACCACTGAACACAATCGATCTGTTCCACAAACGGTAGGTTGTGAGAAAACGCGGAAGGCCGTAAACATTAGGCTTGAAATTCTCAAAAGTCTCTCTCACAATCAAGGGCATGAAATACGGTTACGCCCGCCGAACGGCCGCCCCGGCTTGCCGGCCCGGCAGCGGGGCTACGACGGTGGGACCGAGCCAAGCGACCTGATATCCACCATTGTCGGTAGCTATCCCGTGTGTCCATAGTAGTCGGCGCAGCTCAATGTAACACCCAATCGCAGGCTGCACACATCAGATCATGGTCGTCTCCGAGGCCATCGGCTCGTCGCTTCTTAGCGGCCCAAGGCACCCTATGAAGCTCCAGCTCGGGTGGCGGCTATAGTCCAGGGCGATCAATACCGGCCAATCTCCGACCCGCCTTGTTGATTTCCTCATTCGCTGAAAGCTCGTTCTTCTTGGGAATTGTGAAAAAGAACCGGCTACCCTTCCCGATTTCAGATTCCACCCAGATCCGGCCGCCGTGACGTTCAACGAGCATCTTACACAATGCCAGACCGATCCCGTTGCCCGGATAGCTATCGTCTTGGTGCAACCGCCTGAACATGCCGAAAATTTCATCGGCATATTGCATGTCGAGACCAATTCCGTTGTCGCGAACGCAAAACACCCAAGCATCACTTCGCTCGATCGCCGAGATCTGAATTTGCGGCCGCCGAATGGCGGGGGCATACTTGAGTGCGTTACTGATGAGATTCGAAAAAACCTGAACCAAGTGGCTGCTGGTTGCCGGGATAGACGGCAGTGGCTCGACGCTGATCTCCGCACGACGTTCTTTAATGACCGATTCGAGATCCTCCATAGCTCGGCTCACCACGTCATTGCAGTCGACGAGAATTCTTTCCTCCGGCTCTTCGCCTGCAGCCGCGTAGTCGAGGAGACCTTTGATCATTAAGAGCGTTCGTTGGACTCGGCTCACGATCATTTGGGCGCATTCTTTCGAGCTCTCGTCCAATCTCTCCATGTTCCGGTCGACCAAAAGTTCTGTCAGTGCTGAGATTCCTCGAAGAGGCGTGCTCAAATCGTGCGCGAGGGCGTAGGCGAACCTCTGAAGCTCCTCGTTCGCTTGGGACAGAGCTTTACTGCGCTGCGACAGCTTTTCGTTGGCATTCTCCAGATGCTCTTTCGCTAAAGCCAGTGCAGCATTCTTTCTGCGTAGATGGCCCATAACCAAGCTGATCCCGACCCCCAAGAGAACGAACACAATTAAACTTGAATGAGCCACGGACAGGACAAGAACTCGATCCTGAAAAGCCGTCACGACAATCGCGAAGCCAAGGGCCGTTGCAACCAACCCTGGACCGAGCCCCCCGAATGCGGCCGAGACAAGAGACGCCACAATGAAAAAGAACAGGGGTGCCTTCCCATTGAAAAAAGGTTGGATCGCAGTGGTGAGGCCAGCCGCCGCCCCCGTAGATAACACGGCGACGGCATAACGCCTCAGGATGGATCGGTCCAAACGTGGGATCATTGGAGCGCTCTTTTGACAATCTTAGCTTGAACGAAGGTTTTTCATGGTCTTGTGATTTCGGCACTCTTGTGGGAAAGAGTGCGCTTGTTTCTGTTGTGAGATGTCAACGCGGAGGGCCTTCAAACATCGCACTATTGCGATGTTGGGCAGCCGGTCCGCGTCCAGCCGCCAAGCCAAACGACTTTCCAATCGCCGAAGCGCGAACCAATCGTGACTGGTGTGCGGAGACGAAGGAACTTGGTTTCAGGCTGCATCGCGTTGACCGTTGCGGTCAACACATCCATTGCTCGGCGAGGGAGCACAGTCAAGTCGAGCGCCCGCGGGCTATAGCGCGCGAGCGTCTTTTTGTGAATCGAGGTAGCGACCAGACAGGGATGCCGAGGTCTCGGCGTACTTCCACACGGCACGAAATTCGTCTACCGAGGCCTGACGAATTGCGTTCAGGTCCTGACCGGACATGTATAGGTAGAACTGCTTGTCCCAGTATTCGAGCCACTTCTGTGAAAACGGCACCAAACCGCT
>DASXEY010000088.1:0-149511 GCA_036489835.1 Bryobacteraceae bacterium | reverse complement strand
AAACGGGCTTGAGAAAGCACCAACTGAAAGCCGGCCTCTGATTCGCAGGGGATCTGATTCCATCCTGCCAAACCTGTCAAGCACCGGCCCCATTTTCATCCACCTCGGTGGACGCGCGAAGCGCGTCGTAGCGGATCACACCAGCCCCCTCAATGCCAACTTCAGCGGATTCAACGACGAAGTTGTTTTTCCCGCTGAGTTTTTCGACTACCGCTTGAACAATCTGGCAGCCCTGCTTTCTCCTGGTTGGGTGCGGTATCCCAGCGGCAGCTTCAGCGACGCCTTCGATTGGCAGACGGGGCTGATGGTCCCCTCCTGGGCGGCGCAATTTCAAGCTACGAATATCGCATCGCTTCTTACCGAAGCCGTTCCATGGGTTAACGGAAAAGGCGGCTCGTTTGTCGACGGAGCGGATCGCACCAATTTTCTGGGCGCGAAATTAATTGTCTGCGTGAACGGATTCACCGACAGCCCGCAATCGGCGGAACAAATGGCTGCGTTCGCGAAAGCGAATGACATTCCCGTCGCCGTGTGGGAGCTCGCTAACGAACCGCATCGGTATCCTACCTTCTTTTCATCAGGCGCAGACTTTGTCGCCAAGATGAAGCCGTACCGGGACGCGATTAAGGCCGCCGACCCCGACGCGACAGTTGCTATCTCTTTCGAAGATGCGGGCGATCCGAACTCCAATCCAGTGTGGAATCAGTCGATTGTGAGCTGCCCCCACCCGTACTGGGATGCCATAACTTACCATCAATATCCCGCGCAAAGCCCCGGGGACTTCAGTCAATGGATGGCGGACGACAACGCTGTACTCGCGGCTAAGACCTCAGCCTACATAACCGGTTACCTGGCGCCGCTGAACCTGCCTGGGGCACAATTCCTCATCTCAGAATTTCTTCCCTCCAACGACGGCCTGGGAACAGGCAGTTCCTTAACCGATGGCACGCCCTACGGCGCAGTCGACGCAGCCGAATACGTCATGCGCATGTCGAGTCTGCCCACCGTGCTGTACGTGGGGATGCACGCCCTCACGGGCACAACCGGTGTTTACGCGTCCAATCCTCATTACGCCGATGTCCAAAATGCCTACGAAGAGGGCGCGCCGCCATTGACACCCTCGCCCTGAACTTTGGATATTTCACCGAGGCCCAGCCACTGGGATTAGCTGTTCTCAGCGTAGTCGTCACCAAATAAAGGAGCGCAGGCGGGTCAGATGACCATCCGTATAAATGCGGTCTCGGGAACGCTGCCGGTCAGGCTCATCGCCGGCTCCGATCCCACTGCGGTCAACACACCGTCGAGCTCACCCGTCTCCGTGTAGATCTCGAGTTCGACGAACCCAGTCACGGTACCCCCTTCCAGGGTCGTGCGGCTGGATCTGAACGCCCCCGCAGTGGTGTCGGCGGTCAACAATGCCAGTTATAGCCCCGGCCAAGTGGCGCCGCAGGAAATCGCGACACTCTTCGGACCGGGAATCGCGGAAGGGATTTCGGTTCAGATTCAGGATCGCTCCGGCAGCACGCAGCTTGCGCCCCTTTTCTCGGTCTCCGCCGGACAGGCGAACATCCGTTGTTCTCACGGGAGCTACCACCATTGCCTCTTCCGCACCCGCGCTCTATAGCGCAAACGCCGACGGAGCCGGCGTGGCGGCGGCGGATGCTCTTCTGGTTACCACATCCCCTTACGCTGTATCTACTGCCTCGCAGACGGTATACACCTGAGTCCACCTGCAGTCCGGCGCTGCCTTCCGTCGCCGCTAAGCCTGAGCGCCCCCGCGGGCTCCGCTTTGAGCACCCCTCTATGTCGCTCTCTATGGCACGGGAATCCGAGGAGCCGCCTCTATCCAGGTTTTCGCGGGAGGACAAAGCGTGCCTCTGCTCTACGCCGGACCGTCGTCCTATGTAGGACTCGATCAGGTAAACATCTCAATTCCGCCGAGTCTCGCAGGCGCCGGCGACGTGCGAGTGTACCTCATCGCCGATGGGGTCGTCTCCAACGCCGTCGGACTGAGCCTGGAATGATCCACGAACCACTCCATTATGCTTGCCTACGAATCGTCCGACGGAAGATCATCGAAGAGTACCGGGCGAAGAATCAATTCGCAGGCGCGGTCGATTGTAATGCTGAGGGCATCGTGGCAGAGTGTGGCTGGGCCGTCTTTTGAGGGCCCGACGGTTACCAGGAGTTCTGGCTGGTCGGTGGAATAATCCGCCTTGATTGTCCGCCTCTTACGCCGAATCGTTACGCCGCTTACCTCATTCTCCTGCTGGCCTTGCCCGGGGGCAGCAAGGCGCCTGAAGACCAGTTCGCCCGATGGGCGCTCATGATACTCAACCCGCTCGTTCCCCGGGGGATAACATCTTTCATAGGACGCTTGGCACTCTCGGATTCTGGTTTTCAGGGAGTTCCAAAGCTCCTCGGCTTCGCGCTCAAAGCGTTGCGACGCGTCCGCCGATTCGTTCCTTCGATGAGCGAGAGAAATGATCCAATCCATCGTAATTGACCGACTTGTGATACTATACCCGTTTCGAATCGTATGAGCAAACCGAAAACCCTAAGCACAAATGCCGGATTTATGGATGTGATATCGCTTCCGGTTGTCGATGTCGAATCGAGCTTGAAAAACGCGCTGGCTGAAATGAAGCGCAGCAAACGTTCCGGCTTGCTGGGGCGCTCCGGAAGTACGATGGAGCTTTTTACGGCGGCGGGCGTCAAGGGAGGTCTCACCAAGGGCAAGGGCAGCACTCTAAAGGATATTGGCGGAATCCCCTTGCACGTCGGCGATCTCACTTCTCTGGCGAAGTCAACTCCGGAACCATATATTTCTTCGGACTTGCTCGTGGATTCGTTGAAGAAATCGGGAAAGAAATTCGGACTGCTTTCCGCCCCTACGGACAATAAGAAGAGAGCAATCATTTACGGTCTCGGCAACCTTAGCACGATGTACCGCGAGCCCGGCCCGGGAGAAGGCAAGAAGCCGATCCGCCGGATGTCCCTGGAGTTTTCGAAATGATCACGCATATTCAAGACCTTAACTCCCAGCTGGGAGGAATTGCGTTTACGATCATCACCGACGCCAACGGAGCCAGCGAGACCGTCAGTACCGTCGTGGACGGTGAGACGTTTTCAACGTGGATCCATATCCCTGCCAATCAGGGCGGCATTTCGCGTCATTTCATCAACATTCCAAAGCGCGGCATGTATGAAGTGATCTTGCGCGCCGAGACGAGCGGCACCGTTTCGGCGCCGGCCGTCCTTTACTTCAAGGAACCTGGACCGAAATGAATTGATCCATGTTAAGCAGCTTACTCGATACAATTAAGGGACAATTCGGGTCAAAAAGCTATTGGCTCGGCTGTATGCTCCCGCTGATTCTTTTTCTGGCTGCCAATGCGTGGGTCGCCTACCCTCATTGCAAATGGATTGCGACGCTGATTCCGCAGGTCGACGCGTGGGATCAGAAAGCGCTCGAGTATTCGGCGCTGCTCGCGCTTCTCCTCGCAGTCGCCTACGTTCTTTCAACCACCACCGCGGCCCAATTAAGCATGCTGGAAGGGAAGATCGGGCCCTTGCGTTGGTGCGCACGATTCCTCACCGCGGAGCATAGCCGCTCACTTCGCAAGTTGGATCGCGCCTTTCAAAAAGCGCAGGCCAATCTCAAACGATTGCAGGGGACCGATGATGAAAAGGGCCTAAGTTATCGATGGCTCGATCTTTTGGAGCGAAGCCGGATCGCCGGTCAGACGGCGCCTGCGCTTTCGCCGATCGACGCCGCGAACTGGACGCAATCGAGTGAGGGTAAACTCCTCAGCGACATAAGAACAAGGCAGGATCGCGGTTCCACTATCGATCCCGAATCATTGCAAAAAGCTGTCAGCCAGTTTTCGGTTACTCTGGCCACTTATCGCTGCGGAGACACCGGCACTCTGTCAGAGGCGCTTCAAAGCTTACAGTCCGCGATTCAATATGCAATGGATCGCTACAAGTTCGATGTGCGCCGGTTGGCGAGGCTCCGTCAGACGAACTTCCCCGGCGTCCGGCCCAACTCTCCCGATCCGCCGGAAGGAGGGGTCAGCGTCAACACTCTCGCCCCTACAACGATGGGCAATATCGGCCGTGCGATGGCGGTATATTCGCTTGTCAGGTACCAGATGGACCTCGAAATCTTTTGGACGCGCTTGCAGAGTTCCTTGCAAAAGGACTCCAAAGATTACTATGCGGTTCTTCAGGACAGCAAAGTCCAGGTGGACTGCATGCTCATGATGTTCTGGTTCTCGCTCGTGTTCACTCTATACTGGACAGGGGCGTTAGTTTTCTGGTTCACGGACGGCTCTCTGGCGGAGTTCCTGACGATTGCGGTCAGCGGCACGGCGGCGACCCTTGCTTTCTATACTCTTGCATGCGAGGCGTATAGGATCTTCGGCGATGTGATGCGGGCTTCGGTTGACCTGATGCGTTTTCAACTTCTGCAAGCGTTGCACATTCCGCTCCCGGTGGGCACGGAAGAGGAAAAGGAACTTTGGTTTCGACTCGGCATCGCTACCGGCTTCATGGACCCAGAAGCGTTTCGGTATAAACATCCGGCTGCATGAGGCGGGCCGCCGCGATTCTGTGGGTTTTACTGGTTGCCGGAGGCGGCTGGCGGATTGCTCATCGTCCCAAACCGCCCGCGCCAGCGCCATCGCCGACGGGCGGCTGCCTTTCGGCACAGCAGAAGAAGGCGATGCCGCATTGGACTGCCGTTCGCGCCATTCCGCTAAATTGGCGTGTGCGAGCTCGCGATCTGGCGGCGCCGGGCCAAGGCCAGCCGCCAGACTCGGCAAAGTTGGCCGGGAAGTATGCAAGTTGTCCAATTCTGGCAGGAGATCCCGTCGTCGAGAATGATGTTGTGGACCTTCCCGCGATTCCGGTAGTAGCCGGCAAGTCGTTGTTCCCAGTTCCGTTGACGACAAACGAGTCTGAATCGCTGAATGCAGGAGGCGTGGTTACGCTCTCCGAAGGGTCGAGAGAACTCGTCGGCGCCGGAGACGTGGCATGGGTGGATTGTAGGAACGGCTGCCTCGCGTGGCTGCAGCTTGGTCCCGCCGAGCGCCAGCTTCTAGAGAGCGCAGATCCCCCGAAACTCACTCTTGTCGTGCGTCAGACAGGGGGCAAGTAAAAGGAGAGAACATGACCAAGCCATCGTGGCAGGCAGTCTCGGGGATGGTCAAAGTCGAATCGAAGCCGCCGGGGTTTTGGACAACGGCGATTCCATTCGTATCAGGTCCCCGCCTCTTGCGCCTCACGGTGCAGCCCACGGACGATAAAGGCTCAAACGTTCCAGTGATCTGGCGATCCGCCGCCGGTGAGTGCGGAGCGGATGGATTGAAGGGCGCAGCCAACACGGGAATGCTGCTTACGAACACCTCTGCCGGAGCCTTGATCGGGAAAATCGGCGGCAGCACCGCGGACTTGCCGGATGCGCAGGGACAAGCCGGCGCTTCAACCGCCTATTTGGGACGAAAGGTGTTTCCTGTCGGTTCGTACGCGGTCATAGCGCTGGCTGACACGGACTCGGGGCCGTTGTTCTTGACGATGAACGACGCACCCGATGGATTTGCGACTCATTCTGGGGCGCTGTGGGTGCTGATAGAGGAAGCAGCCTTTTGAGGGTGGAACACGGATTGGGCTGTCAGCGCAATGTCATCGAATTGTCGAATAACGCGCATGCAATCGCAAAAAAGGCCGGCCGCGCCTGTTAACCTAGAACCTGAAACACTTGCAGCGCATGTTGACGAAATCCACACTGGAAAAAAATTGCCTCGAAGTGAACCGATGAGAACCGCCCTTATCACCGGAATCACAGGGCAGGACGGTTCGTTCCTGGCCGAGTTTCTGCTGGCCAAAGGTTATGAAGTGCATGGGCTCATCCGCCGCGCTTCTACATTTAACACCGAGCGTTTGGATCCCATCTACGCGGATCCGCATGAAGCCAGGGTCGCACTGCATCTTCATTATGGCGATGTCACCGACGGCACCGGCTTGCGCCGCGTCATCGAGAAAGTGCGCCCGTCCGAGATCTATCATCTGGCCGCGCAATCGCACGTGCGCGTAAGCTTCGATCAGCCCGAGTACACCGCGGACGTGGTTGCCATCGGCGCTCTACGGATGTTCGAGACCGTTCGCGATCATCAGACCTCCACCGGCGACCTCGTGAAAATCTATCAGGCGGGGTCTTCTGAAATGTTCGGCGCCGCGTCGCCTCCGCAAAATGAGAAGACGCCGTTTTATCCCCGGAGTCCCTACGCGGTCAGCAAGGTGGCGGCTCACTGGTACGCCGTGAATTATCGCGAGGCCTATGGAATGTTCATCTCCAACGGCATCCTGTTCAACCACGAATCGGAGCGCCGCGGCGAAACCTTTGTGACCCGCAAAATTACGCGCGCCCTCGGGCGTATCAAGATGGGTTTGCAGGAAAAACTCTTCCTCGGCAACCTGGACGCCCGCCGCGATTGGGGCTACGCCGGCGACTACGTAGAAGCCATGTGGCGCATGCTCCAACAATCCGAAGCAGACGACTTCGTCGTCGCCACCGGCGAGTCCTTTTCAGTTCGCGATTTCCTGGATGAAGCCGCAGCGTGCGCCGGCCTCGACTGGCCTCGCTTTGTCGAGACCGATCCTCGCTATTTCCGGCCTACCGAAGTGGATTTTCTTTTGGGCAACGGATCCAAGGCGCGTGAAAAGCTAGGGTGGAAGCCCCGCGTGAGCTTCCCTGAGCTGGTCCGCCGCATGGTGGAACACGATCTGGAATTGGCGCGTCAGGAACATCTATTGGCGGGAGCGGGACATAAAACCGCCATGCGGGGAATTTCGCATGACTAAGAAGGCTCGGGTTTTCGTGGCTGGACACCGGGGCCTGGCTGGATCGGCCATCGTGCGTAAACTGCAAGCCGAAGGCTATTCGAATCTCCTGTTAGCAAGCCGTCAAGCGGTGGATTTGCGGCAGCAGAGCGCCGTCGAGGATTTCTTCGCCCGGGAGCGTCCCGAATACGTGTTCCTCGCCGCCGCGAAGGTGGGTGGAATTTACGCCAACGACTCCTGCCCGGCCGAATTCTTGCACGACAACTTGCAGATTCAGACCAATGTGATCCACGCGGCCTGGAAACATGGAGTCCGCAAGCTTCTGTTTCTCGGATCCTCCTGCATCTACCCGAGACTTGCGCCCCAGCCGATTCGCGAGGAGTACCTTCTGACAGGCGAACTCGAGCCCACCAACGAAGCCTACGCCGTCGCAAAAATCGCAGGAATCAAGATGTGTCAGGCTTACCATAAGCAGTACGGCTTCCGCGCGATCAGTATAATGCCCACCAATTTGTACGGCCCGGGTGACAATTTCGATTTACAAAGCTCGCACGTTCTGCCGGCACTGCTCCGCAAGTTCCACGAAGCCGCCGCCGCGAGCGCTCCCGAGGTGACGGTGTGGGGCACCGGATCTCCCCGCCGCGAGTTCTTGCACGCCGATGATCTGGCCAGCGCCGCCGTATTCCTCATGCTCAACTACGAATCGCCCGAGATCTTGAACGTTGGCACCGGGGAGGATCTTATGATTCGCGAACTCGCCGGGATCATCGCGCAAGTCACGGGATTTCAAGGCCAACTCGTCTTCGACGACTCCAAACCGGACGGAACGCCGCGCAAGGTACTGGACGTATCGCGAATCCATGCCCTCGGCTGGAAGGCGCAAATGACTCTGGAACACGGCATCGCCGCAACATACCAGTGGTATTTAAGTCGTCAGGCGCAGACCGTCGCACCTTAACGCAACTGGCCAATCGTGTATTGCAGCATCGAATACTGGCTCTGGTAATCGTATTTCGCATCTGAGCTTTCGATTTCCGCCTGGGTCAAATTGAGCTGTGCTTGCGTAAGCTCGACAATCGAAGCCAACTGGAGATCATAGCGGCCCTGGGCCAGACTTAGAGCCAACGCGGCTTGGCGCAAGAACTGCGTGGTGACGTCGATGCGCTGATACGCTGTGATCGCTCCAGACCAGGCAATCCGAACATCCCGGGAAATGCGATCCTGCTCATCGCGAAGCTTCTGGTCAGATTCCAGCGCGCGTTCCTGCGCGGCCGTGCGGCGGGCAGCAAAAAGGTGCCCGTTGAACAGAGGAATGCTCACATTCGCTCCGATACCTTCGTACTCGTTGGGAATCGGCGTGCTCCCCTCCTGCTTCACCAAGGGAATGAACCCTGCGACGGCGACCGCACTCACGGTCGGCCTCGAGAGATCCTTCTCCGCCTCTGCGAATTTGTTCGCCGCATCCCGTGTCAGTCTCAAACTGGCGAGTTCTGGCCGATTCGCCGCGGCCTGCGCAATCAGGTCGTCCACCGCCTTGGGGGGACTGGGAGGCAGCATCTCATCCGCAAGCTGATAGGTCGCGGGTTGATCGGAACCCAGCGCATGACCCAGTTCCGCCTGCGCCTGTTGTACGTCTTCCTGGGCCTGAAGCAGCAGCAGCTTGGCTTGCGAGACCTGGACATCGGCGAAGCTGACGTCCAGCTGTGACCGGAGGCTGTTCTTGGCTAACTCAGACACCTGGTCATCCAGCGTTTGGCGCGCTTCCACCGTCTCCTGCGCCACTTTGATCTCGGCTTGCGCCCGCAGGACGTTGAAGTAAGCGCGATTCACTTGAAGCAGGACGTCGTAGCGGGAGGCTTGGACATCCTGCTGGCTCGCCTGCGCCTGAAATCGAGAACTCGCCACTAGATTGTTCGTCCGTCCAGAGTCGGTGATCAACTGGTTCGCCACGATCCCCTGCCCAAAGCGGTCGAAAAGGCGCGAAGCGGAAAGCTGTCCAGCTCCGATGCGTGAATTTTCGTTCCCCTGCGTTCCCGTTAAGTCGCCGGTGACCTGAGGATAGTAAGCTGAACGGTTGATGGTCACCTGTTGCCCGGCATATGCGGCCTCATGTTGGGCAGCCTGAATCTGCGGATGGTTCTGAAGCGCCATCGCTTCGGCCTGCTGAAGGGTAAGCGTCAAAGGCGCCTGCGCGTGAATCGAGGCGCGCACAAGGACCATCAAGACGGCGGGATCAGTGATTCTCCGGAACGGGCGCTGGACCTTGTATTGTTGGATCATTGGTCTTCTTGTTTCCATAAACCAGTAGATACGCGGCCGGAACGATAAAGATCGTCAGCAGCACAGAGGATGTCAATCCGCCGATGATGGCGCGCGCCATGGGCGTGTACTGCTCGCCGCCGGTGCCCAGCTTCAGAGCCATGGGCGCCAGTCCGATAATGGTTGCAAGCGAGGTCATCAGAATGGGGCGCAGACGCACCCGGCAAGCCGTGATCACCGCGTCGGCCACCGAATAGCCCTGCTCTTCCAGCTTGTGAGCAAAATCGACGATAAGAATGCTGTTGGAGTCGGCGATTCCAATCAGCATCAGTACTCCGACCAGCGACATCACGTTGAGCGTCGTATGCGTCAGCGGCAGGATGATGAGCACGCCCACAAATCCCATAGGGATCGCCAGCATGATCAGAAGAGGATCCACCCAGGAGCGGAACTGCGCCACCAGAATCAGAAACAACAGGATGAACGATAGGCCGAAGCCGATTCCGAAACTGGTGAAGGATTGCTCCATGCCGTTGACCATTCCGCGCAGCGTCACGCGGATGTTGGAAGGCAGCTTCGCATCCGCGATCGACTGGCGGATCGCCGTGGTCAGCTTGGCCAAGTCCTCGCCGGAAGGAGTCACATACACGTCGGCAACTCGCTGGATTTGGTAATGATCGATTTCGGTTGGCGATTGAAGATTGACCAGCTTCACCACTGCATCCAGTGTGGTGGGCTGCTTCAGATTAGGCGAGCGCAGCGGAATCTGCTTCAGGTCGATCAGGTTGTGAATCGTACCTTTGCCATGCTCGGCGTACTGCACCGAAAGAAAGTAGTCGTTTTTGGTCTCATAATCAACCCAATAATTGGGCGCGATCATGATGTTCGAATTCAGAGCGGTGATGACGTTATCCACCACGTCTTTTTGAGTCAGTCCCAACTCTCCCGCATGAACCCGGTCGACATCCAGCCGCACGGAAGGATAATTCATATCCTGCGGGATGTAAATCTGTCCCACGCCCGGCAGTTGCCGGATGCGCTGCGCCAACGCCTGCGCCGTGTTGTAGGTAAGATCCAGATCCCGGGTATTGACCTGCACATCGATAGGCGCGGGCATGCCTGAATTGAGAATCGCGTCCTGTAAAGATCCGCTTTGGAAAAACGCCCGCACATCCGGAAAATCAGTCGCCATCTTTTCCCGAACGCGGTCCATGTATACCAGACTGCTCACGCTATGCCCGGTATTCAGAGCCACTTGGATCGTTGCTGTATATTGCCCCTGATTGGTTGTGTAGAGCGATGAGATATCGTTCACCACGCCGATATTCGACAGGACCATATTCAGGTCCTTCGGATCGACCACCGCGCGGATCATGTCTTCGATCCTGGCGACATAATCGTTGGTCACTTCGATCCGAGTCCCCGTAGGCACCTTGATATTGGCGGTAAACTGCCCTGCGTCGGTCTGCGGAAAGAAGGCCCGCCCCACAAAAGGAAAGATTCCCAGGCTTGCCACGAACACCCCCACCAACGCCGCCACGGTAAGTCCCGGATGTTTCAAAGCGCCTCGCACGGCCCATTCGTACGCGTCCAGGACGTGATTGAATCCCCGATTGAAGGCCGCATTGAACCCTTTCCCGCCATGCGAATCGTGCCCTTCTCCCGGCGGAATTGCTTTGAGGAAGCGCGAGCAGAACAAGGGAATCACGGTCATGGCCACTACGTAAGAAGCCAGCATCGCCAGTACGAACGACAGCGCCAGCGCCGAAAACAGGAACTTACTGACGCCGAACAGCAGCGTCACGGGGAAGAAGTCCACTACGTCCACCAGCGTCGCGGCCAGAACCGCCAAGTTCACCTCGGCGCCCCCCATCGTTGCCGCGATAACAGGGGTCGAGCCCATCTCCAGATGCCGGTAGATGTTTTCGAGCGAGATCACGGAATTATCGATCACTCGCGAGAACGCCAGGGCCAGGCCGGCCAGAATCATGGTGTTGATGGTCGTCCCCATCAATGACAGAACCACGAACGCTGCCAACGTAGAAATCGGGATAGACAGAAGCACCGCTCCGGTGGCGCGCGCGCTACCCAGGAACACCAGAATAATCACGCCGATGAGCACTAGCCCGGTTGCGCCCTCATGCAGCACTGTATTGATAGCTTCCTTCACAAACACGGATTGATCGAAGACGATGTCCGTGACCAACTGCTTAGGCAGGTCAAACAGGTGCGCCGTCAGGTTGCGGACGCCATTCACCACCTCGATCGTGTTGCTGTCGCCACCCGATTTCATGATCGGGATGTAGGCCGATTTCTGGCCGTCGATGCGCACGATATTGTATTGCAACTGGCTGGCGTCTTTAGCCTCGCCCACGTCGCCCACCGAAACCCAGCTGCTGCCCACAGTCTTGATCGGAAGGTCGTTCAGATCCGTGACGTTCTTAACCAGGCTGTTCGAATACACATAGTAATCGGTGGGGCCGATCTTGACGTCGCCAGCCGGCAGAATCAGGTTGCTGTCGTTGACCGCGCCTACCACGTCCATTAAACTCAATTGCCGCGACATCAGCTTGTACGGATCCACGTACACCATCGCCTGCCGGTACTTGCCCCCGAACACTGCGGGAATTTCCGCGCCGTTAACCACCGCGATCTGATTGCGAATCTGGAATTGCGCCAGATCGTGAAGCTGCGTTTCCGTCAATCCTTCGCCTTTCACCGTAACCAGCGCCACCGGAAGACTGGACGCGTCCATTTTCATCACCAGCGGAGGCAGGGTTCCGGGGGGAAGGCGCTTGAGATCGGCCATCGCCAGGTTCGACAGTTGCGTCATGTCGGCGTCGGCGCTGGTGCCGGGTTGGAAAATCACCTTGATGATGCTGACACCCAGCAGCGATCTGGATTCCATGTGGTCCAATCCGCTGGCTTGCGTAAAGAACCGCTCCAGAGGATTGGTAATGTCCGTCTCGATGTCTACGGGAGGCATACCCCCGTAAAAAGTCGCCACCACCACCACCGGAATATTGATAGGCGGAAAAAGATCCACGGGCATGCGGGAAATGGCTGTCACCCCCAGCACCGCCATCGCCAGGCACAGAACGATGATGAAGTAAGGATTGCGAATGGAGAAGCTCGACATGGGTTGATCTTGAGGGTGGCTTACTGCTTTTCCTGATATTCCATCACGTTGACCATTTTCGGCGTCACCTGCTGGCCCGCCTTCAATCCGCTCCGGTCTCCGGTAATGACCAATTCGCCTTCTTTCACGCCCGATACGATCTCGACATCTTCCGCGGTTTCAACCCCCGTGACCACGGGCCGGATCTCCACCTGATTCGACGGCCCCACCACATCCACGGTGGTTTTGTCGCCTTCGCGGTTCAAAGCCTGCAAGGGCACTGCCAGGGCATTTTGCTTCCGCTGGAGCTGAATGGTGGCATCGGCATATAAACCCGGAACTAGGCTGCCATCCGGATTTGGCACATCCACTTCCGTATGCATCGTGCGCGTTTCTTCCTTTACGTCCACGGAGAATCGCGCAACTTTACCTGGGAATGTGCGGTTTAGCGACGATACGCTGACCCCCACCGGATCGCCTACGTGAATGTAGCGCACGTAAGCTTCCGGCACGGGAATCACCAGCCGGAACTTGTCGTCCTCCGAAAGCCGCACCAGCGGCATCGCTTGCGTGCTCGAATTTGTGCCGCCCTGCATCAGCGTGCCAAAATTCGCGTATCTCTGCGTCACCACTCCGTCAAAGGGCGCCGGGATCTTCGTGTACTCGAACAGCGCTCCATCGCGCTGGCGCTTGGCGCGCGCCGCTTCCACCTGGCTCTGCGCCGCTTCCTGGTTCGCTTTTGCAGCTTCGACGTCGGCCTGCCCGGTCAGATCTTTTCCCTGCGCGTCGTCAACCTCCTGCTGCGCCAGCAATTTGGGATTCTGTTTGAACACCCCGGCCAGGCGTTCGTAATAGGAATGCAGAACTTTGCTGCGGGCTTCCACGCTGTCTACCTGGCGGCTGAGACGCGTCACCTGATCGGAGGCTGCCTTAATCGCCGCGTCATCCGCCTGCAATTGGAGTTCAAGCTCCGGGATTTCCAGCACGGCCATCACCTGACCCGCCTTCACATGTGTTCCGTAATCTACGTCGAGCGTCTTTACGAAGCCGGACTCCTTGGCGTAGACGTCGATCTCCTGAAACGGCACCAGCTCTGATGACAACGTCAGGTGCTGTTCCAGAGTCTTCCTCGCCGCCTTCGTCACGGCAGCCTCAGGCAAGGCTGTAACGCCCGGATCGTGAGCCTGAACTTTTCCGGAACCGCCGCAGGAGGCTAAAGCGCCCCCCAATATCGCGATGAGACCCAGGCAGGAAAAAGTTCGCAGGTGGGAACGGGTGGAACGGTTCACCGCGGCCTCCACGGGAGATCGCAATGCGCGGGATCGTTCTTCAGCAGCCGAGCCAGTCCCTCCAGGGAAAACTCGGGCGACCGGCAAAACGCTGTCAATTCATACTCCTCGTCTAGAATCTTTATCGCCTCTGCCGGCACCTCCGCTGCGATTTCTAAGGGAATTGTGAGCACGCCGTTGCGATCGCCGTGAAGCAGGTCGCCCGAAAAGATCTTCAAGCCGTCGATCTCAACCGGCTCTCCAAACTCGATGATATGGGCGTAAGAATGCGATGGCGAAACGCTCCCCGCGAATAACTGAAAGCCCAGCGCCTCCATGACCGGCAGATCTCTCACCGCACCGTTCGTGACGCAGCCGGCGCACTTCAAGGCCGCACCGATGTTTGCGTGAATTTCGCCGACAAAGGCCCCCACGCCGGGCTTCGGATCAGCGTCTTGCAGCACCATTACCCTGGGTTCGGGCAGAGACGCCACATAATTCCACCAATCCATGCGGTCATGGTAACAGCGATGGACCATGGGCGGCGATGCCGCGCGTATCCGGCCGGTTGCTGCAAAGCCTACCATCGGCGGCAGATTCGGAAACTGGCACTGCACCGCGCCGGCAACGAAGCCCTCATTGCGTAATCGTACGTTCAGCCGCTCGATGGCATTCGACACCGTGCAGGTGTCCAGTGCTCTCAGCTTCTTAAGATCCATATTTGAAAGAACCTTTTAGGGCGTCATTCGTGTCCGGCTCACAACCGTAGCGCAGCCATGGGACGGGTAGGGGCATCGTCAGGATTGTTCTTCGTTCTAAAGATACGTTGGAAACCCGGCCTCCACCCATACCAGGGGGTTGGTATTTTTGAACAAAAAACTTGGTAGTTCTGTTCGACTTAGCGCCTCCTCGGTTAGCATTGAGTTAAATGGATGTTGCAGACTCCATAACTTTCTTCCGAAGCTCCAGGATTGCTCTAGCGATCGGGTTCGGTGGCCTCCTGTTGATCATGGCCCTGGCCGGAATCGACGCGCTGCGTGTCCTCCAGCAGTTTCGAGGCCGCGATGAACAGATCCGGCGCGGCTATCTCTCTCAGAATCACGTTTTAAACGATATCCGCTCGGATGTTTACGTTTCCGGCACCTACGTCCGGGACTACTTGCTCGACCCGGACTCGGCCAGGGCGGACGCCTACCGCGCCAGCCTTGAAGATGTTCGGAAGCACATGGAGTCCGCACTTGAATCCTACGGCCGCGAAGTAACTCCTGCCGAAGTTCAAAATTATTCGGCTCTCCGATCCGAGCTAACGGGCTACTGGAACACCCTGGCCCCCATCCTGCAATGGGACCCAGCGGAAAGGCGTCGTTCGGGATACGCGTTCTTGCGGGATGAGGTGTTCCCCCGCCGCCAGCACATGCTCACGATCGCCGGCCAGATTGCGGCCATCAACGAACAGCAGTTGACCGCAGGGAACGATCAAGTGGTTGCGCTCCTCTTCCGCTTTCAAACCCGCCTGCTCTGGACCTTGCTGGCAGCCCTGGTGCTCGGCTTGGGGATGGCCTTTTTTAGTACGCGCAAGATTCTGACGCTGGAGCGGCATGCCCGCCTGCGATATGAGCAGGTGGTGGACGCCCGCGGCCAGCTCAAGGACCTCTCTGCGCGTCTGGTGCAGGCGCAGGAAACCGAGCGCAGGGCGCTCTCACGCGAATTGCATGATGAAGTGGGCCAGTCTCTTTCGGCAGTGCTCGTGGAACTACGCAATCTTTCGGTGGGACTCAAAACCCGTTCGGAAGAGCAGTCGCGCAGTCATGTTGAAACCGTCAAAGGTCTGGTGGAAGGCACCGTTCGAGTGGTGCGCAATATGGCTCTCCTGCTGCGGCCATCCATGCTGGACGATCTGGGACTGATTCCGGCGCTGAAGTGGCAGGCGCGCGAAGCCTCGAAACGCATGTCGATGGATGTGAGTGTCACCACCGACCTCGATTCCGACCAACTTCCCGACGAATACAAAACCTGCATTTATCGCGTCGTTCAAGAAGCTCTCCACAACTGTGCGCGTCACTCCGACGCGACCACCGTCCGCATACGGGTGGAGCAAAAGGAAGACCGCTTGATCCTGATCATCCAGGATGACGGACACGGCTTCGATGTCGGTCAAATGAAGGGGCTGGGGTTACTTGGAATCCAGGAGCGCGTGACGCGCCTCGGCGGCAAATCGAGCGTTCACTCCCGTCCCGGAGGCGGAACCATCCTCTCCGTAGAACTGCCATTTACCGAGATCCACCGGAGCACCGACACCCGTGAAATCGATTCGCATCCTGTTAGCTGACGACCACACCGTGATGCGTCGAGGCTTGCGGCTCCTGCTGGAGAGCCAGCCTGAATTCATCGTAGTTGCCGAGGCGGCTGACGGCCGCCAAGCCGTCGAGCAGGCCGAGGCTACTTTGCCCGATGTCGCCGTCGTAGACATTGCCATGCCCAATTTGAGCGGCATCGAAGCGGCGCAACGGATGAGCGCGGCCCATCCGAATCTGGCAATTTTGATTTTGAGCATGCACTCGGACGAAGGCTACGTCCTGCGAGCGCTGAAGGCGGGAGCGAAGGGATATTTATTGAAGGATTCCGCCGAGGGCGATTTGATCGAGGCCATCAAAGTGGTTCACCAAGGCAAGACCTTCTTCAGCCCGGAGATCACAAAGATGCTGGTAGCCGACTACGTTCAGGAAATCCGTACCCGCGGGGCTGAAGACAGCTACGATCTGCTGACTTCGCGCGAACGCGAAATCCTGCAACTGCTGGCCGAGCGGAAGTCGAACAAGGAAATCGCGGCAGCCCTGAATCTCAGTCCCTACACCATCGAAACCCATCGGCGAAACCTTCAGGAGAAACTCAACCTCCACAGCTTCGCCGAGCTAATCCTCTACGCCGTCAGAAAGGGCCTGATCACCTGAGGGCTTCTTGATGGATGTTTCCGATCAACCGGGATCGCGTGCCGCTTCCTCTTCATGTTCCTCAACCCAGTCGAGAATATCGTAGCGGCGAACCGCTCGACCCGGAAAGAAGCTGTTCACCGCATCCTGCTCATCTGAAAACACTTCGAAAACCGTATCCAGCTTTTCTAGGACCGTTAGTCTCAAATGGGGCGGCAGATTCAGGAGTTTGAGGAACCCTCCCAATCTCAGAACCCGCGCGTAACAAAAGTCCAGCGTGCTGATGCCGTCTTCGTCGATCTCCGTAACGCCGGCCACATTCAGGATAATTTTCAGGATGTTTGCTTCAGCCAGCGTGACG
This sequence comes from Bryobacteraceae bacterium, assembly GCA_036489835.1. Lineage (GTDB taxonomy): Bacteria > Acidobacteriota > Terriglobia > Bryobacterales > Bryobacteraceae > Palsa-187. The sequence goes on along the minus strand of DASXEY010000088.1, from coordinate 132,732 downwards.
ATAGCAGTTCGGAGAGCCGCTTCCGATTCGCCGATGGTCAGGCCTCCACGCAGATCCAGAATTTGAATCCCTTGTTTTTCGCGTCGATGCAGTTGAAGACCCATTGAAGGAGACCTCCCCGATTGATGGAGCAGCTTCAGGTCCAGACCGGCCGAGGCTATTCAAACTGACAGGAACATCGAGGGCATAGCATCCCCATGCCCAACATTTCCAATAACTTTCGAACAGTTTTGTAAGGGCTGATCCCGCCTGGATGCGAGGCCGCATCGGCTCGGCAGGCGATATCCCTGTCGCAATATCTGTCGAAATCCAGACTCGCGCTGGGAGATGCAAAAAGCTCTCTCAGGCAGGCATCGCGACCCTCAATTCCTGAATCGCGATTATACTAGGAGACGGCTTTCTCAAACATGCGAACACACAAAGCAACCTTATTACTGGCCGGATTCGGCGGCTTGATTGCCGCAGCCCTCATAGCAACGACGGCGGCGGCTCAACAACCCCGTAAAGTCGACGATGCGGCGCTCAAAAACGCGGGCAAAACCGGAGAGGAATGGCTCACCAACGGGCTAAACCCCGGGGAGACGCGCTACAGTCCGCTCAAACAGTTGGACGCCTCGAACATCGGCCGGCTGGGCCTGGCCTGGATGTACGACGTCGGCACTGGAGGAGGCACGCAGGAAGCGACTCCTCTGGTGTCGAACGGAGTGATGTACGCAGTCACCAACTGGAGCATCGCATTCGCACTCGACGCGCGCACCGGCAAAGAGAAATGGCGCTGGGACCCGGAGGTGAATCGCACCACAGTCACGCCGAAGATTTGCTGCGGCATCGTGAATCGCGGGCTCGCCATTTACGAAGGAAAGATTTTCCTTCCCGTCATCGATGGCCGGCTTGTGGCGCTGGACGCGGAGACCGGTAAGCCGCTATGGGAAACGCGCGTGGCCTACGCACAGGATAACTACACCATCACCATGGCTCCGCGGATGGCGCACGGTCGCGTCCTGATCGGCGTCAGCGGAGCGGAGTATCCTGTGCGCGGCTTTATTGCCGCCTTCGACGCCAACACGGGCAAGCAAGCCTGGAAGTTTTACACTATTCCCGGCGACCTCTCCAAACCGGAAAATGAGGCAATGAGGAAGGCCGCTCCCACATGGGATGCGGCGCATAAAACCGGCGGCGGCACTGTCTGGGACGCCATCGCATACGATCCCGATGCGGATTTGATCTACTTCGGAACCGGCAATGCCGGGCCCTGGCCGGCCGATCTTCGCGGCTCCGTGGGCAAGGACAATCTCTACGTTTGCTCCATCATCGCCCTGAACGCCACCACCGGCGAATACAAGTGGCACTTCCAAACCGTCCCGGGCGACACCTGGGATTATGACAGCGTCCAGCAATTAATCCTCGCCGACCTGACCATCAAGGGCCAGCCGCGCAAGGTCATCATGCAGGCCAACAAGAATGGCTTTTTCTATGAACTGGATCGCATCACCGGAAAATTCATCTCCGGCCAGCCGTTCGTCAAGGTGACCTGGGCCAAAGGTCTGGATGAAGCCACCGGCAAGCCGATTGTGAATCAAGAGGCGTATTACGACAAAGAAAACGCCGCGACGGTGATGCCTGGACCAAATGGTGCGCACAATTGGGCGCCCATGTCCTTCAATCCGACGACCGGACTCGTCTATATTCCGAGCACCTCTGGAGTGACGTTCAACTATGCGACAGACCCCAATTTCGAATACAAACCCGGCCAACTGAATCTGGGCGTTGCGCAAGGGGCTCCAGCCGGCGGCCGAGGACGCGGTCGCGGTGGCGCGGCAGCCAATGCCGCAAACGCTCCGGGAGGCGAGGTTGCGACTGCTGCGGCTCTTGCGGCCGCCGCTCCTGCGCCTGCGATTCCCGCCAAGCCAGCCACGCGCAAACCGCCGGCTGCCGCGGTTGGACCGGATGGCATGTGCCTTGGCGACAAACCCGGCGACCCCGTCCACCCCTGCCAGGGCAGCTTGCTGATCGCATGGGATCCGATCACGCAAACACCCCGCTGGATGAGACCGGGCGGAGGCAGCACCGGCGGCGGAACGGTGACCACCGCGGGAAATCTGGTGTTCCAGGTTCTCACCACGGGCATGCTGGAAGTTTATAGCGCCGACAAGGGCGAAAAGCTACTGGAGATCCAGACCAACCTCCGCAGCGCCACCGGCCCTCCAATGACCTTCATGCTCGACGGCAAGCAATACGTGACGTTTATGGGCGGACAAGGCGCAGCCGGTGCGGGTTTCGGCGGAGGCGGCGCGTCTCCGGTCACCCCCAAGCTGCTGACGTTTGTCCTGGACGGCAAGGCTCCGCTGCCTGCGCCGATCGCACAACCAGCCGGACGAGGACGGGGCGCTAACTGACATACGATTCCACTCGCCGGGCTTTCTTAGGAGCGACTTCTCTTGGGGCGATTTCGGCTGCGGCTGCTATCGCCATGGGCGGAAAGTTGTTTGCGCAAACCGGAAACAACCGTCTTAGGGCTCGGCCTGGGGCATCCTCTAAAACGACAGCTTCCGGTTTGCATAACCTTAATCTGCGGGCCGATCGTGACGCCCTGCTCTACATTCCTGAGTCCTCGAAACGCTTCGAAAAAGCCTCGCTAATTGTTTCCCTGCACGGAGCGACGCGTAACGCGGATCGCGGCATCGAACTGTTGCGCTCGCTTGCCGACGAGCATGGATTTCTCCTGCTGGCGCCGGCATCGGAGGCACAGACCTGGGACGCGATCGGAGGCTCATATGGGCCCGATCCCATCTTCATTAATCGATCGCTGGCTCGCACGTTTGAGCTGCGGACGATCGATCCATCCCGTATTGCGATGGCCGGTTTCTCCGACGGAGCTTCGTATTCCCTCTCCATTGGGCTGGCGAATGGCGACTTTTTCCGAGCGGTATTCGGGTTCTCGCCGGGATTCATCATTCCGGGATCGCGCGCTGGAAAGCCTCCCGTATTTATCTCGCATGGAACGATAGACAATGTTCTTCCCATCGACCAGTGCAGCCGGCGGATCGTTCCGGAGCTGAAGAGGCAGGGCTACAACGTGACCTATCGCGAATTCGAGGGCAAGCACACGCTGCCACCCGAAGTCGCTGCGGAAGCCATGCGCTGGTTTATGGAATCATAGTGGTGATGGTACGTTACACGGCAATTTTCGCCTCATGCGCCATTCTTGGTCTGGCCAGCGGCGGACACGCGAAAACCAAGATCCGTGAGGCGCCCTTGGACTCCTCGAAAGGGGTGAAACTCGCCAGCCGCATTCCCTGCGACGGCGTCACCAACCCTGAGGATCAGATCCACCTCACTTCCACGTTTTCGACCGGGACTTTGGAGCGCGCTTTCCGGATTAACATCTTCGAAGAAACCTACTGCAAGCGCATGGACCTCGGATTCAAATGCCTTGAGACCGGACACAATCTCTGGAAAGAGGAGTGGTCCGTGGTCAACTCCCACCCGCAAGGTGAGGTCGGAACCTACGGGCTGCCGAGTTGCGCTAAGCCGGCCTCGGCCACGCAAATGCTGGCCCAGCCTCAGTCGAAAGAGCCCCCGCAGATCGTCCTCACCGGCTGGTTCCGGGAACCCGGTTCCGATCCGGATCGTCCCTGGACACAGATCCAGTTGAACAAGGTGCAATCGCGATGGGAGACTTACGAGTTCACCGATCCCGAGGGCGGCACGGCGCGCATCGAGATTACTCGGCGGTAACCCGGTAGCAGCTTAGGGCAACTGCGCCGGGGCGTTTACGTGCACCAGGTCGATATTGTTTTCCTGGAAAATGTATTCCAGAATCTCATCGCCAGGCGGCTGCAGGCGCGCGGTTCCCCGAGTGGTGAACGGCTTGGTATAAGCACCGGGGTCATTGATCGTCACTTCGATCGTCATGTTCCCGAGATCCGTTCGCGTGTAACGCTCCACCGTGTGGAGCTGCTCCGTATGCGGGTGGCCCAGATAATCGAACCAGAATTTGTCGTTGAAACCTACCGTATCCACGATAAGCGTTTCACCTTCCCAGTGACCGATTGAGTGCCCGTACCAAGTCGGGTCCGGATCGTCGGGATGCTTGCCGTTCATGAAGATTTGGCGGTAGCTGTGGATGTTGCCCTCATACAGAATGAAGATGTGCGTTGCGGCTTTGTGCGTCGGCGTTTGCACCATGCGCCACGGATAAGGCGCGCCGCGAGGCACTCCGAAAGGCATGCAATTCGCCTCCGGATCGTCCTGCGATTTACGAGTCTTCATCAACGCTTCCGCCCACGGCTGCATGACCACCTCTTCTCCTGGCTTGAGCCGCTTGGTGATGTCGCCGGAATTGCTGCCTCCGCCTAGCCACAGCCCCGAAAAATCCGGAGTCCCATCCGGGAGATGCGGAGCGGGTCCGCCGGGCGTCGCGGGTCCTCGGCCCTTTCCTTTGGCCGCGCCTTTCGCTGCACCCGGATCTGGTACTGGCGGAGGCGCTTGCGCCACCAGAAGGCTGGCTGAAATCAGCGCCACCGCGGCAACTCCGCCGCCCAGCGAAATCCTCTTCATTTGGCCTGGGCCTCGGGATCGGCCATGAACGTCAACTTGTGTCCGTCCGATAGCGTGATGGTGTCCGCTGGCCGTGGCCGTATTGTCCTTGGACCTGGAAGCGACCACGACAACCGCATCGCCGACCTTCAAAGAGTGCCTGGTCCAGCCGTTCCGCTGCATCATATTCGGGCTGGCCAGTTCCATATTCCAGTTCACGACTTTGCCGGCTGCGTCCGTCACATCGATATAGAAGTGGGCATGCGGATTGGTGCATTCAAACTTGGTTACCACCCCTTTGAGCTCGATCTTGTTCTTGGCGTCATACTCAGCCGCAAACGAATGGTGCGCCAAGGCGGGCAAAGCGGAGATCAGTAATCCCGCGCCTGCCACGAAAACACTCAGATTAACCTTCAATCCAACACCTCCCAAGAGGGCATTTGTTTCATATCGCCGCATTGCACACAAGGATTTCGCGGAAAGCTGTTACGATCACCTGAGGAGGGAGACAAATGCGCATCATCGCAAATGTCGCTCTGGTCTTGGCTTTGCGGTGCGAGGCCTTCGGTCAATCCGCGGCAGCGTCTCGCGTTTTTGAAGTTGCGTCGATCAGGCCTCATCCCGAGCCCCCACACAGCATGGGGATGTCCGCCTCCGGCAATCGACTTACGGTGGAGGCCAGTTACCTGGGCGCTTGGGCGCTGTCGTCATGTACGCGTACAGCAAAGTCGGTTCTTCCTGTCTACCAGGGCGACACGTACGATATCGCGGCAAGGGCTCAGGCCGACGGCGCTTCCAATAAAGATGAGTTCCGGCAGATGCTGCAAGCTCTGCTGGTCGATCGATTTAAAGAAGTGCGTGAGATGCCGGTGTACGCACTCGTAGTTGGCAGAGAATGGATCGAAGCCCAAGGACCGCGCGCCCGATGCCGACCCTATGGGCCGAGTCGTCAACGGCTGCAATTATACGGTCACAAGGCCAAAGGCCACGATGGATGAGGTTGTTTCAGGGATCTCAAACGCGTTTCTTGGCCGTCCCGTCCTGGATAAAACCGAGTTGACAGGGATCTACGACCTCAAGCTCACTTACACCCCCGACATTCCATCGAATCAGCACTTTCACCGCGGTCCAGGAAACAGCTCGGCCTCAGGCTCGATCCCCAAAAGGCCAGTATCGAAATCCTGGTCGTCGATCACATTGAGAAACCCTCCGAAAATTGACCTATTAGAATAGCCGGAATCATGTGAATGCTCGTGGAAGTCGCGGCACTGCTTATCGTGTAAATGGTTGCGATGGACGGCCAGGGGCGCAACTACGGCCGCTCCATGGTGATCACGCAACAGGGCATCGCCGCCACCAGCCAGACGCTGGCTTCCTCGGCGGCCGCGCAGATCTTGGCTCACGGCGGAGCGGCTGTCGACGCTGCCATTGCAGCGAACACGGTGTTCGCTATAGTCGAGCCGATGAAGACCGGCCTTGGCTGAGATCAGTCGGTGCATCGGCCAAGCCATCTTGCACGACTCCAAAACCGGACCAACTACGCCGCCTCCGACCCGCGAGCCGACGGCGAGGCCATTCCGGAACCGGTCGTCAAATAGGCGCGGAGCCTATTCGTAAAACGCCGGGGCCTTCTTAAGCGTGACGAACGTAGCTTCGTCGTGTTCAATCCACAGTTGAGCTTTGCTCTGCTTGAGAAACGCCTCAATCTTCGCGCGCGAGGCCAACGATTGCTCCCTGTTGTACTCGAAGGTCGGAGTGTTGCCCGTGGAACGCTCTTCCGGGTAATGATAAAGGTCTCCCGCAATCAGCACCGGACCCGTCTTCGCCAGATTCACAAATAGGACCTGATGGCCGGGCGTGTGACCCGGAGCAAACTTGATGACCACGGTCTTATCGCCGAAGACGTCGTAATCGTCGGTCTTGATGATGGTGGTCTTGGCGTTCTGCAATGCGCTGAAACTGGCCTTGGACATGACCGGAGCCTGCGGCGGAGGGTTGAACATAAAGTCGCGCTCCTCCTGACGCACCAGCCAAGTAGAGCCCGCGAAATCATTGGCATTCGCAGTGTGGTCAGAATGATAGTGCGAGAGGCCCAGATACGTGATGTCGGATGGCTTATAACCAACCTCGGCAAGCTGCGCCTTCAGCGGCTTGTTTACACTCATGGTGACGCCGGTGCCTTGCGTGACGGGCGCACCGTCCGCTTTAAACGCGCTATCGGCGATGACGCCGGTGTCCCACATCAGCGTGCCCTTGGGATGCACGATGAGATAGCAGGGGACCACCATTTCGGTAGCCTTAACCTCTTCGGGTTTGAAGTTGAACATCGCCGGGCTCAAGCCCTTGATCATGCCGCAGTCAAAAACATAAATGCGCACGGACGTGGGCAACTTGGGCGCGGTCTGCGCCATGGCGAAAGGCAACGAGGCCAGGAATAAGGACGCCAATACTCGGGTCTTCATGAGATGAAGGATATCACTCCGTCATGGGGTCAGCCGGTTTCCGAACGTGAATCGCGACAAGGCCACCATACATCATGACGCAGCACCAGAAAGTTGCCGAAGAACGTCCTGTGCGTGCGGCCCAGTTTTGCTAGACGCTTTGATAGTGAATCATCTACGAAACGCAAGTCGAGTTTCGATCGATTTTCTGTTGGGAACTTATCCAGATGGTCGATCACGATCACGTCGGCGAGAACCTTGATCCTTTCGAGCTTCAATCCGAGCTGCTTTTCGAGAGCCTCAAACACATCGGGAGCAGGTTCGCCGATCAAATCAATGGGTGCGCCGTCTGCCGCGGCGTTAGTTCCTCGACCGCGTGGGTCAACGAATTCCAGCTTCAGGTCGTAATTACCCGTCAGACCACTTTTGTCCTCAGCCTGAAAAACGCCCGCGCCCAGATAGGAGCCCAGATCTATAAGCAAGTCCTCGGTTGTCACCATGCGCCCGGCAAGGTGGATGACGCCACCGTTACCTGCCCCCAGCAAGCCCGGATATCCAGGTTGAAGGATTGGGAACCCTGCTCGTCGACAGGATCAAGCGTGCGCGGTACGTGTGCCCCTTGCGGGCCGTCGGCGGACGCCGGCGGCTTGAGCTTCGGACCGCCCTTGGCCACGGTCAGCCGGTACCCATCGAAGTCAGGCTTTTCGATGTGGAACACCAAGCCGAATCTCTCAACCAGCAGGTTCTTGAGCATCTCATTGGCGCCTTCCTTCGTTGCACCCGGCGGGACTTTGGCGTCAATGTCAAAACGGCCCTTGAAAAGCCATTCTTGAATCGAATCCGGTGCGGAGATTTGCTCGCGGTGCTGTACCGTGAACGCAGTCAGGATAAGAGTCTCCATTGTGACATCACGGAATATCATCCGTTCCGGGTCTGAGCTGCCTGGCCCACCGAAAGGCGGGCACCCCTTTACCTTTTCGTTAAGTTCCGCAATGCAACTTGTTGGCGTTGGGCACACATGCCCAGTCCCCGAAGGCTGCTTTACCACGCCCGTCCTGACGGAGGCGACCCTGACGGAGGCAACATCAAATTCGGGCGCGCCTTGCTTTGCCCGCTAGCACAGAGTCCAAAGCCAAGTAGCATCGAGCAAATGCGACGACTCACGCAGCACCTTCACTCATCCGTGGCCCGCCTGATGAGATTATATTCCGAAATGCGGCTGGCCTACAGCTTCAACCGCCGAACCGAGATTATGTTAAATGAGGTGCGCCGGCTGAATCGCCTTGAGGACCACCACCGTCATATCGTCAGCCTGCTCGGCGTCACCGGTGAACTCATCCGCGCCGGCAATCAATTTCTCCACGATCTCCCGCGCGCCCAGATGCGTCGCTTGCCGGATGACTTCCAAACAAGCGTCGCCCCACATCTCATCCTGACCGTTCGTCGCTTCGTTGATTCCATCCGAGAAGCACACCACGGCATCGCCCGGCGCGAGCTCGACGGTGGCCTCACGGTAACGAGTCATAGGGAATAAACCCACCGGCGGCCCACCGGCTTCAAGAAGCTCGATACCTCCGCCGCTCCCAAGTACTACGGGAGCAACCTGACCCGCATTCACATACGTAAGTCGCCGCGAGCCCGCGTCAAGCAATCCACAGAAAAGCGTGGAATATTTCTCCGCGGGAGAAAAAGAATAAAATGCTTTGTTGAAATCGCCGGCTAATGCGGCAAGAGATTCCGGAGCATACAAAGCCTGCGACCGGATAGACGCCTGAATCCCTGCCATCAGCACCGCCGCCGCAATTCCCTTCCCCGATACGTCGCCGATCGTAAAAAGAACTCCTCCGCCAGGCATGGCGATGAAATCGAAGTAATCGCCGCCGACCGCCTTCGCCGGACGGCATTGCGCCGCGCAGTCCCATCCCGCGAGAGCGGGCAGATGCTGCGGGAACAAACGCTCCTGAACCGCGCGGGCAATCTCGATCTCGCGTTGAAGCAGACGCGCGGCTTCGGCCTGCCCCCGGAGCTGTTCGGTTTCGATGGCTGAGGCGGAGTAAGCCGCGGCAAGGCCGAGCAGATTCATATCGCGATCATGAAAACCGCCCGGCTTGTTCAACACCTGGATCGCCCCGATCGCCCTTCCATCCGCGCCGTTCAGCGGCAACGCCAGTAACGCGCGCGTCGCATAACCGGTGTCCAGATCGGTTTTACCGCGAAATCGCGGATCCTTGGATGTGTCATTGACGACGATGGGCCGCCTCTCCGCGATGCACGCTCCAACCACGCCATGCTCCAGCGGAACGCGCAGCTCATCCACTCCATGGGCAACCTTGGTCCAAAGCTGGTTAGCCGCGGGATCGATCAGCCAGATGCTGCACCGGTCCGCGCCGACAAGATCGCGAGCCATGGCGGCATTCAGCTCCAGCAAGGCATCAGTACCGGAAGCCTTGCCGATCTTGCTCGCATACTCGAAAATTACTTGGGAAATTCGCGCTTCCTCTGTCACAGGTTTTCAGTGTACAGTGAGGCGAGTATGAAATTCACAACCTTTGGAAAGACCGGAATCACCGTTTCAAGGCTCTGCCTGGGATGCATGAGTTATGGAGGAGGCGACCTGCCGGATTGGGCTCTGGGCACGAAGGGCTGGCACGTCAATAAAGAGGATGCGCGGGAACATTTCGCGATCGCGCTTGAAGCCGGAATCAATTTCTTCGATACCGCCGATGTTTATTCGATAGGCCGCAGTGAGGAGATCACGGGTTTTTGGCTAAGGGACATGGCATCGCGCGACGACATTGTGGTCGCGACGAAAGTGCATGGAGCCATGGGACCCGGGCCCAATCGACGCGGCCTCAGCCGCAAGCACATCATCGAGGCGTGCGAAAACTCGCTGCGCCGTCTCCAAATGGATTACGTGGATCTATATCAGATCCACCGTTGGGACTCCGGGCCTGCGCTGGAAGAGACATTGGAAGCGCTTGATTCGCTAGTGCAGAGCGGCAAGGTGCGTCATCTGGGCGCCAGCAGCATGGCTGCGTGGCAGTTCTCGAAGGCGCTGTACACGGCCAAGGAGAACGGATGGCATCGCTTCGTTTCTATGCAGAATCACTACAATCTGGTCTATCGCGAGGAAGAGCGCGAAATGATTCCTCTGTGCCTGGACCAGGGCGTGGCTGTCATTCCGTGGAGCCCTTTGGCGCGCGGCTTCCTCACCGGGACCCGGACTCGCGAAGGCGGATCGACAGTGCGTTCGCTGGTCGACACCTTCGCCAAGGACATGTACTACAGCGATGCCGATTTCCAAGTCGCCGAAACAGTGGCGCAGATCGCTCAACAGCGTGGAGTTTTGCCAGCGCAGGTCGCGTGCGCGTGGGTTCTGCAAGCCCCGGGCGTGACTGCGCCGATTATCGGAGTCACCCAGCCGCAGCATCTCAGGGACCTGATCGGATCTGTCGATCTCGAGCTGACCCCGCAGGAAGTGGCCGCGCTCGAAAAACCGTACCGGCCGCATTCGATTCTGGGCCACGCGCAGCCGAAAGCCAAGGATATGAAGCGCTAGTTCGCGATCATCTCGATTTTGCCGTTGAAATTCGCGCCGTCGTCGACTACAAACGAAGGGGTCCTCACCTGGCCCGCCAAGGTGCCGTCGCGGCACACCGCGATGCTGCCGGCGGTTACATCCGCCGACACGTTGCCGCCGGCTTCGATCACCAGCCGGAACCCTTCCATGGTCAGCGTCCCTTCCAGCACTCCGCGTACGGTCATTCCTTCGCGGCTGAAGATTTCACCGCTGATCAGCACGCTGGGGCCGATGATTGTGGCTTCTTCCGGCCTCAAAGGAACGGGAACGGGCACTGCCTCGGAGGGACTCCAGCTTGGCTCGGCGATTTTCTGCTCGCGAACATTTTGCTCACGGACAGGCATCTCAACTACGGTCTCCCGCCGCTGGAACTGCTTCCGGTCGAATTTAAAAATCGACCGCTTCCAACAATTGCGGCAATCGTAGCGGCCGTATCCGTGGGTCTCCAGAATGCGATCGAAAGATGTTTTTGTATGCGGCTGCCAAAGATCCTTTGAGCCGCAGGTGGGGCAGATCAACTTCATTGCATCAAAAAAGAGTCTAGCAAAAGCCCCGCTAATTTCGCTTCTTGGCTCGCCAGCGCCGTCCCAGCGCGGGGATGAAGGCGCCTCCCAGATTCGCCAGATTCAGGTCGGGCAGCGGTGGACGCTCGGCCCTCGGATGAAGCGAGCGAAGCAGCAACCCGCCCAACCGGCCCAGCGCCGCAAGCTTCTCGCCCAGCGTAACGCGCGCCTTGCGCCCATTGGCCCGCACCAGAAGCACCGTCACATCGTCGTCTGTCAGATTCGACGGATAACGCTCCGCGATCTCAGCCAGCAGCTTCTCGACGAGAGTTTGAGGTTCCGCGCCGCCAATCAGCCTCAGGATTCGCAAGACGCCCTGCTCGCCCAGCATCTCGCCGCTGGAGTCGTTCGATTCCATTAGCGCATCGGTGTAGCTGAGCATGCAATCGCCGGGCTCGAGTTCGATGTCGAACAGATCGTACTGCGAGATGTCCAGCATTCCCAGCGGCAGATTACTAGGCCCCATCGGCTTCTTGACGGCCACCGGCTCCGGAGACCCGTGCCCCAGGAAATCCCACTTCTGCCGCGAGGCCCGATACAGGAGCGGACGCGGATGACCGGCATTGCACACGGTCATGCGCCGACTTGGCTCGAAAAACGTTGCGACCACCGCCGTCGCGAAAGATCCGCCTTGCGACAGCGCAGCGAACTGCTGATTCAGCAGCCGCACAAATTCGGTCTGATCCAGGCGATTGACGAAGCGGCGCATCAGCGTGCGCAAGTCGGCAGCAGTCCCGGCGACGGAAGTTCCATGCCCCGCCACATCCGCAAGCAACAAGCGGGCAATGCGGCCCGTTGCGCAGCTGGATGCATAATACACGTCGCCGCCGCGTTGCGCGTTGCCGAAGGGTTTGCTGTACACCCACGCGTCCAGCCCGCCGAAGACGACGCCTTGCGATGTGAGCTGGCTGCCGCCCCAGACCTCCATGCATTGCATGCGCTGCTCCGCCTGCTGGTTTACGATGGGTCCACTCACGACTGAATTATAGTTCGGTTTCGAAGCGGTAGCCGATGTCGCGAATAGTCTGAATAAATGTCGGACGATGCGGATCGGGTTCGATCTTGGCGCGCAAGGTCGCCACGCAGCGGTCGATGCTGCGCGGAGTGACCATCACGGAGCGGCCCCACACGGCATCCAGAACGTCGTTGCGAGCCAGTGCCCGTCCGGGCCTGGTGGCGAAATGGTTCAGCAGGCCGAATTCCTTGGCCGTCAGTTCCACTTCCCTGCCCCGCCGGAAAAGTTTGCGGGCGGTCAGGTTCAATTCGAAGTCGCCAAAGATGACCGTGGCTGTCTTTTGGGCCTTGCTCCGGCGCAGGAACGCATTCGCCCGAGCTAACAATTCGCGAATGCGAAATGGTTTCGTGACGTAATCGTCCGCGCCCAGGTTCAGCCCCAGGATGATGTCTTCTTCCTGGCCCTTGGCAGTCAACATCAGGATGGGAATTTCTATGCCATGCTTTCGAAGAGCCCTGCAGATCTCATAACCATTCACCTTCGGCAGCATGATGTCGAGCAGGATTAAATCAGGCGTCTTCTCCATCGCGAGTTCAAGACCGGCCGCGCCGTCACTCGCAGTGAACACTTCGCAGCCTTTGGAAATGAAACTGTCCTTGAGCCCGCGCAGAAGAGCCGGCTCGTCTTCCACAATCAAAATCCGTGCATCCTTCAAGCCGCGGCCTCGCGGAGCTGCGCCACGCAGGGAAGACGAACGATGAAGGTGCTGCCCGCGCCGGGCCTGCTGGTCACGTTGACGGACCCTCCGTGCGCGCGCACGATGAACTCGACGATACTCAGCCCCAGGCCGCAGCCGCCGGTTTCGCGAGCCAGGCGCTGATCCACTTGATAGAACCGGCGAAAGATTCGCTTTTGATCTCGCGGAGCGATGCCGATGCCATTGTCCTGCACCTCAAACACGACTTCGCTTCCGGAGTGATGCGCCCGCACGATCATGTGTTTGTCGGCAGGAGTGTATTTATATGCGTTGTCGATCAGGTTCAGCAGGACCGTGATCAGAGCGTCTTCATCCCCATCGAGCAGAGGCAAATCAGGCGCGGCTTCGATCTCGAAAAGGCAACCTGGCGCCTGCAAACGTTCGCGCAGGACATGCGCCGCTGCATGAATCACTCCGGCAGGTTGGACCGGCGCGAACTCAAAGCGCTGCCGATTACGCTCAATACGCGAGAAGGTGAGAAAGTTCTCGATCAGACGAGTCAGCCGCTGGTTCTCGCCCGCGATGAGTTGCAGGTATTCGCGAGTCTTTACCGGATCGAGCCGGGTGTCCTCAAGCAACGAATCCACCAGCAGCCGCATCGACGCGAGCGGCGTCTTCAGTTCATGCGACACCGCCGCGACAAGATCGGTCTTCAACCGCGCCAGCCGCATCTGGCGGCGGAAGACGTTGCCGACGAAAGCACCCATTAGAGCCATCGCCCCGATCACCAGCGCGCCCGCCCACAAATAGGAAGCTCTTCTTGCTCGCGCGGCTTCGTCCAGCGGTTTGGTATCCAGCAACGTAAACGAAATCCGCCAGCCCGGAAGCAGCGCACCGGCATCCAGAGATTCTCCAGCCGCGGTCGCTCCCGGAGCCAACATGTCGAATCGAACGCTGCGCGACGGGGTCTGTTGATCGAGGAATACCCGCATAGCGGAGAGCATAGTTGACGTTCTGTACAGAGCGATGACGCGGCCGGATTTCGAGGCGAGCTTCCACGTGTCCTTGGGCGCGGAGTTGGCTTCCGGATACTGCGCGGCCAAGTGCTCGGCTTCGAGCGTGGGAAGCTCTGACTTTGGATCGAGGGCGCGTACTTCGTCCATCAGAAACAGCCGTTGCGCGGACGGCATGGAAACGTGCTCGTAATCATTCAATAATCCGGTGAGCCGTTGCAGAGCGGGAGCGAAGCGGCGGTCTGAACGCGAGATCAAATGCAGAGCGAGCAGCTGCTCGTCGGCCGCGATCAACCGCCCTTGCGGATCGCTGGCCCGAGCAAGGGCGCCGGAAACGAACTGCTCCTCAATCGCCCGCACTGCTGCTTCCTTGTCGCCTCCACGAACCAAATCGCGTATCTGCGCCTGGGCGGTGACAATCGCCGCACGAGGCTTGTCGTCAGGATGGAAGGCAGGCGTAGCCAACGGATAAAGCGGCAAGAGGAGAGAATCCGCCACGCCCGTCTTCACCGCTCGCGCAAAATCCGGAGGGGACCCTCCGCCCGCTTCAACATCCAAATCCGCCGCGCGAGCCTGCCAATAAGCCTCGACACGGTCGCGCAGCAAAGGCAGCTGATTGCGATATGCCTCGGCAACGCTCTGCCGAGCCGCAGCCGCCTGGCTGGTGGCTGCGTCGTTCATGAACCAGAGCACGCAGCCCGTGGGCAGCAAAACTCCGAGGATCAGAAACAGCGCAACCAGCCAGTTGGAGCGGTCAAGACCCATGCGGTTCCTATTTAGTCGGTGTATTGCCGCGCAAGTATTTCTGCACGTCGTTAACGGTCATTCTGGTTGCCTGGACAGCCGAGCTTCCGTCACGCGCCGGCGCGCCAGTGACGACGACTCGATCTCCGAGACTGAGAGCGTTCTTCGCGCCTCGCAATCGGGCATTGATCGACTCAAGAGAAACTCGAACGGCCGCTGCACCGTTATCCGGGTTAACAGTCACCCATGCAGAGGGGTCGGTCCATTCAATCTGAGTGACCTTGCCGATCAATGTGACGGTCTGGCTGAAATCGTAGGTGGCGTCATGTTCGGCTTCCAATACGTCTCGCTTCGCGAGATCTTGCGCAGCCTCTGGTGGCAGTGCTGCTGCCCCTGTGTAAACGTGAAGGGGAATGATAAGCTCTCCCCCGCCCGGCCGATAGACGCCCTCGCGCGCCGGAGGCGTCAAGCCCGCATTCTTCGCCGACGCAATCAAATCCTTATAATCCGGGAAATCCCACCCGAGCCTTTGAATCTCCTGCGAAGCATTCGCGGCATCGCCCTTCGCGAGCAGCGTCAATCCCAACCGGTATTGGGCCTGCGCGGCGATCTCCCGCTGAATTGGATGCGAATCCACAATCTGCCGGTAGATCTTGATCGCGCCATCCAGATCACCCGCGGTTTCCTGCGCGTAGATTCCCTTTTGCAGAAGCTCAGCGGCAGTCGGCTCCGTCTGAGTTGGGGTCTGGGCAGCGGCAAGCATCGCGCCCACAATCGCCGTGGCAAAAATCTTATGCATGAATCTCTTCTCCTCTCAAATAAAACCACTGGACAAGAAAAGAGTACGAACCTCATGTTACCGAATTGTTACCGCATTCAGACTTTAAGCGTGACGCACGGCTTCCATGGGGTTTATAGAGATCCACGGTCGAGCCGAAATATATGCAACCGTCAGCGAAATCGCCAGCATCGCGACACTCACCGGAACCAGCACGGTCCACTCCACCGCAGCCACGTTGTAAAATTCGGACCGCACCAGCATCGTGACGCCGATGCCCAACACAATTCCTATAGCGACTCCCGTGCCCGCAATCACCAGCGTCTGGCGCAGAACCATCTTAAGAAGCTGGCCCGGCCGCGCCCCCAGCGCCACCCGGATGCCGAGCTCTTTCTTACGCTCGCTGACTGAGTACGAAATCGCGCCAAATAGGCCGATAACCGCCAGCACCAATCCGAGCCCGCTCAAAGCCGCCGCGCATCCAGCCGTGATCCGCTCGCCCAGCAGCGTTATGTCCATCCAATGGTCGAACGTGGCCGGCGGAGCCAGGCTAAACAGGCCGAGAGAGCGCGATGTGCGCGCGAGAGGATCGACCCAGAGACGTGGATCGCCCTTAGTCCTGGCGATGAGGTTGATCCCGCCCTGATAATGCTGGCTGAGAGCGTAGTAAAAGAACGGGCGCGGCGGCTCATCCAGATCCTCATACTTGCCATCGGCCACAACGCCCACCACCGTAGCCTTGCGTCCAGGGTCGCCGGCAATTACGCTCTGGCCAATAGGATCGCGTCCAGGCCAAAATTGATCCGCCATCTTGCGATTAATCACGATGGCGTCCGGGCCGTTTTCACGGTCGCGGGAATCGAACACACGGCCGGCCAGCACACGAATTCCCAGAGTCGCGAAGTAGTCGCCATCCACAACCGTGTTAGCAATCTGAGCCTTGTTTCCGGTTTCCGGAAATTGCACTTCCATCGGGTTGGCGCCCATCAGGGGCACATCCTGCGCCAGTGCTATCGATTCGACGCCGGGCAACGCGGCCACTGCGGCGCGCACAGTGGCGTGAAACTCCCGCCCCTGAGCCTCGCTGGGGTTCTCGATCATCGGAAAAACCATCATCGAAACCAGGTTTCGGGCCGAAAAGCCGGGGTCAACGTGACGCAGGTTGTACAGATCGCGTTCACACAAGCCCATCCCCACCAGCACCAGAGTGCACACCGCCACTTGCAGGATTACCAGGACATTCCTGCGCACGCTTTTCCGCGTTCCGCCCACCACGATTTCACCGCTCAGGATCTGCGCGACCGCCGGCGACGAGGCATACAGAGCCGGCGCCAGCCCAGTGGCAAGAATCGCAATCAGCATCAGGGCGACTGCAAACGCCGCAACGGTGGCGTCAAGCTTGAGCACAATTCCAAAAGAATATGCGCCGACATTGGGCAATGTGATCGTGAAGTTAGTGAATCGGGCGATGGCCGCAGCGGCAATCGCATACCCCAGCGCGGCGCTGGCCACGCAGAGAATCGTGCTCTCACGCAGGAACTCGCGAATCAGGCGGCCGCGTGGCGCACCCAGCGCGAGTTTGATCGCAGCCTCCTGCCGGCGTCCCACCGCCACGGCCAGCAGCAGATTCGCGACATTGGCGCACGCAATCAGCAGCACCAGCAGCACCACCGCCATCAGAATACCGGTAACCAATTCCGCGGCTGCCACTCCGTCGGGCGGAAGCAGCGTGGCCCGCGCTACAATCGCCGTTCGATTTTTATCTTCCTTCGGGTACGCGGTCGCGAGCCTTCCCGACAGCGCAGCCATCTCCGCCTGCGCCTGACTCCGGCTCACCCCCGGCTTCAGCCGAGCCGTCAAAAACAATTGCCGGCTGTCCCGTTGCGCGAACCAGTCGGCATTATTGCCCACTCTGGACAGCGACGTCAGAAGATCGCCGTTGACTCCGTAGAACGACCCCGTGAATTCCTTCGGAGCCACGCCCACAATAGTCGATCCTCCCACGGACTTACCGGCTATGTTCGGCTCCGCGCCCAGCCGTTGCCAGCATGAATACGTCATCACGGCGAGTGGCTCCTTCGACTGGTCATCGCCGGGCGCGAAGAAGTGTCCAAGAAAAGGCCGGATTCCCAACACAGCGAAATAATTATCGGAAACCGGCCTCGACACCACCTTTACCTCATGCGCTCCATCCGAGTTTGCGTCTATCGAAATTGAATTAGGAGCCGCGGCAATATCCGTAAAGACGTGGTTATTGTCGCGATAGTATTTGTAATCCGGGTATGAGATCTGACCGGCGGCTTCATCGGCGGAGTGAGAATAGATCGTAACCAGGCGGTCCGGCTCAGGCGCCGAGGGCGGCAGCAGCAAAGCCGTATTCGACACGCTCAGGCCCACCACCCCCAGTGCCATCGCGATGGAAAGCGAAAAAACGGCGATGGCCGTAAGCTTCCAATGCTTGCGCAGAATCCGCAGGGAGCGCCCTGCTGAGAGCAAGACCGAGATCATGGCCAGCCCATTTTAGCGTGTCTGCGGGGACCAGACGACTTTCTCCACCCCCTTATCGCGGGTAAGAACACGAACAACCTCGGGAAGAGAGCTGTCGAACGCATGGCCGAGCCAGCTTACCTCGCACGTCAATTCCCGGGTTGTAGCCGCCGCGCTATAAACCAGGGAGCAGGAGCGCACGTTAAAGTGTTGCGCGGCAAGCCGGGCGCGCAGGTCTTCTTCGCCGGGACCGCCCTCGGCGATGACAACCGTCAATGCCGCCAGACGCTCCTGTTTCATGCGCCCTTCAAAGCGTCTCAAACCGGCAAGGACAAGAAAACCGATTGCGAGCCCCGCGAACCCCAACACGATTTGGCCGCCTCCGAAGCACAACCCAAGAACGGTGACGAACCAAAGCGTCGCGGCCGTAGTGACACCAAGCACCAGATTGTCTTTCCGCAGAATCGCCCCGGCTCCGATGAAACCCATCCCAGAGAGAATGCCCAAAGGAAAGCGCATCAGATCGAAGACGACGAACGAGTCTCCGGTCTTCCCTGTCGAATCCATCAGCAGATTTGCCTGAATCATCGCGACGCAGGCCGCAAGGGCGACCAGCATGGTCGTCCGCAATCCCGCGGGTCGGCCATGCTCCCCGCGGTCATAGCCGATGATCGCCCCAGCCGCCGCCGTCGAGAGCAGACGGATGAGCAGGTTGGACCATTCCGGATGGATCTGCATGCATCCAGTTGATCTGCGCGGGCAGGTCTCTGTTACAGGCGGCGCAAGGTCATCGCGAAGCGAAGATGCGAGCCGTCTCCGCGCTGGCGGCTGTCGGTTGGAAGGTGTGGCCGTCGAAGACGAAGTCGAGGTGGTAACTCTTCACCGGAGGTAAAAACGCACCCGGGGATCTTACGCAGACTTGTACCATCCCCGGATCGATAGATCGGCGCCCGAAGCTGGCAGTCACTGAGACTGATGACGCGGCCCCGCCTGAGGCTGCAGGAGCGAACTCCACTTTTTCAACGAATGCACGCGTCAGCGGCGAGGGTCTGGTCTCATCCTCGAAGTTTTCACCGCAAGTAATCACATCATGGCGCGCTACGAAGAAGGGCGCCTCGTCCTCAGCCATGAGGGTGGCGGCAGGGCGAAGGAGGTCTTCGACATAAAGCTCGGCCATGTTAATCCCCGGCGTGTTGGACGACCCAATGCATACGAGGATTTCCCGCTGGTCCCTGAGGGCAACCTTGTGGCATTGTGAAGTCTCGACCCCGGCCTTATACCAACCCATCGCCCATCCCTGAACGCCCCGAGTTAGCAGAATCGTGCCTCCGAAATTTTCAGAATGAGGCTCACATCCCACCATGGAGAGGACCGCGTCATCGCTCGCCGGCGAAAGGAAATGCCCACGCGTAAGGGTGGCGAGCCACCAAGGGGTAAATTCCTTCAAGCCCGCAACGGAAGGGCAGTTTGTCCCACACCCGATTTCCTTTCCGACTTGAACGTGCCCAGGACAAACGGCTTGCAGCAATTCCGCGCCACCCGCTTCTACCGCCGGTTTCCCGTCACTCGGGAAAATAGGCGCAGGAGGCTCCGAGACCTGCCCCAAGCACAACCGCACCGGCAGAATAACCAGCACCGCCCAAAGAAACGCCCGCATCATTCTGCGAGCATTCTACCGCGCCCCGCCTCACTCCGCCAGAAACTTCTTCGTCTCCCGCAAGAATATTTCGAGCTGATCGTGGTGCACCCAATGCCCGGCGTGATCCACCTTCACGATCCTCCGGTCATGCAGTACCGCCGCTTCCGGAGCCACATCCGGGTCCAGGGCAAAGCTCTCGCGGCCCCAGAACAGCAGCACCGGACAAGTGATCCGGCTCATCACCGCCGCGGCCTCCTCCGCGTTCATCCCATACGGCGCACCCAGGCGAGCGAAGTTGTCGAACTTCCAGATAATCGACCCATCCGCGTTCCAATTGGTTCCATGCACCGTCAGGTGTTGCGCCACGGCGTCAGTCAGAAACGGATTCGCCTCCTTCATCCGCGCGACCGCCGACGCCAGATCGGGATAGCTGTGCGGAGTGCGATTCTCCGCGCTCCGCACCCGCTCAATCCAGTTGCGGATGCGATCGGCCGGAGCCGGCTGCGGTTTGCTCACCGGAGGCAGCCCCACGCCCTCAATGGCCACGATTTTCTTCACCCGATCCGGATACACGCCCGCATACAACAGCGTCACCACCGCTCCCAGCGAGTGTCCGATGATGTAGATCGGAAACCCCTTGACGATGTCGGCCAGCCCCGAAAGATCCAAGACGTGCTCGGCGACGCTGTAGAGAGCGCCCGGAGCCCAGGCGCTATTGCCATGCCCGCGCAGGTCTAACGCATACACGTGGTAATCTTCGCGTAGCGCACGCGCCACCCAATCCCAATTGCGAGCATGATCCAGCCCGCCATGCACCAGAATCATCACCGGCTTTCCGTCCGTGCCCCAATCCCAGAACTGGAGCTTCAAGCGATGCGAATAGAAGAAGTGCGAGACAGGTTCCAGACTCATTTCTCCAAGGGTAGCTCCGTCGGCAAGCACCTCAGGCCGCCCGCGCGATAAGCCTCGATTAACGCGCCCGCCGCCGGCCCAAAGCGCGGAGCCTCCAGCCGATTGCTTTCATCGAGTTCCATCAGCATCCGGAATCGCACCAGCGCCACCGGGCTTCGAAACACTCCTCCGGTATAGCTCACTCCCACGCTCTCATTCTGCGCGAACAACTGCCCCCGTACGATTCCTGCGAGCGCCGCCAGAGACTGCGCCGCGCCCTTGAGGATCTCCTGGGCGATCGAGTCCCCGGCCGCAGCGGCTTGGTCCACCACAGGTGCAAGAGCGGCAATCCGCTCCCGAGGCCATTCGTCCGTATAGAAGCGATGCATCAGATGGTTGGCGTTCGCAGCGCCCGAGGCATCGAGCAGCGCGGCCCGCAAAATCGTCGCCGGACCCCAACCCTCCTCCTGACGCAGAGCCGCTCGCAGAGCTTGGCGAACCAAATCGAACGCGCCCCCTTCGTCGCCGAACGCATAGCCCCAGCCGCCGGCCCTCGCCATCTGCCCCGACGCGTTCCGTCCAAACGCCATCGATCCCGTTCCAGCGATCACGATGATCCCCGGCTCACCCGCCAGCGCGCCCGTCAATGCAATGTCCGCGTCGTGAGTGAACACGTAATGCTCAGCATGAACCAGTTCCCGCAAAGCCGTTTCCCGCCCGGCTGTGCCGCCGCTCAAACCGAAGCATGCGGCCTCGAAAGAACCACCCCCTGCCTCGCCCAATGCCGCTTCAATCGCCCCGGCATTCCTGCAACCAGGACCCCGTCCAATCCCAACCACCCTCCCAGTTTCATCGCCAATCAGGGCCACGGTGCTCGATTGCCCACCATCCACCCCCAGGAACCGGCGCATCACTTGGTAGCCCCGTTCAATTTGTAAATCTTGATGCCGTAGCCCGAAGCCACCTGGGTCATTCCCCAAGCCTCTGGATCATCTCGAATATCGTCCGCCCGGAAGTCGTCTTCACCCGCCAGCAGGTAATGGATCCCGCGAGCATTTATCTCATAGATAGCCGCTCGGCGGAGACTGTACTTGCTGTGATCCGCCAGCACCGCCTTTGGGTCGCGAGCAAGCTCAACCCATTTCCCATTCGAATCCATCGCTTCCACTTGTATCCGTATCTCATAGTAATCAGGAGACGTATCCAGCCGTGCTTCATCCACTACCTCATCGCGTCCGAAGTCGACGTCCAGGAAATCGCCCGGCTTGACGGTTTCCCAAGTGCGCCAGCGCGTCGCCAGGGAATTATCGAAAGCCAGCTGCACCTCCCAAGGATTGGTCCACGCCTGAATGCGCCATTCCGGTCGGCGCGGAATCTCGATGCCATTGTGGAAGAACCGCAGTTCATGAACGCTCCACTGGGCATTCGCATCGTGCACCGTGGCTGTTTGCAGCACCCTGAAGCGGCTCCCCGAGCGCTCCTGGAACTTGAATGATTCCACCACCGTAGGCTGATAATCCTCAATGATGCTGGCATTGATAAAATCGATCAGCGTCTGGCTTAGAGCCGACTGATAAGTGGACAAAATCTCGCGGTTGCAGTACGCATAAGGAACTCCGCGCAAGCCCAGAATGCGCTCGCCCGCAGGCACCGTGGCTTCCACCAAGCGAGCGGCGCTGTAATCCCGTTCGGTGCGTAAGTACTGATCCTGCGGCACGATCCGCAAAGCCTGCTCGAACAGAATATGATTCAGCCCCCACACGAAGTGGTCGGCATAATGGCGCATTTCGGGCGGCCAGGAGCTAACCGCGTGGAAAACCATCAGCGCACCCAGGATCGGCGGCCCAATTCCGAATCCGCCTCCGATTCCCATCGCCATCGCTAGGGAAAGAAAGGGCAAAGGCGGGATCAGGAAGCGCGTTCCGATGTTGGCGAAATAAGTGATCCCCAGCACCAGTCCCGCGGCGAGCAGTCGCCGGCCATGCCGGTAACGCAAAGCCAGCAGAGCGAGCGGCGCAGCCAAAAAGGTAAGCCCCAAAATCCCTTGCGTCTTCTCGCCGCGAATGGTTACTTCCAGCGGCAGCGTGCGTTTGTCGGTAACCCCATAGCTACGCAAATCTTCGGCGTAGTTCTTCTCGAACATCGGGTGGAAATATGGATTTCGGAAGATCGCGTTTCCGAACGGAGCAATCGGATTCTGAACCACGATCCAATCTTTGAGCATCCACGGCACGATCATCGCAGAGGAAAAAAGCGCTACCGTGATCAAAGGCCGCACTTTCCGCGCCCGCCAAGCCACGAACCCGAGCGCAAACAGCACCATGACAAACGCCGTGTACTTCGTGGCATAAGCGTAACCAGCCATCAATCCGACCGGGACAAGAGCCCTGCTATCACGGGTTTCGTCCCAAATCTCGAGCCAATAGAAGGCGCTAAAAACCACCGCCGCCACGCCCACATCGTTATAAGCGCTGGACCCGTCGATTCCAACCACCGGGCTGGCAAACGTAAGAAAAGCGCCCGCCGCGCCCACCCAGGGCATGCCCAGCCGCCGTCCATAAGCAAACATCGCCAGCGCCAGCGCCACCAGAAACGCAAGATGAACCAGCGCCGCGGCGGAATGCCGGCCGATCGCGAACGCCGGCACGAACAGCATCTCGATGCCTGCACTTAACGTCGCGTACATGTCCGTGGTGATGCGCTCGAACCCGTGCGCCCGCAGTTCGCGCACGACGTTGCCAAGATGGTAGCCCGAGCCATCCGGGCTCATTTCAGGAGCCCAGGCATGAAAGAAATACAGGAGGATAAATATTCCAAATGACGGAATACAAATGCGTTTTAGATTTACGCTTAGAGGTTCTCCCTGCTCTCCTCGCAACTTCCAAGAACCCTTCGCCAGAGCGCCGCCGATCGCGCCCAGAAGCAAGGCCGTGAGCACCGGCCAATACGCCAGATGAACGGTCAGAATCGCGAAAACGGCAAGGTGCAGGCAGGCCGCGCCCAGAGTGAACGCCAGAGGTGCCCGTTCGAAGCGCCGCAGAGTCAACCCGAGCTTGTCGATCAGCATGGCACCGGCGGCATAACACGCCGCCGCCGTCAGGGCAGCGCCCAGGAGTGCCGCCAGGGCCAGAATCATTCCTGGCGCAATCCTATCCGGTTCAGAATGAAACCCAGGGCGACGCCATCAGCCGGGGAAATCCAAGGTTTATCGATTTCTGCGCCGACAATGGCGTCCTTGCCGACTTGCACCCAGTCCGCCGGAACCGGTTCATCGAAATGCTCAGGACCCGACGCGCTATACGTCGCCTTATCTAGCAGATGGCCGTTCACGTAGAAGGTCAATGTCACCGGGCCGGTGTCCTTGAAGGTCGCCCCGGCAATCGTCAGATCAACGATGTAATGCAGCCCGTCGTTGGCCCGCATAAACACCCGCGCCTCCGGATGCTTGCCCGTCCAGCGCCACGTTCCACCGGTTCGCAGGATATCGTGGACGATGTAGTTATCCGCGTCGCCGTCCGCCATGTCAATGATTCGATTGATTCGATAGGGAGCGAAGGTTTCAAATGGCTGGCGTTGTTCCGGCGGAGCGTAAGGGGCGGGCATATTTTGGCAGGCGTACAGAAAAACCGCTCCGGGAAGCAGCAGAAGGCGGAGGTTCACCGTAAGATTACTATACCGAAACCGGCTCATCGTTCGATCACTTTGTAGATCCGAATGCCGTAGCCCACGGCAACTTGCTTCAGGCCCCAGGCCACCGGATCGTCTCGAAAATCGTCCGCCCCGTAGTCGCTGTCGCCGATCAGTAAGTAATGGAAACCGTGCGACCTCATCGCCTCAGTTGCCTCCAGACGCAGGCTGGATTTCGTCTGAAACGCGGAAACCTTGGGATTCTTGGCTATGGCCGCCCAATGCCCGGAAGGATCCAAAGCTTCCACTTGTAGCCGTATCTGATAGTAATCAGAGGATGTTTCGATTCGAACTTCGTCCACTTTCCGCTCGCGTCCGAAGTCCACATCCAGATAGTCGCCCGGTTTGACGGACTCCCAGGTTCGCCAGCGAGTGGCCAGCGAATTATCGAAGGCAAGCTGGACTTCCCAAGGGTTCGGCCAAGCTCTGAGACGCCACTCCGGCTGCCTCGGAATCTCGACTCCGTGATCGTAGAATCGCAGCTCGTGGACGCTCCACTGGGTTTCAGGATCCGCGACGTTGCCGGTCTGCAATACCCGCATCCGGCGCACAGCCCGCTCCGGAAACTGGAACGATTCCAGGATCTTAGGCTGATCGTCCTCAACCAGCGCCACATAAAACGAATCGAACAGCGTCTGACTCAAAGCGGACTGAAAGGTGGTTAGGATCTCGCAATTGCAATAGGACGAAGCCACGCCACGCGAGCCCAGGATGCGCTCACCCTGGGGCACGGTAGCTTCCACCAGCCGAGCCGCTCCGTAGTCCATGTCGCTCTTTCTCAAGTACTCGTCTTGAGGGATTCGCCGCAGAGCCTGGTTGATCAGGATATGGTCGAGCCGCCAGACGAACTTGTCGGCGTAGCGGCGCACCCCATCAGGCCAGGAGCTGACCGCGTGGAAGATCATGAGCGCAGCCAGGATCGGCGGCCCGATTCCCGCCCCGCTGCCGATTCCCAGCGCCATCGCCAACGAAACAAAGGGCAGCGGCGGAATCAGGAAGCGCGTTCCGATGTTCGTGACGTAAGGAGCGCCAACCACGAGCGCAGCCGCCAGCAGCCTGCGCCCATGCCTGAAGCGCAAGGCCAGAAGCGCTAGCGGCGCGGCGAGGAACGTCATTCCCAGAATCCCCTGCGTCTTCTCCCCGCGAACGGTCACCTCCAGCGGGAGCGTGCGCTTGTCGGTTACCCCGTAGCTTTGCATGACATCCGCCAATTCGCGCTCCCAGATGGGATGGAAATAAGGATTGCGAAAAATCGCGTTCCCGAAGGGCGCGATCGGGTTCCTGACGATAATCCAGTTCTTCAGCATCCACGGCGCAATCATAAGAGAAGAAAAAAGTATTACGGTGACTAAAGGGCGCAACATTTCACCACCGAGCTTCCTCACGCGCCAAATAACAAATCCCAGGGCGAACGGCACCATGACGAACGCCGTGCCCTTGGCGGCGAAGGCGTAGCCGGCCATGAGTCCGGCCGGGATCAGAGCCTTGCCCGCATGGGTTTCGTCCCAAATCTCCAGCCAATAGAACGCGCTGAAGACGGCCGCAGCCACTCCCAAATCGTTATAGGCGCTGGATCCGTCGATTCCAACAATCGGACTCGCATACGTGAGAAATGCCCCCGCCACGCCCACCCACGGGTTCCCGAGCCTCCGGCCGTACGCGAACATCGCCATTGCGAGAGCCATCGTGAATGCCAGGTGAACCAGCGCCGCAGCCGAATTCCGCCCGATAGCGAACGCGGGCACGAACAGCATGTCGATTCCCCCACTGAAGGTCGCATAAACATCGGTCGTGACGCGCTCTAACCCGTGCGCCTGCAGCTCCCGAGCAACATAGCCGAGGTGATAGCCGGAGCCGTCCGCGCTGTTCTCCGGAGCCCAGGCATGAAAGAAATAGAGGATGGTAAAGATCCCAAACAACGGAATACAAACGCGTTTCAGGTTGAGGCTGAGGGGTTCACCCGCCTCGCCTCTCAGTCTCCAGGACCCCTTCGCCACGGCACATCCGATCACGCTCAGCAGCAAAACCGTGAGCACTGGCCAGTACGCAATATGCGCCGCGAGAATCGCAAAAACGGCCAGATGCAGGCAAGCGGTACCCAGGGTGAAAGCCAAAGGCACGCGCTCGAACCGCCACAGAGTCATACCTTTTGAGGAACTCGCCGGCACAACGGAGCCTGGGGCGGCGGACCTAGCGCGTTCCCTTCCTGTTTGGAGGGCCGCCCCAGCCCTGTGCCGGGCTAGCCAGTCAATCAGGATTGCTCCCGCGGCGTAGCAGGCTGCCACGGTCAGGGCCGCGCCCACGAGCGCAGCCAGGGCCTGAATCATTCCTGACGAAGTCCCATCCGGCTCAGGACGAATCCTAGCGCCGCGCCATCACCCGGAGAAGTATAAGTTTTATCGATCTCCGCGCCGACGGTCGCGTCCTTTCCGGGTTCAATCCAGGCGTCGGGAACCGGCCTGTCCAGATGCTGGGATCCGGCGGCCGTGTAAGTGATCCTGTCTAATTGGTGGCCATTGACAAAGAAGGACAGCGTCACCGGTCCGGTCTCCTTGAATGTCGCCTCCACGATGGTGAAGTCGATGACGTAATGCAGCATCTGGTTGGTCCGCAGGAACAGGCGAAGCTCGGGGTGTTTGCCGGTCCAGCGCCAGCTCCCGCCCGACGCGCCAAAGTCGCGGACAAAATATCTGGGCGCGTCCTGGTCCCCCATCTCAATGACCCGATTCACCCGATAAGGAGCGAAGTCTTCGAACGGCTGGCGTTGCTCCGGCGGCGCATAAGGAGCGGGCATGTTTTGGCACGCGCCCAGAAAAGCGGCTACGGGAAGCGCGAGGAGGCGGAGATTCACCGTAAAGTTACTATAGCGAAACACGGGCCCGGCTCGCGAAATATACGTCTGGGGGCCGTAGTCGTTTCGTTAAGGCTTCGGACCCCTGGGTACCAGCCGGGGAGCATCGAATTAGGTCGCTGGCCCATTCAGACCGCAGCGGTGGGTCTCTCAAAGGCCTGCGGCTCCTGAAAAAGACTCCGGCGGAGAATGCGGGGCGAATAGACATCGGTGCGGGGAGTCTATTCCGTCGGCCGCCTTGCTACCACTCCACAAAGGGCTGATCGCGGCCCCTCAGGTCCCGAAAGGAACAGCTCGCTCATGGCCGCGACCCTTTGGCTCCGCTTAGCGGACTGTTACTAGTCTAGGAGACAGTGGCTCCAGGAGTGACACCAAGACCTCCGCCGGGGTATTCTTCCCAATAGCATGCGATTCCGCTTTCGTCCGTGGCACCTGGCCGTTGCACTGGTACTGGTCGTCCTCGCCGCCGTGGGCCTGGTGGAATGGCGCCGCTCGCGGCTTTACGACGCGTCGCGACTCATGCAAACCCTCCCTGTGGACGGCGCAGTCAAGGTTTACATCGACGTGCAGCAGTTGCGCAAAGGCGGCCTGCTGGAATCGCTGGCCGGGCCGAAGGCGGCCGAAGACCCCGACTATCGCCACTTCGCCGAGCAAATCGGCTTCGATTACCGCACCGATCTTGACGCCGTCGCCGCCGTCTTCGTCCATGGCGATTTTTATGCGGCCGTCCAGGGCCACTTTGACTGGAAGCGGCTGGCCGATTACGCGGAGTCGCAGCACGGAACCTGCATCAACGGGCTCTGCAGCCTGTCGAGCGATCAACCTGATCGTAAGATCTCGTTTTATCTGCTGGCCGACAACGTTCTGGCGTTGGCGATTTCTGATAGCCCGCAGGGAGCGGGGATGGTGGAGCCTTCAAACGGCAAGAAGGGCATTACCGTGCCGTCCGCGGCCTTTTGGATTTCAGCTCCGGGGACCGATTTCAAGGGCCTGAAGAATGCGCCCACCGGCACGCAGGCCTTTCTAACGCCACTGGCGACCGCCCGCGAGGCGTCTTTCAGTGTGCAGGCTGGCAGTGTTCAGGGTGGTTCTCCCGCGGGAAACAAAACCTTCGAGATCAGAATGGACGTAGCCTGCGCATCGCCGGATTCCGCGGCCGCGCTTGCCAAAGTCTTCTCCAGCACCACCGATCTGCTCCGGAGGTTGATTGTGGGTCAAGGCTCGGCGCCAAAACGCACCGATCTGACCGCCGTGCTAGTCTCCGGCCGCTTCGAAACCCACGAGTCGAGCGTCACCGGATTTTGGCCCATGGACCGCCGTGTGATTGAGTCTCTGGTCTCCGATCAAATGAAATAGCTCAGGCGGGCTACCGCTCGATGCCGAGCCGGTCCGCCACCGTAGCGAGAGTCGAAACCAGCCGCTCAATATGCGCCTGCGTATGCGCGGATGTACAAGAAATGCGCAACAGATTCTGCGAGGCTGCCGGCTTCAGCACAGGATTAATATAAATCCCCTCGGCTAGCAGAGCCTTGCACAACCGGCACAGATCCCCTTCGTCCCGAATCACCACCGGCACAATCGCGGTTTCCCCATCCAGGACCGAGAAGCCGCGCGACCTCAGCTCAACACGCAGATCGCTGGCCAATTGCAGCAGGTGCTGACGCCGTTCCGGCTCCTGGCGAATGATCTCCAGAGCCGCCCCCGCTGCCGCTACCGACGCTGCCGGCAGGCTCGCCGAGAACACGAACGGCCGGGCCGTGTGTTTCAGATAATGCACCACATCGCGAGGGCCCGCGACAAACCCGCCCACCGACGCCAGCGCCTTGCTGAAAGTCCCCATCACGATGTCCACTTCGTCCAGCACGCCCAAATGCTCGGCCGCACCCGCTCCGGTGCGGCCTAAGACTCCCAGGCCGTGCGCTTCATCTACGTAGAGGCGAGCTCCGCTCGATCTTGAAAGGTCCACCAAGCCGCGCAGATTGGCCAGATCCCCTTCCATGCTGAACACGCCTTCGGAGACCACCAGAATCTTTTCCTCAGACGCGCAATTGTTCAGGCACCTGTCGAAATGATCCAGATCGTTATGCCGGAAGCGCATCACCCGCGCCGGCGACCGCAACGCGCCTTCGACCAGACTGGCGTGCAGATTGTGATCGCAGATCATTACGTCGCCCTTTTCGGTTAGAGCGGAAAGCGTCGCGTAATTGGCCTGAAACCCGGTGCCGAAGATCATCGCGGCTTCTTTGCGCACGAAGGAGGCAAGCTCGGCTTCCAGCTTCACGTGCAGATCCAGAGTCCCGTTCAGCAGGCGCGAGCCGCTGCATCCGCTGCCGTACTTCTCGATCGCGTGCGCGGCTGCTTCTTTGACCTTCGGGTGCGTGATCAGGTCCAGGTAATCGTTCGACCCAAACATCAGCACCCTCGAGGAGCCTAGCCGCACTTCCCCCGGCTGACAGCCTTCCCGGTCCCCGAAGGTCTCGAAATACATGTACAGACCGGCTTGCTGGAGTTCGCCGGGCCGGGTGAAAGTGCGGCATCGCTCGAAAATGTCGTTGGCTCCGTCGGTCTTCTTTTTAGCGGTGGCCGTCAGGCTCGTGTTCATTGCCATTCGTAGATTCGATAAGTCTTGTAGTGCCTTGCGCCCATCACTTCCAGGGATCTTGTCATGAGAACGTTATCTTCCAGTATCCACGACATCTCGCAATCGCCGCTGTAGCCCAACTTTCTGGCCGTCCGCACGAGCGTAGCATAGAAGGCAGCCGCTACACCGGAGGTTCTGTACTCCTCCACCACCCCTAGAGCAATCACCCGCAGACCCTTTATCAAACGTTGATGATACAGAATTTTGAGTAGTCCTGTCGGGAAGAGGCTGCCTCCTGCCGGTTTTAGGGCGAAATTTGCGTCGGGCAAAGCCAGCGCGAACCCCACCGCTTTCCCCGCCGCTTCCCCGATCAGCGCCAGCTCAGGCTTCAGAATCATCTTCATTTCCTTGCCCATCAGGAAGAATTCTTCGCGAGTCATGGGGATAAATCCCCAGTTGCGCTTCCACGCCGCGTTGTAAACATCCCAGATGCGCGCCACTTCGCCGTCGAAATCCTTCATATGAATGGGCCGCACCGTGACTCCGCTTCGCGCCAGTTTGCGATCCGCCACGCGCCCGATCTTGTCCAGCGCGGTTGTGGCCGCCGAATTGACGTACGCGTTCAGATCCTTCACCTTACGGAGGCCCACCGCTTCCATCAACGCCGGATAATAGCGGGGATTGTAAGTCATCATGACCATGGGACTGGAATCGAAGCCGTCGATCAACGTGCCGCATTCGTAGTTGGTGGAAGGATTCACCGGCCCACGGAGAAACTCCGAGCCTTTGCCGAACACCCACTTGCGAGCCGCGCCCAGCAAAGCCGCAGCCACTTCTTTGTCGTCGATCGATTCGTAGAATCCGAAGAATCCGGCTTTTTCCTCGTGAAACTTGTTGTGATTGCGGTCAAAGATCGCGGCGATGCGGCCCACCACTTTCCCCTCGCGCTTGGCCAGAAACAACTGCGTCTCGGCGTTCACGTAGAACGGGTGCTTGGCCTTATCCAGCAGTTCCTTGACCGCGATCCGCAAGGGAGGCACCCAATACGGGTCGCCGCGATAGAGCGAATACGGAAACTCAACAAACTCTTTCAATGCCGCCTTGTCCTCCGCGGTTACAACTTCAAGCGCCAATCGAGTCCTCTTTTCCTGACGGCTTTTCTGAGAGTGCCCGATACAACCTGGGCCCCCCCGCAATCAAGATCGCGGCGAGCAGCGCGCCCGCCGCCAAGTCAACCGTGTAGTGGTATCGAAGGTAAACTGTAGCAAAAATAATGCATGCCGTGTACGCCAAATAGACCAGGGCAAGCGGCTTCGAGATTTGACGGCTGCTCCACCAGGAAAGAATCGAGAGTTCGCCGTGCCCGCTTGGAAAGCAATCGTAATGCGAGGATTCCAGCCGGTCCAGCGTTTTGCGCATCGCGTCTACCGCCCAGCCCCCCTGCAAAGGAAAATGCTGCAGGTGATCGAGGAAAAACCGGGGCCCGCGCGCAGGCACCAGAACGTAGCCGGCGTACGACGCCAGAAATCCCAGCGAGATCAGGAAGGCGCAATACCGAAAATCCCCGAAGCGCCGTTTCCTCCACAAGAGGTAAGGGACCAAAAGGACCGCCGGGACAAACAGCGTATAAACAAGCTGCAGAAAATCGGTGAGCGCAGGCGTTTGGATGCGCTCCAGCCAAACCGTTGGATTCGCATGCCAGATCGAAAAATCCCAATCCGCGAGCCATTGATCGTCGGAAATGCCTCGGACGGCTGGAATCAGGATCGCCATCTCCTTGTAGCAGGAAGCCACCAGCGGCAGCGGATACCAATGGTGGAAATATCGGGCCACTCGGCCGCCGCTGCGGAAGGCGGTCACAACGGCGATGGCCGCGGCGACGTGCAATGCCAGAATTACGGGCGCTTCGGGCAGGCGATTCCAATACACAGCGGCCAAAGCTCCCGTGGCGGTAAGGTAAGCCAGAATCAGTTTATCGACGGCCCAAAGCTGTGGCGGGGATTTCAATACTTCAGCCAACCCGCCTCCTTGTACCAGGCCAGCGTGTCGGCAACTCCGAGATCCAGAGGCGTCTTGGCTTCGAAGCCGAGCTCTTGTGCCGCGCGGCGAGTGTCGCAGGTCCAATGGCGGCACTGCGCTTCTTTCACCTTCTCGCGTGAGATAATCCCCGGCTTGCCTGCGAGGCGCGACCAAATTTCAGCGGCGCCTCCCACGGCGTAAGCCAGCGGAGACGGAACGCGCAGCACTCGCGGGTGTTTTCGCATAATGCGCGCCGCCGCGGAGCTAAGCTCGGTCCACGAAACTACTTTCGCGTGCGCCAGAAAATATGCGCGGCCACTCGCCTGAGGACTACACGCCGCAGCCAGCAACCCCTCCGCGAGATCCTTCACGTAGATCGCCTGGAACCAGCGCTCGCCGCCCGAGATTTCGAGCACAACGCCCTTGCTGATCGACTTGAACATTTCGAACACGTCCGTATCGCGAGGGCCATAGACTACAGACGGCCGCACGATCACAGCATCGGGAAGCAGCGATAATGCGATCCGCTCGCCTTCCAGCTTCGACCGTCCGTAATGCGTCAGAGGACGCGGCTCGGCCTCCTCGTTTATCGGTGTGCCGTCGAGGCTGGGGCCGATCGCCGCGAGCGAGCTGACGTACACCAGTCGAGCGCCGATCCCAACCATCGCCTGGGCCAGATTCTCTGTCGCTTGCACGTTGCCCGCATGGAACTCGCGCGTCGAAAGCGCCTTCGTCACTCCCGCGAGATGGATCACAGTGCCGGCGCCTTCCAGGGCCGCGCCGATGCCCTCGCCGGAAACCAGGTCGCCGTAGACAATCTCGACTCCATCCGGCAATCCAAAAGGATGGCGCCTGGCGCTATCCCGGCGGATCAGGCACCGCGCGGGTTTGCCGCGGACGCGCAAGGCCTCTACCAGATGGCCTCCAATGAAGCCGGTCGCGCCGGTAATCAGAATCATTAGTGGTGCGCAGGGCCGGAGCGGCCCTCTTTGGGGCCAGAATCGGCGGGCCGCCCGGCTGCGACAGGCTCCGTTGCGCCGTTTCTGGCGAGCGCGGTATTACGGAAAATCACTTCGCCGAAGTAGCTTTCCGCCGCCGAGCCGGTATGCTGCGAATTGATCTGGAGCCTCAGCCCCTTCACATGCGGAGCCGGTTTTCCGAAAGCCTTGAGATAGTCGGCGGCAACGTTGTGGCTTTCCGGAACCCACTGGTTGGCCTGGGACGTCCCGGAGCGGCAGACGATCGCGTAAATGTGTATCAACGGCGGGGAACTTGCACTCTCCATGGTTCCTTGGGGCGCGGTGGAGTCCCAGATGTAGGTGAGAACATGACGCTCATCGAACGCAACCAATACCTGGGCAGCTTGATCGTCGCTCCAGAAGTGACGGAAATCGCCTCCTTTGGGCAGTTGAGTCACTTTCCAGTGCCAGGTCAGATACGGCATCTTAACGGCATCCACGTCCACTCCTTTTTCCAGCGAAAAGGACGATTTTACACTCTTGAAATGCAGGACCGTGGACTCGCCGTCCATGGTAGTGGAAACATCCGCCTTGCCGGAGTTGGTCTTTAACTCCCAACCGTCGGGAAAGCGCCCGGCCGACGGCTTCGCGGGGTCGAGAACAACCAGCGCAAGAGGTGTAACGATCCCGCCTTGAAAGGCAAAAGCGGCGCCACAGAAAAAGAATAGAAGTGCCCTCAATAGCCTCTCCCAGGCAAACAGTTCTTTTACTATCGCACGAACGTCCGCCTTTTCCTGAGCGCGGCTGCAAAGAGCGGTAAGCTAGCGCCGGTTAATGAGGTTCGACGCCAATGTGATCGGGAGGAGCCACGGCAGGCGGAGCAACGGCAGCCGGAGGAGGGGCTCCGCCAGGTGCACCGCCGCGCCCCCCGCGACCAGCGCCAGGCGGAGGTTTCAAGGTCTCAAGATACGCCACAACATCCGCTAACTCCGGCGCACTGAGCTTATCCTTGAACGACGGCATCGGCGACTTTGTCTCGAAGGCATACTCTTTCAAATCCGCCTTCTGGAAGGAAAGCAAACGCTCCGTCTTGTCGATCATCTGCACCGTAAACGTATCTTCATTCAAAAGCCGCCCGATGGTGACCGTCCCATTCTTGGCGACCACGCGATAAATGCGGTTGGCGGGAAGGATTTCCGCGTCGGGGTCCAGGATCGAAGCTTGGAGCTGCTCCGGACGGCGAGCACCGATCTCACTCAAATCGGGTCCGAAATGGGAGCCGTTTCCGTGAATGCGATGGCACCCGGCGCAATTCCCCTTGCCTTCAAAAATCGCCTTGCCATTCACCGGATCGCCGGTCTGCTGTGCCAGCAACGCCCCGCCCGCAAGCGCTAAAGTCGCCACTCGGATTGTCCACATGGTCGAACCTTCCTCTCTCAAAAACGGTGCAGAACCATATTACACAGGAACGTGCGCGGGCGCACCGTTCAGGTATATGCTGTGATGCATGGATCTTCGTTCGCTCCTGCTGCTGTCTGTCATGGGGACTGTTTGGGGACAGGGTGTCACCTTCGACCGCATCCTGCACGCCGACAAGGAACCCCAGAATTGGCTCACCTACTCCGGGACCGTCGACGGGCAGCGCTACACCAGGCTGAACCAGATCACTCCCGCGAATGTAAAGAATCTCGAGCTGCAATGGGTCTGGCAGGCCAAGTCCGTCGAGAAGTTCGAGACCACCGCGCTGGTGGTCGACGGCGTTCTTTACACCATTGAAGCGCCCAACAACGTCTACGCGCTCGATGCCGTCACCGGCCGCATCTTCTGGACCCTCACCTACACGCCTGCGCCCGAAGCGCGCGTCTGCTGCGGTCGAGTCAATCGCGGTCTGGCCATTCTTGGCGACACGCTGTACATGGGAACGCTGGACGCTCACGTGATCGCCATCGATGCCAAGAACGGCAAGATCCTGTGGAACAGCACCGCCGGAGTCGCTGCGCAGCAGGGCGGCTACGCCATTACGCACGCGCCGCTGATCGTCAAGGATAAGGTGATCGTCGGCATGGCCGGCGGCGACGGGGCCATTCGGAGCTACATCGTCGCGTTCGACGCGAAGACCGGCAAAGAAGCCTGGCGCTTCTACACCATTCCCGGTCCCGGCGAACCCGGCCATGAAACCTGGTCGGGCGATTCCTGGAAGACCGGCGGAGCCGCAATTTGGAACGTCGGAGCCTACGATCCCGACGCCAATCTCACTTACTGGGGTATCGGAAATCCCGCGCCCGATACCAATGGCGACATCCGCCTCGGCGACAACCTGTATAGCGATTCCGTTGTCGCTCTCGACCCCGACACAGGAAAGCTGAAGTGGTTCTACCAATTCACTCCGCACGACACCATGGATTACGATTCCACCCAGGTTCCCGTGCTGGCCGACATCGAGTATCAGGGCCACCCGCGTAAAGTCATGATGTGGGCCAATCGCAATGGAGTTTTCTACGTTCTGGACCGCACCACGGGCCAATTCCTGTTGGGCAAGGCTTTTGTGAGTGCCAACTGGTTCACGGGCTTCGATGAGAAGGGCCGCCCCATGCGTACTCCCGGCCAGCAGGACAGCGCCACGCCCGTGGTGATTCGGCCCAACGGCCTGGGCGGGACCAACTGGTATCCTCCGTCCTACAGCCCGCACACCGGTTTGTTCTACATTCCCGGCTGGGAGAACAGCGGCACCACGTTCTCCAAGGGCACCGGCTTCGGCCGTTCCACCGGCGACACGCCCATGGCGCAGCCGAACCTCATCCCCGACCATAAAACCGAAGCGGAAGGCTACGGCATTATCCGCGCTTTCGATCCCAAGACAGGCGACAGGAAGTGGGAATACAAGATGGTCGACATCACCTGGGGCGGAGTGCTGTCGACAGCCTCGGATCTGGTATTCGGAGGCGGGCGCGAAGGCTACTTCTTCGCGCTCGACGGCAAGAACGGAAATTTGCTGTGGAAGGCTTCGCTCGGGGGCCAAGTGAATAGCGGACCGATGAGCTACATGGTAAGTAATCGCCAGTACATCGCCGTGGCCGCCGGCAGCGCGCTGTTTGTATACGCCCTGCGGCAGTAGGCCCAATCTCAGTTTCAGAAGCGAAGCAGAGCCTTTTCTGCCGGCATTTCACACCTTACCGCTCGTCTAAAAACCCGGGAGGGCAGGCGGGCGACAAGATCGCCCACCCCGCCCCCGCTCGAGTATCCCTAATGCACGGTCCAGTTGCGGCCGATTCTTTGCTGAGGGTTCCATGCCGCATCGGAAAGTTGGCTCATGACGATCCGGATCTTCGACGCACCCCTTCATGGCGAGCGGATCGCGGCTGGGGGAATTTTGTTGGCCGCCGATGAGGCAACATTGCGGGATTTGGTCCGTGGCCGTCTCCAGCAGGAGGTGGAACTCTACAACCAGGCGCTTCCGGAGACTTTCCAAGGTCTGGTGCAGCCGGAAGAATCAGAGCAGATTCTGAACGGATTCCGGATGAAGACCAAGCGGCCTCTCGACTTGGAAGTTCAGTGCCGCCGCGCCTACTCGAGTTTTGAGCAGAACGGCTTTCTGGTGCTCGTCGACGGAAAGCAAGTGACGGAGCTGGACTCGCGGCTTGCCCTTCGCGAGGATTCGGAGATCGACTTTATCAAGCTGGTCCCTCTGATCGGAGGATGAAATGGCAGCTGACCCTGACGCGTTACAGCGCGCAATGCGAGCCCGGTTTCCGGCGCCCGAGCTTGCCCCCGAGGCCAGTGTTTGGATGCGCGAGATTGTTGCCGCGGTTGGGTCCAACCCGTTCATCCACCGGGAGCGCGATGTCCTCAGGCTAGTCGAAGCACCCCTAAACCGACTGAGAAGCGAGTCGCCGGAGGTGCGGCTGGCTTTCGTTTTCGAGGCGCTCCACGAGATTGTAAGAAACAGCTCGTTTCATTTCAAGGTCATGTTGAAGGCTGTGGCTGCCTCGCTGCTGCGGAACGGCGTGGCGCTTAGCGCGGTCGAGGCGGTGAGGTTGGTGGAGGTAGTGTCGCAGCGGCAGTCGCCGTTTCCATTCAAAGCGGTTCTATCGGCGATCGATCACGCGCCGCGGACTCCCGCGCTTTTAACGGCACTCCATCGGTTGCGTGGCTGTGTCACGAATTATAACGGCTCAACCGAGATGAAGGAAATCCACGAGCGAATCGACGTTCTCATCGGCGGCCCTAAGGAACAAGCTCTCGCACCCTCCGGCGCGTGGAGTCAAACCGTCTTCCGGGAAATCTCCGCGTCCGGAAAAGAGTTTGAATGGCAGGCGCTTCTGCTTCACGCGCGATCGCTTACGCAGAGTACCGCGTCGAAGAAGTGGCAGACCGAAGCAGTGAGCCTAACCGCGCGAATCGGACAGGCTGAGGTTCTGGAAGCAGCTCAGCGTTGGTTGGCGCTGGGTCCCACGCCCGGTGAAACCGCGATCCAGGCGCCGGAGGGGGAGGCGGCCTACCAAAAGGGGTTCGTGTGGGTGCTGGGCGCGCTCGGGAATGCTTCCATCGCGCCGGATATCGCGAACTTCGCCTTCGGGTGTTTCCGCAAGATCCCCATGATCGGCGCAGTTTCTCATCGGGTGGGCAATGCCTGTGTGAACGCGTTGGCCGCAATGCCAGGACTCGATGGCGTGGCGCAATTGAGCCGTCTTTCGACCCGGGTCAAGTACGACGTGGCCCGGAGGCTGATCGAAAAGGCGATGAACGAGGCGGCCGGGCGCAACCAGGTATCGCGCGACGATCTGGAAGCGATGGCCGTTCCTACTTTCGGCTTAGTTTCTGCGGACGTCGCCGCAGGGGTCCGGATTGAGCGCGCCGGGGATTGCGAGGCCAGGCTCATGATTGGCCGCGACGGAGCGTCGCTTACCTGGACCCGCGACGGCAAGACGCTAAAAAGCGTTCCCGCCGCAGTCAAAGAAGAACACGCGGAACTCCTGAAGGATCTGAACCGCAGCGTGAAAGAGATAGACGGCCAAATCACGGCGCAGCGGTCCCGGCTGGAGCGGCAGCTGATCTCGGAAGGGACTTGCGCCATCGAGCGGTGGAAGCCCTGGTACCTAGATCATCCGCTGGTCTGCCATTTCGCAACCCGCCTCATTTGGGAGTTTGAGGAGGGCGGCGAAACGCAGACCGCCATTCCCTGGCAAGGCAATCTTGTGGATTGGGCCGGCCATCCCGTCCAGCCATCACACCAGGCCCGCGTGCGGATGTGGCATCCCATCCGGTCCAACGTGCAAACCATCCTGAGCTGGCGATGCTGGCTGGAAGACCATCAGGTGCGCCAGCCGTTTAAACAGGCGCATCGCGAGGTTTATCTGCTTACCGACGCCGAACGCGAGACGGCCACCTATTCCAATCGCTTTGCGTCTCACATCGTCCGCCAGCACCAGTTCGCTTCGCTTTGCAAGGAACGGGGCTGGAAGTTTAAGGTGATGGGCGATTGGGATTCGCACAATACCCCCTCGCTCGATCTCACTCAGTACAACCTGCAGGCGAAGTTCGACGTGGAGTCGCCCGAAGCGGACGACGACGAATCCACTACCGCCCATGGCATCTATCTGGGCATCAGCACGGGCCGTGTCGAGTTCGTCAGGTTAGAGGGTACGGAGCCGAATAAGCTGGAAACGGGGCCGTTCGGGCTGTCCTTTCCAAGGAAGTATCTAGGGCTCCGGCGAAGAGCGCCTCTTCGTCTTGAGGAGGTCCCCGCGCTGGTGTTCTCCGAGGTGATGCGAGATTGCGACCTGTTTGTAGGCGTGACCAGCATCGGTACCGATCCAGCCTGGAATCGGGATCACCCGGACGATCCGCATCTCCCCTATTGGCAACATTTCGCATTCGGCGATCTGTCCTCGGCGTCGGAGCACCGGAGAGTGGTGCTCGAAAGTCTACTGCCGAAGCTGGCGATTCGAGACCGGTGCCGGCTGGATGGCCGATTCCTTGTGGTTCGCGGAGATCTGCATGAGTACCGCATCCACATCGGAAGCGGCAACGTTCTGCTGGAGCCGGGCAGCCTCTACTTGTGTATCGTCCAGGGCTCCGGGGATACGGCTGCGCATCTCCCGCTGCCGTTTGAAGGCGATCGCATCCTGGGCTTAGTTCTCAGTAAAGCGCTTCTCCTGGCGAACGACACCAAGATTAAGGACCCGACGATCGCGCGGCAGTTATCCTAGCCCGAGCACCCGATACGGTCAATGCGCGCCGTCGTAGAAGAACTGCTCCCGCGTGATCTTATCGTTCTTGACGGTATAAACGCCCACTTCTTCGAGAGTGATGCGCTGACCTGTGGCCCTTGGCGTGACGTCCAGGGTGAAGAAGACGACGAACTGATCCGGGTTCGCGCCATTGAAAAACGGCCCTGCGACAGTTTCCCCGTTGAAGGTTTTGTCGGAGACCCAGTCCTCAGACTTCTTGATCACCGGATCTTGGCCGGCGGTCTCCTTGCCATCGCCTTCAACCGAAACAATGTCGGGCGCGTACATCGTGCGCATGACGTCGAAATTCTTGCCCTGCCTGCACAACTCCACAAACTTGCTGGCAACCGTTCTAACGCTCATGATGGACTCCGATTTTTGCTGCGATGGCGTGCACAGCGGTTAGACGGCAACGCCTATGCTCGCTCTCCTCGATTTTCGCACACCAAGCTAGCCCACAAAAGGCCGGCTGCGGCCCTTTGCGGACTGTTATTTAAGAGATCGGTCCCGAGAAAATCCGTGGATAAAGTCAGTTTACGCGAACCGAAACGAATCGAAGCTATGAGTTCGCGCTCGGGGGTCTGGCGTGGGGCGCAGATTATACGGAAGTATCTGTCGAGAGTCCGATTTGATCCTGCGCAAGCAGCAAAACCAGAAAAAAAGCTCCTGTCGCCAGCCTGGCGGCCTTGCCCCGGCAGCTCGCGAGGAAAAAACCTGGGCGCGCTCCCGCGACGTGCTGGCGCCGAACGCCGTCGCATGCCGTGGATAGCGGTACAAGCGTGAGTTCGACGGCAAGGGCAAGGTTGCCTTCTCGATTTAGTCGAGAGCCGCAAGCATTTGATTGTGTATCACGCATTCTTCGAACCCCGGGTGCTCGGCTGGCCCGAGCGCCTCGGCGTGTCATACTTTTCCGCCGTGGCGAGCGATTCGCCGGCTTTGGCTCTGAACAGCGACGGGCAACGGACGAAGGGCATGCGCGCCTATCCTCAAGTCGCGCGAGAATCTCTCAGTTTGTTTACATTTGGGTTGTAGTACGAGAAGGCATCCAATTTCTTGCTTAAGCAGTTAGGGAGTCTTGCCGCCTTTGTCCCTGGCGACTTGCCCTTCGGGAGCAGCGTTCTGCTGCCGACTCTTCCTTTGATAATGTGGGCTGTGTTCCAGCCCGTACGCGGTCTTGACTTTGGAGGCCGCCTTCTCGTCGAAGAAGGCTTGGCTGGATTGTTGCCTCGCCGCTATCTCGTCCTCCGTGCCATCGCGCAGAGTGATTTTCTCACGCGGCACGAAGAACACCTGTCCGATCGGCAAGTTGTGCGACGCGGAAATCGTCTCGCCCGGCAGCAAGACGTATCGGAACTCCGTGTCATGGACATACCAATCGGTTTCAACCCGAATCACGAGCACCGGAGCTACGGGCCGCTCAATCATGTTAAGAATCGACGTGTACACCGTGTCCCAGCCGGCGGCGGTCTGGAAGTTATATGCGCCGCGCAGTGTCACCGCCCCTGCTGGCGTACCAAGGTCATCCGGAGCGATGAACATCCGTGCCATCATG
This sequence comes from Bryobacteraceae bacterium, assembly GCA_036489835.1. Lineage (GTDB taxonomy): Bacteria > Acidobacteriota > Terriglobia > Bryobacterales > Bryobacteraceae > Palsa-187. Next base: position 92,526 of record DASXEY010000088.1, on the reverse strand, counting down.
CTTGCGGTATGCCGGGATTCCGGGGTCGCCGGAATCATCAGCTTGACTTCTTCCTTCGTGGCCCCGATACCGCCCACGGGAAGCTGATAGGTCACAGAAAAGAGCACCTCCCATTTGCGTCCTGTGGGATTCACCGAATACTGCAGTTCATACCGTCCCTCGCCCTCATAGCCGACTTGAACTAACTCATGCTCGGCCAGCGGCGGATAGACCATGAGGCCGAGGGCACTTCCCGCCTCCAGCACCGGACAATGGCGCGCATGTTGCGGGAGCAGTGGCCGCTGGCTCTCGCTGCGTGGACGCAAGCCAATGCCCGGCCGGCGCGGATTGGGAAAGAGATTGACTTCCATCAGCGTAGTATATATGGACTCGGGTCTCGTCAACGAAAACAGGAAACGCGAGCCGTCGGAGTCGGCGACGATCACCGCACTTTAACGGGCTCCCAAGGTTCGCAACCGGGACAGATTACCCGGTCAAACTCGAAGTTATCGTCCGCATTCAGGGCCTCATTGCCCACGCTTTCCAGGCCATTCAGGACGCGCTCAAGAAGCAGAACGATTTTTTACTCATGGGACCATGCCGCCAGAGCCGGAACAGCGCGAGAGCCAGTTCAGCTAACTGTCAGAGTGCGAAGCTGCCGGAGGCAGAGGGGAAGCCAGCCCACGCACCGCCCGCTGATATGGCTTCCCCCGTCCGACAAGCGTGAGTTTCCGGCAACTAACCCGCTAACCAGTGACAGCGTTAAAAAGGGAAGTCTTGCTGGCCCGCAAAGGGCCGGTCGCGGCCTTCAATTCCCGAAAGTAACATCCCCGCTCGCTGCGACTCAGGCTCCGTTTTGCGGGCTGTGGCTTAGAAGAAGCTCGTTCGAGCCATACAAACCATTGAGGAATTGAATAGAGACCCGGTTCAAATCAATGGCGTCCAGCTTGCAAAGACGACTGGAATAGCAAACAAAGAACATAGCGTTCGTGAATCCTCGGCCTGGCGATAGCGGACAAACAATTTTCGCTCCGGCTGGCGTCCGATTCTACTGTTGGATCGAAAGCACGATTGGCGCCGGCGGATTGGAGTTGATCGTCGTTGGCGAGGATACGCCGTTAACTGAAATCGTGATCGGATAGTTCCCCGCCTGCATAACGGCGAACTGCTGGGGCACGGTAAAGTTGATTTGAAACTCGCCTACGGCCACCAGGCCCGCGAAATCCGCGTTGATCGTGATATCCCCGATGGTGATGGTGACGCCGGAGAGAGGCGTGACGCCAACGGTGGTTCCGGCGGGTGATGGCGCCAGGCCGGTGGCGAACAGGCTGAGCGTGTCTCCCGGTTTCGCTTTTCGAAATGACGGGCTCCCAGACGGATCGCCCACGAACATGCCGTCCGGGAAAACCGCGGCGGGGTAATTGGTCCCGTTGACAATGACCGGAAAAATGCCCGGCGCGCTCGAGACGGCGGCCCCGCTCATGGTGCTGCTTGCCACCCCATCGCGAATTACCTCTACATTCGCGGTTCCGGAGATTCCAGCAGGCACTTGGAAGCTGATCTGAGTGGGGCTGATGTAATAGACGGCGGCAGCGGTCCCATCGACCAACACTTGGACGCCGCTGAGAACCGTAGGAAGCCCGTCTCCTAGGTTGGCAAAGTCCGCATTACTCCAGGTCCGGCTTACATCCGACAAGTTGGTTCCTTTCACCTGCGCCCACGAGCCCGGCACCAGTCCGCCGGTAAGATAGGTCGCGCCGTTCTGCGGGGCAGAAGTCAGGGCTGGCGCCTTCCCCAGCAATTGAAGTGACTGGAGCGTCGCAATGTTCGCCGCGCGAACTTTGTTTACGAGGTCGTATTTGGGCGTGTCGGTCAGGTCCACCATGCCCCATGCGATGTCGTTTCCTCCGATCACCAAAGCACTCCCGCTAACAGCTCCGGTGCCGGTAAGCGGCCCGTCGCCATACTGGAAGATCATCGAACCAACCATATAAGGAGTGGCGGCAAAACTTTCGAGCAACTGCGTGTAGGCATCGCCCGAAGCCGAGTCCGATAGCGCCATAACCCTGGCGGAGAGCCACCCGAAACCCCGCGTGCCTCCGTAGTCCGCAGCAGCCACCCAGGCGCCGATCATTACCGGCTTATTCGTGCTGGTGAATAAGGCCAACAAATCCGAGGTGAGCCCGCTGGGGTTAAAATCGTCGAAACCAATTACGTCACAGTTGGCGGCCACCAGCGCCCAGTCTTGATCGTTACTGGGGAGAATCCAGATCCCGAAGTACACGTGATTGGGATCGATCGACTTTACGGTCTTGTAGAGTATCGAATAATAGGTGCCGGCGTAGAATTGGCGAAGCGATTCGACATCGCTCGCAGGCGGTTGCGCATTCGTGGCTGCGTAAACGCCTGCCACGGTTGTTGCCGGGATCTTCCATGAAGCGGCAAGCTTGCTCACGCTTCCGCCATACAGTACATTCAGCGCCTGATTCACGAACGCCATCTTGGCGGCAGATGACGGCCCGAGGGCGAGAATTGCTGTCACCTCGGAAGATTGGATGATTTCGTCGATCTCGTTGCCCACAGACCATCCCACGATATAAGGGCTGGACACGCTCGATTCCATCTGGGCGGCGAGTGAAGTCTTCAGTTCACTCACGATGTTTGGATCGAAAGCGTCGGGATGGCCGCCAGGCACGGCATTTGGAACATCGCTATGCGTCAGTACCGGAGTAGACGGCAGATCCGCGGGAAACGTGCCGAACTTTCCTCCGCCCACAAAGCCCCAACTGGGGAATCGTTGATGTAAGAGGGTGTTGCCCGCGGCTTTCCAGGAACTGCCGTACTTGATGATTTGGTTCGCAACAGAAAAGGATACTCGCGTCACCCCTTGCGCGGTGGTATACGCCGCCGCAAAAGCTCCGCTCTGAGGAGGCAGTTGGAACATCGATTCGCGCCCCGTGATCGCCGTGGGGCCGTCGCCGATGGAGGTCAGGCCCAGATAAAACAACGGGTTGCCAAGCGGCGAGATCATATACCAGTGGCTGTTGTGAAACGCCGCATAATAGTAGCCGGTCGCCTGGCCCGTCCATCCGGCGATGGTCGAGCCGCCGTACTGATCGAGCGCTGCAACCGGAGGGTCGTTCGCGAGCCATGCCTGCTCTTGCGCGGCTGCGGTCTGTAAGTCGCTGTCCGATGCAATCTTCGATGGCCATAACGCCGCAATCGCCTGACCGTAAATATCGATGTACGGGTCGAACTGATGGGGGTTCGCGACAGCGGCGTTGAACTGGAATGTCACCGTTACGGTTGTCGTTTTTGTGGGATCGACGGTAAGCGCAGTCTGCCACGATACCGGACCTCCCCCAAGCAGGACGAGCGGCAAGGGAATCGGCGCATTGCCGTTCGGCGCTACTGTAACGGTATTCGATCCGTTGGAGACTTGAAGGGACACTTGCGTAACGATGTAGGCTTCGGTTGCCGCGCCGGAATCGTCCACGTTGGAGGCGTACAGTGTCCCCTGCGCCGGGATGAACCCGCCAGCGACGGATCCCGCGGCCTGTCCGTTGATCGAGAGTTGCTGCGGGCCGGCGCCGGTGATCATCGCCGTGACTGTGTAGACGCCCCCGGTTTGCCAGAAAAAGGGAGTTTGGACGGTATGAAGAGACTTCCCGTCGCCCACACTGAGGCCAAGCATGACCGAGCCGAGTTGGCAATTTCCGCTGGAATCCGCCGCCGCCGAAAGAGAAAGAACAAATCCGGAGTGCCCCTCCGATTGGCTTGCCAACTCAAGGACGCACTGATTCTGGCCATGCGCCAGCGCAGCCCCTAATGGGAGAAGACACAGTAACTTAAACGGCGTCATGTCCCCACCTTGGTCGTCAATGTTACCACAGCCGCTGGGTGCCGGCGACTTGTGGGAGCGGCTTCTACCACGGGCCGGCTTGTTAAACCCGAAAGTCTCTGGCAAGCAATACAAGCTGCAACTGGTCAGCGCCGGGAGCACCGCCGGAGACTCATACGGAGCGTCGAAATACCCCATGTGGTCCAATGTCGCGTCCACCAGTTTGGCGATTCGTTTTCAATGGCCGGTAGATAGGTAGAGCATTGCGCATCGGTACTTTCGCCGCGCGATGCCAGGATCTGGAATTGACTTGCCAATCCACCGTTGACGTCAAGGGCCGCCTCCGGAACGCTGCTGCGCGTGATCCCAGGCGTGTGAGGTTGTCGGCGCCACGTCTTCCGACTTCCCGAATGAAGGTATTCGACCCTGCATCATAGGTTATCGTCGTTTGGCCGTCGTAGAGTACTGATTGAGTCAGGCCCCGTGACTTCGACTCAATGAGGACTTTCCCTGTATTCGTGCCCGCGATGGAAGCGGACATCGCCGCTGGTGAAACTGGCGCCCCTTGGGCCCTTGCATCGGCAATGTAGTCGAACTGATAACTCCTGTAAGCCTCTAAGCGTGCGCGCTCCGTTCGAGCAGCGCGGCGGCACCGGGTAGGTCTTCGGCATGCAGCGCGGCCAGCGAAATGATGAGGGCGGCAAAACGCATTTTGAGGATTTCCCTGTCCGTGACCGAGAGGTGCAGCGCAGCGTTCGTTAGGGACTACTTCAATACGCGGATGCGGTGGCCTTCGCTATCGGCGATGTAAAGCACTCCCCCCGCGAACAGCACCGCGTGCGGACGATTCAGCTTGCACTGAAGCGGGTCAGGCTCCGGGCCGTCGCCTAGCACGCCAGTACCCGCGATCGTGCTGATGATGCCGGTCTTGAGATCGATGCGGCGGATGGCGTGGCTTTCGGTGTCGGCGACGATGAGGGTGTTGTCCGGACCGAGCGTCATGCCTTTCGGCCCCGCCAGCCGCGCGAGCGACCCACCGAACTTGGCGTCGAGCGCAGGGCCTCCATCGCCGGTGTAGCCGTTCTGGCCATTGCCGGCCACCCGATGCCACGTCCGAGTCTTCGCGTCGAGCCGGTAAATCGCGTTGCCCTCGCGGAGCGCCACGTAAAGATCGCCGTTGGGCGCCAGCACCATCGTGCGCGGTCCGTTCACCGGTGTGCCGGCGAGCGGAGCTCCATCCGGGGTCGGCTTGCCTTCTCCTGTGCCGGCGAAGGTCTCGACGATTCCGGTATCCAGGTGCAGCTTTCGGATGCGGTGATTGGCGAGATCGCAAATCAGCAGATTGCCGTCGCGGTCGCGGATGACGCTGTGGGGCTGGCGGAACTGCGCCTTCACGGCAGGGCCTCCATCGCCGCTGTAGCCGGCCACACCCGTGCCCGCGGCGGTAGAGATTAGGCCGGTCTTCATGTCCACTTTTCGGACCACGTTATTGTCGCGTTCGGCGAAGTAGAGGTCTCCTTTGGAATCGAAGACCAGCTCATGCGGAGCGCTCAGAGTGGCATTGATCGCACGGCCTCCGTCGCCCGTATAGCCCTTCTGCCCGCTGCCCGCGACGGTGGTCACCCGCCTGGTGGCGAGGTCCATCCGACGCACCCGCTGGTTGTCCAGATCGCACCAGTAAAGCGCGCCATCGGGGCCGATGGTCATGCCGTAGGGATTGTTGACTTGGGTATCCGAGAAACCCGGCATGCCCGTGCCGATGAGGGTCGTGATCGAGGCAGCGGGGGATGGCAATGTAACGGTAAGGCCAAAAACAAGAACCGCGAGAGTCTTCATCAGTATTACTGTACTCCCGCCTCGCCGCATGCGTTCATCACCGTCCAGCATTGAGGACGCACATTTAGTGTAGAATCTCGCTGTATGCATCCTGAACCTCTCATGGATCTGGCTCACTTGGGCCATATCGAGTTACTGACGCCAAAACCGGAAGAGAGCCTGCGCTTCTTCGTGAATGTTTTTGGCATGACCGAAAGCGGCCGCGAGGGCGATTCCGTGTACTTGCGCGCCTATGACGACTACGAACGCCACACTCTGAAGCTGACCGCGGCGAAGCTGCCCGGAATGGGGCACGTGGGGTTCCGGACCCGCAGCCCGCAGGCGCTGGAGCGGCGTGTGGCGGCACTCAAAGGCACTGAATTCGCCGAGGGCTGGAATGACGGCGATCTGTGTCACGGACCTGCCTACGTGTGCCGCGATCCGGACGGCCACAAGATCGAGCTGTACTACGAAACGCAATGGTACGATGCTCCCACGGAACTGCGTCCCTCGTTAAAGAACCAGGCGCAGCGGTTCCCGGCGCGTGGCTGCAACGTGCGCCGCCTGGATCACTTCAACGGGCTGGCCGTGGACATCGAGGCGAACCGCAAATTCTTCGATGACTATCTGGGATTCCGTCTGACGGAGCAGATCGTGCTGGATACCGGCGTGGAAGCAGCCATGTGGATGACCTGCACCAACAAGAGCTACGACTTTGCCTACACGCGCGATCATACCGGCGTTAAAGGGCGTTTTCACCACGTCACCTATGCTGTCAACAGCCGCGAAGAGGTGCTGCTGGCCGCCGATATTTGCCTGGAAAATGGCGTGCACATCGAGACTGGGCCGCACAAGCACGCCATCCAGCAGACGTTTTTCCTGTACGTGTATGAGCCGGGCGGGAACCGGGTCGAAATAGCCAACGCGGGAGCGAGGTTGATCCTTGCGCCGGACTGGAAACCGATCCGCTGGACGGAAGCGGAACGGAAAAAAGGGCAAGCGTGGGGACTGAAGACAATTGAGTCGTTCCACACCTACGGCACTCCGCCGGTGTAAGCGAGGCGCGATAACCGCTCCCTCTGGTCGCGGCTCAGAATCGGCGATCAGCGGGAGCGGGGACTAATTATTCTTCTTCCTGCTCCTGCTGCTGGACGAAGGACAGAATGTCGAAGCGCTTGATCTCGCGGTCGGGGAAAAAGCTATTGACGGCGTCCTGGACTTCGACGAACACCTCGAAGATGGTGTGCAGCTTGGTCAGCGCCAGCAACTCGACGTTGCGTTTGTTGGGATTCACCAATTTGAGCGCGCCGCCGTGGCGCTTGAGCGTGGTGTAACAAATCACCATGCCGCCGAGACCCGTGGAATCGACATAGTCGACATGGGTCAGATCGAAGATCACATTGAGATGGCCGGCTGCGATCGCCTGGTCCACTTTTTCGCGAATGGTGGTGGATTCGCCTGAGGTAAGGCGGCCTTTCAGGGCGAGAATGACCACTCCTTCGCGGATGCTTTCGCTAATGTCAAGGCTCATGGGGAAGTATCCAGTGTAGCGGATGCGACGGCGACCGCAGGCGCCAGGGATGACGGCTCCCCTTCCCTGGGCAGCAGAATACGGAAACGGGTGCCTTCGCCGACCGCCGACGCGACCTCAATGCGGCCTTCGTGAACCTGCACGATCCAGGACACGAAACTCAATCCCAGGCCGAGGCCCAGAATCTCGCTGGTCTGGGGGCTGCGCACGCGATAGAAGCGGTCGAAGATGTGCGGAAGGTTCTCGGCTGGAATTCCCACGCCGCTATCTTCCACCTCCAGCGACACCAGCACGGGAGAATCGGAGGGGCCCACGCGAACCTCCACGGAGCCGCCTTCCGGTGTGTATTTCACCGCGTTCGAGAGCAGGTTCGCCAGCAGCCGCTCGATCTGCGTGCGGTCCGCGTAAATCGTCGAGCCGGGCGTAGTTTGCGCAGTCAACACGATCCTTTTTTCCTGCGCCGGGATCTGGAATTGATCCACCATTTCCGAAGCGACTTTACTCAGATCGAGCGAGGTTTTCTGCAGCGCCAATTGGCCGGACTCGGCCTGCGATAGCAGCAGCAGGGCGCGAACGATGCTGGAAAGCTGCTCCACGTCCTCAAGAGCGTTGACCATAGCGTCGCGGTATTGCTCCGGCGTCTCCGCGGTGAACAGGGCTACTTCCAATTGTCCTCGAATGGCGGTCAATGGCGTCCGCAGCTCATGAGAAACATCGGTGGAAAAACGACGGATCTGCTCGAAGGACTGGTTCAGGCGTTTGGTCATCAGGTTGAAGCTTTCAATCAAATGATCCAGTTCGTCCCCGGCGCCGCGTTGCGGAATTTGAAGGGAGAGGTTCGATCCGGTGATGTTCTGCGCCGCCTCCGCTACTAAGGTAAGGGGACGAAGCGCGCCTCCCGCCGTCACCCATCCAAAAAGAATCGATAGCGTTATCAGCAGGGGAAGAAATAAAAAATAACTTCGCGTAAGGGACGAGACGGTTGCCTGGTCTTCGGCGAGCGATCTTCCAATGGCCAGGAAGTAGCGATGCTTATGCTTATCATTGCCGTCGAGCACCCAGCCTGCTTCGACTAGAAACGGTTCCCCCTGCTTGCTCCAGCGGACCTTGGGAACCTGATGCGGATTCGGATCCGCCAGAATCATTCCGATTTCGGCGGCGCTGAAATTGATCGAGTCGTTGTCTTCGTTGTAATCGAGAGCATTGCCGTTGGCGTCCGCGATGAGGAACGCGCGCCGCAATTCGGCAACCACGTCGGCATCATCCGGGTCCGAGTTCCAGACCGGCTCCTCGTTTTCGATATTGAAATATTCCCTGGCGACGGGCCACAACTCCGTCAAGGCGGACTGCTCCCTTTCCTGAAGGCGCTGCTGGAGGATCTGGCGGTAGAACAGGCCGATGGAGATCAACAGCAGAGTGAAAAACAGCATGTACCGAAGGGTCAGGCGAAAGCGAAGGCCGCGGACGAACCTCACGGGCAGCTTCGGCATTCCGAAGACTCGCGTGAACCTGGCCATGATTTCTTTTAGATGACCCTTTCGGCGGATTTCTCCGGCGCCTCCAGCATATACCCGATGCCGCGCACGGTCTGAATCATCTTCTGCGCCCACTTATCGTCGATTTTGCTGCGCAGATGCCGGATGTAGACGTCCACAATGTTGGTCAGCCCATCGTAGTCCATGTCCCAGACGTGTTCCACGATCATGGTCCGGCTCAAGGGCCGGCCGCGGTTGCGCATCAGGTATTCGAGAATGCTGAACTCCTTGGGAGCGAGTTCGATATTTTCGCCGGAGCGGATTACTTTACGGCGGATGCAATCGAGCGTGAGGTCGCCCACTTGTAAACGCTCCGGGGTGGGCTGGCCGCGGCGCAGCAGCACGCGCACGCGAGCCAGCAGTTCCACGAAAGCGAAGGGCTTAACCAGGTAATCGTCAGCGCCGCCTTCCAGACCTTTAACGCGATCGTCAACGGCATCGCGGGCGCTTAAAATGAGAACCGGCGGCGTCACCTTGCGATTGCGAATTTTCTGGAGCACCGCCAAGCCGTCCATGTCCGGCAAGCCGAGGTCCAGAATCGCCAGATCGTATTCCGTGGTGTGGACCATATCGATGGCGTGGGAGCCGTCGTGCGCCACGTCTACCGCGTAGCCGGCGCTCTCCAAACCGCGCGACAGAAAATCGGCGATGCGCTTTTCGTCTTCCACCACCAGGATTCGCATATCACGAGTGTACTATCTGCGGTGAAGCGGAGTCCTCAAAACGCCGGAGCGTGTCGCCGCCCGCTTTGGGGCTTACCCCGGCTCGTGCCCTACCACCAGCACCGGCGCATCCACTTCATGCCGGACGCCGTTGATGGTGTTGCCGAAGACCAGATCCTTGACGCCGCGATGCCCGTGAGCGCCCATCACGATCAGGTCGGGTCGAATCTCGCGCGCCAGCTTCACGATCTCGTCCTTGGGACTGCTTCCATGCGTCACCGTCAGCTCCGCAGCGATCTTCTGTTGTGCCAGCGAGGCGACGATTCCGCGAAAATACTCCTCGCCGGCGTGAACCTCGGCGTCGGAGGCGAGCGAGCCGAACAGCCGGCTGGTTGCGCCTTCTTCGACGTGAACCAGATGCAGCGTCGCCCCGTTTAAGCGCGATAAATAGGCCGCGTGAGCGATGGCTGCGCGATCGCGCGAGCTATGGTCGAGCGGCACCAGAATGCGCCGATACACGGGCGCCGGCAGGTCGGCGGTGACCGTCGCCGCGGCCGTCGCCGCTTCGGGAACCGCCAGCTTCGGCCGCGCACCTGCGAACGTGATCCACGCGAGCAGGGCGAAAACCGCGGCAAACATCGGCGACAGCAGCAATCCCCCCAGAGGGTGCGCGACCACCCAGGGCGTCATTTGGTCCACCACCAGCCACAGGTTCAATCCCAGGATGACGGCTGCCGTGGCCCATGCCAGCGATTTCACCCAAGGGCGATTGGCGAAAGTGCCCATGCGTTCGCGATCGTTGGTGAAGCGGATCAGCGGAATCACTGCGAAAGGAAGCTGCATGCTGATGATCGCCTGGCTCAGCAGCAGCAGCCACAGCGTCGCGCGATCTCCCGCGATTTGAATGGTGATTACTGCTGGAATGATGGCCAGCGTGCGGGTGACCAGGCGGCGCATCCACGGCTGCATGCGCAGGTGGAGAAAGCCTTCCATTACGATCTGTCCAGCGTAGGTCCCGGTCAGCGTCGAGGACTGACCGCTGGCCAGTAGAGCGATCGCGAATAGATAACTTGCGGCCGCGGTGCCGAGCAGAGGCGCAAGCAGCCCCTGCGCCTGTTCAATCTCCTCCACAATAATGTGGCGGTTGAAGAACACGGCCGCGGCCAGAACCAGAATGGCGGCGTTCACGATCAGCGCTCCGTTTAGGGCCACGACGGAATCCACCAGGTTGAAGCGGCAGGCATCCCGCTTCTCCGCCACGCTCTTGCCGATACGGCGGGTCTGCACCAGAGCCGAATGCAGATAGAGATTGTGCGGCATCACGGTGGCGCCGACTATGGTCACAGCCACGTAGAGGCTGGTATTGTCCAGGCGCGGGGCCAAGCCGAAGAACATGTCGTGCAGGGAGGGGTGCGCGAAAAAAAGCTCCACCAGGAAGCACCCGGTCATGATCGCGATCATGGAAAGGATGGCGGCTTCAATCACGCGGATGCCGAAGCGCGAGAGCCACAATACCAGGATTGTGTCCAGCGCCGTCACCAGCACTCCGTCGATCAGCGGCAATCCGAACAGCAGCTTTAATCCGATGGCCGCGCCCAGCACCTCCGCCAGATCGCAGGCCGCGATGGCCACTTCGCACAAAACCCACAATGCGTTGCAGACCACCTTGGGATAAGCTTCGCGGCACGCCTGCGCCAAATCCCGCCCGGCTACGATGCCCAATCGCGCGGCCAGCGTCTGCAGCAGGATCGCCATCAGGTTCGACAGCACGATGACCCAGAGCAGCCGGTATCCGAAGCTGGAACCGCCAACCAGATCCGTGGCCCAGTTGCCCGGGTCCATGTAACCGACGCTGACCAGGTACGCTGGGCCGGCAAATGCCAACATGCGTTTGAGCACGGTGGGGCGAGCCGTATGTACGCTCGAATGAACTTCGGGCAGAGAAGCGGTGATGGCCGGGTACGGTTTCATCCCTAAACACAACTATACCGAGACGGCGCCCAGCCGTTAACCGCTCGTTAGACAACGGAATCCGTCGGCTTTATCCCAAATGTTTCAGCAGCCATGACTTGCTGCTCGCCCTTGCCCTCGCCGATCGATTGTGCGTGGCCTGCACGCTGAAGATCATGTCGCGATCAGGAACCGTCCGATTCATGCCCTGCCTCCAGCGCTCCCTTCAACGTGCCACCGTTATTGGTATCAATTAACAGCGTTCTCAAATCTGATCGTCTCGGAATGAGGTCGATGACTTCGCCATTCCTTTGGAGCTTCACCGTATCGTCCATTCCGCGGCTTTTTCCCTCGCAAACAGTAGCGCCCTGTTCACCAGATTGCAGCACCCACTTTGACCGTGATTTGCGCGTATTGGGCGTCCGCCACGAAGATGCCGTGTGCGCACAGGCACCCAAGGAAACGAAGCGCGTGGCCGCCGCCACAAACGGCGAATATCGGTGAGACTGCTAAAGAACGGTTGCCAGGGCCAGTCTGAGATACATGGAAAGCCTGCATGGGCGAAATGAGCCGGGCGCTGATTTTCAGCCAGCTCAGATTCCTAAGAGGAATCTGGCAGTGCGCGCCGGATGGGTGGTTTCCATCACACAGTGGCGAGGGCCTTCGCGGCCTTCTACACGGACGCATCCGCCCAGGCCCGTAATGCGATACGCGGCTCTGGCGCCGCGATCCGCAGCCAACGAATCGAGCGGCCAGTCCGAATCGGAGATCATATGAATTCCATGGTCCTGGCCGATCAGGATCGTCATCGCCGAGCAGGTCTCGCCTTCGGAGGCCACCGACTGGGCGGCATCGAGAAGCTGCTGGACGTGCTCGGCAAACAGGCTCACCGGACCCTATATCGAGATTCCGGCGGAGAATTCGAGCCAATCTGCTGGGGTTCAATCTGAATGGAAGAAAGTCAATCGTCGTTACGGCCCAGGAGCCGTTCGGCCCACACTGTCGATTCCATATAGGCCGCGCCGACCGTGGCGGCAGGAACCCCGCAGTCGTGCGCCAGCTTTTCAATCTCATCCCAGTCGCCTATTTCGTACCGGCGAGTCAAGCGGTAGAGTTTGGTGAGCGCATCCTGTTCCGGAGCGGTGCCAAGTAAAGCCTGGGTGATGCCAGGCCCCAGATCGACCTCGCGGAGCGCTTCATCCAGCGGACAATCGATCAGGGCATCCAGCAGGGAAAACATGCCCATCATGAAGGCGTCGCCGTGCGCGGCAATTCCTCCCAGCTGCGCGAGACGTTCGCAGAATCTCGCACGCACAATCGAAAGCGTTACCAGCTCACCAGGCTTGTTCGTCGCCAGCATCGGCAGTGTTGCCAACGCGGCCCAACGGCGAATCCCGTCCTCGCCAAGCACTAATAACGCCCGCCCGATCGAGCTGGTCTTCTCCCTGCGGCCGAATAGGGCCGAGTTCGCGTAACGCAGCAATTTAAAAGTGAGTGACACATCCCCCCGGATCAAAGTCTCCAGCCGCGTAAAATTCAGATCTTTCTGCAGAGTCTCGCGGAGCAAACGGAGGCAGTTGGCTTGCACCGCCGGGATTTGCCGGCCCCGCACGATAACCGGCCGCGCGAAGAAGTAGCCTTGAAAAAAGTCATATCCGGCGTCCCGCGCCCACTCAAACTCGTCATAAGTCTCAACCTTCTCGGCGAGCATCATGATCCCGCGCGGCTGGTAGGTCCGCAGCAGGCGCTGTTGTTCTTCCCTGACGGTCGCCTGCAGATCGACTTTGATCAGCTTGGCGATGTGGGTGAGCGGCTCAAACTCAGGCCGCGCAACGAAATCGTCAAGGGCAATCGAGTAGCCCTGCTTGTGAATGGTCTGACACAACGCGATCAGATCGGCGGTGGGCTGAACCGTTTCCAGAATTTCGATCACGATTGCCTGGCGCGGCAAACTCAAGTGCATCCCGTCCCTAAGCAGGCGATGATCGAAATTGAGGAAGGCCTTCTTGCCGCACAGAATGTTTTCTAGGCCGATGGAGAGAAGAGTCGTCGAGATCACCTGCCGCGTCGCGGCGGCTGCATCGGTGCCGTCAAACTGGTTATGGGAAGCATCGGAGCGGAACAGCAACTCATAGGCGTAAAGTTGCCGTTTGCGGTCGAAAATCGCCTGGCGGGCGACAAACACTTCCATGCTTGCCTTATCGGTTGATCCATGGAACTTTCCTGGCCGGCTTTCGTCAAATTGGAGCGGCAGAGCGGCTACGCTGAGAAGCCCTCACCGATGTGCCAAAGACCAATGAATCTTCATTTTGCGGGTGATGCTGGCGCGGCGCTTGCTGGCGCGGCGCCTGCTGGAGCCGCGGCTGCCGGGGCCGGCTGAGGAGCCGGTTGACCTTGCGCCACGGATTCTTCCTGCTGATCTAAACCGGCGTTGCGAACGATGATCGAAATTCGGCGATTCGACGCGTTGGCGGGATCGTTCTTCAGCAGCAGGCGCTGGTCGGCAAATCCGCGCACCTGGCTGATGCGATTCTCCTCCAGTCCATAACCCTCCAGAATCCTCCGTGCCGCATTGGCTCGATCGGCCGACAGCTCCCAATTGGAGTAGTCCGGGCGCCCGAAGGGCTTGGAGTCAGTGTGTCCTTCAATCGCGACCTTGTTCGGGAGTTTCACCAGCTCACCCGCCAGAACCTTCAACAGCTCGGCTCCGGCTTCGGTTGGTTTGGGGTTGCCTGCTTCAAAGAAGAAACCATGCTCCGTCTCCAGCAGATCGATTCGCAGTCCCTCGGTCGTCAGCGTTATTTTGATCTGATTCTCCATATGCTGGAGGGTCGGGATCTGCTTCAGCATCTCCTCCAGCTTCTCCTTTAATTGCTGGAGGTCCTGTCGATTCAACGTAATGGTCTCCCCGACTCCCGAGCTGGTGGTGCCGGTTTGACGGCCCTTTCCGGTGGGATCCTGGAAATATCCCCCGACTGCTTTTTGAACCTTTTCGCTGGCGCTCAGAAGCCACAGCACGATAAAGAGCGCCATCATCGCCGTGACAAAGTCGGCGTAAGCAACTTTCCATGCACCCCCATGGCCCTCGTCATCGTGATCCCCGCCCTTCTTCTTAATGATGATGATGGACTTAGCGCTCAAGCTGCCGCCTCCGAAGCGCCGCCTTTACGGCACACTTTGTCCATCTCCTGGAACGTCGGCCGCAAATGATGCGGGATGGCCCGCCGTGCGGCTTCGAGCGCGAGCATGGGAGAAAGCCCCTTCATATTGGCTAGAAGCCCCATGCGCAGACACGTTAAGTATTCGCCCTCCGCATCCGTGTGCTTTTTGATATGGGCAGCCACGGGCCCTAAGAAGCCGTAGCACATAAGAATGCCAAGAAAGGTTCCCACCAGCGCGGCCGCCACCTTATGACCGATTTCCTCAGGCGGCCCTCCTAGCGAACCCATGGTGATGACCACCCCCAGAACGGCGGCGACAATTCCCAATCCGGGAAGACTGTCGGCAACCGTCGAAAGAGCGGCAACGGAAAGACGTCCTTGCCGGTGCAGAATCTCCAGATCCGTTTCCATAATCTGATCCAGGTCGTGGACCTCCACGCCGCCTGTCACCAGCGTTCGCATCGTATCGCAGAAGAAATGCATGGCCTCTTTATCCTTGGCAAAGGTGGGGTGGCGTTTGAATAGAGCGCTCTTGTCCGGTTCGTCTAGGTCTTGCTCGAGCGTCGACAAACCGCTTTTGCGGGCGGTGCCGAAGAAGTCGTTTAAGAATTTGAGAGTGTCGAGATAGACGCTCGCGGTGTAATGGCTTCCTTTGAAGACCTGAAGGATGCCGCCCACAATCGACTTCAGAACATAGATCGGATTCCCTATCAGAACCGTACCGATCGCCGCACCGCCGATGATGAGCAATTCGGAAGGCTGCATCAGCACCATCAGATTGCCCTTTTCCATGAGGTAGCCCCCGGCAATCGCGCCCAAAACCACAACTATACCTACGATCGGAATCATTTCTGCGGTCTCTCCTATTGGCACATCGGCAGCGAATGTTTCTTTCTCCATTAGGCCGCCTTTGGCTTCGGGGGGATGGTCTTTCGCACGCGCAGCCGACGAAACGATCGAGTAATGTTCCTCGCGAAACGCTGGAATGTGTCGATGAGTAAGTGCCAGCCGCGCCTTGCGTGCTGCAAAGGAGCAAGAAATGAGTTCTATCGCCACCGCACTCAACTCTGTTGCCAGCTCGCTGCTGAACGAGATTGGCACCCAACCGTCCTCGCAAACGGCTTCCACGAACAGCGTCAGAGCCAACTCTACCGCGGGAACCAGTGCGTCAACATCCGATGGAGTCAATCTATCGCAGCTAGGAAAGCTTTTTCAGGAGCTCCAGCAATTGGAAAACACCGATCCGGCCGAATTCGCGCAAGTGACCGCAAACGCAGCCTCTCAACTACACCAGGCCGCTCAGCAGTCCAACAATCCCGCGCAAGCCAACGTCCTTTCCAACCTCGCGGATAAGTTTCAGCAGGCTTCTCAAAGCGGCAACCTGTCGGCGTTTGAAACAGGAGCGCCGCCGGAAAGCGCCGCCACCCAGCCCGAACACTCGCACCGCGCCCGTTTCTCGACCGAAGAAAGCAACAGCACCCAGGCAGTCCTAGTCTCACCCTCGGCCAATACCCCAACCGCATCGAATGACGGCACTCTGAACTCGAACCCTCCGCCCGGCGGCGTAGAGTATCCGGGAGGTTCCCCCACCGGTCCGCTCGTGTTTCCGGGAGGCCCCGTCAACCTCAGCGCCGGTTCGTAGGCGCGCGCTGCTTACTTCGCCTTAGGCGCTTCGCCGCTCCCCAGCGCGTACCTATTCAAAATCACGATGTTGACCCTGCGATTTTCGGCCCGCCCTTCCGGGGTGTCATTTGACGCTTCGGGCGACGTATCGGCGAAACCAACGATGATCATGCGCTGGCGATCGACGCCGAAACGCGTGGCCAGCAATTCCATCATTGCGATACTGCGCGCCGCGGAAAGCTCCCAATTGCTGCGGAACTGGGCGGTGTGAATAGGGATGGAATCCGTATGGCCTTCCACCTGAAGCGGGTTGGCGACTTGCTTCAAGGCCTCAGCCACTTTGGCAATGATGGGAAACGTCGACGGGTCAATCTTGTCCGTGCCCGATGGGAAGAAGGCAGCCTGCCGCAGGCTGATGACGAAACCGCGTGGTTCCAACTTCACTTCCACCTTGCCGGTCTTGATCTCGTCTACCAGGCTTTGAGACAAGCTCTTTAACGACGGCGCGAGTTCCATCACTTCGAACGGCGGAGCTTCTTTGGCGGCCCGTTGGGCGCCCCCAGGGCCCCTCATCTGCGCGTTCCCCTGCCCCTTATCGTCCACCGTTCCGCCCAGGATCCGGGCCATCGCCGGCGCGACTCCGGCGGACTTGCCGTCCAAGGCCTTTTCCACGGCTGCCGAGATCTGCCGCGCTTTCGCTTTATCGGTCTGCGAGGAAGCGAACATGACGACAAAGAACGCGAACAGGAGGGTTATGAAATCGGCGTAAGAAACCAGCCAACGCTCGTGGCTGGGCGCCTCCGACGGCTTCCTTTTCAGTGCCAAGGCCTTATCCTTTCGCGACCGCGGGTTGGGAAGATCCGGCCGCTGCGACGCTTGCCGCTGCCTCCGGCTTAGCGTCGGGGTCGACAAATGCCTCCAGCTTGATACGAATCAGCTTCGGATTCATTCCTTCGATGATGCTGCCGACGCCCTCAAGCAGCAGTTCCTTGAGCTGCACGTCCTTTTGGATATGCGCCTTCAGTTTGCTGGCGACAGGCAGAAAGAAGAGATTCGCCACAGCAACTCCATACACCGTCGCGACGAAGGCAATCGCGATTCCACGGCCGACCTCGTCGATGTTTTCCAGATGCTTCATCACCTGAATCAGACCCATCACCGCGCCGATGATCCCGATGGTGGGAGAATAGCCGCCGGCGGCGTCATAGATCTTAACTGCGCCCTCAGCGCGTTGCTCAGCCTGAAGGATCTCCAGTTCCATCATCTTGCGAAGCTCCTTGAGATCGGTCCCGTCGACTGCCAGGGAAAGCGCCTTCTTCAGAAATGCGTCCTCGATCTTTTCCACATCGTCCTCCAGCGAAATGATGCTGTTTTTCCGCGCTTTGGAGGAATAGGCGACGATCTCGTCAATAGCCGCGCTCATGTCGATGATCTCTTCGAAGAAGACACTCTTCAGCCCCTTCGCGGCTCTGATCAAAGAGGACATCGGCGAGGTGACCATCACGGCCCCCAGGGTCCCGCCCAGAACAATGATTGCCGCCGTGATTTGACGGATATCGGAGACATTCCCTCCATCGAGCACCAATCCGCCAAGAATGCCCGCCGTGGCCACGATCAGGCCCCCGATGGTGGCAAAATCGGGGCGAACCGACCGGACTTTCGATACCTTTGGCGCCGCGTCCTTATCTGCCATGAGAGGAGGCTTCTTCCGCCAGAGGCCGGCCCTGCGGCTCCGCAGTTTCGAGCGAAGCCGCAAGAGGGCGCATTAAGTCTCTGTTAAGCAAAGACTTTCGAAATTCAACCACTTCTTCAAGGATCTCCTGAGCAGACTCGAGCACCATGAATTTCTGACCCGAGGTCAAGGTGATGACCGTGTCCGGCGTAATCTCAATCTGCTCGATCAAGTCCGAATTCAAGATCACCGAGGTGTGGTTTAGCCGGGTCACTTTTATCATTTATGAACCTTATTTATAAACCTTATTCGTGGCCCGCGTCTGGGCTAAACCTACATATCGTTCAGAAACCGGGATAGTTGATTTATGTGGGGTGGACGCAACGGTTTGGCGATCCGGCCGACCGTAACGTGACGCCGGGCTTTCGGGGCGTGGGGAATCCTTTGTCGATTGTTCTTCGAGGTGCGCGGAGGCGCATGGCTCTGCCCCGGAACCGACCATGGGGGGCCAAGGCCCGACTGCTCTACGACGCTGTGTTCGCGTCCGCGCTCTTGGGGAACGTCATCGCAGGCGCGAAGGGGGCCTGCTTCACCGGAGTGGCTTCTTCAGCAGGTTCGGTCTTCCGCCGTCGCAAGGTGCCGGAGAAGTCCTAACGCTACATTGAGATCTGCGTGCTTTTTTCTGGCTCCGCTTAACCAGACGCGGATGGTCTGTGCGGTTTCCCTTACGATCTCGATCCGCTCGTACTCGAACGTAGACAGACGGGAATAGTCCATCACCGCGAGTTTGCTCAACTCATTGCGGAGGCAAGGAGCGTCACCGCTATTCCAAGCCGTGAGCAAGGACCGGGCGAAACGTTCGGACTCGGTAGGAGCTGCGGTTGCCGTCATGTTGGTCATCTCTCCCCGCTGCCATATCGATGAATGTGGACGGATGTAGAGCTAAAGTGCGGAATCTTGAAAAAATATTCATTCGCCGCTAATTCTCAGAAAACATTCAAAAAAAACTGAAGGCCCGAAGATTGTCATCGAAATGATCAGCACCGGTGAAACACTCACACGGGTTCGGCGGATGCCGGAAATCTCAAAAACAAGGACGTGAACCATGGGTTCCCTATCATTTCAAACAAACGTGACCTCCCTCGTCGCCGAGAACAATCTTCTGGTGAACAGCGCGAACCAGTCTAACGCCATCACCCAATTGACTTCCGGCTATCGGATCAACAGCTCCGGCGACGATCCGGCCGGACTCGCCGTCGCGAACGGGCTCCGCAACCAGATCGCCGAGCTTACGGAAGGCGTCGGCAACGCCAACGACGGAACTGCCGTGCTGCAGACCATCGACGGCGGCCTCAACAACATCTCGACGATTCTGGACACCTTGACAACACTCGCGACTCAGTCCGCCAGCGCAACGTTCTCCGGGAACCGCGCGACGGTGAATAATGAGTACCAATCATTGGTATCGGAAATCACCCGCCAGGCCACGAACATTGGATTAAACGTTGGCGGAACTTACAACACCAACGTTGGCGTCTATATCGGTGGCTCGGCCACGGAGGCCAACGCGCAGGTGAACGTTAACCTCAGCGGCGCCGCCAACGCCGTCGATGCGGCTTCGCTGGGCCTCAGCACGACCAGCGTGGCTGGCGGCGGCACCTCCCTGGCCGGCAATTCGGTGGATCTCAATAACACCGCCGTGCAGTTCCTGGCAGGCAGCGGCACGCAGGCGTTCACTTTCAACATCGCCGGCCCCACGGGCGCCGCCGCCACGGTAGTTGCGACCCTGGACGGAGGCAGCGCCGGCCTAACGGGAACCCAAGTGATCTCGTCCCTTAACAATCAGTTGCAGGCCAGTGGGATCACCGCATCGATCGGATCGAACGGAGACCTCCAATTCACGGGAACAACGGCGTTTACGCTGAACTCGGTCGGCGTCGCGTCGGCGGGGAACGCCGCGGCGACCGCCACCGCCACCATCGCTACCAACACCGCGAACTACAACATCGATGGCGGTACTCCAGCCGTCCTCACCGGTACGGAGGCGCTCACCTTCCAGAACGCGGGTGGATCTTACAATGTGACCCTATCCAGTGTAACGGGAGCGTCCTCGGCGACGGCTATTCAGCAGCTCAACACGCAACTGGAGGGTTCGGGCATCACTGCCGTTCTGGGCGCGTCGGGCGAAGTGAATATTCAGAGCGCCAACTCCTTCAGCGTCAATCAGACCGTGGCGGCAACCACCGGCGTAGGGCTCTTCGCCGGCACGGGAGCAGAGACCGTTACGGGTCCTGCAGCGGGCGCTTCCTCTACGGGAAATGCATTGGCCGCCCTCACCAAACTGCAAACAGCGGTCGCAAACCTGGGACTGGTCCAGGGAGCTGTCGGATCCGGCGAAAACGTCCTGGCTGACGCAATTGGCTTGGCCAATTCGCAGATCACCAACCAATCGGCCGCGGAATCCCAGATTCGGGATTCCGACATCGCCACGCAGGCAGCGAATTTGACCAAGACGCAAACCCTGGAGCAATCCTCGGTAGCTGCCTTGGCGCAGGCGAATGCCGCCCCGCAAGCGCTTCTGAAGCTGCTGCAATAAAACCAGTTCCTAACGTTTGAGCAAAACTGGGCCGATTCCTAACCCGGAACGGCCCAGCCCTTCAGGACAACATCCATGGGAACAACCCCAGCCAGTTTTAACGGAACCAGCACCTACGCCTCCGATCTCCAGCAGGAGATCACGCATGCCGTAACGATCGCATCGCTACCTCTGAACGCCTTAGATGCCAATCTGAGTTTGCTGCAGAGCCAGAGCAGTGAGTTGAATACGCTTCAAGGCGATTTCGGCTCTCTTCTGACGGCGGTTCAAAGCCTGGATCAGGCCAACAATGGCGGCAGCTTGACAGCCTCGGTCTCCGACAATACGGTGGCCACGGCAACCCTGGATTCCGCGGCTGCAATCTCAGGCGGCACCTATAGCCTGGACGTGACGAAGGCGGGCTCCCCCACCACCACGCTGAGCAGTTCCACCCTTCCTACCGTTGCCGATCCATCGGTGGGCTCAATCAGCTCATCCTCGAGTTTCACCCTCACCGTGGGCACGACACCTTACACCATCACGCCGTCGGCGGATACTCTGGACGCACTGGTGCAGGCAATTAATTCCTCTGGCGCCAGCGCGAACGCAACCCTGGTGAATATTGGATCTCCTTCGGCTCCCGACTACAGATTGTCGGTCCAGAGCTCGGCGCTCGGCGCCATAGGCATTACCCTCACCGACGGGCCTCAGGATCTTCTGGGTACTCCCACGACCGGCATTCCGGCACAATATCAGGTGAACGGGCAGCCCACGACGCCAATCTCTTCAGACAGTGACACGGTCACTCTTGCTCCGGGGCTGACTGTCAACCTGCTGGCGCCGGGCAACACCACCATCACGGTGGCGTCGAATTCTTCAAGCGCGGCCAATGCGCTTTCCTCGTTTGCGGCGGCGTACAACACTGCATCCAGCGAATTGTCCACCAGCCGCGGAACACGCGGGGGGGCGCTCACCGGCCAGAGCATCATATTCTCGCTCGAAGAATCGCTACGAAATCTAACTTCGTACTCGGGCGGGAGCGGCAGCGTCCAGAACCTGACCGATCTCGGAATCACCTTCAACCAGAGCGGCCAACTGACCTTCGATCAAGCGCAGTTCTCAACCGTGGCGGCAACCGATCCTGACGCTGTAGCGGCGTTTCTAGGCTCGGCCGAGTCGGGGACGGGCTTCCTCAACGCGGCCACCAATATTCTGAACAGCCTGGGGAACGCCACCAACGGCGTATTCGAGGCATCGGAAAGCACGACCCAGCAGCAGATCACCAACGACAACGCTCAGATCGCATCCGTCCAGGCTCAAGTCACGCAGGTGCAGAACCAGATCACGGCGCAGATGTCGGCGGCGGACTCACTGATCGCCTCCCTCCAATCCCAGTCAACTTACTTCACGAATTATTTTACGGCGGAACAGGAGGTCCAGAATTCCATCTCCATCGGTTGAATTGCTTCGCGCCGCCGTGGCTGCCGGGGCTTTTGCAGAAGCCGAACGGCTGCTGGATGTTTTCCGTGCCGAGATGCAAGATCGCTGGGCGGCAGCCACATCTGTCGAAGATCGTGTGGCGATTGCGGCCGGCGTAAGCGAAATCCTCGAATGGGCGCGCACCGCCACGCTCGCAGCTCGCGCGCACGCGCAGCGAAAACTTATTCATCTTTTGCGCATGAGAGCCTACACGGCATATTCGCAGCCCGTCTTACCGGAACCGTCAGAAATCCGCCGCTGATCGCCCGATTTGCGACGATCAATAGACCTGACCTCCGTTTCGAATCAACCTCTTGAAGCTTGGCACGCTGGGTGCTACTTGGCCGTATCATGTTCCAAGGCGTAGCCGTAAACCCCGAGCGATACATGACGCTGTTGAGTGAGCGCCAGAAGCTGGTTGCCTCCAACATCGCCAATGCGGACACACCCGGTTACCACACTCAGGACATCGATTTCCGGTCTGAGTTCGAGAATGCAGCAGAGGGCCTTTCGGGACAATCCTCTGCGGTAATCGAGCCGCAGGACCTGACGGCGAAAGCAGACGGGAACAACGTCAATCTCGACAGGGAGGCCCGCTTGCTGTCTGAGAATGCGATGCGCTTCTCCATTGCTTCCAATTTTGCGAGGGAGGAGCTTTCCACGCTCAAATCGGCGATTCAGGAAGGAAAGAATTCATGAATCTTCTGTCGGCCCTGTCTGTCAGCGCGTCCGGCATGTCGGCGCAAAGGACCCGTACTGAACTCCTGGTGGAGAATCTGGCCAATTCCGATACTACGCGAACACCGGAAGGCGGCCCCTACCGGCGCAAGGATGTGGTCTTCACCTCGGATCCGTCCGCGACGCAGTTCTCCTCTTTGTTCGAGTCCGAGATGAATCCCGGGGGCGTGGGCGTGCGCGTGGCCCAGGTAATCACGGATATGAGTGAGCCGGACAAGCGCTATCTTCCCGGTCATCCCGATGCCGATCCGGACGGTTACGTGGCTTATCCGAGAATGAATCCCGCGGAAGACATGGTCGATCTGCTCGGAGCATCGCGCGGCTACCAGGCCAACGTTTCCGCTATCTCCGCGGTCAAAGATATGATTCAGAAATCGCTCGAGCTTTTTCGCTAGAGCCGCCTTTCCGCCCACTCTATGTCTATGAACATTTCAGGTCTCACTTCGCTGATCCCCGCCGCGCCTCAACTGGCTTCCGTGGCGCCCGCCTCCGAGAGCGCTGGGACGTCGTTCAGCGACATCATGAGCAGCGCGATCAATGCGGTTGAGTCTTCCAGAAGCTCGGCCGACAAGAGCGTGGGCCAATTTCTATCGGGGGAAGGAGACGATCTGCATTCCGCCATCCTGGCCGGGCAACGCGCCGATCTCGAGTTCCAAATGTTCATGCAAGTGCGCAACAAAGTGGTTTCGGCTTACCAGGAAGTCATGAAGATGCAGTTGTAGCGCGAAACGAATCGATTTCAACCGCTAAATCCTGGACAAGTCACTCGCCAAATCAATGGATCAGATCAAACGCTTATTCCTGGCGCTATCCGTCCTGCAACGTTGGACCATTCTTATCGTAGGAATCCTGGCGGCAGCGGGTTTTTATGAGTTGGCGCACTGGCAAACCGAAAGCAGTTTTCATCCTCTTTACAACTCATTGGCCGCGGACGATGCGGCCCTGATCGTTCAGAAGCTGAAAGAAGGCGGCACTCCCTACCGCTTGTCGAGCGACGGCGCCACCATCTCGGTCCCGGAAGACAAAGTCGCCGAGCTGCGTCTGGACATGGCGGGAGCAGGATTGCCCAAGAGCGGCCGCATCGGCTTCGAGATCTTCGACAAGACCAACTTCGGGATGACGGATTTTGCCGAACATATCAACTACCGGCGCGCCCTCGAAGGCGAGCTCGAAAGATCGGTAATGTCGCTCTCGCAAGTGGAGCAGGCGCGGGTTCATATTTCTTTCCCACAGGAATCGGTTTTCACGGAAAGCCGGCAGCCGGCCAAGGCCAGCGTGCTGGTAAAAGTTCGTGCGGGCGATGTGCTGCCTGATTCGGCCGTGCCCGCCATCACCAACTTGATTTCAAGCGCTGTGGAAGGGCTGGCGCCGGAGTCGGTTGCCGTTCTGGACATGCGCGGCAATCTGTTAAGCCGCCCGAAGCGGACTTACGGCAGCAGCGGCGAGGAAATGTCTGACTCCGCCATCGAATACCGGCGCAGGGTCGAACAGGACCTGACGGCAAAGTTAAACTCGACACTGGAGCCGCTGGTAGGCGCCGGGAGATTCCGGGCCTCCGTCTCCGCCGACTGCGACCTGACCAGCGGAGAGCAGAGCGAAGAGAGCTTCGACCCGACCCGTTCCGTTATGGTCACATCCCAGAAGACCGAGGACACTTCTTCCACGGTGCATGTGGGCGAAGGCGTTCCGGGAACGGTTTCCAATCTTCCAGAGACGGCGCCTCCCCGGCCCGCGCCCGGGGGGTCCGGAACGTCGCGAAAGACGGAAAATATCAATTACGAAACCAGCCGCACGGTAAAGCGCACAGTCCTCCCGCAGGGAGCCATCAAGCGTCTTTCTGTCTCTGTGCTCATCGACCAGGACGCCCATTGGGAAGGTTCGGGCGCTGCCGCCAAGCATGTTCTGGAGCCTCCGTCCGCGGAGCGACTGAAGGTGATTCACGATCTGGCGGCGGCAGCCACCGGTCTAAACGCGGAACGCGGCGACCAATTAATCGTCGAGAGTCTGCCCTTTGAATCGACCCTCAACCTGGACCCGCCGGCGGCTCAGGAGTCCGCGCCTCTCTCGGGCGTCAAGAAGCCTTCTCTGCTTGAGCAGCTCAAGAAGCAGCCGAAGATTGCTATCGGCGCCGGGGCGATCCTTCTTGTGATTCTGGTGGGCTGCTTCTTTGCCTTGCGCCGCATGTTTAAACGCCCGTCAAACCAGACCGCCCAGGTATTCACCCCGCCCGCTTTACCGCAGACCTCCGGGGAAGTACCGGCGCACCCGTTGCCGCATGCAAGTGGAGTAACCGACCAGGATCCCTTGCCCTTCCCCGGTTCGACCAACTCGCCGCTGCCTGCTCTGTCGGCGGGAAAGATGGAGGTCTTGACCAAGAATCTCCAGGAAGTAGCGCGCCAGGACTCCGAAGTCTGCGCAAGTGTTTTGCGGAGCTGGCTGAGAGAGGAGCGGCCGTAGGTCATGGCTGAAGTTTTCACTCCCGCGATCGTGCGGATCACGCAGCCAGACGGACAAGGGAAGCGTGTCGCAGTGAGTCTCCGGGAGGACGATCGAAATGAGCAGCTCTTCCTCTAGAGTTCTTCGCCCTGAGGAGCAAACCGCCGTCGAACCCATGCTGTGGGGATCGGCAGCGCCCGTCGCCCCCAATCGCCCCAGCCGCGGGGTCCCACCACCGAGCGAAATTCACTCCGTCGAGCAGGACCAGGCTCTGGCCCGGGAGCGCGAGAGGATCGAACGCGAGTCTTACCAGCGGGGTTTCAGCGAGGGAAGAGTTATCGGACGCGAGCAGGCGGCGGCCGAACTTCAGCCAGTTCTCGATCGGCTGGGCCGGACGCTTGGCGAACTATCGTCGCTTCGCTCCCGGATTCGTAAGGACGCCGAAGGAGACTTACTGAAGCTATCCGTCAGCATCGCCCGCCGCGTGCTGCACCGGGAGCTGACCCTGGATCCCGAGTCGATCGAAGGGCTGATCCGAATCGCGCTCGAAAAACTGCAGTCCCGCGACCTGTGCAGCGTTCACGTGCATCCCGATCAAGCCCCGGCCATCCGCGCTTCCCTTGAGCGCTTCTCCAATTCGCATAAGGTGGAATTGATTCCAGATCCTTCCCTGCAGTGCGGAGACGTGCGCTTTGAGACGGCGCATGGCGCCATCGACGCTTCCATTGAAGCGCAGCTTCGCGAAATCGAGCGGGGATTCGCCGATCGGCTAAACAGATGAATTCAAGGAGCGGTCCTCATGCCAGTCGAACCTAATGACGCCGTATCGCTCGCACCCTATATTCAGGATCTGCCTCAGATCGATCCCCTGCCGTGGTGCGGAGAGGTCACGGCCACGGTTGGCTTACTGATCGAATCCCATGGACCGGCGGTCGCCATCGGCGATTTCTGCGAGATCTTTTCCGGCAGCGGAAGGCGAATACGCACGCAGGTGATCGGCTTCCGCAACGGGCGCGTCCTGGCCATGCCCCTGGACGAGCCGGACGGCTTGCAACTGGGCAGCCGGGTGATTGCGCGCGTGCAGGATGCCCGGCTCGCGGTGGGCCCGGCCCTCCTGGGACGGGTGTTGGACGGCTTCGGACAGCCCATGGATGGAGGGCCGCCCATCGATCCAGCCGGATCTTACCCACTCTATACCACGCCGCCGAATCCGCTGCTGCGGCGCAATATCACGGAGCGTCTGGTAACCGGAATCCGTCCGATCGACAGCCTGCTTACCTGCGGAAAGGGGCAGCGAATCGGAATCTTCGGCGGGAGCGGCGTCGGGAAAAGCACCCTGCTGGGCGCGATGTCCCGGAAGAACTCGGCCCAGGTAAGCGTCATCGCGCTGATCGGAGAG
This sequence comes from Bryobacteraceae bacterium, assembly GCA_036489835.1. Taxonomy (GTDB): domain Bacteria; phylum Acidobacteriota; class Terriglobia; order Bryobacterales; family Bryobacteraceae; genus Palsa-187. The sequence continues at coordinate 66,130 of DASXEY010000088.1, read as the reverse complement.
CGCAACCGTGAGGTGAAGGCGTTCATCGATCAGGAATTGGGGCCGGAGGGCATGCAGAGATCCGTGGTGGTAGTGGCGACCTCCGATCGCCCCGCCCCTTTGCGGATTCGCGCGGCATTTGTCGCGCTTGCGGCCGCCGAATATTTTCGCGATCAGGGTAAGGACGTGCTGCTGGTCATGGACTCGGTAACCCGACTGGCGATGGCGCAACGCGAAATTGGGTTAGCGGCAGGCGAGCCTCCCAGCCAGAAGGGCTATACACCATCCGTCTTCGCCCTGCTGCCGAAGATTTTCGAACGCGCCGGCAATTTCGAAACCGGCTCGATCACCGGATTCTTCACGGTTCTGGTAGAAGGCGACGATTTTAATGAACCGATTTGCGATGCGGCTCGAGGAATCCTGGACGGCCATTTTATTCTTTCCCGCGAATTGGCTTCCTCAGGACACTATCCCGCGATCGATGTCCTGAGTTCGGTAAGCCGGCTGGCCAACAAGGTCGTAAAGAAGGAAGAAGTCTTAGCGGCCCAACGGGTACGCGAGGCTCTGGCGCTCTATCAGAATTCCGCCGACTTGATTCAGTTGGGGGCGCATGTACAAGGCGCAAACCCGAAGCTGGACTTGAGCATTCGCGTGCGGCCCCGGATCCAGGAGTTCCTCCGCCAGGAGTCCGAAGTCCACTGTTCTCTCGATGAAACGCAGAAGCGCCTGCTCGAATTGGCCAAGGATCTGACATGAAGGCCTTTCGATTTCCCTTGCAGCGGGCCCTTGACTGGCGCACAGTCCAACTCAGAGCCGAAGAGGAGAAGTTGGCCATCCTTCAACGGAAGCTGGCGGCTTTGATTCATCGCGAGAAAGCAGTGATGGCCGCGCAGTCGAGGTCCGAATCGACAGTGCTGGGGCGGCCGTCGATGGCTGGTTCGGATCTGCGGGTGCTGTCTGGATTTCAGGTCCGGGCCAAAAGTGAGCGGACAACGCTACAGTCGAGCCGAACGCAGTGTGGCGTGCAAATTGCGGAGCAGCTCAAGCGGCTTTTGAAGGCCCGGCAGGATTGCCGCGTCCTGGAGCAATTGAAGGAAAAACGGCATAAAGCGTGGGTTTATCTCGGCGAGCGCGAAGTGGAAGATACCGCGGCCGAATCCTACATCTCCAATTGGCTGCGTTCGAACGCCGAGGAAAAGGGCTAACCGGCGCCAAGGCTCCGATTCGTATACTTGGCGGCAATGGACTTCCTGCGGTTCCAGGCAGCACCTTGCGCCCAACGTAATTGACGGGCGTCGACATTAAGCGGGCGTGGACGAGCGTTCCTTTTCTTCAAGCAGTTGCAGGAAGGATTCGGCTTCCGGATAGCCCGGCCGCAAATTCAGCGCTCGCTTGAAGTCAACTCGCGCCCGCGCCAGATCCGGCTTATGCAGCAGATGATACATGCCCAGAAACAGATGCGCCCTGGCGTCCTGGGGCCTGACGCGTGCGATGCATTCAGAGACAACTGTGGCTTCGTCGAACATCTCAAGCTGATGATATTCAGCGGCGAGAAAATCGAGCCGCGAGGTGTCGCGCGGCTCGGCGGCGATCTCTTCCTTCAGGATCTGGACGTACCAATAGTTTTTCGAGCGCCGCGCCTCCCGGTCTAAGAACGATCTGTGATCGATCCGGATCTGGGTTCTACGTAGCTGCCCGCCTGCGGACAGAATCGAGGCATCAATGGTTTCATGAACGCGTCCCCGGTACCGATGCTCCGGCCGGTTGGGGAACAAGCGGACGACGAAATCTCGAATCGGAACCGGCGAAATCGAGTCCGCGAAATAGTTGTCGCGCTCCAGGAAGTACCCCACGTCTTCGTCCAGAGCGACCAGCCTTTCGATCTCCGGCGCTCCGGCCGGATCGAGCGTCTCATCCGCGTCGAGCATCAGGACCCACCGTCCGGTGGCATGCGCAATGGCGTGGTTGCGGGCCGCGGCAAAGTCAACCACTTCGAAATCGAAGGGAATCACTTCCGCTCCGTAGCCGGCCGCGATCTGTTGAGTTCGATCGGTAGAACCGGTGTCGACCACGATGATCTCGCGGGCCAGGCCGCGCACCGCGCCGAGCGACCGGGGGAGCTTGAGCTCCTCGTTCTTTACGATCATGCACAGGCTCAACCCGTTCGCCATTTTAGGCACCACTATTGAGGTAATCGAAAAGACTGGATTTGGGCATGGCAGACTCGGCTTCGACGGCTGCCTGATACGAAGTTTGTTCCTGGGTGACATCCACGCTGGCGGAGGCTACATTCGTGTCGCGCAACTGCCCGAGCGAGGTTTGATCCTGAAGTTGAAACTTCTCGGCCACATCGGTTGCATTGGCAATCTGATCCTGGACGTCCCCATAGAATTGGAGCTGCTGTCCGAGATAATCCTGTGCGGTTTGGATGGAGTTGATGGCGGTGGCAATCCCGGCTGTATCGCCGGCCGCCAAGGCCGTCGCCAGACTGTTTACTGCAAGGAAGACGTTGCTGGCGTCCGGGGCGCCTGTCGAATCCTCATGATCGAAAATTTGTTGAGCGGTCAGGGACACGGCGAAGGTCACACCCGTAGCGTCCTGGATCAAACGCGGCGCGGGCGCCGTAACCAGCTCTTCCACGCCGGTCGGACTCGTAGGATCGAGTTGATAGGGAGGCGAACTGGTCTCGTCTCCGCTAAATACATATTGCCCTTCGAAGTTGGTATTGGCGCTGGAGACGAGTTCGGAAAGGATTTGCGAGACTTGCCCGGAGAGCCCCGTCTGCTCCGCGGCGGATACGGTGGTGCTGACCCCCTGCGCGGCCAGCGACCCGGCCTGCTCCAGCAGTTGGGTGGCGTTCTCGAGAGCCGATTCAGCGGTATTCACTTCGCCCGATACGTTCGACAGATTGCTGGCTACCTGGGTCACCTGGCCCAGACTCGATTCCAACTGCAGGACGTCCCCGAGCTTGCCGGGATCGTCGGAAGGCTGGTTGATCTGGTAACCCGAAGAAATCTGCGCCTGCGTCTGCGAGATCTGCTGTTGCAGCAGTTGCAGGTTCGCCAGAAACTGCTGCCCCACCGAGCTTGAATTCTGAATCATGCGGATACCGCGGGGATCATGTCGAGCAGAGTTTGCGCCAGGCCATCCACAACGCCCACCATTTTTTCCGCCGCCTGGTAGCCCTGCTGCAATTCCTCCACGTTCACCGCCTCCGTGTTGAGGTTGACACCGGAGATCTGCGTCTGCACGGCCTGGGCCTGGGTTAGCAACTGGGTGTGCAGATTCTGCCCGGTTTGGGCATCGGAGGCCTGCTGTCCTACCTCGGTCGCCGTGGAACTGAGGAACTGCAGAATCGTCTGACCGTCAATCTCATCGCCGGCGGCCGTCGAACTCCCCAGGTTCGACAACGCCAGAGCTGCGCCGTTACTCACGGCCGGGGGGCCTGCCGTGGCGGGCGCCAGCGTGCTAGCCGTAATGCCGGGATTCACCGCCAGTGTGCTGGCGACATCTACCGGGCTGGTGCTGTCATAGGTGAACAGAGGGATGCCCGCCGCCCCGCTGGGCGTGCTTGCGGAGGTGAGAATCCCATTGACCCGGTCCGCCACTTGTTGCGCCAACTGATTCAATGCTCCCGCCTGATCGCCATTCCCTTGGAGCCCCGGAAGCACAACGTTGCGCACGTCCAGCAACCCTCCCAGGCTGCCTTCGGTAATCTGGCTGGTGATGTCGTTGCCGTTCGAGTCGAGAATCTGGACATTGGGGACACCGCCGGGATAAGTGGATCCCGCTTTGGTCCCGGAAAAGTTAGACTGAATTGCATTCTCCTGTGCGCCGATCACCAGAGGCGTTTGCCCTCCCACAAGCACGGTGGCCGTTCCGTCAGGGGCGTAGGTTACCGAGGCGTTGGTGAGCTGCGAAAGCGATTCGATCGAGGCTTCGAGCTGCGCAGAGACCCCCGAGTCCGCCCCGCCCGCGGGATCGGGATTCTGCAAAATCGCAACGTTATCGGCCTGTATCTGCGCTCCGATCTGATTGATCTGCTGAACTGTGGAACCGATTTGCTGATTTAATTGAACGGTGGTCTGGGACAGGCTGGCGGCGGTAGATTGAAAGCCTTGCGCCAATTCCTGGGCGCTGGTTAGAACCTGCTGCTGCGCCGAGGAAGATCCAGGAGTCGCGGCCCAGGCGGAGAAGCTTTGGAACAGAGTATTGAGGTCGCCGACTACTCCGGTTTGTCCGGATACATCGAAGAGTCCCTGGATCGATGACAAGGCCGTGGACTGCGCAGTGTAGTTTCCCTGGGCGGAAAGCTCATTGCGAACGGCCTGATTGGCGTATTCACTCTGGGTGCTCCCGGTGGGGCCAGCCTCAACGCCCCCGGTTAATCCACCGGATGGAGAGAACGGCAGAGCCTCGTAGGTCGCGATCTGCGAGGCATATCCAGGCGTGGAGGCGTTACTGACGTTGTTCTGCGAAACGTTCAGCCCGCTTTGGAATGCTTCGATGGCTTCGAGACTGCTGCCTAATATGCCGAAAAGGGTGCCCATCGTTTTCTATGATTCAAACCTTATGCTTCAAAGGAACGACCCGGTGCGCCCGTGACGAAAACCGGCAGTCCTTGCCGGGTGTAACCCGTGCCCAGCCGAAGCTGGACCCAGCCCGAATACAGGTTCGACGCAAACTTGATTTGGAGCCTGAGCGCTTGCGCCGACCACCGGATTCGGAGAAGCGCTGAGGCGACCCGTGGATTGGCCTGAAGCGCCCCCTTAGAAACGAAAGGTTCGAGCGCGGCGATCACCTGCTGGAGCTCGTCCTGGCAGCGCTCGACGGCCTCCGGACGAACATCAAGCAGGCATCGGGCCGCTTCACGAAGCCTTGCCTCGGCTTCAAGGCAAGCTTCTTCTATTTCTCGGTGTGGCATGGTCCGTCGCCGGCGCTAATAATCATTCACAGCACTGCTGACAATGGACTGGCTCAGGGCCGCTGGATCTACCTGGTATTGTCCGGCCTGAATCAGCGACCGCAGCCGCTGCACAGCGGCGGAGCTTTCAGCAGCGCCGGCACTCTGCGCCTGTGACAGAAGGGACGCCTGGCTCCCCAGATCGATGTTATCCCCAATGTTTGGCCGGCTCGTGACGGCGGCCGAGGAGCCGCCCTCCAGCTTTGGCGTTTCATAGAGTTGGGCGGATTGGGGCTTTGAAGTCGTCAAGCTGCTGTTCTCGTTGATTTTCATTTGACACCTTCATTTGACGCGTAATATATCGACGGAATTCCGCGGTTGTAGAGTCGATCTTCTTCGCCGTCCGCATCGATCGCTCGAAAGCGCGCCAGGCCCGGGAACATCCTAGTAAACCCCATTCGAGACGGGCCATCGGCGTTCGATATAGGTGCGCAGCCGCATAACAGCTTGAGCCTTAATCTGCGAAATACGCGTGATATGGAGATCGAGGATGGGCGCAATCTCGCGGATGTTTTGGCCCTGCCGGTAATACAGGTCCAGCACCAGGCCTTCTACCTTAGGCATCCTGCTGAGGCCCTCCTGGATCAACTTTTCGAGCTCAGCCCGTTCCAGCAGCCGCGCCGGAGAGTCGTCTTCCGGGCTCGCAATATAGTGCATCAAAGTGCGCGAATCCCCCTCTTTCTGCGGCGCATCCAGACTCCCGATGGTCACGCCGCGAAGTTCCAGCAGCCACTCCTGATACTCTCGGTGTCCGATGCCCAGCTCCGCGGCGATCTCCTCTTCGGCCGGAGCCCTTTGCAGACGTTGCTCCAACGCCGCCAAGGCTGCCTGGACTTGTTTCAACTTTTTACGTTTGTGCGGAGCGATGCCGTCCAGGCCTCGAATACTGTCCAGAATCGCCCCTCGAATTCGGTACTCGGCGTAAGTCTTTAACTTGACGTTGAGGGTAGCGTCGAAGTTGTCGATCGCATTGATGAGACCGATAATCCCAATCGAGATAAGATCCTCGAGAGAGGTGTTGTCGGAGAGCCGTTCGTGGATACGCGAGGCGATCCAGCGGACCTGGGGAAGGTGCTCCATAATGAGTTCCTCCCTGGTCGCGCTCGGCTGCGCGGGACTTTCCGAGTAAATGCCAGCGCTCAAGCTTGCCATTCCGTCCTCATGCTACGTGGGCTGCCCGGGCGAGGCGCCGGTCCACCGCCAGGGCCAGCAGATCCTCTGGGCTCGCCGGCCGGATGTCTCGCGGGATCATCGGACCATGCGCCAGAAACGACAGAGCCAGGCCGGCGCGCGCCGCTTCGGAAAACACGGAACCGAAGGTTTGGGTCTCATCCAGTTTCGTTACTAACAACTTGGAAGGCCGGAAGATTTTGTGTCTCTGAATGGCCCGGCGCAGATCCATGGATTTCATGTAGCCGGGCGCCACCAGGTGGGTCTCGATTCCGGGGCATCGTGCCAGCGCGGCAGCAGCGGCCTCCGCTGCCTTCCCGTCCAGCGAAGCGTAGCCGGGCGTATCGACCAGAAGGAATTCTCTGGTTTTCACCTCTGCAATCAAGGCTGAGAGAACATCCGCCGAGGACACCTTCGTAAAGGCGATTCCTAATGCCTGCGCGATTTCCTGCAACCGCACGTGGGGAGCTTGCGCGCAGGAATCGAGGGACAACAGGCGAACGGGACGAGTCTCCGCCAAATCTGAAACGAACGAAGCCAGCTTGGCCACGGAAGTGGTCTTCCCCGCTCCTGTGGGGCCCACCAGCACCACGCCATTCTGGCCCAGCCTGGGTGCGATGACCACGCGGCGCTGCAGTTCCTCGAGGACCAGGGCTTCCAGCGCTTCCGGTTTGCTGAGGGGCGCCCTAGCGCGCTGATCCGGCTTCGTCCCGCGCGCCCCGGTGCGATCCAAATACTCATCGACAGCCCTCGACGATTCCAGGCGGTCGACAATATCTTTGCTTAACACCGGGTCTACGTCGGAGGCAAGCAAACACTCATAGACATCCGCCAGCTCCGGCGCCATCCGGACCGCACCCAACCGGGCCTTGGTGGGCCGCATCAGCAAATTGCGAATCTCTTCCATTTGCGAGTGCAACCGCCCCACATCCGCGGCCAGCTCTTCCGGAACGGCGCGCGGTGGAAGCAACTGGGGAGGAGGGGGAGGCTCGGGCACACGGAACACGACTTCATAACCGCTCTCGAAACCTTGCTCATTGGCGATCTTCCGAATGTTCAGCAGCATCGCGTCCGGTCCGAAGTCCTCGCGGGCCTCGGTGATGGCGTCGTCCACCGACTTCGTGAGATAGGACTTCGTTGCGGATGGTGCAGGACCGGAGCGGACCGGGTTTAGATCGGGAACCTGCCACGGTCGAAGCGCGAGAGGGTCCGCCAGTGGTTTCACTGCGCCGCTCAGATTCCGGGAAGGACTGTTCGGATTCATCATTCAATAACTCCGCGGGAACGGACTTTGATTTCAGGAGCAATTTCATTCTGCGAAAGCACTGTCAGATTGGGCCACGCCGATTCGACAATCTGCCGCACGAAATAGCGCGAACCGGCGCTCGCAATCACAATGGCGGATTCAGCCTTGTCTATTTTTCGCCCCAGGCGGCCTAGAATATCGCGGATGCCCTCGGGCGCCATGGTCAGGATGCTGTTCAGTTCGGCGTGTTCAATGCTCGATTCAATGGCCCGCTCGATCGATGGATCGAGAAGATAGGCGGGCAATTCTCCTTGGCCGTCCATCAGCGGCCGGACGATGCCCCTGCGGATGGACTGGCGCACGTACTCCGTCAGAAGAACCGGATTCTTGCTGCTCTGGGCCGCTTCCCCCAGAGCTTCCAGGATGCCGACGGCATCGCGGATAGGCACTCGTTCCCGAAGCATGTTTTGGATCACTCTTTGGACTGCGGCTAATTGAAGCAGTTTTGGCACCAAATCCTCAACCACTTTGGGGTTGTCCTGTGCCACCCGGTCGCAGAATGCCTTGGTGTCCTGGCGCGAGAACAACTCATGGGCATGGCGGCGAACCACTTCGGTCAGGTGCGTTCCGATGACGCTGACGGCGTCCACCACCGTGTAGCCTTTGCTCCTGGCCAGGTCCGTCTGATCCTGCCTGATCCAGATGGCGGGGAGTCCGTAGGCCGGGTCGTGAGTGGGCTTCCCTTGCAGGGTTGCATCCGGATTTCCGCTTGAAATGGCAAGTTCGTGACCTTGCAGCAGTTCGTAGCGGGCAATCTCAGTGCCACGCAACTGGATCACATATTCCCGCGATCGCAGGCCGATGTTGTCCTTCACTTTTACCGGCGGCATCACGTATCCCAGTTGGGTAATCAGTTGCCTTCGGATCCCGGTGATGCGCTGCAGTAACGGAGAGTCTTGACCGCGTTCCACCAGGTTCACTAGACTCAATCCAACCTCCACCGCCAGCGGCTCCAGCTTCAACAGCAGATCCATGTTCTCTTTCGGCTTGGCCGCTGAAGCTGTCGAAACTGCGGCCGCACTGACGGATTTCTGACGCATTTGCCAACCGGCCGTGCCCAAGGCTCCGCCAAGAACCAGAAAAGGAATGGTCGGCAGGCCTGGCAGCGCAGCCAGCACCATCAGGACGCCGCTAGCCATCAATAGCGGTTGCGCGGCGCCCAGCACCTGCTTCTGGAACTGCGCGCCCAGATTGTCCTCTGAGCCGGTGCGCGTCACGATCAATCCGCCCGAAATCGAAATCATCAGCGCCGGAATCACAGTAACCAGTCCGTCTCCGATGGTCAGCACGGTGTAGGTTTCAAGGGCATGGCGCAATTCCATTCCGTGCTGCAAAACCCCAATCAGGAATCCCGCAATGATATTGATGCTGGTAATCAGGATACTGGCCACCGCGTCGCGCTGCGTAAATCGCGACGCGCCATCCATGGCCCCGTAGAACTCCGCCTCCGCGGCTAGGTTTTTGCGCCGGGCGCGCGCCTCCGTCTCATCGATCAGACCGGAATTCAGGTCGGCGTCGATGGACATCTGCTTTCCCGGCAGCGCGTCCAGGGTGAACCGCGCCGTCACCTCTGAAATTCGCACCGCTCCGTGGTTGATCACAATGTACTGGATCGCAATCAACACCAGGAAGATCACCGTGCCGATAATGTAGTTGCCGCCAACCACGAAGCTTCCGAAAGCTTCAATGACATGCCCGGCCGCGGACGTGCCGGTGTTGCCATTCAAGAGGATCAGGCGTGAGGAGGAGATATTCAACGCCAGGCGATACAGCGTCAACAACAGCAGCGTCGTTGGGAAGACGCTAAAATCGACTGGCCGCCGGATATATACCGCCACCATCATCACAATGACGGACAACATGATGTCCACCACGATCAGGAAATCGAGCAGCACGCCGGGAAGCGGTGTAATGAGGGCGATGACGATCGCCACCACGGCGATCGGCACGCCCAGTTCACCCAACCCCGCCGGCAAACGCGGAAAGGGACGGGCGCTCGGTTTGGCGGCGACTGCGATTGCCTGAGCCATATTGTGAACAGCCTTGTAAAACCGGCCGGCCGGGCCTAACTCGCCTTCGCTGCGTGCACTTTGCTCTTATACAGCATGGTCGTGCGCTTCAGGCCGAGCGCTCTCGCTGCCTTGGCCTTATTCCCATCGCACTTGCTCAACGCTTCCTGAATCAACAGCCGTTCAAACTGTTCGATGATCTTCTCGAAATTCATCCCACTGAGGGTTATGCCATTCATAGCTACGCCTTCGATCGGACTAACCGCGTGCGGGGCGGGCGCCGGTCCTGGGAGCTGAATGTCTCCCAGATACAGCCTGTCGCGCTTCGCGGCGAAACTGACTGCCCGCTCGATCGTATGCTCCAGCTGACGGACGTTCCCGGGCCAATGATAGGCGGTCAAGCGCTCCATCGCGCGGGGAGAAACTGTTTTCGTCCGGAAGCCCTCCCGGCGGCAGATCTTCTCTCCGAAGTGCTCGACCAGAAGCGGGATATCGTTCAAGCGAGCCCGCAGCGGTGGAACGTGGATCGGCACGACATTCAGCCGATACAGCAGATCCTCGCGAAATTTCTTGTGTTCCACCGCCTGCTGCAAGTCGCAGTTGGTGGCGGCGATCACGCGAGTATCCAGCTGCATGGTTTCAGAGCTGCCGATGCGTTGCAACTCGCGTTCCTGGATCACGCGTAGCAGCTTCGGTTGCACGTCCAGAGGAAGCTCGCCGATTTCATCCAGGAAAATCGTCCCGCGATGGGCCTGTTCAAAACGGCCCACTCGATGGTTGACGGCGCTGGTAAAGGCTCCCTTAGCGTGCCCGAACAACTCCGCCTCCGCTAAGTTTTCAGGGATCGCGGCGCAGTTGACGGCGACAAGCTCGGCAGTAGACCGGTTGCTGGCCATGTGCAACGCCCGGGCAATTCGTTCCTTGCCGGTGCCGGTCTCGCCTGTAATCAGCACCGTCGACTGGCGCGGCCCCACCAGCCGGATCATGGCGTGCAGCTCGCGCATTGGCTGGCTCTCTCCCACCAGCAGATCACGCCATGGTTCGCCTGCTCCGGGTCCTTCAGAGCCAGATTCGGCCGCATCTTCAAGCGCCACCATCACCGCCCTGGCGAGTTCTTCCGAAGTCAGCTGCCGGGTGATGTGCTGGAACATCATGGTCGGCTGAATCAGCGATTCGTCAAGCACTCCATCCTTGTCATAGATCACAACGGGCAAAGGAACCACCGAATTGTGCGCCTCAATGAGAGTATTCTTGAGCAGTTCCCCGTCAAGCGGCAGCTCGATCACGACCATCCGGATTCGATGTGCAATACTCCTCCAGGCGGAAGGCGGTCCGGCCGAGACCGCGACTTTAAGCCCGGTCTGCCGCTCAACCGATTCCTTATCAGCGACTTGACCACTCTGTTGGACCCAGAGAATTCGAGGCAAGTTGGTTGCTCCTAGGTCATCTCATCGACAGACTGGCGCTTATGTTTGGCTAGGATTTCGAGATATGCCAGTTGGGATTATCCCGACAGCCCGGAAGAGAGTTCTATCGGCCATCGATTTTTAGCGATATGGTCAGCAGATGAACGACACGAAACCGGGTTCCCAGATCTACCGAGATTACATCGAGAGTCAGATTCTATCGGCTGGCCCAATTGAAATTGTCCATATGTTGTATCGGGTGGCGATCGATAACCTGAACCTCGCGGCCGGCTGCCTTAAGTCCGGCGACATCTTCGGACGCAGCAAGGCAATCAGCAAAGCCCAGTCGGCCGTGCATGAGTTGATGTTAGCGTTGGACCCCAAGGTCAGCGCCTCGATGACCCGTAACCTGGCTGAATTGTATGACTACGTCCAGCGGCGGATCATCGCGGCGCATACGCGGCGCTCGGAGCAGGCTCTTAAGGATGCGCTGAAGGTTCTTATTACTTTGTCGGAAGGTTGGGCCGGAGTGAGAAGCAAGTCGCAAATCGCTAGCGAAGAACAATCGCCGGCTGAGCCCGAGGCTACACTTAGTCACCTATATTCGGAGCCTCCCCGGAGTCCGTCGCCGGCTCGGGACTGGAGTTGTTAGCGGGCCCGCCAGAAACCCGGTGTTCCAATCCAGCCTCGATCATGTGGGCCAGTCCGAAGCCTCCTCGCGCCGCCATGGCTCGCGCGAAGTAGTCCTCAGCTAAGCCCATCAGCGAACCCGCGGTCTGATCCTCGCCGGTTCCCAGCCAGCCTTCGTCCTCGTCTGTGTGCGACGCCTTAAGTATCTGCCCGATCATGAGAGCTTCAAATTGGGAAGCGGCCTCACGAATCTTCTCGGGGCTGTCCTTCGCAGTGAGAGGCGGGCCGAACCCGGAATTCAGGGAACGCGTGTTGGGAAGGAATGGTTCGACAGGCATAGGCAGTCGTGAGGCTTAACTCTGCGTCCGCGGGCAGAGCCGCGACCACAGGAAGCGGTCCCTAAATGACATCGATATCGGCCTCCAGCGCTCCGGCCGCATGCAGGCTCTGTAGAATCGCGATCACGTCACGCGGGGTCGACCCGATGGCCCCCAGCGCTCTCACTAATTCCTCTACTGTGGCGCCGCGACTGAGCACCAGGCTGCGAGCTTTCTCTTCCTTGGTGTTCACTTTAACTTCCGGAACCACAGCGGTGGTTCCGTTCGAGAGCGGACCGGGTTGGGAGACGGCTTCCGTGGTCTGAATCTCGACGGTCAGATTTCCGTGCATGATCGCGACCGGAGACACGCGGACTTCCTTGCCCATGACGATGGTGCCCGTCCGTTCATTAATGATTACTTTCGCCGGCCGGTCCGCCTTAACCTCCAGGGCTTCCAGTTTGGCGACGAACTCGACGGAATGCCCCGCATACTCCGAGGGAATGTTTACGGTGACAAGGGCTGAGTTCTCCGGGCGCGCCACCGGTTTGCCGGAGATCTCGAATTCTTCGTTGATTGCCTCGCTGATGCGGACGGCGGTCGTGAAGTCGGGCTGGTGAAGCTGAAGTTTGACTTGCGTGCTCGGGACAATCGATGGAGCCAGCCGCTCCACAGTCGCGCCTCCAGGCACCCTTCCCACAGTCGGATGATTTACTGTCTGCGAATTCCCGCCTCCGCGGCCCGCGCCGAAACCACCCGTGACCACTGATCCCTGAGCGACGGCATATACCTGTCCATCCACGGCCTTGAGACTCGTCAGAATCAAGAGTCCGCCTTGTAGGTTCGAAGCGTCACCCATGGCGGCGGCAGTAACGTCGATGTGCATGCCGGATTGCGCGAAAGGCGGCAGCGTCGCGGTGACCAGCACGGCCGCGGTGTTCTTTACCAAAATAGCCGTGGCAGGGACGGATACTCCCATCTGCTGCAGGAGGTTCGTCAGACTCTGGGCGGAGAAGACGGTCAGTTGGCGATCGCCGGTTCCGGCCAGCCCCACCACCAGCCCATAGCCGATCAACTGGTTGTCGCGCACACCTTCGAGCGAGACTAATTCCTTCAGCCGCGTGCTCGGCGTTTGCAGCTCGACGGCGAGCAGGAGAAGGCCAACCCAGGATGGAGTCATGGATCATCCTCCTAAAAGGGAAGCAATCCCAAAATCAGACGGTACAAAATATTCGGCCGGCGGATTACATCTCCGACGATGCCTTTGCCATTCACTTGCACCTCCATCTGCGCGAGCCGGGCGGACTGGATGGAGTTGGTGGTATCGAGGTCGATTGGGCGAATCACGCCGCGAATTACGATGACTTGGTTTTCAGTGTTAATGGTCACGTTCTTGGTGCCCTCCACCACCAGGTTGCCGTTCGCGAGCACATGGGTTACCCTCGCCGAAACAGTGGTCGTCAGGGTGGTTTGACGGCTGGTTGCGCCCTGCCCGTTTAGAGATTGGGAGGATCCCAAATTGAGAAGATTGGCGAGAGGCCCGGCGGCTTTGGTGATGCCGCCCAAGGCTGCAATATTGGCTTGCGCGCTGGAGGTCCGCGCCGTTTTGCTGGTGCCGGTGCTGGCCGCCGTAGCGCTCTCCGCGACCAGAATCGTAACAATGTCGTCGACCCTCCGCGCTCGAAGGTCGGACGCAAGATCGGAGAATCGGGCCGATGGCGACCACAGTGATCCATTGGAGGGCACTTGACTCGCCGCCGATGGAGCAAGCGAGGCTTCCTGAATATATTTGTCCAGCGGCGACAATTGCCTAGGCTGCTCCTTTTTGCTTTTGTCGGCAGGCTTTTGAGCGGCCACCGTAGCCACTCCGCTTACGAGCGTGACCATGACTGCAATTGCTTTTTTCAGTGTCTTTGTCATCGGAGTTTCACTACGGAAGTTCCACCGCGCCGGCGGCGATATCCACCTTGGCCTGATTCTTGCCCGTCACCTCGGCGCGGAAGTCCTTGCCGCTCGTTAGGTTGCGTACAAGAATTGTAGAGCCTTTGACGCCCCCGGATTCCGCGCGTGCCTGCAGTCTGAGATAGGCGCCGCCCGCGAAGACCTGCACCAGAACCAGATCGCCTCTGGCGACATCGGGAACCGGTTCAACCTGCGTTTTGTGAACCACAGCTCCGATGCGCAGCATCGTCTTCGGAAGCAATCCGACAACTTCGTCGAGCGAGCGCGCCACGGTCTCATCGAATGGAGAAGCCTCGCTGCTTTCTAACCGCACCTGGCTGCTCTGAATCGGCTTGCCGGCAAGAATGCCGGCGACCACCACCACTCGAGGCTGATTCGCCGTGATCCGCGCCTTGGCCCAGACGGGGAATTGGCGGTCATCATTCGACCGGACGAAGCCATGCCACAAAACCTCGCACTGGCCGCCGGAGCCCTGCGGCAACTGCACTCCGCCGCGGGGGAATACGAGTTTGCCGGTGGGGACCGGCTGCTGGCTAGAGCCCAGAACCTCGATTTTTGCGCCGGGGATATTTAGCTCCACAGTCATGGCGTCCCCAATCTGCTCTGCGCTCGGCACAAAAGTCTCCCGCGCGAAACATAGGTCCGGGAGATCCGCTAACTCCACCCGCTGATTCCTGGCGATTCTCTCGAGATCCGCTCCCCGCAAGATCCTCGGTTCGCCGGAGCTGAGGACATAGCCGAGATTGAAGTCCCCGGAGATCAGCGCAAACGCGGGAACCACTGCGGCCACATCCCTCGCGAAAATCATATCGCTCTGGACCTTGTTGCATCCTTCTGGAGTTATCGCCAGAGCCAGCCACGCTGAAATCACCATTATCATTTGGTTAGATTGTTGATCTGCTGATACATCTCGTCGGCGGCCTTCACCACCTTCGAATTGGCCTCGTAAGCCCGTTGGGCGACGATGAGGTTGACGAACTCATCCACCACGCTGACATTGGACTGTTCAGTGTAGCCTTGCAGCAACGTTCCCAGCCCCTCTTGACCGCCTGGAGTTCCGATCACGGCGTTGCCCGAAGCATTGGTCGGCTGGTACAGATTCTGGCCCAGGCTGTTCAAACCGGCCGGGTTAATAAAGGTAGCAAGCTGAATCTGACCGGCGGTTTGCGACGCAACCTGGTTCGGCAGGTTATAGCTGACCGTGCCATCCGTGGCGATGGTCACCGTCTGCGCGTTTTGCGGAAGAGTGATGGGAGGCTGCAGCAGGTTGCCGTTGGCGTCAACCACGTTGCCTTCAGCATTCAATTGAAATTGGCCGGCCCGGGTGTATGCCAAGGCGCCTGTAGGCGTCTGGACCTGGAAGAAACCGTTGCCCTGAATCACCAGGTCGAGCGGATTATCGGTCTCCGAAAAATCGCCTTGGGTAAAGATGATTTCATCGGATGCTGCCCGCGTTCCCAGACCCAGCTGCAATCCTGACGGCACAACCGATTGTTGGCTGGCGGAAGCGCCCGGCTGGATCATATTCTGATACATTAAGTCCTGAAACTGGGCCCGGCGGGATTTAAACCCGGCAGTATTCGCGTTGGCCAGATTGTTCGCGATGTTATCGACATTCATCTGCTGCGCGTTCATGCCGCTGGCTGCGCTGTAGAGAGCTCTGATCATTTTCCTGGTTTTCTCCTTCGGCTTAAGCCCCTGCGCTCACTCGGGCTACATCTTCGAGCGCTTTTTTGTTCATGTCGGTCGTGATTGAGATGGCTTTCTGCAGCATCTCGAACTGCCGCATCAGACCCACCAGGCGAACTGCCGATTCCGCCGGCGCAACATTTGAATTCTCGAGCTTGCCTTGCTCCACCGTAACTCCGGTTGCAGGAATCGGCTTGACCTTCGCGTCGCTGACGCCGAAATAGCTGTTACCCACTTTTTGCAGAACCGAGCGATCCTGAAAATCCACCAGGGTTAGCTGGCCGAGAGCCGCGCCATCTTGCGTCACGGAACCGTCCTCCGCCACTTCAACGGGATTCTGCGAGGTGGTCTGAATGATTTGCTGCTTGAGGATGAGTGCCGTGGTGGCTTGAACCGTGTATCCTTCCGCAGTCGTCAGCACACCCGCGCCCGAGAGCTTAAAGGTTCCAGCGCGCGTGTAGAGCGGCCCGGACGGTCCGTTGACTACGAAAAACCCTTTGCCGGCCAGGGCGAGGTCGAGAGAGTTGCCGGTCGGTTGAATTGTACCCTGAGCAAAGTCCGTCCAGTCTCTCTGGATAACGGGAAGTTTGGTGCCGGAGTCCCCGTCGATTCCAGGATCGTCGCCTGCCGAGAACAGGCTGTAAAATTCCCGGTCGAGCTTGAACCCGCTGGTAGTCGAGTTCGCAAGATTGTTCGCAACCAAGTCGAGCGCTTCCATTCGCGCGTGAAGACCGCTTGCCGCCGTAACTGCAATCTGATCCATAAAGGTTTGAAGCAGTCAGAAAGCAGTTATCTGGCCAAATTTACCTTGGGCGAGTTTTCTAGAATTTACCCACAAAATCACGAGATGAAGGAAAGGCGCCACCCGTTCATCTGTCAGATTCCGGACAAATCCAGGCAGAGGCCTGACGCCTTTCGGTTCCAAGTGATTGAAACTCGTTGTCGCTGAGATTGGCTGACGATCTGCATAGATCAGCGAGCCACCCATGATTGCTTCCGTACAGAGAACGAGTCCGGGACACCTCATCACAGGTACGCGCGAAACGACACCGCGAGCGCTGCCCTCTTCTTCAGATCCATCCACAGAAAAGCTTGATCCGCCCACGCCTTCCTCTTTAGACCAGCCTTCTCAAACGGCGTCTCCTCAAGACAAAGGTTCGACGGATCATTCCGCCTTCGGCGTCATCCTGAGTCAGTACTTCCGCACACCTGGTAGCAGCCCAGCCACCGATAAGTCCGAAACGCGGGAGACATCTTCTCCGGATGACTGCTCTCAAGCGGATGCTCCGGAGGACGCAGATCGCACCCGTCATTCCACCCTCGGGGTCATTCCGCATCAATACTCCCGCGTGCCAAGCAGCAGTGATCGGTCCGAGCAGAGCGACCGTGCCAGCCAGCAAAAACCAGACGCCTCCGCCACAAGCCTCTTGGGCCTGCCCGTTCTCCCAAACGAGAAAGTCCGAGAGATATCGCCGCTCGCGCTGGCAATACCCTGGTCGAAAAAGGATGGGAACGCGAGTGGCAATCCGGGTGGGTGTTCCGCTGAAGTTACAGCCCAATCCTCCGAAACCGCTCCGGGAACTCCAGACGAGGCCGATCCAACACCCTCCTCCGGCAAAAGCGTTCCGCAGGGAACCCCCCTTCAAGCGGTTCAATCCGGTGAACTCACATTTGCGGCACGCCTCTCACCCGCCGCGGCGCCAGCGGCTACCGGCGATGCTTTCGCCGACGCGGAATCGCTATCCACCGCCCATTCGCAGAGCACTCCAAAGCAAACCATCTCATCCGACCCGGTGCCGTCTCTGGTCCAGGCGCCCGGCGAAAAGGGCGCGCCCGATGCATCTGGCGATCCGCTCCCGAAAATGAACATCTTGCCGCCGCAGATGAACAATCAAACCCTACCTCCGCCAACGCAGAGTGGCGAGACCCGTTCCGTCTCCGGATCGCCACCGGTCCGCGCTGAGCCGGCCGTCGAGCCGCCGGCCTCCCAGCCGAGTTCCAGCCGTGACATTACGGTCCGCATTCCGGACTCGACGGAACGAGGAACCAACGTCCGCTTCGTGGAGCGAGGCAGCGAAGTCCATGTTTCTGTCCGCACTGGAGATTCCGAGCTGGCGCAGACTCTGCGCGGCGGCCTCGGCGAGCTGAGCGCGCGCCTTCAACACAACGGCATTCAGGCGGAGGTATGGCACCCGAACTCGAATTCTTCGCAAGGTGATTCGAGGGACCGGTCTCCGGATCAGGGGGACTCAGGAGAACGTCGAAATCCATCCGGAGCACAGCGCGACGGAAAAGATCAACCCAGCGAACACAAGCCCAGGTGGGTAGAGCAACTGGAAGCGTTCATCGGCAAACCAGCGCCTTTTGCGCCGCCTATCCATACGGATTCATGAGGAGATTGAGGAACCCAATATGCAGATTCAAGATTCAGCCAGCCAGTTAACGACTCCGCTACCGGCCGCCGCCACCAGCGCAAGCTCGGCTACAACCGATCCGACGTCCGGCACGGAAGACCTCGGCAACGAAACCACGTTCCTGCAATTACTGGTTGCACAAATCCAGAATCAGGACCCCACCGCACCGATGGACAGCTCTACGTTCCTAACCCAACTGGCGGAATTCAGTCAACTCGAGCAACTGGTGGGCATCCGGCAGGACGTCCAGGACTTGGATCCTTCGGCTACGGGAACTACCACTCCCACACCAACGACGGATCCTACAAGCGGAAGTTAACTTTCTCAGGAAAAAGGAAACAACCATGTCATCGTATTCCATTGCACTTTCAGGATTGCTCGCCAATACCACCGCCTTGGATGTGGTCGGCAACAATCTTTCCAATATGAACACGCAAGGCTTTAAGGCTGACGACGTCCTTTTTGAAGATGCGTTCAATACAGCCAATCAGTCCTTGCAAGTCGGCGCTGGAGTCGCCCAGACGCTTACGACGACGGACTTCACTCAAGGTTCGATTACGAGCACCGGCCAACCGCTGGACGCCGCGATTCAAGGTACCGGTTTCTTTATTGTCCAGGGCGCCAATGGCGACACCGCCTACACCAGAGATGGCAGCTTCAGCCTTAATGCAACCGGAGAACTGGTCACCAGCAGCGGCGATCTGGTGCAAGGATGGACTGCGGTGAATGGAGTTTTAAACCCTTCCGGCGCGACCTCCTCGATTTCCATCCCCGCGCTGTCCTCGACCTCGCCTTCGGCTACCGCCAACATGACCATAACCGCTAACCTGGACGCATCTTCCCCAACCGGAACCACCTTCACCACTCCCATTCAAGTGGTCGATTCTCTTGGCAACAATCAGACACTGAGCGCCACTTTCACGGAAACGGCCGCGAACACCTGGACGTATAACGTCACGATTCCGGGTCAAGATATCGCGGGAGGCGTAGCGGGCACCCCGTCGTCGCTGGCCACCGGCACTCTGACGTTCAACTCCAGCGGTCAATTGACCTCTCCTGCTGCGGGAGCTCCCATCGTCTTGACAACCACAGGGGCGCTGGCGGACGGCGCCTCGGCTCTCACCATTAATTGGAATTTATACAATGCCGGCGGCAGCCCGTTGCTCACGCAGTTCGCCGAGGCCTCCGCTTCCACCGGCACCACCCAGGATGGAGTTCAGCCGGCGACCGCGACCAGTGTCGCCCTGCAGGACGGAGGCGAATTAGTCGCCAGCTACTCTAATGGCCAGACCGTCACGATCGCCCAACTCGCAGTTGCTTCGATAGGGAACGCCAACACTCTGATCGCGGCTTCGAATAATAACTTTACGCTGGGAGGGGACACGACTACCCCATCGGTGGGAGCCGCTGGAACGGGCGACCGCGGAACCATCGTAGGCCAATCGCTTGAAAGCTCTAACGTGGACATGGCCACGGAGTTCACAAATCTAATCGTGTATCAACGGGGCTACGAAGCGGGCTCAAAAATCATCACCACCCAGAATCAGATGGATCAGATGCTTCTGCAAATTCAACCGTAGGAATCACGTCCAACCGTCGAATGGAAGTCTTTCAGCAGCTTTGGGGGGTGGTTGCCATCCTGGCGATCCTGTGCGGAGGGTTGTGGGTCCTGAAACGAAAGGGCTGGGCTCGCTCCGCTTGGCGGCAAACCGGTGAAGACGGCCGGCCCAGGCTGGAGGTGGTCGATCGGCTGCCTCTGACGCCGCACCACTCCCTGCATCTGGTCCGTTGGGCGGATCGGACGCTGTTGATCGCGCTATCGCCGCAAGGCTGCAACCTGCTCGACTCCACACCCAGCGGCAGTGTCTCCAAACCAGCGCCGGTCCGCGCGGATTGACGGTTCTTATCGGTTTGACGCAATTAAGGAAAGATTGAGAACCATGTCGCGAAATCTCCTGTTTGGCGTCTTCTACGGGGTGCTTTCCGGGGCTGTTGCGCTGGCCGCGCCGCCGCCCGCTTCGCCACTCGCCGCAATCGGCGTGAAGGGCTCCGGCGCCGCCACGCTCAGTCTGCCGATGCAGATCGCGTTGTCCCTGACGCTGATGGTGTTGCTGCCGGCGGCCCTGATGTCCATCACTCCATTTCTTCGAATCACCATCGTGCTGCACTTTCTGAGGCAGGCGCTGGGGACGCAGGCGACGCCGTCGAATCAGGTGCTGGTGGGTCTGGCAATGTTTCTCTCTTTGCTGATTCTCCAACCGGTGGCGGACGAAATCTATCACAAGGCATGGGAGCCCATGGATCAGGGCAAACTCACCGCCAGTCAAGCGTTCGATGAAGGATCGAAACCGCTCAAGACCTTCCTCGCCCGCTTTGCCCGCGAAAAGGATCTCCAGCTATTCATTGAAGTATCCAAGGCTCCGCAGCCCCGAAACGCCTCCGAGCTAAGTCTCCAGGTTTTAATTCCCGCGTACATTTTGTCGGAGTTAAAGACCGGATTTCAGATCGGCGCGCTGCTCTTTTTGCCTTTCCTGGTTATCGACCTGGTGGTGGCCTCGGTTACGCTGTCGATCGGAATGGTTCAACTGCCGCCCGTCATGATTTCCGCTCCTTTCAAGATTCTTCTGTTCGTATTGGTCGACGGCTGGAACCTGGTTGTCGGCTCGCTGGTCAAATCGTTTTATTAATTCAAGAAGGACACTGGGGACCCGCATGACACCTGAAGCCGTCGTTCACATTATTCGGGGTGCGCTACTGGCGGCCTTTAACGTCAGCGCTCCGCTGTTGTTGATCGGCTTTGGCGTGGGCATTCTGATGAACCTGATTCAAGTTGCCACCTCGCTCCAGGATTCGGCGTTCAGCACCTTCCCCCGATTGGCCGCCTTTCTGGCCGGCTTTATCATTCTGATGCCCTGGATGCTGACTCAGATGGTGGCCTACACTGTGGGGGTCTTCTCGGACATCGCCAAGTATGGCCACTGAACTCACCGGTCCCGAGTTCACCCTGGACGCAGGAACTCTGTACGCATTCCTGCTGGTGCTGGCGCGTGTCTCCGGTATCTTCATTTTTGTCCCTCTGCCTGGAATCAAGGCTGGTCCTGAAGTTGCTCGAGCGGTTCTCTCTCTCGGCTTGACCTTGGCCCTCGTGTCGCGCTGGCCCGTCGTGGATGCAGCGGCCGTGAACGTCATGCTGATGGCGGGGTGGATACTTGCCGAAGCGGCAATGGGAATTGCGGTGGGACTCGCGGTGGCCTTCCTTGCCGAAGGCTTCCAGATGGGGGCTCAGATTATCAGCCTACAGGCCGGCTACACCTTTGCTACCACCATCGATCCCACCTCCGGAGCCGATTCCGAGGTGCTGCTCACTATCGCGCAACTGGCTGCCGGCCTGCTTTTCTTCGCCGCAGGCTTGGACCGTCAGATCATGCTCGCCGTCGCCCACAGTCTTTCGTCCCAAGCGCCCGGACATCTCGAGATTTCACCTTCCATGGTCAACCTGGTGATTCAGGCAGGGTCGTCGATCTTCGCCACCGGCTTCCGTCTGGTGTTACCTCTTCTCTCACTACTTCTTATGGTGGAGATTTCCATGGCGCTGATGGCTCGCCTCAATGCGCAGCTCCACTTGATGCTGCTTTCACGGCCGATCAAGATGCTGCTGGCGCTGCAACTCTTCGCGTGGCTGCTGCTGATCTTCCCGAGGGTTTTCGAACAATCCGCGGGTCAGGCGATCCAATTGGTTCGAAACCTGCTCGCTCTGTAGTTTCCATCATCGATGGCGGATTCCAGCAAGACCGAAAAACCGACAAACCGGCGACTGGATAAGGCACGCAAGGAGGGCCAATTTGCCTCCTCGCGGGAACTGGTGGCGGCGGGCCAGTTCCTCGTTTTTCTCGCGCTCTTGCAGGCATGGTTCCCCCAATGGCTGGGGACAATGAAGCAGGTACTGGGCCAGTCGCTGGTCGATGCTTTCCATTCCCAAGTGGATTTAAACTCTCTCCCGGGTATCTTCTGGACTCTGGCGCAGCGAGCCGTAGTTCCGCTCTCCGCACTGGCGGGCTTGACGTTCATCACGACCTTGGCCCTGCACTTGGCGATAACACAAATGGGACTTAGTCTACAGAAATTGACGCCCGATCTTACTCGCCTCAACCCGGCCGCCAAAGTCAAACAAATGGCGCACCAAGCCCCTAGCGCGGTCCTCCAGGCTCTGTTCATGCTGATTGTCTTCGGTTCCGCGATCTACCTTGTGGCGAAACAGAACGCGGAGTTGTTCCTGGCACTACCGTTCACAAGTTTGGACATCGGTCTTCAAAAAACCGGGGCCGCCATGAAGGACCTGCTTTGGAAGGGAGCCGCCGTATTCCTGGTATTTGGCCTGGTCGACCTCTTCCGCCAGAAGCGGCGCTTCACCAAAGACATGCGCATGAGCAAGCACGAGATCAAACAGGAGAATAAGGAGTCGGAAACCAACCCCCACGTCAAAGGCAAGATTCGCAGAATGCGGCGGGACTTGGCTCGCCGCAGAATGATGACCGAGGTGCGAACCGCGACGGCCCTGGTCGTGAATCCTACGCACTACGCCGTCGCCCTGCGTTACGGCTTTGACTCATCGGCTACGCCGGTGGTGGTGGCGAAGGGCAAGAACTATCTCGCTCTGCGAATACGCGAAATCGCCCGGGAAAGCGGCGTGCCGCTGGTCGAAAATCCGTTACTCGCTCAGGCGCTCTACAAATCGGTGGATGTCGGCCGTGAGATCCCGCCGCATCTTTACCGCGCCGTTGCAGAGGTGCTCGCCTATATCTACAAGCTGACCAAAGCGCGCAGTCACCGGCCTCCGAAACGCCGCCTCTAGGCGTCTGTCTCACGCGCCGGCACAGCGCGGGCGGCGCCACCGACGGCGTTCCTCGGTGGCCCTGTTTCTTCGTGACTAAGGGGCGGGATCCAGACTATCCGAATCCCCAACGCCCAACACTGGAAGTAGCCGCTTCATGATCGTCGATACATAATTCTGGGTCTCCGGAATTTTGGGAACTCCGCCAGCCACATCCACGCGAGCCGGTCCGGCGTTATACGCGCTCAGCGCGAGCGACACGTCGCCATGATAACGATCCAGCAGTTGTTTGAGAAGCTTGCTCCCTGCCTCCAGACTCTGCTGGGCGCTGAAAGGATTCTGCACTTGAAGCTGAATCTGCGTCGCAGGCATCAGTTGCATCAATCCCTGGGCTCCCTTTGACGAGACAGCGCAGGGCCGGAATCCGGATTCCTGCCGCGCAACTTCGCGAACCAGGCCCGGATCCAGATTCTCGCGCTGAGCGGCCACGTCGATCATGCGCCCCAAGTCCGGCTGCACGATCGCGTCGCAGATCGCCGCCGCGAGAGGCGCCGCGCTGAAAAACTTTCGATCCGGCCCGGCCGACTCAATTTGCCGGCGCACCGATTCCTGTTGGCTAGCCAGCGACTTCGCCATTGCCGCCCGAATCCTATCCGCCTGCGACCGCGAGGTCTGCATCAAAGGGGCGGCCATAGGAGGGGCCTGCATCAAAAGAGTTACCATCCAAACCAGCATGATCTTCCCATCGGCCGAAAGCCACTTCCCTTTAATCAGAAACTTCCCCGCCTTGATCGTCAAATCCCGTAAAGAGCGTCGGAAAATAGACGCTTTTAAAGGTTCGGAACGATGCAGTCGTCTGGAAACAATCGCGATTGAGTTGGCCTATAACATGCCTCGTCATTTTGGGGAGACAAGCGCATATGGCATCCGCATCCGGAGCGGTCGTGAGCCCGTTCGACGACCTCAGCACACCCGCGTTACAACCTCTGCCGCCCCAGCCCCAGTCTGCGCCTGCCTCTCGCGTCACCGCGAAATCGCTCGACGTATGGATGCTCGCCGGAGTTGCCGTCGCGCTGGCGGGAACCATCGGCGGGATCAAATCCACTGGCGTTAGTCTCGCCTATTTTTTCCAGCCCGCGGGAGTCTTGATCGTGTTGGGCGGAACCTTCGGTATCGCACTTATTACCACGCCTCGAATATTGTTGCGCCATTCCGCCCAAACAGTCATCGGAATCCTCCGCGCCGAGACGACGAATCGTGAAGCTCTGATTGAGGAGATCGTCTCCTACGCCAGGGCTGTGCGCATGAAGGGCCTGGTCAGCATTGAGCATATGCTTGACCACACCAGCCACGGCTTCCTGCGGGACACCATCAGGCTGGCCATGGACGTCAAGGACCGCGATGAACTACAGACCATTCTCGAGACCAAAATCCGGCTGCGGGAGAGACAGGGTGAAACCGACGCCAAAGTTCTGGAGGTTGCCGGTGGGTTCGCGCCCACAATTGGGGTACTGGGAACGGTAATCGGATTGATTAACATCCTCCGCCAGTTTTCCAATCTTTCCGCCGTTGCAACGGGAATTGGGACAGCGTTTGTTTCAACTCTTTATGGTTTGGCTCTCGCGAATCTGGTATTGCTTCCGGCCGCGCATCGCATTCGAGCTCGCGTCGCGGAGACATTCGAACTTGAGGAAATGATGGTTGAAGGCGGCCTTTGCTTGTTTGACGGAATTCATCATTCCCTGGTCCGTGAGCGTCTAAATAACTTCCTGCGCGCGGCGGCAGGAAGATGAAGCCCAAATATCTTCAAGTCGAAGTGGCCGGACGCGATCGCTGGATGATCAGCTATCTGGACGTACTGACCATCCTGCTGATCTTTTTCATCGCCGTCGCAGCCCAAAGTCTGGAGCAGCCTAAATCAATCGGGTCCGTGAAGATCTCCGCGCCTGCGCCAACCATCGACATCCTTCAGCCTAAGCCGGAGTTGCATCCGCTTCGAACCGCAATCCAACAGCAGCTCGATCACTACGGTCTCGACTGGCACGCCGAGCCGCGCGGCCTCGTAATCAGTCTCCCTCAAGCTGTTTTGTTCGCGCCAGGCCAAGCTGAGATCAATCCTGCCGCTCTTCCGATGATTGGGCAAATCGCGGAGGTGATCGAAGGTATCGGGAACAAGATCAGCCTGGCTGGGTACGCGGACCCGACTCCCATCCACAATCGCTTCTTCAAGAGCAATTGGGAATTGGCGGCCGCTCGCAGCTTAAGTCTTCTCGACCTATTCACCACCCGCTACAGTATCGCGGAAGCGCGCTTCTCCATCGCAAGCTATGGCTCGAACGATCCCAGGAATCCCAACGATACTCCAGATGGCCGCGCCAGCAACCGGCGAGTCGAAATCCTCATTCTTGATGAACCACCCGTCGACGAAACGGCGGGCGTGCCGGGGCCTGCGGCCGAGGCCGCCGACTCTGGGCTGCGACCCTGAGCAGCGAATCTCTCGACCCTGCCGACTATCGCCGCTCGGTCCATCAGGCTCACCGGATGCTCGGAGCCCGAGTCGCGGCGAGCGGGTATGTTATTTAGAAGACTGCCTCGCGAAGGGGGTTCCCTTTTCATGAGCACGTGCCGACCACCCGACCCACCCGTCTCGCCGAAGTCGCCCGGCTCGTGAAGGACATCCTGCCCCAAAGCCACCAGTAACGGCGGCGAAACCACGATCTGCGGCCGCGATCGCATTGCCTATCGACCAGGAGCGCAAGTTGTCAGCTGACCGATAGACCGCGAAACGGGCTAAAGTCCGTCGGACTTTCTGCCGATATTCCAGAGTGTCTGGATTTACGGCTCGTAACCGGAGGGCGATATGGGTTCGATAGGTTCTGTTAACAATATCAGTGACTTGGCCTTCACCGGCCCCTCAGACTCCAGTTATTTGGCAGCCACCAGACACATCCCGCCGGAACCCCCGATCGAAGATCAAGTGCAGATTGCATCGATTCCTTCCGCGGCGCAGGTAGAACAGCTTCAAAGCACCAACCCCTCAACTTTTCAACAAGTTGTGGCCGATGCAATCGGCCAGCTCCGAACCGCCGAAGCCCAATCCACCGACCCCGGGGAGGTTGCGGTCCTCTCGGGTCAGGCAGCCAGTTTCGAACGCATGGAAGACAGTTAACGACCTCCTGAACCAGCGCTTTACCCACCCTCAGATTAATCCGCTCCCATTGCGCGCTACCCCCCCTAGTGGAAAAAGAATTGCTGACCGTTAGTGTAGGTGAGAACGCTTGCCACGCTGCTCCTGCTCAGTTCCTCCATCGCCCACGCCGATGTGGCCCTTCTTCTAGAAGCGCCCTACGGCGGTTTCTGGAGTATGGACCCGGCCCACTCGGCCATCTATCTCACCAGAATCTGCGCGGAATCGCCAATCCTTCTGCGGCGGTGCGCACCAGGGGAGCAAGGCGCCGTGATCAGCAGGTATCATCGCATCGCCCCTTACGATTGGGTTGCCATACCGTATATCGCCTACCTGTATGCGGTAGACCGCCGGAATCAGGTACCCGAAGAAGCCAGCTCCGATGAAATCGCAAGCCTCCGCGACGTCTACCGCAGGACTCACCTCCAGGCTGTCGCGCCAGATCAAAGCGACGGAAGGCAGCCGCCGGGCGACTGGAGACAATTGGTGGGCGAAGCGTATGACCGCACTATCTACGGCTTCCGCATTCAAACCACCGCCGAACAGGACGACAAGCTCATTCAATGGCTTAACTCCCAGCCGAACCGGAGTCAATTTAGTCTGGTTTTCCGCAACTGCGCAGACTTCGCCCGGGAGATCATCGATTTCTACTTCCCCGACGCCATCCATCGTAGTCTAATTCCCGACCTCGAAATCATGACGCCACGACATGCCGCCGCTTGCCTTGTAGGCTACAGCCGGCAGCATCCCGAGCTTGCGTTCTCTACCTTCGTCATCCAGCAGGTCTCCGGAACGATTCCTCGCAGCAAAGCGATGCGGGGATTTCTCTCGGGCTCGCCGCGCTAGGGAACTTCCCCGCCCCGGCTCTCGTAACCTCAAATTATGAAGAGCTTTCTCCTACCCATCCTCGCCGCGCCGATTGTCCTCACAACCGCACTATCGGCCCAGAGCCCCGCGGGGAGACTGGAGTTTGAGGTCGCTTCCGTTCGCGCCGTTCCGCCGCTCCAGCCGGATCAGGTCAACAACATGGGCCTGCACATGGACGGATCGCAGGCGCGCATCGCCTCCTTCGCGCTCAAGGACTATATCGCGATGGCCTACCGAGTCAAGGCCTATCAGATCTCGGGACCGGATCAGCTCAGCGACCGTTTCGATCTCAACGCCAAGCTGCCGGCCGGCGCAACCTCCGAGCAGATTCCGGAAATGCTGCAAGCCTTCCTGGCGGACCGCTTCCAGTTGAAGTTCCATCGGGAAAAGAAGGAACTGCCCGTCTACGCGCTGGTGCTCGGCAAGCTCCCGCTCAAGCTGAAGGAAGTGCCCGACGACGCCGATCCCAGCGCCCCTGGCGCGAGAGACGTGGCCGTCTCCGGCAGCGAAGCGGGAGTTTCGGTGGATCTGGGCCACGGCTCTTCGTACAGCTTCGCCAACAACAAATTCGAAGGCAAGAAGTTCAGCATGGATGTGCTGGCAGCTCAACTGGAGCGTTACCTCGACCGCCCCATCGTCAACCTGACGGAGCTCAAAGCCAAGTACGACATAACGCTAGAAATTACCCAGGAGGACTATCAAGCTATGCTGGTCCGGGTGGCCACAAGCGCTGGCTTGGTCCTTCCTCCTCAGGTTCTCCGCTTTGCCGACGCCAACACTCCCACCTCTCTGTTCGACGCTATTCAGCAAACCGGCCTGAAGCTGGACGCACGCAAGGCGCCCATCGATTTCCTGGTGGTCGATCAGGTGCTCAAAACTCCCACCGTCAACTGACCGCTACGCTTCCCGTTAGAATCAAGAGACCATGGCAGCTTGGACCGCCGGGGTTCCGCTGGGACCCTACCTGCTGCTTGCGCCCATCGGCGCGGGCGGAATGGGCGAGGTTTGGAAGGCCCGGGACACGCGCCTGGATCGCATCGTCGCGGTGAAGCGGCTCAAGGGGCAGCAGGTTTCCGCATCAGGCAAGGCCCGCTTTGAGCAGGAAGCCCGAGCAATCGCCGCGCTCAACCACCCCAACATCTGCACGCTGCACGACGTCGGCGCGGATTACCTCGTAATGGAGTACATCGAAGGCCATTCGCCCAATGGACCGATGCCTCTCTCCGATGCCCTGGCGGTTGCCGCGCAAATCGCCGACGCCCTCGTGGAAGCGCACGCCCACGGAATCCTGCATCGCGACCTCAAGCCCGCCAACATTTTGATCACGGCCAAGGGCGCCGTAAAGCTTCTGGACTTCGGACTGGCCAAAATTACGATAGACTCCGCCGCAACGCAAACCCTGTCAGGAGCCATCCTCGGCACACCTTTATATATGTCGCCGGAGCAGGCTGAGGGCAAGCCTCTGGACGCACGCTCCGATATCTTCAGCTTTGGCGCCGTACTTTACGAAATCCTCACCGGCGTGCGAGCCTTCGACAGCCTGGCCGCGCTTCTTCGGGATCAACCGACGCCATTCGAATCTCCGGCTGCCGAGCTCGTCATGCGCTGCATGGCCAAGCAAGCCTCCGGACGCTTTCAGAGCATGGCGGACATTAGAGCCGCGCTCCAAAACGTATCGGCGAAACCGCCAGAGCGCCGGCCTTCCATCGCGGTCCTGCCGTTTGCCAACATGAGCCGCGATGCGGATGACGAATATTTCTCCGACGGCCTTGCAGAAGAAATCCTGAACGTGCTGGCGCAAGTCTCCGGACTAAAAGTGATCGCCCGCACCTCCGCGTTCGCCTTCAAGGGCAAGAACGAGGATGTCCGCGGCATCGCCGAAGCTCTCGGCGTCACTAACATCCTCGAAGGCAGCGTCCGCCGAGCCGGAAGTCGCATCCGCATCACGGCGCAGTTGATTCATGCCGCCGACGGCAGTCATCTCTGGTCCCAGCGCTACGACCGCGAGCTTACCGATGTCTTCGCGGTGCAGGATGAGATCGCAGCGGCCATCGCGGGGGCCCTGCGTCTGAAGCTGATCGGCAAGCCGGCCGCGTCTCGGCCGCACCAGCCGAATCTGCCCGCGTACGAGGCGTTTCTCAAGGGCAGCCAGCAGTACTCCAAATTCTCGCCCGAAGGGTTCGCGCGCGCCGAAGAATATTATAAGCAGGCGATTGTCCTGGACCCGCAGTGGGCGGATCCTCATTCTGCCTTGGCCCGTCAATACTTTTCACTCGCAAATAATGCCTTGCGCCCATTGAGTGAAATGATCCCGCTTGCGCGCGCCGAGGCCCTCAAAGCGCTGGAGCTTCTTCCTTCCGAACCCGGGGCGCATGCCGTGCTCGGCGGAATCGCATCGGCGCATGACTACGATTGGAAAGAGGCCGAAGATCAGTTCCGGTTGGCAAGGGAAGCAGCGGAGGCTCCCACACCGGAAGTCTGCGCATGGCATGCCATGTTCTATTTGGCGCCATTGGGCCGGTTTGAGGAGGCCATCGAAGAAGGATCGAAAGCCATCGCGCACGACCCGATGAACAGCCTATCCTACATGAATCTCTCGCTGACTTTGGTATTTGCGGGGATGTACGAAAGGGCAATCGCAGAAGCTGAAAAGGCGCTGGCGCTCGACGACCGCAGCTTCCTGGCGCCTCTCGTAATCGCGCTGGGCAAGTTCCATCAGGGCAAGCATGCCCAAGCCCGGGAGCAGGCGGAAGAGGCTTTCCGTATCGCGCCGTGGCACCCCATGGTCGCCGGATTCCTTGCCGGCATCCTCGCCCAGAACGGCGAAGTACAGCAGGCGGAGGAATTGATCGCCAAGATGCCGGACGGCAATATCCTCTATCGCATGCTGGGGTCGGAGATCGACCCCGCCATCGACGCGTATGCGCAGGTGATCGAGGCACGCCATCCCATCGCGGCGATGATGGCCTCCGCGAACTTGTTCGAGCCCTTACGCTGCAGCCCCCGTTGGCTCAGGCTGGCGAAGATGATGAATCTGCCCGAACAATGAAAAAGCCGGCTCTGCTCCGGACCCTGTTCCTCGCGCCCCTGCTCCTCTGCGCCATCAGTGCGGTCGTGGTGTGCTCCACGGGAGGCTACGATCTTTCGCTGGGTCCGATGCATCTCGGCTCGCACAGCCCGTTCAAAGCCATCCTTCAAATGGAAGGGGCGTTCCTGTTCGCACTGATCGGCCTTGGCCTGCTCTCGCCGGCGGAGTCCGCGTTGCCCAGCGCATCTTCGCATCGCCTCGGATTTTACGCGTGGCTGGCTCTCCTGATCACGCTGGTCGGCGCAGCCTACGCGCCGTCGCTCGCAGTCAACTTCCAATATCAGGACTGGGATTTTCGCCTGGCCAGCTCCGCCATCCGTTCCCTCCACGACACCGTCGAGCTCTTCACGAAGCCGCAAGCCGATGGTTTCTATCGCCCCATGACATTTCTCGCCTTACTCGTCGACGATCGCGTCTTCGGCAATCACGCATGGGGCTACCACCTCCAGAACATCGCATTTCACATCGCGAACTGCATCTTATTCCTAATCCTGGCGCGCACTCTCGGATTCGCCGAGTCTGTAGCTCGATGGGCAGCCGTCTTATTCGCCGTAGCAGCCGTGAATTTCGAGCCGGTCCTGTGGCCAGCCGCGCGCTTCGATCTGACGGCGACAGCGTGCACGCTGCTGGCAATCATCTTCGCTCTGCGTTATCTGGATGGGGCAAGCGCGAGCACCCCGGCATTTTCAGCAATTGCATTCGCGTTGGGAATTTTAAATAAAGAAAGCGCCTATTGCCTTCCGCTGGTTCTCGGTTGCCTCATTCTCTTCTGGCGGAAGTGGCCGGTCTCCAGGGTCCTGCGCTTGGCGGCAGTAACATTCTTAGTGATCGCCGTCATGATCCTGATTCGCCTCGCCGTGCTGCGAGGCGTGGGCGGTTATCCAGACTCACCACACTATGCGTTCACCCTAAAAACGCTCATCTCTTTATTCACCAGGCTCCCGGTAGGCCTGTTCGGAGTCAACAGCTCCGTAACTCCGCCGTTCTGGCTGATCGCCTCCATCGCCACGCTCGGAGGAGTCATGATCGCGGCAGTAATCGCAGGGGCACGAGCAAGCCGTCCGGATTTGGTCCTGCTGCTGTGCGCACTACTGACCGCCCTTCCGACCCTCAACATCATCAACTGGATCGGCGAGCCCATGCAGCAAGCCCGCTACCTGTATATGCCCGGGATTTGGCTCTGCCTGTTCGTAGCTTCGGTCATGAGCACGCGCAAGTCGGCCATTCCTCTCCTAGCTCTATGGGCCGCCGCCAACTTGGCCGGCTTGGAGCATAACCTGAACGTCTACCGGACCACCCTGGCCAAAACCGAGGTCATCGCCGAACGAGTCCGCCGAGATGCATCGCCCGGCGTTAGAACCATCCTGATTCGTGACCTCCCCGATCAACCCAACGGGGTCTTCTTCGCTAGCTCCGAACTAATAACCCAAATCAAGTCCGCCATTCCCGACGCCGTCATTTTCCGAGACAACAACGAAGCATGCCCGGACTTGGCGTATCGGTGGAACCCCTCGACGACGGACCTTGTTCGCGAGCCTATGCCCGCTTTCTGCCCCAGTCCGCCGTGATCAAATGTGAATTAGCATGGCGACCCTGCGAATCATTCATACCGGCTCCTATGTGCATGCGATTTTGGACAGCGATCAAACGCGTCAAATCGAGAAGCGGCTCTTTTCGTTTTCACTCTCCGCTCAGGACGCCGAGGATATTCGGTGGTACCTGGAGGATTACCGTATCTACCCCGTCGATCCTGCCCCCATCATCGCCGACCGCATCGAGCAGCGTATGGCCGAAGCCGGCCGCGAACTGTTTCGGCAAGTGCTTGCCGGCAGCGACGTTTGGGCGAGCATGCGCAGGAACCTCAGCGAGACGCGCATCGAAGTTGAAACCGAGCTCGACGACGCCCTGGTTCCCTGGGAGCTAATGCGCGATCCGGTCGCCGATCTGCCGCTGGCACTGAACGTTAACTCGTTCATCCGCTGTCATTCCAAACCCTCCCTGCCTCCCAACTCGCCCGAACAGTCCCCCGGAAAAATCCGCATCCTGCTGGTGATCTGCCGCCTCGAAGAGGATCGCGTCCCCTTCCGCTCCGTCGCACGGCACCTCCTCCGAGGCTTGACTGACAGCGCGCGCGAGCCCTTCGAACTGGAAGTGCTGCGTCCTCCGACCTTCCAGCAACTCGGCCGACGTCTGCGCGAAGCCAGAGCGCAACGCCGGCCATTCAACGCTGTGCATTTCGATGGCCACGGGCTGGCCGGAAGGATATATTTCGAAAACCCAGAGCTCGAAGGCAATGCGCAAGCGGTGAACGCCGCCGAGCTTGGCAGTCTTCTCCACGAAACCAGCGTGCCACTGCTGATCCTGAACGCCTGCCGGTCCGCGGATAGTGAGCCTCCTGCGCAGCCCCAAGCCGCCGGCGACATGCACCAGCAGATCCGCCAGTTCGGTTCGTTCGCGCACGCGGTGATGGATTATGGAGCTTCGGGCGTCGTGGCATGGCGCTACAGTGTGTTCGTCGACACGGCCGCGCAGTATATGGCCGATCTCTACGCCGCACTGGCCTCGGGACTGCCGCTCGGCGAATCGGCGACCATGGCGAGGAAACAGTTGCACAGCGCCAATCGACCCATCGAGGACTGGACCGTCCCCGTGGTATTCGAGGCCGCGCCAGTTCGGCTATTCCCCAATGCCGGAGAGACTATCGAGATTAAGCTGACGGCCCCAGCCTCCGGCGATTCCGGACTGCCGCACGCGCCCGACATAGGCTTCATCGGGCGCGACGAAACCATCCTCAAACTGGACCGGGCCTTCGATGACCAGGACATCGTTCTGGTTCACGCTTACGCCGGCGGAGGCAAAACCAGTACAGCGGCAGAGTTCGCGCGCTGGTATCGGCAGACGGGTTTCGCAGGACCTCCGCTGTTCACTTCGTTCGAGGAACATAAACCGTTGCCGCGGGTGCTCGACGATTTGGGCCGATTCTTCGAAGGCCTGCTCGCAAAAAGTGGAATTCAATGGCTGACTCGCACCGACGCTGAGCGCCGGGACGTTGCGCTTCAGCTTCTGCGCCAAATTCCGGTGCTCTGGATCTGGGATAACGTCGAGCCGATTCACGGATTCCCGGCCGGCTCGCCTTCCGCTTGGACCGCGGCCGAACAGGCGGCCTTGCTCGATTTCCTCCAGGCTGCGCGCGGGACCAAAGCGAGGTTTCTGCTGACCTCCCGGCGCGACGAACGCGACTGGTTGCATGAGCTCCCCGCACGAATCCCTCTTCCCCCCATGCCGTTTTACGAGTGCATCGAAATGACCGAACAGCTCGCCAAGAAGCTTGGCCGCAGGCTCGATGACGTAGAGGATTGGCGGCCGCTCGTCCATTTCACGCAGGGCAATCCACTGACGCTGAGTGTGCTTGTCGGCCAAGCCCTGCGCGATCGCCTGACCACCCGTGAGCAGATCGCCAACTTCGTGCGCAACCTTCAGGCGGGTGAATCGGTATTCGAAGATGAGGCAAGCGAGGGACGAACACGATCGTTGGCGGCGTCGCTCGCGTACGGATTTGAGAATGCCTTCACCCAGGCCGAGCGCAAACAACTGGCGCTGCTGCATCTGTTTCAGGGCGTCGCGAATGTCGATGTGCTCCGTTCGATGGGGCAGCCCGAAGCAGAGTGGTGCGTACCGGAAGTGAAGGACCTGACTCGCGAAGCCGGCATTGGACTGCTCGGCCGGGCCGCGGAAATTGGATTGCTGACGGCGCTGGGGGAGGGCTACTACGCCATTCATCCCGCGCTCCCGTGGTTTTTTCGGCGCCTCTTCGATCAATATTACTCGGGGCGCGGTGTCGCCGCGGAGCGCGCCTTCGTTGAATCCATGGCCGGGCTGGCTTTTTTCTACTCGAGTGAGTATCAACGGGGGAATCATGCTGTGGCCGGGCCCATCGCGTCTGAAGAGATGAACCTCCTTCACGCCGGAAATCTGGCTCAATTGCACGGCTGGTGGAGCCTGTTTGCAAATACGATCCAGCCGTTGAGCCACCTCTATGGGCAGACCGGACGCCGAATCGAGTGGGCGCGCCTGGTGGAGGAGATCGTGCCTTATTTCGTCGATCCGCTGACCGAAGGACCCTTGCCGGGAAGAGAAACGGAGTGGACCGCGGTAACCCAATACCGAGTCTGGCTGGAACGGGAAGCGAGGCGCTGGGAAAGGGCGGAGGCGTTGCAGAAGCTGGATGTCGACTGGCACCGCCGTGACGCTGCGGCCACTCTGGCGAAGCCAGCCGGCACGTGGGGCGATGGCGGGAAAAGAATCGTTCGCGGGCTGTCCGTTTCGCTGCATGAGCTTTCGGAAATCCAGCGCGAGCAGGGATCGGCGGACTGCGTGAAAGGATACCTCGAGTCGCTTGCCCTCGCCGAGTCGATAGCGGATTCGCAATCCGCGGCCGTGAGTGCTTTCAACTTGGGAACTGCGATGAAGGACTTGGACGGAATCCGCGATCTCGACGCGGCCGAGCAATGGTATCGCCGCAGCTTTGAACTTCGCGCAGAAGCCGATCCCCTGGGCGCGGCGCGCTGCCTGGCCCAGACGGGCACGATCGCCTACCTTCGCGCTCGCGATGCCAACAAAGCCGGCCGAATCGAGGAGCGTCTGGCGCAGCTCGCCCTTGCCGAGCAATATTACGAACGGGCGCTCGAACTATTTCCTCCAAATGCTGTCAGAGATTTGGCAGTAACTCAAAACCAGCTCGGAAACCTCTACGGAGCGCTGGGCCGGGTAGAAAAGGCTCTGCATCATTACCAGGAATCGATCCGCCTCAAAGAGGCCATGCACGACCGTTACGCAGCCGGCATATCCCGCCGCAACGCCGCCCGCCCCCTCGCAGATGCGGGCCGCTTCGACGATGCCATCGAGTGGGCCCAAGCCGCCCTGCGCGATTTCGAAGGCTGCGAAAATGCTTACCAGGACGTACTCAAGACCCGGCAACTCCTGGAGAGGCTTGAGTCGGATCGCCAAGCGAAGTCACAGCCGTCGTAAGCACATCGATAGAAGCGCGCACAGGGCCGACTCGGCCCTCCAAACGATGAGAAACTCGCCAACGTTCCGGCGAGTCAGGCTCCGTTGCGCGCGCGAGTTCCTCAAAAGGAGCACGCGACTCCGCTTGCGAAGCGACGTCCGGCCCGCCCGGGTCAGGAAGCTATGTCTGTGGGACGTTTGAAACGCACCAACTGTATCGCGCTCCTGTCCAGAGAGAGCGCCTACGCGGGCCCCAGCGGCCCTGCCCAGCGAGGTCGTGGCCGGCCGGCGAAATGATGAACTTGCCCGCAGCGTTAGCCGGTGCCGAGCCCGCCCGGCCTCGGCACCCGATTGACACCGCCTCTGCGCGAGTGATATCTTTAACCCCGGGTTCCTAAATGGTCTCTTTTGTGCATGTTGCGAAAACGCGACAGTGTAGTTTTTCAGATACAATCCCCTTCTGGAGTTAATGCGATGGCTTACACTTTGACTGTGAATGGCAAGAAGTCCACTGTGGACGTTCCTGCTGACATGCCCCTGTTATGGGTCCTTCGGGACGTTCTCAAACTCCACGGCACGAAGTTCGGCTGCGGAATCGGCCAGTGCGCGGCTTGCACGGTACACATTGACGGAAAAGCTCAACGAGCTTGCCAAACCCAGATCTCGGCAGTCGGGACCAAGTCCGTGACTACCATTGAGGGTCTTTCGACTGACGGAACACACGCCGTTCAAGTGGCCTGGGAACAGGTCGACGTACCTCAATGCGGGTATTGCCAGGCGGGGCAAATCATGGCTGCCGCGGCACTGCTCGCCACCAAACCCAAGCCTACCGACGCGGATATTGACACCGCCATGAACGGCAACCTGTGCCGTTGCGGGACCTATATCCGAATCCGCCAGGCAGTTCACCTGGCCGCAACCCTGGGAACCAAACCCGCCGCGGGCCGCACCGGCGCCGCCCAGTAGATAAGGAGAGATAAATCATGGCTACCAACAAGAAATTCGATCGCAGGTCTTTCCTTCGCGTCACTGCCCTCGCTGGCGGCGGCGTTGCTTTCGGACTTATTAGTAAGGATGCTATCGCCCAGGCCCCGGCCGGCGGACCGCCCCCCGGTGGCGGACGCGGCGGGGGCGGCGGCGGAGGCCGTGGACCTGCCGCGCTTCCCAAGGTCGAGAACTACATCAAGATCGCTGCCGACGGTACCGTCACGATCATGGCCAAGAACCCCGAAGTCGGCCAGGGCATCCGCACCATGCTGCCCATGCTGATCGCCGAGGAACTCGACGTCGATTGGAAGGACGTCAAGATCGAGCAAACCGACGTCGATGCGGCAAAATACGGCCAGCAGATCGCAGGCGGCAGCACTGCCACCCCGACGAACTGGGTCCCCATGCGCCAAGTCGGTGCGATGGCCCGCATGATGCTGGTTACCGCCGCCGCGCAGACATGGAACGTGCCCGAATCCGAACTCACCACCGGCTCCGGCAAGGTCTATCACAAGGCCTCCAACCGATCCATCGGCTATGGACAGCTGGCTGCAAAAGCCGCAACGCTCACGCCTCCCACGGCTGCCGAGATCAAGCTGAAGGACCCCAAGGATTACAAGATCATCGGCAAGCCCATCGTCAACAGCGACATCAAGGCTATCATCACCGGCAAGCCCCTGTTCACGATCGATATTGAAGTGCCGGGCATGAAATATGCCACGTATCAGAAGGGGCCTGTTTTCGGATCTAAAGTAAAGACCTGGAACGAAGCCGAAATCAAGAAAATGCCCGGCGTCGTAGATGCCTTCGTTGTCGTGAAGGACCAGCCGGACACCCCCTACATCAATGGCGGAGACCTCCAGGAGGGTATTGCGATCGTAGGCGATCACTGGTGGGCCGCTCAATCCGCGCGCAAGAAGCTGGTAGTCACTTGGGATGAAGGCCCCCGCGCTTCCCACTCCAGCGTGGGATACGCTGCCAAAGCCGTCGAGATCAATAACGGCAAACCGCAGTCGATCACGCGCAACGATGGCGATGTAGAGGCGGCGCTTGCCAGCGCAGCCAAGACCGTTGAAGCGAACTACTCCTATCCGTTTATCTCGCACGCTCCGCTGGAGCCGCAGAACTGCACAGCCGTCGTCAAGGACGGCAAGTGCGAAATCTGGTCCTCCAGCCAGATTCCGAGCGGCGCCCTCGGGCTGATCCAACAGAATCTGGGCATTCAGCAGGCCGATATCACGGCGCACATGATCCGCGGCGGCGGCGGCTTCGGCCGGCGCTTGACCAATGATTACGCGATTGAAGCCGCGATGATCGCCAAGATGTCCGGCCATCCGGTGAAGCTGGTTTGGGCTCGCGAAGACGACATCGCCAACGATTATTATCGCGCTGGCGGATTTCACTTCCTCAAGGGCGGCGTGGACGAGAAGGGCAACATCACAGCGTGGCGCAATCACTTCGTCACCTACGGCGATGGGACGGCCAATCCTCCGCGGCTTACCAGCGCTGCGAACCTGGGCGCCACCGAATTCCCGCAACCCTTCGTTCCCAATTTCGAGATCTTCACCTCGGCGCAGCCGATTGCGATCCGCACCGGGTCGCTGCGCGCGCCCGGAAGCAACGCGCTCGCCTTCGTGATCCAGTCCTTTATCGATGAGTTGGCCCACGCGGCCGGTAAGGATCCGGTGCAGATGCGGCTGGATCTTCTCGCTCAGACCAAGCCGGCGCCCGCCCCTGCGGGCGGCCGTGGCGGCGGTGGCGGCGGCTTCAGCGCGAGCCGCGCAGCCGGTGTAACCAAGATGGTGGCCCAGATGGCGGATTGGACCAATCGCAAGAAGTCGCTGCCCAAGGGCACAGGCTTGGGCGTCGCTTTCCACTTCAGCCACAACGGTTATTTCGCCGAGGTCGCCGAAGTCAAGGTGGACGCTGCCAAGAAGATCAAGGTCAACAAGGTCTGGGTTGCCGCCGATGTCGGCAGCCAGATCGTCAACACCAGCATGGCCATCAATATGTGCCAGGGAGCTATCGTCGACGGCATGAGCGCGATGATGGGCCAGGAAATCACTCTCGATAAAGGACGGGTGGTCCAGACCAATTTCAACAACTACCCGCTCATCCGGCTGGCGCAGGCTCCGCCGGAAATCGAAGTGCAGTTCCTCAAGAGCGAAAACAACCCCACCGGCTTGGGCGAGCCGTCCATGCCTCCCATTCTGCCGGCCGTCGCCAACGCGATCTTCACCGCGACCGGCGACCGGGTACGTTCGCTGCCGCTAAAGAATAGCGGGTATAGCTGGGCGTAATTCCGGCGAATTTTTGAGCAGTTCCGCGTAAATCACAAAAGGTGGCAGATGTTTCTGCCACCTTTTTCTTTTTCAGGCATAATCTGAGGATGCCGCGCACGGGGTTTCTCAAGAAGTCACCCGCACATCTCATCTTCTTCCTATTGGCCGCGATGCAAGCCCGAGCCGTCACTGTCGCCACCGTCGGCGACAGTCTGGCGGACGCTGTCTATCTGGGCCTCAAACTCCAGCCGGATCTACTGCGCAAGAACGGCATCAAGCTGGCGCGATGGAGCCGTCCTAAAATCGGATTGACCCGCACGGATTACTTCGATTACACTGCGTGGCTGCGCGACACCGCCGATCTGGGCAGCGTCGATTTTTGCATTGTAGAACTCGGCGCTAACGATCTGCAAAGCATCGCCGTCACCGATACCAAGCCCGCCGACACGAAGCACCCGCAATGGCTCCGCGTGGGAACGGACGCATGGCAGCGCGCTTATGCGGACCGCGTGCAGGCGCTGGTTCAGACCCTGAAGCCTCTGCGCTGTGGCAACGTTGTGTGGCTGTTGCAGCCTCCCTATCAGAAGAATAAATACCTCAGCCAGTATCACGTCATGATCAACGCGCTTCAGCTTGCTGGCTCAGCGTCGGGAGCCGCCGCCTTCGAAATCGACGCCGGCGTCGATGACTACAGCCCGGATGGCGTGCATCCCAGCAAGGATTTCTGCTTCAAGCTGGGCCGTGCCGTTGCGCATCTTTTCGCCGCGTGGCCGCAACCCTTCGCTGGAACCAACTGCGCCGCCTGCCACGCCTCGCCCGGTCTTCTTCCGGAGCGGCTGCCGGATATCGCACCGCTCATTCCGCACCCAGCGCGTCCACCGGCTGTCTCGAATCCATAGACGACTGGAGTCAGCGATTAGGCGAGACACCCTACGCCACTAGGGACCGATGGGCTACGCTGGACCGCGAGAAATCCGCCGATCTGATCAATAGTGTATGTCAGCTCCCCTCGCCGGTAAGTTCCAAGATCACTACTCGATTCTCGGCGTCGACGCCCGTGCGCCGCAGGAAGCGATCCAAGCCGCGTATACGAGGCTCGCGCAAAAGTATCACCCGGACACCCCCCAGACGGGCGACAAAGATAAATTCGAATCCATCGAGCTAGCTTTCGAAGTGTTGAGCGATCCAGATTTGCGTCTCGCCTTCGATAAAGTCAAGGGCATCGACCAGGACGACGCCAACCTGATGTTCGCCGGCCTCGAGTTCTTTGACGCGCTGGGACGGCAAGCTGGTTTGCGCGCCGCGCTGCTGTGCGTTCTCTATGATCGGAGGCGCAAGAAACCCTCGAAGCCGAGCCTGTCCATCCGGCATATCGACAGCATTATCCAAGCTACCAAAGACGAGTTGACGTTCGCGTTGTTCTATTTGAAGCAGCGCAATCTGGTGGTCGGCGACGATAAAAGCAACTTGCAGATCGGCGTCGATGGCATGGATTTCCTGGAAAACAACCAGCCCACGCCCGAGATGGTGTTCCCATTCATCAAGCCAGCGGCCCTATCGGTTCCTGCGGGATCGATTCGGGCCGGCGCCGCAGCCTCAGCTTCGCTTGCCGCTCCGAAAGCAGCTCTGTCCACTGCGCCGGTGGACCCAGCCGCCGCTGAAGTCGAGTCTGTGTTGAAGGTGCTGACCCGCGCCTTGGCCCGCCGGTGAGAACTTCCGAAGGTAAAACTTCCGCCGGTAACCGCCCTTCGGCAAAGAGGCTGTTACGCCGCAGTGCAGTTGGGTGTCTATAGAGAGTTGATGCTAGCCTGCGCTGGCGGCGCGGGAGTGATACATTGGTGGGACAGCGCCGGACCAAGTTGAGATTGCGGCGGTGCCCTGCGGCTTGGAGGTAACTGGAGCGATGCGGCTCGCGTTCTCTCTCGCTGGTTTCATTGGAATTGGTTTATCTGGGATCGCCCAGTTCGGTTGGGCTCAAGGCCCGCTGCCCAAGCCTGCCGGACAGGTACAGGATCAAGAGTGGACGCTGGAGGTGCGTGGACAGGCCGCGGAGGCGCAGATGCGCCTGGAACGCGCCGCCAACGCAACTCCGGCCAATCTACAAGCCGTACGGGCCTATGCCGAATTCCTGGATCGTTATCAGGATCCTGCAGCCCGTCAGGCGTATGCTCGACTCGCCCGACTGCTTGACACCTCTCGCGCGCCCGCCACAGAACGCGCTGTCGTCTACCGCCGTTTGGCAGGCATGGATCTCGCCGCGGGCGACCGCGACGCCGCCAGCCGCGACCTTGCCGCCTTCACCGCCGCAGGCGGCGCAGGCCTCTCGCTGAACGCCCGGTTGGCCGGCCAATCCAACCCCAGCTTTATCGAAATTCCCGGACCTCTCTCGGCATTCGCGCGCATGGCAGCGCTGGCTCCCGACATGGATCCCGGGGAGCTGCTTCCTTCTCTCGCCCGCAACGTGGTCACCAACGGCTATCGCACCGCCAACGGCACGGAGGGCCTGGAACAAACCGAATTTCTCAAGCTGGTGATCCGCTATCTTTCGCAGGCGCGCGAGCTTGAAAAGCTCGCTGGCGCCGATAAGGTCATTCGCATCGACACCTGTGATTCCACTGCCACTGGCGATCTGCTACGGGTGGTCGGCTATCGCATGCGCGGTGGGTGCGGATCGGATTTGGTGCTGGAAACGGTGAACGCCTCACGCGCGTTCCTGACCATCGACTCGGGATTTCCCCTGGCTCAGCTTGAGCAGGCTCTGCGCCTCAACCAGCCTTTTACGATGGATTATCATCCGGCGCACATTCCGCTGATGTACGATGTGGCGTATTGGGAATCCGCCAAGGATAAGGGAGATGGCGAAGGCGAGTTCATTGACTATTTCCTGTCCGATCCTTCGCTCTGCCGCCTCTACCTGGGACTTTCGAAGCTGGACCCGGAGACCTCGGAGGAACTGCGGAAGCAGGTGCCCGCGCCGCGCCTCAAGCTCTATGCCCACGTCCTCGACTTCTTCGGAGGCATGTTTGAAATTCGCGACGGCAAAGCCATCGTGCCCGGCGGCGCACGCTCCGAGAAAGCCTGGGGGGAGTTGGCCGGCGCCGATCCCTCCAAGGGCGCGGCGTTCGTCGAACGCTTAATTTCGCATGAGGACGGATGGCTGGCCAGCTATCTGGACGCTTTGGCGCGCATCGAGGGTCCATTGCGCGATTACCTCACCGATCCGGATCGCCTGAAGCGCTTCTATGCAGCCATTCGCGGGCGTGTCACCAGCCCGGGACCGGCTCGGCCCGTGTTCCAGTCGAATACTGAGATGATGCTTCTAACGACGCGGCTGAGGCTCGATCCGGACGGGAAACCGCATCTGCCGGGAGGCCTCGAAGTCTGGAAGAATCTGTTCATCAACTTTCCGCGAGGCCGCTTTGATAGCCGGCTCACGCACGCCGCACCCGCTTGGAAGGACGCCGACGACGTGCTTGAGGCCCTCTTCGGGCTGAGCCGCAAGCTGGCGGAGAATGAGCCGCTGAATATCTTCATGGCTCTGAGCGACATTGATCGCGGCCGCACCAAAGCCTTGGAGCCAGCCACCGCCGACCGCCTTGCTAAAGATTATCGCGATGTATCGGCGCAGTATCCGCTCTTCGCCGAAGCTCCGGAGTTGAGCGACAAAACCATCCTCGCCTTTATGGACTGCGCCCACGCCATCACCCGAATCGGCGACCCGGGTTTCCGGGCCGACGTGGCCGGAACCTTCCAGGCTCTTACCGGGTTGTGGCAGATTCTCCTCCGCCAGGGTTCCCTTCCACCGGCCGAAGCGGACCAGACTCTGGCCGGAATCATGACCCCATTCGTTAAGGTTCAGAACGATCGGGAGCTATTTGACGGCGGCATGGCCGGCGTACAGCTTCTGCTGAAGGCGACCCACTCGCCCGCGAAGATGAATCCGCAGGATCGGATGATCGACTTGTTGGCGGGCAATGTACCCTCCGCCGGAAATACTTCGGAAGTCCGCACGCAGATGATCCAGGAAGAGATCCGGATCTTCGAGGCCCAAAGGCTCGTGGCCCTGAACACTCTCTTCGATCTGGCGGACAACCTGGATAGCGTCACACGCGGCGAAAAGCTAAATACAGCGCTGGCCGGAAAACTGGCTACGCGCATCAGCGAAATCCAGTTGCCGCGCGGGTCGCTGTCGGAGCAGGAAAGGAACGTGCTTTCCTTCGGCTACTGGACCGAGCGTCACATCGACGCACAGCGCAAACTCAACCTGCGCGCGGCCATTGAAAAAGCGGCCGGGGATCCGCAGAAGCTCAAGGATCTGCGCGGCCAACTTGCGCCGTTCCTGCGCGATACCTTGGTGGGTTTTAATTACATCCACTACGCCCCGCCAGGCGCGGAAGTGCTGAATACCAATCCTCTGTTTGTGCGCAGTCACGATTTTATCGGCTCGGAGTCGCAGCAGTTGGTATGGCGGGAGACCGACGTTTATGGCTCGGGATGGCCGGAAAGCGCCGGGGGAAGACTGACAGGCTCGCTCGCGGCGCTGCCCTACGCGCTGGCGGAAGCCGAGCAGAACTTCCTCATCCCCAGCAAGGAACAAGCTCTCATTTGGGGCGACCTGGTTCCGCAGATGCTGGTCACAGCGGTGATCCCCCGCTGGTGGAACGTGTCTTCGGTCCAGCTCCACTGGGTGGACATGCACATGGCCTATGCGGAATCGCTGTTTGCGGACGCGGCTATGAGCACAGCGCGGCGGGATCAACTGGAGGCGGCGCTGGAACATTACGCCTCGCCGGGGCGGCTGCGGGCGATCGATCAACTGCTGGCGGCAGGCGAAGTTCACGCCGCTCTGGAACACGTACCGCCGTCAGAGATGTACCTGGTGGCGGATGCGCTGGCGCCTTCCGATAAAGATTCGGCGCTGGCTGTGGCGCTTCACCGCATGGCTACGGAGAACGCCGATCAATTCAGCCCGCGAGCCATTTCCCGCATCTTCGGCTCGCCCAAGCCTACCCTGGCGAACTCCTTCGAACCGGAGCTGCTGAATCTGCGAACGTTCCCGACGCTCATGGGATTTTCGAGCCGAATTCTAGCCGAAAGCTGGGAATCGAATCTTTTGTATTATGGCGCCCTGGCTGACGAGATTCACGCTTCGCCGGCGGAGATGAATGTGCTGGTTCCAGAGTGGACCAAGCAAACCGTGCAAGCCATTTTCGCGACGCACCTGGAGGATTGGCCGGCGCTGCTGCGCTCGCTGAGAACCGTGGGTGAGGGAGTGCGGGATCAGGCGCGCAAAGAACGGGCGTCGAAGGATGTCGCAAGCGTAGCAGCGCCCCCCGGCGCTGCGGCTTCGAAGCAATGAGCTAATTCGGAACGGAGGAACTGCCTTGATTCGCAAATTCGGATTGGTCTTCCTGGTAGTGGCGCTGGCCCTGGCGCAAGATCGTCCCACTTTCAAAGTCAAAGTGGACATGGTGGTCCTGAGCTTTCAGATCACCGACAGCAAGGGCCATTACGTGAACGGCCTCAAGCCTAAGGACTTCAGAATTCTCGAAGATGGCATTCCACAGAAACTCAATACTTTCTCCGAAGGCGACCAGCCTCCTATGACCGTCGCCGCCGACGGGACCATGAAACCCGTCGTCGTCACCGATGCCGCGACCGTTGAGGCCGATTCGCCGGAAGCCCGCGCCGAAACGCTTCTGGGCACCAGCGTCTTCGTTCTGTTCGACACCAGCAATTACATGTATCGCGGGTTCGTCTACGCCTCCGACGCCATCGCCGATTTCATTCGCGGGCTGGACCGCTCCGACTCGGTCGCGGTGTATACGTACAGCCGCAACCTGTCGCGAGCCGCTCCCCTTTCGAAGGAGCGCGACACCGCGATCGGCGGCTTGCGCAAAGCCGTCGCTGGCGACGATTCCGCGCTCTACAACGCGCTGCTGCTGACCCTGCGCGATGCCGCCAAAGTTTCAGGGCGCAAAGTAGTGATCGTGTTTTCCAATGGCCCCGATAACGCCAGCATGGTTGCGCCCGACGACGTCCGCGCCGTGGCCGAAGACGAAGGCATTCCCATCTACGTAATCTCGACCAATGATGTCAGCAAGGACGCGATTTCGTCCAACGTGTTTAAGCGCATCTCCACTCGCACCGGGGGCAAGACCTACTTCGCTCGCACGTGGCAGAAACAGGTGGAGGCGTTTGAGGCCATTCGCGAAGACCTGGGTAACTCCTATACCGTCACGTACTATCCGCAGACCAATCCCAACGAGGGCTTTCGAAAGATCTCCGTTGAGGTTGTGACGGACGTGGGCAAGAAATACCGCGTGCAGTCGCGCCCAGGATATCGCCCCAAGGGCGGGTTCTAGCGGGCTCCGTCACTTTCGTTCGTAGACCAGCGCGCCCCACTCCCGGGGAAAGGCAACCGGCTCGTAATCCCCGATCCGCTGCACAACACGAAAGTTCATTTCAAGCCACATGCGAATCTGCTGGCCGTAATCAACTCCAAATAGAGGGAGTCCGAACTCCGGGGTCGCGCGGTCGGAAACGAGTACGTATCGCACATGGGCCCGCTCCACCTCCTCAATGTATTTGGACGTTGCATCGCCGGGCGGAAGCACCTGAGGCGTGACGATGTACCAGCGGCTGGGCG
Organism: Bryobacteraceae bacterium; assembly: GCA_036489835.1. Taxonomy (GTDB): domain Bacteria; phylum Acidobacteriota; class Terriglobia; order Bryobacterales; family Bryobacteraceae; genus Palsa-187. Next base: position 21,387 of record DASXEY010000088.1, on the reverse strand, counting down.
CAATCGTGCCGCTGAGGAAGTACAGCGCCGTATCCTCAGGCATGATCGCAACGCCCTGGGATTTCTGCCTGGCGGATTCCAAAAATGCGAGTGCCTGGGAGAAACCTTTGCCAACCTCGGGCGAAGTGTACAGCGCCCCGCGGTTTGAGGAAACCATAAAGGATCGCTGCTCGATCGGATAGTACTCGATTGTGAGTGTGAGCACGGAAAGGCACATAATTCCTGCCACAACCTTCCCAAAATCTCCGCCCAGATCGACCGAAAATCGCTTCGCCACGCGATACAGACCCACCAGCAGAACCAGGTAGACCAGTACATCGAAAAACATCGGATATCCGTTTGACGCAATTTTGGTCAGGACCCGAACGCCGCATGCCATCGCCAGAACACAAAGAAAGATCGCAGGCCGCTGCTCGCGCGAGCGCCAACCGCTGATCGCCATCCCTAAGACAACAAGACCAACCCAGATCATTCCGCTATTGAAAAACACAGGACGCAGCACCTTTACGGCCAGCCTATCGGTTGCGTTCACGTCCGCGACGCCCGCCAGGGTCGCCGTCAAATGGATGCCGCAAAGACAAAGCGCCACGCCGGCAATCATCCATCCTGCAACTCTGGACCGAGCCGCGATTACAACACAACCAACCAGGATTGCAAGACCGGCAAGCCCCCTCGCCGCCGAGATCGCGAGCGCTCGCGGAGATAGAACCAGCCCGGTCTTCTCATTCCAAAGCTTCGCGAAGTGCTGCTGAAAGTGGGAGGCGGGCAGAATCGACAGATTCTCTCCCAGGAAAAAATCTGTACCCGCGGAATGCAGATACCAGCCGTAGATTCCTATCCAGAGGATCGCGCCAGGAATGCAAGCGCAGGCGTCCAGGACCAGCCTTCTCATCGACCTTGCGCCGATGCTCCGCAGAACGATGGCACAGGACAGCCCGGCGTATCCCGCGACTCCGAATTCCAGTTTGGTCAGCATCATAAGACCGGCAAGGAAGCCCGCAACTGCAATTCGCTCCCGCAACAGGAGCCACAGCAATAACACCGAAAACATCGACCCATAAACCGCTGGATACGAATAAGGCAATATGTAGTTAAAGAGATCCGCCTGACAAGCTTGCAGCAGAAATGCAAACACTGCAGCAAAGCTGAGCCAGACCGGCAGGAACACTCGGCTGACCGAGTACAACAGGAGTGCGATGGTACCGGCAACGCTGACTCCCGCTCCAATCAGCACGCCAAGATGAACCCCGAACAAGCGGAACAAAGCCGCGTGCCAATAGGGAATGAGAGGCCCGTATGGATACCAGAGATCGAAATACAGCCGCCGGCCTGCGCTGATGGCAGCGGGGACGTACATCTCCCGGCCGGAGTCGATCGGCAGATAACCCCATTTCCGCCACGTCAAGGCGCACAGCGAGGCCAGCGTCACTAGCAGCGCAATCCGGGCGATGTCATCCTCAGAAAAGTGCTCCGGTTGTTGAACGCGCCCGCGCAATGGAGGCCTGCCCGGCGGAATAATTACTGGACCCTCGGCGTGGGATGGGCCGAGCCGGCCCTGTGCGGGCTTCCTATTATGGATTCGCCGTCTCCAGAGGGCGGTCTGTCTGAAAATATTTCTTATACGCCGCGATCCAGTTCACCGAAATATCGCGCTGAGCCGTGGCTAGATCCAAACGGCCCTCGCAGACCAGCTCGTGCAGGCGATCCTCAAGAGCATCCTTCACACGCGCGTTCCAGACCGTTTGCGAATAAGACTGCGGCCACAGGTTGTGAATATCGTCCGCGCCGCCAAGCGCGGGAGTAATCAAGTAATCGACCTCGTACGCGACCGCCTTCGCTCCAGGAATCCCATACTCCTCGAAAACCTTGCGCTGAAGAGAAGCCGGCACAGCACGATTATTCGGATTCGAGCCTGAGCAGACCTCGCTGCGGCTGGCCAGGATGGTCGCTCCAGGCGTGAGGGAGGCATTAGGAACCGAGAATGCGCCCGCATCTTGCCGTCCCACGCGGGTTCTGTGGGACGCAGCCCAACGCCCCGCCGCCACGGTCGCAAGTGCGGCGATCAGGGCCACGGCCGCGACTTGCAGCCACAGCGGCGGCAGGCCGGGGCGATGCGGAGGACGCCGCGGCACCTCATACAAGCGAGGCATCTCCGCCAGACGAGCCTGGAGCAACGCTCTGGGACCGGCCGCTGATGGAATCCTCACGTTGAGATTACGCCGATGGATGCGCTGGTAGACGGCGATGGCGCCCTCAATCTCCTCACGGCGGGCGCGGCAAGCGGCGCACGCCGTCACATGCGTGTCGACTTCGGCGGCTTCGTCGTCGGGCAGTTCGCCATCGATGGCCAACAGCAATTCTTCGTCGGAGATATGGGCGTCGTCAAAGTCCATGTGGAATCATCACCGTTCGGCGGCGTGGGTCAGCCGCCGAAGAGAACGGCTGAGAGAAAGAGAAACCGCGCCGAGGGATATACCCAGGATTTGGCCGATTTCACGGTACCGCAGGCCCTCGGCGCGGAGAGCCAGGCATCGGCGATCCTGCTCGGGCAGGGCTCCAAACACCGCCAGCAATCGCCGCTGAGTTTGGTGACTGGCTAACTGATCTTCCGGATTAGGAGCCGGGTCCACATAGACGTCGGCCTCCTGCGCCAAGCCGCCGCCATCCGGATTCAAAGCGCTGCTAAGAAACGTCCGGCGCTTCAACGCCAGATTGTGCGCCACGCGAAATATCCAGCCCGTCAGATTCTCGCGAGACTTGCCCTGTTGCAGATGCTGGAACAGCGACAGGAAAACCTCCTGCACGATCTCCTCGGCATCTTGCACGGGCAGGCCGAATCCCAACACGTAGCGCAGAAGGCGCACTCGCAGGCGGTCGAACAGGTCAACAACTTCCAGCTCCAGCGGCGGCGGCCGGTGAGAGGTTCTCTCGGCTGGTGCGATCTCGCGAGCAAACGCAATCGCGGATTCTGCTGTCGTAATGCTCATGTGTTATGGCGCTTTGTACAGCATACTACCCGCGAGGCGTGGATGGAAGGATTGCTTCTCGCCGAGCGCCTATCGCGCCGAGCCCTTAGCCGCAGGCGAGTGAATCTCCTGCAAGCTCCATACGCGCAACGGATCCCTGCGCCGCGAGGCGATCGCTTCCACCGCGGCGCGGGCGCCGCTCATGGTGGTGATGCAGGGGATGCGGTAAGTCACAGCGTTGCGGCGGATGGCTTTTTCATCGGCGAACGCGTGAGCGCCGGTTGCTCCCGTATACACAACCAGGCTGAGCGAGCCGCCCTTCAGCAGATCCACGGCGTTTGGCCGCCCTTCGTTCACCTTGAAAACCACCTTAACGGGATGCCCCGCGGCGCGGATCATTTCAGCGGTGCCTCGTGTGGCCGCGATCTCGAACCCCAATTCGACGAAGCGTCCAGCCAGTACGACGGCTGCCGCTTTATCGCGATCGTTCACGCTGAGAAACACCCGGCCCTTATCCGGCAGAGGCGTGCCCGCACCCAACTGCGCCTTGGCGAAAGCCTCGCCGAAATTCTCGCCAACGCCCATCACCTCGCCCGTGGAGCGCATCTCAGGGCCCAGCGCAGGATCGACGCCCGGAAATTTATTGAACGGGAAAACCGGCGACTTCACGAAGTACTGAGGCACCGTGAGCTCGCCCTTGGCGTCGGTGAAATCAGAAATCCTTTTCCCCAGCATCGCGCCCACGGCGATCTTCGGCAGAAGCACTCCCGTGGCCTTGCTCACATACGGAGCCGTGCGCGATGCCCGCGGGTTCACCTCCAGCACGTACACAGTCCCGTCCTTCACCGCATACTGGACGTTCATCAGTCCAATCACGTTCAGCGCGCGAGCCAGCCGTTCCGTGTAAGACCGGATCGAAGCCAACGTCTCTGGCGCGAGCGAAGTCGCCGGTAGCACGCAGCTCGAATCGCCCGAGTGTACGCCCGCTTCCTCAATGTGCTCCATGATGCCCGCGATCAGCACCGTGCCTTCCATATCCGCGATCGCGTCGACGTCCACTTCCGTGGCGTCTTCAAGGAACCGGTCGATCAGCACCGGCCGATCCTGCGAGAACACAACCGCTTCGTGCATGTAGCGGCGGACCGTGTCTTCGTCGTAAGCGATGACCATGGCTCGCCCGCCCAGTACGTAGCTGGGGCGAACCAGCACCGGATAGCCGATGGACCGCGCCACATCGCAAGCCTCTTGCGCGTTGGTCGCCGATCCGTTCTTGGGCGATGGAATTTCCAGATCGTCGAGGAGCCGGCCGAAGCGTTTGCGATCCTCGGCCAAATCGATGTTTTCGGGATCGGTGCCAATGATCGGCACCCCCGCCGCTTTGAGCGGCAGCGCCAGAGTCAACGGCGTCTGTCCTCCGAACTGCACGATCACCCCGTCAGGCTTCTCGGTGTCGCAGATGTTCAGCACTTCTTCCAGCGTCAGCGGCTCAAAGTACAAGCGGTCGCTGGTGTCGTAGTCGGTCGAAACGGTCTCGGGGTTGCAGTTGACCATGATCGATTCGATATCGAACTCCTGCAGCGCGTAGGAAGCGTGGCAGCAGCAATAATCGAATTCGATTCCCTGCCCGATCCGGTTGGGACCGCTGCCCAAAATCATGACCTTCTTGCGTTTCGAAGGCGCGGCTTCACACTCCGATTCGTAACTTGAATAGAGATACGGGGTGAAGCTTTCGAACTCCGCCGCGCATGTGTCCACTCGATTGAAGACCGCGGTGACGCCCAGTTCCTTGCGTCGAGCGCGAACCGTGAGAGGGCTGACGCTCCACGCCCGCGCGAGCATCGAGTCAGCGATGCCGTTACGTTTGAAGCGCTGAAGCTGCGCTTTGGTGACGCTATCGATAGAAAGACCTGCGGCTTCCTTTTCTTCATCCACCATTTCGCGGATGTGCCGCAAGAACCACGGGTCGATGGAGGTGAGCGCGTGCACTTGCGCTTCGGTGTAGCCTTTTGAGAATGCGTGTCGAATGTAGGGGAGCCGGTCCGGATTCGGCGTGATCAGACGCGCCTCGATCAGTTCGTCCTGGAAGGTGACCGCGCCGCTGGACTTTCCGGTTTCCAGGCTCCGCATGCCCTTGCCTAGAGCCTGCTTAAAAGTCCGCCCGATGGCCATCACTTCGCCGACGCTCTTCATCTGCGTGCCCAACACAGGCTGCGCACCGGGAAATTTTTCGAACTGCCACCGCGGAATCTTCACCACCACGTAGTCGATGGTTGGCTCAAAACACGCCGGAGTCTTACGCGTGATGTCGTTCTTGATTTCGTCGAGCCGATAGCCCACGGCAAGCTTAGCCGCAATCTTCGCGATCGGGAATCCGGTAGCCTTCGACGCCAGCGCGGAACTTCGTGAAACTCGCGGATTCATCTCCACGATCACCATGCGGCCGCTTTGCGGATCGATGGCAAACTGCACGTTCGATCCACCCGTATCCACGCCGATCTTGCGCAGGCAAGCTAGCGCGGCGTCGCGCATCATCTGGTATTCGCGATCGGTGAGCGTCTGCGCCGGAGCCACCGTGATGGAATCGCCCGTGTGCACTCCCATGGGATCGAAGTTTTCAATCGAGCACACGATGATGGCATTGTCTGCCTGATCGCGCATCACTTCCAGCTCAAACTCTTTCCAGCCCAGCACGCTTTCTTCTATGAGAACTTCGTGTACGGGAGAAAGATCCAAACCGCTTTCGAGAATCTCCACCAGATCCTCGCGATTGTAGGCAATTCCTCCTCCAGAGCCACCCATGGTGAAACTGGGACGCAGAATCACAGGAAAGCCGATGCGCTCTGCGAACTCCATCCCTTTCTCAATCGAGTTCACAAGTTGCGATTGCGGCAGTTCCAGGCCGATTTCGCGCATGGCGTCTTTGAACAGCAGGCGATCTTCAGCACGCTTGATCGAATCGATCTTCGCACCAATCAGCTCAACTCCATATCGATCGAGCACGCCGGCCTCAGCCAGCGCCACCGAAAGATTCAGGCCCGTTTGGCCGCCGACGGTCGATAGCAACGCATCGGGACGCTCGCGGCGAATCACTTCGGCGGCATACTCCACGCTCAGCGGCTCCACATAGGTGCGGTCCGCCAGGTTGGGATCGGTCATGATGGTGGCGGGATTGGAATTGATCAGCACCACTTCGTAGCCGTCCGCTCGCAGAGCCTTGCAGGCCTGCGCGCCGGAATAGTCGAATTCGCAGGCCTGGCCGATGACGATTGGCCCGGAGCCCACAATCAGGATGCGATGAAGGTCGTTGCGGCGCGGCATCTATTTGCTCCGCTCCCGACTCATAAGATCGACGAAATCATCAAAGAGATATTGCGAATCGTGAGGGCCGGGCGCGGCCTCCGGATGATACTGCACGCAAAACACGGGATGGCTGCGATGCCGGAAGCCTTCCAGCGTTTCGTCGTTCAAGTTTGTATGGGTTACTTCCAGCTCGTTTAAGTTGAGCGAGTCCGGATCGACCGCGAAGCCGTGATTGTGCGACGTGATTTCCACCTTGCCGGTAACTTTGTTGAGCACCGGATGATTCGCTCCCCGATGGCCGAATTTCAGTTTGTACGTTTTCCCGCCCAGAGCCAGGCCGAGAATCTGATGTCCCAAGCAGATGCCGAAAATCGGCACTCGCCCTACCAGCTTGCGCACTTGGCCCGCTTGATGCGTCAGCGGCTCGGGATCGCCGGGACCGTTCGATAGAAACACTCCGCTGGGCTTCAGTGCCAGCACATCTTCGGCGGATGTTCCGGCCGGGACCACCGTCAAGCGGCATCCCGCCTGCACCAATCGCCGCAGAATATTTCGTTTCATTCCAAAATCGTAGGCAACCACATGCAGACGGCCTTCTCGCGGCGTCCCAATACGCTCGGACGGCGAACAGGCTTCGACGGGCAGATCCCACTCGTAGCGCTCCGGCGTCGAGACACGCGTCGCCAGATCGAGGCCGTTCATCGACGGCGACTGGCGGGCGCGCTCGACTAATTCCCGTGCGTCTATGGACGCACCCGTCGACACTGCGGACAAAATGCCGCGCATCACACCGCGCGATCGCAGATGCCGCACCAGCGCGCGTGTATCGATGCCGGTGATCACCGGCACGCCCGAAGCGGCCAGAAACTGCTGCGCGGTTTCCTCGGAGCGCCAGTTGCTGGAGAGCGCCGAGAACTCGCGGACCGCCAGGCCCTCGATAAACGGGCGCACCGATTCGCTATCGGCGTCGTTGGCTCCATAGTTGCCGATTTGCGGATAGGTCAGGACGACGATCTGTCCGGAATAGGAAGGATCGGTGAAGATCTCCTGATATCCGGTGATCGCGGTATTGAAGACCACCTCGCCCGTACGTTCGACGGGCGCACCAAAACTCTGGCCCTCGAAGACCGTACCGTCTTCCAAGGCGAGAACTGCCGGGTTCAACAGGGTTGTTCCTCCAGAACGGGGGTAACTTCTATTTGACCACAGGACCGCTACAAGTGTGTGACTAACCCCAGAAGAGGATGAGGCGGGAAAGGCGCCGGAGCACCCGGAAGCCTGGAGACAGATCCACTACGTAAGATCCCGCCCGCTGAACCGTCGCCGTGATGAACCAGCCAAGGCTGATGTTGCGTATGATCGGCCCGCCGGGAGACATCGTCCGATTCCGCAAAGGCTCCACTGCATCGGTCCGCCGATTGAGACCGTCAAATCGGGCGCCTGCGTATGCGGCTCCACGCCGGCGGGTCAGGACTCTCTAGGGCCGCAGCGGATTTCGGATTCATGGCGACAAACCTTACGCTGGATCGCGATCTGGAGATTTCAGCCGAGGACGGAGGCGCGGGCTGCTACGCTGGAGATACCCGATGCCCGATTTCATGTCCCGCAAGCGTTTCGAATGGAAGATCCGCGATACCACGCTGGTTCTTGGGGACCGCACTCTGATTGTGGGCGTCCTCAATGTCACCCCTGATTCATTCTCCGACGGCGGCAAGTTCCTCGATCCGGACCGCGCCTTCGCGCGCGCCGTTGAACTCGAGGAAGAAGGCGCGGACATTATCGACATCGGCGCGGAATCGACACGCCCCGGAGCGGTGCGGATCTCCGAAGCGGAGGAACTGCGCCGTCTGGTTCCCGTGCTCAAGCGCCTGCATCAAAAGTTGGCCACGCCTATTTCTGTCGATACTTACAAAGCTGCCGTCGCCGAGAAAGCCCAGGAACTGGGCGCGCACATCATCAACGATCCCAGCGGCCTCACCTTCGATCCCGAACTGGCGCGGGCCGTGATGCATCACGGCGGAGGTTTGATCCTGAATCACATGCGCGGGACGCCTGAAACTTGGCTCAAGCTGCCTCCACTGAAGGACGTCATCTATACCATCGGATCTGAGCTGGACGCGGCCGTCCACAGGGCCGTCCGCTCGGGCGTGGACCGGAGGCAACTGATGGTCGATCCCGGACTCGGCTTCGGCAAACGCAAGGAGCAGAACGCCGTCATCCTGGCGCGCTTCGCTGAACTGTCGAAGCTGGATCTGCCGCTGATGGTTGGTCCGTCGCGCAAGCACTTCGTGGCTCGTGAATCGCCTGGGGAGACCGAATTTGCCACCGCCGCCGCAGTCACCGCGGCCATCCTGCACGGCGCCCACATGGTGCGCGTTCACGACGTCAAGGCCATGAAAGCTGTGGTCGAAGTGGCGGACGAAATCGTGCGCGGCGCCTCCGACGGAATCTAATTTCACTCCACAAAAATATGCTTGACGCGTCCCCGAAATAATGGTACATTCCGTACCGTGACAACAAGATCTCGATCGGGCGCCCGCGTACGATCCCCTTTGACGGAGTTGGAAAGCGAAGTCATGCAGGTGGTCTGGGACTCCGGCCCCTGCTCTGTCGAGGCCGTCTATCTGGTTGTCTCGCGAAAACGCGACCTCAAGGAGACCAGCGTCCGCACCATCCTGCGCCGGTTGGAGCAGAAGGGCTATCTGCGGCACGAAGAACAGGGCCGGGCTTATGTTTACCGAGCCGCGGAGGCCGCCCGCAGTCTGGCTGCGCGCGCCGTGCGGCAGATCATCGATCGCTTCTGCAAAGGCTCTCTAGAGGATCTGGTGAGCGGCATGGTCGAAGGCAAGATGCTCAGCGATCGCGAAATGGAGCGGTTGGAGGAATTTGTGCGCGGAGTCAAAGGAGGCAAATGAAATGGAACGTCTGCTGGTTGAATTCTGCATTCGTGCGGCGCTCATTGTCCTGACAACGGCCGTCGTGCTCCGAGCCTTGCGGATCAAAACCGCCGCCGCCCAGCATGCCGTCTGGGTGGGAATGCTGATGGTGATGCTCCTGCTGCCACTCTGGCTCGTGTGGGGACCTAAGGCGAGCGTCGCTGTGCTGCCGGCTCGCGATGAGACTCCTGTCGCCTTTGTGAGCGACGAGCTACCGGTGCCGGCGGTCTTCGTCGATCTGCACGCAACCAATCCCCCGGCAGCGCGTCCGGTTTGGAATTGGAATGCAGTCTCGATCGGCGTCTACCTCGCCGGAGCGTTCGTGTTGCTCCTGCGCCTTGGGATCGGCACGGTTCGCGCGAAGAGGTTGACCAGCGCGGCTTGCGTGGCTCCGGTAACGGTCGGCTTCCTTCGACCGAGAATCATTCTGCCTGCGTGTTCCTCGGATTGGCCGCAGGCGCAACTCGACGCGGTATTGACGCACGAGCGAGCACACGCGAGCCGCCGCGATCCTCTGTTTCAGTGGCTAGCTCTGTTCAATCGAGCCGTGTTCTGGTTTCACCCGCTGGCCTGGTGGCTGGAACGCAAGCTGTCGGCGCTAGCGGAGGAAGCCTGCGATGCCGCTGTACTGGAGTGCGGTCACGATCCTCGCGAGTATTCCCAATATCTTCTGGAACTGGCCCGCGCAGTGAAGCGAGCAGGTACGCGAGTCAATGCGGTCGCGATGGCCATGCCGGGTAGCTGGCTTCCCCAGCGGGTCAAGAACATCATCGAAGGCGTCCGCGCCCCAAGACTTTCGCCGGCCCGGATGACGTTCGCCGCGCTGGCCTGCGCGATTCCAGCGATCGTCTTCGCCGCCGGCACGCTCGACCACGTGCCTCAGCTTCTGCGGTTGCCGTTGCCTGCGACGCCGGCGCCGCAGCCGCCGATATTGCTGGCTCAAGCGGTTCCACCGGCTCCAGTAAAAGCGCCAGAGGCGCCGAAGCTAGAGTTTGAGGTCGCTTCCGTCAGGCTAGCGGCGCCCCCGGATGGAGGAGTCGGGGTGTTTCGATCCTCCGGGATCCCTGGGCCCAACAACAACGACCCTGGGCGCTTCACTGCTCGCACCAGCCTGATGAACCTCATTCTCATGGCCTATAACATTCCTCTTTACCGGCTATCCGCCCCTGACGATATCTACACGCTGAGGTTGGAAGTCGAAGCGAAGATGCCAGTAGATACCACGCGGGAGCAGTTTGAGATGATGCTGCAGAATCTGCTAGCGGAGCGCTTTGGTCTCAAGGTCCATTGGACCGAAAAGCAATTGGAGACGTACGAATTGGTGTTAGCGAAGGGGGGCCCGAAGTTTAGGCTTGCTACGCCCGATCCGCCGCCGGGAAGCGATGATACCTCAAAGAAGCCCGAGCCTGCGTTCGGAATCAACTGGGGGCCAGATGGCTTTCCCGTCCCGCCCCCAGGAAATGACAGATGGATGGCAATGGCGCGCGGCAAGGCCGCGATGCGCGGGCATAACGAGACGGCGCATGAAATGGCCTCGGGGTTCTCCGTTCAACTTGGCGGTCCAGTGACGGATGCGACGGGCCTCACGGGCAAGTACGACTACACGATCTTCTGGTCCACCTCGGCCACGAGTGCTGCGCTAGGGACGGCGCCGGGCACCGACGGTCCCGATGGTCCAAGCTTACTCGATGCGATTCAAGACCAGCTCGGGCTGAAGATCGAGAAGAGGAAGGGACCGGTGCAGGTGTTGGTGGTCGATCACCTGGAGAAAAAGCCGACTGAAAACTGATCGCAGGCGCTGCTACCGCTTCTGGCACTTCGGGCAATAGTGCGAGCTGCGCTGCGCCACCACGATCCTCTTAATAGGCGTGCCGCATTTTACACACGCCTCGCCCTCACGTCCGTAGACCCGGTGGCTCACCTGGAACCAGCCCTTGCGTCCTTCCGCATCGACGTAATCGGAGATAGAAGATCCGCCTGCCTCGATGGCTGCGGTCAGAATCTCGCGGATGGCCTGGTGCAGCTTCGCCGCTCGCGGCGCGCTTAGCTTCGCGGCCGAAGTCAATGGATGAATGCCTGAGGCAAAGAGGGACTCGTCCGCATAAATATTCCCGAGCCCGGCGAGGAACGTTTGATTCAGCAGCAGAGGCTTGATCCGTGCCTTGCGCCGTAGCCGGGCGCGGAAATCTTCCAGCGAGATTTCCAGCGGCTCCGGGCCCAGGCGGTGGACGCGCCCCGGATTCCACTCGATCTTGCCGAACTGGCGCGAATCGTTATATAGCAGCAGGCCGTCGTCGAGTGTGAAGACGGCATGTGTGTGCTGGGCTGGCTTTCCGGCGACAAGAAGGCTGCCCGTCATCCCGAGATGGATGGAGAAGGCGCCCTCGTCGAGCGTCACCAGGATGAACTTGCCGCGCCGGCGAACGGATTCAATTTTTCGTCCCGTAAGATGCTTGGAGAGAGCGGAGCGATTCCCGGGCGTAACGTGGCGTGAAGTGAACTCGGCGGAGAGAATCGTGCGGCCCGTCAGATGCGCGGCCACGGTGCGGACTACGGTTTCTACTTCCGGTAACTCGGGCACGCTAAGAAAGATCCAGCAGAATATCGCCGTCCTGCACCTTAACGGGGAAGCTGGGGACGACGACGTCGGGATCGAAATCGTTCGCGCCAGTGCGGCAATCGAATTCCCAGGCGTGCCATGGGCACACCAGCGTGTAGCCGTGCAGCGCACCCTCGCCGAGCGGTCCTCCCGCGTGCGGGCAGAAACCCTCGAGCGCGTGCAGTTCACCATCTACATTGCAGATGGCGTAAGAGTTTCCCCCTACATCCGTCTGCATAACGGAGCCTGGCGGAAGCTGGGAAATCGCCGCCACTTTCACAAAAGCCATGCACTCATTGTCTCATCCGAAGGCGATCTCACTCAGGCTGTTCTGTAAGAGGCCGCTTGTGCTTAGGCTTCTTGCGGCTGGTCTTGGGCAGGATCGGGTGGGATGGCTTTACTGCGCCGATCCGTTCCCGTGCGATGGCGCGAACCTCTTTTTTTTGATCGAATTTGGGTTCTTTCGGTTTCATTTGTAGCGGTATGCTAGACTCAGTGTACAAGGAGGCCGTATGGGTTTAAAGTCAATCGGCCTGCCCGAGCTGCTGGTAATCCTGGTTGTCGCTGTGCTTCTGTTTGGAGGCAAGAAGATCCCCGAGGTCGCCAAAGGTTTGGGTGAAGGCATTCGCAACTTCAAGTCAGCCTTGAAGGGTGACGAGAATCCCCCCGACGATAAGAAGCAGTCGTAAGGCTTCCTGGCGGGGCTCGCAGTATGAGCCGGCGCCTCAATCGGAATCAAACGGCGCACTGGACCTGATCGGTTGTGCGCCACAACTTCAAAAGAAAAACCCCGCGCCGGCAATGGTAGCCGCGCGGGGTTTTCTGTTTTCGGCGGAGGCCTCGCTCTACTTCGCTTTCTTAGGTGGGACGATCGCGTCCTTCACAGCCTTGGCCACGCGGAACTTCACCACTTTCTTCGCCGGAATCTTGATGGCTTCCCCGGTTGCCGGATTGCGGCCCATGCGAGCCTTGCGGTCCACGCGCACCAACCGGCCGATGCCGGGCAACACGCTCACGCCGCTCTTCTTGGTCTCGCGGACCAACAGCTCGGCATACGCGATCGTGAACGACTTCGCGACTTTGTTCGGAACGCCCACTGCGGCGGCCAATTCTTTCACCATTTGCGATTGGGTCATTTTTGCTGCTGCCATGATTCTCCTTGAGGTTCTCCTTTGAAAAACCTGATTCTCCCTTGACGTTGATTTCAGCGAAACCCGCGCCAGTATTGGGCGGGATCGCATTGTACCTAATGCATCATAAGGGATCGGAAGACCCCATGTAAAGAGGAAATTGTGCGGAAGCCCCGATTTTCAAGGGTTTTTTGGCGAGCCCGTCGAGATCGATTGTACAGTATAGATATACAATGAGAAGCCTCCGCGCCGTCCCAAGCGACTCAGACTATGCTATCGTGCGGTAAGGCGCAAGGCAAAGAGAAGGCGAATGGACAATTGGCGGCAGAAGCTCGACGGATTGCGCGCACGCGTTGCAGAAGTTGCCGCTGAGTGCGACCTAAAGTACGCAGGATCTCAGGAGCGTCGCCCGGCGCCGTCTCCACTCACGGGCAGCATCGGGACCGACGTTCTCTCCGGCGAGGAAGTCGAAACAGCCTTCGGGCGCCATTTCGAGATGGAAAAGCTGTACGCAGGCCATCGGCAACACGGCAGCGCGGATATCGGCGCGCTGAGCGACCTGCCGCACGATCTTCTGGGCACTCTCTCAGGCGGAACGATTCCCGCGGTGCGTCCACAGGAATGGGCATTCCTCGATATCGAAACCACGGGACTCGCGGGAGGCTCGGGTGTGTGTGCGTTTCTCGTCGGGGTAGGCCGGATTACCGGTGAAGGCTTCCGCGTGCGCCAGTTCTTGATGCGCGATTATGGCGAGGAAGCCAGTCTCCTGGACGCGCTGGCGCGGCATCTGGAGCCGTTCCGCGTGATGATCACCTATAACGGCCGGGCCTTCGATCAGCCGCTGCTCGAAGCGCGGTACCGGTGGAATCGCGCGCGGGCTCCCTTTGCCCGGATGGAGCATCTGGATCTGTTGCATGGGGCCCGCAGGCTGTGGAAACTCCGGTTTGAGAGCTGCCGGCTGGTGGATCTGGAAAACCAGGTATTGGGTGTCGAGCGCGAGGGCGACATTCCCGGAGCGCTGATTCCCTACGTCTATTTCGAATATCAGCGGACAGGCCAGGCTCTCCGGATCCTGCCCGTGCTCGAACACAACTCCATCGATATTCTGACGCTGGCGTGCCTGACCGGCATCGTTCCGGCGGCGTTCCAAGACCCGAATTCCAGTGAAACGCTCCGGCATGGCGGTGAAATGACGGGCTTGGCGCGCTGGTTGCGGGCGGCAGGTGACTTAGAGGGCGCGCGGACGCTCCTTCGGCGTGCCGTCGGCCTCAAAGCGGACAATCAATCTCGAGTATCGTTGCGCGACGAGCTTCTGTTCCACGTGCTCTGGGATTTGGCGCAACTGGAACGGAAGCTTGAGGCCAGGGATCGGGCTCTCGAGATCTGGATGGATCTTGCTTGCGGTTCGAATCCTTTCCAGGTGCGCGCGATCGAAGAGTTGGCCAAGCACTATGAGCATCGCGCCAAGGATCGCCAGAAGGCTCTGGAGTGGACGCGGGCGGCGCGGGCGCTGGACGACTCGCCGGAACTGATCCGGAGGGAAGCGCGGCTCTCCAAGAGCCTGCTGGCTGCAAGCAAGCCGTTAAGAAAGGCGCCTAAAAACGCGCGCCGGCGTAGCCTTACTGCACATTAGTACTGCGAAGTGGACCGCGTACTGGTAGTTTGGAGGTATGCACCGTCTGCTGGCTTTGCTGGCGATCCCCTCGCTGTGTACACAGGTGTGGGCGCAAGCACCCCGGGACCGCCAGGTGAATCTGGACTCCTTCGAGAAGGTCTGGAGCACCATCCGCGACAAGCATTGGGAGAAGAATCCGGGAGGCTTGGATTGGCAGGCCATTCACGCGGAGTTCCGTCCCAAGGTGGAGCAGGCGAAAAACATCGATGAGGTTCGGGCCATTCTGAAGGATATGTTGAGCCGGCTGCATCAGACTCACTTCGGAATCCTGCCGGCGACCGTTTACGAGGATGCAGGGCTGCCGGCGGATTTAGATGCTGGCGGCGGCGATGGCTCCGCCGGCATCGACCTTCGAGTGCTGGATGGCCAGGCGGTGGTCACGCGGGTCGATCCCGGTTCGCCAGCGGAGCGCGCGGGCGTAAAGCCGGGTTGGGCTGTGGAACTTGCCGGCGGCGTGAATCTGCAGGCAGCAGCGAGCGCGCTGGCGGCCGACCCTTCCATTCCCGAGCTTATCTACACGCGTGTGCTGCTCAACCGCATCAGCGGGCCTGTCGGCGGTAAGACGCAAATCACGTTTCTCGATGGCGCAGGGGCGGAGGAGAAACGGGAGTTGGATCTTGCGGCGCCACGAGGCGAGATGTCGAGCTTCGGCAATCTGCCGGAGACGCCGGTCTGGTTCGAGTCCAAGATTTTAGGCACAACGGGCTACATTCGCTTCAACTATTTCCTGGACCTTCAGCACGTCATGGAGGGCTTTGGAGGCGCGGTGAAAGCGTGCCAAGAGTGTGGCGGAATGATTATCGACCTGCGCGGCAACCCTGGCGGCATCGGCGCCATGGCCATGGGCATGGCGGGCTATTTCCTGGATCAGCCGGGACTGCGCCTGGGGACCATGTACATGCGCGATGCGCAACTTAACTTTGCGGTAAATCCGCGTTTCCCAGGTTTTTCCGGGCCGCTGGCGATTCTGGTGGACGCATGCTCGGCCTCGACTTCTGAGATCTTCGCGGGCGGGCTGCAGGATCTGCACCGGGCGCGGATCTTCGGGAGCAGAAGCGCCGCCGCGGCGCTGCCCTCTGTAATCGAACGGCTCCCTAATGGCGACGGCTTCCAATACGCCGTCGGGAACTACGTGTCCGAAGGCGGAAAGCCGCTGGAGGGCGAGGGCGTGAAGCCCGACGTCGAAGTCAAACTGACGCGCGCCGCGCTGTTGGCCGGGCATGATGCGGTGGTGGACGCGGCGGTGGACTGGATCGGAAAGGCGGGAAGATGAAAAGAGAATTTGGAACAAGAGGAATATTGCTGGCCGCGCTGGCCGCCGCCTCCGTCTTCCTTCCGTTCGGCGCGGCCTTCAGCGCGGATGCGCCCGCCCCGACCGCGGAGGCGATACTCGATCGCTTTGTCGAGGTGACCGGCGGGAAGGCGGCCTACGAGAAGCGCAAGACCGAGGAGGTTCACGGAACCATCGAGTTCGCCGCCGTCGGTCTGAAGGGGACCATGATGGAGTACTTCGAGGCGCCCGACAAGTTCTACATGGCCATGGACCTGAAGGGGGTCGGAAAGATCGAGTCGGGCCTGAACGGCGGCGTGGCATGGGAAAACAGCGTGCTTCAAGGCGCACGCATCAAGACCGGAGACGAGAAGGCGCAGGCTATTCGCGAGGCGGCCATGAATATTTTCGATCACTGGCGCGATGTCTACCTTAAAGCGGAAAGCGCAGGCGAGGAGGTGGTGGAAGGAGAACCGTGCTACAAACTGGTACTGACACCCGAGGCAGGCAAGCCCGAGACCATGTTCTTCGAAAAGAAATCCGGACTGTTGCGCAAAACCACGGTAGTGGCCGCGAGCCCTGTAGGTGATGTCGAAGCACAGTCGATTTCCACCGAATACCGCCGCTTTGAAGATATTCTGGCGCCGTCGAAGGTCACTGAGAAAGTGGCCGGGCAGGAGTTCACCATCACCATTGAGAGCATGCAGGCCAATCAGGAAATCCCGGCCGAAAAGTTCGCCTTGCCCGATGAGGTCAAGGCGCTGCTGTCCAAACAGAAAAATTAGTCGGTGTGCTCTTCTTCCGGCGGTTCCGCGGGACGATAGAACTTAGTCCGGCAGCTTCGGCAGCGGAACGGCATCCGCCCGAAAAGTGCGAAGAAAAACGCGGTGAACCCCTCGCCTCGTGAACGGCGCACGTCTGTCGAGCCGCACTTCGGGCAGAACATGGTGTTGGGATCTGGTTCGTGTTGCTGGCTCATGTGCCTGTATCATCTGGAGAATAGCACGCCTTGAAACTGGTAATTTTTAAAGTTCCGAGCTATAAAGGAGTATGGCGCGTCCTCGCGAAGTGATTCGGGTTTTGGCACGTCGAACCGGCTGGCTTGCCGGCGCGACCGTCGCCATCGCCTACGCATGGATGGCCTTCCGCGGACCTCAAGGCATCCAGAGCCTGATCGCGAAGCATAGCGAAATCCGGGAACTGGAGGAGCAGAACGCGGCCATCGTGCGGCAGAACCAAGCGCTCCGGGAGCGAATCAAGCGGCTGGAGCAAAGCGATAGCGAACAGGAGTTGGAGATTCGCAAACAGTTGAAGCTGCTACGGCCGGGCGAGACCACATTCCTTCTTCCCGAGTCTCCCAAAGGCTCCGAGGCCGCTCCCTCGCCAAGTCCGGCGAAGTAGTCCCATTCGTTTAACATCCTAAGCGTGCGCGGGCCGCGAGTTCGCCGCCGCTGGAAGCGTGATCGTAAATTCCGCGCCTGGGCCGTCAGTACGATTCGCGGCGCGTATCGATCCACCGTCCTGGCGCACGATGCTCTCGACAACCTGCAGCCCCAGGCCCGCGGCGCTCTTGCGGGCGGCCTTGGTAGACACGCCCGGCTCGAACAACCGGTCCAGAATCTCTGGAGGGATGCCGCAGCCGCAGTCGCGAACCACAATGCTGCCGCTTGAAAACCGCGCTTGAACCTGAATCTCGCCGCCCTGGGGCATCGCGCGCATGGAGTTGAGGAACAGGTTGATCAGCACCCGCTCCCAGGTCCAGTTGCCCGGGAGTTCGATACCCGGCTCCACATCGCAGATGAAGCGAATCGCCGGGCCGCGCGCCGCCAGCATGGCATCCTCGACAAAGGCAATGGCGTTGTCCAGGATGGCTTGAAAGGGAACACGGGGACTGCGGGCTGCTTGCAAGCTCAAAGTCACCAGGCGGCCGCGTTCCACGCTGCGCAGGATCGCCGCGGAAATTGGCTGCCACTTGGGATCTTCAGAAAGCAGATCTGCGGCATCGACCAAGGTCTGAAAGATATTGTTGAGATCGTGCAACAAGCCGGGAAGCGCGGGATCCGGATTCGACCTCTTTGACATCGTTACTTCGCGATCTCACGCAGTGTATCGAAAAATTCAGGGAAGGACACCCCTGCCGATTCAGCGCCGTCAATCGAACAGGGTCCATCGGCAGCCAAAGCGGCCACGGAGAAGGCCATGGCGATGCGGTGATCGCCCGACGAATCGAGTTCCGCCGCGTGGAATTTCTGGCCTCCCGCGATGTGGAAACCGTCGGCAGTGGTTTCGATGGCCACGCCCATGCGCTTGAAATTGGAGGCCAGCGTGGCGATGCGGTCGGTCTCCTTCACGCGCAGCTCAGACGCGTCACGCACGGTGAGCCCGCCCGTGGCCGCGCCCAGCACAGCCAGCGCTGGAATCTCGTCGATCAGCGCGGCGGTGAGTGGGCCGTCGATGGCTCCGCGGTGCAAACGCGATGCGCGTACACGTAGGTCGCCGATCAGCTCGCCCGTGGTCTGGCGCAGGTCCAATACCTTGATGGAGGCTCCGATGCCAACCAGAAAATCGAGCAGCGCGGAGCGAGTGGGGTTCAGCCCGACTCCGTGAATCACTAAGTCGGCTTCGTTCATCAGCAGCGCAGCCACCATGAAGAAACAGGCCGAAGAAAGATCGCCCGGAACGAACAGCTCGCGGCCCGTGAGCCGCGCGCCGGAGCGCAGCGTGATCACTCGCTTTTCCGAAGTCAGGTCCGCGCCGAACTCTCGCAGAGCGATTTCAGTATGGTCGCGAGTGCGCACCGGCTCGCGGACGATGGTGTCGCCCTGAGCAAATAAACCCGCCAGCAGGACGCAGCTCTTCACCTGCGCGCTGGCCATCGGCAGCGAATAATCGATGCCATGGAGCTGGCGGCCGTGAATCGTCAGCGGCGGATGGGTTCCATCGCGCGCGTCGATACAGGCTCCCATCTCCGTGAGCGGCTTGATCACGCGCGCCATGGGACGCCGGGAAAGCGACTCGTCGCCGCCGATTGAGGAGGTGAACGGCTGCGCCGCCAGAATGCCGCTCAGCATGCGAATGGTCGATCCAGAGTTCCCCGCGTCAAGCTGGCCGGCGGGCTCCCGCAGAGCGCCGCCTTGGATCACGATGCGATTTTCGGCGTCCCTTTCGACGCGCGCGCCCAGCGCAGCCATGCAGCTGAGCGTCGAACGGCAGTCCGCCCCGGTAGAGTAATTCGTGATGGTGCTGACGCCTTCGGCAATGGACGCCAGCATGCCGTAGCGATGGGAGATGGACTTATCCCCGGGCAGAGTTATCACCCCGTGGATGGCTTTCGCCGGGGAAATGGTTTCGCGCATGAAGTACTAGTTTGTCATTGTTTGACCTCACCCGCACAACGGAGCCTGCGGCCCTGTGCGGGTTGTAACCCGGCTCACCGGTCCTCGATGAGCGCAATGACTTCGCAGGATACCAGCGCTCCGTAGGGCTGATCGTCGTCCTTGGAGGTGTGGCGGGCCGGGCGCGAATCGGGATCGGGGAACATAATCACCCATTCACGGTTCACATGCTCGCGGTCAGCTTTGTTCTTCAACCACACGTTGATCTTGATGATGTCGTCGGTGGACGCACCGGCGGCTTCGAGTACCCGGTGAATATTGGCAAACATCAGCGCGCATTGGCTAGCAACATCGGGAGCCAGCTTTCCGGTTTGGGGATCCTTACCGAAAATGCCGGCCGTCATCAAGAAGCCTCCGATACGGCAGGCGTTGGGGATCGGATTGGTGTGTCCGAGGCCTGGAACCTCGATGCTGCGCCGTTTACTCATGCGCAATCCATCATAGTCGAGTGCGGAGGAGGTTTGCGCCTTGACACGCCCGGCACAACGTGAGAATCTCGGCAAAGAATTGGAGCCGTGCACATGAAATTCAACCTGGTGACCGCAGCACTGCTATTGGCTGCAAGCAGCGCTCTGGCAACGCCGCCCGATCTGAACGACCCCACCGGATCTCAGGGCCTGATGATGATCGACAAGCTGGGCCGTCAGATTCGGTTCTTCGATCCTGGGTCGCTCAAGGAAATCGCCCATTTTGAAGTCGGCACGGCGCCGCATGATTTCGCCATCTCGGCCGATCACAAGACCGCGTACGTTCCGATTTACGGCGATGGTATTTACGGCAGGAATCCCAACCCCGGCCACACCATCGCGATCATCGACCTGGCGGACAAGAAGCTCGCCGGCAGCATTGACGTCTCCCCGTATCAGGCGCCGCATGGCATCCAGATCGACGCCTCGGGAACGATTTACGTCACCTGCGATTTGAGCCGCAAGCTGCTGGTGATCGACCCGAAAAAAGGATCGATCGAAGCGGCCATCGACACCGAAGGCACGGGCCACTGGGTTGCGGTGCTGCCCGACGCGAGCAAGGCGTACATCGCCAACAAGAACGATAAACTCTACGTCAGCGTGATCGATCTCAAAGCCCGCAAGATCGTCAGCCGCGTGCCCATGCCCAATGGAACGCAGGGAATCGTGGCGTCGCCGGACGGCAAGCGCGTCTTGGCCATGGATTATGGCGAGCCGGCCATCCAGGTGATCGACACTGCCACCGACAAGATCATCGATAAAGTGATGCTCGAAGGCAATCCGAAGGCTGCATTTAAGCCGCGTTATACGCCGGATGGTTCGAAGATTCTCGTGTGCAACCAGACCGAAGGGCTCGTCAATATTGTTACCGTGGCGGACCTGCACGGCAAGCAGCAGGTGATGAAAGTCGGCAAAGATCCCATGGGATTCGCGATTTCGGGCAACGGCAAGACCGCGCTGGTCGCGAATCAAGGCGACGGGACAGTCTCGGTGATCGACTTGAAAGAGGGCCGCGTGACGAACACGTTCACCGCGGGCACCGGCATCGAGACCCTGACGTATTTCTGACCACCCGCGGCCTACGGCGCAATCACCTTCACCACGAAATAGGTGATCGACTTGGGCACCTCCTTGAACCAGTGAGGCGTGCCCGCCGGAATCACCATCACATCCCCCTTCGAAAGATGACGCGTCTCGCCGCCTTGAATACTCTTACCGAGCATCTGGCCGGGACTCTTCTGCGCGCCGCCGATCATCGTGCCGCCGGTCACGATGGTAGCTTCGCCATCGGTGACGTAGAAAATGTCGGTCTCTTTATCGTGCACCTCCACCTGGCCGGCCATGGCGCGATATCCGCCTTGCACCGCCAGATCCGATTGCTTCACCATGACGCTGCCTTTGGCCAGCGCAGTCGCAACCTTGCCGGCATCCAGATAGCTGACCGCTTTATCGCCCGCTCCGGTCATCATGACCGCCGCGGCCAGCACGGTTGCAAATAAAACCACGAATTTCATTTTGAATTCCTCCTGTGAGAGCATTTTCTCATCGAAGGATGAGCCTAAAGGGAGGGGGGATACCGAGGCTCCTTTCTAAGAACTGTATTTGAGCCAGGATGGGGTCCAGGGGAAGGGGCGGCGATTGAGCCCCTT
>DASXEY010000041.1:0-22035 GCA_036489835.1 Bryobacteraceae bacterium | reverse complement strand
GTGCGTCCCGATGCAGCGTACGCATGCGCCAATTCCGCCAGCGGCGCGGCGATTTGGTGCTCGATCTCCTGCGACTTCTTAGCCTCTGCGACCGCGTCCGCAAACTTACCCTGCTGCTCGTAGACCTGCGCGAGCCAGCAGCGTCAAAAAGGCACCCAAAGACTCGGTCTCCCTTCAAAGCTTCTACGATGGCGAGCCGTTTTCCCCCGATCACCCTCGCTGCCGCCGGATCCGCCTCCCAGCAGGCACGGCCCGCTGCGACTCTCGCTGTGAACCGGGCGAGCTCGCGGGATAGTTCCACCTTCCGGAAGACCCGCTCGAAGTCGTCACGGGTACGGGCTTCAATGATGGCGGCATGCATGACGGTCTTGGTCTCAAGTGGGTTGGCGACAGCGAAGAGCTTTCCAATCTCTTCAAGGAGCGCCGGCTCTTCCATCAACACCGCGTGTTCCAATGCATCGAATCTACGGGCGGCGCCCTTCGTCTCTCCGGGTGCGTATACCGGTATGCGATCTGTCTTTCCCTTTTCGTCCGCAAGCTTCAGACGGCGAGCCTTTCGTGTAATCGCCTTGCAGATTTCGTCATCCGACATTTCAGCAAGGTCTGGATTCTTGCGACCTTGGTGAAGATCGCCTTCCAACAACCGAAGCTCCCCGCCTACCACACGGACGCCTGCCACAACTTGGGCAAGATAGGGATCGAGTCGAGAAGCCGGCAATCCGAGCATGCAGTCGCGGAACCACACAAAATACTCTCCCGAATCGCTTTCGCCCTTTTGCCACGCGAGAAGGAGGCTCCGGCAGGTGGCTCTCGCAGGTTGCTTAACCCAAATGTGGAACGATCCGCAATGGGACTCGAGGTCTGCGATTCCGTTCAGAAGTTCCCCGACATGCCCTTTTGCAACCCCAACAAGATAACGCCGCCCATTCGCGTTTGCATTCTCCGTTTCCATTTCTTGATGCTCCAGAGAATTAATCTTCTCGGACGCCCTGATCGCTGCATCTTTGAGAATGGACAGTTTTGGTGTCGCTGGAATGATCTGTTTTCGTCTTGCATTTTGGGTAGCCAATGCAATCGCTTGCGCTTGGCTCGCCAGAGAACGCGCGAGAGATCGGCAATAACCTGTGTTGACGCCTAGCTCTAGCCGTTCGGTAAATACCGGAATAACGCGATCGAGCGCCTCAATAACCATATCGAGCCCGTCCACGGGATGGACGAGCGTCGAATCTGATGTAAGCTCTTTCGTGGCGCTGATAAGTCACCCCGCGGCCGGGCCAATATGAATCTGGCCTCGGCCGGTCACGGCAGAGTCACAGAATATGTCGCTTTGGCTGCCGATCATTATTTCCTGAAAGTTCACTAAAGCCTACGATACGACAGTCACCCAATCGAGGGGGAAACGCCGTGGCCGTACGCCAAGACGGCCGCTGACCCTACCCAGCGGCGGAGCCAGCCGACGCCCCGATTGCTCGTCCTGGAAGCGAAGAGGCGCCATTGTCGGGTTTGTCGGGTCTGTGTCCGCGTTTCTGTACTGTCCCTTTTGTCGCCATTTCTTCGCCAAGAACTTGGGGGTGGTTGCAACCAGTGACGTGACCGGACGGTGACGTCACTTAAAACGGTCCACAAGCCGAAACGCCCCGGCTTCGAAACCGGTGTCGGCGTGCATTCGCCCGAGGGGCGCTGAGACGGGCACGTCGTGCTTATTTAGGGGGGAGTTGCGGAGGCGGCAATAAGGCGCCAAGGGTAATCGTTCGGGTCGTGTCAGAGGCTGGATCCTTAGCTTCGGCAATCAACCGCCACAAGCCTTTTAAGATCAGTTGCTTGCGGAGATTTTGAGCTAGCGCATAAAAATCAAAACCCTGCCATTTTCCGCCATTTTTTGCCATTTGGAAGAGCCCTCCGGTTGCGCTGCCTGCGTAACCGACGAGACTCTTGTCCTCGTGGAGCGGGAAACAATTCGCGCAGCCATGCTGCGCATCCGGCCCTTGGCCGATGTGTTGCTCGTCTGGCTGATTGTGAGCTCTCCTCCCTTAGTGATGTTTTGCGTCATCGCCAGAATCTGATCGCCGGTGTCACCGCTTACAATTTCGAAGCACGATCCGCCGCCCGCGTGGACTGGAAGATTCACCACGTTACTGATGATGTTCCCCGTCACCGCGACAAGCGGAACGTAGCACCCGGTCAGGATATTTTGCGGCAACGTGAACACGATCTCATTCACGCCAGGATACGTCGATGCGCCGGCGTACAGCACGTTCATAGGCGCCCCGCCGAAGTAAAGCTGCAGCGGAGTGCTCACCGTGTGCGGCGTCGAAGTATACGTCGTATCGCTAGAAGCCTGCGAGTATCGTTACCTGGGGTGAATAACCGGGCGGAGCTCGTGGTGTTCGACACGAGGTCCGACGATGCGCGCGGCAGCGTAGGGATGCACATACTGCGCTCGGCCTGCCCACGTTCGCACCCATGGATGATGGTCGATGAGGATGGTGTGCGTCCGCCACGCGAACGCAGGTTCACCCCAGTGCCAACCCCAAGGCGCGAACGCAGCAGTGATCGTGATTGCGGGGCCGAACCGGATGGCTCCTCCGATCACCACGCCGCGCGCTGGACGAGCGAACACCACCAGTGGATCGTATTCAGGCACGTAAACCAAGCCGGGAGCCACTGGAAGGATCTCGATGTAGCCTCCGTCGTCAACCACATTGAAGTAGGAGTTTGCCTGCAAATAACCGTATCCCTTTGCTGTATGGCGCATGCGCTGAACCGCGTCCATCACCGCGTCGCGCTCGGTCAGTACCGCATTGCCGAGTTGTTGGGCCCAAGCCGGATCACCGGCCATCATGTCGAGCACCGAAGGAAATGGCATCAACGCGAGGATGCTCGGATCCCACGTCAGGTGATCCTCCTGGATGGCGGAAGCCAACGCGTCTCCCTTGAGATAGCTGTGTTGATCCGCCCAGGCAGCGGCCTCGGGGATCTCATCCCAATAAGTAGAAGCCGTCAACACCTGCGCCAACAATGGATCGGGATATAGGGCAATGCGCGACACCAACTGATCCAGTTGAGGGGGCGGGAGCGACGCCGGCTGGGCAACGGCAAGCATTGCGAAAGTCGTCCCTAGCGCCGCCGGTAGAAACGCCCGCCTGAACGCGCGTGAAATCAGGGGTGTGAACTTGGAATGCATGGAATTGATCCTTTCTGAAAATGGGAACGTCAAAGCCCACCGCGAACCGCCTGGCCAGTCTTGTTGACCGGCCTACTGTGGCTCGCGAACTATCCACTTCCGAGGAACTCGCGCAAAACGGAGTGCGGCGCGCGCGCTTGTGGGGATACACGAACTGCTGCCCGAAGTTGTCGCCTGGATAGAAGAAGGCTTCCAGGGCTTCCGGCTGGCCAGATGGGCGTTCCTCAAAACGAAGCACGGGTTTGTCCGTGGGTTTTAGACGGTAGTCGGGAACGGCCAGAATGGTTGCATAGAGCTTCTTCTCATCAGCATCATAGATTTGCACGATGTGCCGATCCGAAGGGGAATTCAACAGCTTGAACACGTAGGTCCCCGCGGGCAGGACCGTGCCCGGGACCTCCACCGGCGCGTTGAACGTCACAGTGGTCTTCTTGTCCCATTCGTCCGCGGTGGCGCGAACGGCCATCAGCCCGAAACCAAGGACGGAGGTGCTCAACATCGCCAAACACCGTCCACGAAGAAACCGCTTGGAAACCATCTCAAACATTGTGAACCTCGCTTTCTGTTTTTGAATTTGACCGCTGATTAACGAGCCGGCAGAGGGATGGTTTGGCCGGCGGGGGGCGTCCGGGTCCAGCTTCGCAGCCGGAATCCGAGCCCGATGAGCAAAACCCCAAACACCAAGGCGTAAATGCCAATTCCGATCGCAATGGCCACGGCACCTGCGAGTGGCAACAGGATCGCCAAGAAGCCAAATAATAAGGATGCAACGCCGCTCAGTGCGAGCAGCCATTCGCGGGCAATGTATTGGCGCAGGCGCATGGCAGCTACAATCTCGAGCGCTCCCGTAACCAGAGCCCAGGCCGCGATGAGGGACACCAACGCGATCGCAGTGAGCCCCGGGATGATGCCCGTCACGACCGCCGTTGCAATACCGACGATTCCTTCGAAGATAAGCGCCCCCCAGCGCTCGTGCGCCCGTGCGGCCTTCCAGGCACCTACGATGCTGATCACGCCGTCGAGCAACGCGTATGCCCCGAACAGCAACACCAACGCACCCACGGTGATTCCAGGCCAAATGAATGTCGCGCTTCCCAGCGCAACGGCTGCGAGTCCACGAATCACCAGCGACCACCAATTCCTTGCAAGTGCGACTTCCATATTTGTTCCCTTTCGATTGGTTTCGAGTGGCGCTCAGGCGGCCTTTTGCGAATTGTCCGCGGAGGTCGCAGCGCTAGATTCGACTTGGATGCGGCGTCGCTTGCCGGCTTGCTCGGCCAAAGGAACCGTCACTTCGAGAACGCCGTTTTCAAACTTGGCTTTTGCCTGATCCACGTTCGCGCCCTCGGGAAGCGGGATGACGCGATAAAAGCGCCCGTAGCGAATCTCCGTGCGATGAACGCCGCCCTTCTCCAAGTCACGCTCGAAAGTGCGCTCGCCGGATAGCACCAGCCCATCTTCAGTGACTTCGATCTGCACTTCCTCCGGCTTCAATCCCGGAAGTTCCGCGCGAACCACGTATCGGCTTTCGGTCTGCGACACTTCCACGGCCGGCGCCCATAAAGCTGAGCCACCGTTGGCGCCATTGGAGGTTTGAAACGCACGGTCCATCTCTTCGGTCATCCGCCTCATCACTGAAAGTGGGTTCATGAAGATCAAGTCGAACGGCATCACGGAGAGTGCCTGCTTTTGATCCGCTTGTTTTAATTCCATGTTTTGGTTTGCCATGATAACTGTCCTTTTCTCGGCCATAAGTCTGCCGCGGATAGGGATGCAGCTTGAGTGCCACGCCTAAGTTGTTTAAGGTTGAACAGGGCTCCGGGAGGAGCGTCGAGGAATGGAACGCCGCTATCGATTGGTCGACTGATACTGCTGAATGGTTTTTTCGAGCCGGCGGACGATTTCACTCTTGGGCTGCGCGCCTACGATTCGGTCGATCTCTTGTCCCGATTTCAAGATCAGGAGTGCTGGAATGCTGCGAATGTGGAAGCGCTCCGCTGTCACGGGATTTTCATCCACGTTCAGTTTCGCCACGCGAATCCGCCCGGCCATCTCTTTCGAAAGTTGCTCGATGACCGGTGCAATCATCTGGCAGGGGCCGCACCAGGCGGCCCACAGATCCAGCAATACGGGCAGAGGCGAGCGCTCAACGTCAGCGGCGAACGTCGCATCCGTGACCGTAATGGGATGTATGGAAATGGGCAATGCATTCTTGCAACGCCCGCAAACAGGCGCCAGACCCTGCTTGATCTTTTCCAACGGCACCCGATTGGTAGCGCCGCAGACGGCACACTGAATGAGCTGAGCCTCAGGCATTCCGGTTTGCTCCCAATAATTCGCGCGGATCAAATTTCGATTCGACCGCGAGCTTCTCGAACAGAGACGCTTCTCGTACGGTTAGCTTGGGCGGAATCACTATTTTGATTGTCACGTATGATCGCCCCGGCTGCCACGCCGCTTATTCAACCCCAGGCCCCGCAGCCTCAGTCGCGTCCCGCCTTGCGCACCTGGTGGAACTTTCATCTCCACCGGCCCATCCAGAGTTGGCACGTTCACTCGGGCTCCCAACGCGACTCCCCACGGCGCGATAGGGAACTCGATCTGCACGCCGGCATCGCCGACGATCTCAAACCAAGGAAGCGGCTCGATTCGCACATGCAGATAAAGAGCGCCCGGCGGCCCTCCGTTCGTCCCGGGTTCGCCTTGCCCGACCAGCCGGATCACCGTGCCGTCGCGCACACCCGGTGGAATGATTACTTCCAAGGACTTCATGCGATCAGTCCCGGAGGTTTGCAAAGTGATGTTCCGCTTGCCCCCGCGATGCGCCTCTTCGAGTGTCAGTGAGATCTCGGCCTCATTGTCCTGCGCGGGCATCCGGAAATCAACGCTGCTCGCGGTGCCACGCCGGCCGACAAGCTTTCGAAGAAATCGCTGAAATCTCGCGCGCCTGTCGCACCGGCAAAAGCGTCCCCGAACCCACTGAAATCCACGTCGCCGTTCTGGGCGCTGGGCGGAGGCGCAAAAATCGGCTCCCGCTTTCCAATTCTCGCCCAGTGCGTCATCGCGCTTGCGCTTGTCGGCATCGGAGAGAACTGCGTAAGCTTCGTTGATCTCTTTGAATTTCTATTCTGCGGATTTATCGTTGGGATTTACGTCGGGATGGTATGTACATCGACTCCGGTTTGATTGTCTTTCGCGATTGAGAATGTTTCCGATTTGCGGCAGGAATGGTGGTGTCGCGTTCAATCCGCTTGGTCATTACGCCGCCGCAGGTCGAACACTAAATGGTCTCGTTGGTTTGATAATGCGCAAAAGGTTCAGGCCGGCAATCTGACCGGCGTCTTTGGTGGCCTGCCGCTGCGCATCAGTGAAATAGGCGGGCACCGTGATCACCACGTCGGTCACCTCTTCGTCCAGGTCCTTGGTTGCTTCGTCGGCCAGCCGGCGCAGGATCATCAACGATATCTCCTCCAGTGAATATTGCTTGCCCGAGATCAAGAAGCGCACCGCGTCGTCAGCACCGGCACCACTTTGTAAGACGTTCTTGATCTCGGATTGCACCTCCGAGAATCGTCGTCCGATAAAACGTTTGCGTGGTAGATGGTGTTCTCTGGATCGAGCACCGTCTGACGCCTGGCAAGCCTACCAAGCGTTCGCCCGCGCTGGTAAACCCCATCACGCAAAGGAGTCAGGCCGCTTCCTTCGCTGAGTTTGTTGTTCCTAGAGTCGATCCCAACTGCCTTTGCCATGACGCTCACCTCCTTGCGATACGAAAATCAAAAGCGCACGGTCTGGACGTCGTGGATTTCAGGAAGGACTCACCCAGACCGTGCGGGAAGACAGCGCACTCTAGGGGGCTATATAAATGTAGTTCTCCACTTTCGTCACTCCCGGCGCGGACCAGGCCCCGCGCTCCGCCTCCTCCTTCTCCGCCCAGGAGCGGACGCTGCCATGCAGCCTTACGGTGGCGCCTTCCACATCCACGGTCACCCTACGGGCGTCGATCTCGGCGCTACGCTTGAGAGCGTCTTCGATCTTATGTTGTACCTCCGTCGGAGTGACCTTTGGCTTGACTTGGATATTGTTGGTGATCCCGATCACGCCTTTGAGCTTCTTGATGGAGGATTCCGCGAGATTCCTCTGGTACTGCCAATCCACGGTGCCTTCTAGCGTGACCCAGCTGTTCCGTACCGTCAGTTTAATCTTCTCATGGGGGATCAGCACGTGGCTCTCCAGTTCATGGACGACGTCTCGCGCAATCTCTGGATCGGTTCGTGCGGACGACAGCTTAATCTGGATGTCGTTCGCAACGGCGCGCACGCCATAGACGCGTTTGGCTGCTTTTTCGGCCTCATCCTTTTCCATGTAGCTGGAAGCGAATCCAGACAATGTGACCACGCCGTCCTTCACAGCCACAGCGATGTCGTTCGAAGTGATCTTGGGATCCCACTTCAGCTCCATGATCACATCCTCGCGAATTGCGGTATCACTTCGGGTTGTTACGTCAGCAATCGCTGCCATAATGCGGTATTACTCCTTTCGCCGATTTTGGTGCAGCTCACGTACCACGGCGGGCATATCAGCGAAGGGAGGGATCTTCGATTGTTATGAGCGAGCAGGCAAGGAGCGGCGCAGGATGCACGGAATGCTGCCGTCAATTATTGGTTTGGGATCGTCTACTGATAGACTGGTCGCCGCCGACCTGGCGCACGTCGCCGGCCGCGAACACGCCCGGAAGGTTGGTCTCCAGATAGTAGGGATTGCGGTCCATCGGCCAGTGTTTGCAGACCCTCCGTCGAAAAGAATATCTGGGCCCGTGACCAGATAGCCGGATTCGTCGCGCTGAATGCCCACTCCCACGGCCAAATCAGTACGTGGCACGCCTCCGCCGCAAACGACATCGCGTTTTTGAGCGCGTCTTCGATCGCAAGATCGTTACTGTCTGGCGAATCGCGAGAAATGCAAGGCTGCTCCCGCTCCCAGGAACTCCCCCTGGGGAGATTCAGCAGCCGATATGCACGCCTAATGGCGCAGATTGTACAGCGCGCCACAATTTTGGTTCCATCGGCCAGGTAGCCGGCACCCTTACCTGGGACATACTCATCACGAACGCCCTCGCGGCTGAGAAGCAGCTCGGAGCCAAAATGCACGGCTTGCTCGCAAGCCCGTTCCGCCGGTTCCGCCCCGCTGATCCCCTTCCGAAACCCCAAGCTAAATCTCGATCTTCGAGCTACTGGCCGCCTGCCCGACCTACGGCTAAATCGTTCCATTACGATCGTAGTCAACCCTTCGGGGGCGCCATTCGACGTCGGCCCTCAGTCCTGCCGGTCCGGTTCCATAGATCGCCAAATCGTAGTCAGAGCGGCGCGGGCGGTGGAACCATCCCACCTTCTCCATGATCTGCCGTACGGGTTGGACATTCTATCCGAGTGCCACGGGAAATATACACATCGGCAGCCGGGCGTCATTGACCGAGGTAGGCCCGTTAGCTTCGAAGCGTCTTCGTTGGTGGTGAGTTCGATCCACTCAAACGGGACACCCGCGCTGCAAGAAATCGCGTATATAGCGGACCGCCGAACCCATCTTCCTAGATTCGACCTTTGTTTTCTTGGGGATACATTCGTTCCATTGTGCTCCTCACGCATTCATCAGGCGGCATGGGGCAGCTGTTATGGCAATCCGCACGATTACGTGACTGTCCTCAGAAAAAATGAAGGAAACCTTTTGTATTGCTTCCGAGTCTACAAGCTTACTCAACTTAACGCCCCGGCGGTGGCGATGGATGTCGACTCATCCCGAAGATTCAGCGACATGGCGTCGGAACAGCTTCGCGTGACCGCCAAGGCTGAAGTCAAGCCGTTCCTCGAGGAGCTACTGGCTGTCACCGTGGAACTTCAGAAGGCTGACCTTGGCTGCGTTCACTTGTGCAACCCAGCCACCAAATCGCCCGAGATGGTCGCTTATGGGGGCCTTAGTCGAGATTTTATCGACCACTTCCTCCAGGACGGCCATGATGACCGCACGATCTGGAGCCGTGCTCTTGCGCAAGGCAGGCGCATCATCGTTGAAGACAGGTGGGCTGAAGATACTGGGACCGATGGGAGTTTCGCCTCGTACCGTAACACGGCCGATGGCGCCTATCGTGCGGTTCAATGCACACCCTGGTTCAGCCGCAGCGGCCTGCCGCTCGGCGCTATCTCAACATTCTTTCGAAAGCCTCATAATTGGACAGATCAGGAGCTCCGCTTCAGCGATCTTCACGCCCTGCTTGCCGTAGAGCTGATTGAGCATCAGCGTGCCGAAGAAGCGCTACGTGACAGCGAGGCTCGCTATCGTTCGGTACTTCGAATCCTGCCGGCGGCCGTCTATACTTGCGACGCGACGGGCCGTGTCACGCTCTTCAATGACGCCGCCGTGGCGCTGTGGGGGCGCACACCCGACCTTGAACGAGACGAATGGTGCGGATCGTACAAGATGTACTACCCCGACGGGAGACCGTTGCCCCTCGATTTGTGCCCGATGGCGATTTCGCTGAAAGAGGGACGCGCGCTGTCCGGCGAAGCAATCGTTGAGCGTCCTGACGGTACCCGAGTCCAGGTGAGAGCTTATCCGCAACCTATCCGGGATGCGTCTGGATCTCTTGCCGGTGCCATCAATATGTTGTTGGACATTACCGAATACAAGAACACGCAAGAGGCGCTTCGGGAGAGCGAGGACCGCTTCCGCCGCTACTTCGAATTGGGGTTGATCGGTATGGCCACAACGTCTCCCGACAAAGCCATTCTTGAGGTGAACGACGAGCTGTGCCGCATCCTGGGCTACGAACGTGACGAGTTGCTACGGAAGACCTGGGCGGAATTGACGCACCCGGACGATTTAGCGGCAGATGCAGCGCAGTTTCATCGCGTGCTGGCCGGCGAGTTTGATGGCTACACTCTGGACAAGCGTTGGATTCGTAAGGATGGCCAGGTCATCGATTCGATCATGGCCGCGAGGTGCCAACGCCACCCGGATGGCTCCGTGGATTATTTCGTCGGTTTGGTTCAGGATATCACCGAGCGTAAACGGGCTGAAACGGAAACGGCGGCGCTGAAGAACGCGTTGGCCGCGGACCTGAGTGTCATGACGCGCCTGCATGAGTTCAGCACGCGGCTGCTGGCCGACACGGAAGTCCAACCCCTCCTCGAAGAAGTCCTCTCGGCGGTGATAGCGATTCAGCAAGCGGACTTCGGCCTTCTACAGCTGTACAATCCCGAGCATTCTCTGGAAATCGTTGCGCAGCAAGGGTTCCAGCAAAATCTCCTCATGCACTTTGCGGACATTCACGACGAGACAACCGCTTGTGGCCGCGCCATGAAACAACACCGGCGAGTCATTATTGAGGATGTCGAGCAAGACGCGGGCTTCGAGCCGCACCGCGCGAGCGCCGAATCGGCCGGATTTCGAGCCGTCCAGGCGACACCTTTATTTGGCCGAAGCGGCGAGCTCCTCGGCGCGATCTCAAC
The DNA here is from genome assembly GCA_036489835.1 of Bryobacteraceae bacterium. Classification (GTDB taxonomy): domain Bacteria; phylum Acidobacteriota; class Terriglobia; order Bryobacterales; family Bryobacteraceae; genus Palsa-187. The sequence goes on along the minus strand of DASXEY010000041.1, from coordinate 11,346 downwards.
GCAATTTCGTGCGCCGCACCGTCCCGCGGAAAATGAGTTAAGGTTTTCCGATCTTTACGCCGTTCACGCGGCGCAAATCATCGAACGCGAAAGGAACAGAGCAGCCCTGCTGCGCTACCACCAGGAGCTTCGTGCGTTAACTGCCCGGCTGATTGATGTTCAGGAGACCCAGAGCCGGTACCTGGCTCGCGAGCTCCACGATGCTTTCAGCCAAAAGCTTGCAGTGTTGGGGATCGAAATGGCCGCCCTTGCACAGGGACCGCCGGAATCCTTTGAGACGGTTAGCGCTCGCCTGAGGCGCTTCATCGAACAGATCGGTGGACTGTCGAAAGACATTCACCAAATCTCGCGCCAGCTTCACCCCGCTATCCTGGATGATCTCGGGCTGGAAGCGGCGCTCAAGAACGAATGCTTGGTCTTTGCCCAGCAGCATGGAATTACGACGGAATTCGAGGCAGCCGGGATACCGCGAAATATTCCGGACGATGTCGCGCTGTGCCTTTATCGAGTGGCACAGGAATGTTTGCGAAATGTGGCCACGCACGCCAGCGCAGCTTCTGTCCGGGTTACGATAAGGGCCGGTCATGGTGAGATTGCCCTGGAAATAGCCGACACAGGCGACGGATTTGAAGTTGAGAAGATCAAAGGCAAGGGAGGTTTGGGATTGATCAGCATTGACGAGCGCTGCCGGCTGGTGAATGGCAAGTTTTCGGTTCGCTCGGAACGCGGCAAGGGCACGCGGGTGAAAGTTCGCGTGCCCTTTGAAGAGCACTAAGTATGGCTATCGCGAGCAATGCACAGGACAACAGGCCCACTGTACTACTAGCCGATGATCACGAGATCGTGGTGGAAGGGTTGCGACGGGTGCTCGAGACCGATTTTAACGTGGTTGGTATCGTGGCCGATGGCCTCGCGCTAGTTAAGGACTCCGGGAAACTGAAACCCGAGGTGATCGTGGCCGACGTTTCCATGCCTTTGATGAATGGGATTGAGGCTGCTCGCCGGATCCGGAAGATCGGCCTGAGCGCCAAGATCGTGTTCCTGAGCATGCATCCCGACATCGTCTATGTGTCGGAAGCGTTACAGGCCGGTGGATGGGCCTATGTCCTCAAGAGTTCCGCGGGCATCGAGATCGTCAATGCGATTCGCGAAGTGCTCCAGGGAAGAACCTATGTCACGCCTTCCATCGACAAGTCCACCTTGCAAGCCCAAATCAAACGAGATGATCGTTCGCAGGACCACCTCCAGGGCCTGTCGCCACGGCTCCGGGAGGTGCTTCAAATGACCGCCGAAGGGAACAGCACCAAGAAGATCGCCGAAATTCTAAGGATCTCTCCGCGCACAGTGGAATTCCACAGATATCGCGCCATGGAAGCCCTGGGCTTGCACACCATCGCCGAATTGGTGCAGTACGCTTTCAAACATCGCCTGGTCAGCCCATGAGGGGAGCATCCTCCTCATCACGTAGTTTTTCGAGCTAGATCGGTTCAGCACGATCAGGTAGCATCTTGTATGCCTCCCCTGGCTCCTGCCATTCCACGTTTCGGGGAGGTGACGGAGACGTGTGTGTTCGTTGGCGGAGCCGACGAACCCAATCCACTCAGACCTAGTCAGCTGCCGGTCGGATATTGCGAACGACTCTCAACGGAACACTGGTTTGTAACGCTTTTTGCATATTTCATCGCGTTCGTTGATGAAAAACAATCACGAGCGGAGCTGGAGGCTTGAGCGTATGAACGACTTTCTTCGGAAGCTGTTTTCCTCCGATTTCATGCCCCACGGTTATTGTTATCTCTGGAAGCCGGAAATCGTTTGGCTGCATGCGGCATCGGACGGGGCCATCGCTCTGTCTTACCTCTTCATTCCGCTAGCTCTGGTGTATTTTGTGCGGAAGCGCCGGGACGTGCCATTCCACTGGGCATTCTTCATGTTTGGAGTGTTCATTCTCGGCTGCGGCGGGACGCACGCGATGGAGATCTGGACCTTGTGGCACGGAACATATCGGCTGGCGGGCGTTATTAAGGCGATCACGGCGCTGGCATCCGTCACGACGGCGGCCGCGCTGGTTCCCTTAATTCCCCGCGCCTTGCTGCTCCCTAGCCCGTCGCAACTGCGCGTCGCCAACCTCGCGCTGGAACAGGAGAACGCCGAGCGCCGTCGTGTGGAAGAGGCGTTGCGGCTCACGCATGACGAGCTGGAAATGAGAGTGGAGCAGCGTACCAGGGAGCTGGCTGCCGCCAATGCCCAGCTCCGTGGGGAGATCGCCGAGCGCCTGCGCGCCGAACAGGAACTGCGGAAGCAGGCGAACCTGTTGGAACTGGCCCACGATGCAATCCTCGTGCGGGATTTAAACGACAGGATCACCTACTGGAGCTCGGGCGCCGAGGAGGTATATGGCTGGCGGCGCGAAGAGGCGCTAGGTGAGACTGCGCCGACCCTTCTGCGCTCCATATATCCGTCCAGTATGGAATCTCTGAAGGAGGAAATCGTTCGATCCGGACGGTGGGAGGGCGAGCTGATTCAAACGCGGCGGGACGGGGAAACCATTGTCGTATCCAGCCGCTGGGCTCTCCAGCGCGATGGGAACGGCGAGCCGGCGGCAGTGCTACAAATCAATACGGATATCACCGAGCGCAAGCGGGCCGTCGAGAATCTGGTGTCCATGCAGAATCAGTTGGCGCATATGGCTCGGGTGACGACGATGGGAGAATTGGCTGCGTCCATCGCTCATGAGATAAACCAACCGCTCGCTGCCGTCGTGACGAATGGCAATGCCTGCCTGCGTTGGATGACCTTAGCCGAACCAAATCTCGATGAGGCTCGGGCCGCGGTAACCGCGATCGTTCAACAAGGAAAGCGCGCCAGCGACATTATCGCGAGAATCCGCGCGTTCATGACGAAGAGTCCACCCCAGATGTCGCAGCTCGAAATCAACGGGCTGGTTCGCGAAGTGCTCAACCTGATCGATCACGAAGTACAGCGGAACAAAGTCGTGCTGCGCGCTGAGTTGGCAGGCGACGGAGCGGTCGTGGTGGGAGATCGAGTCCAATTACAGCAGGTGGTCTTAAACCTGGTAATGAACGCCGTCGAAGCCACTTGCGCGGCCGCGGAGAGCCCAAGGGAAGTGTTGGTGACCTCGCGAAACGAGGCCAGCCAGGTGATTGTTGCCATCCAAGATTCGGGCGTGGGAATCGATCCGGAACATCTCGACCAGCTCTTCAATCCCTTCTTCACCACCAAACCGCACGGCATGGGGATGGGGCTTGCGATCAGTCGCTCCACCATCCGATCGCACGGGGGCCGGTTATGGGGGGCGAGTAACCCCGGCCATGGCGCGACATTTCAGTTCACGCTTCCTGCCCAGGTCTCAGTTCCGGCGGCCTGAACCGGCATGGCGGAAAATCCAGTCGTTTATGTCGTGGATGATGACGAGGGGATTCGAAAATCGATCGAGAGCCTCCTTCGATCGGTTGGGCTGAACGTCCAGACTTTCGCGTCGGCGCAGGAGTTTCTGGCCGCCAAGCGAAAGCCCGTGCCGGGTTGTCTGGTGCTGGATGTCCGTCTGCCGGGCCTGAGTGGACTGGACTTACAAAGCGAGCTCGCCCGGGCGGAAATCCAGACGCCCATTGTCTTCATCACTGGACACGGCGACATCCCGATGACGGTTCGCGCGATGAAGGCCGGGGCGGTGGAATTCCTTACTAAGCCCTTCCGCGATCAGGATTTGCTGGACGCGATCCGGCAAGCCATTCAACGCGACCAGGAGCTTCAGCAGGAGCGTGCCGAGACAACGGATTTTCAAAAACGCGTTCGCTCGCTGACACCCCGGGAACGGGAGGTAATGAAATTGGTTGTTTCTGGTCTCTTGAACAAGCAGATTGCGGCTGAGTTGGGAACCAGTGAGGTGACCGTGAAACTCCAACGGAGGCAGGTGATGCGCAAGATGATGGCTAACTCGTTGGCGGAATTGGTTCGAATAGTGGAAAAATCAGGCGAACCGGAAGCGCCGGGGAAGGGGGAGTAAACGAATAATACTAAGGTGTGGTAGTACCGTGAAATGGGGAGTGATATTGTCTGTTCATGAGGACTCACTCAGCCATTAGTCAGTTGGAGGTCAAAAGGACCATGAACAAGGCAGCGACCGTCGCGCTAGTCGGGATAGTGGACGACGACGAGTCGGTTCGCAATTCCATCAACAGCCTTCTCCGCTCCGTCGGCTACCGGACACTGATGTTCGAATCCGCCGAAGCGTTTTTGGAGTCGGAGCGCATTGGCGACCCCGATGGTCTGCTCCTCGACGTCAAAATGCCGGGCCTAAGTGGTATTGAGCTTCAGCGCCGCCTCCGAGAGATGGACTGCTTGGTTCCGATCATATTCGTAACGGCTCATGCCGACGACGAGGTACGACGAGCCGCACTGGCGCAGGGCGCCGTGGCATTTTTCGCCAAGCCTTTCAATGATGAGGCTTTGCTCGGAGTGCTTAGTTCGGCTGTCGATTTGAGGAAGCAATAGGCCTCCCAATATAATCAGTTCCCGGAAAACCTTGACGTAACGAAAGCGAGGAAGTATGGAAACGTGTGCCACAACGAACACTCTGGAACGATTCACGCCCAACCGGGCTTCCCTCGGACGTGGCGAACCCGAGATTATTGCGGAAAGTCGCAAGTTGAAGGAGGTGCTCAGTCAGGCGGAGATGGTTGCAGCCACGAACTGCACCGTCATCATCCAAGGCGACACGGGAACCGGCAAGGAACTCATCGCGGGCTTCATACACAACCACAGCCCACGATGGCAACAGGCTCTTATAAAGGTAAATTGTGCTGCCATTCCACTGGGTTTGCTGGAGAGCGAACTTTTCGGCCATGAGCGAGGGGCTTTCACCGGCGCCATGGCGCAACGCTTAGGCCGCTTCGAACTGGCGGATAAGGGGTCGTTGTTCCTTGACGAAATAGGGGACATTCCCATGGAACTGCAGCCCAAGCTGCTTCGGGTGCTGCAGGAGCAGGAATTCGAGCGCCTGGGCGGGACCCGCACAATCCAAACCAATGTGCGGCTAATTGCCGCCACACATCGCAATCTGGCTGAAATGGTAGCGAAAGGAACATTCCGGCAGGATCTCTTTTACAGGCTGAGCGTCTTTCCTATCACCGTTCCGGCGCTGCGCGACCGGGCCGAAGACATTCCTCATTTGGTCTGGCACTACACCAACATGTACGCGCGGCAGTTTAACCGGCATATCGAAAGCATTCCAGAGGCGGCCATGGAAAGCATGGTGAACTACTCATGGCCCGGCAATATCCGGGAACTGCAGAATTTCATTGAGCGCGCCGTGATTCTTTCGCAGGGATCAGTACTCGACCCCCCGGTCAGAGAGTTGATTCGATTGAACCACCAGGTACCCATCGAACCGATCACCCTCAGGGACGTGGAACGCGCCCACATCCTACGCACGCTCGAAAAAACCAACGGGCAACTGGCTGGGGCCGCGGCCTTGCTCGGCATCCCGAGGTCTACTCTCTTCTATAGACTTCGCAGACTCGGCATCGTTCTGCCGAGCCATAAGTCGGGAAGAGCAACAGCCTAGCCGACAGATTCGGATAGACCTCGGTGCAGAGAAATAAGCTCGTCCGCGACAGCGTCGTAGGCGACTCGCTCAGAGTTGGAACGCGCCCGGTTGGACATGTGAGAAATCGAGCATCACTTGGTCCGCATAGCACCAGCCCCAATCCTCCCCGGGCTCGAAGGACCGCATGATGGGGTGCTGCGTGCGATGAAAGTGCTTGGTGGCGTGCTTATTTATCGATGTATCGCAGCAGCCCACGTGGCCGCAGGTGAGGCAGAGCCGAAGATGGACCCATCTGTCGCCCAATTTGAGGCACTCCTCACAGCCGCGGGTCCGGGGGCGTACGTTCCGAATCATTCCGAGATGTGAACACTCAGTCATGCAAAATCCTCCGGTATAAGGGCGTGCAGGTCTCTTACCATCCGCGCGTAAGTTCGGTCGGCCGCGGCATCTGGCGTGCTGCGGTAGTTTTGGCAGGAATGAGCGAATGAAGCAAGAAGACACCGTTGTATATGTCGTCGATGACGACGCCTCTCTGCGAGCAGCCATCGACAGTCTTCTCCGCTCAGCCGGATGGCGCGTCCAGACCTTCGTCTCAGCACAGGATTTCCTGGATTCAAAGCCGGAGGCGCGGCAGCGTGCCTGTCTGATTTTAGACGTGGGTTTGCCCGTCGTGAGCGGCCTGGACCTACAGAGCGAACTCATAAAAAGCAAGATCCAGTTTCCCGTCATTTTCATCACAGGCCACGCCGATGTACCGACGTCCGTACGCGCGATGAAGGCCGGCGCGGTTGAGTTCCTCACCAAGCCGTTTGATGATGGCGAACTGTTGGAAGCGATCCGGCAAGCGATTGAGAACGATTGGGCAATCCGCGAGAAGCAAATCGATCATCAAGATGAGCTCGCGGCCGCGGCCCGCATTCAGCAGGGCCTGATGGCTGTGACGACTTTCCAACCCCCGTTCGCCGAGGCGATGGGAAGAAATCAGCCCTGCAAGGAAATCGGCGGGGACTTCTTCAGCGTCCTTACCGTGCGGGACTCCGTAGTGGCGGCCATCGCGGATGTGTCGGGCAAGGGCGTCCCGGCGGCCGTGATGGCGTCTCTGCTGCAAGGTATGATCCACGAAGGTCTGTTATCCAACGTGCCGCTGCCCGAGATCGCGCGTAATGCCAACGAGTTCTTCTGCGTACGGGATCTGGGAGCCAAGTACGCCACGCTTGTCATCGTCCGCGTGAAGCCCGACGGTCAAGGAGAGTATCTCAACTGCGGCCATATTCCGCCCTTTGTCTCGAACGCCAGGGGAGAAGTGATCCGCCTGCGCGAATCCAATCTACCGGTAGGCCTGATGCAAAATGCGGAATATCGCCACGCGGGCTTTCACTTGAATTCCGGAGACCGGATCATTCTGGTGACAGACGGTGTGACCGAAGCAGAGAGCCCCGAGGGAGATTTCTTCGGCGATGAGCGGCTGGAACAGTTCGTTTCCTTAGGAATGTCTTTGGATGAGATCTTCACCTCGGCGTGCCTGTTCCAGAATGGCCGCCCCCTGAGCGACGATTGCACTATCGTCGGACTGGATTATATCGGCGCCGGGCCGCGGTTTTGAAGCAAGGGCGCCAGTGAGTGGGCCATCTTGAGGCGGGCGCGCCGATGCCGGGTCTTCACCGCGGGAACGGTGATCCCGAGCAGTCGGGCGGCGTCCGTAACACTGACGCCGTGCATGTCGCGCAGCAGGATAAGGGCTTGGTATTTCTCGGGCAGCTCGGCAATGGCTTTTCGCAGTAAATTATTGGTCTCCATCCGCTCCAGTCGTTTGTAGGGCGACGCGGTTTCCTCGGAACCCTGGAACTTGCAGAGTGCAGGTGGATCCAAAGGCACCAGATGCGACGACCACCGCAGGCGGTGCCGCTGCAGAATCTCATGAAGAGCAATCCGAATCAGCCACGTGCTGAATCGAGCTTCGTTCCGAAACTGTTCCAGATGCAGGTAGGCTTTCAGCAGCGTTTGTTGAACCACGTCTTCGACGTCTGTGTCAGTTCCCATTTTGGCTTGCACTACTCGCCACAACGGCGCCAGGTGCGGTTTGAGCAACTCATCGAATAGGTCTTTTCGCCCCGCGAGAATTCTGCCGATCAACACGGCCTCTTCACTGCCGGATCGTGTCCGGCACTCTTGCTCTGAGAATAACTGCATCGTCCTCCTCCTACGGGAGCGCGTACCGGCATTTCATTTGCCAACAACCCTGGCGCATGGTTGCGATCCAGTTCCGCTATTCGCGGCGACGTGAAGTCTATGTGTAGACGGCGCGTTTCCATCCGTAGACGGACCCAGCCGGCCGCACATTGATCTGGCGGGTCGGACGTATTGGACTCCTAGCTGCACTATCTTGGATGCCAAAGGAGGCACTATGAAGAAGCACGCAAAACCCGTTTTGATCCTGATGCTGCTGGGCGCACTCGTCGCCCTTGCTAAGGAGGTTGTGACGGACTATGATCACGCCGCCGATTTTGCCCAATACCACACCTACTCGTGGATTCACGTCAAGGCCAGCGATCCACTGTGGGCGGACCGAATTACCCGGGCCGTTGACACTCAACTAGTCGCGAAGGGCTGGAGCAAGGTGGATGCGGGCGGCGACGCCGGAGTAACGGCCTTCGGTGCATCGCGCGAACAACCCACACTGACCACGTTCTATGACAGTTTTGGAGGCGGTTGGTTTTGGCGCGGATTTGGCGGAATCGCAACCACCACTGTGCAGGAAACCCCCGTGGGAACCCTGGTGATCGACATCTTCGATCAGCACAATATGAAATTGATCTGGAGGGGCGTGGCCCACGACGCACTCTCTGGAAAACCGGACAAGGATGAGAAGAAACTCGAGAAACTGGTGGCCGATATGTTCAAACACTTCCCGCCCCCACCACGTGGCTCGAAGTAAGACCATGATCAAACGGCCATTTGGTTGGACCAACGTGGAAGTCCCCGTGATCGGACAGGGCACTTGGATGATCGAAGGCGACCCCGACAGGGAGAAGCGCGCGGTGGAGACCTTGCGCTTGGGACTGGATCTGGGCCTCACGCATATCGACACGGCCGAGATGTACGGCGAAGGCCGCGTGGAGCAATTGGTGGCCGAAGCCATTGTGGGCCGCCGCGACGAGGTGTTTCTGGCAAGTAAAGTCCTGCCTTCGAACGCCTCGTATGAGGGCACCTTGAAAGCTTGCGAAAGCAGCCTGAGACGCCTTCGGACGGATCGGCTCGACCTTTACATGTTGCACTGGACGGGCCGGCATCCGGTGGAAGAAACGATGCGAGCCATGGAGAAGCTGATCGAACGGGGCCTGATCCGCTTTGCGGGAGTCAGCAACTTCGATGTGGAGGAATTGCAAGGCGCGGCTGACTCGCTGGAAGACCAGCGCCTGGCGTGCGACCAAGTGCTCTATCATCTCGAAGACCGGGGCATTGAGCTACGGCTGCTCCCGCAATGTACGCAAGAACAGATTGCGATCGTATCTTATTCTCCGTTCGGGCACGGGAAGTTCCCTGGCGTTCACAATGCTGGCGGCCGTTTGTTGGCGGAGATCGCTGAGCGGCATGGCCGAACTCCGCGTCAGGTGGCACTGAATTTTCTGACCCGTCATCCCAATGTATTCGCGATCCCGAAAACCACCCATCCCGACCGCGTAAAGGAAAATGCCGGCGCCGTGGGTTGGAAGCTGAGCGCGCAAGAGATTGATGCAATCGACCGCGCATTCCCCGCGCCCGCCTTTGTTACCGCGCTAGGGACGCTATGAGGGGGTTGATGAAAGCGGCCGCGATCGACCGCTTCGGCCCTCCGTCCGTTTTGGGGCTGCACAAGTTGCCGATTCCGGAACCGGGGCCGGACGAAATATTGATAGCGCTCACTGCGGCAGGCGTGGGTGTGTGGGATGCCGAAGTCCGCGATGGCTCATGGCAGCCCGCCGGCAAGCCGAAGTTTCCTTTCGTCCTGGGAACGGACGGCGCGGGAATGGTCGCGGCCAAGGGCGCGCGGGTGCGGCGCTTCAATGTAGGCGAGCGCGTGTGGGCTTACAGCTATGCAAATCCCAAAGGAGGATTCTACGCCGAATACGTGGCGGTAAAGGCGCGCGATGCCGGGCGGGTTCCGAAGCATCTGGATCTGCTCCAGGCAGGCGCGGCGCCAACCACCGGGTTGACCGCGCTGCAAGGAATCGACGACAAACTGCGTTTGCGCCGCGGCGAGACGCTGCTGGTTTATGGAGCATCCGGCGCGGTGGGCACGCTCGCAGTGCAGTTCGCCAAAGGTCGCGGCGCTCGTTTGATCGGGACTGCCGCGGGCCGCGATGCCGGCGCGTTGCTCTGCAAACTCGGAGCGGACCAGGTGTTCGATGCACGCAGCGCTACGGCGGCCGATGAACTCCGCGAACTGGCGTCGAAAGGGGTGTCAAACGCGATTGATGCCGCGCGCGTACTCGCTTCTGGTGAATCGCTCGAAAGATGCCTAGCCCTGGTGCGAAAAGGCGGGCGAGTTGCTTTTCCCAACGGAGTGGAGCCTGAACCGAAACGACGGCGCGGAGTTCGCCTGTCGGCGTACGATGCTGTCGCCGGACCACGAGAGTTTGCACGTCTTGAGCGCGCAGTGACGGAAACCCGCCTGTGCGTGCCTATCGCAGCCGTCTATCCACTGGCTCAGGCGGCGAAGGCGCACGCGCGGCTGGAACGCGGACATGTCCTAGGGCGGATCGTGCTGCAAATCCGCCGCACGCAAAGAAAGTAAGTCAATCTAACGAACAAGGAGAAAAGCACATGCGACGAATCATCCAAATCTCCAGCGCCGTGATACCGGCGCTGCTCCTGCTTAGCTTGTTGCCGGCACTATCCGCCTCGATACCCGACGGTGTGAAAGCGGCTATCGCCAAAGAAGTTCGCCATGAGCTGGTCACGCTACCCTACTACGGCGTGTTCGACAACCTGGCTTTTCGCGTAGATGACGATGGTGCCGTCACCCTGCTTGGACAGGTGACGCGCCCCGTTCTAAAAGATGATGCCGAGCGCGTAGTGAAACACGTCGCGGGGGTTACGGGGGTCAAGAACGAAATTGAGGTCCTGCCTTTATCGCCGGATGATGATCGCATCCGAAGGGCGGCGTATACTGCCATCTACGGCGACCCCGCGCTGAGCACGCGCTACGCTTATCGGGCCGTGCCTCCGATTCACATTATCGTCAAGAATGGCCACATCACATTAGAAGGCGTGGTCGCCAATCAAATGGACAAAACCATCGCAGGTATCCGCGCCAACGCACTCCCCGGCGTGTTCTCGGTGACCAATAATCTGCGAGTCGAAGAATAGATCTAATAACGCAGAATAGCTACAGCGTCAGTCTCCGGGGGCAGCATCGACTTCTTTACAGTGAAGGCCTGCCCCCGATGCTGTAGGGTCTTGAGGGCCGCTAGATTCAACAAATCTGCCTGCGGCCCCGACTCCTCACCGAGCAGAAGATCCGCCACGCGTCCTTCGTCAGCGCGCTGAACGATCTCGTCCATATTGGACAGCGCGAGTTTCGTCCCGAAAACTTCTTTCAACTGATCCAGCGCCTTTTGCATTGGCAGCGGTGGGATTTCGCGAGCGATCTCCATGGCGCGATCATGCAACTCGTTCGGCTCGAACGCATCCGGAGAGCCCAGAACAGCTTGTTCTATCAAGCGAGGATAACTGTTCACATGGCGATAGACAGCAACCTCCTCTTGCACACCCGCGAGGATCAACGGAGCAGTTTGGTC
>DASXEY010000018.1:0-83596 GCA_036489835.1 Bryobacteraceae bacterium | reverse complement strand
TCGGAACCAGGCTAGCTACCGGGCTTGATAGCTCCATTGCTCGGCCGGCCTTAACTGCCGTCGTCTGTGGGCACTCGCGATCATACTGCTCCCGTTCCTTTTCTGCAATGACCCGTTTCAACGGGTCCCCGGGCTAGCTAGAAGCTAGACTAGACTAGCGGTCTCGACAATGGTGTGGGATTTGCCATGGTGATCGCGAGTCGCAGGATACAGCGATGTGCATGGACGTCGCATCCGACGTCGGCCAAGCAGTCCTACCGCCCGGTGCCTCGCAACGGATGCTCATTAAGCCCCCTCATGTTTGCAATAGCCTTGTTCAACTGCTCATCTTCATAAACGGCCAGCGTTTCAGGGCGATTCTCAATCCAAACATCGGGACTCACGCCGTTTCCCTCTAAGGTCTGCCCCTTCGATGTGAACCACCCGAAAACGGGAATGCGGAGCCAGTATCCCCCACCGACTTGGAAGTTGGCGGCACCCAGAACATTGCCACGGGTCTTTTGACCGACAAGCTCAGCGAGTCCATTCTCGGCAGCGAAATTTGCCAGCATCTCGGCGGCGCTGTTCGTCCACTCGTTAATGAGAATCGCGATTCGCCCGTGAAACGGCTGTGGACCCAGCCCCTGCGTCAAGAGCATGACGGATTTGTCGCGAAAAGCGAACAGTCCTAACGTCATGAGGAGTTCTGGCTTGGTGCGCGGCATCGGGACACGCGGGAGAGTCGCGGGATCATAGCCGCTCCGTAGCCGCTTCGGGGTGAGGCTGTGGCCGATCGGGACCTGGCCGGGGCACATGTAACTGGCGAGCCGCGCGAATCCCAAACTGCCGCCGATGTTGCTGCGAAGATCCACGATCAGCCGATCGCAGCTCTGCTTTTTCAGGTCATTTATGGCGCGGTCGAGATTGTTCGCGAAGCCCATGCCCATCGCCCCTGGGAAGTATGGGATTTTCAGAAGTCCGATCCCGGGCGCGACGACAGAGTGGTTTGGGCTTCGGGGTTCGACAATCGGAGGACGCTGTTTCGTCCCTTTCCGCATCGGAACAGCAATTTCGATTTCCCTGATGGTGCCGTCAGGCAAGTTGCGGACGCGCAGTTTATGGTTCTGTCCGATACCGAAGTGAGGGGTGGTTGGCGGCGCGTAGCATTTTCCGTCCACGCTCTCCAGGATGTGACCGGGTTTCATGCCGGCGACATCAGCGGGACCAGCCTCGAACACATCCAGGAACATCCATTTGCGTTCCCCGTTGATACAGACGTCGCGAAGGCTGGCGTTTATCGTGTGCTGCGGAAGCAATTCTTTGGGTAGCGAATGGTAAAAGACCGTGTGGCTCGTCTTGAGTTCCGCAAGAAGTTGCCGCACGCCTTCTTCAAATGCCCGCACGTCACCGTCCAGCAGTTCGGGGGTACGCTCATCGAGGTGCTGCGCCCAGGCACCGTAGTCAATGCCTGCGACGTTGATGTGACTCGCGAGCACACGCTTCTTAATTGACTTTAGGATTTCTGCCCGCTGTTTCGCATCCGGGGCCATATCATTCTCCAGTCCGACCGGCGGAGATCGGGAAAATCGGCCGTCCGATCTCGCCTTCTGCACCGAAGGCCGCCCAGTCGAACGGAGCCGCCTTGCTGCCGAAAGTTCGCAAGAAATCTCGTTTTGCGGCGGTAAGGGCGTACGCCGGTGTCTTCTGCTCGGCAAGGTGCGCATAGAAATGCTTCATTAGGAAAAGCGATGCATCATCGTCCACTTGCCACAAAGTTGAGATCACCGTTTTGGCACCGGCCAGTAAAAACGCGCGCGAAAGATTCGCGATGCCTTCCTCTCCCTCTAAGGCACCGACTGCCGTTTCACAGGCGGATAGAACAACCAGGTCCGCATTGAACCGCAGGTCAGCGACTTCCGAGGATTGGAGGAACCCGTCGTCGCCGGCCGCCCGGTCTGTCAATAGGACCAACGCCGCTCGATCCGGGAAAACGGGATCTGCGAACCCGTGAACCGCGAGATGTATGACGCGGTAACTCCGGAGCGGCAGACGCTTAAATGCACCCTCGGTAGCTGCGGAGCCGACCAAAACCGTGCTCGCAGTCTTCGGAAAGTGCATCTCAGCGATTCGGACTTCGTCTCCTGAGGCAGGGAGATCGGCAAAGCCCTTCCGATCCAATCCGCGCGTCAAACTGGAGCGGTTTATTCCGCTCCGGGAGTACGGCACCCCCCCGACTGCAAGCAAGCTCTTCTGCAATGTTTCCGGCGACGATGTTTCATTTGTCAGGCGGTAGAACGCCGTCGCTGACGGAGAGTACACGACCGTTTTTGTTTCAACGATGTATCGGCTCGACGGCGCTCGAAGCGCATCGAACGGCACCATGTTTAACTGGCCGTCCCGAACCACGATGAGCAGGTCCTTCTTCGAGAGCTCCCCCAATGGTCGAATCAGTGCGTCGTACAGCGACCTCGATTCGAGCACGGCGTTCTGCTTTGATTTCACGTTCTTCAGGTACGCAGCTACCAAGGGTTCAAGACGAGCTTTGCTTTCCAGGTGAACGATCTGGACGCCTGTCCTTGTGATCGCGAGGCAATAGGATTCTGGCTCGGCAACTACATATTCGAGGAGTACGGCGTTCGTTGGAATGGCGGCTCGAAGCGTCGTGATCGGTACTGCTTCATCGGCTTTCGTTTTCAGAATGGTCGCACCTGGCGTGATCCATCTAGCCTGTTCGGCGAAGAAAATCTGATCGCGGAGCTTACGAACCTCGTCAATGGATCGAGCGGCCATCAGCTTCAGCCTCAACTGCGAGACCGCGTGTTCTATCGCGGCGCTCTCAGGCTGAGCGACGCTCCCCGCTGACAGAAGGTCTGCCGCCACCCTTCCACGAACGCGTTCGATAATGCCGTAAGCTTTCGTTGGATCGTTCATCCGCGCCGCTAAGGCGAAATGCTGTGTGAAGATCTCGCTCGATGCGCGAATCGCAGCGGTCTTCGCCAAGGCCGTTGACGACTGGCCAATGACGGAGTCGATGAACGCCTCGGCTCGGTCATACGACCGGTCGGCGTCCGCGTATTCCGCGCGGCTTACCTGCAACTCCGCAACTGACATCAGCCGTCGTGGAACATCCCAGAAGTCACCACTCTCCTGGCTGGTCTGGGCCGCTGATTCAGCAAACTCTTGGGCTGTCTTCAGGTCGCCGCCCTGTCGATACATGTCGGCTGCGCTCCCATAGATTTCAGCCAGGAAACGCGTGAGTCCCTCAGCCTTGCCGATCGCAATCGCTTTCTGCAAACTCTCCAGCGCCGCAACTTCGTCTCGTCGCGCCGTGGCGATTTGGGCCTTCAGCCCCAAAGCGGTCGCCTCATGAGACCCCCTCTGGAACTCGTGTGCCCTTTCCAGCAGCGCATCGTTCACCCGCTGTGCTCGGTCGAGCTGTTTCAGACCAAGGAGCGCCTCGACGCGGAGTTCCTCGGCCGTATACTGGAAGCCCAGATCGGGTATCCGACGGGCCAGTTCAGCGGCGTTATCCAAAAAGGCAAGCGCCTGATCATACGCTTTTGTCTGGACAAGACCGTACGCGAGAATCGTCAAGAACCTGATTTGGCTTGCCGCGTCTCCTGCCTTCGTTGCAAGCTGCAAGGCGGTGCCGACGTTCTTCCGGGCCGTTTCCAGATCACCGTCATAAAATGCCGCAATTCCAAGCTGTGCCAGTGCCCTGTATTGCCACTTCTGATCACCCCTCTGCTCGGCGAGATGTTCCACAGCCTGCCAATCACTCCGCATTGCCCCGCTGTTCGTTTCAGTGTCAATGTCGCCCTTAACAATGAAGGCGAACATCCGCAGTTCTCTGTCGGATTGAAGAAGCGAATTGTCGGCGAGGTCCGTCGCCAGCTGCTCGGATTCTTGCGGCAGCGCGCTCTGGTTGCGCTCGATCGTCGCCCGAATCAGACCCAGCTCGGCGTATAGTGCGTTCCGTTTGTCTCCTGCTTCAGTAAACAACTGCTGAGCTCGCGAAAAATCTGGAGCCGCTTCGGCCCAGTTGTACAGGTTCGCCAACCTGAGAGCGTTCTCAAGTGCTTCATGTGCAGCCGGCGTTTGTGCGTCGAGCGCTTTCCCGCAGACCAGGGCGAGCAGAACGGTGCAAATCGAAAGAAAATTCAGTCGACCGTAGCGGCAAATAAAATATGAAGCCGAGTTCTTCGTGTGAGCCGTATGCATAAACTTCCCATGAGAGCCGTTACCCGATTACAACGGGATAGGTCCGCCAACTCAGGCCCGGTGGACGAACCATCAATCTCCATCCGTGCCCAACCTCTGACGGCCTAAACTCCAGATCCAAGGCGAACGACGCCACACCGCTGCTGAGCTCTACATTCACTTGACGCTCAATCTTCGCAGACCCAGACGCATCGATCAGGCGAACCGCGTACTCGCCAGGCTCCATACCGGTGGGCAAAAGAAATAGAACATGCACCGCCTTTGCCGGCAACTGAATTTCCTGTGGCGGCTTCTCTGAATCGGCGCCGCGCATTGTGGAGAAGAGCGCCAAGTTAACTTCGACTCGCGACGGCGGCTCTGGCGTTCCAATTGCCGACGCAGCCGGAGCTTCGCCCGGAGCGGAGCCCGTTTTCTGGGCGGTTGGCGTGGGGCTTTGACCGGGGCTTCTAAAGTATAGGAGTCTGGTCCCTGCCAATGTGGCAGCGGTGATAAGCACGATTGCTGCAGCCCATCGCAAGCCGCGAAGTGCGATCGTCATACGGCGATAGCGAGCGTATTCGTTGAAGCACGGTGAGCAGGTGACGACGTGTGAGATCAGCAGCTCTTCAAGTTCGCCTTGGCGATCGCGCTTCGCCACGTCCTTCAACGTCTCGGCACCCGGACACCCGGTGCGCAAAGGATTCGGGTACGCCATACGGGAGTACTTCTTGCCGATCGCTACAGCGTCGTTTGCCAGCTTTCGGGCCGCGAATTCGTCACGGTAGATCATCAGATTCTTTCGTTGGGCAAAACACCATCTGCAGTACAGTGATGATTGGTACGGAGCCGTTCGAGAGCTCGATTGAGCTTCTTCCGGAATTGCACTTCCGCAGTGTGAGCGTCCGCGTACCCCATACGCTTCGCTATGGACCGCCAATCGTACTCCATGACACGAAGGTCGTACATGGTTCGGCAGGCATGATCCATGCAGGCCCGCAGCACTTCAAGCCTCTTCACCGAGTCCAGCATTCGATCAAGATCCAACGACACCGGTGCCGCAATCCGTTCCAAGCTGCCATTATCGAGATAGGAGATCTTCTGATTTCGCTTAAATCGCCGGATTGACTCACGGACGACGGACCTGAAGAGGTAAGCCTCGAAGCACTGAATCGTGTGGTGATTGCCCATTCTTCGCGAGGCGGAATCGACTGCTGCTTCAACGATTTCGGCAGCATCCGTGTCGTCGGCCAGGTAGCGCATGACCACCAGGCGCGCGCGTTCCCAGATCCTATGGGCAGCCTCGATCAGCCTTGCATCTACCGCATTTCCAAGGCTGTCCCGTTTCGGAATCCAGAGTCTCGTCTGCGCGTCGTTCCGCTGGTTCATGGAAAGCCCGCCGGCGACCGATAGAACGATCCCCCATCCATAAGAGGCTTTGAGATGGGCAAACCTCACCGGGAAATCGCGGATTTCTGCGAGAATTTTCTATCGCCCGAAAGACCGCTTGTTCCGTGGGACGGAAGGGGTGAGGTTCCTGGTTTCTGTAGCCTCCTTATCAATAGGAGACCTCCCCCGGCCTCGCAGGGCTCACGTATCAGCCCAGAGATCCTGCACGATCGAGTCCAGTCTCCGGTATTACGGTGTGATGTATCGAAGGAGACGCCTTGATCCTTCCGGCCCTGGGTTCAGTCCAACCATTTGCCGCCGACCCGCACGGCGGTCCCATTCCAGCACGCGTCGCACGGCGCGACGAGCACCACGGCCAGTCTCAACCTGAAGGAGAGAACTTGCCGCATGGCTTGCCTGTCGTTTGACGGCTTCGTAGAACGGACTGGTCGCAGTCTAAGGAGCGTTGCTCAAGAAAGTATGACGCCTGGGGCGCGGGTTCCCACCCTTTGCGAGCACGGTTGCAAAGTCGAGATGCTAAAGCGTTGTGCTCACGGCTGCCCGTCGATCGTAGTCGAGTTGATGCTCGCCGGTCACAAATGGGATGAGATTCCATCTCAACAAGAGTCCGATCATCAAAGCGGAGGGAATCTGCCGTCCATATCCGCACCACACTCGTTCTGATTTCAGCGCCGAACCGGTACGACCGTCGGGTCTTAATTGGACATTTTATGGGCACTGCGACTGTGTCGGTTTTATTAACTGACGCGAGACCAGCTTGCAGAACGCCGGCCTCATGAGCGCAGGAAGCAGTATAGGAGCAGGACCATTCCGATCGCAAACAGCACAACGAAGCGATGGAAAAACCGTGGTCCCATCATCGCAGCGAGAAAGAACCAGAATTTCATGTGCCCTCCTTTCTTTGAGGACTGGCGAACTCAGCGATCCCGCGATTCGGTATTTCCTTTTTCTCGTGCTGTTGCACAGCGGTTGCAACGTTGCCGGGGTCGGGGGGCGCGCCGGGCGCGCCCCCCGCGAAACAGAAACCGCCGAAGCCCCTGTCGAGTTTGTGGTGTTCGGGTCATGCGCGCCCCTTGCGCCGGGCCAATCGTTCCGATCGCATCCTCTCAGCGGAGTTCTTTATGGCACGCCACAACAGCGCGTCGTACGCAATGAAATGAGCGTCGCGAAGACCCTTCAGACGCAGCACCAGGTGGGCGGGATGAAGCTCGATGACGATTGGGCGTCCTCGATCCGAAGCCGCCGTTTCACGCACCACGATGTTGTCGGGAGTGAGCTTTGTCATAAGGAGCCGTCCTATTAAGAGAGGAGGCGGCTTACGCCGCCCCTCCCTTCGCCGTCGCTCTTTTCGCGATCTTCGCCGTGGCCTTCATCCTTGTTTTCGGTTTGGCAGACGCCCCCGGATGCTTCGCTTTCGACCCACACTTCGAAGCTGGCGACTTCCCGTTCTTTGCAGTCAACGAAACGCCCAAACGCCGAGCGGCGCTGGCCAACGGATCGATCGGTTCCAGTGGCTCATCTGAATACCCAGAGGGCAGCAGCGCCAGTTCCATAAGCATACGGACGAGTTGTGGTTCGGTTGCTTCCTTGGCCTTCTTCCGAAGTTCGAATGCGGCTGCATCAGGCTCGCGGGTCTCGTCAGTGTTGATGCCGTAGCGGTCACAGATTGCATCCCAATCCTCATACTGGAGTCGGTCGATGGTTGCGACTACCAGCAGTTCGTAATCTGGCCGCGTCAACGTCTTCGGAATACGTTCCAACACTGCGTCCAGCAGACGCCGATTGTGATCCCGGTGCTTCTGACGCTGTTCCTCAAGCTGCTTCCATTCCTTTTGGCGCTCGCGCTCAGCGGCCTCTTGCTCCGCTCGGAAGTTTGGCTTGCCATGGACTTCACAGTCCGGGTCGGCACAGACATGGACGAGTTCGCCGCGCTTTCCGGGACCCTCGACCACGATGGCATCCGTTGCCCTTGAGCACGGCGGATGCTTTGCCCCGTCGTCAGCGACTTCGGCGGGCTTTTTCGGCTCGATAATGGTGTACTCGTTGCGGGTCAGAACTTTTTCCTCTCCCTTGTTGTTGGTGTAGTAAGCGCGGGTAATCTGAATCAACCCCGCCGACTTTTCCTTCTGTCGGGCGATGTGCGCGTCTACCTTGGCTTTGAAGCATGCGGCGTCCATACAGCGGTCGTCTTCCGCGAAGTCGTCAAATAAGGCGGTATTCGCGCCAGTGCGTTTCGGGCACGCGGTACACGCCCCCGCCGCCGCCACAAGCTCCGCCTCCGCTACATCGAAGACTGCCTCTGCAAGCGTCAGCATCAGGTTCTCGCGAATCCACTGCGCCAACTCACGAACGGAGATCGCGTGCTTTTCCTTCGTTCGGTAGTCATCGCGGAAAGCTGCCGCCAATGCGTCCTTCTGTTGATCCTGAGGCAGCCTCGCTATTAAGACAGCATGCCCCGCCGTGATCTGGTTCGCTTGGAATCTTTCGGCTGCATCTGGAATCAGTTCCGCCAGTCGGAGTCGTTGGTAGATGTGAGTGATGCTCCTCCCCGTTTTTGCTGCGATGGACGCTACGTCATAACGCGGCTCTGAAGTCTCCAGCAGCGCTCTGTAGGCCATCGCCTCTTCATAGGGATGAACGTCTTCGCGGATGGCATTCTCGATCAACTGATATTCGAGAACCTGCGTGTCTGACAATTGCACGATCCTGACCGGCACAGTTGAAATTTGCGCCAACCGTGCGGCACGGAACCGCCGTGCTCCGGCAACGATCTCAAAGCGATCCAGATCCAGCTTCCGAGCGATCAACGGGACCAGCACACCTTGCGAGCGGATGCTCTGGGCGAGTTCCTGAAGCTTCGTTTCGTCAAAGCTTCGACGCGGATTGGTCGGGGATTCTTGAAGAACGTACACCGGCAATTCGCGAAAATCGTGCAGCGCAACCGGCGCTTGCGCCTCAGTTTCACGTGCAACAACTTCAATTCTCTCAAGCATTTGCGTTTATCTCCTTTGCCGCTCTTTTTCTGCGCGTAGCTTGCGCGCGCGGCGGCTTCCGGGTTGCCACAGGCCCTGAGGGGTCCCCGTCAAGGCCGCCGGCTTTGCCGGCGCCCGGAGGGGCGAAGCGCCTTTACGGGGAGAGGGACTGTGGCACTGAAAGGAAACTCTGGGCGTCAGCGGTAACTCAAGGCGAGAACCTCGGGCCGGTGAATCTCTAGAGTCCGAGATGTTGATCGGAGCAGACAGCGCGGCAGGCTGGCTACCTACGGCTCGAATAATTCAGGAAGAATTGCCGGGGATTGGCTGGCACCAATGAGTTCCGCTCTTAAGTTGATGCTAGACGCGCTCATACGCCCCGCGGCTCGAACGAACACGCGGTCCCGCAGTTAAGAATGGGCCGGTGTGGTGAATGGGCTTGAATACCGCGCAGAGTACAAAGTCGAGCGTTATTCACGTCCGCTCCGGGGCAACCAACGGCCTTCATTGATATTTCCGAAGTACAAGTTCTGTAGTTCAACGGATCTTCCGATCACCGGGAACGCGAGGGTCTGCACCAGATAAGCGTAGTCTTCCTGTGTGAGAGTACTCGTAAAAACAATTTTGTCCTGCATCAACAAGTACGCTGGCTTTGGATCAAGTCGAGCAAGCGCGGCGTCGATCTGTTCCTGCGTCGGCGTGCGCCGCGACGCATCACAAATCGTTCGCTGAAGTGCAGGGCAATGACTGGGAGGACAGATGTCGTGGCGATAAAAGGTGCCTGTGTGATTCGGGCAAGCCATGGTTTTAGCTAAACCACACGAGGTATGCCGGTACAAAGGGTAGTCTGGGCAAAGTTGCCGCGCAATGGCATCGATGCGTGCAATGGCTTCCGGTTCTAACCATTCCCCGATTTCCTTTTCCCGCTCTGGCGGGACTGAGATCGCGCCTTCCTGCGTGACGATACGCGTGAGTTCGGGGTGTAGCTTCAGTCCGACGAAAATGCTGGCATCTGCGAATCGCGAAACGAAAGCAAGCATGCTCTCGATCGCCTCGGCAGTCGTATTCTCCGGCAGTAGTGGTCGCCAGAAGTGCAAGATCGCAAAGCCAAAATCCCGCACAATCGCGAAATTCGACCGAAACCAATCGTCGGTGAAGTTCGGTTCAATATCCTGCCCGAGCCCGGAATAGCTGAGGCAGAAAATTATGCGTGGACCTCGAATCGCGCGAATACGATTCAGGCCGGCACCATCCAGTCGCGCCTTGGTGATGAGTGCCGTAGGATTCTCCAACCCGGCGTCCTCCATCGCTCCAAGCAATTCGACCAGGTAGTCCAGGTTCAACGGATGGAGCATGTCGGTTTCGTTGCCGATGGCGAGGCGACTGAGATTGCGGACAAACAATGGATGCCGAAGAAGCTGTTCCACACACTCTTTCGGCGAACACATCACTTTAGGCCGCGTTCCGGTACCGTTCGAGTGTCGCAATACGCAATATCGGCATGAAAACGGGCAGCCTATTACTGGATCGATGGAAATCCAGGTGTCATGACAGGAAATGACCCGGTGTTGCCGATCCAGGAACATGGCTCTACCCCTGAGTTCTGCTAACGCGGTCGATGGGTACCTCTACAAGCGGCTCGTTTAAATGGAAGGCGAGAAAACCCATGCACACACATTCAACAATGGCAGCCCTCGGAAATTGTTCGTAAAGCACCATCTTCTTTTCTACGATTGCAGCGTGGTCCTCGGCGGCCTGGCCGGTAAGCGCTTGGGTAAGGTGAGCGGCAAATTGCTCACCGGGCTCGACGACCACAAGGTGAACCTCCTTCGTGATCAGCCCAACATCCGCGCGCTTGTCCCCCCAGTTTTCCGTAGGAAGCTCCGCTACAAGGTGTTCGATCTGTTCCTCCGCCTCAGCCAGAGACGCCGAAAACATCTTCAGCGTGTCCTGGTGAGCGAGAGCCAGTTCCCTGGGTTTCTTATGAAACAGGTGGAAGGTCCGACTTGCCCAATAATGCTGAAGAAATGTCCTCAATTGGAGCTCGAACGGATACAGTACTCCATTGGACCGGTACCGGGCGCTATATTCGATTCCACGATCGCCGAACTCACCCGGGGTTGCGTTTCGATCATCGACTTGAACGATTTCGAAAGTCTCGCGCAAGAATGCATCGATTGCCCTAAGCTCTCTCTGGTCAGTCACGATCACTCTGAACCCGAGGATGTCCGTCATGCGGTCCGAAATATCTTTCGGAGCATCTATATCGATACCCTTGCGGCGAGCTTTTTCAACGATACTGTCGGCGCTCTTCAGCCTGCAGAAGAAACGCGACAGCGCCAGGAAACGGTCCGCACAGGCCCGACGATCGGCGAGGCCGCCGAGGAGCACGGGCACAATGAGTTGTCGCCCTTCGCGAAAGCCTGCGAGACTCTCTTCAATCTCACGATAGGAAAGCGTTATCATGCGCGCCGGTCTCTCAGTTTAGCCTGACGGATTCGGGTTCTGACACGCTCCTCGAACAGTTTCGTACGGCGCTCATAAGACGGCTCCTGTCTCAGAAATTCTCGCAGAGTGACGCTATTCTCCCAAACAAATGAGAAGTGCCTCGTAAGCAACTCGTAGCAATCGTAGCTCTCTTCGCCGCGGCGAAACTCGAAGACCCAGAAGTTATTCTCCGTAGGATGAACGCCGCTTGGGCGCGCCCACAAATACGGATCGTAGAAAATACTCTTGCTCGTGATGAAGAGCGAGCAATTGACCGGTATTTCCGTCACCCGAATCGACAAGTTTGGCCTTTGGTCCTGCAGTTCCTCCAACTCCCGCACGTTAACCTTGTGGTCCCAATGATGTCGAGTGTCCACGTTGGCGAGGGCACGGCATTCCGCGAAATCAGAGAATGGCGATTCCAGCACGACATCGAAGCGTGCCTTCCGGCCATAGACAATATCACCGAGACCGGCCTCCACCCATACCGGTCCCATTGATCGATTGAGATAGCTAAAGCCGGAGCTCGCGACGAGCCGGAAATGCGGCTGCTTAACTTTCGCCTCCTCGCGAATCAGATCCTTGACCCTGTGGAGACGCTCGCGGTTCTGCTCCTTGATACGAAAGGCATTCGTCAACCCACTGCGCGACAGCGTGTCGATCCAAGGCTTGGCAGGGATGACCAATCCCATGCCGTCTGGAGACCCGGCGCGCACCTGCCGATCTGCAAACTTCGGGGTAACGCGATAGCCGTCCCGCTTGGCATTATCGGGCAGGCTCATTACAACGATATCCGCTGTGCCATGCGTATCGTAGTAAAAACTGAGGGCCTTGCGAAGCTTCGAAACTCTATCCCTGATTTGCGTCAGATAAGCATCGTCGGGTTCCTCGACACCATCCAACAAAGTCGCAATGGTCTTCGCCTGAGGTGCTTTGCCTTCGAGTGTCTGCTCAACAAGGAAGCGAAGTAGTCGGCTCCCTTGTTCGCCCAAGCTTCGACAAACCGCGGATTCTTCCATATACGCGCGGACGCGGTCCGCGTCACTCAACGCAGGCGGCCCCGCTCGATTTGAAGTGCGCTTCAGGCCCATTCGGGAAACCAATTGTTTCGAGCTCAATACATGTAGTCTACGCTTTCACGCGATTGATCTGAGGGCCGCCTACGGTATCCGACTTCCTCGCTTTGGCACAGTCGCTTATTCTCCAGTTGATCGGAATCGGGTGCAGCGCTGCTTCCGCGATCACGAGGAGAAAAAACAATGATCGCACCAATCAGTGGTTTTGACGACCGCGTACGGCGGTCCCGTGGGCAAACGTTTTGTCAACCTGGCCGCCGAGTCCTTCACCCCATCGTGCCGCGCACGGCGCGGATTTGTCCCGCCCGCGCTGCGCGACACTTTGAAGCAGACCCGCAGAAGGTGCGCAGGATCGATACACCGCGTGAGAAGTGTCTGTTCTGCTGCGGCAAGCACCCTTCCGTCCTGGCGTATGTACTCGACAATCTGGAAACGGCTGTTCCAGCCGAGGAAAGCTCGTTTGCCGCCGCCGAGGCATGGCTCAAAGACCATAACTGCGCCCGAATTCAGACGTACTACGACCTCACCAGCCAACTCCAGGAGCATAACGACGTTGCCGCTGACCATTTGGTGCGGATCTTCTGGAATCTGACGCCCGCAATGGTCTCCCCCGAGGAAGCCTGCTTCGTTTCCGCTGTTCATCCCGCGCATCATGACGATGATCTTTCCATGATCTCAGACAAGGTCCCCGGCGCGCTCGTGCGGTCATGGCAGCTCATCGAAGCCTGGGCCGAATCAAAGGGCATGACTGCGGTTTCTTTTGTTAATGGAGGCCGACGTCCGGATTCCGGCCAAAGCGTCGGCTGCCTGCACGGCCAGACCTACGTGGTGCGGAACACTCCACCGTTGTTCGAGGCGATCCGGGCTTATCGCGAGGTTCGCTCGAACGGGAAGTGCGCGATTTGCCAAGGCGCTCGCGATGAAGACCTTCTTATCTGGACAGACCCTTCGGGCACGGTGGACCTGATCGCCGATCCGGCGCCGATTCACAACTGGAGCATGCTCGCTTTACCGAGAGTGCATAGCGAACTTCTGGGCTCGGTGGACGCCTTCGCGCTCGGCAAGGCCATTCAGACGGCGGTCAAGGCCTGGCGTGGCGTTTTTGCCGTCGAGCCCGCGCTGAATGTCTTGATTCGCGCCGGCGCCGATGTGGGCCACGTGTTCGCCGAGTTGGTGCCGCGGACCGAAACCAACGTCCTCGCGGGGTTCGAATTGGATACGCATGACCACGTCATCACCATTCCGCCAGAACTGGTCGCCGAAAAGTGCAGGGCCGCCATTGCTGCCTCGAAGGCGGTCGGCGCCTCCGAATAGGGGCTGCGTAACGCCTTTAAAGAGCGTCAAGGGGCTGCGATGACAGCCCCTTGGCCGCGTCTTAGGAACGTCAAATCTGTGCGTTCGCATGAGTATTGTGGGCAAGAACGCGCCTGTAAACGCTTGAGGACTTGTTAGCGCTCACGTGAATCCCCGTCTTCCTCTGTCTCCCATACCGGAAGGCCCTGAACACCGGCGGCGCCTTCGCGTAGCGGCCAGTCACGTGACCGGCCGCTGCGGGCGCTCGGCTGGCTAGAAAGGCGGGCCGTCCGTCGCATCATCGCCCCGGCCATTGTCCTCGGAGCGCTCGATTCGGTCGAGTTTGGCGATGCGATACGCCCTGCATTCCCAGATGCGGCGCTTCACGCCATCGCGTTCATATTCGCGGCTGCGCAATTCGCCTTCGACTTGAAGGTGAGCGCCTTTCGAGAGCGTCAACGCGAACTCGCCGAGTTTAGACCAGGCGATGATCCGGTGCCACTCCGTGCGGGACTCCCACTCGTCCTTGTCGTTCTTCCAGGAAGTCTTGGTTGCGAGCGACAGGACTGTGTAGGCGACGCCGCCATTCGTGAACTTTTGTTCGGGCTCCTTTCCGCTGAAGCCGATGAGAGAGAGACGATTCTGATACATGTCTTTGATCCTTTCTGCCCTGTGTATCGGGGCACCCGAGAGCGAGTGGGCGCCGCTCCCAAGCCAAGGGGCCGCTTTTTACGGTGGGTCCAAAGAATTTCAGCGAGCCGACTTCAGGGAGCGTTTTGAAATTCTTTGGGGGACCGTAAACCGAAGGCGCGAAGCGAAGCAGAGGCCCCGCAGCGCGCAGGGCGCGGCAAAAGCCCCGAAGCAGTGCCCGATACCGGAGGCAGAAGGTCAAGCAGGGAGGATCGAACTTCGAATCGGAGATTAGCGGAACGGAAGACGGAGAGGAGTGTCTGGCGATCGCTTAAAACTGCATGGCTTCGTTCTACCGGCTGTCGGGTGACGATGGGGTCTTCGGCTGGAGCGCACCGATGCCGCTATTCGCGCTTTACGTCCTGCGGTCCCTTATCCTCGCGGAGAGCGATGATGCGGCTATGCCGCAGATGTCCATCGGCAGTCCATTCAACGAATTCGAATTGCGCGACGATCTGCGGCTTGATCCAGCGGCACTCCTCCATTTTGGCGGCCGTCAGTCCCGCGCCCCAACGACCCGCTTTCTTTTCAGGCAAATTGGCGAACGGGCATTCACGGGTTTCCAGGGACCTGAATTTCTTCAGAAGTTCGGCCCGAAGCTTGGGAGTGAAACCGTTTCGAGTCCGGCCGGCGTACATCAGGTGGCCATCATCGTAATAGCCGAATACGACCGCGTCGAACGTCGCCCCACCGATCGTGTAGCCGCCGATTACGAACTCCTGTCCCTGGTTTACACGCATCTTCTGCCACGCACCCGAGCGGGTGCCCGGCTCGTAACGACTGTCGCGCCGCTTCGCAACCAGCCCCTCAAGGCCCTGCGTTTTCACAGATTGAATCAGGTCGGGCAAGCTAGCCTCCAGAATCGGGGAATACCGAATAGGCTCGCTCATTTTGGGAAGGACGTGTTTTTCAAGAAGCTCTCGCCGCTTTAAGAGCTGCTCCCCGGTTACGTCCTTACCCTTGAAGACCAATAGATCGAAGATGAAGTAATGAAGCGGCACGCCTGCGGAGCCGAAATTTTGGAGTGTGTTGAACGAGGGCTTTCCATTTTCATCAAGCGCCACGACTTCACCATCAATCACAGTGTCGTCCGGCATGGGTGCCAACGCCTTCACGATGGCGGGATATCTGAGGCTAAAGTCGTTGTCATTACGGGAGCGGAGCTGAACACAGCCGGCCGCCTTGATCGCTTCTGACCGATACCCATCGAATTTTAGTTCGTAAAGCCAGTCTGGCCCCTCCGGTAGCTTTTCGGTTCTGAGAAGCAGCATCGGCTCAACGAAGTGTGCACGTAGTCTTGCCATCGATATTCAATACAACATAGAACGAAACGGTACGATCCGGTTGTCGGCCAGTTCGACTCCACCTCAGGGCGTCTGCCAGCGTCCGCAGAGGAGTTCTTGCGGTTTCCTTCAACTCTTGGCGTAGCGCTGCAATCCAGCGCTCCAGGGCGGCATCCTTGACGTCATGGACGCGAACTACCGGCGGCCTTGTTCACGTGACTCTGAACGTGCGCCAACGTTTACGGGCTCTAATCGCTTCGGTATTTCCGGATCGTCTTCTGATCAATGCCGTAGCGCCGTCCGACCTCGGCGGCTGTCCCGCAACGCTCCAGCGCTTCGTTTACCCAGCTACGCTGGAAAGCGTCTTTCGCCTCCGGCCAACTCTGCTGCTCATCGAAACGGTTGCGATTCGATTTGCCCTCCATGTGAAATCGAAGGTATTTCGCTCGCAACACAGTCTCGCGTGGATACTCGCGAGAGCGAACGACCGCAGCCCGGATAACGGACTGTAGCTCTCGCACGTTTCCGGGCCACCCATACGCCTCGAGACGCTTCAACGCTGCGTCATCAATTCGCAGGAGTGGCGTGCAGCCCGTGCGATGCGTCTTCTGGCAGCCAACGAGCGCGGTGTGGGCGAGCACGGGGATTTCCTCGCGATGCTCCCGCAGGGGCGGAATGGCAATGTGGTATTCGGCGAGCCGGAAAAAAAGATCCGTGCGAAACGTTTTCGAATCGCGAAGGACGTTTAGTGGCTGCGTGGTCGCGGCCATGAACCGAACGTCTACCTTCGTCGGTTTGTCGGCCGGCCCCGCACCCACTTTGTTGACGATCTGCGTTTCAAGCAGTGTCAGGAGCATGACCTGCACCGTGTCGGACGCTGCGGAGATCTCGTCCATGAAGAAGGTCCCGCGGTCACTGGCTTCAACAATACCGACGTGGTCCCGCGTCGCGCCGGTGAACGCGCCTTCCTTATGACCAAACAACTGACTGGCGGCAAGCTCGGGAACCAACGCTCCAACGTTCGTGCGCCGAAAGCGGTGCGCGCCTCGCTTCTCATGACGCAGATGTATCGCACGCGCGAGAGTCGTCTTACCGGTTCCCGTTTCACCCGTGATGATGACCTTTGCCTCCGTGCACCCGACGAGCTCAATGTCTTTCGCGAGCGACTCCAGTCGCTCGTTCGTTCCGTAGAAGAGAACGTCGGTAGTCTCGCCTCGACCGGCGATTTTCAGGTCATGGCAACCGAGCGCTGGATCGTAGCTGACGCAGAGAGGCTCCATTTGGAATAGGATTTCCTCCTAGGACAAAATCCTATCACGGTCGGGGACTCCACCGAGCGGATCAATAGTTCCATATACTTACGAAACGGCACCGGAGGTGCACCCTCAGCGGCGGCCATCATGGCCACCTGAAAGGAGTTGCAATGCGCAAGAACATCTCTTATGTGCTGACCGTGGGCTTCGGTGCCGCGGATGAAGCACCCATCCAACTGGCTCTCGATGAAGTTCTGAGCCTCGCACCCTATCGCGTCATCGTCGTGCATGATCGCAAAGGCGGGAGCGGAAAATGTGCGATGACGGCGGTGAAGAGCAGGGCCGAAGCCTACGGGAAAGCGGGAGTACCGCTCGACATATTCCCCGTCGATCAAGACGAAACGACGCTTCGGTGGCGTGCAGGGGTCATCGATAAGGCGTTTACCTATCCGGACGTGGAGATGGTATTCATTTTCGCCACCGATTTCGACAAGCTTCCGAATGACACGGCCCGTGATGGATGGAGGAAGATGGTCGCCGCCGCCGCCCCGAACCACCTCGTTCTTGGTGACTACCGGCCCAAACCCGGATCGTTCAAGGATGAGTTCTACAGTCTCGTTGCACGCCCCGTTTTGGAAGCGGTCTTTCCCGAACACGCGGCGACGCTCATAGAAACCGGGCTGCATCAATTCCGCACCGAATTCTTCATCCTGGGACGGGAGGTCTTGGGTGTCCTGCGCCAGGATGCCATCTGGTGGAACATGGACCCCACAACCGACATGGCACTTGCATGTCTGCGGCACTCCGAACTGTCGCTGGAAGTCGTTGACCTCGGCAGCTTCGAAGATCGCGCCGATACGCGCGACCCGTTGGGAGAGCTCTTTCAGGCGTCACGCTATATCTTCCAACTCGTCATTAACCGTATCCGCCTTGAACGCGCAGCAGGTGGCAGCCGCTCTGAGCAAGTTCGGAACTATGAGAAATTGATTCCGGTTATCGAAAAGGCCTTGGAGACGGGACGCTACGCGATCCGCCGCAATCTCGACCGCCTCAAGGAAAATCCCAAAGTAGCGGCATTTCAGGCGGGCGCTCCCTGGGAGGAGCGTTGGATACCGTCACGTTTCTCGGGCTTCTCCTATCTGCTCGACAATCCCGGTAACAGCCTCGTGACCTCCGCCGAGGGCGTCCCGCTTTTGTCCTGCGATGTGTCCGAAGAGCCAGAGGTCCAGCGTGACCTGGCTGTCTACCGCCGCCTTGCCGCCTCCATGAAGGCCCTGGACCCGCAATTGCGTCCTTACAGCTTCTGCCCGCTGTCCGTTTTCTCGTTCCATGTCACTCTCTGGGACGGCATCAACCAAGCTAATGCGGCAAACCTCACGATGGCAAAGCGCGCTGAATACGAGGTCTTCGCATCCGCGTTGCCTGCTTCGGTTGCTACGCCTTCCCCCATCCTCCCGCCCCCCGTTGTAAGCCTTGATAGAAAATGGACCCTCCGGCTCAAATTCAAGGCGCTGGAGATATGGCCGGATGCCGCCGCTCTTGTGGCGCTGTTGCAACCCGCAGACGAAGAATCCAAAGCTGTCATTGAACTCCTCGAACAGCACCGACGCGACCTCGATGCCCGTTACGCATCGCTTGGCAAACCCAGCAGCCAACCATGGACGCCGCATATATCCTGCGGGTACTTCAAGACCAGCGAGGACGCGAGCGCCGCGAGGCGTCACTTGACCGAATGGACCAGCCCGGTTGCTGCTCATCTCGCTGAACATGCCATCGTGTTTTCGAGCGCGAGCCTTTACTCGTTCACCACCATGGAGCACTTCTACCGACACGCGCTACCCGCGGTACATGTCCCCCTGGCTGTGGTTAAGAAGGCTATTACCGATGGCACCGGCTTCCTAGGCGACCGCGGCGACCAGAAGATTCTGATTACTTATCAGTACCCGAAGCGCGAGCAGAGCGGGCGCAGCTTATGGCAGCCATTAGCGCCGAGCGGAAACTTGCATTACTGCGTCACGCCCTACCGGCTAGATGTCGCTGTGTTCAACGAGCGCGCCAAGCAGAGCCGGCATTTCCACGGTTCCGCTCTGGAGTTCTACCGCGTCCTTCACGGAACGATGAATATCGTTGTCGGCGGAGAGAAGCATATTCTTCATGCTGGGGACGGAATCGTAGTGGCGCCCCACGCCGTCCACGAAGTCCTCCGAGAGACCTCGTTCATAACGGCGGTGATCGTCACCAACACGATAGGCATGGCCGATAAATTTGCCTCCGAAGCGTGGGAGGCTCCGGGCGGCTTCGTCACGGGTGGCCTCGTACTTCGACCATCTGCAATTCGGGAGGAGAGCGGGCTAGCAGAGGTTTTCCAGTACGGCAGGAACGTGCGTCTCACCGCGTTCGATGAGCGTTGGAACGGGAAACGTCCCGACGCCACACGGCCCGCTACGCGAGTGGTAAGCATGGTCACCGGGTCAATGACGCTGCACGTGAACGGCGAACGATACGAGCTTCACGCCGGCGATACGGCAGTGGTGTTTCCGCTTGCAACTTACCACTGGACCTCCAGTGGTCCATTCTATGCGGAAATGTTGACCCTGGATTGTCGAGAATCGCAAAGTTGACCGAGCGCTGGCCTCCGCCCCACTCGGCTGGCTCCCGGTATCGTCACTGGAAGCGAGCCGAGCGGGCGCAGTTCATCCATTCTGTTGCATTAGGCCCCACGAGCAAACCCGAACAGCAAGGCCAATGATGAGGAAAACACGCGAGAGCTCGATGAGCGTGAAACCGCCGCTCAAAGGCGCTTTGAACGTTGACTTATCCGCGGGTCAAAAGTTGACAGCGGAGAGGTACGGAAGTCCGAAGAGGCGCGACCATGCTCGCACCGCCGAGAGCTGAAATCGAGGAATCGTAGTGCCAGTCGCCCAATGATCATTCGCGATCGCGATCATGACCGTCGGACGTCGCGCGATCGAGGAGAGCATTGGCCAAACCAGCAGTTGTTCGTAGCAGATCAGCACGGCCACTCGCTCTCCACGAAGGTTCAAGATTCCAGACCCAAGAGGATTCATCGGTGCACCCTGCGTGCTGAGCGGATTCCACATGGCGATCGGCACCGGAATCCTCTGTCGAAACGTGTTTCGGTCCGCCCCGCGGACAACCAGGGCGTTGAAATACGAACCGCTGGCCCTGGCCGTACGACGATCTCGCTGTCCGTTCATGTTCAAAGGAACAACACCCGATTTCAGCGCCGCGAGTTCCCCTGAGAAATCGATTTGCTGCGGGCGTTCTCGATCAGATCGAGGGACCAACGCGCCTATTAGGATTGTCTTACGTTCGGCCCGCAATGCATCAATCGTTGGTTGCCAGAATTGATCGCTGGCAGCGGTCCAATATGGAACTACGGTTTCGGGGAATACGATCACGGATGCACTCGCCGAAAGGGCAGTGCGTTGTATCGTTTCGGCGATCTTGTATTCGTCGCTCGGAGACAGTGTGGAATGGGCGACGGCGCCGAATTCGGTATTGACGGCCTGCCAGCCCGGTGGCGGTGGCACATCGTGCGGGTGAATCGCGTTCGTCAGAGCGGACAGAACAATTGCGGAAGCCCCGCAGGATTTTGGGAAGACGGCGAGTGCGCTCGCGCAAGCGGCACAGCCCACCAGTCCAATCCAAGCCGTCGCAGGAAAAAGAAAGCCGGCCGCCGTTAGCGGAGAGGCCCATCCGATAATCCCGAGCGGAGGTGCGGTGGTGAGTATCAACGCAATGGGGATTCGCCAAAGCGCCTGAGTCCGCATCGGCGACCACACGGCTGCCCATGGAAGGCTGAGGAGAGCCGCTGCAATACTCCATAGCGCAATCGCCGCGAATAGCGATACCCGAGGTCCGAAGAAATTGCGTGCTCCAGGAATGACCGGCCAGATTGCTAACGCGTAGTAAAGCATCGCGGTGAACCACGCGCCAGTCCGTGAGGGCTTCGAAAAGATCAGCGCCGGAATGGCAATTCCTACGACCATGCCCGCTGGATAGCCGGTCGAAACTGCCAAACCGATCGCGATTGCTCCAATAAATTGCAGGTGACGCATGGATTACCAACCGGTGAGCAGCGGGTGGACGAAATCTCGAATCGCGGAAATCGGAACCGGGCCGAAATACCTACTGTCGAAACTGCGTGGGTTGTAGGACGAAGCAACCCAGACCATACCCGGCGCAACCACATAATGTCCAGAGCGCCACGCCGGCAGCGGGCGTCCCTTGGTGTCTACGCGGAGAGGCGCACTATTCTGGAGCAGTGCGCCGTTCACCGCGATTCCTCGGGCCGACACATCCACGACGTCTCCGGTCTTGGCGACAATGGGCTTGAGCAGCGGCATTGCGCCATCGGGGCAAGTTCCCTCATCGCGATATCCACGGTCAATAGCGAGAGAGGCGTACGGTTCTTCCGGACAGAACTCGATCAATCCTGCGGGCGCCTTCGTGGTGACGTAGATGCCGGCAGGAAGAGATGGCGACAAATTGAAGCGGATTCCGAACCAGCCGCATAGCTGGAAAACAGCGATTCCAATGATTGCGGTAGTCAGCGCAACCCGACCTGCTATCTGGCGTCGCCCGCGAGCACGCGAATTAACGGACGGGCCACGCATCATCTTTGGTCGCCTCTCCAGCATGTTCGAGCGTGTGTCCGTTGACGACTGGCGCTTCCTCCGCCGTCTTCCCGGCGGACGCGCCATATCGCGGGCTTCCGATGAGATGGCAGTGCTTTACAACAATATCCGTCACCGTCCGTTGCACACCGTCCTTGGGCGTGAACTGACGTTGTTCGATGGATCCTTCAACGTAAAGGTTGTCGCCCTTGTCGTATGTCAATGCCACCTTGGACAAGTCTCCATAGAAGCTGAGGTTGTGCCAATTAGTGTGTTCCTGAGCCTGCTGGTTTCCGTCCTGGTATCGCTGCGTCTGCCCGAGACGCGCATTCGCAACGGGCGTTCCCGATGGAAGGTATCGGACTTCCGGCTTTTTCGCGAGGTATCCGGCTATTTCTACACGATTCAAATACATAGTGGTTTTAGTCTCCTTTGCTGGTACGCAGTTCCTCCAGGAAACCGCGCTCGGCGTCTGTTGTTGGTTCCGCTGTCCGCGAAATGAATTCGGGTTTGCTGATCGTATGGCGGGTCCGATCGGCGGATCGCTGAGGAATCACCTGGCCATCCTCCAGCGCAAAGAATTCAACAGGAGGTTGAATAGCGGCCCATGCTGAGAGAGTTGGGTCGAGGAAATAGAGCATCTGGGTTCCGAGAATCGGGAAGTGGCCGCTGACGAAAATGAGCATCTGCCCAGGTGCGACTATCTTCTCCGCATTTCCGTTGCTCACCTTATCGGGAGGCTTCAGGCGTAGCACCTCATCCGGGGTCATCAGCGGGCGCTCAACGTGATCCACGCTGGCATTGATGTGTCCCATGACGGGGGAAAAGCGCGAGCCCGAGAAGTTGTAGCTGGCCTTCTGAACCGTCTGCGTGCCGGTCATTTTTGAAAGAAGCTCGGCCGTTTCGACCTGGTTCGGCGCGAAGGCGATCCGTACGTGGCAGTTCGACACGATACTTTCGTTCCGGCCATAAGCATCGGTGATTTGGCGGATGTCCTGCGTGATCAGGTACGCCTTAATGCCGTACCCGGCCATGTACGACAGCGCATCGGCAAAAATCTCCATGCGGTTCAGAGAGGGAAACTCGTCAATAAGCAGCAGCAGCCGTCTCTTGTTCCGCTTCTGTTCGGTGCCTTCAAACGCCATTCGTTCGGTCAGGCGATTCACGACCATGGTGAACATCAGGCGGATAAGGCGGCGCAGACGGATCTTGTCGGAGGGGGGCACGACCAGGTAGAGCGAGATCGGACGCGTGTGGTTGACCAAATCGGAGATGGTGAAGTCGCTGGCCGAAGTGTTCCGCGCAACGAGTGGATCGCTGTACAAGGCGAGCGCCGTCTTCGCAGTCGAAAGGACGCCCGACAATTCCTTATCCTCCTTGTCGAGCATCTCCTGCACCTTTTCTTTTACGACCGGATGCGTTGCCGTTAGCTCGCCTGTCGGCATCCGCCACTGGTGTGGGTAGCCGGGATCGTGCGGAAAATTCAAAAGCTCAGAAAGAGTGTCACGGAAATTGCAGCCGGGCTTGGTGAAAACGTGTGACAGATCTGCCAGGCATGCGATTCGTCCTTCGAGCGCCGCCTCATAGCAGACATGCAGGACCATGCCGGTCGTTAGCGAAGCGGCAGCATCCTCCCAATGACGTTCCATGGGGCTGTCCTGCCCACTGCGGATGATCATCTCTGCAATGTTTTGGGCGTCAGAAACGTCGCGCAGGGTGAACAGGCGCACCTCGGCCAGGGGATTGAAGCGGGAACTGACCTCTTCAACCGGCGAGAATTTAAAGCAGAGATGGCCCATCTGATTCCGGAAACCAGCCGTTTTTGCCCAGTTCTCACCCTTGATGTCGTACACTACCGCGCTTTCGCTCCACGCCAGCAGCGTGGGAATGACCAGGCCGACGCCTTTGCCGCTGCGGGTCGGCGCAAACGCTAAGACATGTTCTGGCCCGTTATGGCGCAAGTAGCGGAGCTTGGCGGTGTTTTCGCGGCTCCACGCACCGACGTAGACGCCCTGCGATGCTGCTGTCAAACCTGTGCGCTCAACATCCTCTTCACTTGCCCAACGCGCCGATCCGTGCAGATCTTCCGAGCCCCGCATCAACTCACGGGATCGTCGGTTGGTGATAACGAAGAACACGGCGACGCAAAGAAAGCTTCCGCCGAAGACGATCATCTCTCCGAAAAACAGCGGCGTTTTGATGCGCGGGTCTTGCGAGGTGGAGTTGTACCAGCCCCAGATCATCCACGCGAATGGCTGGTACAGCCCGCCGCCGCGTGTACGAACCAGTGGTACGCCAAGGGCCGGCTGGTATTGAAACTTAGCCGCGAGAAACTGGGTCGCAGCGAAATTGACAACAACCAATAGAAGTAGCCCGAACACCGTGGCTCGCCAGTTATAGGCGCCCAGGTATCCGGGCCTACGCGGAGTTCGATACAGCTCAACATTATTCTTCATGATTCGGCTCGATCCCGCGAAAGGAAATCACCTCAGGGCAAGTCGTGTCTCATTGATCCGAATGCACGGAACGTTCGGCCGGAACGTGTAGAGGAGTCCAGCAGCGATCAGAAGGCAGGCGATGACCGCGTAGACTCGATTTCCCGTTGCAAATTGCGAACGTCGTGGCCATGAGATCACGACGAGCCCAACCGCGCTGGCGCTAGCAATCGTGATGAACGAAGTCGAGATCATCGCGCAAGCTCCATGGACTTCGCGCGCTGCCGGACCTCGCGAACGGTTCCTTGTCCATTTGAGTAGTTGATTGCGACGTTGTCGCCGACCTGTGGGAGGCGATTCAGATCGGACTTGGCGTGAAGGACGCCTGAATTCGCCGACTGGCGCTGCACGAGGTAGTCCTGTGTCTCGCCGACGATAGGCCCGCGATATGTTCCGCTTTCCACGAGCGCCTCGATCGTTCTCGCCGAATCGCCAAGCGCTTCCTTTGTAATGGTGCGCGCTTCGGTAAGGGGATCGCGATTCGACTGGCCACCGCGCTCGCCTCGACTGGCGTCCGACACGGCGACAGTGTTCTCTACCGTGACGCGACGATCGGTACCGGTCTGTTTCTCTTGGATGTTGACAGTGCCGCTGCCGGGTTCGTAGCGCGCCGAATATTGGCTGGACTCGCGCGCCGAGATCTCCTGAGCCGTGGCCGCCGGGGAGTTCTCATCAGCAACTTCTGGTTGCTCAAGATCATCGCGGTCTCGATCCAACCGGCTGGTCTCTTGTTCGAGCTGTGCGGCGCGGGAACTCCCGTCGGCGTTCGCCTCCACCAACGGAGCGGCTGCCAGTGATTCGTCTGCTATGGATTTGTCGCGTTCGAGCGAGAGCAGGAAGTCCGTTGCTTTAGAGGCATCATGAGCCGCGCGGAAGATCTCGTGCTTGTCCTCCTTCAGGGCCTTAATCCATGAATTGACATACGAAGCATGCTGTTCAGGGTCGTGCGGAATCCCGCGCTCCGCGGCGAGGAAGACACTGGCCAGTTCCGCGCGAAGTTCCTCTTTGGCGTAATTGGTGTCGCCGAAACGGTAGGACTCGTTCAAAGTTGACCGGTTCAATCGTGACGGATGGCCCGTCCAATGCGCGAGCTCGTGAAGTGCGGTTCCGTAGTAGCCCGGAGCGCTCGCAAAAGCTTCCTTCGGAGGAAGATGAATGCTATCCGAAGCTCGACTGTAAAAGGCGCGGTCGGCCTGATCGTGGGTGATCCGCGCGCCTGAATTCCGCAGGATCTCTTCGCCAGCGGCAGCCACTTCAAAGGCGCTGTTCTCCTTCGGCTTATACTGCGGAATGCCGTCCATCTGTTTAGCGTTGAAGACGGTATACACGCGATGAATCAAACGGTTCGCCGGCTCCTTGCTATCGCTCCCCCGTTCTCCGTCAGCACGTGGTGCAGATACTCCGTCGTTTCGAGCGGGTTTCACTTCCCAAAATTCGATCTGGGTGCCCTTCTCGCCCCGGCGCACCTGCCAGCCGTGGTCTTGGGCTTGTTTGTACGTGAGCCAGCGTGGATCGTCATACCCTCGCTGAAGTCCGGTGGCCATAAGGTGAATTGCGTTGCCGCCGCGATATGCCTTCTCTGTCGTCGGATTCATGGGCATTGCGGCAGAGCCGACGCCCTCGCGCCACGGCTTTTGCCACGGCGCTACTCCACTCTCCAGCATCTTCACGATGCGATCCGTGACTTCCTGCCGAAAATCACGCTTTTCTGGAACCGCGGCATCGGTCGCGCGCGTTTCTGTAGTTGTGGTCGGCATTGGTCAGTCCTCGCTCTCGTTCGAATCTGAGAATTCCGGTTGCGATTGTTCGGTCTCGAACCCAGAGCCGGCCAGTGGTTCGCCGCCGATCGAATCCAAAAGGTTGAGTTGTTCGCCATCAAATTGCTGTGAATTGTGCATCATGCGCCCTTTCGTTGGTTGAACTCGGAACAGCCGTTCCTAACTACTAAGGGAATCCTCGGCGGCGCAGAGGGACGGTGTGGAGGGAAATTTGTAGACGACGGAGATGTATGGCTGCGATTACGGGCGTGAAACAGATCGTCGGCAGCGTGGCGCTCGCGGTGCTGGCGCAGCCGATTCATGAATTTGGACACGCGGTGGCATTGTGGGCGTCAACTGGATTCTGGCCGCGGGTCGGGGTACTGTCGGTTCAGCCTCTTGGTTCCGTAAGCACCAAGGCGGCGGCGCTTTCCGTTCTCGCCGCCGGTGATTTTGCGGTCCTCGCATGGTGGGGCCTGATATTCGCATGGATGCAACGGGGTCGCCAACGCGACTGGGCAGTCATTGGGACCACATTTGTTGTGTTCGTCGTGCTGTTGGAGTGGCTGACGGCGGCTGTCATGTTCCCGTTCAGTCGGGCAAACCTAGGCGGGTCGGACGCCGCAAAACTCCTAGAGATCTCTGGGCTTGAACCGTGGTCGGCCGCCGCTTTCTTAGGTACTACTGTGATGATTATCGGAACCGCAACTGCTCTACTGCTCCGATCCGCTCTTAAGTCACACCTCGGTGACGGCCGGGGGTGAGAGAATGGAGTGCTCGAAGGCTTTGGAGGACTACGTCTGTGGCCGTCGGCTATTGCTCAATCTGCAAGAAAGTTCCCATTGCACCGACGTGCGAAGTGTGCCCCAGCTGCGGAA
This sequence comes from Bryobacteraceae bacterium, assembly GCA_036489835.1. GTDB lineage: Bacteria > Acidobacteriota > Terriglobia > Bryobacterales > Bryobacteraceae > Palsa-187. The sequence goes on along the minus strand of DASXEY010000018.1, from coordinate 57,186 downwards.
ACACTCAGTGGTGGATCAAGACTGGCGAAATGGTCAATCATGACGCCTGCCCTCTCTGCATGGGAAACGGCAATTACTCAAAGAGCTGGGAAGGAAAGTATCGAGGAAGTTCTCTCGTCACCTGTGAAGAATGTCGAGGCAGCGGGCGCATCAACTGGACGGAATATCTAATTGAGGATACTCGAAGCGGCGAACGGATGTGGAAGGGTGAAGGGCCAACTTGGCATACTTCCAGGTGCCGGAGAGCGAGCTGACTCAATTCGTATGCCGTTCAACACGTTTAACGAATCGTTCCACTTCGCCATTTGAGGTTGGCGACGAATAGCGAGCGTCCCCCTGAGAGTGCCGAATTCGGAATCATCTCTCCAGTCCAGGGTCGCGTTGAAGTTCGCGTTGTTTCGCTGCATTCTGCACCTGTAAAGCATGTATCGTTGCTTCACGTAGGGTGGCCTGGTATTTGCCCAACCACCCGCCCCAGCCATCCTCCGTGGGCAATATCCCGCGCTTAATCAACTTTTGCGCTTCGGCTTCGAAATGGGTCCTGTTGTTCAGAAGTCTCTCCGAATCACCTACCTCCTGTACATCAATCACGGGTTCACCGGAGATTCCAAAAAGCCTGCGGAGCTTAACAAAGGAATTCGCCCGAAGGCCGCCCTGGCTGCGAGCCTTGTCCATTTCTGGTGAGTACTGGATGAAATGTACGCGGGCGTCAGTCCCTTCCAGCATCAGATAGCCTCGCCCGGAGAACTCCTCCTGGCCGTGAACGAGGATTCGCCCCTGAACACCTTCTGGATGGTTCTGCCATTGAAGAACTTCGATGGGCAAGCGCTCGTCGGACGGTAAAACCCCGTGCGCTGAAAGGGTCTTTTGATGGTCGTTCGTGCGCTGCATCGCACGCAGGACAGATTCGTAATCGCGCCGCACGGTCCAACTGGCGGGCCCACTCGCGGTGGCCAAGCCCATCGATTCTAGAAATGCCAACCTCCCCGCGAAATGTTGTTCCCGTACTCGCGCCGACCGGCTCATTTCTGTTGCCTTTGATTGGAGGCGAACCTGCAAGTCGCCGGTTTCGCCGTCAATGGTCGAGGCCTTAAGAATACGCCGGTCCAGCGATGTGAAGCGCACGTCAAGGACTTCTCGCCGCTCTGCCTCTTCGGCGTCCATCTCGGTTCTGTAGCCGAGTTGCAGCGTACAGAGTCCTTCAGCGACGGCGCGTAGGCCATGTTTGATGTAATTACGGTCGAGCTGGAGAGGTTGACCCTCGGCTCTTATTCCGCGTAGTGCGATATGCACATGAGGGTGCTCGGTATTGTGGTGGGTCACCGCTACCCATTCGATGTCGGTATCGAGATCGTGTGCAATGCGGCGCATGAGTTCGCGCGTAAGCTGTGGCAGATCGGTGCGGTCTCCAAATTCGGGAGAAACGATTAGCTTCCAGAGCAACGGATCTCCCGCAGCTTGCCATCGGTCCAGTTCCTTTGAGGGATCGATTTGCTCCGTCTCAGCGCTGAAGCCTACGGCGGTCCGGTCAACCTCAGCTGTCGCGGACTCGCGGGCGAGATAGCGGCCATGCGCGCGCCACTTTCCTTTCGTGTCGTTCCTTGAGTAGACAGCACGGACTGCACATCGTTGGTTGTGAGTCCGAGCCACCCCCCACTGGGCACCGCTCCCGTGGCCGGCGGCATTGCGGCTGGCCCGGGCATAGTGAGTCAGCAGTTTGAAGCCGGTTGCCCACGCAGCATCATCGCGTCTAACGCGCGGTCTTGCTGGGCGGAGTCGAAACTCTCGCTCATCACCGTTCCGTGCCATTGTCCACCAGGTCCAGCATGGCGGCGCGAGCGTCGCCAACCATAGCGCGCCCTGCTGTTTTAATCAGCACGTCATATCGTTGTTTGCCACGGGCGATTGCCTGAGGTCGAGCGTCGGCCGGCGGCTCGGGGACGCATGTCAGGAGTGTTTTCGTCAAGGTATCTACGAGTGCGAACAGGGCCTGTTGCCCCCGACCGATTCGGAACACGTCGCGCGATAGCCGGTCGAAGCTGGAAGCAATGCGCTGCTCGGCATCGCTGAGTTCGGACCGATCGGCAAGCTCGTTTTTGATCGCCGCCCGGACGAAGGCACACGCGGATGAGTACCCTTTCGCTTTCGCGGCTTTCGTCATCTCCTGCTCTTCGGCCTCGCTCAATCGCAGGGTGATCCTACAGGTTTTTCGCGTCATATGGGCCTCCAAATCCGTGGCAGACAAATGGCGGACACACCCTCGATTTTGTCTGCCAGCGAAAGCTACTGAAAGGACAAAGAAAAACGGCCGCGTCAGCGGACGCGTGTCCGACAATCCCTTTATGTTCCACTACCGGGTCTTCGCTGCTCTTCATAACGTTGTGCCTCTCCAAAATTGGAAACTTCCTGGAAACTTTCTGTAAACTGCCTCAAACTGGAAACTTTTTGGAAACTTCCTGGAAACTTTCTGTAAATCCGCTTAAGATGGATGTGTGGGCCGCAAGTCCGCCGAAGAACTCGATCTCGCTGCTCTCCGCGCGCAAGCGCAGAAAAAACCGAGGACGAAGGCCGGCCAAATCCGGCAGGCATGGCCGGAAATTCGTGATCTCCTTGCTACCGGTCACAGCCTCAAGGATGTGTGGGCATGGTTGAAGGACATCGGGATCGTGGTCCCCTACACCAGGCTCTCGGAGTATGTGAACCAGATGCGTCGCCGAGATGCCGACGACGTCTCCACGACAAGTGTAGGCACGCGCCGCGCCGCTGAAGCTCCTGCTAGAGAGCCTAGGCCCCGCGCTCCGGCTGCGGACCGCAACCCCTTGGAGAACGTGCACAGAAGTGAAGCTGAACGACCGGGCTTCAATTACCGCCCCGCCCTGCCGGCGGATGAGAAAGACCTGATCTAGGCGCCTCTCGGTAGTTCTCAGCGAGTCCAGTGAATTCCGATCCATACGCCAACCATGAAAACGGCGAAGGCGGCGACTGCGCCGATCGCGATGAACCGGTAAGACCCTCCTCTACGACGGGCTTCTTGAGTGGACGTGGCAGCGACGGGGCTTTTGGGTCCTGATTGTTCGAGCTGTTGCTGAAGTTGAACACTGAATTCGGCCGCGGCTTCCCTAACCCGCTCCGCAAGCACTCTGCCGGCCCTCGTCTCGACCTTCTGAACGGCACGGTCGAATTCGGCGATGCTGGCCCGCACGTCATCAGTGATTTGCCGGGAGCTTTCCTCCAGGACAAGTTGAACGAGGGTCACCAGCGCAAAGGCGGGGTCATCGGGATCAATCCGAATGCCATTGCGTGCGGCTACTTCAGCGATCAAACGCTTCGTGTCCAACATCTGGGCCGGGCCTCAGATGGATAGAGCATCGAGTTGCTCGAACCAGTGCCGCTGGATTACCTTGAGGCGCTGCTTGGTCATTATCGAGAACTCGCCGTCACGAATGGCTTCTTCGAGGGTCAGCTTGCGGGAGATCACTTCTTCTAGGTCCCGGCCGAAGGTGTCCTGGTTTCGCTTGATCAGGTGAACCGATCCAAACACTCTGTCTTCGCTCGCCTTGTAAGCGGCCATTTCATCGAATCGCTTTCCGTCGCGTTCAATCCTTCCGAAATACTCGTTGAGCCAAACGATGACGTTCCTTTCGCTCGTGCTCTCTGCGACGCTCTTAAATCCATTGAGAGTGTCAAGAAGGGCCTGACCTCCGGTGATCACGGTATGGACGTAAAGTTTCTTTCCGGCGTCTTGAAGAATGCTAACGACGTTGTTCTCGAGAATGTAGTTCCAGAGAGGAATGAAAGTCGATGCCCCGTTATCCACGACGAAGATTCCCTCTTCGGTCAACAGCCTCTCCATCAGTCCGTCGAAGCCGCGCTGGTCGATACCTCCTTCGCGGAGAAGATCCAATCTCTGCGGCCGGAGAGCTTTGTACTGGGAGAGAGTGTTGTTGACGGGATCAGTATCGATACATTGAACGTCGCGCCCGCGCCGTTGGAAGTACTGGGCCAGGATGCTGGCCACTAGCGACTTGCCGACGCCGCCCTTTCCTTGAAGCGAGAGGTGGATGCTGGACGTAATTGCCTGCTTTCCCGCGTCGCCGGAAATCGCCGGCACGGTTGCTGTGCTTTTACTCATTCTGGATAGCTCCTATCGTTCGTGTCCACGTTCCACCGCTGCCAGCGCTTTGCGAACGGTTCTGTTGATGTAGTCTTTCTGCCGGCGCTCGGTTCCCTTGTGCGACAGGTCGCGTGACGCTATCGCAGCCTCAACCTGGGACTCGCTCGCGCCTCGTGAAAACGCGTAGAGCGCGTATGCCAGATCAATTCGCGACCCATCACCGCCGTACCGCGGATCTGATCGAAATGACTCGATCGATTTCAACGGGCCAAAGTTTGCGTGCCCTTGATGGTTCGAGATGATCGACGCACGCTTCAACTCTTCGGCACGTCTGCGCTCCTCAACACTCGCGTGAACACCCCGGACGAACTCACCCGCGGCCGAATAGATTTCACCGGTCGCCGCAATTACCTTCACGAACGGATAGAGACCGGTCGCATCGTTGCGGTATTTGCTTTTGCGGTTCGTGAAACCGGCAAGGCGCCCGAAGTGGCGCCAATCGGCCGCCTTGGTATCGCCGCCGAAACGCAGCGCGAGTTCCCTCGCCGCCGCCGTTCCTGTTTCCTTGTCAAGACGCTCGGGATGTTTTAGCCACGCCTGGTAATTACCGGGCGAGGTCTCAACGATCAGCGCGGGAGCGAAGCCGCTCCGCTTCATCGTCGCGACACTGTCAGCCGAGAGGTCGTCAACTAGCGAGAGTTGATGCTCTCCTTTGGGCCTGATGTAAATGTTTCTTCCACTGAGATTCTCGTGCCGGAGCCATGGGACGGAGCGAACGAGTGCTTCACGGTCCCAAACGCGGGGCACCATGATGGCTTCGCCATGTTCAGCTTCGGGCTTGAAGAGCCCGATTTCGAATACATCGGAACCCATCGCGGCGACCTGTAATTCGACCGCGCGAGCTGTGCGATTGCTGATAGATCGTGTTCGCACGTGAAGTGCCCCTAAAAACTAGGGGAATCTGGCAGGGCGAATCGGGACGGAAGAACGAATTATTTTTGGGCCGGCGGAGTTCCTTGGCGCGACTCTCCGCGAAGAGCCTCGCGTCCATCGAGGAATTCCTGGTAGCAGGGAGAACAATGCGTGACGTGTTCCCAATTGGAGTCGTTTACGAAACCATCGAATGCTGCGGCTCGTTTTGCGAGGGACCTGATGACTTCCGCTCCTGGGCAGCCTTTGCGGGTGGGGTTCGGATAGTCCTTCAGAATCGTGCTCTGGACGTCCGCTTGTATGCGATTCCAGCGCTGTTCCGGGGTTTCCGCTCTATCCACAGAGGTCCATTATGCCATGAACGCGAGTTCCACGTTCAACTGAATTTGTTTGCGAGAGGGGCTGCAACCTACTCAGCAGGTTGAAGTTGCGGGTGCGCGAAGGTCGCAGGCAGCGTCTCCAGCAGCCGATAAAAGCGGCGCTTCAACACCTCATCGGACGCGAACCCGAAGTGCTCCGCAATCTCGGGCCAGTTGTGGCCGAGGCGAACGAGACCCCACACCTCCTGCATGTCGATGCGCCCGTTTTCGGCCAGCTTTCTTTCGACGGCACGGAGGAGAAGGTCGCGTTGATACTGCTCCGTGTAATCGGTCGGATCGATGACGGCATCCTCCAGTCCATGGATGCTGACTTCGCGGGAACGGCGGTTTCGGTCAGCGCGGCTCCCGCCTGCTTGGAGGTCCTTCGCAACCCATACTGCTTCGCGCAAGACGCGGCGCCACGGACAGCGGCCCAGATCTGTTCCATAGCGCTCAAACAGAATATTGAGTGTCGCCTCGACGACCTCCGAAACGCACCACGCATCGCCGAGATGCCAGCGAGCGATGTTCACGAGGTGACCGTGAACCGGGGCAACGCCTTGTTCAAACCATTCCCGTGGAATAGGGTATTGCCGCCGGTCGAGGACTGAGACGCAGATTGGAACTACTCGATGACGCTCATCTGACGGAAGATCGTCGTAGTCGAAAGGGATGGTAACAAACTGTCCCATTTTGAACTCCTCAATCGGGCTTCCGGCAGGCGAGAAATATTTTCGACGTAATCCGTCCCGAAACCCGTTCCAAAATTCCCATAGTTTTTGAGGGACAGGATGTGCAATCCAGCAACGCTAAGCGGAAATATAGCACACCTGGAGAAAACGTCAACATGAGCGCCATAGCGGCAATCCAAGACGAGCAACACCATCGATTGGAGGTGAAACTTAAGCGGGAACTGGGCGAACAAATTCTGGAGTTGCTGGCCGACGTGCGCACCGAGGATGTTCTGCTGAACCCCGATTCTTCCTTGTGGGTCAAGCGAATGGGAGAGGGTTTTCAGAGGGTTGGGCAGATGTCCGCAACCCAGGCGATGAGCGCACTCAGCACGATTGCAGCCTGGCGCGGGACGGTAGTCAATCATCAAAATCCGATTCTAGAGACCGAGTTGCCCCTGGACGGCAGCCGGTTCGAAGGCCTTGTATCGCCGGTTGTAAGGAGCCCAGTCTTCGCGATCCGTCTCAGACCAAAGCGGATCTTCACGCTAGAAGAATACGAAGAATCTGAAATACTTACAGCGCAAAGCGACCCTCGAAATCACCTGCGGCGTCGCGACGACTTTAAAGGGTCGGTCCGTGGATACAGCCACGGAGATGTCATCCGCGCCGCGGTGCGTGAGAAAAAGAACATCCTAATCGTTGGAGCGACCGGCAGTGGGAAAACGACGTTCGCCAATGCGTGTCTGGCCGCGCTCGCAAAGCTGACGCCTCATGATCGCGTGGTATCCATCGAAGACACAACGGAGCTGCAATGCGCAGTAAACAACTACTTGGATTTAAGGGCAGTCGGAGAGGTGACGATGCTCGACTGCTTACGGGCGTGCATGCGGCTAAAGCCTACGCGCATCGTCGTGGGCGAAGTTCGGGGAGCTGAGGCGCACACGCTCCTGAAAGCCTGGAACACCGGGCATCCGGGAGGGATGGCCACTGTCCACGCCAACGATGCGCTCAGCGGCCTCATTCGTTTGGAGAGTTTGGTCGCCGAGGCGACTTCCGCTCCGCAACAACAACTCATCGCGGAAGCTGTGGATCTGGTCGTCTTCATCGATGAAGAGCCAGACCTCGCAGCAGGTCGCAAAGTGAGAGAGCTCTTGCTCGTTACCGGATACTCCCAAGGGGCTTATCAGGTCGAGCATGTTTGAAAGCAATCAACAAGGAGATGATTTCATGACTCGTATTCACGAACGTATAAACGGGTGGTCTTACCGGCTCGCCTGGGCATTCGCCCTTGGAGCCCTTTTCAGCTTGCGTCTCCACGCGGCGGCAGGTGGTGCGTTGCCCTGGGAGACACCGATGCGCACGATCGCCACCTCGCTGACAGGACCCGTTGCGTATGCCATAGGGCTCATTGGTATTGCAATCGCCGGCGGCACGATGCTCTGGGGTGGCGAGCTTACGGAATTTGGTCGTCGCGCTTGTATGATCGGGCTCGTCGTTTCAGTTCTGGTGTTCGCCGCGCCCATGCTGTCCAGTGCATTCGGCGTTGCCGCCGCGGTGGTGTAGGCCATGAACGCAGAAAGACCAAGGGAGATTGTCATTCATCAGAGCGCCAACCGGCCGAACCAGATTCTCGGCGGCGACCGAGAGCTTGTGTTGGTGACGATTCTGATTTCCGTGAGTTTGGCATTTTCCTTGGCCACCTGGTGGGGAGTTGGGCTGTCGATCCTCTTCTGGTTGACCGCAATTGCCGTGCTCCAGCGAATGGGGAAAGCCGATCCACTACTCCGCCAGGTTTATCTGCGGCATATCCGGTATCGAAGTTTCTATCCGGCGAAGTCGGGTTTGTATGCGAAATGCGTCCAGAGGCCCGCGCGCTGGAGGTGAGTTGGCAGGAATTCGGAGAGCACAAATGCAACGAAACGAACACCGAGAACATCCACGGGGACTGGCGGATTTACTGCTGCCCTATGCCTTGATTGAGGACGGGATTTTGCTGCAGCAGGACGGTTCGCTGCTGACGGGTTGGTCCTTTCGCGGACCGGACATGATGTCGGCGGCCCCGGCCGAAATGGACGCTCTCAGCGCCCGATTCAACCATGTCCTGCGGCTTGGATCGGGGTGGATGATTCAGTGCGATGCGATCAGGTCCCGCGCGCCCGGATACCCGGAGGCCGGCGCGTTCCCTGACCCGGTGACGCGGGTCATTGATGACGAGCGGCGGCAGCAGTTCATGGCGGAGGGAGCTCATTTCGAATCCGACTATTTCTTGACTCTTACCTACCTGCCGCCGATCGAGGCCGAAGAACGGATCAAAGGGTGGATGTTCGAGGGTCGGGGTGCGTACAGCAGTTCGCAAACGACAAAACAGATTCTGGAACGGTTTCGAAGCCGGGTCGATATGTTTGAGAATGTCTTCGGCCAGCTCTTCCGTACCGAACGACTGCAACGAATGACCGTTGTGGATGAGGAGGGATGGTCACATGATCACGACCGTCTTTTGCGATATATCCGGCGCTGCATCGTTGGTGACGATCATTCCTTCGCGCTGCCCGAAATACCGTGCTATCTGAACGAACTGCTCGCTTGTGAAGATTTCCAGGGAGGGATCGAACCGCAGATCGGGCAGAAGCACATTCGTGTAATCGCGGTTGACGGATTTCCGAAATTGAGCTCCCCTGGAATTTTGCGCGAGCTCGATTCACTTCCGATTGAGTATCGCTGGAACACTCGCGCCATCCTCATCGACCCGGAAGAAGCGCGTGCCTTGCTCGATGGCCACCGAAAGAAGTGGCGATCGAAGGCTCGCGGTTGGAAGGACCAGATATTTCGCACCCAGAATGGTCCAGTGAACCTTCACGCGCAGGAGATGTCAGCGGATGCTGAAGTTGCGATGGGTGTCGCGGCCTCCGGGGACGTTCAATTCTGCCAGTATTCGGCAAACATCATTTGCATGGATGAAGATCCGGATCGGCTCTACGAAAGCACTCGGCTGGTTATGAAAACCGTTCAGAACCTCGGGTTCTCATGCCGTGTTGAGACCGTGAACGCCGTCGAAGCTTGGCGTGGGTCACTCCCCGGCGAGGGGTACAGCAATGTGCGTCGCGTGCTGCTGCACACGATGAACCTAGCCGACATGCTGCCGATCACATCCGTATGGGCCGGACTTCGCGAAAATCCCAGTGCCTTGATGCCGAAGCATAGTCCGCCGCTGCTGTTCGCAGCAACCAGCGGTGCGACACCATTTCGCTTCAACCTTCACGTTTCGGATCTGGGCCATACCTTGATCGTTGGGCCGACGGGTGCCGGGAAATCCACAGCGCTGGGGTTGATAGCGGCTCAATGGTTCCGCTACCCCCGCGCCCAGGTCTTCGCGTTCGATCGCGGTTATTCGATCTGGATGCTGACGGAAGCCGCGGGCGGGGAATTTTACGATTTGGCCGGCCCGAACACGCAACTTTCATTCTGCCCGCTTCGGGACATCGAAGATGACGCCGACGTGGCGTGGGCAGTCGGCTGGATCGAAGTTCTTTGTGAGCTAAACGGCCTTTCTGTCACGCCGAGCCATCGTAACGCGCTGACGGAGGCGGTCAGGCGCCTTCAGGCCATGTCGCCCACTCGCACGCTGACGGAGCTTTCGGCGGAAGTGCAGGATGAACAAATTCGCGCGGCGCTACAGCACTTCACGATTGCCGGCCCGCTCGGCTCTCTGCTCGATGCTGACGACGATGTCCTGGGAAGCGGGCGATTCATTAGTTTCGAGACGGAGAATCTGCTGCAACTCGACAGCAAGGCGGTGATCCCCGTCCTCCTTTACCTTTTCCGCCGTATCGAGCAACGGCTTGACGGATCGCCCACGCTGATCCTGCTCGACGAGGCATGGTCATATCTCCAACACGGGCTCTTCCGTGAGCGCTTGAAAGATTGGCTGAAGACGATGCGGCGAAAGAATGCGGCCGTTATCATGGCTACCCAGCAAATCAGCGATATCGCCAACTCAGAAATAGCTGATGTTGTTTTGGAGAACTGCCCAACCAAGATTCTGCTCCCAAACGCAGAATCGAAAAATTCAGGGTCGCGCGAGTTCTATCAGCGCGTTGGCCTGAACGAACGGGAACTGGACATTCTCCAGGTGAGTGTCCCAAAGCAACATTATTATGTCGTCAGCAAGTTGGGCCGGCGACTGGTCGATCTAAACGTTGGCAAGGTCGCCCTGGCCTGGGTTGGCGTCAACGGTCGGGAAGAGCGTCAGATCGTCGAAGACGTCATGGCTCAGTATCCCGATACCTGGCGGTACGAGTGGCTTCGGCTGAAAGGCCAGCCGCGTTGGGCCGAGTACTTTCAGTCGTTAGAGCTAAACGAAGAAGAGGAGGTATTCCTGTGCGCAAAGGCTTGATCGTTTCATGTCTGCTGTTCGCCCTCACGATCGACAGCCCTGAGCCGGTCGAGGCGGGAGCATTCGCCACGGAGGTCACGCAGCTTCTGAATCACGCGCAACTGGTCCTGTCGTACATCCGCCAGGGGACCCAGTTGGCGAATGAACTGAACATGTACGCCGACATGCTGAAGAACAGTCGGAATCTTTCGGCCCACAGTTTTGGAGCGATCACGGCTGATCTGAATGCACTCGCGTCAATCGTGCAGGGCGGCCAAGCGCTCGCCTATTCGCTGGGCAACCTCGATGCACGTTTTCGCGCCACGTACCCAGGGTATGCGCAGACATACCCGAGAAATTATTATTCGTCGTACCAGAACTGGTCCCAAACCTCCCTCGATACGACCTTAGGCGTGCTACGTGCGGCAGGTCTTCAAGGCCAGCAGCTATCGAACGAGCAATCGATCCTGGCCGCGCTGAAGAGTTCCATATCCGGCACGAATGGACGACTCGAAGCGATTCAGGCTGCCAGCGATGTTGCGGAGAACCAGGTTGAGCAAATGCAAAAGCTCCGTCAATTGATGATCGCCGACATGTCCAGCAAGCAGGCCTATCAGGCCACGATGATCCAGAAAGATGCCGCCAGCGAAGCCGCATCGCAGTGGTTCTTCACGTCGGCGCCGGTCACCAACAGTGGCGTGACGTTCTGGCCTGGGAAATGATAGTAGGGGAGGGTGGATATGAACGATATACGTGTGTTAGCCGGCTTCGCACTCATTCTGTTCTGTCTGACCGGCTGCAATAAATCTGAGCCGGCAAGCCCGATCGTCCAGAAAGTGGAGGCCGCTGGTTCCGGCCCTCTTGCAGGGGTTCCTCAGGACGGCATGGAACAGTGGCTCCAGCAGCATCGCGACGTGGCGAAGGAAGTTGACGGCATGTGTGCACCGGTGAGGCAGAGCGCAAAAGCTGATTGGGGCAACACGACGGAAGGCCGTTTGTGTGGGGCAGCCCGCCAGGTGGCGTTCTTTACCGCGCCGCCCGCGGTGACGAACTCCGGCAAGACCTCCGCACCAGGCAAGTAGCAACCGCAGCGCACGATAAAAGAAAAACCCGAATGGTCATGAACAGGAGAGGTGTGTCCTTGTGAAGGAAATTCGCAAATCACGATTTCTGAAGTGTTTAGCACTCAGAGCGATCTGCACAGCGCTGCTCATCGGCGCTTGCTCGGGACTGAGTTTGGCCGCCGGGCAACCGTTCAATACGACCGTGCCTGGCGACATCATGAGCCAGTTCCGAAATCAGCGGATCTTGTGGACCACGAACGTTTGGGTATACGCGAACAACCTGTTTGGCATTCTCGCGCTGATCGAATTCACCTGGAGCGCCGCAGTGATGCTGCTTGAAAAATCGGACCTCCAGACCTGGACGGCCGCACTGGTCCGAAAAATCATGTGGATCGGAGCATTCTATGCGTTGCTCATCAATGGCCGCTTCTGGATACCGGCGATCATCGACAGCTTCACCCAAATGGGGGCTGGCGCCGCGGGCCTTGGTAATCCGCTGAATCCTGGCGACGTTTTCGGCCAGGGATTGATGATCGCTGGCGGATTGATGGATTCGGGGGCGAGTTCTGCGTTTTTCACAAAGCCGGGCACATCGTTAGCACTGATCTTCGCCGCGATCATCATCATGCTCTCGTACATCATCATCACGCTGAACTACATCGTCACCTTCGTCGAAAGCTATCTCGTGATCTCCGTCGGATTCATTTTCCTCGGCTTCGGAGGAAGCCGTTGGACCGTTCCTTACACGGAGCGATTTATCGGATTGGCGGTCGCGATCGGCGTAAAGATTCTGCTTCTCTATTGCCTCATCTCGGCGGGATTTCAGTTGGGCGTCGGCTGGATGAGCGAAGCCACGAGCGTCGGGAACGCTCCGTATCCTGCGATGACTGCTTTCGATGTCATGGGCGGAGCGGTAATTTTCATGATGTGCTGCTGGCAAATCCCGAAGCTGTTCTCGGCGATTCTCGGAGGCGCTCCGGCATTAACGGGAGGCGATCTGGTGTCTACGGGTACTGCGATCGTTGCGGGAACGGTCGCGGCAGGTTCACTGGCGGCAGCGGGCGTAGGCCTGGCTGCGGGGGCGGCGGGAGCTGCGGGCGGTGGAGCGGCGGCGGGCGGTGGTTCTGGCGGCACGGCAAGTGGCTCGTCCGGCGTCGTGAGTGGCGTTTCTTCGGCGCGGTCTGGGGGCGGTGGATCGGTGCCGCCTCCGTCAGCGCCCTCACCATCCGCGGGGCCTAGAAACGGCGGATCAGGCGGACCAGGCCGTCAACCGGACCCGCCGTCCTTTGCCGGTTCTGCGAACGGAAATGGTAACGGCTCTGGGGCACACTCAGCTTCGGCCTCGGCCGGAACGCCGCATTCGAGCTCGAACAGTGCCGCAGTCCGAACGTACGCGACGAATGCAGGCCAACCGCCAGCACCCGCACCGAGTGTTGCCTCAGTGGGCGGAGAGCCGTTAGCAGGATCGGGCTTCGAGAGTGAACGACCTACCCGCGGGTTTGCATCAAGCGTTGCACCTCCGCAATCGTCTCCACGCGCGTCGGCTGTCGTGCCCAGCGGGAGCGGAGACGCCGCGTCAATACCAAATGACAGCGCAAGCTCGGCGCCCGCGTCGGGAGCAGATGAGATTGCATCGGTTGGTCCAGCAGGCTCACAACCGGCAACCCCGCCAGCATCAGCGGTACGCAACGTGAAAGATTTGGCCGGCCGGGTTTCGAACAAATATTGGCGATACCGCAACGCTATGAGCATGTTGCCATCGGATGCTGCGCCCCATGCCACGCCGCCGCGAATGCCAATAGACCAGAACGGGGAATAAGGAGAAAGTATTCATGGGATTCGCACTCAAAGCCAAACGCCGATCAGAAAAGGCCGCGTTGAATTCGAGCTTAAAGGCCGTTGCGCCTGCGGCAATTCATAATCCATACCTCGCCGCGCGCCGGGAATGGGACGAGCGCTATGGCGACCTCGTCACCAGGGCACGAAACTGGAGAACGATCGCCGTCCTTTGCACGCTCATTGCGCTCATCGCAAGTGGAGGGCTGGTGTGGCTCTCGACCAAATCTCGTGTAGTTCCATTTGTGGTGGCGATTGATCATCTCGGACGTCCCGTCGCATCCGGGATTGCCGATCAAACATCCGCTACGGATGATCGCCTGAAGCGGGCGAGCATTCTGAACTGGGTCGAAAACGTTCGGACGGTGACGACGGATGGGGTCGCGCAGAGAAAGGCAATCGATCACGTGTATGCACAGATTGCCAACGGCAGTCATGCACAGGCCTTCATCAGCGACTACTATCGCAGCGACCCTCCGCAAAAACGTGCCGAAACCGAGACAGTTGCCGTCGAAGTGAATTCAGTGTTGCCGACCAGCGACCGTACCTATGAAGTCGATTGGATCGAAACCTCTCGGGACCTTTACGGCACGGTGAAATCGACAGACCGCTGGAAGGGGTCTTTCACCATTGCGCTCGACCCGCCTACGGATGAGCGGCTCGCACGGATCAATCCGCTCGGCATCTACATCATTCAGGCGAGTTGGTCCAAAGTTCTGTGATTTGTACTTCGGAGAAAGGAATCATGACAAGACGCATTGTTTTATTCAGTTTCGGGCTGTCGTGCTTTTGCTTCATCGCGGCGGCCCAGAATCCAACGGCTCCGGCTCAATCCGTTCAGCTTAAGCGCACTCCGCCAGCAGCCAAACCAGCCACGCTGCCGGCGGTCCAAAACTACGATTTTGCGGGCCAACTTCGCACGCTCCAAAATGGCGATACCAGCGGCGCAACCGTAGGTGAGGCGGACGTCGGGGTCGCGCCGGATCTCAAGGAAGTACCAAAAGATTTTCATGTGCGAACTGATATTCCGCTGACTCCCACGGCGCAAGAGGCAGTCCGCGTGAGCGAAAAGTGGCGGGGGGAAAAGCTCGCTCCTGCTGCTGGTTCAGACGGACGCGTAATGTACGCCTATGGCGCTGGCTTACCAATGATCGTGTGCGCGCCCCTCCGGGTGTGCATGGTAGAGCTACAGGCTGGAGAGCGGATCATCGGCGAACCTCATATCGGGGACTCTGTGCGCTGGCATATTTCGCCAGCGATGTACGGGTCGGGCGAGCAGGCCACGTCCGTGATCGTTCTAAAGCCGCAGGTTCCTGGTCTCGATACAAACCTGCTCATAACGACTGATCGTCGCGCCTATTATTTGCGGCTTGTTTCGAAACCGGAAGACTACGTTGCTCGCGTCGCATTTGAGTATCCGGACGACGAGAGCAACCGGCAATGGCAGCAGCATGCAATGGACCAGCAGATCGCCGCTCGTCGGGCACAACGTTCCGCGGAAGTCCTTCCAGCCATGATCGCCGTTGAGAAAATGAATTTCGACTACAAGGTCAAAGGCGGCGACGAGCACATTCGCCCGGTCCGCGTTTTCGATGACGGCGCGAAGACCTTCATTCAAATGCCCCCGGAGATTCAGCATCGCGAGGCACCGGCTCTGGTCGTCATTGGGGCCGATGGAAAAGGTGAGATGACGAATTACCGCGTCAAAGATCAGACATACATCGTGGACAGATTGTTTGACCGCGCCAATCTCGTGCTGGGCACCGGGAAGAAGGCGCAGAAAGTGGAGATTACCCGTGGAACCAAAGGATAACCGCCCAGAAAATGCTGAAGCGCCGGTCAAACCGATCGAAGCGCCTGCCGGCCTGGAACTTCATCCGGCTCCCAAACAATCTGTCCGGCTCAATCGGCGTGCCAGCCTAGGTGTCGGGGCGATCGCACTTTTATTGCTTCTCGGCTTCGCCTATGGCGGATACCGCCGCCAAATTCTGTCACAGGCTACCGCACGTGAAGCGGGGCTCCCGAAAAATGTCGTACCGGCCACAACCGCTGGAGCCGAATTCACGAAGGACCTGCCCGGCGGACAAGTGGTGCGTACTGTCGATCCCAGCCACCAACTCCAGCCAGCAGGAATCGCGGTCTCAACCCCAACTTGCGGCACAGATCCACGGTCGGGGGAACCTTACCACTTCGATCCACAGACCGGCCGTCCCTGTCCGGCATACAGCGGAATGCCGCAAGAGCGCGTCGTGGTCCGCCAGGCTCCCGTCGAAACTCGAACGCAGGTCGCTGCGCAAACACCGCCGGAACCGTCGCCGGAGGAGAAGCGGCTGCTGGCAGCGTACCAGAGGGAGCAGGAAGCCAGGCTGGCACCCACGCAGATATCGAACGGTGGCGGGTCGGCATTCCGGTCCGGCGGTGGTTTCGGCTCTGGCCCAAACGTTGAAGACGATATTTCGCGAGTTGCTGCCGTCAGCCAGGCGCTCACCGGAAACCGCGGATCGGACGCGGGCGCGGAGCTTCAGCGCGTCCTCGCCGCGAAATCCGAGAGTGTCGCCGATCTAAATTCGCAAACGCAAAAGGAAGCTTTCCTGGCCACCGCGCGCGTTAGGCAAACGGACGATTACCTGCGGTCCACCCGCAACGCGCCCCTCTCCGCCTACGAAATCAAAGCAGGGTGGGAGATTCCTGCGGTCCTTGAGCAAAGCCTCAACTCTGACCTGCCGGGAGAATTGAAGGCGTTGGTTACCTCGAATGTTTACGATACGGCTACTGGTCGTTACCTCCTTATCCCGCAAGGATCGCGCCTCGTTGGGCGATATGACTCCCACGTAGCGTACGGCCAGGACGGAGTACAGGTTGTCTGGGAGCGGATCATCTACCCAGACGGATCTTCGGTGGACCTGAACGGAATGGTCGGTCTGGATTCCCACGGAAACGCCGGGCTGCGCGACCAGGTCGATCACCATTACAAGCGACTGCTGGGCTTTGCCGCGTTGACCAGCATGTTTAACGCCGGGTTTGCGATGTCGCAACCGCAGGGGCAGAGCATCCTTGCGTATCCCAGCGCCAGCCAGCTCGCCGCCGAGGGCGCGGCGAGGGACATGAGCGAATTTGGTGCCGAGATCACGCGGAAGAATCTGAATACGCAACCGACGATCAAGGTCCCGATCGGGTACAAGTTCACGGTGCGCGTTAACAGGGACATGCTTTTCGATGCCCCATATCAGCCTATCCCGGCGAATGACGTGCCGATCTCCCCGCCGGGTCAATTAAAACGTCGGACTGCTTTTCCGGCGGCAGCAATGAAGTAGTGCGGTTGGAGTATCCAAATGAGTTCTGAGGCAATGCATCAAATTCTTGAACAGATCGAGGCCGACGTTCAGTCGCGCCCGTCACCGATTGAATTCGAGATGGCCTATCAGGCGCGAGTCGCCATCGACCGAATCAGATTCGCGATCAAGCATACAGAGCAGTTCGCGCCTCATACGGACCCGCTCCGAGAGGCTGGCCTTCAATTGCTCGATGCGCTCGAACGACTGGAATCCGTGGATCGCCGCTTCCAACAACGTTCACGATCCGGGCGGAACACTACCCACTCGATGGAAAACGGACTGGCCAGCCGGGTGAACGGAAAGGGGGTCTCACATGGGTCAGCGAATGGCGCTTGAAATGAGACCGTCTGCGGGTGCAGCACGACAGAGTCGGCCCCCCACCATGGGTGTGATGTTCGAGCAGCAGTTCGTGGACCAGCTCATAGTGGCATTTACGCCGCGAATCAAAGAGCTCATAAAGCAAGTGATTTCGGCCGAAACGGCGCCCCCACTGGTCGTGGACTATGAAGAGGCAGGGAGGATGATCGGAACTTCCTATGAAGGCATCCGGAAGCTCGTCAGGAAGGGCAAGCTCACTGCCGTCAGCCGGAGCGGGCGGTACCGCGGTATTGCCGTCCAGGAATTGAAAGACTACGTCGAGCGTAGTCAACTGATTTCTGGATGGGGCGGATAGCAGTCGCTTGTACGAACTAGCTTTATAAGGTACCATAGTCTTGTGGATCAACCAGAAGAACAAAGGAAAAGGAAGGGCGAAGGATCTCTTTTTCAACACAACGGCTACTGGTTTTACACGTACGGCTACACAGTCGATGGACGCCAACGGAAGAAAAAGAAATGCCTCGGGTCGGTCGAGAACTTCAAGACAGAAGCTGCGGCGTGGACAGAAGCAAGGAGCGTCAGAAATGATTTCATCAGTGACATCAAAGCCGGCAAGACTGCGACCCCAAAGGTCGAGAGCGTCACGTGCAGTGAACTTCTCACCCAATATGTGGCGCACCTGAAAGCGAAAAATAAGCCCGCCGCCTACGTCATTGAAAAATGCATCGAAGCCAATATCCGCCCGTTCTTCGGTCCGATAAAAGTCTCCAGGCTTGAAACCCGCCATTTTGAGCAGTACCGGGAGATGCGGACTGAGACTGTATCGAACGCGACCGTGGACCACGATTTTACATACTTGAAGTCGGCGCTCATGTTTGAGTACAAGAAGACGCCTAGCCGGGTGGTCAAGGTTCCCCACATTCCGAAGTCCGGTGAGGACAACATCCGGTCAGGCTTCCTCGAATTCGAAGGGTACGAGAAAGTGCTTGCAGAGTTGCCCCTGTCGCTGAAATGCATTTTCGTTGTCGGTTACCACATTGGGAATCGCAAGGGTGCCCTGCTTGAGTTAAAGTGGCCGCAAGTGGATTTCACGAACGGCGTGATCCGGTTCGTGCGCATGCAGAATCGGAAGCCCGTACCAATGGCGGCGCCGATCTACGGAGACATGAGTGGTTGGCTGCTGCGGCAAAAGGAATTCCGCGATCACCAGTTCCCGAAATGCGAGTTCGTCTTTTTCTGGTACCCGATCGACTGCGAAATCGACCCAACGCTAAGGGCCGGACATGGCGGCCGGCGAAACGAGCCGGGAACTCCGATGAAGAGCTTCTACGAGTCCTGGCGGGAAGCGGTCAAGGACGCTGGGTTTCCCGATCTGTTGTTCCATGATCTGAGGAGGTCAGCGGTCCGGAACATGGTCGAGAAGATCGGGATGTCAGAAAAGCGTGCGATGGAGATCAGCGGGCACAAGACGCGTTCGTGCTTCGAGCGATATCACATCGTGTCTCTTGCAGATATTCAAGAGAGTGGTGCCAAGATGGACAGGTGGATGAAAGAACAGCGATCGGCCAAGAAGGCGAGGGGGAAAAAGAGAAGGTTGTAAACATCTGTGGCGACAAATAACCAGCGGGCACACTGCTGCATCCGCTCTAGACGGTCCTTACTACATTGATAAGGTAACGTGCTCGTCGGATCGTTCCTCGTCAGCCGAAATCATTCAGCACACCATATCTTGCACATTTAAAACAACCTTTGGGCAGTGGCAAGTGGCCGCTTGTTTCGTGTATGATTGCTCAGAGTTGGCATGCCGCCATCGGAGAGGTCCAGTGAAGCCGTCCATTAAGTTGCTAATGATGTTGGTTATTGCTATGACCGCAGCGCCTCACCTGCGCGCCGCCTTTTCTTGTTCGGGAATATTGACCGACGCACAACGAAGTGGCTTCGAGCATATGTTCCCGAATCCCTATTTTCCCTCGCTTGTTCTGCTCAGCGGTCCTGTAGCTCAAGGGAACATGGCCAAAGAACTCATGCCAGACGACCTCAAACGATTATCAAATGCCAAACCCACCGTAGTTCGGAGTGTCCGCTTGTCGGCTCAGCACGCGATCCTACTAAAGGGCTGGCTCAATGACAATGCATCGGCGACTATTCCGGGCTGGCTATCGACCTCTTTGGGCGTGCTCGTTCCTGAGGCTTGGGTGGGTCTTAGTGCGGATGTCTTCATCCAGGTTTTGAACGGATCAGGCGATGCCGGACGACTGACAGTTGCAAACCTCGCGGGAACTGTGAGCCAAGGCGGAATAGTTGGAGTTACGGAGCAAGTAACAAAAGATAAATCCGGGACAATCAAATTTGTCTGGACATACGTATACCAGGCTTCACTGAATCAGAAGATCATTGAAGCGCCGCTGTCGGTCTGCCTTTCGGATGTGAAGGCCCTGCGATAAGGCCTTAGCCTGCGGCGAGGTCTTTGAGGCCCAACCTGAAGATTAAAGCGTAGATCAGCAGGGCTCCGAGCACAAGGCCAATTTGAGATTTAAGCACATCGCCCTCGACGAGTTGAAGATCAGAATCGCTTAACACTGGTATGATCGGCTGGCTCTCGCGATCAAGCCTAGGAGTCGCGCAGCGCCAGCCTCCGTTTTGGCTTGACTCAATGGCATCGAGTACTGTGGTCCAAAAGCCGAAGAAAACATCTCGCCTAAACGGGAGCTCTTGGCCGACAGTGAACGTATCTTTTCCGAGCCTTGTATATAACTCAGTTTCATTCGCCTCGACGTTTCCAGGTTTCGAAACATCACGGAATAATCCAAGCTTTTCCCGCCTCGCAGACGACGGTAAGCTACCGTCATCTATGTTCACGGGTAGTCTCGCCGTCTGAACAAAGTCGCAAGTCGCAGCCGCGTCTGCGGATTCGTTGGACTCGACTGGCGCTAGGCTCCCGTCCAAATCGACGTTATCGAGAGAATTGATTCCGAATCGATTAGGTTGAACCAATGTTGCGCGAGAAATTGCCGACGACATCGCCGCGGAGCGCCCGTTAGATCGTTTGAATGACGGGCTTCGAACCGCTAAGCCGATTTGCACCACCCCATCGCAAGATCTAACGGATACCACGCCTTCCGCAGAGGCCTTGCAATCTTCTGAAAAGGCAAACTCAAATCTCGCGAGGTCGATTCCCGACCGAAGAAGTGCCCTTTTCCATTCAATGACGGCCGGATTCGCCGCAGACCTCAAGTACTCAATGGTAGATCGCCAGGATTCCAGGTCGTCGCGACTTAAGATTATGGTTTTGATCCTCGAACTCGGCTCGGCTCCCTGGACTGGAATTGACCGACCAGATGTGGACGAGACAACTGTGAGCGCACTGCGTTCGCCATCTCGAACGACAACGGCAGCATCTGCACGAAAAACGTCACCCTGCCTGGACCGCGGTACACCTAGGGAGAAGCTTCTCACAAGGATGCCCTTGCTATAAAGCCCAAAAGCTAGAGAGTCGGAAATCTCGCAAGTAGATGTACACTCTGGCCGACTTAGCCACAAATCCACTACCGATGTCGAATCCGCTCTCCGGATTGTTGCGGCAACAAGATCCGCCTGGGCCGTCTCTGGTATTCGGGCCAATATCAGCTTTGTGCCGCTGACCCTGATTGACCCACGTTCCAGATAGCCGGCGGCAAGGTCCCAAGTAGAGCCAACCAAAGTAGCCCGATCGCTCGCAATGACATATATCGATTTGATGTTGTATGTTTGTGTTAGTGCCTTAAGAATCGATAGTTCCACTGACTCCACCACCCAGCGTGGAAGCCGAGAAATCCGAAGTTGAAAACCAGCATCACCGGTCAGACGACGAGTTCTTACGGCCGCCAGAACGGCTTCCCGAATCTCGCGGATGTGGTCCGGGTTATCACGGTCCCAGAATTGCTCGCGCGCTTCAAGCGCTCCTATCGCGGAATCCACGATGCCCATCACGTCAAAAACATCGGGAACTCGCCGCAACAACTCGCTTCTTCGTGTCTGAAGCTCAGCCAGATTACTTGGGCCGGGTATAGACCGGCTTACCAACAGAATTGCCCTCGGCTTCTGAAGTGGGGCCACGATGCTCATCAATGCCGCGCCAGCCAAGAAAGGCGATATTAGGCCCAGCAATGAGACGAATCTGTTCAGCCGGCCAGCAGTTCGCTCCCGTTGACCGATGCCATTTCCTATAGGCGTCGGTACAACCGACCCAACAGCAAAGATAAGGACAAGAATTGCAAGGACCAAGCCAAATACGAATCCAGTCGTCCCTGAAAACGGTTGTGTCGCCCAGTTGCCCATAGCGCCTCTTACAATCCTCAATCTAGAACGCCATTAAGGGCTTCGATCATTTCAGCTGGCGTTTGGTTAGAAAAAATGACGGCGAACCTCCCGCCACAGCGCCGAAGCGCATCGCGGGCATTATTAGTTCGATGAGTATACAGTTCCCGAACATCTGCTTCTGACCAAGCAGTGCGATCAAAAAAGCCACCTCTCGTCACATTCCAGACTCCGCCTACCGTCCGAAACTCTGAGGGGTCGATCACTTGTATTATGCGAAGATCGACTCCATCGTTAAGAGCGGCATCTACTATCGGATCGATTCGGTCCCAAATTGTGCCAAGGAGGTCGGTAATGAAGATTATGACATCGCCGCTCACCGCCTCACGCGGCGTAATGGAAGTTGAATAAGCAGGCAAAGTGTTTGACGAAAGAAACTGCTTTGTGAGGCTGACGATTTCGTCCTCGGTGATCGCAGGGCCAAGGTCCACAGTCGAAGAATATGTCGGTGCGTCGCCCAAGAGAACCTGTCCACCACGAAGCAGGACAACCCGCGCAGCAAAGAAAGTTAACGAAACCGCTGTTTCGAGCTTGGCTGATGGCAAGTTGGGAAAACGAATGCTCTGACTAGTGTCAAAGCAGATGTAGACCCGCATACTTCGATTAAACTCCTTCTGCTTCATCGTTGGCTTAGCCGGGGGCAATCGTAGCCTCTTTCCGACCGCAGTGAATGGCACGAGACTACGCCTCCGTGCTAAAAACAGCGCGTCTCCGGGCTCATACAGTTTTGTCGGGCCCGGTGCCCCTGCGATACGAGTGCTCGCAGGGCGCCCAGGACTCTGTCCCCATGATGAAAGCATCCCGCGTACATCGAGGCGAGGCAGTCCGGTCAATCCAGGAGACTGCCCCGAAACGGCACCCTTTATCCAGAGCCACCAGTACCTCACACCCATCCAAGGCCGCATGGTTGGGGAAAAGAGAACGAGGAGAATCGTTCCGATCATCATCGAGAGAGCCCACAAGCCAGACTTGAACGCTTGTAATCGATGCAACACTCCTGTGACGTCGCCGCCTAAATCGAACTCCCCACCCCCGGAGATCGCACCGAGGCCAGAAAGCATCTCGATAGTGGTCCTGCCGGTGTAGTCCGCGCCTTTCAAGCTCAGAAAGACCTGCTGCTTCTCAACGAGTTGCCCGCCGTACCTGACAATGAGCGGCCAAGATGTTGCCGAAATGGCTTCCGTCGATCGGTACTGAAAGGTGGCCACGCCAGCCCCAATATCTAATGTCGAAATCGGAAGCGTCTTGCCATTCAATTCCACGGTCGGTACACCGGTGGCCGTTGCCGGAAACCAACATTGAAAATGTAGAGTAGTTTCGTCTGGAAGTTCCTCGATCGCGGAAAGAGTCGCATTTGCGGGCGACGGCGCAAATCCTCCTGAAATGAAATGAGTGTCAATCAAACGCTGAACGCCGAATGCCCCGTTTTCACCTGCTTCGTTCCGAAGAGCGTCCAGAGTCAGCGGGGAGTATGACGACACTTGGACATATCCTTCTCCCAGGCGCCGGCCAACAATAGCGGGAAAAGACGATGTCGGGGAACGGACGTCAGCCAGCGTGTCACCTTCCTGAGCGGCTAACAATAGAGTGCTCATAGGTGGTTTCGCTGTCAAAGGAAGGCGTGGATCGAAAGTTCTGTCGGTCGCTTGAATGTGAAATTCGAAAGGAAGCCAATCTCTCACCGCCTGCACGAGTCCAGGTTGGGGTGCCTTATCCGCATCGTTAATCTCCAACAGAGCCGCCTCGCGGAGGCCCGGTGCCAGAGAACCCGGGCTCTCGCCGGACAGTTCCCGCTGTAACGCAGGAAGCCCAACTCCGTCGGCCCCCGACGCCAAATCGTAGTAATTGAAGCCCTCTGGCGTAGGTAGCCAGATGATTACCACCTTAATGCCTCGGGTTGTTAAGTCCTTCGCCGTTTTCAGACCAAGAATTGCAGGACCACAATTTTGGGCTGCCGCTTGCCCGATGCAACGTTGGAAGGGCATGGCATCCAGAGGAATAGAGCCAGCAGGTTTCCGAGCGAACACGACTACGGTTGCATTCGGGTAGATGTCGCTCTCGCGGAGCAAAATGTCCTTAGACTCATCAAAGAGTTGGGCCAACAGAGCCGTCTCGCTCGCTGGGGCGAGTTCGAGACGGAGAGCTTGGCTCCAAGCCGCGGAACTCGTCGTCGCATATAAATCTCTTGTGCTCTTCTCATTCGCTCCAGTTAACGCAATTGGGGGAAAAACGCGAAGATCGGAGTACCGGCATGGAGATGCTCGGCCACCGTTATCGTCAAGACACAGTGGTTCGGTGATGCCGGTAAGCGAAACCCCGCCGACCATAACGCGAACAGTCGACTTCAGTTGCTCAAGCAGGTGGTTGATCACATTCCGCTGGATTTCCAAGCCAGACGAGTTCATTAGATGGCTTAAGACCGAGTTGTCGACGAGAAAATACAGCCGTCGATCATAGTGAACCGAGACTGGTCTATTCTTGTACTCGCGCGCGCCTGCCGGTAATACTGCATGGACACCAGGCGCCGGCTCAAAAATGCTTAGATTAATCCCATCCATGATCCGCTGGACAAACCGGGGGTCGTCCAACTTGTCTAGAGTCGCTCGTTGGGGCCGATCGATTATGATGCTTCTGGGAGAAACGTCACCGGCCAGAGAATCGAACGTCGACTCTGGTCGTACAATCCAGTCGCTGCTGTTCATCCAGTTTATCCGGCCTGGTCGCAACGAAGCCAACCGTGCGGAAAGTGCAGATCGCGTAGAGTTGCTATCCGCGCTTACAATTTCTACTCTGATGTCACGCGCCTCGAAGTATGTTGAGTTCCCGAACCATGTTGGAGGCTTAGTTCCTTCATCCACAACGACGCGCACCGCTAGCTTATGAAACCCTCCCGCTAATATTCGCTCTCCGACGCCCTCACTGGGGACGAGGCGCACACGCATGGGAAATGTCCAACTGCTAACAACCCGCGGTGCAGTTGCTCCCGGATCTTGATCGATTCCCACGTACAGCCGCGCATTACGACCGCGAAGAAATTGTGTGACCTCATCGGGTGCGTCCAAAAGGAAATAGTCTGTAATGTCGCGCATTGGCGCCACAGGAAATAAGCGCCGCTGGAGGATCACCTTCAAAACATTCCGGGGTCTGGTATTAGTGTTGAGCGAAATTAGCTCAACACGACTCTGTACCAGGCGGTCGCGCGCTTTCGCGAACTCGCCTTCGGGCGGAGCCGAACCAAACGCCCCGTTAGACTTGAAGGCGAAAACGAGGGTCAGCGTTCGCATTGAAACGAATCTCTGCATTCCTTCCAGGGAGAACCAGCTTTCGCCCTTGCCTAATAGCTCGTTGAGGGCCTGGTCAAGCGCGTTCGCTAGCCAAGACTGCTCCGATAGGCGAACAACTCGCGTGCTGCGCCCCGTGTTTCGTGAAAGATCTCTCCAAGGCAGGAATGGACCGGTCCTATTTTCCTCACCTTGAGATGCAACCCGCAGTATCCGCGTTGGTGTATCGGGGGCGATCAGCTCAGAGATGGCGACGATTTCGTTTTGTGCTAAGTCATGATTCGAAACAACAACAACGCGCCTTCCCACCGTGAAGCTCGGTTGCTCAAGGAGCGCGATAGCACCGGATAGTATCGAGACCGCCAGGAGGCATGTCGCGACACGACTCTGGTACGCAGAGCGCGAATTGAGCAGCAGGCTGCCGCCGATGACGACGAGCAGCACGACCAATACCGAAACAATGCCACTAAGAATCAGTGGTCCTCCCAATGATGCGTTCGAGGTTGTTGTAACGTATGCGATAAGCAGTCGAATCTTCTGAATCAACATTGCGTCCCAAAAAGGACGCAATCCGCGAAAGGATACCGCGCTCCGCGCTCTTACCGGCTGGCGGCGGCATCGACTTCAGCCCAAGCCTGATCATTTCAATTAGGACATCGTCAGCCTTACCCTCCTGAGATTGGACCAGGCGACTAGCGTCCTCGGATTTCAATTCGGCGTCCCCAGATGCACGCCAGACATCATCCAGCTTCAATGCGACTTCCTCTCGCTCGTCGAAAGATATTTGCGCTCGGTCGCAGGTCCTGTGGAAGCTTTCTATTCCGACATACTCCGAAATGAATGGAATCGAGCTCAAGAGATCTGAAAGTGATGTTGCGAGCACAGATGCTAGAGCTGAAGCTCTGGAATAGGCGATCTCCTTAATTGGCTCAGCTCCCTCTTCAGCCGCGAGTTGGAAAAAGGTCATTACGGCCTCTCCGTGGGGATTGCCACTAAGTTGCTGGGGGGCGCTGCTCTTCAACTGGTCCAAAATCAATCTAACTGGGACGTCACCTGCCGCCCTCGATCGCCACAGCCACCGTTGAGTAATGTCTTTGGCGAAGCCGTACTGTTCGAATTGTGTCCAGATCGGCGAATCAGCACTGTCCGTGTGTCTGGCAATCAGTTCTTGTAGTCGGTCATTGCGGAAGATTTCCACTGCAAGGGCACGAATCGCTAGCTCCTTTCTGATGGTTAAATCGGGTCTGCTAGAGGACGAGAAGTTGTCGACGAGTTTGCCAGAGATGGCACTTACCACTGTATTAATAAAATGCTGTTCATCGACTTCGAACGGCTTGTTCAGCCGACCCGCACCAACTCCGGCGTTACCAAGCGCAGCTATCACCCAGTCCGCAGCTGCGCGCCCATCCGGGCCAAAGAGGGCGAAGCCGCCGAGTTCTTGCATCGCCCGTCGGGCCGCTGGACTACGTCGCTCGACTTCCGCAATTTGTGCGACGCTCCCCGGCGTCAAGTAAAGGAGGCCAGGACGTGTACCGTAGGAGGATCCCCACATACAGAGCGTCGTTAGGGCAGCCGAACGCATCAGCCTCATGGGGACGTTGACTTCGTAGTTTTTGTCGAGCCGCGCTGCCCAACGGTTCGGAAGCGCCCGGTCAAGTTTGCCGACTATTATTTCGTCTGTCAATGTTTCGAGATCGGGAGTGCTAAGTCTTATCGTTCTTCCAATTCTCGCTGCCAGAGGAGGGCTGAGATTCTTCGCCGTGGCATCATAACCTGGCGGATTCATAGTCATGCAAATCGTGACGGGGATTTTAACGGCTTTTCCGCCAATGACGGCCTTCTTCTCTTCCAGGATACTTAGCAATGAATCAAGTACACCGTTCGAGAAACGGTTGATTTCATCGAGGAAGAGCACGAATCGAGGCGCTCCTTTAAGGTCCCATGAGGCAGAGTTCTCATCCAGAAGTAATTCACCGTCGGCATTTCGTCTTGCCAGCTCAAACAGCGGCGCTGACCGAATCCGAGGTATGACATTTCCGTCAACTAGCTTAAAGACAAGGTCATCTTCCGCAAGATAATCTCGGGGGATTTCGCTATTGCCTTGAACGAAAAACGCCGGACCGACAACATTGCGCTTCTGCGCTTGACGAATACCTTCTTCAATGCAGTAACTCTTACCCGATCCACGCGGTCCAACCAGCAGAATTGACTGATCCAGCGCGATGGCGCCCATGACCTCGTCGATTACTTTGGCTCCGGTTACAATTGGTGGAAGCGGACGAGTTGGAGTCGTCGCAGTTGGCCCACCAAATAGCCAGCGACCAAAACTTCCTTTTGTGTTTGTAGATTCCACGCTTGCTACTCCGAGACGAGATACAACGTTGCAAATGAGACTAACGGGAGAGCGATTGCCCAGAGCATAAGGACCTGTCTTAGCGGAAAGGTCAATTCCAGCCTCCAACGGCGGCCAACCAGCCCGAAGACAGAGGCGACCATCCCGATTGCTATATGCCCCAAAATCAGTGATCCCAAGCTCCTAATTCCGAGGCTGAGCGGTACAATGACCGCTTCACCAAAGACAAAGACCGAAATAGCCCTTGAATATATTTGATCCCGATTCATTTGACTATTCAACTTCGACTTTGTCAAAACATCTGTCCCAAACGTCTCCTCGCCTGAGACGCACGGTCACGAGGTCTTTTACAATGCTTTTTGTATCGACACTCGGGAATTTGTGGTGAGGAAGAAAATCTACCAGCGCGCTGCAGGCGCTATCGATGTTGTGCTCTAGATTGCTGCAGAGCTCACCACAACCAGTATTGACGATCCGATCTAACCCGTCTTGAATGACCTTGGCCTGTTTTGCAAATGCGTCCGTGCCGCCAGCTTCTTTACCCAGGAAATCAGCAACTTTAGCCTGGAGATCCGGATTCTTACGAGCGGCATCGAGCAGGGTTCGGATATCTTTTTCGTTGAGATCACCCAGCTTACCGCCTGCGAGCAGTTTCACCAATACACGCTTGGTATCACCATCCAAATGTCCTATTAAGGATGCCAGCGCTTTTGCGGCAAGGCATAACTCTGGCTTAACTACGCAGATTCCCAATGCTGCGAGATCCACGGTGTTTTGATCGAGTCCGGCATCCGATGCTCCGGCAGGTGGTGCTGGGGGGACAGGCGGCAGATCAGGTCCCGAGGATTGGGGTGGTGGGGCTGGTTCCTGTGGTGTAGCGGGTTGGTTCGGCGCCGGGGAAGTTGGCCTTCCGTTGGAGTAGTCCTGAACCTGGGAGCGATAGGTATCGGCGTTGTCGCGAATCTCTTTCGCGGTTTCCGCCTTCTTCGCTGCTACCTCCGTGTTGCCAGTCTGCTTGGCGGCAGCGCTCTCAGTATCAAGCCGTTCGGCGGTCTGCTCTGATGCCTTGAGGAACGCCTTCGCCGCACTATCATAGGCTTGTGCGTTCGCCTTCTGTTCGGGTGTAGTAATGCCGGGCGCAGACGCAATCGACGGCACTCGCTTTTTCCAAGCGCGAAAACCTGCAAAGCCGAGAGTGGCGAGGACGAGCACCGCCAGAATTAGACTGATCGCCTTTGTACTCATAGATCTGCTATCACCTTTCTGCAATGATGACCTGAAATTGAAGCTGGACAGGTAAAACGCTATGAGAGCAGCTCGCATCCGGTCGAGGTTTTGCGTTTGGCACGACGGTGTCTTCTGTCCGGCCTATTACCAGCAGGCCAGGTTGTTTTACGACATAATCATGCTTGGATGCGTCACTCTTTCCAAGTATTTGATCTTGAAGCTTCGGCACTACTCGCGAAGCTATCGCGATTGTCACGTGGTCAAGATGAGTTTCTTGCTGCTTGTCGTCATCACATGTGAACCATCCAAACAGACCACAACTTCGCGATTCCTTCCACTTGCAAACATGATCAACAAAGTTGCTGATGGAGATGGGAACAATCGTGACTGTGTCGCCTGGAATAACGGAGATGACGTCACCGCTGCGATTAGGACCACCATTTTGATCGAAATACAGAGTGACACGACAGGGCGAGGATGAGGGGCAGTGCCCCTGCTGCTGCGCAGAGAGGGCTAATGGCAAGCCTAGCGTAAGAGCCAATACGATGGCGGCAAACCTTGTCCGCAGCTGTCCTCCGAGGCACTCTTGGTGTCGTTTGCGTAATTTTCGGCCCATGGGCGAATGTGCCGTAGTATACCTAATTTTGGAGTGCTGTTCTGCCGGGAAGTTGGCCTTTATTACAAAAGTGACGTAGGGCATCATTTCCGAATCCCGCTAAATGTCAGCGGGATGCTGTCGCTGCGCGATTCGACGGACTGTTCAGGGCGGTACAAGTTGCGGTTCAACTGCGACCGCGGCGCTCTGTTCTAGTTTCGCCCGACTTTCCCCGGGACGTTTTAGGCTCGGCTGACTTCGTAGTGACGATCCCCTGAAGTTCGGTGGCGATCCGCGCGGGCGAACATCGCGTCTGGAGACTGCGTGTTAAGCACCGGCAAACGCAAACCATTCTTGAACAAGGAATCTGCGTGAGACCCTTCTGAATGGAATGCTCCCCCACGAAATGCAACCGGCGGGGCCCACGCCGGGCTTGATCCGAATCGGGGCTTACGGACCCAAACCCTGCCTTTCGGTACGAGGAAGGGCGCGGATTCCGAACATCTACCGGGCTAGAAAATCTTGATTTCGAAACGTCAACCCCGGCACCGTTCCGCGCGGAAGCAGGACTCGGCACCCACGCATTGATCCGGTCCGAATAGCACTTGGAAGTCTGGATCATCACTGATGTGCGGTGCACCCTGGCCCCCGCGTAGATTGCTCATTCCTTAGCCGCGTATCCACACCAACGGAGACCTCCAGCGGCCTCACAAGGTCCAATTAGGCCCGACGCGTTCCGGCAAGTCATAAGGTCTAAAACAGGGTCCAAAAGCAAAACGGCCGCCATCTTAGCTGGCGACCGTTCTCACCTAACTACTTTAGAATCTATGGTGCGGAGAGGGGGACTTGAACCCCCACGAGATTGCTCCCGCTAGCACCTCAAGCTAGTGCGTCTGCCAATTCCGCCATCTCCGCGAGAAGAACCTACTTTTTCGTCGGCGGCACCACCTGCGCCGGGACGGTCTGGGGCGTTCCCTTTTCCCCGTTTGGACTAATCGGAGTCATCGTCAGAGGTACCGTGGAACCAGGCTGCGGCGTACTCTTCTGCTGCGTCGGCGCGCCTTTCGCCTTGTCAAGCACCGACGATCCGCCCTTGCTTGAATGCGTCGCGATGATAGAAAGGCTAAGCGACGTCACCATGAACAACACCGCTGCGATGGTAGTTGCTTTGGAAAGCACTGTGGCAGATCCACGCGGACCAAATACGGTCTGCGAGCCCATCCCGCCAAACGCGCCGGCAAGATCCGCCGCTTTCCCGCTCTGCAGCAAGACAACGATGATCAGAAAAATGCAAACGATGTAATGAACGATAGTCAATAGAATGCCCATGGCACCACCTTTTTCATGCTAACATGCCGGCCGCCGTTTGCGCCGGTCATTTATACGCCGCCACACCCGTCACCCGCTCTCCGATCACCAGCGCGTGGATATGATCCGTGCCTTCGTAGGTCTTGACGGTTTCGAGGTTGCACATGTGCCGCATCACGGGATACTCGTCCACGATACCGGCTGCGCCCAGAAGATCGCGGGCCATGCGGGCACAGTCGAGCGCCATGGCGGCGTTGTTGCGCTTGAGCATGGACACATGCGCCGGATCCGCCAGATTCTGGTCTTTTAGCCGCCCCACCTGCAATGCCAGAAGCTGAGCCTTGGTAATTTCGGTGATCATCCAGGCCAGTTTCTCCTGCACCAGTTGGTGCGACGCGATGGGCCGGTCCTCGAACTGCTTGCGGAGCACCGCGTAAGATCGCGCCGTTTCATAGCAATCCATCGCCGCGCCAATCACGCCCCACCCGATCCCATAGCGGGCTTGCGTTAAACAGCTCAGCGCCGACTTCAGTCCCTTCGCTCCCGGCAGCATCGCGCTTTCCGGAAGGCGGCACTTTTGAAGCGCCAAGCTCGACGTCACCGAGGCGCGCATGGACAGCTTTCCATGAATCTCCTGCGCTGTAAATCCGGGCGTCCCTCGTTCCACCAGGAATCCGCGAACGCCCTCCTCTTCGCGAGCCCACACCAGCGCGACGTCGGCGATCGATCCGTTGGTAATCCAGGTTTTCTCGCCATCCAGCACCCACCCGGAGCCTTCGTGCCGCGCGCGCGTCAGCATCCCCGCGGGATTCGATCCGAAGCCTGGCTCGGTGAGCCCGAAGCAGCCGATGGCTTCGCCCGATTGCAGACGCGGCAGCCAATGCTGCTTCTGCTCCTCGCTGCCATAGGTGAGGATCGGGTACATCACCAGCGCGCCTTGGACGCTGACGAAACTGCGCAGCCCGGAGTCGGCCCGCTCTAATTCCTGCATGATCAGGCCGTACTCCACATTGTTCATGCCGGCGCAGCCGTAGCCTTCCAGATTCGCGCCAAAGAATCCCAGCCGCCCCATCTCCGCGATCAGCTCACTGGGGAAACGAGCCTCTCGGAAGCAATCGCGCATCAGCGGCAGCGCGCGATCATCGACGAAATGACGGGCGGTCTGGCGCACCAGCAACTCCTGCTCATTGAACAAAGAGTCGATGCGCAGATAATCCACGCCGGGGAATGAGGGCATGACAGGGCCATTTTACCCCGGCGCGGCAAGCCGCTCTATCTGGGAGCGTTTTAGAGCTATTTCTTGTGGATGAGAATTCTTCCGTTGAAAGTGGTGAACTGGATTTCCGTACCGCCGCCGTTAATGGTCCCCTCTACGTAATCGGTGCGCCCATTGAATCTGCCGGCTGAATTTACCGCGACCCTCACCTGCGCCCTAACTTGGTTCCTCAGCTGGTCCCGGAGTGCGTCGCGAGAGGCCGACGTGCCCTTCGGCGCAGGTGGCGCAGGCGGGGCCGGGGGAGCTGGCGGAGCTGGGGGGGCGGCCGCGGCGGGCGGGGCCGGCGGACGCGGCGGGATTGGCGCGCTTGTAACGGGCGCTATCTTTACATCGAAATCCGTGAAAATATCGCCATTGTCCGCCCGCGCTTTCAGCGTAGCTTTGGCGTCGGCGGGAAGAGTGAGATCGATGTCCCCGTTAAATGTGGAAAAGCTCGTGCTCTTGTCCATCGCGAGCCTGTTCAGCGACGCGACAATCTTGCCGTTGGTGGAATGCGCCACCACCGTTCCCGAAGCATTTGTAATCGTGATGGTCCCATTCAATTGATTGACTTCGGTTTCGCCGGCGATGTCTTCAACAATGATCTTTCCTCCCAGCGAACTCGCGATCGTCACGGACGTTTGAGCCGGCACCTGGATAGTCACGTCCCCAAGATTCCCCAGGAATCCACCGCCGTTGACGCGCACGACGTTCCCGTCCTCACTCACATCCAACAAGCTGGATCCGCCGATCCGATGCATCCCCGGCGGCGGCGGTTCTGAATTTCGCTGCCGAACCGCGGCCGGGCCCCGCAGCGTGTAATCGATGGCCACGTCGGCCCGCTGGCTTCCCCGCACGGTAAGCGTGGCCATCGCCGCCAGATTCACCTCCAGCTTTCGCGGAGCCGAAGGATCGCGAAAGGTCGCTGTGACGTGCTGCGGCTGCGGGCTCTCCTGAGCCGCGGCTAGCGCCACGAATCCGATTCCGAAGATTGTCAAATGCCTCAAGGTATTCATTGGATTCACCGGTAAAGTGCTGATGTAATTTTTGTTATTCATTTGGAAAGTGTGATGGAAGGCGCCGGGAGTTCTAAAAGGAAGTTTACGCCACCTTTCGGGTTTGCCAGGAAGAGCACCTGCCGCTCATCTTCCGAAGCCAGCGAAACAAACGCCTCGCCCGATTTGTCCGCGGTTACATAGCCGCCCGGCTCATTCCCGCCGGCGTCCGAGATGAGCAAGCCTGAAACCGCCCCGCTTCGCTTATGGCGAACGCCGTGAATCCTCGGGTCAGGTAAGGGCGCACCGAAACGAAGACGCTCATGCCCGTTTTGATCTTCCACCACCAGGCTGCGCAGGTGGAGCACGCCGTCCCTATCCGGCGCCGATTCCGCCGCAACAGGAACAGGGCTCGCAAAGAGGATTACGGTCAACCCCGCGATGGCGAGAGATGCTGTCTGTGAGAGAAATCTCTGTGCACGATGCTCTCGCGGCAGACGCTGACCCTCATCTTGCAGGAGAGCCGATTCAGATTCGTTCAGGGTATTCATTGCAATTTTTCCAAAGCCCACTGGGCGCGTTGCCTGACGCCGATATCGGTTGCGCTATCGGACGCCACCTTCTCCAGCTCCGGCGCGGCCTCGGTCTCTTTCAAATCCACCAGGAGATCGATCAGCGCAACTTGCACGATGGGCGCGGTCTGCTTCCCCAGCGCCTGAATCACAGCGTCCCGGGTGACCGGGCTTGCAGCGAAAGGATGCAGCGCGTCCACGGCCGCCAGCCGGACGTTGACGTTGGGATCGTGATTCACGGCCGTGAGCAAAGCCCCAAGCACCTCAGTATCCGAAGGCTCCACGCGATACGCCCAACTCACGCCGCGCAGCCTTTCGCTCGCGGACTGCTGCTGCAGCAATGACAACGCCACCAATTGGCGCATATTGCCGACCTCCCCTCGCAGTTGGGTCACCTCGGCATTGGTTGTCTGGGTGGAGCGAATGCTGTATCCCGCTCCCAGGCCCCCCAGCAAAAGAACCACGCCTGCAGCGATTTGCCAAACCAAATGTTTCCACCCGGGCGGCGTTGCAGCCAGCGCAGGAATCGGAAAAGGGCGTACCGCCCCCGAAGCCGCGCCCTCGCGATAGGCGGCCAGCGTTTCATAGAAGCGCTGGCGGACGCCTGAGCCGGGCTCGATCACGGGCAGCCGCGCCAGATCGCGCCATAGCAGCCCCAACCGCTGCGCTTCCGTCCGGCAGCTTTCGCAGCCCGCTAAGTGCTCCTCGACCTCACTCTCCGCCTCATGATCTCCTTGCCCGGAGCTCAGCGTCAGCGCCCAGCACTCAGCCATTCGCGATTCGATCTCTTCGCACGTCATGATGCTTTTTCCTTCTCCAGCGCAAAATAAATCTGTTCCAGCGCGCGCACGGCCCGGTACACCCGCACCTTCACCGCCCCGACCTCGCAATCGAGGACCTCCGCGATCTCCTCGTACTTCAGCTCCTGAAACCGGCTGAGCACAAGAATCTCGCGCTTGTCGGCGGGGAGCAGGTCGAGCGCCCGCGCCAGCAATCCCAGATTCTGCATCTTGGCCGCCCGCTCCTCCGGACCCGGCGCGGCGGAGGCGGGTTCCCCGCGGCGCTCCAGGATCGCCTCAATTCCGATCACTTCGCCGCGACGCTCCCGAGCGCGATCCAGGCTGGCGTGGCGCGCAATCCCGTACATCCACGCCGTGAAGGCCTTCCCCGGATCGTAGGTCGCCCGGTAGCGCAAGATGCGGAAGAACACATCCTGCACCAGATCCTCGGACAGTTCCCGATCCCGATTCAGCGACACAAAGTAGCGGAACAAGGCGCGGTGATGCCGCTCGAATAAAACGGCCAGCTTGGGCAGTTCGCCGGCGCTTACCTGCGCCATTAAAGCGTTGTCGCTCGTGATCACAACTTCTCGGTTAACCTCGCGTCAGTAAACCTCGCGCCGCGCACTTTCATATTGGAATACTCGGCGCCGGCGAAATGGTTACGGGAAAAGGTTACGATGACAGAGTCAGATGACAACCAAGTGGGCGCTGCCGCTGATCTGGCTCGGCTCCGCGGCGGCGGCGTTTATTTATGCCCGGCAGTACCATATTCCCTTGCACCTGGTGCTGGCGGCGCTCCCGGCCTTCCTGCTGGAGGCCAGTTTCTACTACACTCTCGGCGTCGAACGCTGGCGAGCGCAGCTGGAGCAGCTTCCGCCCGCGGCCGTGGCCCTGGCCTTGACACTCTCCGCCGCCGCGCCCTATTGCGCCGCATCACTGGCGTTCGGGTTTTTTCGTTGGGAGTCGCTGGCGGCCATCCTGGGGCTGGCCGGCGTGGCCTCCTTCTGGTATGTGCTGCTGCCCCACAAAGGCGCGGCCGATCTCCTCTTCGTCGTGTTTATGGCAGCGGTGTTCCTCGCGAATTTGGAACGCCGCGAATACACGGACCCATACCCCAAGCTGACCCTGGACGTCCTGGGAAAGGTGATGTGGATTCGCACCGGCGCATTCGCCATGCTGAGCATCCGGCGCATGAAGGGAGTCGGATTCGGCTTTTGGCCCAAGCGCAAGGAATGGATTATCGGCTTCGTCTACTTCGTTATCTTCCTGCCGGTGGCGGCCCTGGCCTCGAAGGCGGTGGGATTTACTTCGCCCCACGCGCCCCCTCAGGGATGGGACCGAATCTCCGTGCTCGCGCTGGGAACGTTCTTCGGGGTGTTGTGGGTGCTGGCGTTGGGCGAAGAGTTCTTCTTCCGCGGCCTCTTGCAGCAATGGCTCGGCCAATGGCTTAGGAACGAATGGATGGGTCTGGCTCTGGCCTCGATTCTATTCGGCCTGGCGCATCTCTGGTTCCACGCGTTCCCCAACTGGAGATTTGTGGCAATGGCAGCGATAGCCGGAGTGTTTTATGGCCTGGCTTTCCGGCAGGCACGCAGCATCCGCGCGTCCATGGTGACCCACGCGCTTACGGTTACGGCTTGGAAGCTCTTCTTCTCTTAAAGCGCCCACGGGGAACCTATAACCGGTTCATGGTTAATGCAGACTGCCGAGTGCTGACCCATAGCGGCTCCGAACCGCGCCGCGACCGGCAGGGCGCGGTCTACACCATCCGTGAAAGCGGTCTAACAGGCAAAGCTAAAACCGCAGCTTCACGCCGAGTTGAATCGAACGCGCGTTACTGGCGAACACCTGATTCCACTGCCCGAAGGTGGAATTACTGGGGACCAGATAGGTGGTCGGGAGTGCCG
This sequence comes from Bryobacteraceae bacterium, assembly GCA_036489835.1. Taxonomy (GTDB): domain Bacteria; phylum Acidobacteriota; class Terriglobia; order Bryobacterales; family Bryobacteraceae; genus Palsa-187. The sequence continues at coordinate 21,553 of DASXEY010000018.1, read as the reverse complement.
TACTGGAGCGGTTCACGGGGCTGATGCTATCCACCAGACCCGGCGTGTATTGCGGGTGATTGAAGGCGTTGAAGAAGTCGGCCCGGAATTGGAGCTTCACGCGTTCCCGAATGGTAAAGTTCTTAAACGCCGTGAGGTCCCAATTGTTGATCGGCGGAGTGGCCAGCGTGTTGCGTCCGGCGTCGGCGAGGGCCCCCGATCCGGCCGTGATGTATTGCGCGTTCGGATTATTGGCCAGATAAGCGACGGTCCCGCCAGAGCTGTTCTTGAGCGCTGTGACACCCGTGCCGGTTCCAGGAACTCCGGCGGGATTGACGATCGTCCGGTCGCTGGTGGCATCGCTGTTCAGATTGGCGTCGACGCCTCCCTGGGGGGTGACCATCTCGGGAGACTCGAAAATATAGGTGCCTGAGATCTGATAGTTGCCCAGGGCATTGCGCACAAATGCGTTCTGGCTGCTATTGAACCACGGCGTCTCATAGATCCATGTAAGCGTCGCGCGTTGCCGGTGGTCCAGCGCCGAATCCGCCCACTCCGACGCCAGATTCCCGAAATCCTGCGGCCGCCGCGGGGAAAGCGCCGTGGTGTTGACCTCCGCCGTGCTGTCGTCCCGCATGTGGCTCCAGGTGTAAGCCGCCTGCAGGAACACGTGCCGTGACATCCTTTTCTTGAGACTCGTCGCCAGACCGTTGTAGATGGAGTTTCCCAGTGGTTCGTAGGAGGTAATGGTTTGGGTGAATCCATATTGCGCCAGCGGATTGTTGCCCGCAGCCAAGGCTTTGAGTTGCGTCAGCGTAACGGGCAGAGTGTTCAACGCGGCTTGCCCCGGCGACGTGAGATACGTCGGCAAGTACAGTTCTGGCGTCACCACCGCGTTGCGGTTCAACTGGGTCTGCTCGATCAGATGCACTCCACGCGTGCCCACATAGCGAACTTCAAGCGTGTAATCGTGGGCGAACTCGTGCTGCACCCCCAAGCTCCAGTTCATCGCGTACCCAAGTTCCTGATTGGGCAGCCACGCAGTAGTTGCGGCGCGAAGCTGCGTGGGTACGACATTGAGGATCCCGCCATTGCCCAGAAAGTCAGGCGCGTTCGGAACGCTCGTGATGAGCGAGGTGTCCTGAGGAGGCCGCACGTTGGTTCCAATGTTGTCGAACAGGGGATCGTAGCCGATTCCGAATCCTCCGCGAACGGTAGTGGAGGCCTTGTGCCCAGGGGAATAGGCAAATCCGAAGCGTGGCGCAAAGTTAAGCTTTTGAGCCTGAGGAGCGAAGAATGTAATCACCCCAGGCACGTCGGCGGCGCTGTTTAAAGCAAAATCCTTCATTGACTCCGCCACGCCGTTGTATTCGTAACGAACGCCGAGATTCAGGCTCAGATTATTCGAGACTCTCCAGTTATCGTTCAGAAAGGCGTAGAAAGAAGAGGAGTTCCCGGAATAGGGCGTGTCTCCGACACTGCGTTGAACCTTGTAATCCGGCACTTGGTCGAGAAGAAACCTGCCCATACTCAAGTACTCGTAATCCCCGCGTTCATACTGAATGAACGTACTGGCCGAGATCTGGTCGCGAAGGTCGACTCCAAACTTCAAATCGTGGCGGCCCTTCACCCAGCTCAGATTATCGGCGAGCTGGTACGTATTCTGGACGTTCTGCTGGGGCGCGCTTTGATTGGGTCCGATCTGAACCCCGAGGTCGTTGTAGATTACGATGTTCGGAAACTGATCCAGGCCGGGGTATTGCACATTCGGCGCGGGATCGTTGGAGTTGAAGCGATCATAGGCTAGACGCAACTCATTCAATACGTTCGGCCGGAAGGTGTGGTACTCCGACAAAGTGGCCAAGCCGCTGGTGACCAGCTCGTGCGTCCAGAACTGCGAGAGGTTGGCACTGCTGTCAAGCGCGTTCTGGCGGTTGGCAATATAACGTACGCGGACTTGATCGGTCGGCGAGATGGTGTAGTCCAACGACCCCAGCCAGTTATAGAAGTTGTAATAGCTGGGAGCCAGAATCGGGGAAACACCAATGGGAATCGAAACCCCGTTGACAATGGAGATATCGCCCGCCGTCGGAGCCGGCGCCAGGTACTTTTCGAGAATTCCCAAATTGGTCTGCGAAATCCCGGGCATTGAGTTCAACATTTGATAGCCCGCCGCGGTGGGAGCCCAAATGTCCTGCGATACCGTGCTGGCGAAGCCCACCGGATTGTCTTCAAACAAACCGTAGTAGAACAACGAATTCTTGCGGATCGGACCGCCGATCTCTCCTCCAAACCGGTTGTTGTCGTAGCGTTGATTGGTCAGAAAACCCTGACGTGCATACTCCTGATCAACCGCATTCAAATACCGGTTCTGGAGATATTCAAAAAGCGAGCCGTGAACTACGTTGCCACCGTTCTTGATCACCGTATTGAACTGGCCCCCGCCGGAGCGCCCGAACTCGGCGCTGTACAGATTCTGAAGCGAGGTAAACTCGGCCACAGCGTCGTTGGGAACCAGCGTGGCAGGTCCGGTTGTATCCTTGCGGTTGTCGTCCACGCCCTCGACCGTGAAGTTGTTATTGCGCGGACGCTGCCCGCCCACGGAGGGTCCGTAGCCCGCGCCGACGCCGCCGGAACTGGCCACTCCCCCGTCAAGCAGCGCCAGGTTCAGGGCGCCATCTCCCGCATTGGAAGCGATCGCCAGTTCCTCGGCCGCACGGGCCGCATAGGACGTTCCGATCTGCGCCGTGGTGGTGTCCAGCGATACCGGAGCCTCCACCACGGTCACGTCCGACTTTACCGTTGCCGGCAGAAGAGTTGCGTTCACGGTGGTGGTTTTGTTTAGATCCACCTGGACGTCTTTCACCAGCGCCCCCGCGAAACTGGGCGCGCTGACCGCGACCGTGTACGCTCCGATCAGGACGTTGCTGAAACGAAAATTTCCACTCCCATTCGTATTCCCCTCCGCCGTCACTCCGGTTGCAACGTTCTCGATCTTTACGTGGGCATTCGACACCGCCGCCCCCGTGGAATCGAAAACGGTACCGACAATATCCCCGTCGATGGCTTGGCCTATGGCGGCCGGAGCGCTCAAGATCACCGCCAGCAGTGCGGCTACACAAAGTCTCATAGGCGTCCTCTTCCGTGTTAACTCACTAGATAGATCGGACGACTGGAGGAAAAACGTAACCAAAACCCGCGTGAAAATGGAGGAAATGGCAAAAACAGCCCATTCTGAAGCGGGTACTGTTTCGGCACACAGAAAGAGTTAGCCTGAGGAACGGCTTTAGTTCTAAGCGCTTGAAATCAAGCTAGATCACGAACGATTGCCTGGATTACGCATCGGGGATTTTGGGAGGACCCACGCCCCCAAAAGGGTCAACCTGCCAGTCACCTCAAAAGGGCTAGTCCCTGGCGCAGCGTACCATGCTTCGCCGCAGTGGGCCAGCGCGCCGCCGACGTGTCCTTCGCCCTCGATCACAATCAGAACATCGGGGACGCCAAGCCCATCGGCGCCACGATGGAATTCGATTTTCCCGGAACATTCGTAGCGCGCCACTGTGAAATGCTCGCAGGACACCAGCACCATGCCCTCGGGTTTCACCCGAGCCGAATGCGGTCCCAGATGGCTCACCGCCAGCGATTGGTCGAGATGCAGCTCCCGCGGCCGTCCGTAATCGTAGAGCCGGTAGGTCACGTCTGAGAGCTGCTGAATCTCGCACAGCGTCAGCCCTGCGCCGATGGCATGCACCGTTCCGGCGGGAATAAAGAAGGTGTCGCCAGGGCGAGCATCGTGCCACGCCAGCAGCTCTTCGATTTCTCCGGACAGCGCGGCCGCGCGCAATCGGTCCGCTGAAACCGGCTCCCGGAATCCGGCCGCGATCTGCGCGCCGGGCTCGGCCGCCAGCACGTGCCACATCTCGGTCTTTCCAAGGCTATTGTGATGCTGAGCCGCGTAGGCGTCGTCCGGATGCACCTGCACCGACAGCTTGCCCGAAGTGAACAGAAACTTCACCAGCAGCGGTAAATCGCCGGAGCCTTCAAACCAGACCTCGCCGATTTTCGCGCCCGTGTTCTGAAACCCCGGTGGCACATTGAACCAAGGCCCCAGATGTTCCGATCCCCAAACTCTTTCGACGAACCGGGGTTTCAGCCGTACAACCGGCATTACACGCGGGCCGCGATAAAGCGCTGGATCCGGTCCAGGCCGCGCTCCAACTCCTTCATCGAAGTCGCGTAGGAGATGCGGATATGCTCGGTGGTTCCGAAGGCTTCGCCCGGAACCAGCGCGACAAATTCCTCCGCCAGCAGTTTCTCGGAGAACTGGAAGGCATTGGCGATGCCGCCAGTGAACGCCGCGCTGACATTAGGATAGGCGTAGAAAGCCCCTTGCGGAGTCTGCGTCTTCACGCCTGGCATCTTCCGGAGCCGTTCCATGACATACTCGCGCCGCCGGCGATATTCGGCGAGCATGGCCGCCACGGAATCCTGCGGACCGTTCAGCGCCTCGATTGCCGCCTTTTGTGTGATCGAATTGGGATTCGAAGTCGCGTGGCTTTGCAGCTTGTTGATGCCCGCCACCACCGCCGCTGGTCCCAGCACGAAGCCCATGCGCCAACCCGTCATGGCATAGGTTTTCGAAAGCGACCCGGCCACAACCACCGTGTCTTTGGCGCCCGGAAGCGAGGCCAGCGAGAACGGCTCGCTCGAATACAGGAAGCGCTCATAGCACTCGTCGGCTAGAATCCAGATGCCCCGGTCCTTGGCCGTGCGGAAGATCTTTTCGAGCTCAATCCGATCGAACACAGCTCCGCTCGGATTTGAAGGCGAGTTCAGAATAATCATGCGCGTCTTCGAAGTGATGGCGCGCTCGATCGCCGAAGCCTTGAGCGTAAAGCCTTGGTCTTCGTCGGTCTCGACGAAGACGCACTTGCCGCCCGCGTAGTTGACGACATCCTTGAACGTCACCCAATAAGGAACCGGGATGATGACTTCGTCGCCTGGATCGAGCAGAGCCTGGGTCAGGTTGAAAATGGCGTGCTTCCCGCCCATGGTGGCGATGCATTCCTTCAATCCGTAGGCAGTGCCATACAGCCGCTTATGGTGATCGCAGATGGCCTGTTTCAACTCCACCGTGCCGCTGACCGGCGTGTACTTGGTAAAATTCGCGTCCAGGGCCTTGATGGCCGCGGCCTTGACGTTATCGGGCGTTGGAAAATCGGGTTCCCCCGCGCTGAAATCGACTACGTCGACGCCCTCTCTTCGTAAACGGTCGGCCTCGGCGGCCACCTTCATCGTGGAGGATTCGCTGATCAGCGAAATCCGTTGCGCCAGCTCTTGTACGGTTTGCATAATTCCTCTGAATTCCCTAACTCACCCCTTGGGCCGCATAGCGCCCCTTGAGTCGAGCCTCGACGACCGCCGGCACCATGCCGGAAACATCTCCTCCCAGCGACACCACCTGTTTGATCAGGTGCGAGCTGATGAAGGAGTACGCCTCGCCCGCCATCAAAAACGCGGTCTCAATCTCCGGACGCAGCCGCCGGTTCATCAACGCCATCTGGAGTTCATGCTCATAATCCGAGATGGCCCGGATGCCGCGTATGATCAAATTCGCGCCCCGATCCGCCGCGTAATTCACCAGCAGCCCGTCGAACCATCCGACCTCGACGTTCGGGTACGCCCCGGTAACCTCCCGAAGCATCTCCACGCGCTCCTCGACGCTGAACAACGGGCGCTTGTTTTCGTTGCGCAGGACCGCCACGATCAGCCGCTCCACCAGCCGGCTCCCGCGTGAAATCAGGTCCAGATGCCCGTTCGTAATCGGGTCGAATGAGCCGGGGTAGATCGCGACGAGATTCAGCGGAGGCCCGGCCAATCTGCTCCTAGAATTTTCATGGTAGCACGCCGGAATCCGCGTTTATCTCTTGGCAGGAGCACCGGCAGCGACAACCTCATACGGCCGCATCATCTCGTTATCCTCGTGCTCGAGGATTCGATTCAACCGGAAAGGATTCGCGGCACCCGCGCCATTCGCGGGTTCAAATTCGGATTGGCGGTCAGAAGATTGGACCAGGGAGCGTTGGGCGTCGCCAGAGTGTTCGCCCGGGGTCCCCGGGTGGGCGAGAAAGCGCGTCTCTCCGGGAGGATTCACCGCCGTCGGATATGTTCCGAAGTAGTGATCGAACGAAATGTTCTCACCGAAGATAACGACCACGGAAAACAGGTCCCGAAACCAACGCCGCTCGCGTTCAGAGCCTGCAGGAAAATGGTGACGGGCGCGCCGGCCGCCGTCATGTCTGAGTCCGCTATCCCGACGCCAATCGCGGTGCTTCCGGAATCCGTAATGGAAACATTCGCGCTGCCCGCTGCGCTGTCGTCGAACATTTTCATTAGGGCCGTCCTCGGTGCTATAAGGCAACACTTCCAGGCCGTCGGGGCTTGAAATGGAGACCCCGCTGGAGGTGTAGGTCGAGTAGGTAGCGAAGGGCGTGAGGCTGTCGAAGTTTATTAGGATCCGCCCCAAGTTCGGCGATGGGCCGGTCGATTCGACAGTAGATCATCGGCCGGCGTGCCCGTAATAAGGATGGGGCCCGCTGGACCAACACTACGTCGAGAACAAGAAAGACCCACAGAGTAATTTGGTTCTCAATTGGTTGTTCTCCTTGGCTTGCGGAGTCGAGTGTACCAACGGCCTATTACCGTCAAATGCGCAGTAGATGACTGATGGCCTACGGGCGCGAGCACCAGTAGATACCCATTTGTGATCGGACATTCATCGTATTGGAATAGAGCTTCGGTATCGTTGTGATTTCCGTTCGAACAATGTTCCTTCAAGCCCAGCACTGGAGATCCGTTCCCGCATGACTTTTCATCGCATTCGATGCTTCACCGCAGCTTTTCTCGGCCTTTTCTGCGCCATCGGCTCAACTCAGGCACAGAGCCAAAACACCACAACGCCGATCAAATACCTGGTGGTGATTTTCGACGAGAACCAGTCGTTCGATCATTACTTCGGCACTTACCCGAACGCGGCGAACCCACAGGATGAGCCCGTCTTCCACGCCGCCGCCGGAACTCCCGAGGTCAACGGCCTCAGCGGCGTCATCCAGAAACACAATCCCAATACCATTGCGCCCTTCCGTCTCGATCGCAGCCAGAATGTAACCTGCGATAACGACAACGCTTACACCGACGAACAAAAAGGTTTCGACGGCGGACTGATGGACAAATTCGCGACGGTCACAAGCTCTCCCGTCAGCGCCGCGTGCCCCATCGTTGGTCTCAGCATGGGTTACTACGACGGCAACACGGTGACCGCTCTCTGGAACTACGCCCAGCACTTCGCGATGAGCGATAACTTCTTCGACACGGAGTTCGGCACAACCGTTATGGGCCATCTCAACTTGATCTCAGGCTCGACGCACACCACCTCAGTCGCATCGATCTCCGGTAAAGTCGCCAATGGCAGCGTGATCGCCAACGTCGAGGCTCCCGCCGCAAACGACGATTGCACCTCCGGCACGCCGGTTCTCATGACCGGCAAGAACGTCGGCGATCTTCTCAATGCCGCCGGCGTCACCTGGGGATGGTTTTATGGGGACTGGCTCCCCACCAGCAGCAAGAACGGCGCCGCGGTTTGTACCAGCCTCTATAACAACCACTACGATCCGTTTAACTACTACACTTCCACTGCGAACCCGCACCATCTTCCGCCATCGGTAGTGAGCATGATCGGCCAAACCGACCAGGCGAACCACCAATACTCCGTGGGCGACTTCTGGAACGCCGCCTACAACGGCGTGATTCCCGCAGTCAGCTTCTTGAAAGCTTCGACGACCGCCACCGGCCATCCCGCCAAGTCAGACCCGCTTTCAGAGCAGACGTGGCTGGTCAGCACCATCAACGATCTGATGAAACTGCCTCAATGGAACGAAATGGCGATCCTGATCACCTACGACGATTCCGACGGCTGGTACGATCACGTAGCGCCGCCCATCGTGAGCCAGTCCAATGACTCAGCCAACGATGCCGCCAACGGCTCCGGCCTCTGCGGAACTCCCACGCAAGGCGCGTATCTGGATCGTTGCGGCTATGGACAGCGGCTCCCCTTCCTGGTGATTTCGCCTTTCGCCAAACCGAATTTTGTGGATCATACCACTACCGACACCACTTCCATCCTTCGCTTTATTGAAGATAATTGGAACCTTGGAAGAATCGGGGATCAGTCCTTCGACGCCATCGCCGGATCTATTCTGAATTCTTTCGACTTTACCGGCACTCCCGCCAAACCGCTGATCCTGGATCCAACCAGCGGAGAACCAGCCACTACGGCAAAACCAACTCACGGCTCCAAATAGAAAAAGGATACTCCAAGAACAACCATGCGCCCATTCGTCTCGCTGTTAGTAGTCCAGTTTCTGATATTCGGTTTGCTGGTCGGTCCCGTGCCGGCTCACGCACAGACTTCGACCGCTGGCTCGATCACCCCGATCAAGCATATCGTGGTCATTTTCCAGGAGAATATCTCGTTCGATCATTACTTCGGCACCTATCCGGTGGCTACCAATCCGGAAGGCGAGCCCGCTTTCACCGCGCTTCCGGGAACGCCCTCCGTCAATGGCTTGACGGATGTACTTACCACACGGAATCCCAATTTCGTGAACACCGCGAACGCAAATGGAGCCGTAAATCCCTTCCGCCTGGACCGCTCACAGGCTGCGACCACCGATCAGAATCATAACTACGGACCGGAGCAATCGGCCGTTCACGGCGGAATGATGGATCTGTTCCCCTCATCTGTGGGCACCGCTGGTCCCCCTCCGACGCCTCCGGGCATGGGTTTCTATCCGTACTCGACCACCGGCATCACCATGGGCTATTACGACGGCAACACTGTCACCGCCCTTTGGAACTACGCGCAGCATTTCGCGATGAGCGACAATTCCTACGGCACCACTTTCGGTCCCTCAACGCCCGGAGCGATCAATCTCGTCTCCGGCCAAACCAATGGCGTCACCGGCAACATTAATGGCACCGGTTCGGTGACCACAGGCGGCAACGGCACCACCACCGATATCGGCGATGCCGATCCTATTGGCGACGTTTGCTCCACCACCACTGGCGAGTTGTTCAGCTTCACCGGCCAGACCATCGGCGACCTGCTGAACACCGCAGGCGTAACCTGGGGCTTCTTCACGCAAGGCTTCGATCTGAGCGTCACCAATGCGAACGGAACCACCGGCTGCGCCCGCAGCACTACCTCCCTGGTCACGGCCACGAAGAAGGCCGATTACATCCCGCACCACGAGCCCTTTCAATACTACAAATCAACAGCGAATCCTACCCATGCGCGTCCTACTTCGGTGGCCAGTGTCGGATTCACGGATGCCGCCAATCACCAGTACGATATGCATGACTTCTACGACGCCGTGAATGCCGGAAACTTCCCGGCTGTCAGCTTCCTCAAGGCCCCCGGCTATCAGGATGGCCACGCCGGTTACTCCGACCCGCTGGATGAGCAGGCTTTCATCGTCAACGTAATCAACTTCCTTCAAAAGAGCGGCGATTGGGAAAGCACCGCAGTGGTCATCGCCTATGACGATTCCGACGGCTGGTACGACCACCAGATGGGTCCGATCGTGAACCAGTCCAGCAGTCCCGCCGACACGCTCAACGGAGCTGGTTCCTGTGGAACAGGCACCACCAGCGCCCTCCCTGGTCCAGGCGTGAGCGCCCCGGTCCAGGGCCGCTGCGGCTACGGCCCGCGCCTTCCGCTGTTGGTGATCTCCCCTTGGGCCAAGCCGAATTTCGTCGATCACACCGTTACCGACCAGAGCTCCATCATTCGTTTCGTCGAAGATAATTGGTTAAACGGCACGCGCATCGGCAACGGCTCTTTCGATACCATCGCAAATTCGATTGCGAATATGCTTCAGTTCACCAAAGCGAATAAAAAGACGCTGATCCTCGATCCGGCCAGCGGCCAGCCCGTCGCCCCTTAAACTGGTTTTAGTGCCTTTCACAAGACGACAATTTCTTCAGGCCGCGGCAGCAGCCGGTGCGGTGGCTGCCCGGCCTGAAGGAACGAAAGCCCAGCAGGTTCCTCAGCTCGACCCCAATACCCTCCCCACGTTCGTTGATCCGCTTCCCATCCTGCCTGTAGCGAAGCCCCTATCGAACAGCAAAGCGGGGGGAGCCCGATATCGCATCGCGATGCGCCAGACCGAGGCCAAACTCCATCGCGATCTTCCCGCCACAAGATTGTGGACCTTTGGTGGAAGCTGGCCTGGCCCGACCATCGAAACCCGCAGCGGACAAGGCCTCACTATCGAGTGGGCCAACGAGCTTCCCGAGAAACATTTCCTTCCGATCGACCATCGCCTTCACGGCGCGGACAAAGGAAAGCCCGAGGTCCGCGCGGTGGTCCACCTTCATGGCGGGAAGACGCCGCCGGAAAGCGACGGCTGGCCGGAGGATTGGTACGTTCCGGGAAAATCCGCGACGTATCATTACCCGAACAACCAGGATCCGGCGATGCTCTGGTACCACGATCATGCGATGGGCATCAACCGGCTGAATATTTACGCAGGATTAGCCGGAGCTTATATTATTCGCGATGCTAAGGAAGATGCGCTAAACCTCCCCAAAGGAAGGTTTGAGATTCCCCTCGTCCTTTGTGACCGGTTCTTGTTGCGCGACGGAAGCCTGGATTATCCGGTTTCCGGAGAGCCGGAATCCCCTTGGGTTCCCGAAGTCTTCGGCAACGCCATGACGGTCAATGGCAAGCTGACTCCGTTCCTCGATGTGGACGCACGCAAATACCGCTTCCGCGTCCTGAATGCGTCGAATGGACGTTTCTACCATTTGTCGCTCTCTAGCGGCCAAGGCTTTCAGCAGATCGGCGCCGATCAGGGATTGCTGCCGGCGCCCATCGCCATTCGGGACTTCGTGCTGGCTCCCGCCGAGCGCTTGGATGTGGTTATCGACTTCAAGGACCACATGGGTGAACAAATCATCCTGAACAACGACGCATTCCCGATGATGCAATTTCGCGTCGGACGCGCAAAGGTAGCGGACCCGAGTTCCCTTCCCGCCGCGCTGCGCCCCGTTCCAAAGCTGCTGGAATCCGATGCCGTCCAGACCCGGATGATGGCCATCAATGAATATATGGATCACGGCGGCGAATCCATGCTGATGTTGCTCAACGGCTCTCACTGGAGCACGCCGATCACGGAGAGGCCGCTGCTGAACTCGACCGAGATCTGGAGCATTACCAATCCGACCGAGGATTCGCATCCCATCCATGTCCATCTGGTCCGGTTTCAGATTCTGGATCGCCGGCCGTTCGACGAACTGGCATTTAAGACCGCCGGGCAAGTGAGATTTACCGGCCCGGCCGAGCCGCCCGAGCCTTACGAAGCAGGCTGGAAAGACACGGTTCGCGTCCACTCCCTGATGGTCACCCGCTTCATCATGCGCTTTGAAGGCTATCCCGGCAAATACGTGTATCATTGCCATGTCCTGGAGCACGAGGATAACGAAATGATGCGCCCCTTCGAGGTCGTCGCGCATTCGTAATCCGATTTCAATTGGGTCTTGACATGCGACGTCTGTCGCGTTAATCTGTGACAGATGTCGCAGACAAAGCCCAAAACGAGCGCCGAGCCCCTGACCCGCCGGGAGCGCGAAATCATGAACGCAGTCTTCGCGCTGGGCAATCGAGCTTCGGCGGAAGAGATCCGTGCGCGCTTGACCGACCCGCCCGGCGATTCCTCCGTTCGCGTCATGCTCGCGCGGCTCGAGAAGAAGGGCTGCCTGAAACACCAGCAGGACGGCCTCCGCTATATTTACTCAGCCACGACCTCGCCGGCCGTCGCCAAGCGCACCGCGCTGCAGCAGTATCTCCAGACTTTCTTCGGCGGCTCGCTGACCCAGATGATGACGTCGCTTGTAGCCGAGGCCTCCTGGACCGACGCTGAGCTGGATGCACTCAAAAACGAAATCGAACGCGTTCGCGATGAAAGGAAGAAGAAGTCATGACCACGTCAATCATCGTAGCGATGCTGGCGATCAGCAGTTCCCTGGCCGGGTCGATTGTCGCCAAGGCGACCGTCACCACGGCGCTGGGCCTGCTCGGAGCATGGCTGACGCGGAGAAGCCGCGCGGCTGTCCGCCACGCGATTCTGGCGGCGACCTTCGGCATGCTGCCGGCGCTGCCGATCGCCGCGATCTTTGCTCCGCCCATCCGCATCGCGGTATGGGCCGCGCCGCCGGAGCGAGTCGCTTCAACGGCCGGCGAGATGATTCCGGCGGTCTTGGCTGAGCAGGCAAGCATCGAGGCCAGGCCGGCGTCAAGGTCGTGGCGACCCTCCCTCTCTACGCTCTTGTTATCGGGATGGATCGCGGGCGTCGCGCTCTTTCTGCTACCGGTCCTGATAGGCCTGCGCCAAATTCGCCGATGGCGGCGATCTGCGCGGCCGTGGCCTCTCGGTCAATCTGAAGTTGACCAACTCGCCCGCGACTGCGGTATCGCCCGGCGGCTCGAAGTTCTGCTGCACGAAGCCCTGCCAGGACCGATGACCTGCGGCGTTCTGCATCCCGCCATTCTGATGCCTCCGGATGCACAGAGCTGGGACGGAGAGAATCTGAAGCGAGCGATCGTACATGAGCTCGAACACATCCGGCGCGGCGACTGGTTGACCCAGTGCCTTGCACGCCTGATATGCGCCGTATATTGGTTTCACCCCTTGGTTTGGATGGCATGGCGCCGGCTGGCGCTCGCAGCGGAGCGGTCCTGCGACGATGCGGTTCTCGGTAGCTCCGAGGCCACTGCTTATGCCGAGCAACTGGTGGGACTCGCCAAGCGGCTATCGATTCGTGAGAAGGCGCCGCTGGTGGCCATGGCGAACCACGCGGATCTGTCTGCCCGTGTCAACGCCGTGCTCGACAGCCGGCAGCGGCGCGGACGGGCGGGGAAACCGTCAATCGCTTTCGCGTGCACAGCCGCAGCGGTGCTCGTCACGACGATGTCGCCGCTGGCCATGGTTGCCGCACCGCCGGCTCCGGCGATCGCAGCCGGGGTTCTTCAAATAGCACCACCCGAAATCGCCCTGGCCCAGGTCGCCGTCGCAGCCCTCAGGCATGCGCCAGCCGGCCCGCGCATCTTTCAGTTCGCAGCACCCGCGACATCAACTCCGCGGTTTTTCGGCAGCACGACTCTTGTGATCGCCAACGTGGTTGTCCCGGATATGACCGGCAAGAACATCGAAGGACTTCGCTACACTGATTTCGCGATCACCGAAGACGACGCGCCTCAAACCATCGTCGTCTTCGAACCGGTTCCAGCGCCTCCAGCGACTGTAGCGCAGGCTCCCGTTTTGAGTTACTACATCCTGGGTTATTACACCAGCAATCGGAACATGGATGGCGCCTATCGGAAAATCAAGATCACCCGCACGGATGACCCAACGGGCAGGATCGAATACCGCAATGGCTACTATTACGACAAACTGTGGCAGCGTGCCGGCGGGCCTGCGCAAGCTGTCCCGCGCACGGATCAGGACAGTTCCAACCCCGGCGATCCAGTAGCGATTTACAAGGCAGAAGCCAACTACTCCGAAGAAGCTCGCAAAGCCAAGTGGCAGGGCACGGCTACCCTTTCCGTGGACATCGACGCCACCGGCGCGGTGACCAACGCACAGGTGATCCGCAGCTTAGGCTTGGGCCTCGACGAGAAGGCTCTGGAAGCCGTCAAACAATGGAAGTTCACGCCGGGCACGAGGGACGGGAACCCGGTTCCCGTCCAAGCTCAGGTGCAATTCAGCTTCCGGCTCTTGTAGCGATTTCGGAGCTTACTTCACGCCCATCCGGATCAGGACGTTCAACACGAAGGCGAACAGGCCCGCGCCCAGAAGCACCGTCACCGGAAGGGTCAGGACCCAAGCCAGCAGCAGGTTCCGCAGCGTCTCCATTTGAAGACCGGAGTGGTTGGCCGCCATGGTTCCTGCAACGCCCGAGGAGAGTACGTGAGTGGTGCTCACCGGCAGGTTGAAGTGATCGGCCGCCAGGATCGTGCCCGCCGCCACCAACTCCGCCGCCGCGCCCTGCGCGTAGGTCAAGTGCGTCTTGCCGATCTTTTCTCCGACCGTGACCACGATCCTCTTCCAACCGATCATCGTCCCCAATCCCAGGGCGATGGCAACGGCCACCTTCACCCAAATCGGAATGAACTTCGTGACCTTATCCATTCGGGTAGCCAGCGTAGCTGCGGATGCCTGCAAGGCCGGATCGGTCAACTTGTGTTTCTTGTTCAGCTTCTTCATCGCCTCGGAAGTCAGGTACAGATCGCTGCGCAAGGTGCGCCGCTGGTCCGCCGTCAGCTCCGTCAGCGCTTTCTTTCCGTCGATGAGTTCGTTGATCTCGCGGCAGGTCGTGCCGATCGCCGCGTACGTTCGTGGCGTATCCACGCCGGTGGTCTTCAGATAGCCGGACAACTCATCCGCCGCCACCTGATCGCCCGCCATGGCCACGCCCGGCGCAAGCTGATCCATCTGGCCGGAGATCGTCTCCGAGGTAGTGGCAAGCTGCTGGATCGAGGCTTGGTCGGTGTACAGGTCCACCGCGAAAGTCGTCGGCAGGATGCCGATCATGATCAGCATGATCAGGCCCATGCCCTTCTGTCCGTCATTCGATCCATGACCGAAGCTCACGCCCGTGCACGTCAGAATCAACAGCCCGCGAATCCACAGCGGCGGCGCCTTGTCCTTCTCCGGAGCGTCGTAAAGCGCCTTGTTCTTAACCAAAACCTTCAGCACTAACAGCAGCAGGGCGGCGCAGACGAAGCCCACCACGGGCGAAATCAGCAGCGACATTCCGACCTCGCTCGCCTTGGCCCAGTTCACTCCTTCGCCGAACACATGGCCGGGCGCAAGCAGCGAGTTCGCCAGTCCCACGCCCATAATCGATCCGATCAGCGCGTGTGAACTGGAAGCGGGCAATCCTAAATACCAGGTACCCAGATTCCAGATGATCGCCGAAGTCAGCAGCGCGAAGACCATTGCGAATCCCGCTCCGGAGCCGACGTTCAACACCAGTTCCACGGGCAGCAATGCGAGTACGCCGAACGCCACCCCGCCCGACGAAGTCAGTACACCGATCAGATTCCAGCAGCCGGACCAAACCACAGCCACCATCGGCTTCAGCGAATGGGTATAGATTACCGTGGCAACCGCATTCGCGGTGTCGTGGAATCCATTCACGAACTCAAAGCTCAAGGCCAAGCCGAGCGCTAAGAAAAGAAAAATAGCGTTGCCGATGGTTAGGGTTTCCCCAAAAACGTTCATCTGTCCTCCTGGGACATACTCATGGGATAAGGCATGAGATTACAGAACCCAGGTTTCAGGACGTTTACAATTGCATGAATTGTCGCGCGCGGGGACGCAGCAGCAGGGTGGTTCCAATCAGCAGCCCGCCCAGTAGTACCAGAAACAGGGCCACCATCGGGATCATCGCGGCAACGCGTAGAAATATATTCGGGATCTTGGTCCACAGCAGCAGCGCGTAAGCGCCCCACACGCCGAATAGCACGGATCCCAGGAAGATTCGCAGAAACGCCCGCAGAGCCGCGGTAAAGGCTTGGGCTGCCGTGAGATCAGGCTGAAAAAGGTGCGGAATCGCGAACCGTTCGTGCAGGCTTCGCTTCCCCGCCTCGGAGTGCGCCACATCCGCGGAGGCTGATGGCTGGACCTCAGCTTCCGGAAAGATCAAAGCCTCGATGGTGCGCAGGTTCAAGTTTTCTCCACCTTGATGAGCTTCAGGCCTGATATCATTATCGACCGGAAGGAAGGAAAAATGTGTAGCTCCCTAATTTTGAAGCGCTTTTTGCCTGCCGCCCTCGCGGCCGGTTTCGTTCTGCTGGCGTCGATGCAGGCCGGGGATCTCAATCCCAAGGCGCTCGCCTTCAAAAAGCCCGATCAAATCAAGTGGACCGAGAGCAGCCCCACCGGCCCCATCGAAGCAGTTCTGGTTGGCGATCCATCCAAGGCCGGGTTGTACGTCATCCTGGTCAAATGGCTGCCGCATCGTATGAGCCATCCGCACTTCCATCCGAATGATCGATATGCCACCGTGATCTCGGGAACCTGGTGGGTGGGCACGGGTCCGAAATTCGATCCGGCCAGCACCACTCCCCTGCCCCCCGGTTCCTTCGTCACACATTTCGCCAAACAGATTCACTACGACGGAGCCAAGGATCAGGAAGTGGTCCTCCAGATCGTGGGTCAAGGACCCGACACAGCCACCGACGCCGAACAGAAGTAAGACTACTTACCGGCGGGCACGGGCACACCCACGCCGAAATCCCAGACCTGCAGAGTTCCCTGCTCTTCTCCGAATTCGATGACCGCGTATTCGCCCGGCTGCATGGGCTGCTCCGGCCAAATCTTGAAGAGCAGATCGCCGACCTCCCTGGTAAAGGTCGGCACCACCTCGCGCTTACTGGTCTGTTGATTGGTGACCGCCTCAATGGTGACATCTTCAACGGTCCTCGACGTCTTCTTGGGCGCCAGCTTGATGATGGCCAGCCCGTCGGCCTGGTTCAAGCGGAAATAGAATTCCGGCCGGTCTCCGTCCACGCGGAACGACGATGCCGCGCCTTCAATCTCCACCGTATTCTTGCCTGACACCACCGGCATCGGCGACAGAATCTTCAAAATCGTGCGCTTCTTATCGTGCGCAATCACCAGATCGGACAGTTTCAGCGGCTCCAGCATTTCGTTCCGGACGTAATAAACGCCCGCCTCGTCAGGTACGTAAGACGCTTCCTTCTTCTGGTCCTTGATCGCGGTCTCTTCCTCGACGTCTTCCTTGGCTTCCTTGGCGACTGCCTCCGCGTGCTCCGCCGCGTCTTGCTTGGTGCGATTGAGATCGACCAGATCGAGCGGGATCTCTTCCCACTCACCGGTGCGTTCGGCGCTTAAATACCGGACGCGATCCGGCAGCACCTTGTATTCGCGAACCAATTGATAGGTGCCATCTTTCAGGTACAGACGCAGCGTCGCGCCGAAAGCCGAAAGGGCCAGCACGAGAAGGAGGACCGGTAAGCGCCACTTCATGCCTCTTATTATGAAGGATTGCTGTGCTAGGATCGTAACCGGCCCAATGACCTGGCTGCGAACAACGCCGCGAACCATCCTGTTGTGTTTGCTTTCCGGCGTCGCATTTTCGCAGAGCGCCCCTGGCCAAAACCCTCCCGCTGCTGCTCAAGCCGAGATCGTTTCGCACGAGGCTCCGGCGACCTTCAGCAGCCGCATCAATCTTGTGCCGGTGCCCGTGGTCATCCGCGACCGCAATGGAAACCCGGTCGGCAACCTGCGTCAGGAAGACTTTCAGCTTTTCGACAAAGGAAAACCGCAGATCATCACTAAGTTTTCGATCGAGACCAGTGGCGGCGCCGCCGCACCCAAGACAACGGACGCCCCCGCTCCAGCGCCGAACGCCCCTCCCACTGAGCCCTCAAAGCCCGTTCTTCCCAGCCGCTACGTCGCCTATTTCTTCGACGACATCCACACCAAGGCGGGCGATCTCCTTCAAGGACGCCAAGCGGCGAATCGCCAATTGGATCGCAATCTCGACGCAAATACACGGGTGGGAGTCTTCACCACCAGCGGCAGAACCACGCAGGATTTCACCGCCGACGCCGCGAAATTGCACGCCACCATAAACCGCATTCAACCGTGGGAGCGGGGCCTCGACAATCAGCACGATTGCCCCAGCATGAGCTATTACGTTGCCGATCAATTGATCAACCAGCACCAGACCTTGAGTCCCGGCCTTAGCGATGCGCAAATTCAAAGCTATCTGGGGACAGATCAACTGTTGAACGCGGTATTTCAAGAGGCGGAGGCGTGCCTGCAAACCACCAGCATGCAGCAGGTATTGCCGCAGGTGCGGACCGCCGGACAACTGGCCTTATCCTACGGGAAGACCGAAACCTTCACCGGGTTGAGCACCCTGCTGGACCTGATTCGCAGCATGTCTTCGCTCCCGGGAAACCGCAGCATCGTGATGGTGTCCCCAGGATTCATTCTCGCGTCCGAACAGCGTGTTTTCGAAAATGACATCTTCGAAAAGGCCATCCATGCCAGCGTCACCATCAATACCCTGGATGTCCGCGGCGTGGCCACCCTTCCTGGAATGGAAGCCAGCGAACGCGGATATCAAGGCGCATCGAGCGGCTATCTGCTGCAGGCGGATATCGACGCAGCATCCACAGCGCAGGATCTGCTGGCGGAATTCGCCAACGGAACCGGAGGAACATTCTTCCATAACGATAACGGGCTCACGGAAGGCTTAGAAGAATTGGCCGCCCGTCCCGAGTATGTATATCTCCTCGGATTTTCGCCGGACAATCTGAAGTTCGACGGAAGCTATCACGGATTGAAGGTCACTCTGCAGAACAGCCCCGGATCGAAGCCAGGATTAAAGATCGAAGCCCGCCGAGGCTACTGGGCTCCCAATCATTCCATCAGTCCTGCCGAGGAGGCCAAAGAAGAGATTCAGGATGCGGTATTCTCCCGTGAAGAGATGCTTGATATTCCAGTAAAACTGCATACGGAGTTCTTCAAGCAGAGCGAGTCCAAGGCGGAGCTCACAGTGGAGACTCGTATCGATCTCAAGGGCCTCAAGTTCCGCAAGGCCGACGATCGCAATCGCGACACCCTGACCGTGGTGACCGGCCTGTTCGATCAAAACGGCCGCTACGTCAAGGGGACCGAGAGAACCTTGGACATGCAGCTCCGCGACCAGACCATGGATGCGGCCCGCAACTCCGGTCTGGCTCTGAAGGAAAGCTTCGATATCGCGCCCGGCCGCTACGTTGTGCGTGTGGTTGTCAGGGACACCGAAGGCCGCTCCATGGCAGCGCAGAACGAAGGCGTGGAGATCCCGTAAGCGGAGTATACTTGTCTGTGCCTGAGCAGGAGGATCTGTTATGAAACTGCTTCCGTCCAAGCCTTTTATCGCTTTTTCGTCCTCGGCGGCGTTGATCGCAGCGCTTACATTCACCCTGCACAATGGCGGCGTTGCTCTCTGGGCTCAGGACCCTCCGGCCGCTCCGCCGGCGGCGCCCGGCGCGGCAGCGAAGGGCACTGGCGCTCCTAAAGGCAAGGGCAGAGCGGCGACAGATACACTCGGCGAAGGCCCCTGGGATCTCAAATCGGAACTCACGCCGATTCACGTCAGCGTCATCACCAAAGGACTCGATCATCCGTGGGGCCTGGCGATTCTCCCCAATGGCGACATGTTGGTGACCGAGCGCCCCGGACGCCTGCGGCTGGTTCATAATGGCGTGCTCGACCCGACTCCGCTTGGCCCTCTGCCTGAGATTCGGGTGAGGAGTCTGGGAGGGTTGCTCGACATCGCCCTGCATCCCAAATTCGCTGAAAATCACTTGATCTACTTCACCTATGTAAAGCCCGGCAAGGACGATCCTGCGCATGCGACCACTGCGGTGGGCCGCGCGCGCTACGACGGCGGCACCACGCTCACGGACGTCAAGGACATCTTCGTGGCTAACGCCTGGTTCGGAGGCGCGGGCGCGCCCAAAGGCTGTTGCGGACAGGGGCCGAGCGACGGCAATAGCCACGGCTCCCGCATGGTGTTCGACCACGCAGGTCTTCTGTATGTGACCAGCGGAGACCGGAACTACGGAGAACTCGCACAGGATCCTTCCACCGATATCGGCAAGATTTTGCGCATTCGCGACGACGGCACCATTCCTCCGGACAACCCGTTCGTGGGCAAGCCGGGATATCTGCCGGAGATCTACTGCATCGGGGTTCGCAATCCGCTGGGGCTCACCGTCCACCCCGTGACAGGCGAGATCTGGGAGTCCGAATTTGGACCTAGGGGCGGCGACGAAGTGAACCTTCTTAAAGCCGGCAAGAATTACGGTTGGATCATCGTTACCAAGGGCGAGCACTACAACGGCGACCCCAGCGAGAAGACTCACCCTGGCATGGAAGACCCCGTGCTCCATTGGGAGCCGGTGATCGATCCCGGTAACTTGGCCTTCTACTATGCCGACAAATTCCCCATGTGGAAAGGTAACCTGGTAATGGCCACGATGACCCGTTCCGTGCTGCGCGCGACCTTCGACGACAAAGGCAACCCCACTGGACAGGAGCGCATGCTGACCGAGCTGAAGCAGCGCATCCGCGACCTGCGCATCGGCGCGGACGGATATATTTATCTGCTGACGGATGAGACTTTCGGCGCTCTGCTCCGCATGGAGCCGGGGAAGTAATTCTGCTGAAAAAACCCAAAGCCTTTCTTTTCGACGCGTATGGAACGCTATTCGATGTCCATTCCGTAGTGCGGGCCGAAGGCTCCGGTCTCGCCGGAGATCTGCAAGCGCTCTCGCAGCTGTGGCGGCGAAAGCAGATCGAACTTACCTGGCTGCGGGCGCTGATGGAGCGTTATGAAGATTTTTGGTACATCACCGAAGCGGCGCTGCGCTCCGCCCTTCGGCAGCTTTCGATTCCAGCAACGGACCGCCAGATTGAACGCCTGCTGAACGCCTATCTCTGTCCGTCTGTCTTCGCCGATGCACGATCCGCACTCGAAGCCTTAAAGGATCTGCCGCTGGCGATTCTTTCGAACGGCTCACCAAGGATGTTGGAAGCCGCCGTCCAAGGCAACGGCCTGGAATCGTATTTCACCGAAATCATTTCAGTCGATAGGGTCAAAACGTACAAGCCTTCCCCGCGCGTGTATTGCCTCGGCCCAGAGCTTTTGAAGCTTCCGGTAGAAGAGATTCTTTTTGTTTCTTCCAACCTATGGGATGCAGCCGGGGCCAAGGCTTTTGGCTACACCGTCTGCTGGTGTGACCGGTCTGCGACCGAAACGGAGGACTGGGGTTTTACTCCCGATTATCGAGTGCTCCGGCTGGATCAAATCGCGGAAGGATGAAATCCGCCCGCGGTCGCGGCTCGCGCCACCTGGCCGCGACCGGCGCCGTTCCTCGGTTTTCTGGAGAGCGGCACAGGGCCGCGCGGCCACGACACGCTGCGCCGTTTCTGGAGAGTCGCAGCTCTGAACGGGGCTGTCGCGAGAAGGCGCCAGTCGCTGAGCCGCGACGTGTCTTCGGTCCAGAGGGCTGAAATGTCCAGGTCGATCTGGCTCCTAAATAACAGCTCACAAAACGGAGCCCGGGCGCGGCCACGCGGGGAACTGCTCCCTCCCGGACTTGAGGCGCGACCGGCCCTTTGCGGGCTCCCAAGTAACACCCCACAAAACGGAGCCCCGGCGCGGCCACGAGCGAGGCTGGTCTCTTCGGGCTTGAGGGACGCGACCGGCCCTTTGTGGGCTCTTAAAGACTACCGGCTAAAGCCGGTAGATTCCTGTTCCGACTGAAAGTCGGTTTGCGGCTAAGGCCGCCTGAAGGGCTCCCGGCTCAGAGCCGGCTTAAGGCTCGGTGGGCGCTGTGATCTTGAATCCTTGGTCGTCTTCGTCCCACTTTTGGTTTTCGATGTACTGTTTGACTGTTTGCTCATCCACCGCGCCCACGCTCGCG
>DASXEY010000014.1:0-2074 GCA_036489835.1 Bryobacteraceae bacterium | reverse complement strand
AGGGGCCTGACGAAAGGCGACATCGCAATCCTTAGATTCCTCGCTGCAGCCGAGCTGATTGAGAGTGATCTATGGGTGCAGTATGCCGAGCTCGGAGGTGTCACCGATGGCTCACAGAACAACTATCAACTAGCTTTCCAGTTCCTCGACGGTGATGGCTCCCAATACATCACCAGTAACACCCTCGATGAAGTCAGTCACGCAGCTTTCCTGAACGCCTACCTGGAATCGAAAGGAGCGGATCCCGTCAACTTCGACCAGTTCCGCACTCTGCGCGGAAGCCAGGCTACGGGAGCGCGGGATATCGGGCGCCTCACCAACCTCACGCACCTCGATGTAGACACCAGTTGGTATATCCGGTATCGCAGCAAAACCAACCCTGATTTCGGCGCGACCTATCCGCAAGCGATCAATATCCGCAATAGAACGGCCATCCCGAGAACAGATGACGACTTTGAGGATGCAGACCACATCCAGGCGATCGCAAACACGGCGGCGTTTCATTTCGGCTCCATCGAACAAGGCGGAGCAAGTCTTTATCCCGCTCTCGGCGAGAAAGTGACGAGCCTGGAAGTTTTGAAAATTGTCTTCGGCATTGGCGGAGACGAGGTCGCTCACTTCCTGGAATGGGTGGACTTCGCAGGAAACGCAGTGCAAGGCCCTCCGTTCAACTTCCAGAACTCTCAAACTCCGGTTACAGACAAGGGACTCACCTTTCCAGACTTCAACGAAAAGCCGGGCGGGCCACTCTTCCAAACCAACCTCATCTTCCCTGTACCTGCCGAGTTCATCAGCCCCAGGCTACCCCGATGTGCTGCCATCCGCCCCCTGACGGATAAGTTTGCGGGCGCAAGGGCCACGATCGAGTTCTTTAATGGCGAGGGTCTTTTCGTCGGACAATCAAAGGAATTCTTAAACACTGTGCGAGAGCTCGCGGACGAAGCAGACTCAGCCCAGCGCCGTTTGTAATCGCCATCCATTCACTAGCGCCTTGCCGCGCTTGTCGCGAAGGCATGAACAAGATCTGCCGGTTTGCCGGTTTGACATGTGGGCTGCCACGCATGGAACGAAAGGGCGCTCTAACCCGGGCGCCCCAAAGTCCGTCCAGCGACTACCAATTGAAAATTCAGCGTGGGGAACCAATGCCTTACGCCGAGCGGCCGGCCCTCGCCGCCGCCATCGCTCGCAGCTCCGTCCACTGTGCCTCCTGAAGGACGCGGCGCGGCACCGCAATCAGCGTCTTCCCCTCCACCAGCACGCCGCCATGCTCATCTTCCAGCAGGCTCTCAACCGCGCTCCACGCATAACGAACCTCGCTCTTTGCGGAATTCGCGACCGCGATCCCCTCATCGTCCACCTTCAGCCGCACCCGCTGCGCCAGTGCGCCACCGCCCATCGCCTGGTATCTGCGGCGCAGCCCTTTCCGGTATCTCACGACGAGGAGCAGACACAGCCACGTCAGTGCAATCGTCACACCGTAGACCACCAGCAGGATGTCGTTCCGCCCCTTGAACCACAGCCACACCGACCAGCAGTTCGCGCACACCACCACGCCGGGCAGGATCCACATCACGAACAGATGCCGGAACATCGCCCACGGCCGGTGCAGCAGCCAAAGCCGATGCGCCGCCTTGTAGTCCCCAAATTGCAATACATAGTCCGCTTCGATCATTGCTATGGGTTCACCCTACAGCATCACCAACCGTATTCGTCCGAAGCACCGCCTTCTGCCTCGTGGTTTTCCTGTTCCATAGCAGCGATAAGGCCTCTCCTTGTCGGCTCGCCCTCCAGCAGAGCATCAATCAACGCAGGTGTCAGGGTTAAGAGACTCGGGACAGAAACCACGCATCGCAAAATTCGCATTTGACATTGACCGAAAATTCACTACCATACGGTTGTGGATAGATTAGATACAACATTTGCGGCTTTGTCGGATCCAACCCGGCGAGCGATGGTCCAACGACTCTCGCATGGGCCTGCCTCTGTGCATGGATTGACGGAACCGTTTGCACTCTCGCAGCAGATGATTTCAAAACATATCGCCTACCTGGTGCGGGCGCGGATTGTAATCAAG
>DASXEY010000098.1:0-426736 GCA_036489835.1 Bryobacteraceae bacterium | reverse complement strand
GACTCGAAGCCAAGCTCCATCGCCAAGCGGCACAGCGCGGCTACAAACTTGTGCCTCTCAAGACCGCCGCCTGATTCATTGAAAACAAAAGATCACCCTGGTGGTTCCTCAAAAGCCGGCACAGGGCCGGGGCGGCCCTCCATACGGGAAAGGAACGCGCCATGTCCGCCGCCCCAGGCTCCGTTGTGCCGGCGAGTTCTCAGAAGCAGCGGCTCAGATCGTTCGCGGAGACGCAACGGCGAGGCATTTGGCCAAGTCGTGGCTCAGCCTGACTGGCCGCTTATCTCCCGCGATCCTCACGAAAACGGCTGAGCCAGGATGGTTTTGTTCGACGACAACAGCTACGCCGGGTCTCAGTCCCAGACGTTCCAGATCGCGGAGCGCCGTCGAGTCCTTATCGTCGACGCTACTGATGCGCGCGGGAGCGCCGAGGGTCCATTGCAACAGCGGCGCCTCGTCCGGGAATGAGCCCGCGGCATGTTTGTGCGGTATCAGATGACCATGGGGATCGATTTGAGGGTCGCCTAGAATGGCGGCGACGCGATCTTCAAAACGCTCCGAGATGAAATGCTCCAACCGCTCAGCCTCGTCGTGGACTTCGTCCCAGGAGTACTTGAGGACGTCGTGCAGGAACAGCTCCAACAGGCGATGATGGCGCACCAGTTCCCAGGCACGGCGTTTCCCCGTCGCAGTAAGACGAGCTCCGCGATGCTTCTCGTACTGAACCAAAGGGGGACGCTGGGCGGCCAGCTTTTGGAGCATCCCGGTAACTGAGGCGGCGCGCACGCCGAGCCTCTCGGCCAAAGCGTTGCTGCTGACGCGCTGCTCGTCGGCGCCTCCGAGGCCGAGAATCGCCTTCAGGTAGTCATCGACCGCTTCGGAGGTTTTAGGAGCCACTCGGTTCAAATATAGCAAGCAGCCGGCAATGAGGTTGCAGTGGTGATATTCTGTTTTAGTCATGCCTAAATATTTGTTCGGATTGTGCCTCATCCCAGCTTTGGCCTCAGGGCAGGGCGAAACAACCAGTGCTATCGCCGGTGAAGTTCTGGATCAAAGCAAGGCGGCCATTCCTGGCGCGATGGTGATAATTCGGAGCGACGAAAACGGCGTGAAACGGAGCGCAAAGACTGACTCGGCCGGACGGTTCCATTTCCCCCAGCTCCAGCCAGGAATCTATCGCGTGAGCGTGGAAGCGGACGGGTTTGTGACCCAGCAGCGCGACTCGGTGGCGGCGGCTCTCGGGCAAACCCAAACCGTGACCTTCACGCTGGCGGTGGAATCGGCAAGGCAGGCAGTGGTGGTGAACGGCGAAGCGCCGCTGGTCAACACGGAGAATCCGAATACGTCGACGACGATGAACGCCCGGGCGCTGGAGAATCTTCCCAATCCTGGCGGCGACCTGACGTATCCGCTGCAATTCGCCGCGGGAGCGTTGATCAATACGGCTGGCAGCGGAAATGACTTCGTGGGTGGGACGAACGGATACGGCAACGTCCAGTTCAACGGCCTGCCCGCTCTGGCGAACGGCTACATCGTCGATGGTCTGGAGACCAACGATCCGCTGACGAATCTAAACAGCGGGCTTTCCACCAATCTTGTACTGGGGCTGAACTCGGTCGCCGAGGTGACTGTCAACACGCTCTCCTACGCTGTGGATCAAGGCCGTTACGGCGCCGCGCAGGTGAACTACGTCACGAAATCTGGAACGAATCAAATGCATGGAAATCTGTACGAACTTTGGAACGGCTCAAAGCTAAATGCGGCGGACTTTTTTACCAACGCGACGCCCGGCAATCATAAGCCGAGATCCACGGTGAACCATTTTGGAGGCAGCCTGGGCGGCCCGATCCAACGCAACAAACTGTTTTTCTTTTTCGATTCGGAGTGGGTAAGAATTGCGCTTCCCATCGTGACGGAAGTCACGGTTCCAACGCAGGCGTTTCAGAGCTACGTACTGCAACAGCTTCCGCTGGGAGGGAAGGATTCGATCACCGGATCGAACTATCCTGCGCAGCCGCAGCTTGTTCCGTTTTATCAGAAGATGTTTTCGCTCTACAAGAACACGTCGGGGACTCCGCTGGCGATTCAGGGATGCCCTTTCAATAGCAATGGGAGCGCGGCGGCGGGAAGTCTTCCGAACGGGGACGGCTGCGCGAATCGACAGAGCTTGTCGCATTCAAGCGACGATCGGGAGCAGGTGCAAACCGGGCGGATCGACGACAACATCGACGAGAAGAATATAACGTGGTACCGCTTTCAGGCGGATACCGGGTTGCAAGCGGCGTATACCGATCCGATCAACCCCGTCTTCAATGCGATCTCGCCGCAGCCGTTGTATTCGTTCGCCGCGGGTTACACGCACATTTTCACTCCGCATCTGGTCAACTACTTCAATCCGGCGTTCTCCTGGTACGAAAGCCTGTTCGGCCCGCAGAGCTTGCCGCAGACACTGGCGGCGTTTCCGATCGTGCTCCAAGGCATCGGAGCGAATGCGCCGTTCACACCACTTGGCGGACTCGATAACACTTGGGTGCAGGGGCGGCGGGCGACACGATTCTTCATCAACGACAACCTGGCGTGGAGCCGCGGGGCCCACGAATTTCGCTTCGGAACAAATAGCAGGATTTTCCGGTTGAATGACTACGATTTCGGCGAGGGGACGGTTCCGGCCGTGACTTATACGGATCTGCCCGAGTTCATTCACGGAGTCGCTTCCACCGCGACGGCGACTTACCCACTAGCCGATTCGCAACCCTTTCGCTTTCTGAATCTGGATTTCTATGCGCAGGACACTTGGCGAGTGACAGCGAAGCTCACTTGGACGTTCGGTCTGCGCGACACCTATAACTCGAATCCGTTGAATCCGCACGATGCGGTTGCGCGGTTGCCTGGGTCATTCGATTCCATCTCGCACGACGTAAATCAACCACTCAGCGATCTGATCCAGATTCATGTAGGCACTCTTTTCCATTCGACGCCGCTGGCGATTCTTCAACCGCGAACGGGAGTTGCCTGGCAGATTGCGCCGAAGACCGTGCTCCGGAGCGGCTTCGGTTTGTTCAGCGATCTTTTGCCTGGGAGCGTCGCGGATCTGGCCGGAGCGAATCCTCCGTACGTCAATACCTTTCAAGGCGGCTTGCTGGGGACAGCCGGCGGAACCGCGGTCGCACCGGGCGTGCCAAACAGCGCGGTCGATGGTACCGCGGCCGCGAACCAGAACTTCTTAAATGGATTCGCGCAAGGCGAGCTTTCGTGCGCTTCTCCTTTAGCGAAACCGAGCGCCTGTCTGCCCCCGGTGTCGATAACGGCCGTGCCCGATGGGAAGCTGCGGGCGCCCTATTTCATCCAGTGGAGCTCCGCCCTGGAGCGGCAACTCGGCAACACGGTCAGTCTTCGCGCACAGTACGTGGGAACGCGAGCAGTGAATCAGCCTTACACGACGCAGGCCAACGGATATCAGACGGTGTGCGCAGGCTGCTTTGCGCCGTTTCCCTACGGCCAACCCGTGGACCCGAGATTCGGTGCGGTGACGCAGTTGAGCACCGGCGCGAACAGCCATTACAACGGCCTTCAATTGACGGCGCAGAAGCGCATGGGACATGGGCTCCAGCTTCAGGCGAACTACACCTGGAGCCATTGCATGGACGAGGTTTCAAACGGAGGGTTCCTGCCATTCTCGGCGGGCGCCGTTCTCTCGCCGCTGCCGGGAGAACTGCGCAGGCAATACGGTCCGTGCGATTACGACGTACGGGACAATCTGACAGCGAACTTCGTTTATCAATTGCCGTTCAAGGCGCGGCCGCGGATGCTGAGCGCGGCCAGCGAGGGATGGCAGGTGTCGGGGACCGGGTTCTGGCACAGCGGCTCGCCATTCTCGGTCCTGAGCACGCCGTATTCGGCCGGCGGAAACGGCATCGTCCAGGGCAGCGGGCCTCAGTTCGCGAGCGTCGTCCCCGAAGTGCCGCTGTACGATCACAATTCGATTCCTGGAGTCACGCAGGCGGGAACCCTTCAATGGTTGAACCCGAACGCATTTGTGTCGGCTGTGGACCCAGGAACAGGAGCATGCGCGGGAGGAGACTCTGTGGTGAATTGCCAATTCGGAAACCTGGGGAGGAACGCCCTGCGCGGCCCGGACTTCGTATGGAACGATTTCTACATTACCAGGTGGTTCCCTTTGGGCGATCGCGCGAAGCTGCGCATCGACGGGCAGTTCTTCAATGTGTTCAACCACCCAAACTTCGCGCTGCCCACGAATGTCTACGCAGGAATTCCGGGGAAGACATCCACGCAAACCGGGTTCGGCGCGCTGACGTCCACCACGTCACCGCCGACCGGGTTGCTTGGGGTTGGATTGGGCGGCGACAGCTCGCCACGCATGATCGCGATGCAAGCTCGCCTGGAGTTTTGACGCCTACTTGCCGGCGCCTATTTACCGGCGCCTATTTACCAACCAGGTGCGCGTCGCTCTTTTCGTTTTCCGCGCAGACGAACTCGATCAGGTCGGTGTCCGGCATCAGACGGTGGTTCACCCGAACAGTGAACGGCTTCGTATACGATTTCGGATCTTCGATCGTCACGTCGATCTGCATGGTGCCGTAATTCAGCCTGCGGAAGCGTTCCGTCATCTTGCCGGAGTTGGTCAGCGGGCTGCCATCGATATCCAACCATACGTCGTCGCGGAAACCGGTGGTCTCGACAACCAAAGTATCGCCGTCCCAATGGCCGATCGAGTACCCATACCACCATGGCTGCGGATCGTTGGTGGGCAAGGGCCGTCCATCGGTGAAGATCTGGCGGACGCCTCCCTGCGCTTCGTACAGAATCACGATGACGCCGGGAGTCTGGATAATTTTCCGCGGCTGCGGGTGCATGTGCAGTTGCATCAGACCTAGCGGCAGGCAGTGAGCGTCGGGATTATCCTTGCTGTTTTCCGACTTGCGCTGGGTCAGCACATTCAGCGCCCATGGCGTCAGCGGCGGCAGACAGCCAGGAAAGTTGGAAGCGATGTTCTGGAACGTTGCCAGTGGAGGTCCGTCGGCGGGCGTCTGGGGAGCACAGACGCGCGGTGCGCCTGGGCCGCCTTGAGCAACTGCGCCAGCCGCTCGTGCCCCGCCAGCAGCAGGAGGCGCGCCCTTGGCCTGCGCGGCCCCTCGGCCCCTGCCGGCGCCGCCTCCGCCGCGCATCAGTTCCCAGGTTCCGGAAAAATCGGGTTTACCATCCGCCGTCCTGGGGGTGGGCGCCGTGAGGTCCGGCTTGCCGTCCGGAGTCTTTGGAACCCCAGTTGGATAAGCTGGCCACTGTGCGAAAACGGCTGCCGCGCCGACAGTCAAAGTGAAAGCTGCAGCGAATGAACTGACCGAGGATCTCATGCTCCGCGTCCTATGCCCCACATGGGCTCTCCCAGCTTAGCTCCACTCCCGCGGCCGTGCAAAACATGGGAAAGCGAGGCTGAAAAAGCGATAGTGCGGGTGGATGGTATCCTTCGGGGGGACGCGGCTTGAATAAGCAAATCGGCGATTTGAAATTAGCGAATAGGGCGGAAACTTCCGCGTCGCGCGCGGCCGGGAACGGCGCGCTCCTTCTGCCTCTGGCGTTTGCATTCGTCCTTGCCGGGCTCGCATTCCTTCCTCAAATTCGGGAGAGCCCGAAGGCGCGGGCCGCATTTCTAGGCTTTGCTCTCGCGCTGGCCGCGTGGAACGTGGCGCTATTCATGCTCGAACAGCGAAGGACGCGAGTCCTCACGCTGGAGGTGGTCCTAAAGAAGCAGCATTATGTTCAAGCGTGCGCGCAGGGTTCGGTGCTGTTGTATTGGGGCTGGTATTGGCCTCCGGTCTATACCTTCGCGCCGTTCATTTTGGCGCAACTGGTCTTCGCATACGCGTTCGACATGCTCCTGGGGTGGTCGCGGCGCGACACCTATATTCTCGGTTTTGCTCCATTCCCCGTAATCTTCAGTATTAATCTGTTCCTCTGGTTCACGCCGGATTGGATCTATCTTCAGTTCCTGATGGTGGCGCTGGGACTGGCCGCGAAAGAGCTGATTCGTTGGAACCGGGACGGACGGCCCGCGCATATCTTCAATCCCTCCTCGTTTCCGCTGGCGGTATTTTCTCTGATCCTGCTGGCCACCGGATCGAGCAGCATTACATCCGGCGCGAACATTGCCAGCACCCAATTCTATCCGCCGCATATGTACCTCTTCCTGTTTCTTGTCAGCCTGCCGGGGCAGTTTTTCTTCGGAGTAACGTCGATGACGATGTCGGCCGTCGTGGCGGCCTACGTCTTCGGCCGGATCTACTTCGCGGCGACGGGCATTTATTTTTTCTACGATTCGTATATTCCGATCGCCGTCTTCCTGGGGATGAATCTGTTGTTTAACGATCCATCCACCTCGCCGCGCACCGAACTGGGGCGCATCGTGTATGGAGCGCTCTATGGGCTGAGCACCTGCGTGTTGTATCAGTTGCTGGGCAGCATGGGCATGCCAACCTTTTATGACAAGCTGCTCCCAGTGCCTTTCTTGAACCTGTCCGTCAGGGGAATCGACGGCATCGCGCGGTCAAAAATATTCCGAGGCTTCGATCCGGCGGCGCTCAGTCGATCGCTGCTGCCCAGCCGGCGCAATCTCGCGTATATCGCGATATGGGCTGTGGTGTTTCTCGGGATAAGCGCAGTGCAGGGAGTCGGCGACAGTCATCCCGGCCAGTGGCTTCCGTTTTGGCGGAAGGCCTGTGAGGACGGCCGTGCATATGCGTGCCCGTACCTTGCCGACTTGGAGCAGACCTTCTGCAATCGAGGATCCGGTTGGGCGTGCAACGAAGCCGGGCTACTCGACATCGCCCTTTCGCGCTCGGGAGAGGATCTTCGCAGGCTCGACCCGGCTGGAGCCGTCGAGCCCCTCAAACGCGGCTGCGAGCTCGAGTTCGAAGCCGCCTGCCGGAACTTGAAGACACTTACCAGCGGCGCGGGAGCGTACTCTGCTCCGCCACCGGCCCTCGCCGACTACCCCATCATCTTAAGAGGCAGCAAAGGCGACATCCGCGAACGCGAGCCTTCGGAGTTATACGCGCTCGCGTGCAAGGAAGGCTGGCCGGGCACCTGCGAACTTGCCGATAGATAAGCGTCACCGCGCGCGGCGAATGGCCTCTCGCAGCGAGTACACCCGTCCTTCGGAACCTGAGAAGAGATCGTCGGGAAAGCGCCGGTAATTCAACATGCCGGCGTAGATGGCCGCGCTGTCGTCGAGGTTCAGCCCAATGCCGGCCAGGTACTGCATCCGCAGATTCCGATCGCGATTGATCGCCGCGCCTTTGAGCCACTCTGTCAGATCGGACTTCCGGCCCGCGTAAGTCGCAAATAAGTCCTCCGGCGAGTTGAAGCCGACCTCTGCGAGCGACTGCGGGATCTTGCTTGACTCATCGCGATAGCCGAAGCGCTGCTCCATCTCATCGAGATCGATTCGGAGCGGTTCCACCTGGCCCATCAGCACCATGTCGTGGCCCCGGCCCTGATATGGGTTGCCCCAGATGGTGCCGTTGGGAAAGACTTCGAAAAAGGTGGCCACTGAGCTCTTGACCGCGTCCAGGTTGGTCTCGAAAAGCTGGATATACATCGTGACTACGCCGCCAGGGTTGAGGCGCCCCCTCATCGCCTCAAGAAATTCCTTGGTGTAAAGGTTCGCCGCGCCCTTCACCCAAGGGTCCAGGGGATCCACGGTAATGCCATCGAAATGATCCTTGGTGGTCAGCAGATAGTGGCGGCCATCGTCGATGCGCACCTGAACTTTGGAGTTGTGAAGCACATCGAAGTTCGGTTCGGCGAAATAAGTAGCAGCGGCTTTCGGGACCAAGGGTTCGATTTCCGCGATGGTCTCCCGTTCCACTCTTGGATCGATGGATACCGCGCCCGCCGTGATTCCCGCGCCGCATCCGATGACCAGAACGGAACGAGGGCTAGCGTCCGTCAGAGTCGTGAGGTGTCCCAGCATTCGCTGGAGCCGCATATCGCGGGGAACGTTCGAAGCCTGGATCTTGCCGGCCACGTGGAAGGTCAGCGCGCCACTGGGAAAACTCGAAACAGCCACGGATGAATTTATCCCCTCGGCTGCATAAATGATGTCGCCTTTGCCGACCCAGGTCACCGCATAACGGCCGTACGCAATCAGGACTTTCGACATGGGCGGGACGCTTTTGATCAACAGGCCGGCCATTAGCAACACCGCAATCCCACCCATGCCCCACCGCACGCCTCCGCCCGGTAGGAGCAGCGACAGACCGGCGACGACTGATAACCCAATGAGCGCCTGCTCGGCGTGCTGCGATCCGATCCAGGCGATGAGCAGGAGGCTTGCGGTGAGTGCGCCGGCGATGGCCCCCAGAGTGTTTGCGGCGTACACTCCGGCGAATAGCCTTGCCGCG
Organism: Bryobacteraceae bacterium; assembly: GCA_036489835.1. Classification (GTDB taxonomy): domain Bacteria; phylum Acidobacteriota; class Terriglobia; order Bryobacterales; family Bryobacteraceae; genus Palsa-187. The sequence continues at coordinate 418,316 of DASXEY010000098.1, read as the reverse complement.
TCCTCGTTGCCGAACGAATCGTTCGACGAAACCGCGGCGAGCGCCAAAGGAAAGCTCGCGCCCCACAGCAGAGTCGGAGGCAATAAGGCCCAAAACGCCCGGTCGAGGTCGAGCTGAAAGTTGAACCAGATGTTCGAAGAGATGGAAGGATTGATGGGCCAGTACGGGAGCGATGCGCCGAGGTTGTACGCGGTCCAAGCGATCGCGCCGGCAAGCAGCAACTGGCACCATCCAAGTGCCCGGCGCGGATCAGTCAGGTTTCGGCAGAGCGACGACCCAAGGCCGCTGCCGATCCCCAGGCCAATGAGGAAGACGGCGACGATGATGGAGAGCGTGTAGACCGAGGCTCCGAGGAGAAGTCCTAACATGCGCGTCCAGATCGATTCCGCTGCCAGCGCGCAGAGGCCGGAGATCCCGATGGCTAGGTAGACCATCGATCCGGCGGTCCCGCTCCATTGCCGATTCTGAGCCGCGACCCCCAGGGAGCGCTTGGAGCCGGCTCCGGAAACCGCGAATGCGATTACAGCCACCGCCACATTGATCGCGACCGCGGCGTAAGTTGTGGTCGCGACGTCGTACTCACGCAGCAAATAGAAACCGGCCAGCAGGCATCCGAAAACTGCTCCGGCGATGTTTGCGCCGTAGAGCAAACCGAGCCCGGAGACATCGACCACACTCCGCGCCAAGGCTGGAAGCGTCGCGCCCATCAGCAATGTCGGAGGCAGGAGGCACGCCCCCGCGACCACTCCCCGCAGCAGGAATCCGCTCAGGCCATACCCGCTCCACGCGGTGTAGACGCTGCCCACGAATGGCATCAGCAGCAAGACCAGTACGCCAAGCGCCCCAATGCCCAGTTCGATTGCGGCGTACACCCGCAAAGGATGCCGCCGGGTGGTCGCGATTCGGGGCAGGATCAGGCTGCCGATACACGTCCCGCCCATGAAGGTTGCGAGCAGTACGCCCAGGGACACGGCCGTCGAGCCAAGAACCAGTTCCAGGAGCTGGAACCAGACGATCTCATAGATGAGCGCCGCTATGCCGCTGCCGCAAGCCAGCAGCGGCACTACAGGCAACCCAGCCACAAAGGGGAACACCCTTACTTTTTCGCGGCCTGCTCTTCTCTGCGGGCTCCCACCAGGATGCCGGTCATGCCGTAGTTGCCTTCGTGACACGCCGAGTCGAAGATCATCTGCCGCTCATCGTCTGTCTTGCCCATCTCGATGAGTATGGTCCACGGCTTGGTCCAGGTCTTTGGATCGTCGAAAGTAATTTCGCGCCGCAAATTGTTTGCGTCGACGCGGGTATAGCGCTCGATCATCTTGTATGTCTCGATGTTCGATCCGCGGAAGCCTTGCGAGAAATTGGTGGTCTCGACCACTAGAGTGTTGCCTTCCCAGTGGCCTCGCGAGTCCCCCAAGTAGAGCTTGATGTCCGCAGGAAGATGCGGCCGACCGTCCATGTAAATGACGCGATTACCGCCACCAGCGTGATCGTCCTCCATGTAAATCCCGATGGATTTTGGAGACTGCACCATCTGCATCACGGTGCCCTGCGCGAAAAGCGTATTCAGCGGAAGGAACGGCATCGGAACTCCGAGACAACGCGGCGATTGCGCGGTTGTCTCCGGATTATCGTTCAAGCCTGGAGCCGTGCCAAGTGCGCCCCCGCCCCGGCCGCCGCCTCGCGCCCCGCCGCCTCCGGCAGCACCGCGCCCCGCGCCTCGCGCACCGCCGCCTCCGCCACCCCGGCCTCCCTGCGCGCCGTTGACCAGCGGAGGAATTCTTCCATCCGGGGGATCGATAATCATGGACGTCCGCCTGCCGGTCTTCAGGACTGAATTGAAGACCGCATTATACGCGCCGCTGACGTCCTGAGCAGCGTCGGCCGAACGCGCATTGCGCCCGGGATTCAACCCTTTTTGTTCATCCGCCGCGGCCATTTCCGCATCGGTCAGAAATTCTTTGCCGGCGTTTGCAGCGGAACGTTCCAGAGGCACGTCGGCCATCACGAACCACACGCCCTGCAAATCCGGATCGCCCCATGCTGTTCGAAGTACTGCTCCCGCCTTCGCTGCCGCTGGTGCTTTGGCGGCCGTGGCTGATTTGGCGGCCGGTTGTTTGGAAGGCGTCGCGCTTTTCTGACCAGAGGTGTTCTGGCCAGACATGGAAACGACAGCTACCGACACCAGCGCCAGAAAGCCCGCCAACGCACTCAGTGACACCAGATATCGACGGCCCATCAAACACCTCTTCCTCTAAAGGAACTCGCTCAAAATGGAACGCGGAATCGCACCCTCTCCGCGCCTTCACAAGATCCTTCGCATCGAAGAGAATAGCACCGCTGAAGCCGACCGTCAACGCGCGAAACACATTGACATTCGCATCATCGCCCGTGTTAGAGTTTTGTCTGGACGCTGGGCCGCCAGCCCGGCGCGGCAAGCGCCATCGGAGGAGAAGAGGGTACGCAATGCGACACTGGGGCAAAGGCTGGACTATCGCGGTATCGATGGCCGCCGCGACGGGAATTCTTTTCTCACTGGCCATCACAAACAGTTCGGCGCAAGCTCCCGCCGCTGCCCCGGCGATTCCCGGTCTGGCCCGCATTGCCAACAAGCCCGACTTCAGCGGCATCTGGGAAGCCAACAACACGGCGAATTGGGACCTGCAGACTCACGAGGCTCGTCCCATGGTTGGGCAGCCCGGCTTTACTCCGAATTCCGTGGTTCTCGCCGCGCCGGTCCTCGCTCTTGGCTCCATCGGCTGGGTTCCGCCGGGCCTCGGCGTCGTCGAAGGCAATGATATTCCCTATCAACCCTGGGCGGCCGCGAGAAAGAAGGAAAACCAGGAACACTGGATCGACCGCGACCCCGAAATCAAGTGCTTCGAGCCGGGAGTGCCACGCGCGATGTACATGCCGTACCCATTCCAAATTATTGAGAGCGCCAAGGACGTCATGATGGTGTTCGAATATGCGAACGCCCAGCGCACCATCCACCTGACCAAGATGGATCCTTATCCGAACGTTGCCTACATGGGATATTCGACGGGCCACTGGGAAGGCGACACGCTGGTTGTCAACGTCGAGGATTTCACCGACGCGACTTGGTTCGACAGGGCCGGGAATTTCCATAGCGACGCCTTGAAGGTCACGGAGCGCTACACTCCCATCAGCCGCGACGCCATCCGCTACGAAGCCACGATTACCGACCCTCAGGTATTTACGCGCCCCTGGAAAATCAGCATGCCGCTCTATCGCCGGCTGGAGCCGAACGCCCAGATTATGGAATTCCGCTGCGTCGAGATGGTGGAAGAAACCATGTACGGGCATCTTCGGAAAAATCAATTGGTGAAGCACTGGGAAGGCAACACCATGAACATTGACATCACGCGCAAGATTCCTCCAGGGGAAGCCGTTTTTGAGCGTTATATTTCGGGTAACCCGCCCGCGCCGCCGACAAAGTAAATGCCGAGCCGCAGGTTGTGAGATGATGATGAATCGAGAGGTCAGTTCTATGCGAGAGAAGCTAACCGTCGGGGCTGTCGTTGTTGCCGGGATTGCGCTGCTGTTGTCGCCTTCGCCGGCGAGCGCCCATCACGCATTTGCGGCGGAATTTGATGAGAAGAAGCCGATCAAATTCGTGGACGCGACAGTCACTCGAGTCCAGTTGATCAATCCCCACAGTTGGATTTACGTCGACGTGAAGCAAGCGGACGGCAAGGTCGAGAATTGGGCCATCGAGGCCGGAAGCCCGAACATCCTGCTGCGCCGCGGCGTTACCAAGGATACCCTCAAGGTCGGACAAAAGATTGAGATCGACGGCTATCAGTCCAAAGACGGATCGCACAGAGCCAATGGCAGGGACCTCAGACTGCCGAACGGGCAACAATTGTTCCTTGGGTCTTCCGGACCTGACGGCGCTCCTTACGAAGTGCAGCGGCCCGGAGTCGACGTGAAGGGCGCGGATCCAAAGGGCGACTCGAAGTAGAGGCCCCTACGCGGCGCCGGGAAGGTGAATGCGGATCACCCGCTCTCGCTTCCGCTCCTCATCCAGAGCTCGAACGCGGGCGTGCAGCAGATCGTTTAGCGACACCATTCCCAGGAGTTTTCCGGAATCAGACGGATCGACTACCGGCATCCTCGTCTTCCCCGTTTCAGCCATGCGATAGACCACCGCCCGCAGCGGCTCGTCCGGATAGGCCACGACAGGATCTCGCGTGATCTCTGCCAGCGCTTGGTTCCCGTCCTGAGCGGGGTCTTGGGAATCGAGAAACTTTTTCAGACGATGCCCCGTTATCACGCCGGTAAGGCGCAAGTCCGCGTCCACGACAGGGTATAAGGTCTGGCCGTGTTTCAGGCCCGCGCACTGCAGGCTCTCCGGAACCGCCACCACGTGGGTGCGCATCACCTCACGCACGAATAGAATCTCCAGCGGGTCGGACGAATATTCGCGGGTCAGATGATATCCGCGCCGGCTGATCTTTTCCGTCAAAATGGACCGGCGCAGAACCAGCACCGTGAACGCATGCGCCACCAGCACCGCCGCCAGCAGGGGAAGAATCATATTCACGTCGTGCGTCAGCTCGATCATGAACACCACTCCCGTGAATGGCGATCGCATCGTGCCGCCCAAAATCGCTCCCATAGCCACCAGGGGCCAGAAGCCGATGCCTTCCGCCGGAAGCACGGGCGTCAGAACCGCACCAAGCGCGCCACCCATCATCAGCAACGGCGCTAGCACGCCGCCGGAAGTTCCCGATCCCAATGAGATCGCCCAGATTGCGGACTTCACCAGCAGGATGCCCGCCAGCATTCGTATCGGAAGCTGGGTCTGAAGCATATCGCCGATGGTCCCGTATCCTACGCCGAGCGCCTCAGGAAAGATTAAGCCGCCTAGCCCGATCGCCAAGCCGCCGATCGCGGGCCACCACATCCAGTGAATGGGCAGCTTAGCGAACGCGTCCTCGGATGCGTAAACGGCGCCCGTCAGCAGGGCAGAAAAGCCTCCCGCCAAGACGCCTACCAGCAGGCATCCGAGTAATCCTGCCGGTCCGATATAGAGCGGATGCGCCGGCACCGGGAACAGAGGTCCGACTCCAAGAAGATATCGCCGGGCAGCGCCGGCTGTGACACTGGCGAGCGCGGTCGGGATGAAGCTTCTCGGCTTCCATTCGAACAACAGCAGTTCCACAGCCAGCAGCACCGAAGCCAGCGGAGCCGCAAACGTCGCCGCCATTCCTGCCGCGGCGCCCGCCACCAATAGCGTTTTGCGTTCGGAGCTGGTGAGGTGGAACAGTTGCGCGATGATCGAGCCGAATGCGCCGCCGGTCATGATAATCGGCCCCTCCGCGCCGAACGGGCCGCCCGATCCGATCGAGATTGCCGAGGAAAGCGGCTTCAAAATCGCCACCCGTGGTTCCACCCGGCTGCCTTTCATCAGGATGGCTTCGATCGCTTCCGGGATTCCATGCCCGCGAATCCGCTCCGACCCGTAACGCGCCATCAGCCCGATAATCAGAGCTCCCGCGACCGGAACAAGGACGGCCCAGCCGCCCATGTGATGGTCCGCGGGCGAGACCAGGTCCGTCCGCCATCGCTGATAGTAGAAAAGGTTGGTGAACAGACCGATCAGCCGGAGCAGGCCCAACGCCACGTAGGAGCTTACGACTCCAATCCCGATCGCCAGGAGAGAAACCCACAGCACGCGCGGCGTGGTGGTGAAATCTCCCAGATTGTTTTTGTGGGCGCTATGCGCCTTTTGCATGCTTAGGTTCCGTTCCATGAAGAATTAGAGTGAGATGCTCAATCAGGGCGGGAATGGCGGATTTAAGCTCCTCCTGGTGATGCACCGACAGCTTGTGAAGCAGCCTGGTTCCCCTCGGCGTCAGAGAAACATTCGCGCTGCGGCGATCCTTGGCGGACTGTGTTCTGCGGACCATTCCGCTCCGCTCCAGCCGGTCTACCAGGCCCACCGCGCTGTGATGGCGCAGGAGAAGACGCTCGGCAAGGTATCGAATGCTCGCCGGCTCGGGCTCCAGCGCCTTGATCGCCAGCATCAATTGGTGCTGCTGCGGCTCTACTCCCGCGCTCCTGGCCGCCTCCTCGCTGAAATGCAGAAACAGGCGGATCTCATGGCGAAATTCAGCCAAGGCCCGAATTTGCTGCTGGGAGATCTCCATCCAAATATATCGTATCACGATATGTATGAGGAAGCCATCGCTCGCCCCCGCCCGCCGTCCGCGGTACTGGCGCCAAGGCCCGCGTTTAACATAGAGAGATCCGTGCGCATCGGAATCCATACTTCCATTGCCGGCTCGCTCGAGCGCTCTGCGCTCAAGGCTGTCGAGCTCGGCGCCAACACGTTTCAAATTTTCTCCTCCAGCCCAAGGCAATGGAAGGCGTCAATTCCAACCGCGCCCGCTATTCGTCTGCTCCAGAATGCGCGCGAAAAATTTGACCTGGCCCCGCTGGTGATTCACGACAACTACTTGATCAACCTGGCTTCGGTCCACGATGGCGTTCGTACGCAGTCCGTCCAGGCCTTTCGCGGCGAGCTGGAGCGCGCCATTGCCATCGGCGCCGAATATCTGGTCGCGCATCCCGGCAATTACAAGGGCCAAACCATCGAGCAGGGCATCCTCAACGTGCTTCAAAACATTGCGGCCGCGGCCGAGGGTTTGAAGTTCGATAAGCTGATGCTGCTGCTCGAAAACACCGCCGGAGCCGGCGCGCAGCTCGGCAGCCGTTTTGAGGAACTGCACGTGATGCGCGAATACGCTGCCAACATGACCGATCTCCCCATTGGCTTTTGCCTCGACACCTGCCATCTTCTCGCCGCCGGATTCGACGTGGCCAACGAAGACGGCCTGCGTCACACCGTAGCCGAAGCCGATCGTCTGCTGGGGCTTGGCAATGTCCGCGTAATCCACGCCAACGATTCCAAGGCTCCGCTCGGCTCCCATGTGGACCGGCATCAGAACATCGGCGAAGGGTATATTGGTCTTGACGGGTTTCGCCGCATTCTCGCCCACCCCGGTCTCCGCAACAAAGCCTTTATTCTTGAAACGCCGGTGGATAAAGAGGGCGACGACAAGCGCAATGTGGATACCCTGAAACTCTTATGGCAGAAACGGTCTACGACCACAAACAAGTCGAGCTGAAATGGTTTGAGCGCTGGAAGAACGATCCGGATCTCTACAAGGCCGATCCGGAGTCCACGCGTCCCAAGTACTACGTGCTCGAAATGCTGCCGTATCCCAGTGGGAGCCTGCACATAGGGCACGTCCGCAATTACGCCATCGGCGACGCCCTCGCTCGCTATAAATGGATGCAAGGTTTCAACGTCCTGCACCCCATGGGTTGGGATGCCTTCGGTCTGCCCGCGGAAAACGCCGCCATTCAGCGCGGACGCCATCCCCGCGAATGGACGCTCTCGAACATCGCGGAGATGAAGCGCCAGCATCTCCGCATGGGTTTCAGCTATGACTGGGATCGCGAAGTCACCACCTGCGAGCCGGAGTATTATCGCTGGAACCAGTGGTTCTTCCTCAAGATGCTGGAGCGCGGTCTGGCTTATCGCAAGAAGGCCCTGCTGAATTGGTGTCCGCTGTGCGCCACGGTTCTAGCGAATGAGCAGGTGATCGACGGCTGCTGCTGGCGTCATGAAACCACTCCGGTGGAGCAGCGCGCGCTCACGCAATGGTTCTGGAAGATTACCGCCTACGCGGATGAACTGCTGCGCGATATCACCGACAGATTAGAAGGGCATTGGCCCGATCGTGTGCTCTCCATGCAGCGCAATTGGATCGGCCGGTCGGAAGGGTCGGAGGTCGATTTCAAGATCGAAGGCAGTGCGGAGACAATTCGCGTTTTCACCACTCGCGTCGATACCATCTACGGAGCAACCTGCGTCATCCTGGCGCCGGAGCATCCCGTCGCGCAGAAGCTGATGGATGAAGCCGGCCGAGCCCGAGCTCGCCAAATGATCGACGCCCGCGCCGCAAAAGGCCCTGGCGATATCGAAAAAGATGGCCACTTCACCGGCCACTATGCCATCAATCCTTATAGCGGCGGCCGCGTCCCCGTGTGGATCGGCAACTTTGTATTGATGGATTACGGCACCGGCGCGATCATGGCCGTTCCGGCTCATGATGAGCGCGACTTCGATTTCTGCACCACATACGGCATCCCGATTCGCCCAGTGATCCGGCCCGTCGATGGACCCCTCGCGGAGAAGCCCCAAGCCGCGTTCCCCGACGACGGCATCGTTGAGAATTCCGGCGAGTTCAGCGGCCTTCCCAGCGCCGAAGCCCGGCGCAGAATGAACGGGCTCGCCGAGGAGAAGGGGTTCGGCAAAGCCGCCATCACATACCGCATCAAGGATTGGGGCATTTCGCGCCAGCGCTATTGGGGCACGCCCATTCCGGTGATTCATTGCCCCGCATGCGGGATGGTTCCCGTGCCCGAAAGCGATCTGCCGGTGATTCTCCCAACTGACGTCAAACTCACGGGAACCGGTGCATCGCCATTGCTCGAAGTCGAATCGTTCATGAACGTGAAGTGCCCGCATTGCGGCGAGCCCGCGCGCCGCGAAAGCGACACTATGGATACGTTTGTCGATTCGTCGTGGTATTTCTATCGATATTGCGATCCCAAGAACTCCACCGCGCCTTTCGATTCGAAAAAGATAGCGTACTGGTTTCCCATCGATCAGTACATCGGCGGCGTCGAGCACGCCATTCTCCACCTGATCTATTCGCGCTTCTTCACCAAAGTAATGCGCGATCTCGGCCTGATCACCAACGCGGAGCCCGCGGCGCGCCTGTTCACGCAAGGCATGGTGATCAAGGATGGCGCCAAGATGTCCAAGAACAAGGGCAACGTGGTCAGCGCCGAGGAAATGATCGATCGCTTCGGAGCCGACACCGGCCGCCTCTTCGAGCTTTTCGCCGCGCCTCCTGAAAAAGACATGGACTGGACCGATGCCGGCGCCGAAGGAGCCTACCGCTTCCTCGGCCGGGTGTTCCGCTTCGTAACACGCAACGCGGATCGCACCGGCTCCAGACCCGGTAATCCGCAAGCCCGCACAGGGCCGCCTCGGCCAGCCGAGCTTTCAGGAACCAACGAAGATTCCGCCGAGGCAGGCTCCGTCGTGCGGGCGGATTCCATAAACGCCGGCAGGAAAGCTCTTCGCAAACTCCACCAGACGATTCGCCGTGTCACCGAGGATTTCAATCATCGCTGGCACTTCAACACTTCCATCGCGGGCTTGATGGAACTGGTCAACGAACTCTACGCGCAGGAAGACAAACTTTCCGGCGAAGCGCTCGCTCAGATCCTTCCGCCACTGGTGTTGTTGCTCGGTCCATTCGCTCCGTACGTGGCCGAAGAGCTCTGGGAGCAGCTTGGCCGAACTGGCCCTGTATTCCGCCAACCCTGGCCCATTTACGACGAGGAACTGGCCAAGGAAGACGCCGCCGAAATCGTACTCCAAGTGAACGGAAAAGTCCGCGGACGAATTCTCGTACCCTTGGGATCGCCCAAAGAAGGTCTCGAACGCACCGCCTTGACCGATCCCAGCACACAACCTTTTCTAGCCGGGAAGCAGGTGGTGAAGGTGATCGTCGTGCCCGATAAACTTGTGAATATAGTGGTACGGTGAAGCATGGCCACCCGGACGCTGATCTCCGTGGACGAATACCTTACGACGAGCTATCGTCCCGATTGCGATTTCGTGGACGGGGAGGTTGTCGAGAGGAACTTGGGCGAATGGGATCATAGCAGCCTGCAAAGCGCGATTCTGGTGTATCTCTGGAACCGGTGTTACAGAGATGGCATCCGCACGGTTGCCGAACAGCGGGTTCAGGTGAAGCCGACGCGCTTCCGGATCCCCGACGTCTGTGTCGTCCTCGGCGAACCGGGCGAAAAAATCCTAACCAAGCCTCCGTTCATCTGCATTGAGGTTCTTTCCCCGGAAGACCGGATGAGCCATGTCAGGCAGCGCATCGCCGACTATTTGGAAATGGGCGTCCCCTACGCCTGGGTCCTCGATCCCGAGACCAAGCAAGCCTACACCGCCACGTCCGCCGAAGGCCTGCGTGAGGTCAAGACTGGCGTACTCAAAACCGAGAATCCCGCCATCGAAGTTCCCGTAAGCGAAGTCTTCGCCTGATTCCAAGTGAATTCCGGTGACGAATCGTTCCTCCGCCAAGCGCTCGAGCTCGCTCGAGAAGCTGAGCGAGCCGGAGAAGTCCCCATCGGCGCAATCGTCGTTCTGAACGGGGCCGTCATCGGCCGTGGGCGCAATTCGCCGATCGCCCTTTCCGACCCGACTGCGCACGCTGAGATCCTGGCGCTGCGCGAAGCCGGCGCGGCGATTCACAACTATCGCCTGGAAGGCGCCACGCTCTACACCACTCTCGAACCCTGCGTCATGTGCGCCGGCGCATTGGTCGCGTCGCGCGTCGCGCGCCTGATTTTCGGCGCGCGAGACCTTCGCTTCGGAGGGGTCAGGAGTAAATTCCACCTGGCCGACTCGCCGATACTCAATCATCGTGTCGAAGTGATTGAAGGCGTGGCCGGAGCGGAATGTGCGGATTTAATGCGAGGCTTCTTCGAAGCGCAAAGAGTGCGGAGTCTTTAAATAAGAAAGAGATCAGGCGATTTGAGCAACCGCCGGAAAACGTAGACGCTCCGGCAGCGCGGAGGGACTCATAGGCTTCGGTTTGGCCGCTGCAATCGACTGTAGCCGGGAAGGCCCCCGGAAATACTCATCCAGCGGGAACAGCGAATACGGCTCCAGCTCGCGAAACACCCGGCCGAGCTTTTGCTCGATCCGATAGACCGCGTGGAAGAGATTTCCCCTGTCGATGCCCAATCTGCGGCAGCACAGTTTCCAATCCGCACCCAGGAGGAAACGGTATCGGAATATTCTGTATTCGAATTCGTCCAGATTTCTCCTGGAAACCAGGCAGAAGTCGGCCATATACTCTTCGTCTTTTCTACCCCATGTCATGGGGCGCTGACGGCCCAGCTCAGGCTCTAACCCGATCCGGCTGAGGTGCCTCTCCTGCGTCGCGCAAGCAACAAAGCGTCGATGGCAGACCCGGAATATCGTTCGTAAGACACAATTGCAAGGGGCCAAAACCTCTTTCCTTCCCAAACGCAGTCCCGAACCGTGGCAGTGCGCGCACTGATGCATGGCAAGCGCCAGCGTCTCAGACCTTGACCAGTTCATTCCAAATATCCTCCCGTCATACCCCCCAAAGGGGGTAATCAGTCGCTACCCCAAACTGGGGTACTGGAACTACCGACATTGGGTATAGTACGTCCAGAACTGACGGAAAGTCAAACGTTATTTCCTAATTCGTTGATAAGCTCGCGGTAAACCTCCAGGACATCTCTGGCAGTTGCGTCCCAGCTAAACCGCTTTGCGTGCAACGGACCTGCCCAGCGTAGAGCCTCCTGGCGTCTCCGGTCCTGCAGCAGTTCCCGCAATCCACGCGCAATGTCGAAGACATTATCCGGAGTCACCAGCTCTGCGGTGTCGCCAACCGCCTCCACCAGCGAAGGAAGATTGGAGGCGACAACCGGGGTTCCGCACGCCATCGCTTCGAGCGGCGCCAGCCCGAATCCCTCGTTTAGCGATGGAAAGGCGAAGATGCTGGCCGCACGATAGAAAACTCTGAGCGTTTCGCTGGGAACAAATCCCAGGAATCGCACGAATGGTTCCACGCGAGTAGCGATTACTGCTCGCCGGACGGAAGGGTTACCGGAAAGCTCGTCTCCGATGATAACCAGGCGCAGATCCTTGTACTCAGGATGATTTTCGAATTCGCAGCGCAGCACCGCGAAGGCCTCCACCAGGCGCGGAACATTCTTATGAGGCCGCACCGTGCCTGCATATAGAATGAACGGCCATGCGATGGAATAACGCTCAAGTACTTGCTGCTCATGGACAGAATCGAAGTGATTGCTGGTGAACGCCGGATCGGGGGCGCTGTAAATGGTGCGGATACGGTTTGAGGGAATCGGCAGCACGCCTTGCAGATCGCGCCGGGTAGCGTTGGAAACCGCGATCACGCGGGCGGCGCGTAAAGCTCCGCGGCGGTAGCGCTCCTCGTGCAAGGTCCCGCGTAGGTCGCTTTGCGACCGGTACAGGAGGCTGCTCATATCGTGAATCGTCACCACATAGGGCCGCGGCATCCAGTACGCCACCGAATTCAGCGGAATGTGATAAAGATCCGCGTTGAAGCGCCGCAGGTAAAGCGGAAAAGTGAAATTATGAGCGAGGTCCGTGTCCGGCCGGTTGTAAGGAACGGAGTTGAAGTTCGCGCCGAGCCTGGCGATTGCCGGCCGGTTTTCCTCCCGGGCGATCAACGTATATCGATTTTCGTGGTCCAGCCGCGAGAGCGCAGTCGCCAGGTTGCGAATGTAGGTGCCGATGCCAAAATCGCCCCAACGGCGGACGTCTATCACGGCGTGAAACGGCATCGGATTGACTCTCGACGGTTTAGCGGGTGACCGCGGCAGCCAGCTTCCAGGCGTACAGGGGGAATCGCTCGGTCAGGACCGCGACCCTCTGCCGCACTTCTTCGAGGACGCTCTCGTTCGTTACGTTTTCGAGCACCCGCACAATCAGGCCGCCCACCTCGCGCATCTCCGCCTCGCGAAATCCGCGCGTGGTCACCGCCGGAGTTCCGAAGCGCATGCCGCTGGGATTCAATGGCGGATTCGTATCGAACGGAATGGCGTTCTTATTGGCGGTGATATGCGCCCGGTCGAGCGCGCTTTCGGCTTCCTTTCCCCTTACGCCCTTCGCGAAGACGTTTACCAGCAGCAGATGCGTATCGGTGCCGCCGGAGACCACACGACACCCGGCTTGCTCCAGCGTTGCCGCCAAAGTGGTCGCGTTGAGCAGAACCTGCTTCTGATACTCGACAAACTCCGGCGTCATCGCGGCCCGGAAACAAACCGCCTTGGCGGCGACAATATGCACAAGCGGACCGCCCTGCGTTCCTGGAAAGACACTGCGGTCAATCGCCGCGGCGTACTTCTCCTTGGCGAGAATAAGCCCGCTGCGAGGCCCGCGCAGGGTCTTGTGCGTGGTAGAGGTGACGATGTCCGCATACAGGCAGGGATTGGGATGCACCCCCGCGGCGACCAGGCCGGAAATATGGGCCATGTCTACCAGGAACAGCGCCCCCACGCTATCTGCAATCTGCCGGAAGCGCGGAAAATCGAGCGTCCGCGGATACGCGCTGCCTCCGGCGATGATCAGCTTCGGCTTGTGCTCGTCGGCCAGCCGCGCGAGCTCGTCATAGTCGATACGTTCGTCCTCGCGGCTGACCCCATAGGGCACAATTTTGTAGGTTTTCCCGGAAAAATTCAGTTGATGCCCGTGGGTCAGGTGGCCGCCGTGAGCCAGATTCATTCCCAGCACGACGTCCCCCGGTTGCAGCACCGCCGCATAGGCGGCTTGATTCGCCTGCGACCCGGAATGCGGCTGCACGTTCGCATATTCGGCCGAAAAAAGCGTCTTGGCGCGATCACGGGCGAGGTTTTCCACAATGTCCGTGTACTCGCAGCCTCCGTAGTAGCGCTTGCCCGGATAGCCCTCCGCGTACTTATTGGTGAATATGCTGCCGGCTGCCTCCAGCACCGCTTCGGAGGTAAAATTTTCGCTGGCGATCAGTTCCAGCCGCGAATTCTGGCGCTCCGTCTCGTGACGAATCTGATCATAGATCTCCGGATCTACTTCGGATAACGGCCGGGCCATCCGTTCCTGTTCTGTCATGCATTCTCCAAAGCCGCGATCTTGTTGACCCGGCGCTCATGCCTGCCGCCTTCAAAGGGGGTCTCGAGGAAAATCTTCGTAAGGCTTTCGGCGGTGGGGGCATCGATAAATTTTTCCCCGAAAGTCAGCACGTTGGCGTTGTTATGCGCGCGGACCAGCCGGACTTCCTCGGGATTGGTGCCCAGCGCCGCGCGGATTCCGTGAACTTTATTGGCCGCGATGGACATGCCGACGCCCGTGCCGCACACCAGCACTCCCCGGTCGGCTTCGCCCGACGTCACTTGCTTCGCCACTTTCACCGCGTAATCCGGGTAATCGGCGGATGCCGTGGAGTCCGTCCCTAAATCGGCAACCTCATGGCCGGCTGCGCGAAGAGCGTCCCGTAAATCGTTTTTGAGAATAAACCCGGCGTGATCGGCCCCAATCGCGATTCTCATAGCTTGGACTCAATTTTAGCATTCGTTAAGGTGTTCTCCTCGTATCCGGGCTTGGGAATACCGTCTAGAATTAGCCTTAGGAGGGCTTCTAGTGGCCCGAATTTTGCTCCTTTTTGGATTCTGCTCCCTGGCGCTGGCGCAAGCGCCCCCGCAAACGGACTGGCGTTTCGCTCACCCCAATGCCGACATGAAGATGAGCCTGAATCTCCAGGCGCTGTTGAACTCGCCGTCAATCGTGAAGGCCATCGATCAAGCGAAAGCGCAGGCCAAGGACAACGCCATGCAGGTGGAACTCGGGCTGGCGATGCTGAAGACGGTGGATCGTGTTTCGATCTCGGTGCGCCAAAAACCGGCTGTTGACGGCAAGGCTGGCGACATGGACGTTCTGGTTCAGGTGACCGGCGCCTTCGACTCACAGATGATCGCGGGCTTTTTCCCCAGCACCGGCTCCAGCAAGGTGCAAGTGGTGGGTCCGCATACTCTCCTGATCGGAGATGGAGATTCGTTCGCACAGGCGGTAGAGCGCATGAAGACTGGCGCACCAGCGCCCGCCGCTGGCTTGGAAAAAGCTGACCTGGAAAAAGACGAGCTGGAACAGAGTGACATTTGGCTTTCGGCAAGCTCCAACTTCCTCGCTCAGCAGGGAGGAGCCGCGTCGCCGATGGGGAATTTGCCGCCGGTCTTCCAAGGCTTGCAAAGGCTCTCGGTGGGCCTCAACCTGAGCGAATCCCCGGAGATCAACCTGCTGCTAAAAGCCAGGGATGCCAACGCGGCGGCCGAGATGCTGATGATTTTTCAGGCCGGCACGGGCCAGTTGGCGCAACTCAACCCCATGGCGGGCGACGCCGCGAAGTCGCTGACTATGAAGCAAGACGGAGCGAGCGTCCGCTTGCATTTCGTGGTGCCGCCGGAACTGGTAGCGCTTGCGCAGCAGCAGGTGGCATCCGCTGGGTCGACCCAAGGCGGATTGCCCACGCAATTGGCGCCCCTGCTGGGGGGGTTCGGAAGGGGAGGTTTCGCTCCCGGTAAGCCCTCTCCCGGTGCGATCGCTCCAGAGCCGCCTCCGCAGAACGGCGGCAAAATCGTGATCTACGGACTCGACGACGGGCCCAAAGTGATCCCGCCCAAATAACGCTCTGCGGAAGGTCGCCGCGACGCCATCGAGCGTCTGGCTTGGGACCTTTGACCGGCCACTGGGGTGTTCGGCGAGCTTGCCTGTGTGGTTTCTAAGTCGTAGAAATATTGGACGAACCGGCGAAACATTCGGCTTGTACGACGGGCCCAAGGTCAGCGGATCAGAAAACTACCGAACGAAACAGGCGTATTCACAGGAGGGTTCGCCGACAAGCCGGACCTGCACCGGGCGTTTATTTATGGGAACGGTAGAGCACGGGGAGAACAATCTGAGTTTCCAGAATCGCCAAAATGGCGAGGACGCTGGGCGTGCCGCTGTCGGGCTTGTGGGCAAGACGCAGCCTCCGGCAACCCGAACCCGCCCGGGGCCCAGCCCCAAGCCAAAGAAGAAGCCATGAGGCGTGGGCTTCGTGGGCCTTCTTAACTGAGTTCAAATGGGAATAAGAACCTGCCCGTCGTGGTCTGCCTGCGTCTATCTATTTCATTGGGCCGCGCCTAGGCATGATGGCGGCGGCTAACGAATGGATCGGGGGGCAAACCTTGATCTGCTCCCTGGAATTCGATGGCGATTTGATTGGTTCGTCGAACGGAGAAATCGCGACGCGGTTCGGCTCCTTGGGAGCGCTTCGATACGGCGATGTCCTCCTAAATGCCCGGAGCGGAGCGGAAATTGAGGGCCACGACCGGCTTGGACGCACGATTCGGGCCAATATGTAGTTCGGAGGGCAAGGCCCGGAGAATTGCCAAGCCTTGTTCATGCGAGCCGGTTACTTCCCGGGCGATCGGCAGCGTCAAGCTCGAAGAGCAGGTCACGTCGTTGCAAGTGCTGGCCGTGAGATTCTCGAAAGTACTTTGCCATATTCCGTGACCGGCCGGCCGCGGCAGGAATGGCTTCAAACGCTGAGGACATCTAACGATGGCGGCGCAACTGTCCGATCATCGCGCCCAACCCAATTAGAATCAACGCCGTTCCTGCATGCCAGACCAGGAGATGTGGCGCCTGCTGGAACATGCACTGAGATTGAAGAGGCGTCAGGGCTAAAAAGACGCCCAACCCGGTCAAGGCCGCGCCCAACCCTGCGGACGCAAAGAGCGCCCCTCGCCGCGCAAGCAGCCAGATGATGGCGGTAGCCGGCACGGCGATCATCAGTTCCATGGCAGCACACGGCCATCCCTCGGAAACAAAAGCATGAGATGCCTGCCAAGGAAAGAACAGCGTGATTCCGCCGATCACCCCAACACTTGATAGCGCCAGAACAAGCGAAAGCGGGAAGCCCTGGCGGGTGCCAGGAACCATTCGCCAAGCAAGCGCGAGCGAGAACAGGATTCCTCCACCTGCTAGAATCGCCGCCATCCAGCCCATTTGAGATCCGGTCATCAGATGCAAGCCGGTTTTGTCCATGACCGCGATCAGCCCGGCGGCGCAAACGGCGAAAACCGCGAGAAAGGCCAGGACCAGCCCGCTCTGGGATGGAAGAGGCTTAACCGGGGTAAGCGACGACGTCAGCAGACCTAGGACCTTCCTTTGGGTTTCGGGGCGAAGTTCCGCGTCAGACTGTGAAGCTGCCCACGCATCCAACTTACGTTCGAGGTCGGCGTCACGCGGATTATCTTGCATTCTCTCGATCCTTTCCCAACGCACGGCGAAGAGTCTGGTACGCACGGTGTGCCTTCTGCTTCACTGCCCCAATCGTTGACGAGGTCGCCTTTGCCACATCCTCCAGGCTCATACCTGAGACCTTTAACATCACGAGGACTTCACGCTGAGTATCGGGCAACCTGGAGATCAGGCGATCGAAGTCCTCGTGCTCGCGAGGTGCTTCGGGCAGCCCCTGATGTAGACCCTCAGGTACACTCGCCACCAGCAACTCTCGCGACTCTAGCCGCCTCTGCTTGCGGTAGGCGTCCAGGCGCGTGTGCCGAGCGATGGCGTAGATCCATGGCATCAAGGGCTCGGAGACGCGATAGGTATGGCGTGAGCGGTGAATCTTGATCCAGCAATCTTGTAGCATGTCCTCCACGTCATTCCGGCCCACGCGCGAGCCGCCGAAGTAGCGGAGGAGTGGAGGCGAAATGCGGCGCACCAGCTCATCGAGAGCGTCCGGATCGGCCTGCTGATAACGCGTCATGAGGTCCCTTAGCTCGCGGTCGTCAATCGTTGCCTCACTCATTTAGTTCGCACGCCCGAGGATTTTAGTTACGCTGCCTTCTCAATAATGGCGTAACTTGGTCCGAGCCGAGAACGAATGACCGCGAAGCGGCTTTGGCGCGAGCCCACCTCAGCGGTTCGGATTCGAGGGTTTTTTGTAAATCACGCGACGGCAGCAGATGAAGGTGCCGGTAAACGCTAAGCGCAGTCGTCAACTCATGAAGCCCGAATATTTCAGTCACGATCCCCACCTCGAGAGCCTGAACCGGTTCCAGATGGTGGCCCAGGAGTGGGAAGACGAGCAAGGTATAAAGAGTGCCGCGCCCGACACACCCAGTGTATTGGCGCTGACACAGATGGAAAGCGCAATCGCCGACCTCCACCAGAATTGCAACCAGTAGTTCATAACCAGTTCTTCGTTCGAAGCCGCGGAAGGTTACGCACGGGCGATGCCTGCGGCAATCCACATTTCTCTGCAAGGCGAGCGTAACTTCCGTCACTCACGCGACGAAAGCCATAGTGTGAGGATGAGCGAGGAATGAAGTCCAAGACATCGCTGTTCGCCAGTTGGCCCAAAATGGCCGCTTTTTGGTCCGGTTCCGTGATGGTCGCCATAGGCGTTGCCCTGCACCTTCCGATGTTCTTGATGGGCCGGAAGACGGGATACAGATTAGTTGGCATGCCGATGGACCCGGGCATGCTGATCGGGATGGCATTGATCATTCTCGGGATACTTGCAGCCGCCTACGGTCTACTGCCTAGCCGCCAGCCTCAGCAGGTGACTTACGGATCGATTACGCCTCCCGAAGATACGCCGCTGACGAGGGCCCATTGGATACAGATTGGGCTGGTCGGCGTTGCGCTGGTTGTCGACGTCATGAAGGCCGCGACGCTTGGGTTCGTCACTCCGGGTATGCGCGCCGAGTACGGCCTCAGCGCTGCGGCTATAGCAGTCTTGCCCGTCGTAGCGCTGGCGGGCACCACTGTGGGGTCGTTCCTCTGGGGCGCCCTGGCTGATCTGTATGGGCGGCGGGCCTCGATCCTCTTAGCGGCCGTGATGTTCGTAGGCACTTCCATTTGTGGAGCCATGCCGTCCTTTGCCTGGAACCTTTTCATGTGCTTCATGATGGGGCTTGCGGCTGGCGGCATGCTGCCCGTCGCGAACGCGCTGCTGGCCGAGATCATGCCGACCAAACATCGGGGCTGGTGCCTGGTGTTGCTCGGCGGCATTGGGACAATTGGCGGGTACTTCGCGACCAGCGAGCTGTCGGCGCTGCTCCAGCCACACTTTGGCTGGAGGATTATGTGGCTCCTGGGCTTTCCAACAGGGCTGATTCTGATTGCCCTCAGTCCGCTGCTTCCCGAATCCGCTCGCTTCCTGCTTGAGATGGGTCGCTTCGAGGAGGCGCGGGAGACGCTGGCCCGGTATGGGGCCGTGATTACAACCAGCCCATCCGCGGCGGCCGCGCGGGACATTGAGCCGTGCGCAAATCCGGAGGGCGAGCGATCCGGCACGCCGGTCAAATCCCGTCCTCGGCTGGGTTTGACGATCGCGCTTACGCTCGCGGCCCTGGCGTGGGGATTTGTAAACTTCGGCGTCATGCTTTGGCTTCCGGCTAGCCTTATCGCCGAAGGCCGCAGCGTAGGCCTCGCGAGCGCGGTCATTGCGCGGTCCACATTGATTGCGATTCCCACCGTGGCCGTGGCGACTTATCTTTACAGCCTTTGGAGCACCAAGCGTGTGCTCATCTTAGCGATGGGAATTACAACCCTGGGACTGCTGGCCACGCTTTTTAGGAACAGCCACGCACTGCAGTTCTTTTCAAATCCGCTGGTCTCCGTGTCGCTCTTGATCATCGGCACCAGCGCGGTGATTTCGATTCTAATGCCTTACGCCGCGGAGAGCTTTCCTGTCAGACAGCGCGGCCGCGCCACCGGCTGGGTTGCGGGGTGCAGCAAGGTCGGCGGAGTCATCGCACAGGGATTCGCCGCACTCGCGTTGGTCCCAGCTTTCGGATTGGCGGCAGGCGCAATCGCCATCCCCACGGTCGCATCGTTGCTGCTCATCGCGGCCTTCGGTCACGAAACGCGTGGGCGTGACCTGCGCGAGCTGGAAACAAGGCTTGCGGTACAAGAAGTTTGAAGGACTGCCAAACTGATGCGCCGCCCTGGTCTGTTCCTGTTCATTGCGCTGGCCGCTCTTTCCCTCAGTGGGCAGCAGGCGCCCCCGTCGCCGGACAAGCCTTGGGCGGTATCCCTCGGCCCAGGTTCGCAAGCCGCTGCAATCCCGCTTTCCGGCGCCCGGCCCTCCCTCGATCCTGATCGCGTTTACACCCTTCCCGACCTGGTCGATATAGCCGAACAGAACAATCCTGAGACCCGAGTTCTTTGGGAACGCGCAAAGCAGCGAGCCTCGGCCGCGGGAGTTGCGCGCAGTGCACTCTTTCCGACGCTTGCCGCGGTTGCATCGGCCTCCATGAATCAGTACTCGCTCTTCTTCGGCAAGTTTTATCACGAAGATACCGCTCTGTTTCCGGCGATCGTAGATTTGTCTTACACCGTCTTCGACTTTGGAGCCCGGCGCGCAAAGATTGATGAAGCTCGGGCGAACCTGCTCGCGGCGGACTTCTCCTTTAATGACACGCACCGTCAAATTATCTTCCGCGTCACTGAGGCTTATTATCGCCTCCTGGACGCACTGAGCCAGGAGGACGCGGCGCAGGCCACGCTGACGGACGCGCAAACGATCCAGGCTTCCGTGGAAGCAAGGCTTGCTAACGGCCTGGCGACGCTACCTGACGTTCTGGAAGCTCGCTCTGCCACCGCTCAAGCACGATACGAGCTCGCATCGATCCAAGGGCTCGAAGCAATCGCACGAGGCGGCTTGGCAACTGCGCTGGGCGCGTCTCCGGCGGCCGCTTTTCATATCGAGAATGTTCCCGACTCTCCGCTGCCCGCACGGATGGAGGAGCCGATTGAAACTGTGATGACGCGGGCCATTGGGCAGAGACCCGATCTGCTCGCCCAGGTAGCGCTGGTCCGGTCGGCCGATGCGGAAATGAAGCGTGCCCGTTCCGCTTACTACCCGGAAATTGGCGTTTCAGGAGAGTGGGGCCATTCCAATGGCTTCGGCGAGCAGAAGAACTTCGGCTCCCCGGCACAATCGGCAATTTATCCCTATCTGGCGCAACTCAAGATCACGTGGAATATCTTCGACGGCGGAGCCCGCAGAAATGAAGCGGCCCGTGCTCAGTCCGGGGCACGCGAGGAGCAAGCGAAGGCGGCACTTTTACGAGATCAGATCGAGAACGAAATTTGGACATCCTACACAAATCTGAAGACGGCACAACAGGAACAGGAAGCCGCGAATGCTCTGCGCGAAGCCGCGCAACAATCTTACGAGTCAGCCACGGAGGCATTTCAGGCGGGAGTGCGGACCTTCATCGACGTGACTACAGCTCAGCGAACGCTGGCTCGTGCCCGGACGGCCCAGGCGACTGCTCGCGTCCAACTGTTGTCTAGTTATGCGGATTTTGCGTTTCGGGCTGGAGATCCCATCCAGGCCGCCCAACATTGACCATGTTTTCACACGCGCCCTTGTTGGATATTTTCGGTTCGTTCTTTCCGGTCTGGATGCTTTGCATCGGGGCGGCGGCCGTGCTGACGCTACTCGTGCGGCTCGGCTTGGTACGCGTGGGACTCGACCAGGAGTTAGGGCCGCGGATCATCATCTATCCCAGTATGGCCGCGCTGTTCGCATGCGCCATCTGGCTTATGTTTTTCAATGATTGAGGATCATGACTGAGGGCAAAATGACCAGGAAATTTGTTGGCCGGATACTAGGCTTGCTGATTGTGGTTGGCGCCATCGCCGCAGGTCTAGCCGTGTGGCGGGAGATTAGAATCAACCCGCAGACTGACGACGCGGAAGTGTTCGCGAATCTCATTGGCATCGCGCCGGAAGTAAGTGGACGCATCGTGAAGATCAACGTCAAGGACAACCAGTTGGTGCATAAGGGTGACGTGCTCTTCGAGGTCGACCCCATTCCTTATGAGCATGCTTTGCAAATGGCGCAGTCACAGCAAGCCACGCTGGAAGGGCAGATCCGGGACCTCAAGCGTTCGATTGAAGCGCAAAAGAGCGCGGTGCTCTCCGCATCGTCGAACACGAAGAGCGCTCAGGCGAAGATCGCCAGCTCTGAAGCGGCAGCGCAGGCCGCCCAGGCTAGCATTGATGCAGCCAAAGCAGCGTTGTCGCAGGCCACTGCGGATTACGCCTACGCCGAAAACAACGTTCTGCGGCTGGAACCTCTCCTCGCAAAACAGTTCGTCACGGTCGATCTGGTGGATCAGGCCAAAACCTCCCAGTCGGTAAAGGGAGAAGTTGTCCGCCAAGCCCGCTCCCGCCTGGCGCTGGCTGAGGCGCAGTGGTCCTCGGCGGTCGCCCAACAGAACGAAGCCCAAGCCGGATACGAGCAAAGCAATGCCCAACTGGATCAGTCGAAGAACAGCGTCGTGATTCTTGATCCCCTTGTCGCGCAACGCGAGGGCCGCGAGGCGGCCGTCAAGGATGCAGCGTACAACCTGGAGCGGTGCAAAGTTCTCGCGCCGTTCGAAGCGCGGGTTACGAACTTGACCATTTCGGAGGGCGCTTATGCCCACGCCGGCCAACAGGCATTCACACTCATTGACACGCGAACATGGTGGGTGATTGCCAATTTCCGGGAAACCGAGCTGAAGCATATCCAACCCGGCACGAAGGCGGACGTCTACGTGATGTCGAGGCCCGACCAGAAGTTTGAGGGAATCATCGACAGCACGGGCTTCGGCGTTACTCCCGATGCCAGCTTAGTTGGCGGGTTATCGCAGGGGCTGCCCGATGTGCAACGTTCCTTGAACTGGGTGCATCTGGCGACGCGATTCCCGGTACGAGTTCGCATCGAGAACGCGTCGCCCGACGATGTTCGCATGGGCGCCTCGGCGATGGTGGTCGTGCGCGGAGAGCGGCGCTAGAAACGCTCGTCATGGCGATTTCCGTAGAATATCCGGCGCTTCGCGGCAGTGCTCTCGGCCAGGTCGCCACATTCTTACGAAACGAACTCGCACCATACCCCGGGCGGGCTGCCTCTGTCCTGCGGATGGCTGCCGCCTGCATTGCCACGATGCTCGTGGTAATGGTCTTCAAGCTTCCCAATGGCTTTTTAGCTGTTTTCTACGTCTTGGCAATCTCCCGCGAGAACACGCAGGCAACAGTCCGGAACGGGATCGCGCTCGTGCTAGGCAACCTGGCTGGGCTGGCTTTGGCTATAGCGGGCATTGTCCTCTTTCTCGACTATCCTTTGCTGCACTTTCTCTTTGCCGTGGGAACATTCTTTCTGGCGTTTTTCCTGATCCGTACACTCGCCGATTACAGCATGGCGTTCGGCTTCAGCATTATCCTGGTCGCCGCGACATCGGTGAACATCATCTGGGCCCGCCCCAATCCGCTCCGGCCGGACGTTGCGATCACGCTCTGGACGTCCTTCGGAATGATCCTCGGCACGCTGGCGACAGTGCTTGCCGACTGGCTTTTCGCCCCGCTCGCGACCCCATCGCAACCCCCGCAGAGCTCGCGCCGGCTGTTCGTCGCCGACGCGTTTTCTAACCCCGCGCATCAGGTATTCGCGGTTAAGGGTTGTCTCGCGGCAACCATCTGCTATGTCACCTGGGCAGGTCTTGGTTGGCCCGGTCTCGGCGTCTGCACGGTTACTTGTGTGATCGCCGCTCCTCTGTCCATTCCCGGATCTTCACGCCGGCGGCTGACCACGCGCCTCTTGGGATTGTTCACCGGCGGTGTGATCTGCGGGATCGGTTCCCAGGTCCTGATCCTTCCTTACGTGGATTCGATCCTAGGCTTCATGGCGCCATTCGCGATCTTCTCCGCGGCCGCGGCCTGGATCGTGACAGCGAGTCCCAGGTTCGCCTATTTCGGCCGCCAGATGGCGCTGGCTTACTATCTCACGATGTTTCAAACTTGGGGGGCCAATCCCTCGTTGACGACAAGCCGGGATCGCTTGATGGGAATCTTGTTGGGACTGCTGGTAATGTGGCTGATTTTTGACGTCGCTGGCGCACCGCCACAATTGGAAGGGGAGGTATCCTGATTACCGAGATGCGTTCACCGCGGAAGACATTCTCCTTCGATCCGAAGCAGGACGCCGACTACGTCTTCTACGAACTGACCCGCAGCATTTGTCCGGAATGCCGGCGCGTCATTGACGCGAAACTCCTGATTCGCGGCAACAAGGTCTACATGCGAAAGCGCTGCCCGGATCACGGGGTATTCGAAGGGTTGGTTTATGGCGATGCCGAACTCTACACGAGTTCTTCCAGGTTTAACAAACCAGGCACGATACCTCTGGAATTCGCCACGGAGGTTAAGGCGGGCTGTCCTCACGATTGCGGCTTGTGTCCGGATCATCAACAGCACGCATGTCTCGGCATCATCGAAGTGAACAGTGCGTGCGACATGGCTTGCCCCCTCTGCTTCGCCGAAGCGGGCCCCGGATTCAGCCTGACGCTCGAAGAAGTGGAGGACATACTGGACCACTATGTCAGAGCCGAAGGCAATCCGCAGGTGGTGCAGTTTTCCGGGGGCGAACCGTCTATCCATCCGCAAATCGTCCCCATGATGAAGGCCGCGCAGGATCGGGGGATTCCCAATGTGATGCTCAACACCAACGGGAAGAGGGTCGCGGCGGATGACCGGTTCCTGGCGGAACTGGAGGAACTCCGGCCCAATATCTACTTTCAATTCGATGGCTTCGACAGCGAGACCTATCGCATCATTCGTGGCGAACCGGACATTCTGCCAAAAAAACTGCGGGCGCTCGACCGGCTTGCGGAAATCGGTTGCACAGTGATTCTGGTTCCGGCCATCGAGCGTGGCGTCAACGATCACGAGATCGGAAGGATCGTACGCTTCGGAATCGACCATCCCGCCGTAAAGGGAATCAACTTTCAGCCGGCATTTCACGCCGGACGCCATGGCAGGCACGACCCAATGCAGCGGGTGACGAACCCGGATATTATCCGGTGGATCGAGGAACAAACGGAAGGGATTTTTCGCATCTCGGATTTTATTCCGGTCCCGTGTTGCTTCCCCACGTGCAATTCGGTCACCTACGCGTATATCGACGAACAGAAGAACATTACTCCTCTACCGCGCATCCTGAATGTGGACGACTACCTCGACTATATTTCGAACCGGGTGATGCCGGACCTGGGAGCTGAGATTCGGCGGGCGCTTGAAGGTCTGTGGTCGTCATCCGCAGTCCTAGGCTCGGAGAAGGTTGCGAAAGAGTTCGCCTTCTCTTGCTCCGCTTGCGGCTTGCCGGATGGGGGTCTGGACGTAAAGGGTCTTTCCAAGTTCATGTTCATGATCATGCTGCAGGACTTCATGGACCCATGGACTTTCAACCAGAAGAACCTCATGAAATGCTGTAAGGAATTCCTGTTGCCCGGCGGCAAGCAGATTCCGTTCTGCGCCTACAATACAATCGGCTATCGGGAGCAGGCTCGCACGCAGTTGATGGCCCAAGAGCGCGGCCGCGTTGCGGCACGCCGTGCGGGAACCCGTTATGAGATCCAGCCCATCACTTTCTCGTTTAAGGGTCCCGTGGATACGGGCGACCTGGTGAAGCTTGACCGATGAACGAAGACTTGAAGAATTGCTGTGCGACGCTCTATGAAAGCGACTTTGCCCGTCTCCTGCTGGGGGATTCGTTTCATCCCGGCGGATTGCGCCTGACGCAGCAGCTTGGCGAACTGCTGGACCTTAGCCCCGGGTTGCGGGTGCTGGATGTGGCATCCGGCAAGGGTGAGAGCGCCATTTTTCTGGCCCGGCACTTTGGTTGTGAAGTTGTGGGAATCGATTTTGGCTCGGAGAACGTTAAGGAATCTGGTGCCCGCGCCGCCGCTGCCCGCGTGGGGCAACTCGCGCAATTTCGCCAGGGCGATGCGGAAAAGATCGATTTTCAAAACGCAGAGTTCGATGCAGTGATCTGCGAGTGCGCGTTCTGTACGTTTGCCGACAAGCCAGCGGCGGCCTCCGAAATCGCGCGAGTTCTCAAGCCCGGAGGGAGAGTCGGGTTGAGCGATCTGACTCGTTCAACAGGGTTAGCCCCCGAACTCGAGGGGCTGCTCGCATGGATCGCGTGCATTGCAGATGCTCGCCCCGCCGCCGAGTACGCGGCCTATCTAGACGCCGCGGGCTTCACCGGCCTGAACGTGGAACCCCACGATGAGGCTCTGGCAGAGATGGTGCGCGAAATTCAGGGCAAGCTGCTCGGCGCAGAACTCATGAGCAGGCTGAGAAAGTTGGATATCGAAGGCGTGGACTTCACACAGGCCAAAGCGCTCGCCCGCGCTGCGGCCGATGCGGTCCGCCTCAGAACGCTCGGATATGCGATCGTGACCGGCCGGCGAGGGTAGCCGTGGCGCGGCTTTCAGATTTGGCGCTCAAGTATCGTCTGCTGATCCAGGGATACCCGTTCAGGCGGGTGAATTGGAGGCCCGGAGACCGTTTGGAAAAGCCTTTGAGCCAGGCGCGCGTTGCCCTGATCACCACCGCAGGCTTCTACTTGCCCGATCAGCAGCCGTTCCAGCAGTCTTTCCGTCACGACGATTGCTCCTTCCGGGTGATCCCATGGGGAACGCCCACGGAGATGCTTCTGATCGGCCAAAGCAGCGATGCGTTCGATCACACCGGCATCGAGGCGGATCGCAATCTCGCCCTTCCTTTGGACCGGCTACGCGAACTCGTCGACGACGGGATCGTTGGGGAGGGTGCGCCGCGGCATTTCAGCTTTATGGGATCGATCATCGCTCCGGCCCGGCTGATTTCGGAAAGTGGGCCGGAGATAGCCCGGCTTCTGGGCGACGATAAAGTGGACGCAGTATTCCTTGCGCCAGTCTGCCCGTTCTGCCATCAAGCCGCGGGACTGCTGCAGAGTCTCATCGAGAAAGCGGGTATCCCAACGGTCTCGATTTCATTGCTGGTGGACGTGACGGCACGTGTCGAGCCGCCGCGAGTGCTGGTAGTCAACCGGCCACTTGGCTACCCTTGGGCGAGCCCAACAATCCTGCGGTGCAGAAGCAGGTCATGGGCGCGGCGTTTGATCTTCTACCCCGCAGTGTCTCGGGTCCACCGCTGGCCGATCCACTCCTCGTCAATTTCAACGAATCAGCTTAGAAGCTCCTCGCAGGAAGCGTCCAGACACGCCCGACAGTAAACTCTCGACTGCCATGTCCGCAGTTAACTGCTGAATCGCCGTCGAATAGGTGGGATAAGGATGGATGATCGAAGCAAGATCCGCCGCCTTCCAGCCGTGCTTGAGCGCCAGCGTGAATTCCATAATCATTTCGCCAGCGCGAGCCGCCACGACCGTCGCACCGAGCAGGGTTCCATTCTCTCGCTCGATCACTTTGATGAACCCATCTTCGTCGCCTTCGCAGATGGCACGGTCCGTCTGCTTCATCTCCCAAATGCGCACCTTGATTGCCTCACCGAATTTGCTGCGAGCCTGTTCCTCGGTAAGTCCAACCTGAGCGACCTCCGGGTCAGTGAACGTAACCCTCGGAAGAACTTCCGTGAAGCCCGAAGCGTGTCCGGGGAAAACAGCGTTTCGCGCGGCCTGAAACGCCTGCCATCCAGCGAGATGAGTGAATTGGTATCCGCCCAGAACATCCCCCGCCGCGTAGATGTGTTTCACACTGGTGCGCAACTGATCGTCGACGGGAATGCCCTTATCTGAATGACGTACCCCGGCGTTGGCGAGATCCAGCGCGACTACGTTCGGAGCGCGGCCACAGGCCGCCAAGAGCATGTCTCCTCGTACCTCCCCCGAATCCATGGCCACTGTAATTTCATCGAGATTTGTGCTCGCGGAGATCGCGCGGCCGCGAGCGACTCGAATTCCTTCCCGTCCGAAAACGCGGTGGATCGACTCGCGAGCCTCTGGTTCCTCTTTAGGAAGCACGGTTCCAGCAACAATCGTAACCTCCGAGCCCAGTCTCCGGTACGCTTGCCCCATCTCAACGCCGATTGGGCCTCCGCCAACGATGACCAAATGGCGGGGCAGTTTGTCGTTTTCGAAAAGCGTCTCGTAGGTGAGGTACGGAACGTGTTCCAGTCCCGCGACATTCGGAGGGCTCGGAACTGCGCCTGTGGTGATCAAAAATGTTTTGGAGATGACACCCAGGTCACCAACGGTCACCGTGTGCGAGTTCACGAATCTCGCGGTCCCGCGGATTACGTCAATTCCTTTCGCACTCAGTTCCTCTGGCGTCTCCACCCGATAGACCTGCTCGATCGCGCGACGCACAAAATCGCGGACGCGCACCATGTCGGTCGCGAGTGCGCCGGCCGCGATGCCGTAGTGTCCGGCGGTTCTCGCTTGATGCGCAACCTTGGCGGCTTTTAGCAGGGCTTTGCTTGGAACGCAGCCAGTCCACGTGCAATCGCCCCCAATGCGCGCCTTCTCGATCAGAGCAACCTTTGCCCCGGCACGCGCCGCAAAGCTCGCTGCAATCAGGCCGCCCGAGCCGGCGCCAATCACGGCGAGATCATATTCTGGATTCACGTTGCCTCCGACGCATGTAACCGGCGAACTAAGCCAAGAGCAGCGATTGCCATGCCGGCCGTTCCATAAATCAGTCCGTCGGCCGACTACGCCGCCCCCAGTCAGCCGGCAAGCAAAGAGCCCCCACGCCGAGAAGCACAGAGTCGATTCCCATCGCAGCACCGCGTCCGGCGCTCGATCCCACCGCGCCCGTGGGAAGCGAGAGGGCAGCCGGTATAAAGCCGCTTTCCAGCATGATCGCTCCAGATGTAGTGATTGCAATCATCCACCGGACGCCTCATGTTTGCCAGGTCGGCCAAATCGAGTCCTACCAGGATATCGATATTTCCTATATTCCGATGCGTGGCGGCTTTCTGTACTTGGTCGCCGTGCTGGATTGGTACAGCCGCTTCGTGCTCAGTTGGGAGCTCTCCAACGCCATGGAGACCGGCTTCTGCCTGGCCGCGCTGTTCCGCTTCGGCCAGCCCGAAATCTGAATTACCAGCGCTCGCAGTTCACGTCCGCCGACTTTCTGGCTCCGCTCAAACGGCGCGGGATCTTGGCCAGCATGGATGGCTGCCCCAACTCCGCTACTACTCTTCCGCGGCGGACCATCCCATTAGCTATCCGGCATCAAACCCGGAGAGAGCGCGAGCGGCGTCGCCTCTGTTCGACCTCCGTACGGAT
The DNA here is from genome assembly GCA_036489835.1 of Bryobacteraceae bacterium. Lineage (GTDB taxonomy): Bacteria > Acidobacteriota > Terriglobia > Bryobacterales > Bryobacteraceae > Palsa-187. The sequence continues at coordinate 389,517 of DASXEY010000098.1, read as the reverse complement.
CGCCGACCACAGATCAGCCATCGATGCAATCGTGAGTTCGAGTGCTTTGTAGTGCTGCCTCTGCCGATGACAAAGGCTGCTCAGATAATACAATCGTAGACACAACATCAATGACTCCCGAGCGCTGGCAGAGAATTGAAGCCCTGTACCGCTCGGCGGTGGAACGGACATCGCCAGAGCGGGACGCGTTCCTATCCGAGGCCTGTCAAGGCGACGACGACTTGCGGCGTGAGGTCGAATCGCTGCTGCAGCAGAATCATTTACTCAAGCCGGAGCCCGCGCTGGACCCGACCGTTACGGAAGCGAATGACGGCATCCGCCCCGGCGCACAACTGGGCGTGTATCGAATCGAGAGCGTGGTCGGCGCAGGGGGAATGGGAATCGTCTACAAAGGTCTCGATACCAAGCTGAACCGCCCGGTTGCGGTGAAGCTTCTTTCAAGCCGAGTGGCGGACAGGCTAGCGCGGATCCGCTTTCAGCGCGAAGCGCAGATGGCGTCCTCCCTTAACCATCCGCACATTGTCACAGTTTACGATGCGGACGAGTTCGAGGGACAGCAATATCTTGTCACTGAGTTTGTCGACGGTGGGACCCTTTCCGAATGGACGAAGCAAGTTCGGCCTTGGCGTCAAACGGTCGAACTCCTGATCGGCGTCGGCGATGCTTTGGCGGCGGCGCACTCGGCGAATATTCTGCACCGCGACATCAAGCCCGGAAATATTCTCCTCAGCAAGAGCGGCTATGCGAAACTCGCAGATTTCGGGTTGGCGAAGCTTACGGGCGCCGCACCAGCCTCGGTGGACGCAACCGTTACAGCCGGCCACACGGGGACGCTACCAGGCCTCCTCCTGGGAACGCCGGCTTATATGTCTCCCGAACAAGCTCAGGCGAATCCTCTGGATTCACGCAGCGACATTTTTTCTTTCGGTTCGATGCTGTACGAATTGCTCTCAGGAGCAAAGCCGTTCCACGGCAAAACCCATCTGGATCTACTGAGCGCGATCGTGCACGCGCCCGCTGCACCGCTGCCGCCTGAAATTCCCATAGCCGTGCGCCTCATCGTGGAAAAGGCGCTCGAGAAAGAGCCCGCCGACCGTTATCAGACGGCGCGCGAGATGGTGGTTGATCTTCGAAGGGTCGTCCGTTCGTCCGTGGAAACCGGAATCGCGACTCGAAACGATTCTGGTGTTCGCTTTCGGAGCGGCCGATACGCCTTGGCTGCGGGCGTTCTCATCGCTGGGACTATCGGAGTCTTTGCTGGACGATTGCTATGGCGCGATCCTCCGCCCGTCACATGGCAAGGTATCCGGCTGGGTGGAACCGAGATCGCGATGAATCCCCGCATCTCGCCGGATGGACACACCCTCGCCTACGTCGCGACTGTGGGAGGTGCTGCCGGATCGGAACAGATCGCCGTGATGAAGCCCGAAACTGGCAATCAAGCGGTCCTCACGCACAAGGACGGGGAGATCTCCTGGCTGAGCTGGTCCCCCGACGGCACACGGATTTATTACGACCGCCGCGGCGGCGGTGTTTACGTCGTGCCAACGTTGGGCGGCGCCGAACAGTTGCTTTCCGAAGATGCGTCAACACCGGAAGCGTTAGCGGACGGTAGTCTTCTGGTTTTCCGGCCGAACACCCAGAAACAACTTCAAGTTTTCAGGTTCTGGCCTGACAGCGGCAAGTTGCAGCCATTCCCGGTAATCGCGAACGCGACCGCTCCCGTCGCGCGAGCTTTTCCGGGCGGGAAGCAAGCCGTAACGTTCGGCAGTTCGATTGAAAAGGGCGCTGACGCGGCTCCCCATCTTTACGCCTTGAATCTGGATGCGGGGAGCATGCGCCGCCTTCCTTCCGGTCTGCCTGACGACTCGACATTGTCGCCTACATTGGCTGTTTCGCCCGACGGACGTTCGGTCATTGCGGAAACATTTTCGGGCGATGGTGTGCGGTTTCTCTCGATCCCCGCAAACGGGCGCGGACCGACGACCACGCTTTTCACCGCAACCAGCCAAGCATGGTTCATGGATTCGGCGCCCGATGGCAGCCTGTACCTCGACCAGATCGATCGTCCGATCCATGTGCTGCGCTTTCGTCCCGAGGGAGGACATGTCGAAGTGGTGAGTGCGATCGCTACGTCCGGAGTCGCCGGCTTCTTCGGGGATACGCACACGTTCGCAGTCCTCCCCGACGGACGCGCCGTGGTACCCGAGACACTCGGCGGACGCGAACGGCTGGCGTTGGTCCAGGACGGAAAGGACCCCGTTGCGCTCGTCAATACAGTCGAAGAAACCGGTAATCCAGTGACTGCCGCGGGACCCGCGGAGGTCGTTCTTATGCTCGGCTCGCGGCCAAACCGCACGATCGCAAGAGTATCGGTTGCAAATGGACGCATCGTTGAACGTATTCCGTTTGACAAAGGAGAAGTAGATGGGCTGGCGGCGTCGCCCGACGGCAAGACTATCTACTGCGCCGTGGCTGGTACAATTTGGGCCATTCCCCCAGGCGGCGGCGAACCTAGGAAAATTCGCGCCGGGCGCACTGTTTCCGCGAGTCCGGACGGACGCGCGCTCCTGATCGGCGATATAGACGGAACCACCATCCGGCTGGTGCGAGTTTCTTTCGATGGCCTTCCCGAAAAGGAAATTGCTTTTGCCGGCCAACTTCGTCCCATGCTCCAGATCAGCCCCAGCGCACTCAGCAAAGACGGCCGGATTCTGATGCCCCTCGCCGCGTCGACGTGGTACTTTCCTCCAGGCCTTCTCGACCCCGCGACCGGCCGATTGACCGCCATCAAGACCGACTACGTCACGGATATCCACTCCATCGGATGGGCGCCCGATGGCTGGGTCATGGCCTTGGGGTTTGACTTGCGGTCAACGATGTGGAAGTTCCAGCCGGGGAGCCGCTGAATTCCTCTGGCGGGCGGACCGAGGAGGATTCCTTCAAGCTTTTTCAGGCGTCAGCGAAGATTCTGCATCTGGAAGCCGCTCTGAAAGGTTGCCGATGCGCCAGCCGGCAATTTGGTCCATCCGACGACTCGGCTTCCCGGTTTGGATTGACACCAGTACTCACCTGCTTGTTCGCGGCCATGTATGCTTTGAGCCGTCCAGCAGTGAATGCCGATAGAACCAGGAGGGTTTAACCACTATGCGGACATACAGAAATTGCAGAAGACCCGATCTAAAACGGCAGGATTCGTTTGGTCGCCCTTGTGAGCCGATTCGATTGTGGCCGCAATGCGCTCGGGCACGGTGAACTCCCGCTGCAGAACGGAGACACCCGTGACCGTCATCACAACAGCGGTCGCGGCTATGAAAAAGGCACTCAGTTCGGTACGACGAGTGGCCTGTCTCTGGAGTTACTATTAGCATTCAGCCGGCGCCTTAAAGGCATGCCGTTTGGCGCCGCATTAAATCCGCTGGCTTTTGAGTCGGATGATCGTATCTCTCCTCTCCCGAGCCACCCATAAATTTCGGGGAAGCCGAAACCCGGATCGTCGAGTTCTCGCCGCTTTTCCGAGCCACGGAGCGTTTTTCTTGCGCACATACCAGCAAGGTTCATGCGGGAACCAATAATGGGTTCGCGTGAGCGCGGTCCGCGTTTTGTCCCACCTCACGCGTGAACTTCGACGCGTGGAAAACGTACGCTGCATCGAGGCTGGGAACCAGCTCGAACGCCTCCGACCAGTCAGCTCGCGTATCGCCCGAGATCGTCGCCTCGCTATGGCCCTTGGTTCGCTTTTTCATGTACGACGGCTCCGCCGCGCCCGCTCGATCACGCTCGATTCCGTACGGCGGGTCCGTGACCGCGTCTCATCCCAGCCAGTATTGAGCGCGAGCTGGTTGTCCGCGATGATGTACGCGCGCTTCAGCGCCTCAGTCAGGTGATCGAGCACGATGACAGGAACCTCGGTAAGCCCGAGCTTTCGCGCGGCGGGGAGTCGACCCTGGCCGGCAATGATACCGTCCTTCGTATCGGCGAGGATCGGATTATCAAACCCGAACTCGGCGATGTTGGCGGCGATCTGCGTCCGAATGCGTCCAGGGATTCTTGGCCCATGGGATCAGTCGATGAGCCACATCTCAACTGTGCTTCGCTACCGCTTGCAGAGTCATGGAAGTGCCGCCGGCGTGATCTCGATCATTGGTCTCTGAATATCAATTGCCAGACTCAGTCGTCAACAGTCGGGCCGATTTAGATTGCGTCGAGGGTGAGGCTGTCTGCGAACGGGCGGTCAGACAGGCCGGGCATTGCGCAGGAGGAGCGAGTGAATGGCATCGCATGCCGATCCGATCGCGTTCTCACTCTGTATGCGAGAGGCCATCTCCGCGGTAGTTGCAGAGAATCGCGGATTATCGAGAAGCCGGCCGATTGCGGCGGTTGCGGTCTCGACGGTGTACCTGCTCCTGGGAAGGTGAAGACCGGCTCCCAATCGCTCGATTCTACAAGCGTTGTCGGGTTGGTCCCAGCCATAGGGCACGACTAACATCGGCCGGCCGGCGCGAAGCACTTCGCCCGTCGTTCCCGAGCCGCCCTGGTGAATGACTACCGAAGCTTTCGGGAATATGTGGGAGTACGGGATATACGGCAGGGCCATCACGTCATTAGCGTCTTCCTCCAGCGTCCCCATTGTTCCGATCAGCAAGGCTCGCACACCCAAACGTTTCGCCGCCCTTACGCTGATGTCGTAAAAATCACGCGGATTATGAACTGCGGTAGAACCCTGCGTGAACACAAGGGGAGGAGTTCCGGCAGACAGGAATTCATTTAGTCTGAACGCGTCCATGTCGGAATCGCCCTGGTACAGAAATCCCGGTTGAATCGTTTGTTCCGGCCAGTCGCGCTGCTTCGGGGCAAACGACCGTGAGAAAAGCGCCAGCACGAGATGCGGCGAGAACTTGTCCTCGAAGACAGGATCACACTTTCGCCGTAACCCTTCCTTGCGTCGTAGCTGGCGCACAGGGCTTGACCAGTGCCTGGTTGCCAGCTTGCCCAGACCGAGAGCAGCTTTGTAGACCCCGGGGCCTGCTCGGCGAAGTTGAAAAAGAACTGGCAGGTTTACCGTGAAGGAAGGGTCGATGCAGGAAAAGAATGAGAACGGGGACAGGATAACGGATACCCACGGCAACGCTAACTTTTCCGCCACCAACGGAGCGGCATACACGAGTTCTCCTGCAATCAACAGATCAGCATCTTCAGACGCTGAGATCAGGTCATGGTAGGTGTGCTCCAACTTCGGCAGCAGCATCTGTCGGTAGAGCACTTCCAGACCTCGTCGCAGGTCCTCGCAACTACGAATCAGGCGGGAGTCTGTCGGGTTCCAGTCAGGGTGCATCGAGCGGAAGGACAGGCCAACACCTTCCACCTTGCTTCTGTAATAAGGGGTCGTGGCTATCGTAACCCGGCAGCCACGGTTCAAAAGTTCTCGGCCCAGGACGAGGCAGGGATGAAGATCGCCAAGCGAGCCGATGGTGGCGATGACTATATTCTTCCGGAGACGCGGCTGACTCACGCCGCCCTCGTCATCGGTGGCTTCACAGAGTCAAGTCTAGCTCCACAAATCCCGGCAGACGACTCCGCAGCGACTCTAGGCGCGCCAGCCCACGAGCGTGGACCGGCAGCAGTTGTCCGCTCAGCCATCGACGGAAAATTGTTGAGCTCCGCAGCTGACCGCATCCTCACGGAAAGCTGAATCCCGGTGAAGCGCTCGCCGGAAGCGGATCGACCTTGCACAATCAATAGCTTAGACCCCATTCGTCGGGTTTCTACGAAAGAAGAGTCGGCGGATGGATCTGGTTCACTGCCCATACGGCCGCGTTTTCGTCGGCATGAAACGACTTGTCGACGAAAGGATGGCTGGGGAGGCTCCAGGTTAGCCCCCAAGGATTAACCGGGAAGCCAGCAGGTATGCGGCCAAGGGGTTTTCACCACCTTGGCGACCGCCTTCAGAAACCCGAATCCGTGGTCATGCGCTGGAGAAGGGGCGGTGAAGGGATCACTGGCGAGTGTAACGCATCCGGGTCCGCGGGTTGGGGCCCCGTGGCCAGTTTCCTTCGTTGCATCGGATAAGGCGGACAGATGTGCTGCACTCGGGTATAAAACAGACAGGCCTAGGTGGAACGCCCCCTAGTCTAGCGGCAAGTATAATTAAGGAACGCATGGGTGATCTGGTATTTCTGAGTGGGGATTTCTGTTCCGGTAGCACTCTGTTGTTCACACTCTTCCGCGAGACGGGCGACTACGGTACGCCAAAATGCGCGTAGAGGGTAAAGAGGGACGACGCAAGAATGGACGCTAAGTCCCGCCTTCAGAATCCTCTCAGTCGACCACAGGCTGGCCGCCACATCCGGGAACTGGACGGCTTGCGCGGTATCGCCGTTGTGCTGGTCCTGATCTATCACTTCTTCAACTACAGCATGCTGCACAAGAGTTGGACGGGAGTTGCTTATTCCATATCGCGAATCACGGAGCACGGCGCTCGCGGAGTAGACCTGTTTTTCGTTCTTTCCGGGTTTCTGATCACCGGCATCCTGCTTGATGGACGCGAGAACCCCCATTTTTTCAAGGACTTTTATGCGCGCCGGGCGCTCCGCATCCTTCCCGTGTATTACTCTGTACTTCTTGTAATTCTGTTGTGCTATGCCCACTCAGGCTCGTACGTGGTGCTGAGCTTTTTCTACCTTTCCAATATTGCCCCGGTCCTCGGTATTCCTATGATTAACGGGGCTATGTGGTCGTTATCCGTCGAAGAGCATTTCTATCTGTTTTGGCCGCTGTTGGTCCACTGGCTGCGGTTTCGGACGATCGTACTGGTTGCCGCGGGGATTTGCGTCGCTGAGCCGATCATTCGCGGCATCGCGTTTCATCACGTCAGCAGCGTATTTGGGTATACCTGGTTTCGGTTGGACGGCTTGGCTTCAGGAGCCCTGATCGCGTGTTTTCTCCGCTCCCCACAGTATTCGATGGAGAACGCGAAGTCTCTTGTCAGGCTCCTCCTCATTGCTGGGGTGTTCCTGGAGATCGCGGGAACCCCATTCGGTATCCGCCAGCCTCTCACTCTGGCTGGCGCCATTGGTGAGTATCCCGCCTTTAACATCCTGTTCTCGGCCGTGGTGCTTTGGTGCGCCTCAATGGCGGGATCCGCACAAACTCAGTTGCTGCGAGTTTTCCCTCTGCGCGTATTTGGGGATCTCAGCTACTGTCTCTACTTGATTCACATTATGGTTATGGATGCTTACGATTCCGGGCTGAGGGCGTGGCATCTCTCCCCTGCTGCCGCGGGTTTCACAGGCATCGCGATACGAGCCGCTGTGGTGTTTGTGGTCTGCATGGGAATCGCGTCCCTCTCCCGGAAGATTCTCGAACAACCGTTTTTGCGATTGAAAAGGTTCTTCGAGCCGCCTGTCGTCGAACGGGCTCACGCCGCTGCTGCGGGACGTCGCGGAATCTAAGCGCTTGCAGTGGGCTGGGCTCGGCCTTGCAAGTAGCCGACAAGCTCTCCCTCCCGCTGCTTCTTCTTTCTCCAAACCACGATGAACCTGCGATAGAAGAGCAGGGGAGGCAGCGCGGGGGTTGTCATCAGACGCAGAAGGCGAGCCGTAGCAGACATTCGTGCCGGCCGCTTTGCGGCGAAGTCGAAGCCATTGTGAAAATAGCGCCGGGCAAAGCTCAGGAAGCATTCTGGCTGCTGCCGGGTGAGCACCAACTTTTGATCGAAAAGCCCTCGCGGATTCTTGTTCAGTGGTCTGCCCGTGGAGTCTGTCGCGGCCACTGAGCAGGAAGCTCGTCGGCAGGGCCGCTCTCCCCTATACCGTCGAGGAACCCCTCACCGATGACGGCCGTGTCTGCGGTGAGCATCGGCCCTGGAGTCATTTTTGGACTCCAATTGGACTCCAGACGGCACCTTCGAGGAGGTCTGGAGTCTGTAAGTCTTTGAGGAATTTGGTCGGGCTGCCGAGATTTGAACTCGGGACCTCTTGCACCCCAAGCAAGCGCGCTAGCCAGGCTGCGCCACAGCCCGAACTATCGTAGTTTACCGCAGTCGCGGCTCCCTGCGGAGTTTATTCGACATTTACTTCACAGCCGCGAGCCCCTGGCTGACCTCGATGAACGTTCCCCAAGGATCCGTCAGCGTGCATACGGCCAGGTCCATTCGACTCTTATCGGCCCGATTGACAGCGGATCCGCCTACAGCCTTGCAAGTCTCATCGACGTTCCTCACCTCCAGCCCAATCCGGTCAAACGCGCGCCCCTTCGTCGGCGCCACCGGCCCTTTCGCTTGCGTAAACAGAATATTCTCCCCGGGAATGTCCGCGACCGTTTCCCCGCCGCGCTTTACCAGCTTGGCCCCGAAATTCTTTTCGTACCATGCCTGAGCGGCAGCCGGATCGGACACAACCATATTGATCATATCCGCGGCGACAGGCGTGCCCAGTGCGCGATCCTCAGTCAGACGAATCTTCACATCGTCCGGACCCATTACGAAAGCCCGCGTGGCTGTCGCGCCGGCGATGGCCTTGCCCCCGGCCGCCTCCAGCTTCGCTAGATTATCCTTCAAACTCTTGACCTTGAACCCGATATAGTCGATGCTCGAGCCTTCCGTGCCTCCAGTCGGATTGCCCGGCCGCGGGTAATAGAAAAGCATCCCCGGGAATTTCGTCAGCTTCAGCGGCCCGAACTCAGCCGGCTCGCCACCCAAAGCCGTCCAGAATGTGGTCGCGGCTGCGACGTCTTTGAAGTTAAAAATATCGTGCCCCGCCGAGACCCCCGCCGCATTGGGAGTCGAGAGCTGCGCAAAAGCGGGAACCGACGCCGTCATCAGAAAGGCAAGAAAGAGAGCTTTCATACTGCGCCGAATTGTATCACGCGATAATGGCAGACGTGCGGCGCTTCAAACCCTCATACAGGCATCTCCTCGAACGCCGTAAATATTTCGACGCCGCGTTTTACTCGTTACGCTATCCCGACGTCGGCGCGGCACGCATGCATCCCTTTGCGCACTACCTGCTGCACGGCGCAGCCGAGGGCAGAAAACCCAATCCCTGGTTCGATCCGGATTACTACCTCGACCGTTCTCCCTCCGCTCGCAAACGTGGCGGCGACCCGTTCGTCGACTATCTCGCGCGAGGACGTCGAGAGGCGTCTAGTCCGCATCCGCTGGTGGACGGCGAGGTACTCGCAGGATCGCCAACGCAAGGCTCTCTTTTCGGATGCGATTCGTAATTCTGCACTATCACTTCCTGAAGAACGCCGGGATGAGTATCGAAAGCATCCTGCATCGCAGCTTCGGATCATTCTTTTCCTCCATCGACACCCAGGAGCGCGACGGCCACATCACCGAACCGGTCCTGCTCGATCACCTCCGCGCCAATCCTTTATTGAAAGCGGTCTCCAGTCACCAGATCCGCTATCCGGTTCCACGAGTTCCGGGTTTCCTCTTTTTCGATCTGTGCGTGCTGCGCGATCCCTTCGACCGCATCCGCTCCAGCTATGACTATTTCCGCGAGAAGCCCTCCGAAGGCGATCCCGTGAGCGACTTCGCCAATCAGTTGGCGCTGGGCGGCTTCATCGGCCGCCTGATTGAGGAAATGCCGTGGCACATCAATGACGCGCAGGTGAACCTGCTCGCCAACGGCATCGCTAACGATCCTCCCACGCAAGCGGATTTTGAGCGCGCAGTCGCGAAGATGCTTCGGACATCGTTCCTCGGCGTGGTGGACCGTTTCAATGAAAGCCTGATCGCGGGGCAGCATTTTCTTCAGCCCGTTTTTCCCACGCTTGATTGCTCAGCGGAGATGGAAAACGTCTCCGCCAGCCGCGCGGAGGCTTTCGAGAAACGTCTGGAAAGCGTGCGCGATGCCTGCGAACCGCATGTCTACGCGGAATTGCAACGCCTGAACGCCTACGATTCGAAGTTAGTCGATCTGGCGCGCGCCGAGGTCGAACGGCGCTTCAAGAAGACCTTGGCAAGTTAGCCGACACTTCGTCCAGCCAAGCGAACCTCGTCCGGCTGCAAATATCGGCGCGTCTCTTCCAGTAGCTGCGGTATGTTGCATCGCACCAGCACAGTCGGACGGGCTTGGACATGGAAGAGATGGAATTCCCGTCGAAGATCAAGGGGGAGAGCCTCCGCCAGCCGGGGACTGATCAAATGAATCCGCCCTCCGATCACCACCAGTTCAGGAGGAGCGCCGAATCGCGGCGCGGCAATCCAATCGTCAGGCCGAGGTGGAAGCCGCAATATACGAGCCGCGGCGGTAGTGACCAACTCAGCTCGAAATGGAATTTCATTGATGTAATCGAGCTCGTCGAGAACATCGCCCTCAGTGGTGAGCGACGAATCCGTACCCAGGGCAATCGGGATTTCTTTGAGCGCGTCCAGGCAAAGCGTCTGGCCGAGCGTGAACAGATTTGACCGCGGGCACCAGATGACAGAAGCGCCCGCCGCGCGAACCAGATCCCATCCCGCCGGCGTCAAACCGACGGCGTGTACAATCACCGTGCGGCAATCCAGCGCGCCAAGCTCGTAAAGCCGGTAAATCTCCGCGGCGGCGCCTGCGTCCGTGCCTTCTCCAAGATGAATCACGAACGGCGCGCCAGCAGGCGTGGCTTCGAAGCGCGCACGGATATCTCCGCCGAACTCCAGCGAATGTGCCCAGCCAAAATCCGTAACCACCCGAACGGGAAAATCCGCATCGAAGACGGGGTGATAGGAATCATGATGGCTCACCGTCGTGACGCCGCAGGCCAGGTTGCGCAGACCGCCCCAGAGCAGCCGCAGATGCTTGGGAACCAGTAGGTGGCGTCGAACCGGATCATGCTCAGGATGATAAATGTCGCTAGCCCATTCCGTCGCATTTGCGTAGGGACCCGAACCCAGCCGAGGGAACAATGCGAACTGAAGATGATCGTGCGCGTTGATCAGACCTGGGAGAATTTGAAGGCCTCTCAGATCGAGTTCAACGCCCTCTATGTTCACATCCGAATCCAGCGGGCAACGAAGATGGCCGGCTCCCGGCACGCTTCATCAAACCGGTCCAGCCGTCCTGCCCGTTCGAAAAACTCCCGTTCCGGCGCTCCTAAACGCGGCTCGATCAAGCACGATAATTGAAGCCCCGGCGCATATAGGTCCGCGAGGCCATAAGGTTGGTCCGAAACCCGAATCACTGCGCCGCGGTGCCGGAAGGATCGTGTCCAGCCTCGGTCCAAGGCCTCCGGGTGAACATCGCTGACCAGGAGCATGCCGCCCTTCCGCGTGATCCGCGCCAGCTCCGCAAAGCATGCCGGCGCGTAGCCCACCGCGAACGCGCAGATGACGATATCTGCCGAAGCATCCGGCAGCGGGAGCCACTCCGCGTCCGCCTGAACCAACCCGCCTTGCACTGCGTGGCGCGAAGCGCGGCACAGCATCTCATGGCAGAGATCCACGGCGATAATGCGAGCGCCGCGCTTGGCGCAATGCTGTGCCCATCTTCCGGTTCCCGCGGCAACATCGACGACAGTGTGCCGCTCCAGGCTGACCGGAAGAAGCGGAGCCATCGTGCGTTGTTCCAGGGCGATCAAAGCGTTGGGGCTCGCGTCGTAATCTTCGGCGAGCCGTCGATAGGCTTCTCGCGGTTGAAGAACCGTCATACGCTTTCAACTCGGGGATCGCGTGGGCGCAGCAGCTTCTGCGCCATCTTCAGCTCAAAGGGCCACGAGTAGACGCCCAACTCATAACGCCACCAACTCAGGACTCGCAGCATCGCTCGGGACCAGCGAGAGATGCGCGAGTCCTGGACGGTGGGCCAGCGGCAGGCCAGCACGGTCTCAAATGCATCAATGAGCCGCTTCGTCCTCCGCGGCAGCCACGGAAGAGCCGGGTCTTGCCGTACGGTGAAGTTGTACCACCGCGGCGAGGCCCATTCTTCCGGAGTCTTTGGGAACACGATCTTCCCATCGATATCGCCATACATGCCGTCCGGGTGCGGGGTAGGGGTGTAATGCTGCACGATGATCTCGGCGTCCGGATTAATGCTCTTCAATTGCCGGATGAATTGCATGTTCGTTCGAAGATCTAGATCCGGCTCCTGCGGATTGCCAATGACGAAAGAAAATTCAGGAATGATATCGAACTTCCGGATGCGCGCGGCAAGTTCAAGCGTCTGCGCGCTGGTGAGCTGCTTGTCCATCTCCCGCAGGATCTTGTCGGAACCGGATTCCGCGCCCAGAAAAATCATCTTGCACCCCGATCGTCGTAGCGCGTGCATGGTGGCGTCGGAGTAGCGCAGCAGAATGTCGATGCGGCCTTCACACCACCAGCTCAAATTAAGAGGAGTGATGCGGCGAGCCAGATCCGCGACGTCATCCTCGCGCAGAAAGAAGTTATTGTCATAGAACTGCACGGAGTCAATCGCATATTCGCGTTGGATATGTGCCAGAACATTCGCTGTCCGCTCCGGAGACTCCGATTTCTGCCGTCCGTGGGCCACTTCAGTGACCCCGCAAAATTTGCAGCGGAATGGGCACCCATAGCTGGCATGATGCACCGCGGTGCGGCGCCCAAGAAAGGTCCGGGCAATATATTTCTCCGGATGGCGCAGGCGGTGATACGGCATCCAGGGGAAATCGCCTGGGGACCGGATGCCTCGGTCTTTGGTGTGAACGTGCAAACCGAATTGATCTTTGTAAGACAACCCGGCGATACTGCGGAAATCGCGGCCGCTCCGAAGAGCCGGTAGCAATTCGAGAAGCGTATCCTCACCCTGGCCCCGCACCGCCACATCGACATACGGGGCGTTCAAACATGTGTCCGCGTACAGCGAAGGGAAATAGCCACCCCAGATAATAGGCACTCGCGGGTATTTGCTGCGAAACCATTTGGACAGCTCCACCGCGGCAACCATCTGCGGACCCGGCATCAAGGAGACAGCCAGAGCTTCGGCCGGAGTCTGCTCCATGATCTGGTCGATCGTGCCTTTGGGATCGGGGTCGGCGTTGCCGTCGACAATCTCGTACTCTTCCTTGCTTTCGAGCACGGCCGCAAGCGCCAGCACCGAGAGCGGAAATCTCCGGTTCTTGGGCCGGGTGCTGCGTGGGTGAAGAAGAATGATCATTGAAACGTCCCGACCAGAATCCAGAAGCGAGAAGGCGGCCGCTGCCGTTTCAACTTCGCGCGCAAGGGGCGCAGATGCCAGCGCCAGCCGTACCAGGGCGAGTGGATTTCCCAACTCAAAGACAGATCGCGTTCGAGATCCTGGAGCATTTGGAGATCGAAGAAGTCGATGCTTCCCAGTGCTTCCGACCGGAATCCGTGCTGTCGTTCGAAAGCGGCTTGGCGCTCGGCCCGCATGGCCTCGCCGTGCTCCCTCCGTTTGTACACGGGCGAATCGAGGATCACCACGCGCCCGCCCGGACGCAGGCACCGGCGCGCTTCCGAAAGTGTACGCACGTAATCGGATGAGTAGTGAATCGACGAGTTATACACCGCCAGATCGAACTGCCCTGAAGGCAGAGGAAGATTGTCGAACCCGCTTTCGATCACCGGAAAATTCACGGGATAGTGCCGCGCGGCGCCCAAACCGTCGCGGCGGTCGGCAAAGATGTCGACGGCCACCGGCAAGTGGCCCATTTCAGCGAGTCGATAAGAGAGCCAGCAATTTCCCGCGCCAAGATCCAGCACGCGTGAAGGAAGTAGCGGAAGAATCTGGTGCGTGAAGTACTCGAACGTGCGAGCGCGAATTCGCCACTGCGCGGTATTGCGGCCCGTGAGATCGGAAAAAGGCAGCGCGCGATAGTAGTTGCTATCTTCAGAGCCGCGGCCTTCCGCTGCCCGGATTTTGGCGTAATCCCCGAGGAACTGTTGACGCGGCGAGGCTAGCATTCTAACCTCCGCCTGAAAATGTAGAGCTGATGGTCTCCGCGCGCGATAGAGACGCGCCGCTCAAATTCGAACCACGGAGCAAAGGTGGAACGAATCTGCCTCGAAGTAGGATAGTAGATCACAAGTCCACGCCAGGATGTGCGGCCGAGCCAGCGCTTCGCCACATGTCGCCAATCCGTGAAGCAAAATCGCCCCATCAGGCAGATCGCCACCGCGCCGGCGGGCTCAAGCAGACGCGCCAGGTGGGCCGCCACAAAACGAATATCCGCAACACAGTTGAGCGCACCGAAATTTGAAATCGCTCCCGTGAAGGCGCCGCGCAAGGTATGCAGATCCTCAATCGCCAAAGTTTCCGCCTTCACGCCCCGGTTCCGCGCCACCTCCACCATCTTTGGCGCCGCGTCGATCCCGAACACCTCGACGCCTAGTTCTGCAAGATGCAACGCGTCGTCGCCCGTGCCGCAACCGAGATCCAATACGCGATCGCCAGGCTGGAACAGACGGTCGATTTCGCGCCATACTGCTGCGCGCTGCGCCCGCCCGCGTTCCGTGTCGGACCAAAGCTGTTTATAGGAATGCGCCAACCCGTCGAAAGGCTTGGTCATGCTTCGACCTCGGAAAACGATGCTTTAAGAGCGGCACGCGCGACTGCGATTCGTCCGTTATCCCGTTCCATCGAACTCCGCAGCAGGTCGTCGGCGAATTGGTAGAAGCGCCGGCTGTGACGTCCCTTCACCTGCACGTCGCGATCCGTGGACGCCCGCCATTCTCCGATCCGCACCAGTCTGTCTCCCACTTCGGAGTAATAAGGAGTGCCCTTGATCGGATAAGAAACCGTAGTGAGAAATACGTCGGGCCGGCACGCCTGGACGTGCTCGACCGTGGCTTCGATATCCTGCATCTGTTCGCCCTCATAACCCCACATCAGAAACATGCCGGTTTGAATTCCATGGCTTTGCGCCAGCCTGACCGCCGTGCGCACTTGCTCGATTTGAACGCCCCTCTGCATTGAGTCAAGCACGCGCTGCGATCCGCTTTCCGAACCGATCCACACCCGTGAGCAACCCATCTCCGCTAGTGCCGCGGCCACCGGCGCGCTGAAGCGGTCCGCGCGTGTGATGCATTCGAAAGGCACGCGAATGCCCCGGCGCTTCATCTCGGCGGAGTATGCCAGAGTCCAGCCGGTGTGGATGGTAAAAACGTCGTCGGCATACCAGAGCATTTCCGGCTGATAGCGCTTGAGAATCCACTCGGCTTCATCCGCCACCGCCGCGACGGATCGTCGCCGGTGCGTTTTTCCGAACGTCGAATGGCTGCACCAGCGGCAATGATAAGGACAGCCGCGAGCCGTAATCAGGGAAACGGAGCTGACTCCGTGGCGCTGTTTCCATGCGGCGAGGTAGCGGCTCAGATCAATACGTTCGCGGTCGGGCCACGGAAGAGCATCCAGATTCGGGATTAGAACAGCAGCAGGTGTGCGCACCACGTTGCCGGCCGGCTCCCGATAGATAACGCCGTCCGGAGTCGAATTGCCGGAAAGCAATTGCTCCAAAGCCAGTTCGCCTTCGCCTTGAACCACATAATCCGCGCCCACAGCAAGATATTCTTCCGCATAGTTAATCGGCTCCGGCCCGCCCAGCACAGTGCGCCAACCGGCGCCCCGCGCGCGCTCGACGATCTCAATCACGTTGCCGCGAGTCAGCAGGTTCCCGTAAATTCCCAGCCAACCAACGGGACCGCGTTCCAGAATTCCAAATAATTCTGATTTCGATCCAAATGTGGAATCATACACATCCACATCGAAACCTTTCCCGCGCAGATAAGCAGAGAGATACAGAATCCCCAACGGCGGATGTGGGCGCATGACTTGTTGTTCTTTTGGATCTTCCTCCAGGAAGAATCCATGCGTCAGCAGCAGGCGCACCGGAGATTCTCAACTTTCTCCCAAGCATGCGCCAGATCGCGCGTTGAAGCCGATTGAGCCACTTCCAGATGCAACGCGTCGGCCAGGGCGTGATACAGCTCGGAGGGAAGCTGGCCTTGAAACATCTTCGCCAGATCACCGCTGTCGGACCAGTGGCTGATATCCACCATTTGCGAGTTCACGATTCTATGAAAACGCGTATTCGGCATCGGATAAGAGACGGAAACACCGATATTGTCCGGCTTGGTTTCTCGAACAAGGCGGATAGTGGATTCGATATCTTCCCACTCTTCCCCTAAGTACCCAAATTGAAGGAACATACATGCGCGGATGCCGTGCCGGCGCAGATTTTCGCGCGCCTGACGAATATGTTCCACGTGAATCCCTTTCTCCATTGCGTCCAGAATGCGCTGTGAACCCGACTCCGCGCCCATCCAGACTTCCACGCAACCCGCTCTCGCGAGCGCCTCAACCGTGTCGCGCGTCATCAGGTCGCATCGCGATTGCATGCGAAACGGAATCTGCGCCTGGCGGGCCGTCACGCGGGAGGCAAATTCGCGTGTCCACTTCGCCGAGAGGCCAAAGATGTCGTCGGCAAACCAAAGTTGATCCGGATGGAACTGGTCCTTGATGCGTTCCATCTCCGCGGCCACTCGATCGGCCGAGTAATGCCGGTAGCTGTCGCCGTAGAGCGGTTTCGCGCACCAGTTGCACCGATAAGGACAGCCGCGGCTGCCTACCAGGTTCATCGAAAAATAACCGTGGGCTTCCGTCCAGGCCCTCCGGTAGGGTTCGATGTCGAGAAGATCCCACGCTGGTGACGGAAGTTGGTCGAGGTCCGCAATTGCAGGCTGCGCCGCCGCGCCCGCCGGCCACTGCTGAATCGCTGCCACCAGAGTCGTTTCCAACTCACCCCGAATCACGCGGCTGAAGCCGGCTTCTAGATAAACGTTTGGATGCTCGGTGGCATCCGAGCTGTTGATCAGGCATGGAATGCCTCGCGCAATTGCGGCGCGGGCCATTTCACAGGCCAGCTCGCGATTTTGCAGCAGGCACATTTTGGTGAGGAAATTGAAATTGTCTTCGCATACCGCGAGAATGTCGGGGCGAACTCGATCGAGCGCCGAGTCTATATCGCGATCGAAGGTGGCATCGAAGAACGCGACCTCCACGTCTGCTTGGCGTAGCGCCGCCGCGGCGATCAGCGTCTGAAGCGGAGGATATGGCTGCATCTTGCGGACCTGCTTGCGATCCGAATAAAGATGATTCGCGTGGGTGAGCAGAACTAACACGCCATCGCCTCTGAGGGAGTTTTTTCGACAGGGGGCTCTTCGGGTGCGGCAGGAAGCTTGTCCACGTACCTTTTGAGCCAGACCTCGAACGGGAACCAATAGAAATCGTGATCCAAGCGCCACTGCGCGGGAGCGCTGATCAATAAATAGGCCAGACGCGCGCGCGCCCCTTTCCGGAACCTCCCAATATTCACTCTTCGAAACGCTACGCGAATGTAATCGCGCATGGCTTGCACGCGCTTATGCTCTTTCCCTTTGAGCCACGGCAGAACCGTGTACTTAGGAAAGAAATCCGACCATTCCTCCAGGCGTTTGGGGACCTGAATGCCGAGCTCGAACGCTTTGTTCATGATGGGCGAGCCGGGATATGGAGTGAAAATATTGGTCCAGAATTCGGCGCCAGGATACTTCCGGCAAACGCTCATGATGAGCGAAATAGACTCGCGGCGCTCCTTCCTGCCTTCGCCCGGATATCCGAAGATCATGTTGAATGAAGGGCGGACACCGGCCTGCGAGAGCCTGTCCGCGGCCTCATAGATGGTGTCCAGCTTCTGAAAATCTTTGTTCATCAGATGCAGGACTTTGGGTGACCCGGAATCTGCACCCTGCGCTACTTGCGAGAGGCCGGCGCGGCGCATCAGCTTCCACTCCTCGACACTCAAGCGAGTCACCAGGTTAGTGGACGCCTGGATGCTCCATTCGAAACGTCCGCCGCGCGCGCAGATGCCCTCCGCAATACTCAGCGCGCGGTTGCGATCCACCAGAAAGTTATCGTCCACCACCCAAATCAACTGCAAGCGAAAACGCGCCGCCAAATCGCACAATTCTTCGCTCGCCTGCTCGGGTTCGAGCGCATTCCATTTGCGCCCATAGACGCCCTCATTGGTGCAGTATCCGCAGTTGTACGGGCACGCGAGGCTGCTGGTGTACATCGCCCAGCGGCGTCCGCATAGCCGTTCATAAGCGTCGAAATCAGCGATCTGGTAAGCCTTCGGAGGCATATCCGCGAGCGGACGCAGCTCGCGCCGGGGGTTGAACACGATCTGCCCTTTGTCTTTGTAGCCGACGCCCGCGATGCCCTTGGGCAATTCGCCGGCTTCGATGTGTCGAACAACATCGAGGAACGCATCTTCGCCCTGGCCGATTACGATCATGTCCACGAACTCGGCAGCTAACGTTTGATCCGGCAGCAAAGAGGGGTGCCAACCGCCCAGGATGACGGGCTTGTTCGGATACGCGCGTTTCGCCGCGCGTGCGATGGCGACTGTCTCGCGGATCATGGGCCCAGTGACCAGCGAGATTGCCAGGCACAAAGAGTCGGCGAGTTCCTCGATGACTCGCTGTTGGAAATTCGGCGTGATGGTGGAGTCGATCAGCTTCACCTGGTAGCCGGCGCGCAGCAGCGGAGTCGATATGGCAAGAATGCCCAGGGGCGCAGTGGCTTCCGCGCTAGTGAAAGAAGGGAAGAAGAAAACGATCTTTTTGGAGGCCATCTGGGTGCGCTTGCCTGTTGAGACCGTCAGGCGAAAGGGGCGGGAACAGGCTCACCCACAGGATCGGGCGCGGCCAGAATTCGGTGCATCTTCGCCTGAAATTGTGCTTCGGAGAAACGAGTTGCCCTGCGCTGAAGGTGCTTCGGATAGAACTCGGATTCGAGGATGTCGAAACGCGATAGAGCGTCTTCCAGATCCCCGGCGGCGGGGGCTGTGTAAAGAACTCCTCCGCTTACTGCGCCGCCTCGAACAATTTCGCAGGCTCCGCCGCGGCCGAGAGCAACAACAGGCTTTCCGCTTGCAAGAGCCTCGATCATCGTAATTCCGAAATCCTCTTCGCCCGGCACCACCAACGCCCGGGAGCAAGCGTATAGCTCGCGCAGGTCGGCCGAGGAAACGCGGCCGCAGAATTCGACAGATGCGCCGGCGTTCCGTTTTAAGCTTCGATACTCGGGCCCATCGCCGGCGACACGCAGCCTTCGGCCGGTCCGCGAAAAGTGCCGGATGGCGTAATCCAGTTGTTTGTAGGAAACTAATTCGGAGACCATCAGGAAGAAATCCTCCGGCGGCCGATGATAGAAAGTCTCCACGGCCACAGGCGGATGCACGACGTCCGAATCCCGGCGGTAGGTTTTCCGGATTCTCCGTCGAACGTTCTCGCTGTTGGCTATGAAATGATCCACGCGGGCGGCCGAGGCGAAGTCCCATAGGCGCAGATTGCGGGCCAGGGGACGCATCAGGAGGCGCTTGATGCCGCTGTGGGTCCAATCCGAAAGATAGGCTGGATAGAGCTCCCAAAGGTAGCGCATCGGAGTGTGGCAATAGCAGACATGCCGGGTCGCGGCTTGAGTAAGCACTCCCTTGGCGGGCCCGGACTCACTGCTGATCACGAGGTCATAGCCTCGTAGATCGAAGCTTTCGAGCGCTGACGGCATGAGCGGCAGAAGCCGGCGATAGTGACGCCGTAGCGGATTCAAATACGACGCTGTCACCCGATGCGAACGGATTGTTTCCGAGACGCGCGAGGGATCGTAGAACAGCGTGAAGATGTCGGCCTCAGGCAGCATGCGGCACAGCGATTCGACGACGCTTTCGCCGCCGCGCATTCCCAGCAGCCAGTAGTGAACGATGGCGATCCGCATTCGATCTATTGCATTGGACTGTTCCGTTCCTGGCCGCGGCACGGTCCTTGTGGATGCGTGCTCGCATCTCCAGTTGTTTTCGTTGAAGAAAGCTCCGTCTCAACGGGCATTCCCTCGGGACGCCAATGCCGGGTATTCGGCGATGCGGCCCTGATCGGAGTGCTGACCTCCGTTGCCAAGCTCGCAGGCGCGGCGAAGGTGACGGTCACGGCGCGTTTCTTTGGAAATAGCGATACTCTGGACGCGTTCCTGATCGCTTTCCTACTGCCGTCCTTCCTCTCCGACGTTGTTGCTGGAAGTTTTACCCCGAGCCTGATTCCTTTACTGGTGCGCGCCAAATCGGCCGGCGCGGCAGCCTCGCATCGCCTTCTCCGCGGGGCGGTGGGCTTCGCCCTGGCCGCGATGCTTGCGGCGGGTGTTGGGCTTGGGCTCGCCGCGCCTTGGCTGCTGCCGCTGGCGGGATCGAGCTTGTCCGCCGACAAACTCCATCTGGCTACGGCACTGTTCTTCGGGCTCCTGTTCTGGTTACCCATGAGCGCATGCCTCGCCACCTGGAAGGCGGTGCTGAATGCGAACGGATTCTTTGCGCTGCCCGCGGTTGCTCCTGTGGCGGCGCCGCTGGTGACGATTGCGCTGCTCTTTGTCCTGGCGGACCGATATGGAGTCGCAGTCCTCTGCGTCGGCACCGTCGGCGGCGCCGCGATGGAATCCATTCTGATTGGGCGGGCGGTGCGGCGCATGGGTTTTCCGATTAAGCCCGCGTGGCTGGGTTGGAGCAATCCGGAGATGCTTCGTCTTCGCAGGCAATATTTCCCTCTGGCGATGAGCGCGGTCATTTCGTCGGCGTGTGTACTTGTGGATCAGTCGGTGGCCGGGCGGCTGGGTCCCGGGCGCGTCTCGGTGTTGGTGTACGGGAACAAGCTGGCTGGCGTCCTCCTAGCGGTGGCAGCTTCCGCGGCCGGCACCGCCGCGCTTCCGCTTTTCACACGCATGGCGGCAGCGCAGGACTGGAAAGGCTTGCGCCGAGCCCTCCTAATCTATAGCGGGACAATCACGCTGCTGATGGTTCCTCTTGCCGCGGGGCTGATCTCGTGCTCAAGCGCTCTGGTGCGGGCCTTCTTTCAGCACGGGGCATTTCAGGCGGACGCCACTACGCTTGTAACTCAGGTTCAACGTTTCGCCCTGCTCCAGGTTCCTTTTGCGATGCTGCTGACGATCGCCACCAGACTCACCGCGGCTCTTTCCTTAAACGCCTTGCTGGTTCGGATGGGATGCGCCGCGCTGATCGCCGATATCCTTCTGGATCTTGTGTTCTCGCGCGAGTTCGGGGTTGCCGGAATCGCGCTCGCGACGCCTTGCGTCCAGTGTGTTTCGCTTTGCGTCCTTGTATCGCTATTGCGACGCCACCAGCCCAGGGTATTTTCGGGGGGCGCGTGATGGCGATGCGCCTTCACCCTCTTGGGTATCCCGTGGATATCGTCTCGAACTGTGACGCGGTGCTCGAAGCCGCCTGGAAAAGTTGGGGATCATGGCCGGCGATATTCGAGGACGTACCTTCCATGAGATTCGAAGTCGAGATGCATAACGGCGCGGCTCCGCAAACGGTCCCGAGGTTCGAAGCGCCTGCCGGATGGCTTCGGTTCTCGGCAGGCGACAACAACTTCGCGGTGTTCGAGCTCGAAGCCCGGACCGGCTACATGAGCGTTGGATTAGGCGCTTTGCGCGACGCCGCCGGATTTCGCCATCACTGGCTGGACGCGTTGGTGCTCACGGCACTCGACTCGGTTTTCTTCACCCCACTGCACGCCGCGTGCGTGGCTCGCGAGGGTGCCGGGACGCTTCTGTGTGGGGATTCGGGAGCGGGCAAGAGTTCCCTGGCCTATGCATGCGCCCGGCGCGGCTGGACGCTAATTTCAGACGATGCCGTGCACTTGGCCCCTGGTTCGGATCGCATCGGCGTGGGCGGCTCCAACCTCATCCATCTTCGCGATCCGGCGCGCGCTCTTTTTTCGGAACTGGCCCAGCGGGGCTTAGGTATCGCACCGAATGGCAAACAGGCTATCGAGATCGATAGCGCGGTTCATGGGTTTGCGACAGCGCGCTCCGCCGTTACTTCGCGGTGCTACTTCCTGCGTCGACGGCCAGGGCCTGCGGCGGTGCGTCCCTTTTCCAGGAATGCCGCGATTCAGTATTTCGTTAAGTACTTGTGTCCCCGCGAGACAGCCTCGGCGGAACTGCGCTTACGCGAGTTTCTTTCTTCGGGGTCACTTTCATCTCAACCATGCCTGCTGGAGTACGAACATATGCAGGACGCCATCGAGGTTCTGGAATCATGACTCGGGAACTCTTTGAAATGGTGGGCCGCCGCGCTTCCGCTCCAGCGCTCGATGACGTCCGGTGGCGGGAGCTACTCGCATTTGCGGACCGAACCCAGTTAACGCTGTATTTGCGCGGGAATCCTGGATTGCCAGGATGGCTGGTGGAGGAGATCGAGAGTCGCTACGCAAAGAATGCCGTGCGCCGCAGCCGATTGCTGGCCGCTTATGCCGAAACTGCGGACGCTCTTTCAGCCGCCGGGGTCGAGTTCGTATTGCTCAAAGGATTCACACATGAGGGAGGCTTCGGAACGGATGGTTCTGCGCGGATTCAATACGACTTGGACCTTCTCGCACAGCCCGGCGAATTGGAACGCGCGAGGACCGTCTTCGAACGGATTGGCTACAAGCCGCACGGGCGGCGGCCGCTATCGGAGGAGCACTCGCGGCCTTTGGTGCGGCCTTCGGACTGGACGTGGCGCGGCGACTACTACGATCCCGAGATGCCGATTCCGGTGGAGTTGCATGGTTCGGTGTGGAACTCCGCACGGGACCACATTCATCCGGACGGGATAGAAGCGTTCTGGCAGCGGCGAAGCGTCATGCGGGTAACAGGTCTTGAAATACCCGCCCTCGCCGAAGTGGATCGCTTTGCTTTTGCGGCTTTGCATGTGGTGCGGCATATTCTGCGGCACGATGCGAGGCCCGCGCATGTGCTGGAACTGGCGCGGTTCTTAAACGCTTACTCGGGGGACGGCCACTTCTGGGATCGATGGCGCGGATTGTATTCGTCTCGATTGCAGGCGCTTCAAGCGGTAGCATTTCGGTTTGCTCAGGAATGGTTCGGATGCGCGGTGCCTGTGGACATCGAGCAAACGGAATCAGCAGAAGCATGGTTTCGTGAATTTGCATGGTCACCCGTGGCCAACCTGACGGAGCCGAACAAGGACACGATCTGGCTGCACATGGAGTTGGTCCGAAATTGGCGAGACCGCGTCCGCGTGTTCTGCGATCGGATGATCCCACTGCGCCTGCCACAGCATGAGCGGATGCTCGACCGGCTTCGCTATCACGCTTGGGCGCTTGCGCCCGCACTCGCAAATGGAGTGCGCTGGAGGTGGCGGCGTAAGGCGGCCTCTACCGCGTCGCAGATCTCGGACTGGAAGCGGCGCAGAGTGTAGCGCTCCTGCCATCGCTGATAGGAACGCTCGGCGATCTGGTTGAGTAGATCGCAATCTCCGGCAGCGGATTGAATCGCTGCTGCCAGTGCGTAGGGTGTCTGATTGTGAACCAGAATGCCGGTTTCGCCGTGCTGGATCAATTCCGGAATCGCGCCCGAGGCAAACGCGATTACGGGCACGGCTGCTGAGAACGCTTCCAGTATCACTCGAGGAATGTTGTCGAGGGGGCTGGAGGGGACCACCAGAAGATCGACACCGGCGAGGAATGCGCCCACGTTTTCGGTCCATTCGTGGAACTCGATGGGTAGTCCGGCCGCTTCCGCGCGCACTTGGCCGAAGTACTTGTCACCTGAAAACATCGGTGCGCCGCAGATAGTAAAGCGAAGGCCGGGATTGCGCGGAGCCGCGATGCGAGCAGCTCGCACAAATTCCAACTGGCCTTTTTCCGGCGAAACGCGGCCCAGAATCGCGATGTGCCGGACGGAATCGCGGGCACGAGGGGCGAGGCCGAAACCGGCCACGCCGTTATAGATGGTGGAAATCGACCCGGGCTGGACGGAGCCTACGAGCCATGCGGCGGCAATGCGAGATGTGGCGATGGCTGACGCGCAGCTTCGGCGCAGAGCCTGACGTGCCAGAGATGCCGGGGAGCGTTGCGGAACCATCCAATGCGCGTGATAGACGAGCGGCCTTCCTGCGCGACCAAGTGCCGCGGCTGGAAGGACTCGCGGACCATTGACGTAGATCACATCCATGCGGCTGCGCGCGGCCGTGCGAGCAATCTCAGCCGCCTGGCGCGGAAGTTGCCAGGCAAACCGAACCGCGTCATCCGTGGTCTTCGACGCAGAGGTGAACGGGCCGCACGTAAGCTCGCGGATTTCGCTGCAGTAGGGCGTCAAGGCTTGGTGAATCGGACCGCGCGGTACCAGCGCTTCTATTTGCCAGCCTCGCTCGGCGAAGCCCATGGCGGCCTCCAGCAGGCAGCGTTGAGCGCCGCCCATTTCACCGAACTGGTCGATCAACAGAAGCCTCACGGCTCTCTCGCTTCGATTGCCGCCTGCGCAAGAACCCAGAAGTACACGGGCAGCACTCGCCAAAATGTCAAAATGTCACCGGCAAACATCTGGAACATTTCGCCGGCCCAAAAACAGAACATCCATTTGCCGAAGAACGATCCTCGCTTCACCGCTCGGCGGCAGACCATCAGAATCATGGCGTTGACCGCCAGTAGCAAGGTCAACCCGAAGATCCCGGTTTCCACCAGCGACGAAAGATACATATTGTCAGCGATGACAGATTTCCCGAAGTGTTGCGAATAAGGCAGAGTCTTGTAGCCGATGCCGGCTACCGTCTGCCAGGGATGTTCTTTAATGAACTCGCCAATTGCTTCCCAGCTTTCCAGCCTCCCCGATAGCACCCTGTCGGGAGATGCGGTCATCGAGTTCCAGTCCGCGCCGGCGCGGGCCCAGTAGCCCTGGGCGAATTCCGGCAGTGCGATTGCGAAGCTCATAACTGCCCCGGCCACGAGCGCTGTGAGCGCCAGCAGCGTTCGCGGCGACGTCCAATGCGGGCGTACCCATCGATCCTTTTCCAAAATCGCCAGCACTATGCAGGCGATTCCTGCCGCAAGCAGCGGAGCGCGGGCGAACGACAGCAGCAAGGTGATCAGAAACAATACCGCTCCGGCGCTTGCCACCGCTGTTGGCAGCAACTTCTGTCCAGGTCCCCGATGCACCACCGCAACCACGCTCATCACCAGGAAGAATGCGCAGAAATTTCCCAAGGCGCTGGCGTCGTAGAACAGACCTTGCGCGCGGCGATACACGCCTGAATTCAGCCAGATGAATTGTGCGCCAAAGCCTGCCGGCGCCGGCAACTGGTAGACGAAGTCTATGCAGCCGAATAGCGCGGCGACCGTGGCGATTCCGAAGAGCCAGCGAGCGTAGCGGTCCGCCCTAAACCGCTCGACAAACCCGGGTCCTTGAGAAGTAGTGAAGTAAACGTAAATCCCGCAGGCGAACAGCGCGAAGCGCGCCGCCGAGGCTGCCGCGAGCGCAAATCCCGAGTAGAGCACGGCGAAACCGAGGCTCGCCGCGAGCGCCCCCATCAGCGCGAACAACAAAAGATTGAGTGCGTTCCACTTAATCTTCCACTCAGTAAGTCTCGCGATACCGGCCAGCAATCCAGCGGCAGCGATGACGACGGAGGCGTGCGCGCCTGAATCTCCAATGGGAAACGGCACCGGCGGAAGCAGAATGGCGGCGGCGCAGAACCACAAGGGCCACTGCTTTGGCTTGCAGAAACCGTACCAGACGATGAGCAGGAAAAAGACGCCCGCTGCGATTACCCAAAGGACAGCCGCGGGCGCAAGCAGCGGGAGGATTCCTGCAAACAGACCAATCGCCAGCGCCGTCACAAAAAGGCTCGGCGGCTGGGCCAGTGTTTCAGCGGCCACTGCCAGCCATCCTGAGTCCCGGGCGAACGGCTTGTTCGCGCTGGCGCATAAAACCGAATTGAAGCGTCCACCACACGATGCACACTGCCGCGGCGAGCACCATCGCGGAGACGACCGCCAGAGGGATATTCGGGAAACTGGGGCGTTGCGGAACGATGCCTGGATCGACGATCCGCAGTTGCTCCGTGCGGAACATCGCGGAGGCGGTGGCGTCGTCTCCACGCTTGGAAGCTCGCTCGAACTTGTCCTCGGCGGTGCGGATCCGGTCGTCCGCGCGCTGCCGCCGGGTACGCAACGTCGCAAGCGCGGCTGATTTCGAATCCAACTCGCGCTGCATCGCCGCGATATCAGCCGTGAGCGCCGCGACCCCGGCCCGGTTGGCTGTAATCAATTCCTGCCCGCCACGCACCGAACTTTCCGCCAGAGTCATATTCGCTTCGATACGCTGCGCTTCGGCATTCGCCTTGCGTTCTTCGAGAGATTGCACTTCGGTATCGAGAACCGGCTCCGATCCCGCCACGGATGCCTCTTCTGCGCGCGCTTCATCGAGTTCCTGGCGAGCCGCTTCCTGCTGCCGAAGCGAGTTGTCCAG
Organism: Bryobacteraceae bacterium; assembly: GCA_036489835.1. Taxonomy (GTDB): domain Bacteria; phylum Acidobacteriota; class Terriglobia; order Bryobacterales; family Bryobacteraceae; genus Palsa-187. Next base: position 363,262 of record DASXEY010000098.1, on the reverse strand, counting down.
CAGTTCCTGGTCTCCGGCTTGCGCGAGCGAACGGTCGAGCGCAACGGTTTCTTCCGCGAGATACTGGACCAAAGCCTGCGCCTGCGCCGGTTGAGGCAGCGTCACGCTGATCTCGAGAACCTTCGTATCCTTCAGCTTGTCGACTCGCAATACGCGCCGTTTAAAAGACTCGAGTGAGGGCGGGGACGGCCCGTCCAACAAGTGGAATTTGCCGCACGCCTTGGCAAAAAGAGAATCGCTGGATGCGAAGGATTCGTACGACTTTAGCGATTCCAGATAAATCGAGCTGACGGCGGTGGCGCTGCGCGGATCGCCTCCAGGCGGTTCAATGACCAGGGTCGCAACCGCCGTGTATTGTTTGGGCATCAGAAAGCAGCACGCGACCGCCGCCGCTCCCGCAAGAACCACGGCGGCAACGATAAACATCCAGTGCTTACGAAAGTAGTTCAGGTACTCGATTGGGTCGAACGAATCCATTGTTTCCCGGGTTGCCACGTGTGTTCTTGCGATCTCAGCTTCGGTGTCTCAAGGCTATGTGCCCCTGGCTGTGTTCGCGACCGTCTTTCTCGCGCCTCTTGCGCTTGCACCGCACCTGCTCTTTTACTACGACATCACTCCCAAGGTCGCGTTGCTTTTGCTTAGCGCCGCGATTGCGCTCGCGTTAGCTTTCCAACAGTTGGACTCACTCGTATCTTTCTGTGGAACGCGTTGCGGCCGATGGTATGCGGCGACGGCGGGTGCGGGCATTGCGCTCGCTGTCCTGACGACCCTCGCGTCCGCCCATCGAGAGCTGGCGTGGTACGGCTCGAACTGGCGGCGTATGGGTGGGCTGACAGAGAGTGCAGTAATCCTGGCGTCTCTTTGCATTTCAGCATACGCGGTGAAGTCGCAGGCGCGGCTGGTCTGGTTGCTGTGCGTGATGTGTGCCGCCGGGCTGCTCACGTCGCTCTACGGCATCGCGCAATATTTTGGGTGGGATCCCCTCTTAGCGAAGGCTGGTTATGACGCCGGCGAAGGAGTCTTCCAAATTGTGCGTCCGCCGGGAACGCTGGGCCACAGCGATTACTTCGCCGCGTTCCTCCTGTGGCCGGTTTTCGCGGGCATCGGCCTGTTGCGAGAGGAGCGGAAAGTTTACGGCAGACTGCTGGGAGCGGCAGCCGGCGCGGCCGGGATAATTGCGATTCTGTTGAGCGGATCGCGCGGCGCCGCGCTCGCGTTGGGAGCAGGACTGTGCGTGCTGGTGGCAATGCTCCGGCCGCCCTTGCGCGCGGTAGCGAGAGTGGCTGGCATCGCGGGGCTGGCGATGGCAGCGTTCTATATCTCGCCGGCCGGCGCCCGCGTTCGTGCGCGGGTGCACTGGATCGGGGAAGATCGCGCTGGCGGCGCACGCCCGCTGCTGTGGCGTGATGCCTTGAAAATGGCCGCATCGAAGCCGTTCACCGGATTCGGCCTCGATACCTTTGTCGCCGAGTTCCCGCATTACCAGTCAGAGGAGTTGGCGCGAGCCTATCCGGACTTCTATCACGAATCGCCGCATAACATCTTCCTGGATGCCCTGACGGCGGAGGGCATGCCCGGCCTGCTGGTGTTGATGGGCGTCGCGCTCGCCGGAATCGGAGGCGGTGTGCGATCGAAGCTTCGGAATCCGGCTCTAGCCATAGCTTTGTTTCCCGCCTTCGCGGCTACCCTGGTCGCGCATCAGTTTGTGGTATTCACGGCGCCTACTGCCTTCTACTTTTATCTGGGTGCGGGAGTCTTAGCCGGGGGGAGCGCTTCTCATCCGGTAGTCGTGCGCGTTCCAGCGATTTGGCGGCGGGCAACATTAGCAAGCGGTATGGCGGGAGCCGCATTCCTCGCAACGATGGCATACGGCTTGATCGCGGCCGATGCCGCGTTGGCTGTAGTCGATCGGCGCTTGGATGCCAAAGACGGCCGCGGCGCAACGGAAGCGTACCGCAGATCGCTCAGCCAAGGCGGTTCGCGCGTTACCGCGGACCTGTATCTCTCCCAGCGCTGGGCCGCGCTCGCGAGAAACTCCACGGACACAATTTCGAAGCTCTACTACGGTCAGGTCGCCGCCGGAGCTGCCGGACTGGCCACCAAATCGGCCGAGCAGCAACAGAACGCCTGGTACAATCTGGCGCAACTGGAGGCTTCGAACAACCTGGCGTTGCAGAGCAATGCCCGCACGGTTGAGGGCAGTCTTAGAGCCAGCATCGCCGCCGCGCCCGTCTGGTACAAGCCGCACTGGGCTCTGGCGCGCCTGCTGGCGATGGAAGGCCGTCTGGGAGAGGCCGAGCCGGAAGCGCGCCGGGCTTTGTATCTCGACGCCGCGAAAGACCCGGAGGTGGTCTCGACGCTGAACGAAATTCTTGGTTCCGCGGCAGTCCGACCGTAGGTCTAAGCAGGCAGTAGGGGGTTGTTTCGCCAATGCGATTCTTAAAGCTGACTTCTATATTCGCGATCCTTATTGGATGCGCCCTGGGCCAACCCCAGGTATCCAGCAATGGTGTGTTGAATGGCGGGAGTTTCGTTGTGGGCCAGGCGGTCGCGCCGGGTTCCGTGGTATCGATTTTCGGCAGCGGACTCGCCGCTGCGACCCTGGTTGGCGATACGATTCCGCTTTCTGCCTCTTTAGGCGCAACCACTGTCTATTTCAATGGCGAGCAGGCTCCGCTCTACTTCGTGTCGGCTGGCCAAATCAACGCGCAATTGCCTTGGGATCTGCTTTCGAACGGCGCAACCTCAGGAACGGTGAACGTGACAGTCACGAATGGAGCCCAGACTTCCTCGCCGATGACAGTTCAGTTGGCGGCGATCGCGCCGGGGATCTACAGCATTCCGTCCGGGGCGGGTTATGCGGTCGCAATCAATAACTCGGATCAATCCATCGCTGCTCCTATAGGAGCTATTCCCGGAATCCTGACACACCCCGCGAGCGCGGGAGACGTCATGATCATGTATGCCAACGGTCTTGGCCCTGTCGGCGTGCCAAACTCCTCGGGAGGATTAACTCTGTCGCCGCCGGCCCTGGGCGCCGCCTCTCTCGACGCCACGCGTTACACCTTGACCAGCCCGACTCTGCTCATCGGCGGCACTCAGGCTCAACTGCTCTTCTCCGGCCTGGCTCCGCAATTTGTTGGAATCAGCCAAGTCAATTTCGTTGTCCCCACGGTCACCCCCGGGAATTCCATCCCAATTCAGTTGGTTGCAGGCGGAATCACCAGCACGGACCAGGTAGTCATCGCTATCCAGTAAGAGAGAGCGAAAGCAAGCGCTCATGATTACGCCATCTTTGCGTCTTACGGCGGGTCTGCCAACTGAGAGCCGGCGCATCGAGGCAGTCGTGTGGTCCGCCGTCGAGCGGGTCATCGCCGGACTGTCCCTGATCTTGCTGCTTCCGGCGATGGCGCTCCTGATGCTCGCCGTCGCTTTGGTTTCGGGAAAATCCCCGCTGATTGCCCATCGCCGCCTGGGTCGCTACGGGGAGGAATTTTGGATGTTCAAGATCCGGACCATGTGGAGCAAGAACCAGCCTTGCGTCGCAACGAGGCCGTGGATCGAATACATCAGCGACGCACATGTTCCCGTTTTCAAGGGGGCTCGCGATCCGCGCGTCACCAGCCCGCTCGCCCGCTTCTGCCGCCGCTACTCTTTGGATGAGCTACCGCAGTTGATCCATGTCCTGAATGGCAGCATGCGGATGGTGGGGCCTCGGCCGATCACCCGCGTTGAATGGGACGAATACTACGGCGCGTCCGCTGCCGAGGTGCTGAAGGTAAGTCCCGGCATGACTGGATTGTGGCAGGTGATGGGCCGCAACCGGCTTACCTATACGCAGCGCCTGCGGCTGGATTTGTTTTATGCGCGCCACAAATCGCCGCTGCTGGATCTGCTGCTCTTATTGCAAACCCCGGCGCGAGTCTTGAGTGGACGCAACGCCGGCTGACCCGGAGCTGCCGGCTCACTTCAGCCAAAAGTGCAGATCGCGGTTCAAGAGCTGCTCCAGCTTCAGAATGTCTTCGCGGTAATGGCTCCGCAGATAGGCGCGGTCCTTAGGATCGACCATCAGAGAGCCGCGAGGCCGATGGATCACTCTTCGAAGCGCCGGACGCATGCGTTCCGGGATCAACCGCGATGCCGATTGCCAAATCCCGCGTTTCTTGAGTCGGTAGCCGGCTGACATCAAGCGCGGAACTCGCGGTTCCATGAAGCGGGCTGAAGAGGCCGAAGCGAACTCCGCACTCACCCCAAGAAATCGAAACGTCTCCGCCATCGCGTCCGGCGGGTTGGTACGCATTTCCTCGTAAATGTGGATTAACACGTTGTCTTGAGAAAATACGTCCAGGAAGCGCTGTACCTGCGCGCCGTAATTCCCGAACTCCAAGAATGGATTCAGTACGCCAAACTTGCCCGAACGGGAATTCATATTCGCGATGATCTCTTCGCGAAAGGAAGAGTGCACCAAGCCGCTACTGACGGCTTGTAGATACTGGGAAAAAGCCCGATCGACCGGATCGCGCAGGATCAGGATGATCTTCGCGTCTGGAATCCGCGCTGCGATGTTCTTGGCTGCGGTCTGCGACCAAAGATAGCTGACGCTAGCCTCTCCGATCGCGACTTCCTTACGAACATTTCGAAACAGGAGCAGATAATCTTCCCATTCCGCCACCGGCCCTCCGAAGCGCTTCAATGTCATCGGCCCGCGCAGATATTCGCGCAGCGATTCACTCTCGCGCCGGAGTCGAGGCCGCAATTCCTCATTGAAGTTTTCGATACGGAGTTCGGATGCGAAGTAGCAAGGCTCCTTGATCGGACTCATGTAGATTTGCGGATGCTGGTCCATTTGATGATAAAAGGATGTGGTTCCTGCCTTGGGCGCACCGGCAATGAAGAAAGTCGGCTCCATCAAATGACTCAATGATTCGAGCCCTCATGGCGGAGCCGCGGAACATGTTCCGCCTCACGCGTGCGTGCGGTCTCTAACTGCAGATGCGTTGGAATCTATGCTGGCTAAGACGATTTGCGGCGTTGCTCGCATTGACGGCTTCCTGCCAAGCCGCCACTTACGCCGGAAGTGAAGCCTGCCGCACCTGCCACTCCGACGTTTGGTCTGCCTTCTATCGCAACCCGCATTTCAAGAGCCTGGCTTCGGGCAAGGAAACTCCGGAGAACACTGGCTGCGAGAGCTGCCATGGGCCAGGCCAGGCGCATATCGACGCGCACGGCGGGAAGGCCACAATCGTCGCCTTCTCCCAACTGGCGCCCCAGAAGGTTTTGGACGCGTGCCTGCGCTGTCATTCCCAAACGCTTTCCCGCGCCAACATCCGGCGCAGCGCGCATACCGGCGCCGATGTCGTATGCACGAATTGTCACTCCGTTCACAAGGCCGCCACGCCCAAGTTTCTTTTGGCGAAGAAGCAGATCGATCTGTGCTACACGTGCCACGCCAATGTTCGCGCGCAATTCTCCATGCCCTTCAAGCATCGGGTGAATGAAGGGTTCATGCAATGTACCGATTGTCATAATCCGCACGGATCCTCCGCGCCCACCTGGGGCATGACCGACCGTCCGCGCAATACCGAGCAGGCGCAGGCCAACGAGGAGCCTTGCATGAAATGCCATATCGACAAGCGCGGTCCCTTCGTTTTTGAGCACGTAGCTGTGCGTGTTGACGGCTGCGAGAGTTGCCATAGTCCCCACGGCTCCACCAACGCGAGGCTGTTGAGGCGTCCGGTGGTCTTCACCCTGTGCCTGGAATGTCACAACGGGATGGGCAACTTCGGGCCCACCAACAGCGGCGTGTTGCGGCCCAATTCCAGTCATAACCTGGCGAATCCGGTCTACCAGAACTGCACCACCTGCCACGTTCGCATCCACGGGTCGAACGCCGATTCCGATTTCCTCCGATGAAACTCCCAGCGATGCGAATCACGTTTTTGCTGCTTACGGCCGGCGTTCTTTCCGCGCAGCCGCCGGTAGCTCCTACGGGCGAGCCCACGGAGAGCAATCGCGGCGACACTGTTTCCAGCTACAATTTCTTGCAATCTTTCGAATTGGGTTACCGTTGGAACACAGATGGCGGCGACACGGACATGTATCGCAGCACCGTCAACTACACGGACGGTATTCGCTTGTTATCGAGTTCCCTGGCCGTGCAATCGCGCGACGGCCACGGCGGCCTTTTCGATCAGATCCTGCTTAACACTCTGGGTCTCGGTAACGATCCGTACGAAGCCGTCATTCTGCGCATTGAGAAGAACCGCTGGTACCGCTACGATTTCACGTGGCGATCCAACGCCTATTTCAACCCGGCCTTGACGATTTCCGACGGCGAGCACTTGATAGACACGACGCGCCGCCTCCAGGATCACGATCTGACTCTGTTCCCGCAGAGCGCGATTCGCTTCTTCCTGGGCTATTCGCGCGACACTCAGTCCGGCCCTTCGCTCTCCACGATACAGTTGTTCAATTCCACCGGCGACGAATTTCCGTTGTTCGCTAACATTCGCAACCAGCAGAATGAATACCGCTTGGGCGGTGAGGTTCGGGTGTTGGGATTCCGTTTGAATGTGCTGCGCGGCTGGGAAGATTTCAAGGAAGATACTCAACAGATTCTGGCCAGCCCTTCCCTGGGTCTGACTCCCGGTGGATTGAGTCAGCTCAACTCATTTGTCGGAGTGCAGCCTTATCACGGAACCAGCCCGTATTGGCGCGTCGGACTGTTTCGGGAAGGCAAGAAGTATTGGGCAGTCAACGGACGGTTCAGCTATGTGGCGGGAAGCCGCGGATTCATTCTGAACGAGTCGGAAAGCGGCCTGAACAGTATCGGCTCGAATATATTTCAGCAGGAATACACCTACGGGAACGCACAACGGCCGACAGCCACCGGCAACTTTACGTTCAGCCTGTTCCCGGCCTCGATAACCACGATCACCAACCAGACCTCGGTGTATAACATCCGCATGTCCGGCGATTCCTATTTTGAGCAATACACCAACGGTTCGCCGATTACGCCGATCCTCTTTTTCAATTACCTTGGAATCCGGACGATTTCCAATTCCACCGATGTGCAGATCCGGCCCAAGGGATGGTTCACGATCCACGGAGGGTATACATACGATGACCGCCGTATCAGTTCCGTCGCGGATGCGAATTTGATCACTACCGGGTTGGCGCCGCTAACGCCCAGCAACCAGACCAATGTTCTGCACCAGGCAACGCTGGGATTCCGGATTAAACCCGCCAAGACTCTGACGATCAGCCTGGATGGCGATCTGGGGCATGCGGATAAGCCGATCTATCCGATTAGCGAGAAAGATGAGCACACGTTGCGCGCGCGGGCCGAATACAAGCGGAAAACGTTGCGCATGGCTGCCTATGCAAAATCTGAATACAACACCAACTCCGCTTCGCTGACCGCCTATGCCTCGCACTCGCGGCAATATGGAATTGACGGATCGTGGGTCCCCACGGAATGGTTTTCAATCGACGCAGGCTATGCGCGGCTGCACTTAGACAGCCTGGGTGGGATCAGCTATTTCCTCAATTCAACATTGATCACTGGGGACCAATCGTATTACGTGAGTAATATCCACACGGCTACGCTGGCAGCAAGGTTCAGCATACGCAAGCGCGTGGATATTTCGCTCGGTTACAGCCATGTGCAGGACGTTGGCGATGGACGAGCCACGCCCCAGGGCGCGGACCCGGTTGCCTCGCTGCCTGCGTTGCTCGCGGCGCAGACGTTCCCCCTGCGCTTTCTCTCTCCGCAGGCGCGCTTGTCTTTGCGCCTTACGGCTAAGATCCGCTGGAACGTGGGATACCAGTATTATGGGTACCGCGAAGAGTTTTCAACCTTGCAGAATTACCGCGCGCATACAGGGTATTCGTCGGTATCTTGGTCCTTTTAAGTGGCCCGCAAAGGGCCGCAGGACAGGCCAATCCCCTAATTCGGAACGGCGTAAACCAGCAGTTTCGGATTGTTGTTCGTCACCACCGCCGCCGGAGCAGTATTATTCCCAGCTTGGGCCGCGGCCGCCGTCGGTTCAAGCGGAGCCGCGCCCGCTGGCGGCGCTCCCCGTCCTGGCCCTCCCGGCCCTGCGCCACGTCCGCCGCCTCCGCGTCCGGCAGCGCCAGTCCCTCCCATGACGGCGATGTATTGCTTGCCGTCGAGCATATAGGTCATCGGCGGCCCCACTCCCGCACTCACCGGCAGCGCCAGGTCCAGAAGCGGTTCGCCCTTGTCCGCGGTGAACGCTTTCAAGCGTCCGTTGCTCAACGTTTGAACCACCAGGTTCGAAGCCAGGGACAGGGTGCCTCCGCCCGTCTGCCCGCCGCCCAGTGCGAACCATCGTTCCTTCTGGGTGGCGGGATCCCACGCGCTCAGAATGCCTCCCCGCACTTTGCTTCCATCCGGATTCTTACGGTCTGGTCCGTGAGCCGGCGGGGATGCCATCGGCACTCCGCCCCGGGCTCCCCCCAGATTCAGTCCGAAGTTTTGGCTCCCTGGAGTCGCCGCGTATTTCTCCGCGGCCACGAAGCTAAAAGTATTCTCGGCGGCAATCGGAACATAGATCAGGCCCGTGTTCGGATTGAACGACATCTGCGACGTGTTGTGCATTTGCACCGGATACACCGTCACCCCTTTCGTCGAAGAGTACAGCGCGTCGGGGTGAACAGTGGGCCGTCCGGTTTTTGGATCGATTCCCGTCGCCCAGCTGACCTGCGACATCTCGGATGCTGAAATGAATTCGCCGTTCGTGCGATCGATGACATAAAAATAGCCATTCTTATTCGCCTGCATAATCACCTTGCGATTGCGATTATTAATCCGGATATCCGCAAGCAGAAGGTGCTGAATCGCGTCGTAGTCCCATTCATCGCCAGGCGTGCACTGGTAGTGCCACTTCAACTGCCCTGTGTCCGCGTTAATGGCCAGGATAGAAGCGATATAAAGATTGTCCGGCTGCTGGGTTTGCCTTCCGCCGTTCCGAACGTCCGCTGACCAGACCGTCCCATTCCCGGTCCCGACATACAAAAGGTTTTCGTCGGGATCGTAAGCCATGCCATCCCACATGGATCCGCCGCCGCCCATCTTCCACCATTCACCCACCCATGTTTTCGCCGCCGCTTCCATGGCCTTGTTCTCGAATCCTTTTGAGGGGTCGCCGGGAGTCGTGTAGAACTTCCACAGCTCTTTGCCCGTGTTCACATCGAATGCGGAAACATACCCGCGAAAAGGAGGAAACTCGGCGCCCGCATTGCCGATAAACACTTTACCCTTCGCCACGCGCGCCGCCATCGTCAGCGAGTAGGAGGAGACCTCCCCATCCTTCGGCTCCGGAATCGCCCAGGAAGACCACAGCAGCTTCCCGGTCGCCGCGTCCAGAGCCTGCATGCGCCCGTCGATGACCGGGACCAGCACCTTGCCCTCGTACAGCGCAACGCCCCGGCTATTCACCCCGCAACACAGGCGGGATTTTCCCGGCTGCGTCATCGTTCGGTCCGCGTGCGGGTCATAACGCCACATCTCTTTGCCCGTTTTCGCGTCGAGTGCCGCCACGATGCTCCAGTTCGTCACGGTATAGAGGATGCCGTTCGAATACAGAGGAGTCGCCTGCTGGCTGCCCCCGCCCGGACCGAGTTCATACGACCACGCCGGTGCCAGCTTGCTCACATTCGTGGGATTGATCTGGGTCATGGTGCTGTAGCGCTGCTCACCCCAATCCATTCCGTTGATCGACCACTCGGTGCCTTTTCCCGCAGCCTTCAGCGCCTTGTCGTCAATGTTTTTGACCTGTTGCCCAACCGCCAATGTTGTCCAGGCAAAAAGAACAATCCCCGGAAATCCCGCGAAAAGCCATCTCATTCGCTGCGCCATAAATCTCCTCAGCAACTCAGCATACACCTGTCGCGGCCGGATGGAACCCAGATGTTTCAGAGCCGCGACTGTCAAGGAATCAACATGGGACTGCGGACCACCATGTGGGGTGGGCGATCTTGTCGCCCGCCTGCGGCGCAGGTTCTGAGGCGAGCAAGCCCGCAAAGGCCGGTCGCGGACCTCAATTCCCCAGGCTTCGTTCTCCGGGCTGGGATTTGGCGTGCAGCCTCCGTTCACATTCCAACGCGATGGCTTGAGTGAAGGTGGCGTTCGATACTCGGACGCCCAAGCCTGACGCCCAGCCTAAATAAAATCGCTCGCCGCCCGCCGCAGGGAAAGGACCAGCGCCTCCAGCCGGCCCGCAATCTCCCCGACGGAGGGTGCAGGTGACAGCACCTTGGCGCGAACGAAATCCGGCAGGCTGTGGGAGCGGCTCGCGAGGCTGGCAGCCTGGATGCCCTGGTATTCGTGCTGTGTAAAGCGAACGATCACCGTCCGGGAGGAATCAGAAGCCGATCGAGGTTTGCCATAGCCGGAAAAAGCGGCCTTCCCGTAGCGCCTCCACTCATGCCACCAGCGGCGAAGCGCCTTGGGATCTACCTGCGACCCTCTTACCACGTCGCGCAAAGATTCCCCGCGTTCCAGGCGCAGCACCACAGCCTCCTTGAATTCTTTCGAGTACCGGCGCCGCCCATCCGCAACCGCAGCCGCGCGATGATTCCCGAGCTCCTTTCGCCAGCGATGCAGTACACTGACGCTGACTCCGCAGGCCTGGGCGACCTCGGCTACCGCCGCGGTCGCCAGCCGCCGGATCGCCGCCTGCTTGAATTCATCTGTAAACCGCCGCCGGGTACGCAAATCAATACGCGCCGTCGCCGCGCAGGACCGTCTTCACGGTGCGGGCGAGGATGTGCAGATCCAGCCAGATGGACCAGTTGCGCACATAGTAAATGTCGAAGCCGATGCGCTCCTCATAACTAAGCAGATTGCGCCCGGAGACCTGCCACATCCCGGTGAGCCCCGGCGTCACTTTCTTATACAGCGCGAAATCCGCGCCGTAGCGGGCAATCTCACTGGCGATGATGGGCCGCGGTCCCACCAGGCTCATCTCTCCGATAAGAACGTTCCAGAGCTGCGGCAGCTCGTCCAAACTCGTGTGCCGGAGGAAGCGGCCGAAGGGGGTGACCCGCGGGTCGGTCTTCAGCTTCTGCGTCAGGTTCCATTCTTCGCGCAGGCCTGGATCGGAGCTCAGATGTTCTTCCAGCACCTGGCTGGCGTTCGCCACCATGCTGCGGAATTTCCACGCCACAAACGGCGCCCCGCCGCGCCCATAGCGCCGTTGACCGTAGAACACCGGCCCAGGCGAAGCCAGCTTGATCAGCACGGCGATAACGGCAACCAGCGGCAGAGCCACGACGCCTCCGGCCGCGACGAACACCAGATCCAGCGTGCGTTTCACGAATCGCGAACCCGGCAGCAGCAGGCGCTGATGCACCTCCAGCCCGAGGATGCCGCTCAGGTCGCGAGCCTCCACCCACAGGCTGGAGAACCCCGCCAGATCCGGAACCACAATGACGTTGGTGAACAGCTCGCTGCAATGGTTGAAGAAGCTGAGCGCCACATGGCGCGGCGTATCCGCCATCCCTAGAATGACGTGCCTGACCTGCGACTCGCGCGCGAGCGCAACCGCCAGCTCCGCATCGTCAAAGAGGGTAGCGGAACCGGAGATGTGAACTGGACCGGAGATTTTAACGGGAACCACAGCCACCGGCTTGAGCCCGAGCCCAGGCTGGCGTTCGAGCGTGGCTGCAATCCCCGCGGCCACCGCGGGCGCTCCGACAATCACCACCGGATGCCCCCACCAAGGCTTGCGCGAGCACGCCGCTCGGGCCAAGGCTCGAAACAGCGGAGTGAGGATCAGCGTCTGCGCCCACGCCAAAAGGAAGACTCCGCGCGAGTACGTGGCGGCGTCCTTGAGCAGGAAGATGCTGACGGCGAGCGCGGCGTACACCATGCTGGTGGCCCCACAGAGCTTCCGCAGCTCATCGACCGGATTGCGCCCGAAACCCGGATACAGGCCCGAAGCCGCGTAAGCAAGGGGAAAGAGCAGCAGCACGGGCCAGAGGTGCACGTACATTTCCGGCGAGAGGCGCGCGTCCACATGCCGCCACACGAACGCGCTAACAGTGGCGGCCAGCGAAAGCGCGGCCAAGTCCCCGAACAGAAACACTGCCCCTGCCAGCCACGGCCGTGCCGATGCCCGCGCCCGTAGCGACTGCGCCACGGGTCGGTCTGCCTGAAGGACGACGCTGCTGATCGAGTTGGGATGAAGGAGCGACACGTTAGGGCAACGCCGCGATCTTGTAATCCTGAGCGGCGCTTCCGCTCCACACGCCGGAGACCACCTGATCGTAGAAGGCGAGTGTCCGTTCCACCATGCGGTCGACCGAAAAGTCCCGCGCGATAACCCGCGACGCCCGGCCCATGCGTTCGCGCAGATCCACATCGTTGATCAGCGTCTCCAAAGCAGCCGCGATTTCCGGGACGCCCCGAACTGGCGCAACAAATCCATTCACCCCGTGGCGCACGGTGTCTGAGATCCCGCCGACGTTCGTAGCGACGATGGGCAGGCCTCGCGCTAGAGCCTCAAGAACCACGATGGGATGTCCTTCCGCGTCGCTGGTGAGCGCGAGCACATCAAAAGCATGCATCAGCGTCTTGGCGTCCTGCTCCCCGAGCCAGACCACGCGAGCATCGATGCCCAACTGCGCGGCAAGCCGGCGGCACGGGCCGGCGAGCGGCCCATCCCCAATCGCCACCAGCTTCGCCCGCCCTCGGCAACGTCCGGGCAGCGACGCGAAGGACCGCAGCATCGTTTCGGGAGACTTCTGCGGCGCCAGACGGCCCACGAAGCCAACGCAGACCTCGCCGTCATGGAGCCCCCACGCGTTCCGAAGCCCCCCGCCGCTTCGCATCGGGGAACCGGCATCGAGCCCCGCGCCATTCGGAATCAGGCACAGCTTCGCAGGAGAGATCCCGAGTTCGATGGCGTGCAGGTACTCTTCGCGCGAAACAGTGATGACTCCATCGCAGAGCTTCGAAAGCGCGCTTTCCAGCAGGGCGCCTGCCCGCCTCACGAGAACTCCGTTACCCGGCTCCGCCGTAAAGAACATGTTGGGCGTATACAAACGCTTTATCGGATCCCCGATCAAGCCAAGGCGCCCGATCAGACCCGCCTTTGTGCTATGGGAATGAAGCAAGTCAAATGGACCCTCTGTACGGAGGTAACGGCGGAGCGATTGGATGGCGACGAGATCACGAGCGTGCGGATGCCGCCGCATGAGAATTCGAAGCCTTCGAAATCCGGGCAGTGCGGCCAGTCGCTCCAGGTCCTCATGGAAGACTGCGTCAGATCGCGCATCCGAGTACACGAGATGAACCTCGTGGCCACGGTCCAAGAGGCCCTTCGTCAAATCCGCCACATGGCGGCCAACACCCGCAGCGGAGGCCTCCACCAGCTTCACAATCTTCAATTCAGAAGGGCCCTCTCGGTGATTTCGGCTGTGCGCGCCCAGGAAAATCGCTGGTATCGATGTCGACCGCGAGCTTTCAGTTCCGCAGCCAGCCTCGGCTGGGCAAGCCGGTCGATCCCGTCCGCGATAGCCTCTTCGCTTAACGGGTCGACAAGTATTGCGGCATCGCCAGCGATCTCGGGCATCGCGGAGCAGTTCGATGTCAGTACCGGGCACCCGCTCGCCATAGCTTCAAGAATGGGAAGTCCGAAACCTTCATAGAGCGATGGAAAGAGCAGGCCTTCTGCCCCTGAATAGAGCCTCGCTAAGTCCTCGTCATTCACTTCTCCCAGGTGCCGAACAGAGGTGGGCACCGCGCCCAGGGAGGCCTCGCCGGAGAATCGCAACCCCTCCTTCCCCACAACGATGAGGCTCACCCCCTCGGCGCTCTGCTCCGTGCGAGTCCACGCTGCCAGGAGACGCTGAAAGTTCTTGCGTGGAGAGACCGCGCCGATTGCCAGAAAGTAGGGGCGCCGAACTCCCAGGCGTGCGGCAGTTCGGGAGATCTCTTCCTCGGTCCGCGGAAAGAAGCACGAGCTGCTGGCTTCCCACGCGACTGTGATCTTTTCTTCGGGAACGCACAGGAGTTCAATGATTCGGCTCTTGCAAAACTCAGACACCGTTACAATCCGTCGGACCCTACTTGAGAGCGTCGGAAGAAGGCGGCGGTATAACAAGGAGTACGCCCGGCTGTACCATTCGCGGTTTTCCAGGACCGCGACATCGTGAATCACCACGACCTGATTGGAATGACTAATCGGACCGCAGCCGGCCGGTGATAACAACGCATCGCCGCGCCCAATGGAGCACGGCAAGGCTATTTGCTCCCAGGGGTGCCCCGCAAGACAGCCGCCCATCACACGGACGCGACCCTTGAGCCTTGGATAATCCTCGGCTACTGGCCCGGGAGAAATTAGAGATCCCTTCCCAAGGACCTGGGTCAGCTCATAGCAATAACGCTGGATTCCAGTTAGATGCTGAGTTACAAACCGGGCGTTGACAATATATCGTTGGTCCATTGAGAGGTCCCCTCCGTGCCTGCTTTTCGCTCGGGGGCACGCAACGGAGATTTCTGAAGGCGGAAGGTGAGAAGAAGTAGAACGCCAGCATAGGTTTTGAGCGTGCCGCCCGATCCGCTGCTGGACATGTAGACCATGAAGGAGACTGCCACCCACGCGCACGACAAGATATAGGCCCCGGCTGGGTACCGATCAGGGGCCGTACGCAAGCGGTGGAACAGTGCACTGAACCGGGAACACATCCACCCATAAAGCAGGCCCCCGATAACGACGCCCGGCCAGCCAAAATTCAGATACCACTCACCGCTATAGGTGATCCGGAGTCCTCCATGCGCAGCAGTCAGCGGAATGCCAATTGCGTTTAGGGTCACGGACCTTAGGTGATACGTTTGGGTGAAATCCGACGCGAAGGCGGGAATTGGGAGCAAACCCGCGATGAAGGTCAGGCCCCAATAATTACCATCCTGCTTCACCAAAGTCCATCCGAGATCGCGGACCTCGGCAACGTCGGCTCCAAGTCGCTCAATCGTGGTCCACTCGCTGGTGCCGTTGTTCGAGTCATTTCCCAGAGCCATTTCTGAAACGATGAGGCCCGCGAGAACCGCCGCCAGCGTTAAAACAACGGTCCTGAAGCGACCCTTCCATATGAGCACGACCATCACAATAGAAGCGCCTATGAGGAGTGGGGATCGCGTAGCTGTAAGGAGGCTGCCGCCCGCGGCGAGCACGGCCAGCAGAGCATCGGCTACACGGCGTTTGCGGAAATACCAACTCAGAGCCAAAGCAGCAGCAGGAAAAACAATCGCCTCACGCCCTCTGTTGACTAGAAAGTTGTCGAGCCGATGTTCCTCGGTGAAATTCATAAGATACCGATCATGCCTGGGGTTGTCGCTGAACAGCGGAATCCCGCCCAGGTACTGAAGTCCAATGACGATCAGCGGTATAGCGACGAGAACCAACAGGCGGGCGCGCGCGCAGACTTGATCGAATGCCTGCCTTGAGGACATCCGAGCCAAGGCTACAGCAAGGCGCCCCGAGGACGCGCACGGAAAAAGGACATACCCGAGCAGGCAACAAGTCAGGCCAGAGGAGATAATCAGGAAGGATTTGTCGATGAATGGCTCTAGAGTAGCTGGCCCGACGAAACTATATTTGTCCGTCAAGGACGCTGCCGCATAGCGGCCGAACAGCACGTGGACAAAAGCGAAGATCAAAAAGCAGGTTACTGGCGTTAAGAGGAGACCGGTCCTCCGCTTGGAAGCGGCCAGTGCGGCCACCAGAGCCAGCGACATGATGATTGTGATTCCGACAATCAAGCTCTCGTCCGGGATGATAATTCCCAAATCCATGTGCTGTCTTTTTAGCCCCCTATCCCCTTGTACTGCTGAGGGGCTCCATCGCAGACGCAGAAGTATGTGCGGCTTTGCCACCCCGGAGGGCCGTCTTCGTTGGACTCGACATGCACGATCGAGCCATGCGCCTGGTCCACAATCTTCGCAACCCCGCCCTCAGGCGTGAAGTAAGACTCAATTGCCTCGGGGCTGCCCGTGCGGATACGCCATAGAAAGTTCGTAAGCGCAACAGGCATCGCACTCTTCACCCAATGCCGGGTAACCGAACGGGGACCGCTCGGAAGTTGAAACACCACTACACCCCCGGGACGCACGACCCGGAAAAATTCACGGATATAGCCCTGCGCCAGCATCGGAATGACATGCTGCAGCGTGATGCTGGAGTAGAGGAAGTCGACTGACTCATCAGGAACAACCGCGAGGTCGGCGGCTACATTGTGCAAGTACTCGCACCGGTCGGTAAATTGGTTGAGCCGGACGGCCTCGTCGATCATCGACGCCGCGATATCGATTCCAATCACGCGCTCGAATCGCGCGGACAGGGCTTGACTCAATCGTCCGACGCCGCAGCCGAAGTCCACGGCCGTTCCGAAGCGGACCGGGGAAAAGTGTTGAGCTGTCCCAATCACTCTCCCAATTTCCTGGACGCCGGTTTCGAAGAAGGCCGCACGGTCCCACCGTCCACCGCTCGTACCGGGACGAGTAAGCACCGCCCAAAAGGGGTCCTTCTCGCCGAGCGCGGTCCACTGCCTTTTCACGCGATCGAGAGGTTCCTTCGTAAGCGTCGCAACCCGGGAGTTATCGCTGCTCACGCCGCCACCTTCTCCGTCTCCCCCAAGCCCCGCCACGGATTCAGCCTCCGCCGCGACAACGCAAGAAAGCTCGCAGCCGCGACAAACACCTCCGCCAGAACCACCCCCACCGCCACCCCAATCTGATGGAACCGCATCCCCAACCCCACAGCCAGCACAAGGTCCAACACGCACGCGGCCAGGATAATGCGGTTCAGCTCGCGGTCCAGCCTCAGCGCCAGCATCCACTGCACTCCGAACGTGCTGCTCACGGCAATCACCGGAGGCAGCAGGGCAAACAGCCGCAGCACCGGGACGCTCCCCTCAAACCCCGCGCCCAGCGCAATCTTCACCACCAGTGGAGCTCCGAAAAACAGCGCGGCTCCCGTGACCACGCCCACGCTCATCGTCAGCCACAGGGACAGGCGCGCGGCCTGGGCGGCTCCGCGTCGGTCGGTCAGCAATAAATGATTGATGCGCGGATAGAACGCCTGCGTGATGGGGCCGGTGGCGGAGACGGCGGCTCGCGCGATCTTTTCCGCTCCCGCGAACCACGCCACCGCCAGCGGCGATGCCAGAAATCCCAGCAGCAGAACGCCCGTGGAAGTATACAGATTCGCCCCGGCCCGGTACAGGAAAACCGAGCCTCCGGACCGCAGCGCCGTCCAGCCCCGGCGCACCGACGGCCATAGGAACGGCATGTCGCGATAAGCGATCGCAAGCCCGGCAACCACGGATAGAAACGGAGCGGTGCCTTGGATGAATAACGCCAGCCACCCGTCGCCGGGCTCGCGCACAAACAGGAATAACCCCGCTGCGCCCGCGATTCTTCCCGCGATCCACAGCGAGCCCATCAGTTTGATCCGCTCGATTCCCTGGAAGTACCACATGGGGCTGGCGCCCTGGCTCATCGCCAGAAACAAAGCTCCCGGCAACAGTCGGCGATGCGCCGCGAATACCGGGACGGAGTTCGCCAGAATCATGGTGATCAGCGCGGCGGAAACTCCCAGGAGAAGCTGCGCTCCCAGCACTCCCGAAAGCTCGCGGCTGCGCGCATGGGGATCGTGGCGGACGCGCGCAACCTCGCGGGCGGCCGAAAGTCCAAAGCCGTATTCCACCACCAGCACGATCACCCGGCCGTACGCGTCGGCGAAAGCGAAAGCCCCCCATTCGGCCGCGCCCAGCACGCGCGCCAGATAGGGCAGCGTGAACAGCGGCACCAGGTAATTGAAGGCGTGGACGCCGTAAAGGGACGCCAGGCTCTCCCACAAGGTTCGGTTCATGGTTGGCGGCGCCGGCTGCGGCTCTTCCGTGGCCAGCCTGTCGACGATCAGAAGGCTTCCGCCTTCGCCCGTCCGCTTGACGTCTCCCGTTTTCGCCCCTGCCTAAGACCCAACATTTCAATCGTTTGCGTTTCAAACATCTTCAGCCTCGCTGGGTCTCAAGCCTATGCTCGTACAGTGATCAGCAGGAACAGATCGACGCCCCACCGGCCCCAAAATCCAGAATTTTTCATCGAACCCATTAAGTTGTTGAAAACACAAAACAATGGCCGAAAAAACGAACCCAATTTCGCCCGCAAGCCAATGCCGCGCCATCCGGAACCTATGCGCCGTCGGGCTCCGGCCGCGGCTTGTAATATTTGCTGTAGTGCCCGTAGTAGTAGTAGTAACCGGCGCTGACCTCGCGATGAACCTCGTTCAGCACCACCCCCACCAGATTCGCCCTCAGCCGCGCCAGCGTCGTGATCACGGAGCTCAGCGCCTTGCGGCTGGTGTCGCCGGCGCGCGCCACCACGATCACTCCGTCCACCACCGTGGCCATCTGCAAAGGTTCGGCAAAGCCCAGCAGGGGAGGCGCGTCCAGCACCACCAGGTCGTATTCGCGCGTGGCTTCTTCAATCAGTTGCGCCAGTCCCATGCCCACCAGGTCGGAAGCGCGCCGCGTGGATGGTCCAGCCGGCAGTACGTCCAGACCCTCCGGATCGTCCATGCGGATCACCGCGTCGCGCCAGGAAATCTGCTGCAGCAAAACGTTCGACAGCCCCACGCTATTGGGCACCTGGTACAGCCGGTGCACGCTGGGACGCCGCAGATCGCCGTCAATCAACAGCGTGCGTTTATGCTGGCTGGCGTGCGTCGCGGCAAGGTGCGCAGCCACGGTGGACTTGCCCTCGGATGGCGAGGCGCTGGTCAACAGCACGCTCCGCAAACGCCGGTCGAAATCCGTCAGCAGGATCGAATTGCGCAACGTTCGAATGGCCTCTTCGTAATTCGACAGAGCCTGATCCGTCGAGCCGGCCGCGGGCAGAGCCTGAAGTTTGCGCGATCGCCTGCCGCCGTTCCCGCTGTGGGCTTTTCCGCCGCTCCCGTTGGAATGGCCGTTGCCATTGCCATTGGCGATATCCGGCGCAGCGGCCGCCTTCAAAGCATTGATGGATTGAATCGGGCTCAGCCTTCTCCGCCAATCCTTCACCGCCGGCAGCGACCCAATCACGTCCGTGTTCATCAGCCGCATCACCTGGTCGGGATCGCGAATGGTGTTGTCCAGAACGTCGCCCAGCACCGCCGCGCCGACGCCGATAAACGTCGCGGCCAGGAACGCCAGCAGCACGTTCAGCCAGGTGCGCGGGAACACCGGCTTCAGTCCCGGCCGAGCCTCATCGGCAATGCGGATGGAGCTGTTCTGGAAACCCGCATTGATGCCGGCTTCCTTGATCTTCCGCACCAGTTCCTCGTAGAGCTGCTTATCGCTATCGGCCTCCCGCTTCAAGGACTGGTAATTGAAGGATCGCGAATTCAGGTCGTCCCAATCCTTCTTCGTCTCCGCAACCTTCTGCTCCAGCATGGCCTCGCCGTTGGCGGCTTCGTGATATTCGCTTTCCACGCGTTGCGCGATGCTGGCCCGGGTAGCCTCGATCTGTTGCTGGATCTCGTCGATCAGCGCCTGCTCCTTCAGATACTCGGGATGATTCACGCCGAAGTGCTTTTTCATCTCGGCGAACTTTTGCTGCTCCAGGTTGAGGCTCTCGGTGAGCTTCTTGAGCGCGTCGCCCTGCGAAGACGCCTCGGCCGATTCCAAGCTTCCGCCTTTCACGGCGTTGTAGGCCGCTTCCTTCGCCACTCGATTGGCCTGCGCCTTGGTGTACGCGGTATTCAATTCCAGCAGGCGCGCGGAGAGAATATTGGTTTTCTCCTCGGGGTTGATGACGCTCAAGTCGCGTTCATACTTGGCCAGCGCTTCGCTGGATTTCTCCATCTGCGCTTTCAGTTCTTCAAGCTGACGCTCCATGAACTCGCTCAAACCCGCAGTGGCTTTGTAGCGGATACGATAGGTGTGCGCCAGATACGAAACCGCGATCTCATTGGCCACGTCGGCGGCAAGTTGGCGATTCGGCGAGCGGTAGCTGACTTGCAGAATGTAGGTATTGGGCGGACGCGTCACTTGCAGGTGCTTCAGGATCACCGGTGCTTCCAGGCTGGTTGCGGATGTGTCGATGGCTTCTTCCAGCGCATCCTTCTCCACCTCGCGCAGATGGAACTTATCCACCACCGGGCGCAGCACGGAATCGGACTGAATCAGCTTCACCTGCGTGGCCAGAAACTGGTCGGCGTCGTTGTTGACCACCTCGGACGCTTCCTGGCCCAGCACGCCCGTGGGCATGCGCCGGTCGATGTCGATAGTGACCGTCGATTCGTAAATGGGCGTCAGCCGCAAAGAAACGATCAGCGTCGCCAGAGTTGTCGCCAGCACTCCGCCGGCGATTTTCCACGCGTGACGGCGCAGGATCCACAGATAATGCGCCAGCGGAACGTGCGCGGCTTGCGGTTCGTAATCCGCGTCGATCACTGTAGGCGGCGCTACAGCCCTGTACGGTTCAGGCAGAGCGGGAAGATTTTCCGATTTCATTGAATTCCTAATGCCACGCTTTAATGCCAGACAATCAACCCCGATGCAGTGGACGAACCGAATCCAGCCAGCTTATCGAGCACGCCGGCAGTCAGCCGCTTGCCCTTGTTGTCGGGAACGTACAGCAGATCGTCCACCTGTAGCGCGACGTCCGGCATCTTGCGATCCAGGATCTTGTCGAGAGCCACGGGGATCTCCTGCCGCGTGCCGCTTGCATCCGGGCGATACACGTAAGCCGTCTTGAAATGGAAAGGTGCCAGACCTTCGGCCAATGCCACCAGCTTCAGCACGGAGTTCTCACTGCCGTCCCGCACCAGGAACGCGCCGGGCTTCTTCACGTTGCCCACCACGAAAATCTTCCCGGCCTCTGGCACACGGATTTCCTCGCCGCCATGCAGGACGAAGTTCACGGAGGGATCGGCGTCGTTGATCAGCCGCTTCACCGGGACTCGCTCGGCAGGCGAGCCTGCGTCTTGACTGCGAGTCACCAGGATTTCCGTGCCCGCTAGATCGTTCAATCCTCCGGCCTTGGCCAAGGCATCCAGCAAAGTCACGACGCCGACGGCTTGAAACGTAACAGGCAATTTCACCGCTCCCATCACGGCCACCGGACGGCTGTGATATTCCACTACCGTGATCTTGACGACGGGGTCCACCAGGATCTGCTCGGATGTGAGCTCACCCTCAACCGCGGTTTCAAGATCGCGGGGAAAAAGGCCGGAAGCCTTGATCCCTTCGTGCAAAAGTGGCAAATGAATCGAGCCATCGGATTCGACGCGCACCGTGCGTGTCAGCTCCGGCGCATCGTAAACGGAAACGGCCACCAGGTCGTCGACACCCAACTGCTGCGAAGGCAGGTTCTCGCGTCCCACCTCCTCCATCAGCGATTGCTTCACCTGCCCGAAGGCGAGACCGGCAAGGGCAACTGCCATCAGCGGAGGTATTTTCATGCGCCCTCCTTGAGCAAGCCCAGATACGCGCTCTCCAGCTTGCGCACCCGCTGTTCCAGTTCACGCAAACGGTTCGGCGTGGATTTATAATCCTCTCCGTTTTCCACGCTGGCCAACACCGCCGTGCGGATAAAATCGGAGACGCTGCGGCCTCCGCTTTCCGAAGTCGCCGCCAGCAGGCTCTCGTATTCGTCCTGGCTCAGACGGAACACCATGGTGCGATCCCGCCTCCGGCTGCCGTTCATGCTCCCGTTCATCGATGTAAGGTTCATGGTTGTTTCAACCCCTGCAGCGCTTCGGTTAACTGTTGAATCGTGAGTTCCAGATCGCTCAATCGCTGGCCGACATCGGCGAGCGAAGGCTCGCCGATCGATCGCAATACCCTGGATCGGGCGAAGTCGGAAAAGCTGCGCTCGCCGCTCACTTGAATCTTGGAAGCCAGGCGATCGTAATCGCTTTGAGTGATTCGAAAGATGATGGATTTGGATTTAGGCTTTCCTGCCGCCATCAATTGCCTCCTTCAGATGGGACGCACCATATCGCGATCCACTTCCACCGCGATGCACCGGTTGAGTGCGAGTACGCTAACGGCGACGCGCCATGCCGCCGAGTCGCGAGTCAGGGTTCCTTCGATCCCGGCCAGGACTCCGCGTTCGATGCGCACGCGTTGACCGTCCTTTAAGAAAGGCCAGGGACCAAGCGGCAGACCGGAAGTGACCGCTCGGCGCAGCGCGACGATTTCATCGTCGGGGATAAGCGCGGGTGTGTGATTGAAGCTCACCACCCAGTCCACTCCCGGCTGCCCCAGCACCTGCGAGCGTTCCGCGAATGTGGAGCGGCAAAATATGTATCCAGGAAATAAATTTTCCTGAATAATTTTAATTCGGTCCGACCACCGTTTCCGCACTCCGTGCCAGGGCACGAATGTTTCGAGGCCCGCGTTCGTTAATCCTGTTTGGACTTTTCGCTCAGCCCTAGGCCGGACAACCAGAGCAACCCACGGAGTCCCAGCCGAAGCTTCCGGACAGCCAATCATTTTTTTTATTGTTCAACTCGCCCGGGGGAGGGAGTGAGAATAAAGCTTCCGCTATGAAGAGTCCCAACTGAACTCCTCCCGCTGAAGCTCGGGGGGTGTATGTAGTGTACACAAACGAGAATTGATCGTCAAGAAAACTTATCAGCCCTCCGTCTCAAGTGGGCGTCGGTGCCTGTATCAACGGGACACTATGATAGCCCCGTAACAAATTGATTTTCTTGACAGTTCCGGCCCCCCGTAGTAGCATCGCCTAAGCATTGGATCTGGGTCTTTCAGCGCAGTAAATTCTACTTATTTTAACGGCCTAGTAGCTTAATCATCGAAGGGGCCCTGTCCATGCCTATGCGAGTCCTGTTCCTGACGTTGCTTCTGTCTTCTGCCGGTGTTTTGGCCTTCGGCCAAGTCGGCAATGGATCCATTACCGGTACAGTTACCGATCCGGCGGGCGCTGTTGTTCCTGGCGCGAATGTGCAGGTCAAAAATGCGGATACCGGGGTAGTTTACTCGGGAGCGTCCAGCGCCGCCGGGAACTATACGATTACGGATCTTCCGGTCGGCCGCTACTCAGTGACCGTAACGGTGAAAGGCTTTAAGACTTACACTCATACGAATCTCCAAGTTGGGGGAGCGCAGACACTCAAAGAAGACGTCCCGCTGCAAGTAGGCAACGCGACGGAATCCGTGACGGTCACGGCGGAATCCACGCTGTTGCAAGCCGAAACCAGCGATTTGGCGACCAACGTGACGCTTACCCAAATCGACGAACTCCCTATCATGGGCAGCGGCAACGTCAATTCCGGAACCTCCGGGTTTCGCAATTGGTACAACATCATGGATACGATTCCGGGTGTGAGCTCGTACAACGCCGCCAGCAGCTTTGGTCTCACCGTAAATGGCCTGGGCCAGCAGGCGATGCTGGTGGAGGGCCAGGAGGCGGGAGACCGCATTCTGGGCGCCGGCTTGCAATTCTTTCAGATGGGCCAGATGGGCGTGGACGCGATTCAGGAAATGGCCGTCCAGACCAGCAACTATGCCCCTGAATACGGGACTGCGAGTTCCGTGGTGATCAACACGACGATGAAGTCCGGCACGAATAAATATCACGGCAGCGGTTTCGACTATTTCGTCAACGAGGACTTGAACGCCGGCGACCCTTTCAGCACGACCGGCTGCATTTACGGAATCACCGCGGCCACCGCCGCGGCTAGGGCCTGCGACGCAGGCGGCGGAAGCGGAGGAAAGTTCCGGCCGAGAAATCGCAGCAACGATTTCGGAGGCACCCTGGGCGGCCCGGTGTACATCCCCAAGATCTACAATGGCCATAACAAGACGTTCTGGTTCTTCAGTTATGAGCAGTTCCTTCAGGCCACATTCTACACATTTTCCCCCACCGCGCCCGTCCCCGCTTATCTTGCCGGCAATTTTGCGGCGATCTCCCCGAACGGCAATTGCAGCCTCTGTTCCACCTACGGGATTCAGCAGACCGCGTTGGGCACGCCGTCCGTGCAAAAGGACGCCCTGGGCAACCTGATGTACGCGAATGAGATTTACGATCCTTTGACGCGCGGCACGGTGGCTTCCACCGGTCTTGGCTATGCGACGCCGTTCGCCGGCAATGTGATTCCTGCAACCCGCTTCGATCCCTTGTATGTGAAAACCCAAGCCTTGATCACTTCGCTGGGAGTCGTGGCGCAGAACGGCAGTCTCACCAACAACTACAACGGGAATATTGCCGGCAACCGATACTCGGCCATTCCGTCGATCAAGATGGATCACAATATCGACTCTAGGGACAAGTTGTCCTTCCTGTACACGGAGAACAACACCCAGAGCTTTATTTCCTCGCCCCTCGGTGCCGCCGACGGCCTGCCGCTCGAAATCGGAACGTATATCCGAACCCAACTTCCCAGCTACACGGAACGGCTGAACTACGACCGCACCATTACGCCGACTCTCCTTCTGCACCTGGGCGGCGGCTATATCCACACAGTGCTCGACAATCTCCCGGTGTACCAGAGTTTCACCCCTTCGGTATTGGGTCTCAATGGGTTTTTGGCTACAGGCCCGGGCCCGTTTCCCGCCTTCAACGGATTGAACAGCTGCGGCGGCACATGCACCACGTACGGAGGTATGTCGGGGTTCGGAACAGCCGGAGGCACCTACGAGCCCGAGGAAAAGCCCACCTATGCCGCGAACTTGACGTGGATTCACGGCAAGCACACCTTCAAATTCGGTGGCACCCTGGTGGAGCTGGCCATCGTCCCCGAAGTGCCTCCTACAGTTTCGCTCGCGACCAGCACCGCACCCACCTCTGAACCCTTCACCCCGACGCAGAGTTTCAACGGCTTCAGCAGCGGCTTCGGCTATGCCAGTTGGATGCTGGGCGACTATACTGCCGCCACGCAAACCCCGTACACCGATCCCCGCAATTCCAGCTCGGATTGGGCGGCGTTCGCTCAAGACTCTTGGAAGGTGACGCGCAAACTCACCTTGGATTACGGCTTGCGATGGGATTTGTTCGGCGTCCAGAAGGAGCAATACGGGCGCTTGGGACAGTTCTCCGAAACCTTGGATAACGCCAACGCGGGCGGCCACCCCGGGGCGACGATCTATGCCAGTAACTGCGGTTGCAAATTCTACCAGCCAGCCTATCCGTTCGCGATCGGGCCGCGGCTCGGGTTCGCCTATCAGATCAACCCTAAGACCGTAGTTCGCGGAGGATGGGGAGTGACTTACGCACTCACCCAGAACGCGGCCGGCCAGACGGTAAGCACGAATGGCTCCTATGTTCTAACGCCAGGCATCAACTCATTCGTAAACGAAACTACGCCTGGATTCATCCCGCAACCGGCTTGGCCCGTGACCAATCCGAATCAGTATCCTGCGGTTGCGGGCACGATAGGAACTGCGCCGACCTTCCCCGACCAGCAGGAAAACCGCCCGCCGCGCGTCAGCCAATGGAGCCTCGGTTTCCAGCGGGAAATCACCAGAAGCTTTGTCATGGAAGCGGAGTACGTGGGCAACACCGCAGCCTGGCTGGCGGGCTTTTTGGGCGGCGGCACGATTAACCACATCCCGCCGTCGGCATACGCCGCGTTTGGCTTGTATCCCATCCCTGGAACCGGTCCGGCGGGATACAACTTCGCGCCGGCCGGAGTGAGCTGTACGCCCGGAAACGACTGCGCACGGGCCATCCTAAGCCAATCGCTCAGCACCACTGCGGTACAACAAACGCTGGCTGCGGCGGGTATCACCAGCTATCTTCCCTACAGCGGCTACCCGCTCAGCAGCTCGCTCTCGAGCATCATTGACGCGCCATTTCCACAGTTTGGCCGGCCCGGCCCTGGTCCTTCGCCCACCGGCAACTCAGAGTACGACTCTTTGCAGGTGAAAGCGACCAAGCGCGTCTCGCACGGTCTCCAGGCCAGCGGCTTTTTCACCTGGGCGCAGGGCTTCACGCGGGCCGTCCGCCAGGACTACTTCAACCCCGCCAGCAATCAGAACTCATTGATGGCCATCCCGCCCCGCACGCTGAACTTCAGCTTTATCTATACGACACCCAAGGCGCAATACTTTGCTGACCACGCAAAGTTCGTCAACACGGTGATCAAGGACTGGGAGGTCAGCTTCTTTGGGAATTACCAAAGCGCCCCCTTCCTGGCCATTCCGGGCACCCCCAACGCGGAGTTCCTGCCAACGCAAGACATCTATAACAAAGGCACGCCCCTGTACTTAAACCCGAAGACCGGACAGCCGACCAACACCTCGCCCCTAAACGGAAGCTTCAATCCGTGGACCGATGTGCTGCTGAATCCGGCCGCCTGGACGCCGTGCCCTGTCAACACCAATTGCGGCGACTCCGGGAACGACTTCCTGAAGAGTTTCCGCGGCCGGCGCCATCCGTCGGAGAACGCGAACATCGGCCGCAACTTCCGAATCAGGGAGAGAATGAATCTCCAGATCCGCGGCGAATTCGTTAACATCTTCAACCGGGATCTCGAGATTGGGAGCCCGAGCACGACGAACCCGCAAAATGCGGTGACTCGGAATTCGCTGGGAATCTTAACCAGCGGATTCGGAGTCGTCAATGCCTACAATCTGCCGGGCACCGCCGGAGCGCTGCCAGGCTCCGGCGCGGGCGTCGGACAGACCGGCAGCGGGCGCACCGGAACGGTGATCATGCGGTTCTCGTTCTGAGGGCGTCACCAGGACGAAAGCATTGGGCCAAGCGGCGGGAGCGACGCGCTGAAGTTGGGGCGTGGGATCTCCCGCCGAGGGATCCAGGGCGTAACTGGCCCTAGACGGGTCTCGACGCTCGCCGAAAAAGTAGTCTCGGTAAGCGCATGAGTCTGCCGCCGTGCTAACCACAAAGGGCCGGCCCGGGCCGGCCGTTGCTTAAAGAGAGCAGAAGATCGATCTATCCCAACGCCCTCGCCAGCAGGCTGAGGTGCGGAAATCAAAGGTAGTCGAGAACAAAGGGAAGAGACGGCGACGAGTCCGGGAAGTTCGACTAACGCCGGTGCGGCTCCGGAACTCCCGCCGCCGCGTTCGGTTCGCCAAGGTTGCAACTGTGGAGCCTCCATCCACGGGCTCCGGAGGTTGCGTTGATCCAGCAAGCGCGCTCCTCTTTGGCACGCGGACAGCCGTCGTAGGTTCACGGCGGGCGGGATGCCGCCGGCCGTCAGTGCCTGTGGTCCGAGGTTCAAACGGGAATTCCCTCCGGGAGGGTCGCGGCCACGAGCGAACTGCCACTTTGGAATTGAAGGCCGCTCTGAGATCGAGAGGTGGGATGCAACTCGGAAGCCGGAGTTTGCGTTGATCCAGCCAACGCGCTCCCCTTGGCGCTCGGACAGCTGTCGTAGGTTTATGGCGGGCGGGATGCCGCCGGCCGTCAGTGCCTGTGGTCCGAGGTTCAAGCAGAAATTCCCTCCGGGAGGGTCGCGGCCACGAGCGAGCTGCCACTTTGGAATTGAAGGCCGCTCTGAGATCGAGAGGTTGATCGGGTAGCCGCCGCGACACGGCGCGACGGAAAAGGCTCCCACGGTGGTTCCGCCGAGCGCGGGCACCGGCAGGATGGCGACGACGGGGGGGATGCCGTACTCTGCGCGGAGCAGGGCACCACGAAGCCGAGGCTCGCGGCTTCCACTGCAGCCAGTGGGGCCTTGGAGAGCAGCTCGACCGATGGGCGGTGCGGCGAGCCAGGAGACTGTAGACAGCTGCAGCGACGCCGAGCACGAATCAGTTCCATGCCATTGAACATGCCGGTATCCATCGGCACGCCTGCCAAAACGGTAGCCGCCCTTGCGGCCCTGATGAAGGCAAGCATGCGGGACCATCGTCAGGGCGAGGCGAGGAGCATCGCCGCCGACTACTCCGGCCGTGGGCCGCAAGGCATCTATGGCGAAGCGGGCGGAGTCACGCGCGACCTTCGCCAGGATGGTCTCGTTTTGCTCCCGGCGACTCAGCCAACGTGAGGAGAAGCTCCAGTCGTTCCGCAGCGGAATCGTTTCCCGCCTGGAGCTGCTTTTGCGCCTGCGCGCCGATTCCGCTTCTTTCGGGCCGTGCCGCCACCCAAGTCTGCGAGGTCGTGGGTGTGAAGAATTCGTGAAATCCTGGACATGAATCCTTGTGGTTGGCTGGGCGGGATTGCGCCTAAGGCCTCAGCGCGATCGTCGTCTTATGCCTCGGTACAGGCTGCGCGTGGCAAGTTTCCCAGGTGCCCGCTTCCCAAGCGTGGTATCGTTTTGGACATGCGCCGAATTCTGGCCGCATTCACGCTTCTGGCCGCCTTTGCGTCGGCTGAAACCGTCCCCACTCCCCAGCAGTACTTCGGATTCCGCATTGGGACTGACCGCAAGATCGTCCGCTACGACAAGATCATCGAATATTTTCAGAAACTTGCCGCTTCCAGCGACCGCGTGCGCTATCGCAACCTGGGTCCCACCACTGGCGGAAATCCATTCGTCATGCTGGAGATCGCGGCGCCTGCGACCCTGCGCAATCTGGATCATTACAAGACCTTGGAGCGCAGATTGTATTTTCAAGGCGGCGACGTTCCCGAACAGGAACGCGACCAGATCTTCCGCGAAGGCAAGGCCGTGGTGCTCATCACCAACAATATTCATTCGACCGAGATCGGCTCCTCGCAGATGGCCATTGAGCTGGCCTATCGTCTGGCCACTGAAGATTCGCCCGCTGTGCGCAAGATTCTGGACCAGGTGATCGTGCTTCTGACGCCCTCGGTCAACCCCGACGGCCAGATCAAGGTGACCGACTGGTACAACAAGTATCTGGGTACTCCCCAGGAAGGCGCTTCGCCGCCGTGGCTGTATCATACTTACGCCGGGCACGACGACAATCGAGACATGTTTCTGCTGTCGCTCAAGGAATCGCAGATGGTGGCGCAGGTGCTCTGGCACGATTGGTTTCCCTCCATCTGGCTGGATCAGCATCAGCAGGGAACCTCCGGACCGCGGATGTTCACCATGCCGGCCAGCGATCCCATCAATCCCAACGTGCATCCTCTGATTTACCGCTTGAACGGCATCTTCGGGCAGATCCAGGCAGCCGCGCTCGAAGCCGCCGGCAAGGACGGCATCATGCACAGCTCCACCTACACAAGCTTCTGGGAAGGCGCCATGGCGTGGTCGGGATGGTGGCACAATCAAGTGGGCCTGTTGACTGAGGCAGCCAGTGCGCAGATCGCTACGCCGACATATCAAATGCGCGCCGAGGCGGCTCGTCCCGGTCTCCCGGGAATGCCGCGCATTGCGGACCTGGGTTTGCTTGGGCCGGCTGAGGCGCCTGCGACCGCGCCCGGATTTCAGATCGGACCGCCTCGCGACGTCACCCCGCGCTCCGACTATCCCCGGCCCTGGCTGGGTGGGCCGTGGACTTTGCGCGACATCGTGGACTATGAGCTGATCTCCACCATGGCGCTGCTCGACTCCGCGGCGGATTACCGCGAGACGTTGCTGCGTCAGATCTACGACGTCAACTCCAGCACCATTGAATCTGGGCGCAAGGGTCAACTTGGTTTTGGCGATCGGGATCCCTCCTATGCCGTGCTGATTCCAGCCGCCGGTCAGCAGGACCCGAATGAAGTGATCGAGCTGGTCGAAAAGCTCCGCATGGGCGGAGTGGAGGTTTACCGCGCGCGTCAATCGTTCACCGAAAATGGCGAGACCTGGCCTGCGGGAACCTACGTGGCGCCCTTCACGCAGGTTTTCGCGCGCTATGCCAAGGATCTTCTGGAAGTCCAGAATTACCCTGCTGGCCTGCGTGCCGCCACCAGCGCATCCGACGGACCTTACGATGTGTCGGCGTGGTCGCTGGGAATGCAGTTCGGCGTTAAGACGGTCTTCGCGCATGACCCTCTGCCGGCGAATCTGGCGCTGGAGCCCGTCACCCAGAAGATGAACTCCACCCTGGCGGCGGAGCGCAATGGCGTCAATATCCGATTCCCCTACACGGGAGCGCGAGACGCGGTAGTGGTGAACCGGCTGCTGAAGGCGGGCGTGCGTGTGAACCTGGTGGGTCCGCGCATTGCGGGCTCTCCCACGCCGATGGTGGAGACGGTGGCATTCACGGGAAACGGGACCTCAGCGTGGGCTACCGCAACTCGCGATTTCGATGTGAGCATGAAGAACACCTCGGCGCCGGCGGATTTCGGGACAACTCTGCGCCTCCCGCGAGTGGGCGTGTATCAAGCTTGGACCGCCAACATCGACGAGGGCTGGACACGCTGGGTTCTGGATCAATACGAATTCCCGTATACGACCCTGCACAACGCCGACGTGATTGCCGGCAAGCTGCGTTCGCGCTTCGATGCCATCGTGCTGCCCGATCAAACTTCGAAAGGCATTCTGGAGGGGCAGTCCGCGCCCAGCATTCCAGCCGAATATCGCGGCGGCATCGGCGACAAGGGCTGGCAGGCTCTGAAGGATTTCGTCGATCAAGGCGGCACGTTGATTTCCTTCGGCGATGCCTGCAATCTTCTGGTGGACAAACTGCCTCTGCCGCTGAAGGAATTGAAGCGTACCATGCTGCTGGACCAGCATGACGGGCCCGGGACCATCCTGAATCTCCAAATCGATACCTCCGGTCCCTTGGGCTGGGGCGTCGCTCCGGCGACCTTCGGCTTCTACATGAATTCCCCGTTTTTCGACGTGAGTGAAGGGTTCAACTCGCAGAGAGTCCGGGTGGTGGCGCGCTATCCCAACATCGGAGTCGCGGCTTCGGGATATCTCAAAGGCGAAGAGTACATGCTGGGCCGCGCCGCCGTGGTCGCGGTGGAGACTAATCCCGGCAAAGTGGTGCTGTTTGGCATCCGTCCGCAGCATCGGGCCCAGACCCACGTGACTCTGCCGCTGCTGTTTAATGCTCTGTACTGGTCGGCGGAGGGGGATTTTGCTCCCGCAGCCACACAGTAGTTTTCAACGAATCCACACTTCGGCGCGTCTCTATAGTCATGTTACGCACAGTGCTTGCGATGGCCGCCGCGGGCGCGGGCTTGGCATTCGGGCAATCCAATGCGCCGAGGCCTGAGTTTGAGGTCGCCTCGGTCAGGGTAAATACCGACAACGGCCGGTCCGATTTCGAACCGCGGCGCTCCGGCGATCGCATCATCATGCACAACATGCAAATCGGCCCGATGATCACCTACGCCTACAACGTTCCCCGCGGAATTCCTATGGAAGGAAATTGGCGTCTCCCGGACGGCTGGAACTGGTACGACGTCGAAGCCACCATCGGCGAGTCGCGCAGCGGTCATACAGACGCCGAGATCCGGCTGATGTTTCAATCGCTGCTGGAAGACCGCTTCAAGTTGAAGGTACATCACGAAACCAAGGAACTTCCTATCTACACGCTGACTCTTGCCAAGAAGGGACCGAAGCTGAAGGAGTGGCGCCAGGGCGAACCGCCGCTGACGGTCATCGGCAAGCTGGTGCCCGACGGCATCGTCGCCAACTACTCAAGCCGGGAAGATCCGCACCATATCGTGGGCCGCAAGGCGTCGATGGCAAAACTGGCGGAGTACCTGACCGGAGCGCTCCAAAGCCCTGTCACGGACAAAACCGCTCTGGCCGGCGATTTCGATTTTGAGCTGGCCTGGGACTCGGATGAGCCTGCGCTGGCGTCTCCCGATCCCGCGCTGGTCGCGGCCGTGTTGCAGGAACAACTCGGTCTCAAACTGGAAAAGAGCAAGGGGCCGGTCGAGATCCTGGTGGTCGATCACGTCGAGAAGCCTTCCGGAAACTGAAAATGAAGGGCGTGTCCGCTTCAGTGAATATGAGTAACAGTTCCACGGTCCGGCACATCGAACTCTAAGAGAGTGGGTTTCGGCGGTTCGAGTTCGGAGTTGCCCCCGCTTTGTGGGTGCCGCGTGACGCTTGACGCCGCTATTGAAAAGGCGCATGATAAATGGTATTAGGAGGGACCTTCTGATGATGGCGCGATATTCGTTGATGCTGGCCTTGGCCGGGTCGGTTTGCGCTTGGGGCCAAAGCGCGCTATCCGCGCATTCAGGCATGATCCACTACGTGGAAGGAAAGGTCCTGCTGGAGGGTCAGCCGGTCGATCCCAAGTTCGGCGAATTCCCCGAAGTCAAAAATAATGAGGTTCTCCAAACCGAGGAAGGCCGCGCCGAAGTACTGCTGACGCCAGGTGTGTTCCTGCGGGTCGCCGAAAACAGCTCCTTCCGGATGCTCTCCAACCGGCTCTCCGATACCGCTTTTGAGGTTTTATCGGGCTCCACTCTGATCGAGGTTGACGAACTGCTCAAGGACAACGCCATCACGGTCAAGTACAAAGACGCGACCGTTTCTCTGACAAAGCACGGGCTGTACCGGTTCGATGTCGAGGCCGCACGGATGCGTGTGTACGACGGCGATGCTCAGGCGATTTACGCAGTCAAGACTGTGGAAGTCCATAAAGGCAGACAGGTTCTGCTGGACGAGACCCTGGCGACCACCAGTTTTGACACCAAGGACACCGACGCCTTCTATAATTGGGCGTCACGGCGCGGGGAGTACGTGGCTGCGGCCAACATTTCCTCGGCTCGCGCCGCGGGCCAGACGGGTCTCGGCGGCCAGCCTTGCGGGGGCGGATTCGCGACAACCAACAATGGGGTTCCCTGCAATTCCGGTTACGGGAACTACGGAAGCTACGGCTACGGAAGCCCCTATGGAATGTGGGCCTGGAATCCGTACTACGGAATGTTCACCTATCTTCCGGGTATAGGCTACGGCTACAGTCCCTTCGGCTGGGCGCTCTACAGCCCGTACACGGTCGGTTCGATCTTTGTCCCCGGAATGTACTCGCCCTATGCGAGCGCTCCCAGGTACTCGAGCACGGCTAGTGGCCCAACCGCTTTGAGTGGAGCGCGGCAGTCGCCGGCTTCGCTATCTTCAGGCGGCGCCTCTCCGATTCGTGCGGCAAGCCCGGGCGCGGGACCGGCTACCACAGCGAGCAGCGCTCCTGCTCGTAGCGCTGGCGGCGGAACCTCCGGTGGCGGTGCGGCTCCATCCGGCGGCGGTGGCGGCTCGATGGGCGCTGGCAGTGCGCATGGCGGCGGCGCAGTTGGCGGCGGCGGTCACAAGTAGTCAGCCGCGACCTAAACGCCTGCAATGCCGATTTTTGAGTACCTCTGCCGCGGTTGCGGGACGAGATTCGAAAAGCTCGTGCTGAAGCCCGCCACCGATAAGGTGGCCTGCCCTTCCTGCGGAAAAAGGCGCTTAGAGCAGCAGATTTCCTCGTTCATATCGCCGGTTCCGGGCAAGCTGAAAGCCGCTCCCCAGCCGCATCCCGAGTATCCGTACGGCTACTTGGGCAAGCACGACGACTAATTCAGCTCTGCCGACAGCCGTTCCCACTCCGCCATGCGGGCTTCCAGGGACTTCCGGCGCTCGGCCACCAGGTCCGTCAGACGCATGGTTTCCTCCATGCTCTTGAAATCCGCCAGCGCGGCTTCGTGCCGGGCAATTTCGGACTCCAGCGCAGCAACTTCTTTCTCCACCGAACCCAGCCGGTCCCTGAGCTTTTTGATTTTGATGGGGTTGACGCGCTTGACGGGATCCTCATGGTCTGGGACCGGAACAGGCTCCGGTACGGGTTCTGGTTTGGCGACAGCCTGATTCAGCGCCGCCTGCCCGCCGGCCTTGCGCCACAGGTAGTCTTCATAATTCCCCGGGTACACGTGAACATGGCCATGTTCGATCTCGAAGATGCGCGTGGCCAGGTTGTCGATGAAGTAACGATCGTGCGAGACGAACACCACGGTGCCGGTATAGCTGGCAAGAGCCTCCAGCAGCACGTCCTTGGCGCGCATGTCTAAGTGGTTGGTCGGCTCATCCAACAACAGGAAGTTCGCGGGAGCCAGCAGAATCCGCGCCAGCGCATAGCGGTTTCGCTCGCCGCCCGAGAGCACGCCGATGCGCTTGAACACATCATCATCGCTGAAGAGGAAGCAGCCCAGCAGCGTGCGCAGTTCCGTCATCTTCGCGCGCGGCGAAGCGGAGCTAAGATCGTCCAGCATGCGCGCGTTCACATCCAGCTCCTTGTATTGATCCTGGGCGAAGTAATCCGACAGCACGTTGTGTCCGAGCGTGTACTCGCCGGAGCTGAGCGGTTCCGCGCCAGCCAGCAGCTTGATCATGGTCGATTTACCGGCGCCGTTGATGCCCACCAGCGCCACGCGATCGCCGCGTTCAATCAGGAAATTCGCATCGCTGAAAACGTGCTTCTCGCCGTAGCTTTTGGAGACATCCTTGAACTCCGCCACAATGCGTCCACTGGGCTTGGGCTGAGGAAAGGAAAAATGGATGGTCTGCTCATCCGGCGGAATCTCGATGCGCTCGATCTTTTCCAGTTCTTTGATGCGAGACTGCACCTGTTTGGCTTTGGTAGCCTGCGCGCGGAAGCGGTTGATAAAGGCTTCCAATTGCTCGATGCGCTCATGCTGATTCTTGTAGGCCGCTTCGAGCTGAGCTTTCCGCTCGGTCTTCTGGACCAGGTACTTATCGTAGTTGCCAGTGTAGAAATACGCGCGCTTGTTCCACAGCTCCACGGTGCGATTCACCGTTGTGTCGAGGAAATAGCGATCGTGGGAGATCAGCACGTACCCGAATGGGTAATTCGCCAGATACGATTCCAGCCAATTGCGCGCTTCCAGATCCAGATGATTGGTGGGCTCATCGAGCAACAGCAAGTTCGGCTTCTCCAGCAGCAGCTTGCCCAGCGCCAGACGCATTTGCCAGCCGCCCGAAAATTCATCCGTGAGCCGAGTCCAATCCTCCTTGCGAAACCCCAGGCCATCCAGCACCGCGCCCACCTGCGCCTCGATGGCATAGCCGTCGCGATTGCGGAATTCACTGTCGATCTCGTGCAGGCGGTCGGCCGCGGCGGCATATTCCGGACCTGCCGGGTCGAGCTCCGCCAGCGATTGATGCAGCGTTTCCAGCTCCAGTTCCATCTCGCGCAGGCCCGCGAAGACGGTCATGCACTCCGCGAAGACGGTGCGGCCGGAAAGCGTCAGGCCGTCCTGCGGCAGGTACCCGAGCCGGATCCCTTTGGGGAAACTGATGGTGCCGTAGTCCAGCGTTTCCAGACCGCACAAAATCTTGAGCAGCGTCGATTTGCCGGTGCCATTGGCGCCCACCAGGCCAGTGCGTTCCTTGGGGGTGATCAGCCAGTCGCAGTTTTCAAATAGAAGTTTGTGGCCGAAACGTTTTCCGGCGCCTTGGAGTTGGATCATGCTTGGATGCGGGTCTATTCCAAGTTTAGCGGAGAGTGGGGTTGATTATCGCGATTATTGCAGCTTCGCGGCTTCGGCTTCGATGGCGTCGCGCCCGATCAGCGGAGCTTCCGTGTTCTCATGCGCGTTTTCATCGAGCTTCACGGCCGCGGCCTTGCTATCGAACTTGATCCGGAACTCAGGGATCGTTGCGAGCCCCGGATCGATCTGCTCCCAGGCCGCGATGCGGTAGTCGCCGGGCGGGAGACTCGCGAACTTGAACTGCCCGTTGAGGTCGGTTGAGGCAATCCGGGTAAAGTCGGTGACTCCTTCCGGCGGAGTGCCAGGCGTCCAAAGCGTCACCAGGACGCTCCAAAGCGGGGAGCCATCTGCGCCATGCACGATGCCGCTGATATCTCCCGCGTTGGGCGAGAGCACCACATTCAGCGTGCCGCCGCTGCCGCTGGTCAAGTCGAGCGGCGTTTTCATCAGATCCTGGCTGCCGAAGCGGATGGATTTGATGTAGGTTCCCTGAGGCAGGGGCTGGACGCTAACCTGATATACGGCTGGCATGATGTTGTGGATCGCAAAGGTCCCGTCCTCGTTTGGCTGACCTCGGTTGCCAGCGCTGTCCGAGGAAATGACGACGGCTGGGCGCACGTTCACGCCCGGCGTGCCAGGCTGCTGAGCCTGCTGCGGAGCCGCGGCTCCATCAATCGAGATTTTTCCCGTGATTTCCGCGCCTGGAGTGAGCGACAGAATGATGTCATCCACGTCGCCGCCTCCTACAGTGACGATCCGCCGCGCCATTCCCGAAGTATTCGCGGGGCCGCCGCCTTGAGTTTCCAGGATGTAGGTGCCGGGTATGACCCGCTCGAAATCGAAAGACCCATCTCGCAGAACTGAGGAAACCAACTGTTGGCGCAAATTCGTGCCGTCCTTCGAGGTAAGCCGCAGCGAAGAGTTGGGCTGAACCGCCTCGCCCGCGCCCCCGGCTAGCTTGCCTCGAACGCGATAGGCCTGGACCTTGCGCATGCGAATATCCGTTCCGCGCACAATCCCGCCCGCGGCCACCTGCACCGGAATCGCCCCGGAAGGATCGGTTACGCCCGGATAGTAAGTGTTCACATAAGTCTCCTGCGGACCCTTCTGAATGGCATTGTTCAGGACTACCGGCTGAGCCGATGCCGTGACGTAATAAGAGCCTGCCGCGAGGTCGCCGATCGAGAAGTTTCCTTCCGCATCGGTTCCACCGCCGTTCGAGGTTTGAAGGCGTTTTTGCCCTCCCACGTAAGCCCATCGAGCAAGGTTGACGCGGATGTTAGGATACGGATCGCCATTCTCATCGGTAACCTTTCCGGAAATCAAGGCCTGCGGGGTCATTTTGACGCTGATCCCGGTGAGCGTTTGCCCGGAGGTGAGATCGAGCACGGTTATGGGGCCGCTTGAGCTAGCTGCGTAAACCATCCGCAGATATCCGGCCCTTTCTGCGGAAAGCGTGTACCGGCCCGGCTCCAGATCGTCGAACATGAAGTTGCCTTGCGCGTCGGAGGCGGCCGCGTACCCTTGCTGGAGCGACGAAGCGCCCCTTCCGGCGTTTTGGGAACCCGGCTGCGCCTGCAAGGTGAGCCTGGCGTTCTTCAGCGGTCCTCCCGCAAGGCTGATGACGGTGCCCGAGATGCTGCCCTTTGGCTGGGCGGCCGAGGGAGTTTGGGCGAAGCAGACTGCCGCGGAGATGAGCGCGAGGAAGGCCGATTTCAGCATGAGTCACCAGACCTCTTTCCTAATTCTCCTTCACATTAGACGTTTTTGCCTTCGATAAAGTCCCGCGTCTGCCGCCTAAGTCGGTCACGCTGGAAGAAACCGCTCCCTCCGGTCACGGCTCAGTGAGCAGCGTTTTCAGAGCCGCAGATGTAATGGAGCGGTAGAGTAACGCTTCTGCCGCGCGGCCTAGCCTCCGACCAGCACTACGCCCGCCAGAACGATCAAGGCCCCAGCCGCGCGACGAACGCCGATATGCTCCCGCAGCACCAGCTTCGCCAGCAGCGTTTCCAGCACGAAGCTGGCGGCGGAAGCGGGGACCGCGAAGCTCAGAGGCTCGGTGCGCACCAACGCCATGAAGGAGAAAAAAGAGACGGCCATGCAGCCGATCGCCATCATCAGGAAACTGCGCTGGACAATCGCCCGCAGCAACCGAGCCAGCCCGCGAGCGCCTACCGACTGCTCGCCGGCGCGCTTCATTTCATGGCTCTGAAGCACATCGCTGAGCACGGTCGCAGCCACCATGATCGCCACCAAAAACCATTTCATGAGGATTTGTCTTCCACAATCGTCGTCGTGCGAG
Organism: Bryobacteraceae bacterium; assembly: GCA_036489835.1. Classification (GTDB taxonomy): domain Bacteria; phylum Acidobacteriota; class Terriglobia; order Bryobacterales; family Bryobacteraceae; genus Palsa-187. The sequence continues at coordinate 325,673 of DASXEY010000098.1, read as the reverse complement.
GGGTCGAGCCCACCAGAGCCGCGCCGACGCAGATCAGAAACGTTCCGGCCCAGCGCCGGCTGGACACCGTCTCATGCAGCACCACCTTTCCGAGGAAGGCCGCGACAGCATAGCCGATCGCCGTCACCGGCAGCACAAAACTCAAATCCGCGAGGCTCAACAGGACCATGCGCGTCAGCAGAGCCAGAATCAGCGCCACGACCCCAGCGGCGACAAACGGGTCCAGCATCGCCTGCACATACGCCAGGGGGTTGGCGCCAGGATTCTCAGGCAGCCGTTTCATGCCCCACGCGAGCGACAAATTGCCCGCGGCTTTCTGGGCGATGAACAGCAGCAGAATCGCGTAGGTTTTAAGAAGATGGTTTGGCGGACGACTCATCCGAAGGATTTGGCGGCCGCGGTCTTCTGTTCAAAAAATTCTTCGGCGGCGATCTTCCCGTACCGGCGCGCGATGGTGACGCCTTGCGCAACGAATTCCGTGGCGCGCTCCTCTCCAGCCTTCTGAAACAAGAGAGGCAACTGTTTGATTCCGTATCCCACCAGCGAAACCCCGGCTTCTTCAACGATCTGCTCGAACGAGCTCAAGTACGCCAGCTGCATCTCCGCTGGCATCGACGCGAGCGGCCCGTTCAAGTGCCGCGCCAGATTGAGGGCACTCGAATGGTTGTGCGTAGCCACGGCGACGCAGACGGCGATCGCCGGCGCAGACCCCAGCTTCGCCAGCGCGGGCAGCAGCTCCCGAGCCGGTTTGGAATCGAGCATCGCCTCGGGAGTGACGGCCAGCATCAATTGCTCAACCAGAGGCCTGCGATGCGCCCGAATCGCAATGCCCGCAATCTCCACCGCCGCACTGAGAATCTTCCCGGAAGTTTCCCGGTATCGATCCACGCATCCGGCAACAATCTCGCAGTCTTCAGCGTTGCCACAGGCGTTCAGGCACGCGATCATCGCGTCGACGCCGCTCGCCTCCATTTCCTCCAGGTGAATCGCGATGTTCGGCAAAATCCCCAGCAGGTGAGGGCGGACGGCCTCGGACGCCGCACGCAACCATTTCGGATAGCCCTCAAGCAGCAGATGGATGGATTTGCGGCCAAGCTCCGCTTCGGAAAACGCCAGCGCCAGAACCGCCAGCGTCGCTTCCAATTCCTTCGACTCGGATTTGACAAGCCCGCGGAGACCCTCCAGCGCGCCGCCGTCGAGCGAAATCTCAAAGAACTGGATCCGGTCCACGATCTGCGCGAGGCTCTGGAAGCACGATTCGTCCGCTTGCGGATTCTCATCCAGAGCCAGCAGCAGTTCGTACGCCTTGGACTTCCGCGCGGCGAGTTCGCGGATATATTCTGTTGCGGCCGGGCTCATCATCAGCGAAAGCGTCTTATCTCTTCCGCGTGAAGATCGACAGATCCACTGCATTCGCCATAGCTTTGTACCCGGCGTCATTGGGATGCAGGTGATCCATGATGTTGTAGTCCGCACGAATTTGCTTTGGATTCGCGGGGTCCTGTACAGCCTTGTCAAAATCCACCACGGCGTCGAAAACGCCTCCCTTGCGAATCCATTGGTTGTACGCGGTGCGGATTTCCTCGCCCTTATCGCTATAATAAGCCGCGCCGGCGAACGGGGTCAGCGTGCAGCCGATGGCTTTCATACCGCCCATGTGCGCGCGCTCCACCAGTTGCTTCATGCCCTGGATCAGATCGTCCGCGGTGACGGCATTTTCCGGCGCAATGCCTTCTCCGGAGCCGTGCCCGATATCGTTGATCCCCTCCATCAGCATCACCCACTTCGCGCCTGGCTGGCTGAGCACGTCGCGATCGAAGCGGGCCAAGGCGTTGGTGGCCGTGCCCTCCCGCAGGACTCGGTTGCCGGAGATGCCCTGGTTCACGATCGCCAGATTCGCGGTGGCCGGGTTCGCCAGCAGGCGCTGGGCAAGAATGCTGGGCCAGCTACGATCGGCATCGACGGTTGAAGTTGCGCCATCGGTGATTGAGTCTCCAAAGGCCACGATCAAGCCCGTATCGGCAGGCGCGGCAACATCGACGCCCGATAGAAAATACCAGGAGCGCGTCGTCGGGACATCACCTAAAACCGCAATGCCCGTTGTGTCGCCGGAGAGGATATACGTGGTGTGAAGGCCGGTGGAATGCATCGTGAACGGCCCGGTATCCTTCGGAAAGTAGACCGTGATTGCGAGATCGCCCAGCTTCGGGACTGCCAGGTTCACCGGGTCGCTGACGGCCAGAGCTCCGGGCGGAATTGAAAACGAGGGCTTCCCTCCGAAGGTCAGCGCGCGATCGGAGGAGGGGTTGGTGGCGCCTCCGCTGACGCGCAGCGCCACGTGGGCCGCGCCGATCACCAGAGGAGCCGTTCCATAAGCGTTCGAAAGCTCCACGCGAACCCGGGAACCCCCGATGCTGGTACGCACGATCATGCGCACGGTCTGATTATTGAAGCTGGAAGCCTGCGCAGGATTTGGGCCTGCCGGGTTGGCCGTCGCGCCCGGCTGCGCGGCTCGAGGAGGCCCTCCCGCGCGAGCTTGTGGAGAGGCCGCCCAAGTGGCCACCCAGTGCTCCTGAGGGAGGGTGCTCTTTGGTAATACGTTTTGGCCGCTAAGGGCGTGGCCCAGCATGCATGCAAAGGCCGCAGTGGCCGGGAACCGGTTTGCCTTCATAGTCCTACCCCCTCCATGACCGCCCCAAAAGCCATCGTGGGATATGTTAACATGCGGGAGCCAAGTGCCGATACGTAGAGATAGGCATATGTACGAATCTCAACCCGACAGCGATGCTGTTCTCGCGCAGTTTAACCGTTTGATTCAGGAACTGCTGCGCGGAAACATGCGGCGCAATACCTTCCGGCCGTGGGAGGTCGAACTGCTGCTCGATATCGAAGGCTGTAGTTTGCGCGAATCCGCCAAGCGGGAAACACTCAAACGCTATCAAAAAGCGGTCCAGAGACAGATGGAGAAGGGCGCGCCTCTGCCGCTCAAACTTTCCGAATACCTGGAAAACGTAAAGGCCAAGAAGGCGGCGCAAGCTGAGGCGCAGGCGGCTCCGCCCGTGCCGCAGGCCCCCTGACCTGCGCCACCGGGCTTCGAAAACTGTCGATGTGGCATGAGGGACCAGGCGGTTCGGCTGTCGTTCCCGTTCGACCTTAAACTCCGGTATCCTTAGGGCATGGGTTGCGGCGGCGGTGGTGGTGGTCCCCGGATCGAGGAAGCGAACAAGACGGGCCGGAAAGTATTCTGCGTCAAGTTCCAGAAGGAAATGCCGGGCCTTGACGAGCCTCCATTCGACAACCATCCCCTGGGCCAGCGCATCTACGAGAACGTCTCTAAAGAGGCGTGGAAGATGTGGCTGGAACAGATGAAGATGATCATGAATGAGTACCGCCTGAATCTGGGCACTCAGGAAGCCCAGGAATTCCTGCTCAAGCAGATGGAAGATTACTTCTTCGGCGAGGGCTCGGCTCTCCCCGCCGGCTACGTCCCGCCCCGATCGAAAAACTAAGGGCCGGTTCGCGCGGCCGCCTAAGCTACAGCGCATCCCCAAATCCTCCGATACCTAAGGCAGTCATGCGTCTCGCTATGCATCTTTCTTTCGCTATCGAGAAGAAAGAACTGCTCTCCGAAACGATCGGCCGCGTCCGGAAGGCGTTCCTGGACGCCGGCCTGGACGAACCGGCAATCCGCTTTACGTTTGTCGACTCGGCGATGAAGAAGGGCGCGCCCATCGACCGGGCCCTCAAACGCCATCCGGAAATGGAGCGATTTCTAACTTTCCGCCCGCTCATGCTGGGAACCTCGGAATTGCGCATGCTTTCGAATTCCTCGAGCGGCGATCCCGCCGAATTTTCCACCCTCCAAGCCATCACGTCGGGCGTGCCGCGGACCTACGCGTTTCTCGGTGTTTGGATGCATTTCCACGCGTCCGTATTTGGCGAGAAGTTGATCGGGCTACCCAAAATGGGCGACTCCTTGCCGGGAGTAATCGTCACCGACAATAAGTGGGTCACCGGCCGGAAGCGGGCGCTGTCCGTTTACACAACCGTTGAAGTGGATGAGTCAACCCAAGAACCCCCGCCCAATCCCCCAGCGGTCGATGCCGTGATCAAGGCCTTCGGGAAGGCTAGGCGAATCGAGCAAGTGCCCATCTCGGTATCGAAGGGCGGGACGCTTCCGGCCGTTCCTCCCGAGACGCTGCAGGCACTGCAGGCCATCGTCGCCGATTATCGTGCGCGCATGAAAGAGATTGTGGAGCGAGCCGGGCTGCCGCACGATTTACCTCCGGCCGCCGACCTACGCGTCCAGAATCCCGGCGTCGTGGCCGGTCCGCGCAAAGCCGCCCTCGAAAGCACGTTCAAGCCGATGGGCTATAGCTGCAAGGGCGGATCGGGCGAGTTCCACCTGACTCGGCGGACTTCCGGAAATCTGGCGATAGAGCTGTACCTGGATGTCGGCACCTGGAGTCATTCCGTCACCGCGATCTTTCACGTTCGGGGCATGGCTTTTAAGGGATCGCTCACAATTCCGGTAGCTCCCCGGGACTTCTCCGCGCAATATCCCATTGGCGATGCCGCTCAGTGGCAGAGAATCGTCGAGAATCTGGCCGCGATGGTGCGCGAGCTCGATCGCAGTTTCGTTCCGGAAATCGAGCATGCCGCCGGGCCGTCGCCCGCCTGGTACCAGCCCGCGCCCTAGCTCAACTGACACTGAACAGGAGGCCGACGCCCAGAACGTCGGCCCAGAAAATCAAGTGCTATGGAGGGCATAGTGATCTTAGCGGTTCTCTTCCGCCGATAGCGAAAAGGGCATCGGTGACGGCAAACCAAACGGCGGATTCAAGACGTCTACCAACACTGCTCGGATCCGCCGGTAGGGTTGTTCTAGTCGCCGCAACAGGTATTCACGCCACTGACGAGGCGGTATTCATTCGGGTCAAGTTTTCCAGCTCTACCTGGCGATTACGATAATCTCACCCGTCTCGCTCTTCCCATCCAGCCGGTACCGAGTGAGAATATTCGGCGAGAGTTTCGTTCGGGCCGTTAACTCCCCGCTGTCCGATACGCCACGCAATCAATCTCCACCAGCATCTCATCACTATGAAACTTAGCTTCGATAGTCGTCCGCGCCGGACGATCCTGCGGGAAAAACTCGGCATAGACTTCGTTCATCTGCTTAAATTCGCCGGCGTCCTTCAGGAACACTGAGCATTTGACCACATCCGTGAGCTTGGCGCCGCAGGCTTCGAGAATCACGCGGATGTTGTTGAGCGTCACCCGGGTCTGATGCCGGATGTCTCCGGGCGACAGTTTGTCGGTCACCGGATCCACCGGCCCTTGGCCGCTCACGAAAATGAAATCGCCAGCACGCACCGCGGGCGAATAAGGCCCGCGGGGCGTAGGAGCATTATGCGGAAAGATGCGCTCGACGGCCATTTCCCTGGTGTCTTCTTTACGACCTTTAGGCCTACATGCCCTCGGGCTTTTTGCGGCGGGGAGGACGGCGTGTCCCGCTCCCGGTTCCGCTTCCGCCCTGCGGCTTGGCGACGCGCTTGCGCGTAACGGTTCGCTTGGGCTTCGGCGGCGGAGGATTGGGTTCGAAGATGGTCGGCTGGCCTTCCACGTACGGCTGCGGCTCGTACTCCTCTTCTTCTTCCACCTCGGGCGACGGAGGAGGCGGTTCCGGAGCCGGCGGCTCGGCCGGCGGATAGAACTCCGCTCCCAGGGATACGATCATCACGCCCTGCTCCTCGTGAGGCTCCATTCGCACCACGGTCTTGTCCTGGGCGTAATTCAGGAATTCGCTGAACGCCTGAAATCCGTAGGCGCTGATGTCAAAGGTAGGCTGCTCCAGCTTGAACCAGGCAGCCAGATCTTCAACCGGGCACCCATTCTCGATCTCCAGGCGATGATTCTCTAACACGTCGCGCAGCGGAGGCAGCAGATCCTCAGGCTTGAGCGCCGGATGCTCGGGTTGCGAGAAGCCTTTGCGCTCGATAACGTAGCGTCCGCCAGTGCCGCTGACGTGCACCAGGTCGGCGCGCTTCAGTTTCTCCACGAAGTCAGAGAAACTCGAAGCTCCATAAGCTCGTTCATTGAACGCCGAATCCAGTTGCAGCATGGTCGACTTCAGCAAGCCTAGTTGCGGCTGCACCGCGCGCCGCTCCAGCACTTGGAGAGCGCGCTCCACCAACGGCATGGCCAACGCCAATTCCAGCGGCGCCGGACGCGGACGCCGGTCTCCACGATCCTGCCTCTCCGGGCGATCGCCAGGCGGGCGGTCACCCGCAGGCCGGTCTCCACGATCGAGCATGGCAGGACGTCCGCCCTGCTGCCGCGGCGCGCGCACCTCGCCCGGCAAAGTCACCGGCGCCGGCGAATCCGATAGCAGCGATTCGAAGCTGATGAACTCGTGGCAATTCTGCTGCAGGATGGTGGAGGTGAAGGCTTTGCCGCCCACCACGAACACCGTTTTCCCGTACTCTTTCAACTTGTTTACCAGAGGGATAAAATCGCTGTCTCCGCTGACGATGGCGAAGGCGTTCACGTGGGTGTGCGTGAAGGCCATTTCCAGCGCATCCAGCGCCAGGTTGATATCGGCTCCGTTCTTGTCGCCGCGCGGGGAGGGAATGCGCTGCACCATCTGCACCGCGCTTTCCGCCATCTGCCGCGTGGCTCCATCCTGACGTCCCCAGTTCGCGTAGGCGAATTTGGCGACGATGTCGCCGCGCTCCTTCAGCGCTTCCAGCGCCAGGGACACGTCAAATTCTCGCCGCAGAGTCGATTTGAGACCAATCTCAATGTTGTCGTAATCGACGAATACGGCGATGTTCAATTTCTCTTGCATGTTCATTTCTCCATCGGGGCGGCGCGGCTTCCAGCCGGCAATATGCGCCCTCAAATTTTTCTTATGCCCGCACCGAGCCAGGCTCATCCGCGGGGGTCTCCTCGGAATCCCGCACAGGGCCGGATCGGCCCTCGGCGGCAACGAGAATTCCGGAACCTTCCGCTGGCTCTTTTTTCGATCCCTTTGTAGGGGCAAGTACAGACCGGCGGATGAATTCCACGATGCCTTCGAGTGAGGCGCCGGGTTGGAATACGGCGGCCACTCCCAGGCGTTTCAATTGTGCGGCATCTTCGTCCGGGACGATGCCGCCCACCAGGACGATAACATCGTCCATGTGTTTTTCCTTAAGCAATTCCATCACGCGAGGCACGATGGTGTTGTGCGCCCCCGAAAGAATGGACAGGCCGATAACCTGCACATCCTCCTGAAGCGCCGCGTTGACGATCATTTCCGGTGTTTGACGCAGGCCGGTGTACACGACCTCCATACCGGCATCGCGCAGCGCCCTGGCGATTACCTTGGCGCCGCGATCATGTCCGTCGAGGCCGGGTTTGGCTACGAGCACCCGGATTCTCTGATCCATATTCAGGTCGAAAACTGAGTCCAGAATCCGATGCGCCCCAACTGCCTTCAGAGGCAGCGCGGTGCATCTGGCTCTAAGTATAGCGCTTACTTCTGATCTGGTTTGTCAAGCAGCCGGAAAGTGACCTCGATCCGGGATGCCACCGCAACCGGCCCGCCGTCCTTTTGTCCCCGCGTAAATTTCCATTGGCGAACCGTGTCGATCGCTGATTGATCCAGTCCCGGTTCCAGGGATCGGACCACCTTAACATTTCGTGCCGTTCCGTTTTGATCAATCACCACCGAGAGTAATACCGCGCCCTGGATTCTAGCCCGCCGGGCATCCTCTGTGTATTTCGGTTGGGGATGATAGATGGGCTTGGGTTTAGACACTCCGCCGCCCGGCCGGTAGGTGACTCCTTGAAAATCCCCGGTGACTGGATCCTTCAGCAAATCCTCCAGCGGCGCTGCCTGATATCCCTCCGGCACTCGAAACGCTGCGTCCGGGATCGGTTCGGGCGACAATTCCGCGAGCATGAAGCTCACATCCAGCAGAGGCGCGTTCGCATCACCCTGGACACCGCCGAGACCTCCGGCCTGCATCCTTGCGACACTCGCCGGATCAAACTCCTCAACTCGAATTTTCAGTGTGATCTGGCCCTGAACCGTCGCCAGCTCCTTCAGGATCTCGCCCCACCCGTGCGCGCCCTGAATTGCGCCGACTACGAATTGCTCAGTAGCGGCGCTTGGATCGGAGATTGTTCCCAGGCCGCAATCTGCCATCTCTCTAAGAGCGGGAATCCGAATCAGCTCGTCCGCGGCGGCTACCCACCGGTGCATTTCCAACCGGACTTCATTAGGAGGACCTGTCGGATTCGGAGTCTGCATCGACAGGGTGGTTAGATTCTCCTCGGCCCGAATCCCTTGGATCAGAGCGGTTTCTCCGGTTCTTTCCGTTTTTGCCTTCATGCTCTGAAGCTGAGCCTCAGCCGCCCGCTGCGCAACCGCCGGAAGTTGTCGCTGCGAGAGAACGCTGGCAGAGTATGCTGCTAGAGGAATCGTGGCAAACCGCTTGGTCGCAGAATTGAAAACAGTAACTTCACCTTTGCCGTTATCGACGATCGTGCTGAGACGGCCGAAGGAGTTCGCGCACTGATCGCCCTTCACGCGGATAACGATGCCGCTCGGAAACATACCCGCGATCTGCTTCTTGAATGCTTTGGAACTGCCCGCAGGAAACGCCGCGCTAAGCTTCACATCGAATTCGTATCGAATCGTGAGGTCAGCCCAAACGGCCTGCGATCCCAGAGCGAAAGCGAGCGGAAATTTGCCGCGCTGCGTGGCCTGAGTCTAGCGCAAGGGGCGTCCCTGCGCTCAGCGCAGGGCTTCCAGAGTATCGATGGTGATCCGCGTCACCCGGATAAATTCGAAACCCACTGCCTCCGCCGGAATGCTGAAGCGCGTGATGCGGTGCACCCCCGGAAGAATGAAATACATGGGCCACACGCCATCGCTGATCGTCTTGCGCGCACGATCCTGAAAACGCACCTTGACGTAAACCTGATCAATGGTGAAGGGGCAGGTATTTTTCCAGTCCGCCCAATAGTGGGTCTCGTCGGTCTTTAGCAGCCGGCGCACCTTGAAACACTTAGAGATTGCCAGATTGTTCGAGGTGTTGTTTGCGGCGGTAGAAGTGTCGGCGGCCGAGGCAAACCCGCAGCACACCAGCATCGCGCTCAATAGGTACTTCATCTTAGACTTTGTTTCGGCAGGAACCCTAGGATACTGTAGGGTAGCAGGAATCAAACGTTCCGTGGATTAAATGTCTTTAAGCTTTCGGCCTCCGCGCGAGCACTTCAAAGTTACTCGACACGGCACGTAGAAGCGGCGTGCGAATCAGAGCCTCATCTATCCACCGCGCCACGCGATAACCCCAGCCCCAGGAAGGCAACAATCCGGCCAGCGGCGTGGAGCCGAAATCGTAATAGTGAAACCGCGCATCGAGCCCCGCTTCGGTGAAGCGCTGGACCGTTTCCGCAGGCTTCAATTCATGTTCGTCTGGAGTTTGATAACGCCGCATCAAATGCGGCAACAGCAGCGCCCCCAGCGCACCCGACAAACGATAGCGGCTGGGATCGAGGGCATAGAAGACGCCGCCCGGCTTCAGCCACACGCGAACTCCACGCGCCAGCTTTGCCAATTCCAGGTCGGGAAGATGATGCAGAAAAAAGATGCCGATAATCACGTCGAAGCCGTTTTCGACGAACCCGGCCTCGTCCGCGCTAGCCTCCACAAATTCCACATTCGTCAATCCCGCCAGCCGCGCATCCTCGCGAGCCTGCCGGATCGCCGCCGGAGACAAATCGATGCCCGTCACCGAAGCCACGTGCGGAGCCAGCAGCAATTCGGTGTCGCCAATCCCGCAGCCCAGGCTCAGCACGCGCGACTCGCGCCCGGCTCCCGTCGCCTCCAGAATTCGCCGGACCATGTGCCTGCGAAGCTCCCGCACCGCGGGCTTGGCGAAATGGCTCTGAGCGAAGCCGGAGTAGAGCTCTTCGTGATGCGCCAACTCGCGAGCTAAAGTCTCATCGGACAAATTCCATTTTAGTGGAATGTAAATCCGCCGCTCCGCCGACGCACGTATACACCGGCAGAGAGGAAATTAAAAATCATGCAAAAGCACTTCAATAAAATCGCGTCCGTTCTTGCACTCGCGGCAGCCATGGCGGTCCCGACCCTGTCGCTGGCGAAAGACAAGACGCTGTACGACAGATTGGGAGGCAAGAAGTCCATCACCGCAGTCGTGGATGAATTCGTCAGCCGGGTGGCCGCAGACGCCCGCATCAATCATTACTTCGCGCAGACCGCGGCCGACCCGGCTCGAATGAAGAACTTCAAAATGAATCTGGTTGACCAGATCTGCCAGGCCACCGGCGGACCCTGCCGTTACACCGGCAAAAACATGAAAGACGCGCACGCAGGCATGGGCATCACCAGCGCCGATTTCAACGCTCTGGTTGAGGATTTGAGCGGAGCGCTGGACAAATTCAAGGTGCAGGACAAAGAGAAGAATGAACTGCTAGGCGCCCTCGCTCCAATGAAGTCCGACATCGTGACCAGGTGACCCCAAGGGTAAAGCCGGTTCAATGCCGGAAGTGCCGCACTCCGGTGAAGACCATCGCGAGCCCCAGCCGGTTCGCGGCGGCGATCACCTCATCGTCGCGCAACGAGCCCCCGGGCTGAATTGCCGCAGTGATCCCGTGCTTGGCTGCTTCCTCCAACCCATCGGCGAAGGGGAAGAAGGCATCGGAGGAAAGCACGGTTCCCTGCAGTGGCAAAATCGCTTTCATGGCCGCGATCTTCACGGAATCCAAGCGGCTCATCTGTCCCGCGCCGACGCTGACCGTCTGCCCGGCGCGCGCAAAAACAATGGCGTTCGATTTCACGTGCTTTGAAACTTTCCAGGCGAATTCGAGCGCATCCCATTCTTCATCCGTGGGAGCGCGCTCGGTCTTGACTTGCGCCTCCGCGCGGCGAAACGCATGAATATCGGGAGTCTGCGCCAAATACCCTCCGCTGATGGATTTGACCACCAAATCCGGAGACCCTGCTGAAACGCGCAGCAGGCGTAGATTCTTCCGCCCTTCAAGAATCTTCCGAGCCTCGCCCGAGTACCCCGGCGCGGCAATCGCCTCGATAAATGTTTGCGCGATCTTCGCGGCCGTCTCCGCATCCACTTCGCGATTAAACGCCAGTACGCCGCCATACGCCGAAACCGGATCGGCGTCGAACGCCCTCTGGTAGCTTTCCGCGAGCACCGCGCCCTCGGCGCACCCGCATGGATTGGTGTGTTTGATAACCGCCGCGGCAGGATCGTCGAATTCCTGGATCAATTGCCATGCCGCGTCCAGATCCACCAGGTTGTTATAGGACAGTTCCTTGCCTTGAAGCTGCTCAGCCCCCGCGATTCCATATGGGCCGGAAGCGTAAAGCGCCGCGCTCTGATGCGGATTCTCGCCATACCGCAGAGCCATCGTGCGCGGAGCGCGAACCTCCAGATGCGCCGGTAGAGGGCTCGCCGCGGCGTGCGCCGTTTGCAAAGGATGGACCGAATGAATTTCAGCCAGCTTCGCCGAAATCGCCGTGTCATAAGCCGCCGTCAATGCGAACGCCTGCTGGGCCAGCCTCCAATGCGTAGCTTCGGAAAGCACCCCGCCATGCCTCCCGAACTCCTCAATGATCGAAGCATAATCATTCGGTGAAACCACCACGGCCACATCGCGCCAATTCTTAGCAGCGCCCCGGATCATGGTCGGCCCGCCAATATCGATATTTTCGATCAATTCATGTAAGGAAGCGTTCGGCTTGGCCGCGACCTTCGCAAAATCGTAAAGATTCACGGCCACCAGATCGATAGGCTGAATGCCATGGTCGGCCAGCGAACGCATATGCCCGGCGTTCGACCGAATTGCCAGAATGCCTCCCGCGATCACCGGGTGCAGGGTCTTGACACGCCCGTCCAGCATCTCCGGAAACCCAGTGGCCTCAGCCACTTCCATCAGTCCCGGAACTCCCGCTTCTTTCAAGAGCCGGAAGGTTCCGCCGGTCGACAGAATTTCCACTCCCGTGGCAGCCAGCGCCCTGGCGAAGTCGATGATCCCGGTCTTCTCCGTGACGCTAAGCAGGGCTCGCCGAATGGCAGGCATAAATGCTATTGTCCCACGCCCCCGAAAGCGCGAAAATAAGAACGATGGGTAACAGACCGCGAAGTCGGGTCGGGTCCGTTGCGATCGCCGCGATTCTCGCTTCGGTATGTCTCCTGGAAGCGGTTCCCGCGCGCGCCGACGAAGATCTTGCCGCCGGCGTGATCGTGGTGGCCGATCGCAAATTGAAAGACCCGCACTTCGCGCAAACCGTTGTCCTGATCGTCCATTATGATGAGCAAGGCACGCTGGGCCTGGTATTGAACCGTCCTAGCGAGATGACCGTTTCGGACATTCTGTCAGGAGTCAGGGACGCCAGGAATCGCAACGAGGCAGCGTTCTCGGGGGGGCCCGTGGAGCCGATGAGCGTCCTGGCTCTCCTGCGCGCCCACGAGGGGCCGAAAGGCGCACAGCGCGTGGCCGGCGACATCTGGGCCATCGTGGACGAGGATCTTCTCAAGGACGCCCTATCGGAGCATAAGAGCCCCGACGAACTCCGCTTTTACGTGGGATACGCCGGCTGGGGACCAGGCCAGTTGGAAGCCGAGACGGAAGCCGGAGCCTGGCGTGTGATTCGCGGCAACGCCAACACCGTCTTCGACACCAAACCTGATTCTCTATGGGATCGAGTCGTGCGCAACCTGGACGTCAGCTACGCGAAGTTGCTCCGGGTTTTTAATTCACGGGCGTTCACGTTCTTTCACGGCTAAAACCTAAACCGCCTTCTTCCGCCGAACTCCTTCAAGCAGCATCCCGGCGATCTGTCGGCCATGATCGTAAGCTTCCTCATACACCGCCTTCCGTTCCGCGCGAGTAAATCCGTAGCCCAGCCGGTACAGCCGCTCCAGCGACAACCCCACCGCGAACGTTCCCGCCCAGGCGATCCCCGCCTTCGGAATCAGCCCTCCGCCAAAAGGAATTTTTCCCACCAGCTCGCGAGCCAGAGCGCGCCATCCGAAAGCTCCCGCCACAATCGAGGCAATCTCCGACCGCTGCTCCCGGTATCCCGGCGAACGATCGCTCAACCCCGCCAGCAGGAACGCCATGCGAATCTGGTTCATCGTCAGGAACGCCGCATCGGACCCAAACTCGCCAATCGCCCACGGCGTCCATCCCAGGAACGGAACCACATCGGGAAGCGCAGTTGCAAGAGCGAACATCGCGTTCTCCTTGGCGACGGAACGGATGACCTGCTGTGCGGCAGGTTTACGGAAAGGATAAAACTGGCGCGCCAAAGGCAACAGCAGATTGTCGTGGCTCTTCAAAATCCGCCGCAGACAATCCTCAGGCGCGTCCAGGTCGAGAGAAAATCCTTGCGCGGACCGCAGCAGGGAGGAATCGTAAATCACCACATCGCAATTTTCTGTGCTGCCGCGTTGCAGCATTTGCAGCGCTTCCAACCGGCGCTGCGGAGACAGATGCGGAGGCACCAGATACGCTTCCATCTGTGCCAGCGAATCCTGCGAAGCCGCCACCAGACCCACGCGAACCGGCTTCATGGCGGATTCGCGAACTTCCCCGGGGTTCAAATTCGTCAGCGCTTGTTTTACCTGGTGGAGAACGGGGATCTGCATACAAGCGCCGGGCTTCGGAACATTACCCGAAGTTCCTGTCTCCATTCTATCCCGACTCCGATGCGTTCGACGTGAACCTCCCGGGAAAAGAAGCGCAGCACCGTTTCATTGGACGGATGGAAGTCCAGCGCCGGCGCCACCAGCAGCAGGCGCGGGGGATCGGCCCGCAGCTCCACACCTGGGAAGTATCCGCGGCCAGAAAACTCGCCCCGCTCCAGGTGCCACTTCACGCGCATCCAGTAATCCAGCGCCTGAAGCGGAAGATGGATGTCCTGGGACGCCTTCACCTCGACAATGCACAGCCGCCCTTCGCGATCCGCGGCCAGAATGTCGAGCATCCCGCGTTCGCCCCCAGCGAACTGCGGCACCTGCCCGTACAACGGATGAGGCAACAGAGCTGCATCAATATTTTCGATGTCGCGCCGAACCTGCGATTCCAGCCACGCCTCCGGATGCCGCGCATAAAGAGGATGCACATGATCCTGCCGGGCGCAACGCCTCTCGGCCAGGCCCAGGATCAGAGCCTCAATCTCCGCGATCTGCGATTCCGTCGTAGCCTCGATCTTGTGATCCAGCCCGAACATCATCCGGCCGCCCTCCGCCCGTGCGATCTCCAGCCCGTGAACGGCCAGGCTCACCGCGCCATCTGCATGCTCCCGCCGCTCCACATTTTCAATCCCAGCCAGCCGTTCCACCCAATCCAGCACGCGCGTTGGGCTCGCCGCCAAGGGCCTGCGGCAAGACTCGATGCGCGTATCGAAATTGGTGTAATCGCCCGGCTTGACCGTTTCCTCGGAGCCATCGGCAAAATGCGCGAAAGCCGCGCAATCGACCACGGACGCATCCAGGTACCGGATGCGATGGCACGTCGTCGCCTCCTTTCCTGACGGAACAAAGATCGCGAGCCCCTGCACCTGAATCCGCGTCTCACGCCGGCGCAGATAATCCAGCCAGATCAAGCCGAAAGTCAGAGCTCCGTCAACGTCAAGCGAGTCTTCGGCCGCCCCGATAGCCGCCAGTCCCGCGCTGCCTTTGCGCAGCAGAGCCCTCGGATAGCTGGGCGACAAGCTGTGATGCAAATCCGCTTCCGTGCTCAACTCCGCGATTCGCCAACTCGGGAACTGCCGCGAAAGAGACCTCCGGAACCGTTCGCGATATTTCAGCCGAGCCCCGCGGCGCGAGGTGTCGCGGCTGGCCGGATGCGCTAAATCCACCAGCGCCAGGCGGCCGGTCCGCCCGCCGAATCTCTCGACTTCCAGCTCCAATCGCCCTCGATGCTCGGAATGAACCGCCCGCAGACGGCGCACCAGATTGCGTGTTTCGCTCCAAACCTCCAAGGTCGCGGTTTCGCCGCGCCGCTCCAGCTTGAAATTGTCGGCGCCGATAGGAATCGGGTCGTCACCCGGATCCAGCACCGCCGGCTGCCTCGCCCCTTCAAGAAACCGCACCGTCGCCTCGTACGCTGTCACCGGAGCTTTTGCTTCCACGAATACATGTGCCGAATCCTCCGTGAAAATATCAACTCTTACTGCGGTTTTAAGGACACCGGCTCCGTATTGGATGGGAGGCGTGCAAATGTTCTGACTCGCTTTGTCCCGCGACTCGCGGAATGCTAAAGTTCAAGCGTCCTCAGGTATCACGACTGCCGCTTGCACCTGCCTTAGGCCGCGCAAGCCGCCTCGGGGCCGGGGATGGATGGTGACAGCGCCGATAAAGCGCGCCCGAAGTACCGTCGCCGATACCAACTTTCAAGGTACGAAATGTTGAACGAAGTCAAGGAAAAGCAATTCCGCAATATCGTCATCGCTATCCCGGAAACGCGAAATACTAGGTCATGTTTGTCGATGACGAAGATCCAATGGCCGGCAAACAAGTAACGCTGAATATGGATGCCGACGAGGTTCATGCGTTCTGCCGCCAACAATGGCCCGGTCGTTACTCGCGGGAGGCCATCGATGACTGCTTGCATGCGGCGCGTGAGAGGCTCCGGCAGTCACTATAGTCCACGCCGCTGTGGGGATTGTGGGCTCTCCTCACCGTCCCGCACTGATTCAGCGGCCAGGTCGCTCGAGATCATTTGAGAAATGCCCGCTACCGCTCCGGGGCTTCCTTCATTGCGCCGCAATCACCGATCAGCCCCCTCGCCAGAAGAAATATCAGCCGATCTTGAAACCGCAAGCGCGACAATAGGATCACCCCGTTATGGCGGCTCAAAACCTGGAAACTACCTGCTGCGTTGTCGGCGGCGGACCCGCGGGCATGATGCTGGGCTACTTGTTGGCCCGCGCAGGCGTCCGGGTGACCGTGATCGAAAAGCACGAGGACTTCCATCGCGATTTTCGCGGCGACACCGTGCATCCGTCCACACTGGAGTTGATGCTGGAACTCGGGCTACTCGAAGACTTCTTGAAGGTTCCGCACCAGAAATTGACGTCGGTCGGAGGCGTCTTCGGAGACTTCGCCTTCCAGGCCGCTGACTTCACCCGCCTTCCCACCCACTGCAAGTTCGTAGCGCTGATGCCGCAGTGGGATTTCCTGGACTTTCTTTCCTCGCGGGCGAAGAAGTTCCGGTCCTTCGATCTCCGAATGCAGCACCAGGCAGTCGATCTCCTGCGCGATGGAAAGCAAGTAACGGGAGTCGAGGTTCGCACCCCGGAGGGGACCGTCCACATTCACGCCGACCTTGTCATCGGCTGCGACGGCCGTCACGCCACCACCAGAACCGCCGCCCACCTGAAGGTGATCGAATTCGGAGTGCCCATCGACGTGCTCTGGTTCCGCATCAGCCGCAAGCCGCATGACCCGGATGAGCTCTTCGGCAACATCAACTACGGCAAGGCCCTGATCCTGATCAATCGCGGCGACTACTTCCAATCCGGATTCATCATCCGCAAAGGCTCATTCGAGGACATACAGCGCAAGGGCCTGGAAGCCTTCCGCCGCAGCATTCTCCAGATCGCGCCGTATCTCGGAGCCCGCGTGGAAGAACTTCAAGACTGGGACCAGATCAAGCTGCTCACGGTTCAGATCAACCGCTTGCGAAAGTGGAGTCAGCCCGGCTTTCTTTCGATCGGCGATGCCGCCCACGCCATGTCTCCTGCGGGAGGCGTCGGCATCAACCTAGCCATTCAAGACGCCGTCGCGACGGCAAATCTTCTGGCCGACGCCCTTCGGGAGCGCCGGGTCACGGAGGCGCTGTTGGCCCGCGTACAGCGCCGGCGCGAGTTTCCCACCCGCGTCATCCAAGCCTTCCAGGTGCAAGCGCACAGGCAATTTCAATACGTCTTCCGCCACGAAGGCCCAATCAAGGCGCCCTGGCAAATGAAGTTCGTATTACGGATCCCCGGCGTACAACGTCTTGTAGCCAGGCTGATCGGCGTTGGAGTTCGCCCCGAGCATATCCACGACGCCCCCATCCGCCGGACGTCTTCGCTCAAACGCATCGCGGCTTTCGCCGGAGCCTTCACTGGAGTTTTTGTCGTGCTCGTGATTAAGAAAAAGGCATAGGCGAAATCAGCCCCTCGGCAATTGGGCAGCCTCGCCGCTAGCGGTTAAATAGAACCACCCTGACCCGGACGCTGATTCTCGCCGCCCTGCTGCCGCTGCTCCAAGCCCAATCGCCGCCTGTCATCGCGACCACCACCACCCAGCCCGACGGTAAAATCGTTTTCACCGTCCAGAACCTGTCGGAAAGCACCATTACGGCATATTTCTACAAGCGGACCAGCTGGAGCATCCTTCCGGACGGCCGCAAAGGAGGCCCGTACTGGGAAATCGCCCACAGGGACGCCGCGCTTGATCCGGGGAGCAAGCCTATTCCGCCAAATCAGCAGGTAAGCTGGCCATTCCAAAACAGCGAAGTCACCTTCCTGGCCGCACTCTGGGCGGACGGAACTTCCTTCGGCGACACCGAATCGGTGAGCAGGCTCCGCGGGCGCCGCGCTCTCGCGCAGCAGCACAACCAGAACGCCATCGCCCTCCTGCAATAACGCCCTCGACTCCGGAATAGACACGCCAGCACTCGTCAAGCAGCTTCAAACGAATATCGACGGAATCGCTTCACCGTCAAACCCTGACGAGGTGGGGTTTCTGCAGATCTACTATCGGGAAGTTGTCCGCCGCCTCACCAATCCGGACGGAGTCGTCAGAAACTCGACGACGGCCCGATACACAGGACGGAGTGGCAATCATTGAACCGACCCTTGAAGAATTAAAAATGCGCCCCGACCGCTTGCAGCAATATCGCTAAATTAAAGTCCTCCGCCTGCTCAATTGAGGTCACTACCGGAAAGCCATTCGCGGTTTCACCAGCCCCGACAGCTTCGCCAAAAACATCGGGACTAATTGCAAGCGATAGCGCAAACTGGCACTTGCCATTAGCAAGGCTTCGCCAATCCCAACGTCTTCGCCAGAAGTGGTCGCCATAGATCCACTCGAACGCGCCGCGACTCCTTCCAGCAATATCGCGAACGCGAAGGTCGATTCGGTCGACGGCCAGGACCATTCTTTGCCGGGTTCTGTGACGGTGGTGCAGGAACAGCTTGGGCTCAAGCTGGAACAGACAAAGGCGCCTCTCGATTTTCTGGTGATCGATCACGTGGAACGCGTCCCGACTCAAAATTGACGTATTGTTTTAGTATGCGGAAGGCCACTGCGGCACTGCTCCTGTTTGGTGTTGGCTTCGCCTTCGGCCAGGCTGAGGAGAGCCTGACCTTTGAAGTGGCTTCGGTAAGGCCGTCGGCGCCCGTGCCTCCAACCGGAGGAGTCTACTTTGGGCCGGCTCGCGGGGGACCCGGAACTCCCGATCCGGGACAAATCACCTGGTCGTACGTCTCTATGAAAGCCATGCTTTTGACGGCGTACGATGCGAAGAATTATCAAATGAGCGGACCAGCCTGGCTCGATACCGAACGATACGACGTGATCGCCAAAGTCCCGGCGGGAGCAACGAGAGAGCAGGTCGGCGTGATGTGGAGGAACCTTCTGGCGGAGCGGTTCGGCCTGGCGGCGCATCATGAGTCGAAGGAGTTTCAGGTGAGTGAGTTGGTGATCGCCAAGAGCGGGTCCAAGCTGAAAGAGACGGCGCTGAAGGAAACTTCGTGGGATCCCGCTGAACCGCTGCCGCCGGGGCCTCCTAAAATCAAGGACGGCGGCCTGCTGAGTCCCGGCAACGTGGTGACGATCTTTCCAGGCCCCAGCCCGCATGCTCACATGACCGGGATGGCGCAGCCGATCTCGAAATTGACGGAGATGCTGAGTAACACCCTCAACCGTCCCGTTTTGGATAAAACCGGACTGGCCGGGAAATACGATTACACCATCGACTATGCCATCAATCTCCCGGGGCAGCCTCCAGGCGGCGACGCCAGCGATCCGGGGCCGGATCTCGCCACGGCTGTTCAGCAGCAGCTTGGTCTGGAGCTGGTAGCGGGAAAAGCTAAAATTGACGTGGTGGTGATCGATCATCTCGAAAAGACTCCAACCGCGAATTGAGAGGCAATGAAATGCGACAAACACTTTTGAGGGCTGGTCTCGCCGCTTTCGGGTGCATCCTGGCTCTGGGACAAGCTACCGAAAACTTGACGTTTGAAGTGGCATCGGTGAAGCCGGCCGCGCCTCCCGAGCCCGGCGGGCGGATGTTTATGGGAGGGCGCGGCGGTCCGGGCACACCTGACCCGGGACAAATCACTTGGACCAACGCCACGCTGAAAACTCTGCTGACGATCGCGTATGACGTGAAAGCTTATCAGGTCAACGGCCCAGCGTGGATCGATACGGAACGCTACGACATCATCGCCAAGGTTCCTGAAGGCACGACTAAGGAGCAGGTCGCGGTGATGTGGCAGAATCTGCTGAAGGAACGCTTCGGGATGGTGGTGCACCATGAGTCGAAGGAATTCCAGGTGAGTGAGCTGGTGGTGGCCAAAGGCGGCTCCAAGTTGAAGGAGACGACACTCGATCCGAATGCCCCCCCGCCGGCGCTGCCCAGCGGACCGCCGGGACCGCCCAAGCTCGATAAGAATGGCGCTCCGGAGATGAACGGCCCGGGACTCATGATGATGATTCAGGCCGGCTCCGGCGGACCTGTTGCCCACATGGTTGCGAGGGCGCAGCCGATCTCAGGAATGACGAGGATGCTGGGGAACCAGCTCAATCGCCCGGTGGTGGATAAAACCGGACTGACTGGGAAGTACGATTTCAACGTCGAGTACACGCCCGATCTCAACGGACTGCCGGCTCTGCCGCCGGGAGGGGGAGTGGGAGTCGAAGGACCTGGCCCCGGAGCTTCCTCCACTGAGGCCAGCGTGCCAGGCTCGAATCTCGCATCGGCGATCGAGCAGCAACTCGGCCTGCGGCTGGTGCCGAGCAAAGCCAAGCTGGATGTCGTTGTGGTGGACAAGGCCGAAAAAACGCCCACGGAGAATTAGCCTTGACGTGCGACGTATGTCGCGTTAATCTGTGACAGATGTCACAGAGAGCCCGAACTACGTTGAGTATCGTGATTTTCTGGTTCGCCCTCGCCTGCGGGCAGACCACCGGGAATCTGACTTTTGAAGTGGCGACCGTCAAGCCGCCAGCCCCTCTTGTGCCGGGCGTCCGCGGTGGAATGCATGGCGGTCCGGGGACCTCGGACCCTGGCCAGATCACCTGGAACATGCCCACGCTGCGGGTTCTGCTCACGACGGCGTATGCAGTGAAAAACTTCCAGCTTATCGGCCCTGCCTGGCTCGATACGGAGCACTACGACATCGCCGCTAAGGTCCCCTTGGGTGCGACCAAAGAGCAGGTGAACGTGATGTTCCAGAATCTGCTTAAGGAGCGCTTCGGCGTGGTGGTGCACCACGAGTCCAGGGAATTCCAGGTGGATGAACTGGCGCCGGCTAAGGGCGGCTCCAAGTTGAAGGAAACGACGCTTGATCCCACTGCTCCACCGGCAGTGGAAGCGGGGCCGCGGAAGCTTGATAAGGACGGCACCCCCCAAATGAATGGGCCCGGGATGACGATGATGGTCCAGGGAGGCCCCAACGGACCCGTCGGCCACATGGTTGCGAAGGCGCAGCCTATGTCGGTATTGGCGGACATGTTGGGGAACCAGCTCAGCCATCCTGTGCTGGACAAAACCGGACTGACCGGGAAATACGATTTCACGGTCGAGTTCACGCCTAATCTGCCGGGCGGGGCGGCTTCCGAGGGAGACGCCAGCGATCCGGGTTCGAGCCTTGCCGCTGCGATCCAGCAGCAGCTTGGCTTGCGGCTGGCGCCGGGCAAAGCCAAAATCGACGTGATCGTGGTGGACAAGGCTGAACGCGTGCCCACGGAGAACTAGCCGGCCTCGCGCCCGACATACATTTCGTTCACCAACTCCCGGTGATTTTCGAGCACGCGGTTGCGGCGCAGCTTCATCGTTGGGGTCAGCTCGCCTTGCTCGATCGAAAACTCGCGGTCTAGGATTTTGAATTTGCGAATGCGCTCGAACTCGGCGAGCTCGCGATTGGCGGTTTTTACGGCTTGTTCAACGGCGGGTTGTGCGGCGGCCAGGGGACCCGTCACGGTCAGCAGCGCGGTGACATAAGGCATGCGGTCGCCGATCAGCAGCACGTGGCTGATCAGGGGCTCGCGCTTGAGCAGAGCTTCGATGCGCGAAGGATAAATCTTCTTCCCGTTAGAAGCAACGATCAATTCCTTCTTGCGGCCAGTGATGTAGAAGTAGCCTTCAGCGTCCATCTCCGCGATATCGCCGGTGGCCAGCCATCCATTTCGCAGAACGGAGGCCGTCGCCGCGGGATCATTGAAGTAACCGGAGAAGAGGCAGGTGCTGCGCAGCAACAACTCGCCGTCGTCTTCGAAGCGGGCTTCATAGCCGGGAAGCAGTTTGCCGATGCTGCCGGACTTGGGACGGTCCAGCGGATTGAGCGCGGCGATGCCGCCCTCGGTGAGGCCGTAGCCTTCGATCAGCGGCATCCCGATGGCGGCGTAAAAGTCGGCCAGATCCTTGCCCAAAGGCGCGGCTCCGGAGGCGGCGACGCGAATGCGCCCGCCCAGGCGTTGGCGGATTTTCGCGAACATGATGCGGTCGAAGAACCGCAGCGCCGCGCGCATCCACAGGGGAACGGACTTGCCCTGCTGGCGCAGGCGCGCGGCTTCCGATCCGAGGCCGACGCCCGCGTAAAACATGCTGCGCACCGGCGCGGGACGCTTGCGGATCTCGACGGTAATGGAAGAATAGACGCGTTCCCAGACGCGCGGCGGCGCCAGAAAGAACGTCGGCTTGATGGAGCGCATCTCGTTGGGCAGCTTGCTGAGGCCTTCGGAGAACCATACGCAAGCGCCGTCATGTGCCGGCAGTAGCTCCACCACAACCCGCTGCGCGATGTGCGCCGAAGGCAGAAAAGCGATGGTGCAATCGTCGGGGGAAAGCGGGAGAACGTCCGGGCCCATGTCGAGATTGGTCACGATGGCGCGGTGCGTCACCAGGCCCATCTTGGGCTCGCCGGTCGCGCCGGACGTCATATAAAGGATGGCGTGGTCGGTATCGTTGAATTCGCCGCGAATGCGTTCGAAGGCGGAGGGGTCGGCAGCGATGGCGCGCTGTCCTTCGGCGCGGACGCTTTCGAGAGTTTCGTAACCGGCGGCTGCGCCGGTCAGTAGAATCCAGCGAATTCCTTCCACGCCCAGCGCTCGGGCGGAGGCTTCGGTTTCGGCGAAGGCCACGCGGGCTCCAGAGGCGCGCAGGGCCTTCGCCTGTTCCGCGGGAGGGAGGCTGGTATAGAGCGCGGCGGCGATGGCTCCGCACGCCATCACGCCTTGATCGGCGAGATAAAACTCGGCTCGGGTTTCGGACGCCAGCGCTACGATCTCGCCTTTGGCGACCCCCATGGCTCGCAGACCCATGGCGACTTGGCGCACAATGCTGGCGTACTCGCTCCAGGTCCAGGATCGATATTTGCCGGCGCCCAAGGGCTGCTGGAGCGCGGCGCGGTCAGGATATTTCGCGGCGGTGTCTTCGAGCACCGCCCAGACGGTTCGACTCTGCACCGCATCATCCTAGCATGGGGACGGTTGGAGCCTCGAGTACCACTCCTTGCTAGTCGCGGCTCTGCCGGGAGTAATCGCTCGACGGCGTATTTCCGAATTGCGAGTGGTTATGGAATGGTGCTCATCCCTTCGCGGGGACGCGCTTCCGTGCTCCCGAGCCGTGCTAACATGCTCAAGCCGATGAACCCCGCCGAGTTCCACAACATCGCTCGCTCGGAGCGCGACTTCTGGTGGTACCGGGGCATGCGCGAGATTCTGTTCCGGCTCCTCGATCCGGTTGCCGCTACAGCCGCAAGCGTCCTTGAAGCAGGCTGCGGCACCGGCCATCTCTCGAAGTCGCTCGAGCAACGCTATGGATGGCGCATGACGCCGCTGGATCTGGGCTGGGAGGGCCTGGAATACGCGCAAGGCTACGGCCTTTCCCGCCTGGTTCAGGGAAATGTGACGGCGCTTCCCTTCGCCGGCGCGGTATTCGACGCCCTGGTGTCGATGGACGTGCTGGTGCATCTGCCGCCTGGGGGCGAAGCAGGCGCGCTGTCTGAATTCGCGAGGGTGCTCAAGCCCGGAGGCCTGCTGGCGATTCGGGTGTCGGCGTTCCATGCGCTCCGCAGCCGGCATTCGGAGTTCGTAGGTGAGCGGCAGCGCTTTACGCGAGGGGCTCTGCGGCAAGCTCTGAAACTGGCCGGCTTCGAAGTGGAGCGCGCGACCTACGTGAACTCGCTGCTGACGCCGGTCTCGTTGTTTAAGTTCCGCGTGTGGGAGCCGCTGATGCGGGCTCCCCTGGGCAGCGGAGTTGTCGATGTGCCGGCGTGGCTCGATCGCCTGCTGTATCTCCCGCTGCGCGCCGAAGCCAAGTGGATCGAACACGGCGGGAGCTTTCCGGCGGGACAATCGCTGCTGGTGCTGGGACGCAAGCGCCGTGGCGTTTAAATAAATCTCGTTTACCGGCGGCCATCCGCCACTCGCCGAATACCAGGCTCATTTGATCGGCCCTCTGGTTAGAATTGCAATCGAGAGGTTAGGATAATGACACCGGGAAATGGTCCCACGGGCAATGGTCCCGCGGGAATGGGTCCAAGCGACTGGCGGACGATGCGCGAGCAACGCCGCATGCAGCACAGGCAGTGGATGATGCAAAGGGCGGCATGGCGCAGCCAGGGAGCCCGCGGCCCCGGCCATGCCATGGCAGGGGTAATTCTGCTGGTCATCGGCGTGGTCTTTCTACTAGTGAACCTGGGGTTGTTTCCGGTCGAGAATATCGGAAGGTACTGGCCGGTAATTCTGATCGCCGTGGGAGCATCGAAGGTCCTTGGCTACGGCCGGTTCGGGTCCGGAATGCACAGTTCCGTGTGGGGCGGGGCGTTGATGGTGATGGGAGGGCTTCTCCTGGCCCAAAATTTGGGCTACGTTCGCGGTAACGTGTGGCAGGTGATCTGGCCCGTGATGCTGATCTTTCTGGGCATCTCGTTTCTTTTTCGACGAACACACTGGCACGGCAGCATTCCGCCCGGGGGCCCGGGCGACGGCGGCGGATGGTCCTCGAATCCTTCGGCGAACCCCTCGAACCGAGGCCCGGGCGGGATGAATGTCCTGAATGAGACTACGGTATTCGGCGGCATCAACCGGCGCATCGATTCACAGGAGTTCGAAGGGGGGTACTTGTCGGCGGTGTTTGGCGGCATCGAGCTCGATCTTCGCAAGGCCAATACCAAGAAAGACGAGATCGTGATTGAAGCCAACGCGGTTTTTGGCGGCATCGAATTGACCGTGCCGGAACATTGGAGGGTGAGCGTCAAGGGGTCCGGTGTGTTTGGCGGATATGACGACCAGACGCATCCCTCTCCCGCTGCGGCCGCGGATGAGAAGCGTCCGCACTTGATTATGACCGGCTCCGCGGTGTTCGGCGGCGTGTCGGTCAAGAACTAAGAGCCAAAAACTGATATGCATCCACTCTTCAGGAACAGGAAGTGGTTCGCTGCCTATTTGGGGCTGTGGGTGGCGCTGGCCGCCGCGCTGGCTGCGCTGCTGCACCTGCCGGGCGCTCTGGCTTGGAACGAAGCCCTGGCGCTGGCCGGGCCGCTGTGTCTGTTCTTCGCCTTCGTGTGCCTGACGCCTTGGTATATGTGCCGGCAATTGCCGCTTGCGTCGGCCGGGGTCGCGGAGATGGTGTCCTACCATCTGGGCGCGGCGGTGCTCGCGACGGCGCTGTGGGTAGGTCTGGCGCGGATAGTTGCGAGTGCCATGACGATGGGCGTGCGGCTGGATCCGGAGATTCCGCAGCTCATTACCGTCGGCATCTTGCTGTATCTGCTCTCAGTGGCGTTGCACTACATGGCTCTGGCGGCCGAGGAGTCGCGGCAGGCCGCGCTCGACGCTCGCGAGGCGGAATTGCGCGCTTTGAAGGCCCAGATCAATCCCCACTTCCTGTTCAACTGCCTCAACTCCATCACTGCGCTGACGACCTCCGACCCCGGACGGGCTCGCGAAATGTGCATTCGGCTAGCCGATTTTCTGCGCAGCACTCTGGGACTGGGCGAGCGCTCCAGCGTGGCTTGGCACGAGGAATTGGATCTGGCCCAAGCGTATCTCGACGTCGAGCAAGTGCGCTTCGGATCCCGTCTCCAGGTGGAGGTTCTTGTGGATGAAGCCTGCGCGGACTGCCTGGTGCCTCCGCTGGTGCTGCAGCCTCTGATCGAGAACGCGGTCAAACACGGCATCGCGACCATGGTGGACGGCGGCACCATTCAAGTCCATAGCCGCGTCTTGGACGGCTGGTTGGAGGTGAGCGTGGAGAACGGCTTCGATCCGGATTCGCCATCGAGCCGGCGTAACGGCTTGGGCTTGCGCAACGTGCGGACGCGGCTGGAACGCCGCTTCGGACCCTCCGCGCGGCTGGCCGCAGGGGCGCGCGAGAATCGCTACCGCGCCGAATTTACGGTGCCGTGCCGGAGGTCCGAATGAACTCGCGCGAAAACCTGCGCGCCGTGATCGTGGACGATGAGGAACTGGCACGGCAGCTTTTGCATGAATATTTGTGGGAAGCCGGCGGCGTGGATGTAGTGGCCGAGTGCGGTGACGGATTCGCCGCGGTCAAAGCCATCGGCGAACTGAAGCCCGACCTGATTTTCCTGGACGTCCAGATGCCCAAGCTGGACGGTTTTGAGGTGCTGGAGCTGATCGAGCCATTTTCCCCTGCGGCGCCGGCGCCGTCCGTGATCTTCGTCACCGCCTACGATCAGTACGCCATGCGCGCGTTTGAAGCCAACGCGGTGGATTATCTGCTGAAACCTTTCCGGCTCGACCGCTTCAAGAAAGCCCTGGATCGGGTCCGGGAGCGGATACGGCTTGCCGGGACACAACCGCCTGCCGGACCCAGTCCCACGGATCTCGCCGCGGCGGCTCGACCCCCCGGGCAGCCGGTCGAGCGCATCGTGGTGCGCGATGGCTCCAAGGTTCATATTATTCCCGTCGCCAAGCTCGATTATGTGGAAGCGCAGGACGATTATGCCGCGCTGCATAGCGAACAGAAGAGTTATCTGAAGCAGCAGACGATCGCCAGTCTGGAGACGCAGCTTGACCCGCAGCGCTTCGTGCGCATTCACCGCTCCTACATTGTGAACCTGGAGCGCATCGCCCGCATCGAGCCTTACAGCAAGGACAGCCGGGTAACCGTGCTCCGCGACGGCACGCAATTGCCGGTGAGCCGCTCGGGTTATGCCAGGCTGAAGGCACTCTTGGGCGAGAACGTCTAGCTTTTGAGGAAGTCGCCGGCACGACGGAGGCTGGGGCGGCGGACCCCGGGGCGTTTCTTTCCAGTGATAGAGGGGGCCCGGCCCTGTGGCTGCTCCCAAGGAACAGCGCGCAAAATGGAGCCTGGGCCGCGGAGAAAAGTCGACCGACGTCGCCGCGGTGGCGCGGATGTCCCAATGTTTCGAAAACAACGTTGCAAAACCACGCTGCGGGCCGCTGGAGAGCGCTTCGGCCGTTCGTCAGAGACACCCTGCGGGAAGCTGAGCGCCTCAAAAACGGTGGGCTTAGACCTGGAGGTAGGAGCTAGTAGCCCGCAAAGGGCCGGTCGCGGCCCTCAATTCCCAACGCAACAGCTTGCTCGTGGCGGCCCAGGCTCCGTGTAGCGGGCTATTACTCAGGAGCCTCGAACGAATACGCTCCGGGCAGGAAGTCGTTATCGAGCTTCGGCCGGCCGGGGCCGCGTGTCGAGCCCTCCGAAGCGCGAAACGCGGAAATCTCCGGCGGGAACCTGGAACCGCGGGCAAGCCCGCGCCACCACGACATCCAGAGGATAGCAGTTGTGCGCGCCCCATCGATCCTCGATTGAGACGAGCTTTCCGGGCTGCGTTCAAGATGGGGCTTTTGGCATCCGAAGCGCTCCGTCAGTGGCCGCCGCCGGAGCCCGAACGCTGGCCCCCGGCATTCTCTGAGAGCTTCGAAGTGGCGGCTCCTAAGTGGGCCGCGGTCTTGGTGGCCTCCTCAACCGCACGCGCGAGCACGGAGCGGATGCGTCCATCCTCCAGCATCAGCAGGCCTGCGATGGTGCAGCCGGCGGGGGTGGTGACGTCGTCGCGGAGCGATGCTGGATGACGGCCTGAGTCGAGCACCATGCGCGCAGCGCCTAAGGCGGTCTGGGCCACCAGAGTCAGCGCAAGCTGGCGTGGCAAGCCTACGCGCACGCCGGCGTCAGCCAGCGCCTCCATGATCAGGAACTGATAGCCGGGGCCGCTGCCGCTGAGTGCGGTGACCGCGTTGAAATGGACTTCGTCCATGGTGAGGCACTTGCCGACTCCTTCGAAGATGCGTTCGGCGCGATCAAGGTGCGCCTTGGAAGCGCTCGAACCCGCGCACACCACAGTCATCCCCTCGCCTACGATAGCGGGAGTATTCGGCATTGCACGCACCACAGGGTTATCGGCGCCCAGCAGGGCTTCGAGCCGGTCGGTGGCCACGCCCGCCAAGATCGAAATCAGTAGCGTATCCCGGCGCAATCCAGCCTTGCGCAGCGTCGCCAGCACAACTGGCGCGTCGGCGGGTTTGACGCAGATCAGGATCAGGTCGGCGGTTGGGATGCGGTGCTGGAAATCCGTTTCGGCAGGAACGTCGAGCGTCCGTGCAGCCTTCTCACAGGCTGCGCTGTTCTTGTCGCCGGCCCAGATTTGGCTCCGGGAAACGACGGCGCTGGTAATCAAGCCTCGGATCAGGGTCTGGCCCATGACGCCGGCCCCGATAACTCCAAGCGTCATTCCGTCCGCAACGACGGGTGTGGAATCGGACACAGAATGCTTTGACATGATGACTTCACCTCGGGCGGCTTCCGCGGACTAAGGCGCCTGCGGCGCATCCACTCGCGTCGCCGCGGTAGAATGGTCACCCAATTCTAATACAGGCTCCGGTTGTGTCACTTCTGGTGGGATGGGGAGGCGGGCGTC
Organism: Bryobacteraceae bacterium; assembly: GCA_036489835.1. Lineage (GTDB taxonomy): Bacteria > Acidobacteriota > Terriglobia > Bryobacterales > Bryobacteraceae > Palsa-187. The sequence continues at coordinate 297,511 of DASXEY010000098.1, read as the reverse complement.
GACTCGTAGAACATCGCGGTCTTCTCGCGGCGGAATGTTTTAAATCCCAGCTGCTCGAAGAACGAAGCCTGACTGGTGACCGCGAACAACTCCCTGACGCCGCGCGCAAGGGTCCGTTCCACGCAGCATCCGACCAGCTTCGAGGCCACGCCGCGGTCCTGGAAATCCGGGTGGACCGCCAGGCTGCGTACCTCAGCGATTCTTTTCGAGTAGATCTGAAGGGCACAGCAGCCGACGACCCTTCCGCCCACTGAGGCGACAAAGAATGACGCCAGACGCGGAAGATTCTGCTGGACCAACTGCTGGGGAAAAAGCTTGATCAGCTCCCGGATATCCGCCATGTCGCCCTTTTCCGCGGGGCGAACCTCCACATTGGCTGTGCGGCTTGGACGGTCCTGAGTCTTTGAACCTCGAGGCGGCATCGATCTCAATGGTCTCAAACTTCGACCATGATCATCGCTTAGTCTGACGTGGCCGAAGGGCCGGAATCTCTCACATTCGGGCATCCGTGAACTCATTCCTAAGTAACAGCCCGCGAAATGGAGTTTGGGCCGGCTTTTGCGGGCTAGTGAGAGAACTGCAATGAACAGATCGCTGACCTTCGTGTTTGCAACCGTCGCCGGAATTGCGGGCGGATTGCTAACGCGTTATCCCGGCCCGCCGACTGCACTCGCCCAAAGTCAACAGCCAGTCGCGAACGAGATTCGAGCACAGAGTTTCACGCTTGTTGATGGAACACATCGCACAGTCGGCACTTTCAAAGTTGAAGGGTTGAATTGGATTGCCAGATTGCCGCAGCAGCAAGTCAACCCCACCCCACAGGCACGAATAGTGCTCTTGGATGCGAATGGGAGAGAAATCTGGAGCGCTGGGCGAAACGGCTATCAGGCCGCTGAGCCAAAACATCAGGTAGGTTTCGCGCCCTGCTCGGTGATTCGCCGACCAATTGTGTCCCAGCGAGGAATGAACTATTTGGTCCGCTCATGGCCGGGACCCAGGCGCCGTTTTGCGGGCTGTTACTTAGGAGCGGTCGTCTTTACAAGGGACCTCAGGGATTCAGGCAACTTGTGAAAATCCGCAGGACTGACCAGCGCTGGGGTTATCGGCGCCGGGCCGTTGTCGTTCAACGAGGCAGTCCCGGCGGGGCCCAGCAATAGCTGTAGGAATTTGATCGCATTTTCGCGATTGGGGGCGTCCTTTAACAAAGTGATGCCCCATGCGACGCGCGCGCCCGGCACCGCTATCGTACGCGCACTGCGTGGAGTCCCGAGGCCAGGCAGAACCACGACCGCATGCTGTCTGTAATAGGCATCCTTCGCCGGGTCCGAAAGGTTAATCTCGCCGGGCAGATCGACATAGCGGTAGTCCGGATTAGTGCTCGCCGTCGCGCGGGCATTGTGCTCATACGTGAACTGAAAATCAAGCTGCTTGCCCAGAGTAATTCCGGAAGAGATCGGGCCCGCGACCACTACGTGCCCCAGCAGGTTGTTGTAGAGGTTCGGGACCTTGTAAAATTCCTCAGCTAACTGAAAAATCATCGGGCCCCGGTAGGCTCCGGGATCGAGAAACGGATTCCCGCCGCCGATGGCGACTCCAGGCATGGTCAGGTTCTCATACCATTTCGCGACCGCCTTTGGAATGGAATCCGGCGAATGGAAGGTTCCCGGTTCGGCGATGGCCGGTAATTTCTTCGTGGCCAAACCGCTGGCGGAATATGCCAACACCATCCTGCCGTGTGCGAACACAATATCGAAATCCGCATAACCAGCGGGCTTCATCAGTAGATCGATATCCAGGTAATCGGCCGGTGCATAGAGATCGCAGGCCTGACCTCCGGCTGTGATCTGCCGTCCGGCGTCCACGCTGCCCATCGCCGAATCCTTCACTTGAATGCCGGTCTGGCAGGCGAACGCGTCCTCCAGGGGCTTGAAGGCGCGGGTCAGACTGCCTGCGCGATAAATGATTAATTGCTGATTGGAAGGCGGCACGCATTTGGGCGTCTGCGCAGAAGCGATCGATACAAGTGAGAGTGAAAAAAAGAACAGTAGCCGCATTTGTGACCTCAAAACGCGAGCCGAACGGAGGCTGTCAGCAGCCTTGGCTCGCCCAGGTGCGCCAGATAACTGCCCGTGCTCTGACCAGTGATGCTGCCAGGACCCAAGGTCGACCAATAGTGTACATTCGTCGCGTTGTTCGTGGAGACTCGAAAGTTGGTCAGTTTACCGGCGATTCTGGTCGTGTACCGGACGCCGAAATCGAAGATGTTGTACTGGGGCGTGAACTCGCTGTTGATGTCGTCGATCGGCCGGCGGCCCACATGCTGCCAGTCGATATTGAAGAACGCGCCGACCAGCTTCGGGAGATGATATTCCGCGAGAATATTGGATTTGTAGTCGGGAATGCCCACGAAGTCCTTGTTGTTGGTGGCTGCGATGCCGGTGTCGGTGAGTTTTGGATTCAGTATCGATATCCCGCCCGTGACCATCAGGCTCTCGAAGATTCTCCCGGAGAGCATGGTTTCAGCTCCATAGTTAAGCTGGTTACCGGTAATCGCATAGGCCTCGCAACCGGACGTACCGGACAGAGATCCGCAGACTGGATCAACTACGCCAACGGTATAATTCGCGAAAGGCCTCTCGATCCGGAACACGTCGGCGGTGAAGTTAATCCGGTGCAGCCTCACCTTATAGCCGATCTCACCTTCCTTGCTGCGATACTGCGGCAGCGCTTGACTGGCGTTGACGATGATTGCGCTAGCGGTGCTGGCGCCGGCGACATCCGGGGCTTGAATACTGTCCGCAAAGGTTGCGTAAAAGGTCATGTCCGCCCGCGGTTTGAACATCAAGCTGGCCGATGGGCTGACTCCCTGGCTCAGATAGCCGCCGGGAATCGGGGATCTGGAATACCCTGTGGCGGCCGTGTCTGTAAAGCTGTTCGTCCACGTCCAATCCTGGCTCGCGGCAACTCTCAACAGCCACTGAGGAGTCAGAGTGATGGTGTCGCCCAGGCTCAATCCCTGCTGATGGATGATGCTGGATTCATAGATTCCGCTTGATGGCGTCGTCTTTGCGTAGGAAAAGATGCCGGCCGGAGGCGCCACATCAATCAGTGGATCGGAGATGTTCGCCTCGCAGATGCCTTGCGCGGTATTGGCTGTGCACAGGGCCGTCTTAGCGGGGCTGGTGACGGGTGAATAGGATCCAAATCTGTAACCCGTGATCCCGATTACGACGTCGTGCCGGACTTTCCCCGTCTTGAACCTCCCGTTCAGATAGGACAGGTTGCTATCTACCTGGAAACGGGGAGCGAGCGACGAGAAGCTGTTGGCGAGATAGGATTTGTAGTCGCCTTTGTTGTCGACGAACTGATTGACCGCTGTATTAATGTTGCGATCGGAGATCTGATTCAGTGCGCCGATCACCAGATGCCAGTTCGAGCTGAAATCATGCTTTAGCCGCGCTTCCACGATCTGGGACGTGAGGTCCACGCCCGAGAAAGATTGTCCGTAGCCTGGAAGCGTCGGGTCGGGCGCGTTTTCCGGAATCAAAATGCTCTTGGAGCCAGGGACGGCTAGCCCGGTGGTGGTGGGCGCGTACGCGAACCAGCCCGGGTAGCCATGCTGGAACAAGTTGTAATAGCTGTAATTCCCTTCGATCACGGTACGATCAGTGACACGGTAATCGCCGGCGATCGCGCCCAGCTGACGCCGCAACTCACTTCCGGAGACGTAGCCTGTGCCATCCCCCAACAGTAGGTTCGCCCGGTAGCCGAACTTCCTTTTCTTCCCCAGCCTTCCGCCGACATCGATATGCGCCGTGGCGACGGTGCTGCCCTCGTAATCCAGTTCGATTTCGCCGAACGGCTCCTCGGTCGGGCGCTTGGTCACGAAATTGAACATGCCCGACGGGTTGGCTGGGCCGTATAGTTCACCGCCAAGTCCGTTGACGACCTCGACCTGTTCGTATTCTTCGAGAGCCGACGGCGTGGTCACGGCGATTCCCATTCCATCTTTCAGGTCGTTCTGCATGTTGCTGCCCTGCATGCCGCGAGTCTCCGGACGCAGCACTTCCGGCCCTTGCATCTCCTGGAACGAGACCAGGGGCAGATACTTGGCAGCTTCCTTGAAATTTCTGGATTGCGTGTCGTCGATCAACTGGCGCGAAATTACGTTTACGGCGTAGGGGAGATCCAGAATCGGCGTGGTTCCGAGCGGGCCACCGGCGGCCACGGTGTCGACACGATAGGCGTTCTCAACCGCGCCAGCCGAGACGTTCACCGTGTCCGTGGCTCCGGCCAGTATGAGGGCGAAATCGGAGTTGACACTCTGGCCCCCCGCGACAGTTACCTCGGCGCTCACGCTGGGTTTGAATCCCGCAGCATCCACCTCCACTACGTAGGTGCCCGGCGCCAGCGACGGAAATGCGTATGCGCCTTGGGCGTCGGTGGCCGTCGTAGTTTTCGCTTTGGTCTGCTGGTTCATAAGCGTCACGCGCGAACCTGAGACCAATGCCTGGTCCGGATCCTTGACGACTCCCGCGATCTGCCCCGTCTGGGCCGAAGGGGCCTGCCCCATCGCCGCCAAAGCAAGCAGTAGGCATATATGCAATCGCGTACATATATGTCCGAATTGCTTCCATCCGTTCATGCTCATGTCCCACAATGATAATTAAGCTGCGAAGCTATGGGAATATGAAATCTTATGCCATATGATCCACATCGAGATTGAGCCGGTTTGGCGGTTTAAGCGGGACGGCGATTCGCCGTCCATCATGATCATGCTCGATTTCTTGAACGAGATTCGGGTGACCGGGAAGATCGGGCGGGCTGCGGACCGGGCAGGCGTGTCCTACCGGCATGCCTGGAATCTGATCGAGAAGTGGTCGGCTTTCTTCGGAGCGCCGCTGGTGGAGCGGAAGCAGGGGCGGGGAACCAGTCTGACCCCTTTCGGCGGCAAACTGGTATGGGCAGGGCAGCGGCTCCAGGCCCGCTTGGGACCCCAGCTCCAGAATCTGGCTCAGGAGCTGGAAACGGAGATCAAGCCGTTTCTTCCGCACGGCCCTTCCATTCTCCGAGTACATGCCAGCCACGGATTTGCGGTTTCGAAGTTGCGGGAAATGCTCAGCCGCGAAGCCGACCTGGGCGTCGACCTCCGATATGTGAGCAACCAGAACTCCCTGGTATCGCTGGCGCACGACCAATGCGATCTCGCAGGGATGCACCTGCCGCAAGGGGAATTGCGGAAGCGAAGCATCGCTGCCAGCGAGGGGTTATTGATGCCGAAAGTTCACCGGGTGATCGGACTGGTCACTCGCGAAATGGGGCTGATGGTCAAGCGTGGAAATCCGCTGCGGATCGTCACAATCGAACAACTGCTGGATCCGGCGGTTCGGTTCGTGAATCGCGATCCGGATTCCGGAACTCGCCTGCTCTTCGATCAGTTTTTGGCGCAGCACAAGATGGACGGCTCGCGCATCAACGGCTATGAGCAGGTCGAATTCACGCACGCGGCCGTCGCAGCCTATGTCGCGAGCGATATGGCCGATGTGAGCTTCGGGGTGGAAGCCGCGGCCCGTCAGTTCGATCTCGACTTTGTTCGATTGGTTACGGAAGATTATTTCTTCGTCTGCCGCAAACAACTCCTGGAGTTGGAATCGATCCAGCGCGTCCTGGCGATTATGCGCAGCGAAGAATTCCAAAATGCCATCTCGCAATTGCCGGGCTATCGGTGCAAGGATGCGGGCGTGGTGAAGACCGTGCGGGAGGTTTTCCAGCGGCCAGGGTAGTGACCACCGCAATTTAGAGGCTACTGCGTGCGCTCGACGGGAACGTGGATGCTCGAAATAGGCCTTGGCCCCTGCGAAGTTGAATCGTATGAGTGGCGAACACCGAAAAACTTAACTTGAGACTTTCTACCCTTGCGGGCACCACTCGGGCCGCCTAGAAAACCGCATGTTTCATGTCGCACCAGGCGGTTCAAGATCCTGATGGGGAGAAACGCTCGGGTGTTTCGCGATGCGGCTTCAATGATCTGGGCGGTATCGGCCTTCCTGCATCAGGATCGCACGAAGATCACTTAGTCGCAGAAGTAAATCACTCCCTCCACAAGGAGGCGCTTTAAGGAGGCGCTTTGGGTCCATCTTCCCAGAAGCCCCAAGCTTACCCGATGGAAGTTCAAAACAGTGTAGAACCATAACAGTGCTTCCATCTTTCTCGAAGTACTTGTAAACCTTACTTCTGGTGCCCGGCGGCTGGCCGCTTCTTGAATGCGCGAGTTCATCGTGAACGCAGACCGATGCTAACTCATTAACTCGCGCAGGATAGCCACCTTCATTTCGATTGAACTTGCCCTGAAGTTCATAGGAAGGTATCCTAATGGCGGGTGGTGTCTGCCTCATGCCCTCGCTCATGGAAGATCGAATCCGCGACCACATCGTGCGCTGCGTCGCCGAGCAGGACTCTCTAGACTTGTTTCGGCAATGGTTCGTGCCAGTCTCTTGGGACATCGAAAAAACCGCTGATGTGGACGCCATCGCACTGGCATATCGCGTCGATGGCTTACTTGCGGAGGCATCTTCTGCCGCTTGGACCGATGAGCAGCTACGACACGAGTTGGCGAATTCCATCCGCCCCCTCGTGCAATTGCCCATGATACAGATTGAGAAACCTGCAACCGCTGACATACTAGATGCTTCTGGAACAACAGCGTCCGTCGTAGTAGTCGTACGCGTAGGGGAGTGGCGAGGGCAGATTGCCAACTCTTCGAATAATTCGGTTCCGGTTCACATTGTGCCGGCTGGCGGATCTGTTTCGCCAACTCCATTGCGGGTCCGTTCCGCTAACTCGTCGCTTCCTCTCGCGTTAGTAGCGTGAAGGTAGTCCGTACAGCTTCCTCCCCATCAATGTAAATGATGAAAGCGTGAAGGCCAAGCTGCCTAGCTGACACTGCCACTTCAGCATGCAGATTGAATCCGGTTGGAACTCCTGGGTACCGCGAACGATCAATCGGCGGTACGTGCGGCTCAACGAGGGTTTGGATCTCTCCGTCTGGACGTAGCAACTTAATTTCGATGGAATGAAGCTGATCGTCAGCTTCAGAGAATTTAGTACTCACAAGAAGGCTGAGCAGAGCCGCCACCTTCTCCGGAGGGACTCCAGTCGCCATGTCAACAAAGAAAAGATCAACGATACGGATTGCGCTAAGAACCCTGTCACGCTCGACTAGGATCTTCTCGCAGATGATTGCCGTTATTGAGATTAGGCTCTTAGGCATTGGGCCTGAGTTTATCACAGGCGCGCCCGTCCAAATATACTATTGCCATGAAAACCGCCGTCGAGGACGGGTTCTTATGCGCAAGCCTGAGCCGCGGAGCAGGTACCCTGTGCGCGCTGCCGCCTACCGCAGTGGCACCGGTTCCCGTTCCGGCAGCAGGACTCCGCCGCCGAAGCTCATGCGCTCCGGAGCCGGGCCTCCCTGGGATAGCTTCACTGCGCAGTACTTGAACTCCGGAATCTTTCCGAACGGGTCGAGCACCGGGTTGGTCAGCATGTTCGCCGCCGCCTCGTAATAGCAGAAGGGGATGAACACGGACCCTCGCGCCATCCCATCGTCGGCGCGGGCGTAGAGCGAAATCCGGCCGCGCCGCGATTCGATCGTGACCGTTCCGCCGGGCTCGACGCCAACCGCATCAAGATCGAGGGGGTGTATCGACGCAACGGGCTCCGGTTCAATCGAGTCGAGCGCGGACGCGCGGCGCGTCATCGATCCGGTATGCCAGTGTTCCAACTGGCGGCCGGTCATCAGCACCATCGGATATTCCGCGTCTGGCCGCTCCGCTGCGGAGATCAGGTCGGCGGGAACGAACTTGCCGCGCCCGGAGGCGGTCGGGAAGTCCTCGATAAATACCACAGGGTCGCCCGGATCGCCCTCTTTCACGCACGGATAGGTGACGGACGATTCGCGCTCCAGCCGATCCCAGGTGATGCCTGCAATCGAGTCCATGCAGACCCGCATCTCGTTGAACACCTCGCTGGGATGCGAATAGTACCAGTCCACGCCCACGCGGCGGGAAAGCTCATTGAGGATCCAGAAATCTTCCCGCGCGTCGCCGGGAGGCTCAATCGCCTTGCGTCCAAGTTGCACCATGCGGTCGGTGTTGGTGACGGTGCCCACCTTTTCGGGCCACGCGGTCGCGGCCAGCACGACGTCGGCAAGGTACGCCGTTTCGGTGAGGAAAATATCCTGCACCACCAGGTGATCCAGAGTCGCCAGCGCTTCGCGGGCATGATCGACGTCCGGATCGGACATGGCGGGGTTTTCGCCCATGACAAACATGCCGCGAATCTCGCGCTTCTTGGCCGCGTGAATGGTTTCGACCACGGTGAGGCCGGGGTCAGGATCGAGCTCCATGCCCCACAGCTTCTCAAACCGCTGCCGGGCTTCGACCGTGCTGACGCGCTGATAGTCGGGATAAAACATCGGAATCAGCCCCGCGTCCGATGCGCCCTGCACGTTATTCTGCCCGCGGAGCGGATGCAGTCCGGAGCCGGGCTTGCCGATCTGGCCGGTTGAAAGCGCCAGCGCGATTAGGCAGCGGGCGTTGTCGGTGCCGTGAACGTGCTGGGAGATGCCCATGCCCCAAAGAATGATCGAGGCCTTAGAGGTTGCGTACAAACGCGTGACCTCGCGGATGGTGTCCGCATCGATGCCGCAGATGGGCGCCATCGCTTCCGGCGAGAACTTCTTCACATTCTCCGCAAGGGCTTCGTAGCCGGATGTCCGGTCGCGGATGAACGCCTGGTCCGCCAGGCCTTCCTCGACGATGACGTGCAGCATCGCATTCAGCAGCGCTACGTCCGTGTCGGATTTGAACTGAAGGTAGTAGTTGGCATGCCGTGCCAGATCACTGCGGCGCGGGTCGGCAATGATCAGTTTCACTCCGGCCTTCGCGGCATTCTTGATGAACGTCGCGGCCACGGGATGATTCACGGTGGGATTGGCGCCGATCAGGAAGATGACTTCGGCATTCGCCACGTCCCGCACCTGGTTCGAGACCGCGCCCGAATTGATGCCTTCCATCAGCGCGGCGACGCTGGATGCGTGGCATAAGCGCGTGCAGTGGTCCACATTGTTGGAGCCGAAGCCGGTGCGCACCAGTTTCTGGAAGATGTACGCCTCTTCATTGGTGCATTTCGCCGAGCCGAAGCCGGCCAGCGAGCGCTTGCCGTACGTATCGCGAGCCTCACGAAATCCCTTGGCTGCGGCATCGAGAGCTTCTTCCCAGGTGGCCTCGCGAAAGATCTCCTGCCAGTTGTCGGGATCAACCACGAAGTCTTTGGTTTTGGGAACGCCCGGCTTGCGGATCAGCGGCTTGGTGAGGCGATGCTTGTGCTGAACGTAGTCGAACCCGTAGCGCCCTTTCACGCACAGGCGGCTGGAATTGGCCGGGCCGTCCTTGCCCTGCACGTAAAGGATCTTGTTGTCCTTGATGTTGTAGGTGAGTTGGCAGCCGACGCCGCAATAGGGACACACCGAATCGACCTGCTTGTCGGCGACGATCTTGCCGACCTCACGAGCCGGCATCAGCGCACCGGTGGGGCACGCCTGGACGCATTCCCCGCAGGCGACGCAGGTGGAATTGCCCATCAGATCGTCGAGGTCGAAGACGATCTTCGAATGTCCGCCGCGATTGGCGTAGCCGATGACGTCGTTGACCTGCTCCTCACGGCAGGCCCGCACGCAGCGTTTGCACTGAATGCAGGCGTCCAGGTTCACGGCCATTGCGGGATGCGAAAGGTCTTCGGCGGGTTGATGACGCGAGGCGAAGCGCGGCTTGCCGACGGACAGTTTCCTGGCCCAGAGATCAAGCTCGGAGTTGAGCGTGTAAGCCGTCTCGGGAACGTCCGACAATAGCAGCTCAATCGACATCTTCTGGCTGGTCAAAGCTCGCGCGCTATTGCTGGTGACTTCCATCCCGGGTTTGGGATAGCGGCAGCAGGATGGCGCCAGCACGCGCTCGCCCTTGATCTCCACCATGCAGGTGCGGCAGTTGCCGTCGGGCCGCATGCCTTCCATGTAGCACAGGCGAGGAATCTCCACGCCGTGGCGCTGCGCGGCTTCAAGGATGGTTTCGCCGGCATGGCCAGTCACGGCCTTTCCGTTCAAGCTGAACGAAATCGCCGGGGTGGAATGCTTCCCGTTCACCGACCCATTGGCTTTGGTCTTTCCATTCAAGGGTAACGAGACCGGCTTCGTCTCCGCATTCGTAACCACGGTGGCTGTATTTTTCTGGTCCATTACTCGACTTCCTTGGGAAAGTATTTCAAGACAGTAAGCACCGGATTCGGCGCGGCTTGGCCGAGTCCACAGATCGACGCGTCCATCATTGCCTGCGATAGCTCATTGAGCAAAGGCGCATCCCAGCGCTTCTGTTCCATCAACTGGAGCGCCTTCACGGTGCCCACGCGGCACGGCGTGCACTGGCCGCAGGATTCGTCAGAGAAGAATTTCATCAGGTTGCGAGCGGCGCCGGACGCAGTGTCGTGATTCGATAGAACCACGATCGCGGCCGATCCGATGAAGCACCCGTACTCATTCAACGTGTCGAAATCGAGCGGGATGTTGGCCATGGATGCAGGCAGAATTCCCCCCGATGCTCCGCCCGGGAGATACCCGTACAGCTCATGCCCGTCGAGCATGCCGCCGCAGAATTCGTCCACAAGTTCCTGCAAAGTGATGCCGGCGGGAGCCAGATGCACGCCCGGATTCTTGACGCGTCCGCTGACCGAGAACGACCGCAGACCCTTGCGTCCATTGCGGCCCTGGCCCGCGAACCAGGCCGGACCATTTTCGAGGATGGCGCGCACCCAGTGCAGCGTCTCCATGTTGTGTTCCAGCGTGGGACGGCCAAAGAGACCGACCTGCGCTACGTAGGGTGGACGAAGGCGCGGCTCACCTCGCTTGCCCTCGATCGATTCGATCATGGAGGATTCTTCGCCGCAGATGTAGGCTCCCGCGCCGCGGCGCAGATAGATGGCCGGAATAGCGCACGGCGGATCCGCCTGGAGCGCCGCGATTTCGCGTTCCAGGATGGCTCGGCAGCCGTGATATTCGTCGCGGAGATAAATATAGATGGCGTCGATACCGACGGCCCAGGCGGCGATCAGCGCGCCTTCGATGAAGCGGTGCGGATCGCGCTCCAGATAAAATCGATCCTTGAAAGTTCCCGGTTCGCCTTCGTCGATGTTGATCGCCATCAGGCGCGGTGCGGGCTCGGCCGATACCAGTTTCCATTTGCGCCCTGCGGGAAAGCCTGCGCCGCCGAGGCCGCGCAGTCCGGAGTCTTCCATAATTGCGATGACTTCGGCGGGCTTCTTTTCGCCAGTCTTTTCTCCAGCGATGCACGATGCGGCCAGCGCATATCCGCCCGCGGCGCGATACGCAGCATAGTCGATGTGGCCGGGAGTGACTGCGCCGGTTTGACCGGGGTGCTTCACATGACCGGCTTCAACCGCTTCCATCACCTGTTCCGCGGTGGCGTGCGGGATGGGGTTCTGGCCGACAACGGCGACCGGCGCAGCCTCACAGCGGCCGACGCAAGGCGCGTGCAGCACGCGAACATCTGTTCCGAGAAGACCAGGCAGCTTCGCGAGAAGCTCATGCGATCCGGCGAGGTCACAGGCGATCGAATCGCAGACGCGAACCGTGATCGCAGGCGGCGCAGTCTCGCCCTCTTTGACCACGTCGAAGTGATGGTAGAAAGTCGCGACTTCGTAAACCTCCGCCATCGCCATCTTCATCTCGTCTGCAAGGGCGACCAGATGCCGCGCCGACAGGCAACCGTAGTGATCCTGAATTTTGTGCAGGTGCTCGATCAGGAGATCCCGGCGGCGAGGCGCATCCCCGAGCAGGGCCTGAACATCCTGGCGCGCCTGCGGGTCGACTTGCCGGCCTTTCGGTGTGGAGCGGACGCCACCGCGCCCGCCGCGCCGCTTCTTCTTGGGGGTTGTTTCAGGTGTGGCCAAAGTGACGGAATCGCTCATCGGTCTCCATCGCAAAACAAAGAAATTCCTTGGATAATCATAGAGTTCCGACGTCTTCAGCCGTCACTTTGGATCTTCCGGGGACGAACCCCCATGCTATCATTTATTTGAGTCCGCTCGCTTATGCATGTTGAGTTTTTCGGCGTTCCCCGCCAGCGTGCCGGCGTCTCCGAAATGGAAGTACAGGCGGATACGCTAGGGCAGTTGTTGGGGACTCTGGCCGCGCGGATTCCTTCACTCGGCGAATTCATCAGCATGGACCGGTTGCACCCCACCTTTGTCGCCAGCCTGAACGGCGATCGGTTCGTCCACGACCCCGGGACTCGTCTCTGCGAAAACGATTGTGTCCTGATTCTCTCGGCTGACGCGGGAGGGTAGCCGATGACCTTCGGTTACCACGGCTGCTATCTGCGGATCGATGTCACGGCCGGGACATCACAGCGCGTGCCTTTGACGGATGAGGTTTTGCGCCAGTTCATCGGCGGCAGCGGGCTTGGCGTCAAGCTGCTTCTCGATGAAGGGGCCGCGCTTTTCGATCCGCTGGCTCCCGAGGCTCCCCTGGTTTTTGCGTTCAGCCCGCTGGTGGGCAGCCCTCTGACGACTTCGGCAAAGTTTGCGGTGGTCAGCAAGAGCCCCCTGACGGAGCGCATCAATGATTCGCTCGCCAGCAGCGGCTTCGCGATCGCGGGCAAGGGCTGCGGCTGTGACGCGATCGTGATCGTGGGGCGCGCGCCGGAGCTCTCGGTGCTGATTGTCGACGACGCCGGCGTGCGCCTGGAATCCGCGGAGGAACATCGCGGCGCGACCTGTCAGGAGACGGAGACGGCCCTAAAGGCTCGTCTCGGCGCCGGCTTTCGAGTCGCTTCAATAGGCCCGGCGGGAGAATACCTGGTTCGCTACGCGACGATCTCCCACGACGGCCGCCATGCAGGCCGCGGCGGCAGCGGGGCAGTGCTGGGCTCGAAGAATATCAAGGCGATCGCCGTGCGCGGCAAGCAGCGTACGGAATGGGCGCATCCGGCCGAACTGACTGCATTGAGCAAGTCCCTTTCGAAGCGCTCGTTCGGTCCCGCCACGGCGAAGTACCGTGAGCTGGGCACGGCTACCAATCTGCTGACCTTCAACCGGTTCGGCGCACTGCCCACGCGCAATTTTCAGAGCGGCGCGTTCGAGGAAGCGGCCAGCATCTCGCCTGAGGAGTTGACTGCGACGCGCTCCAAAACACGCAAGAGCTGCGTGGCTTGCACCATCGGCTGCGAACACATTTACTCGAATGGCAAGAGCAGCGTGCGCGTCGAGTATGAGAGCTTGTTCGCGCTGGGCTCGCTATGCGGAGTGGGCGATGCCGACGCGGTGCTGCGCGCTTCGCAGCGATGCGACGAACTTGGGCTCGACACCATCAGCGCGGGAGGGACCATCGCGTTCGCAATGGAATGCGTGGAGCGTGGATGGCTTAATGAGCCTTGGCTCAAATTCGGCGACGGCGAGGCCATGCTGCGGGCGATCGAGCTGATTGGGTCGCGTAACGATCTCGGCGATCGGCTTGCCGAGGGCAGCCGTCGCGCCGCGCACGCCATCGGGCACAACAGCATCGCGATCGCTCCGCAGGTCAAGGGCCTGGAGATTCCGGGCTATGAACCGAGGGCGCTGCAAACCATGGCGCTTGGTTTCGCCGTGGGGGCGCGCGGGGCGGACCATAATCGCAGCGGCGCGTATGAGGTCGATTTCTCGGATAAAGTGGATCGCCGCCACGTGACCCTGGATGCCGTGCGTCATGCCATCGAGACCGAGGACAAGGCCGCGCTCATGGATTCGCTGATTATCTGCAAATTCCTGCGGGGCGTGCTTGTCGACTTCCATGCCGAGACTGCTGAAATGCTGCGGAACGTCACTGGCTGGGACGTGACCGCCAACGAACTGCGAGAGACCGCCCGGCGCATCGTCTCCGCCAAGCGCCAGTTCAACCTGCTGGCGGGATGGACGCCGGCTGAAGATACGCTGCCGGATCGATTTCTCAACACGCCGCTGCCTAATGACCCAGAGGCTTCGCTCAGCCGCGAGCGGTTGGATGATCTGGTGACGGAATATCATCGCCAGCGTGGGTGGGCGCCGAATCAGCCGGTTTTGCAAAAGCTTTGATCGAGGAGACGATCAGGATTAGGCCGAGTATCGCCTTCAAGGAACTGGAAGGGGCTAAAGACGCGAGCAGCCCGCCGCCGATGCCGCCGGCGATCGCCCCCAGGCCCATGGGCAGAATCAGCCCGAGGACAAGCGCCCGATCCTTCAAGCTCCCGGCCCGGTAGTGCCTCACAAACCCAGTCAATACCGTTGGAATGCTCACCATCTGGCTGAGCGATCCAGCAGCTTTGATCGGCGCGCCAAATCCCAAGAGCAAAGTTGGAATGATGATTTCGCCTCCAGCCACGCCTAAAAGCCCGCTGACAGCGCCGATCGCAAGGCCCAGTGCGAGTCCGGAAAACATTCTGGGAAGTGTTCCATCGGGCAACAGGCCAAGGGGGGCGAATGACACTACCGACTCCGAGATCATTACCAGGCCGAGGGCCAGGAGCAGCGCGAAGACGGCTCGTTTTAGAGCGGCGGATGAAAGGCGTCTCAGCCAACTCACTCCCGCATAGGCCCCTACAGCCGCCCCCAGCGCTAAGGCCGCCGTTTCGGCAAGGAAGGGTTTAAGGCTCGCCGTCTTCAGTGTGTAGAGGCGCGTTGGCAGCGCGGCGAGAAGAGTGAGTAGACTCACCGCCAGATTTACGGGTATAGCTTTCTTTAGGGGAAGGCGAAGCGTCCCGGCCAGATAAGGAAGCCGTAGCTCTGCGCCGCCGAGTCCGACCAATCCGCCCGCTAAACCGACGATGAATCCGACGAAAGCATTGAGTGCAATGCGACTGGGTGCGCCGACGCTTTGAGTTTTAATGGGCCGTCTCCAGGCCGGCGTCGGCGAGCGCCGCAAGATAGTCTTCCCGCGTATTCAGATTCCGCAGCGTCAGGAGCTGTGGATCGATGGTGACCATCTCTTCCGGCCGCACGCGGCGGGTTCGCACGGCATCGAAT
This sequence comes from Bryobacteraceae bacterium, assembly GCA_036489835.1. Lineage (GTDB taxonomy): Bacteria > Acidobacteriota > Terriglobia > Bryobacterales > Bryobacteraceae > Palsa-187. Next base: position 282,406 of record DASXEY010000098.1, on the reverse strand, counting down.
AAGAACACCGGCCGCAACCTATCCCGCGCCAGCAGCGATTCGACCAGCGGCAGCGTGGTGCGCCGGTACACCGCTGAGAGGGGATGGGGGAAGCCGTCGATCTCCATCACGGCGATGTCATGATCGCCCAGCAGTTCGATCATCCGTGCCACGAAACCGGGAGCCAGCAACGGAACATCGCAACTGGTCACATACGCTCTCTCTACGGACGTGGGTAGCGCGGTGAGCCCGGCGCGCAATCCTTCTAGCGGCCCTTTCGCCTCGCGTTCGTCGCGGGTGATGATGACATCCTCCGGCAACTCCGGCAGCCCCTGCTCGCGCGCGGCGACAGCCACGATCGGCGCGACCACCGTGCCCAGCAGCCGCACCACGCGCTGCAACATCGTCTCAGGGCCGAACGGCAAAGTCGCCTTGGGCGCGCCCATTCTGGTCGACTTCCCGCCACAGAGAACAATCCCCCCGGTGCGCTTCGTTTCGGAACTCATGGCTTCATTCCCAGGCGTGTCAGCGCCTCCCTTGTCGAGGCTTGCTGCAGCAGAGCCTTAAACGCGACCACGCCCGGACGATTGGCGCGCGATCGAGGCACGATAAAATCGTACTGCTCCTCCTGCACCGGCAGAAAGCCGAGGCCCGCGCCGCGCGCAATCGTATCCAGAGTCATGCCCCAATCGGCGCGGCCTTGCCCCACCGCAGCCGCCACCGCATTGTGATTCCTCGGCTGCACGGCGTAGCCTGGAGGCCGAGCGTTCGGTCTTACGGCGCCGAGCAAGCGATCGATCAGCGCGCGCGTGCCGCTACCCTGGTTGCGGTTGACCATCATGCACGTGGGATCCTCGATAGCCTTCGCGACCGCGTCCTGTGCCGTCCGCCCGTCGAAGCGTTTATCTCCGGGCCGGAACACGATTCCTTGCAGGCGGCCGTAGCCTGGAATCAAGTCCAGCGCCGAAGTGAGGAACGGCTGATTGTATTCGTTGGTCTTCACGTCGAGCAGATGGACGCCCGCGACATCGCATTCGCCGCGCTTGGCGGCGTCGAGCCCCGCTGTGCTGCCCACAGCGAGAAATTTCGACCTCACGCCCTGCCGCTGCAATTCCCCCAGCAGATAATCGAGAGCGACGCAATGGCTGCCGATCACGACCAAATCGGCCAGTTGCAGTTCCCGGCCCAGAAGCTGAACGCCGATGACGGTTCCCGCCTGGACGATCTCTTCATGCCGGCCGATAGTGGCGAAGCCGTCGGCGCGGCTGAATGTGGTGACACTGCCGGAGCCTTGTCCCATCGGGTACGCCGCTAGCGATGTTCCCGTTTCCGCGTCCGCCGATTCAACCAATCCAACCAATAGATACTCGGTGCGGCCGATCTCGCTATTGACCTTGACGGCGAGCCTGGCAGGCACAGTCGTCCGTTCCTCTGACCCGCGGCCTGCGAGCGACCGGATCACCGGCGCCACGAATTCATGGAAGGTGAAGATCGCCGACGTCGGGAAACCCGGGAGCACGACCACCGCTCGGCCGCCCGTCGCAGCCAGGCAAATCGGCTTGCCCGGCTTCAGCGCCACGCCATGTGCCACGATCCCGGGATCTTTGAGTTCCGCGACGACCCGGTAAGACACATCTCCCGCGCCCTTACTGGTTCCACCCGACAACAGTACGATGTCCGCAAATTCCAATGCGTGATGCAGCCGCTCACGCAGAGCCGCCGGGTCGTCATGGGTGATGCCGAGCCGTCTCGGCTCGCCGCCCAGTTCCCTCACCGCGTCAGCGAGCACCTGGGAGTTTGAGTCGTACACCTTGGCGGGTTGCATCGGATCGCCCGGCGCGATGATCTCATCGCCGGTCGACAAGATCGCCACAATCGGCTTGCGCCAGACGTTGACATTCGCGACACCGATCGCGGCCAGCACTCCCGTGTCGCGGCTGGTCAGTTGCCGGCCGCGCCGGAGCACCGTCTCGCCCGCTGTAATGTCGGTTCCGGCAAACGAGACGCCGCTGCCGGCTGTCACCGCTCTGGCGATGCGGAGCTCGCTCCCGCGCGCCTCGGCATACTCAACCATCACAACCGCATCCGCGCCGCGCGGAACCATGCCGCCGGTGGCGATCGACACTGCGGTGCCCGGATGAATCACCGTCGCTGGCACGATGCCGGTATGGATCTCTTCTTCGCTCAAACGCATCAGGCGCGGCACCTCCTCCGACGCTCCGAAGGTATCCTCCGCCACAACAGCGAAGCCGTCCACGTTGGATCGATCGAACGAAGGCACATCCACGGGGGATACGACGTGCGCCGCCAGCACCCGGCCGAGCGCAGCGTCCAGCGGGACTTGCTCAATGCCGCGCGGCGTGAGGCTGATGGCGGCACGGAAGCGCCGTTCCGCTTCATCGCGGTCGAGAACTTGGAGGAACTGATCTTGTTCAGGCATGGCGTTTTTCAGGCATACAGCCAGACCTCTATTTCAGTGCCCGCGGCGAAGCCTTCGCTGTCGTCGCTGACGATTACGAAGCCATCCGCGCGAGTCGTCGACGACAGCAGAGACGCCCCGGCGACGGCCAGCGGCTCGACCATTCCGTCCACAATCTTCACGCGGGCATAATCGAGACGGCCTATCGGCGAGCTGATCTTGCGATTCAACTTCCCACGGATCGCGCGATACGGCCATGCCTTCCCGCGCCCGCCCAGCGCGCGAATCGCGCGGCCAGCAAAGAAATCATAGGCGCACAGGCTCGATACGGGATTGCCGGGAAGCAAGAAGATGAGGCGATGCCCGATGCGCCCCAGACCGGTGGGACTGCTCGGCCGCATGGCGATGCCGTGCACGGCCAATTCCCCGTTTTCGGCGACCAGCGTCGGCGCCAGATCCTCGATGCCCACGCTGGACCCTCCCGAGACAATGACGATGTCGGCGTCGGCGTGAAGGGCTTCGAGAATCGCGTGGCGATCGTCGCGAACCAGGCCGGGGAAGTTGACCACGCCTCCGTCACGCTCGATAAGCGCGGCCAGCATTGGCCCGTTGGCATCCGCGATATGGAAGCCACTCGGATGCGAGCCCGATGGCAACAATTCGTTACCTGTCACCGCAAGGCGCACGCGCGGCCGGCGGACCACGCGCGCAGTTCCCTGGCCCACGGAGCTGAGGACGCCCAGATCCTGCGGGCGGAGGACGCGTCCCGGCTCAAATAAAGTTGTACCTTGGACGACATCCTCGCCACGTTTGCCGAGATTCTTGCCAGGCGAAACGGCGGCCAGCGCGCTGATGCTGAAAGGCCGGCTTTCATCGGGATCGGGTTCCACCCATTCGGCGGGCAGCACGGCGTCGGACCCGCGCGGCATCGGAGCGCCGGTCATAATGCGCACCGCTTCGCCGATGCCGACGCAGCCATCGAAAGGGCACCCAGGCATTGCGTCGCCAATAATGGTGAGCGGCAGCCGCGTGTAGGCGGTCGCGCCTTCCGTGCTATCCGCCACCACCGCGTATCCGTCCATCGTCGCGCGATCGAACCCCGGCACGTCGACGTCGCTGACGACGGAGGACGCCAGCACGCGCCCGGCGGCGATTCGCAGCGGGACCTCTTCGGCATCGAGCGACTGCAATTGAGCATCCAGCCAAGCGAGAGCGGCGGCTACGGTGTGACGCTGCGCAAAACCGCGCATTCGCACATCGTCGATGGCTCCTTTGGTGTGGTGCATGTGGCAGGACTCTCGCCTAAATGTTAGCGCACGTGCGCCGGCCCGCCGCCGAGTCAGTTCGCGGACGGATGCTCAATGTGGTCGATCACCAGAACTTCCTCCGGAGCCTTCGTCGATTCTATTTTCAGCCCAAGCTGCTTCTCGACGGCTTCGATGATGGCAAGGTTCAGGACATCCGCCGGAGTCAAAGCGTTTGCGGGGTCGGTTGGCAATTCTAGCGAATCGGGAGCGGGCGCCAGATTGACGTCGTATTTGGCGGTGAGACCGGTATTATTGATGACGGTGCGGCCCAGCATGTTCGAAAGAAGATTCGTGATGATGTACATGGGGATACCTTCCCCAACCAGTCGGCCCGAACCCAGCTCCTTTGGGCCGCCTTTCTCCGGCTCCGTCTGGTCCGCGGACAACTTCATTTTGAGGCCGCCTCGCGCGACAACCAGAGAATAGACGGAGGCTTCTTTCGTCTCCGTGTGAAGCTTTAATTGGAATCTGGTTGCCAGCAGCGATTTCTCCATATCGTGCGTAGCCTTTTGCGCGCGTTCCGCTTTCGCATCGATATCGAAACACTCCGAAGTGATCCAGGCCGGCCCGCCGGTTATCTGCGAGTCCCTTTTTCCGTAGGCAATTTGGATCAAGCCCTTCACCGTCATGTTCCTGACGGTCATCGTGGCGTTACGAAGTCCGTAGTACATCCGCTCATTGGTTTTGTTCGGCTTGATGGATGCGACTTCAAACTCCGGGAATTGCCCTGGCGCTTGTGCCTGACCGAGAGGACAATTCAAGATCAGCGCGACCGCTGCAATCCGAATCTTAGTCTTCACGGAGGCGAGGCAGTTCTCTACTGGCCTGGAACTCCCTGAACTGGGATTCCCTTCGCCTTCATCAAGGATTCCAGCAGAGCCACGGTTTTCGGGAACGCATCCGCACCGCCGCGAGCACCACCGGCGCCGCGGGCGACGTCAAGTGGTGTGCGGCCGCTGGCGTCTTTCGCGGTCAGATCGGCGCCGTTGGCCACCAGGAATTCGATGAACTTATCGAAGCCGTGTTCGGCCGCGCCGTGCAGAGCGGTCTGGTTGGGGACGGCATTCGGACTCGGCATTTGACTGCCGCGGCGGAACGTCTGTGCGATGCGCGCGGACGCGCTGTCATCCGCGGGTGCAGGGACAGCCGCAGCAGCAGGAGCACCGCCGCCGCCTCTACCTCCCCCACCGCCACCGCGACCTCCCCCACCGCCACCACCACCGGCAGCAGCACCGCCACCGCCGCCACGACCACCGCCTCGGCCGCCCGCGGCGCGGTCGACGATCGACCGGGCGTTCACGTTCGCTCCAGCTTTAATAAGCAGATCCATGCTGGCGAGCACGCCTTCGTCGGTACGATTCCGGCCACGCGTAACGCGTGCGCCGTAGTCGACTCCGGCGGCGGCCATCAACGGCGTGATGTCTTCCTTGCTTGGCAAATCGACCAGGGCCTTGTACTCCAAGAGCAACCCGACGAACTTGGCATCGCCCCCGCGTGCCGCACGCAGCAGCGGAGTAGCGCCCTGGGCCAGCATGCCGTCGCCGCCGCGATCCTGCGGGACGTCGCGATACGGCGGACGCCGCTTCAACTGAATATTCGGATTCGCGCCCTTTTCAAGCATCATGCGTCCGACATCGACGGCCGTGAGCTTGTCCGCGCTCGGGAGGACGGCCATCGCGCCATTCCCTTTCATCGGCAAGGTGCTGACGTCGGCCGCCATATATACGGGCGAGCGGCCGAAGAGGTCCCACTTGTCGAGATCCGCGCCGCCTTTCACCAACACCGCGGCCGTGTCGAAATGCATGTTCTCCAGCGCGAGCAGCAGCGGCGTCTCGCGGTCCGGATCTTCGGAATCGGGATCGGCGCCGGCGGTCAGCAGGTACTGAACGCAGGCCGCGCAGCCTTCCCGCGCGGCGTAGTGCAGCGCCGTGAAGCCGCCCTTATTCATATCCTTCGGACGAGGTTCCTGGATGACCTTGCGCTCCCACTGATTGATCTTGCCGTGGTCGTTCAAGTTTGCGCCGCCGCTCGGACCCTTAACAGACGCGAGAAACTTCACCATGTCGGCCTGGCTTTGCGCGGCGGCCCACATCAGCGCGGATTGTTCGCCCCAGCCTTCCTTTGCGTTGATGTTGGCTCCGGCATCCAGCAGCGTTTTGGCCGCGTCAACTTTGCCGCTGCGCGCAGCGGCCATCAGCGGAGTCTCGCCGTTCGGAGTTTTGAAATTGGGATCGGCGCCGGCCTTGAGTAGCGCGTCAATAATGGGCGCGGAGCCGATGATGGAGGCTTCGGTGATGGCCGACGTGCCAAGCTGGTTTTGCAGCTTCACGTTTGCGCCGGCCTTGATCAGCGCGCGGACCAGTTCCATGTCGCCGTTCGCCGCTGCGTACATGATTGCAGTGGTGCCATCGGCGCCGGTTGCATTGACGCTTGCGCCCTTTGCGCTCGCCAAGCGCATGGCCGCGGCGTGGTCGCCCGATTCCGCTGCGTCAAGCAGCGCCGTTGCGGCCGGCTGCGTCGTATCGGCGGCCATCATCCTTGAGGCCCCGGCTAGTAAGACCGCGGCCCATAGGAGGCCGCGGCATCCTCCCACCAACATGCGCATGCCCCCGCCCATCCTTAGACCTCTGAAAGCCCGTCGACGCCGTCGCCGAAGGTTTTTACCGGAATCTCATTGCGCTGCAGCAGGGTCAGCAGGAGCTCGCCATGTCGCGAATCCTGGGGATACTTCAAGTGCTGGCCGCCCTTGATCTTTCCGTTCGCGTGTCCCAGGACCGCAGACGGCAGAGGATCGTTGTTGTGGCGGTCGCTATTGCTCATGTCGCTGCCGAAAAGAATCGTGGAATGATCCAGCACTGTGCCGCCGGCTTCCTTTACGGACTCGATCTTCTTGACGAATCCCGCGAAGACTTGCGCGTGGTAAGTCTGAATCTGCACCAGCTTGTCCATTTTCTGGGGGTTGTTGCCGTGATGCGACAGCGGATGGAATCCTTCGGCGATGCCCAGGTTGGTGTACGTGCGCATGCTGGCTTCGCGGTCCATGGAGAACGTGATGACACGGGTGATGTCGGCTTGGAACGCAAGGGCCATCAGGTCGAACATCAATTTAAAATACTCCGTGATATCGTTCGGCGTGCCCACCGGCGCATCCGGAATCACCAGATCGGGATCCGACTGCTTCTCGGCCATCTGGACGCGGCGCTCAATCTCGCGAACCGAGTCGAGATAATCCCCCACCAGGTTGCGATCCTTCACGCCGAGGCTCGCTTGCAGGCGTTTCGCCTGTCCCTGCACGTGATCCAGGATACTGCCGGTTTCCGCCAGGATCTGGGCGCGCTCCTGATCGGTGTCGCCCTGTCCGAAGAGCTTCTGAAAGACCGCGCGAGGATTGCCTTCCTGCGGCAGCGGCTGGGTCGGAGTGCGCCAGGCGACGCGGGCGCTGCCTTGTGCGGCGGTCAACTCCAGCGAAGGCAGGCGCGTGTCCTGTCCCACGTAGCGGACCGCGAGCTGGTCGCAGCTCACGCCGGATTCCGGACCACCCTTGCCGAAGTCCCAGGGTTTCACGGCCGTCAACCAGCCTTGCTCGATGTAGGCATGGGGCTCGGGCGTTTCGGCGGGCTTGTTGCGCAAACCGGAGACGATGGTCATGTGCTGGCGAAACGGTTCCAGCGGCTTCAGGATCGGCGAGATGGTGTAGTCCGTGCCGGTTTCCTTCGGCGACCAGCGATCCATAATCGCGCCGTGAGGAAAGCCCACAAAGGCAAACCGTTTCGGCGTCTTCCCGGCGACCGTCTCCGCCCACGCGGTGGAGGCGGGGACCATGGCGTCCAGAAGCGGCAGCGCGACGGTGGCCCCGATTCCTTGCAGGACCGTGCGGCGTTGAAGGTGTTTTTTAGATAGAAACATGTGGCCTCTCCTTAACTTATGATTATTTACTGGCGGTCTGCACCGGCCCCGGCTGCGGCACCCGGCGCATTCTAAATTGTTCCGTATTGACCACCGCCTCAACGATGGCCGAAAACTTGTAATCCTTTGCCGCCGCGTCACGCACGATCTTGCGGACGGTCGGCATATCGTAATACTCGCGCGTGCGGCCCATCGAATAGGTCAAAAGATTCTCGACAAACGTCTGCACGAATTGTTCGGGACGGCGCAATAGCGCGTTGCGCAGATCGTCGGGCCCGTTGACCTTGGTGCCGTCGGTCAACTCGCCGGCGGAATCAATGACTGTCCCGGCAAAGCGGTCCTTGTCTCTCCACATTCCAGTCGCGTCGAAGTTTTCGAGCGCGAACCCCAGCGGGTCCATGACCGCGTGGCAGGAGGAGCAGGTCGGGCTAGCGCGGTGCTGCGCCATCAACTGGCGGACGGTCAGAGCCTTCGTGGTGCCGATGTCCTTATCGTTGAGGGTCGGCACGTTGGGCGGAGGGTTGGCCGGAGGGACACCCTCTAAATACATCAGGATGGCCTTGCCGCGCAGTACCGGAGACGTGCGATTCGGATACGCCGCTGCCATCAGGAAAGCGCCCTTGCCAAGTAAGCCCCATCGCGCGGAGTCCTTAAGCTCCACTCGGCGAAACTCATCGCCCTTCACGTCGGTAATGCCATATTGCAGCGCAAGGCGCTCATTCAAGTACGTATGATTGGCCCGCAGCAAATCGACAACATTGCGGTCTTCGCGGAAGATGCTGTCGGCAAACAGAGTAAGCTCCGTGCGGAAATCCTGGCGCGGATCCAAACGTCCCGAGGCGTACGGGAAGACGTCGTTATCCGGCACCACCGCGTCGAGTCGCGTCATTTCCAGCCACTGGAACACGAAATTACTCGCCAGCGTCTTCGACCGCGGATCGGCCAGCATCCGATGGACCTGCTTGTCGAGAGTCGCCGGCTCACTGAGCTTATTCTTGGCCGCAAGATCGAGCAACTCATCGTCGGGAATCGAGTTCCATAGGAAGAACGAAAGTTTCGATGCAAGTTCAACATCCGAGATCGCGTATTTGTCGCCCGGTTTCAATCCAGCCGGAACACGCTCGCCCCGATACAGAAAGAACGGGCTCGCCAGCATGCCCGTGATCCCGGCTCGAATGCCCGATTCGAAGCCTCCCTGCGTTGTTTGACCGCTCGCAACGCCGCCAGGTGCCTGCTTCGCCCCATCGGCGTAGTACTGCATGAGCTCCGCAATGTCGTCATTTGTGACCGGCCGTCGATACGCCCGTTTCGCCAGCGCCGAGAAAATCTCCTTCGCGCACGCGTCGGGCGTCTTGCTCTTATCCTTTTCCGGGCTGCAGATGAAGATCCGGTCGCGGCTGGGCGTGGAACTGAGGCCTTTCACATCGAAGGGGCCCTGCATCTGGAATGAGCTTACGCGGTAGGAGCGATCCTGGCCGCCGCCGGGCGAAAACACCTGCAACTGATCGTCGGACTCGGCGAAGCTCTGGCGCCGGAAAGTGACACCGATCTTGTGCGGTCCGGCCGTGGTCTGGAACTTGATGTTCTTCAGGCGGGCATTGACTCGATCGAGCGCGCCATTCTGCACCTGATCGTACAGCTTCATGTCCTCTTCCCCGCCAATCACGGTTTGATAGACGATTTTGTCGTCGACGGTGACCACCAGCGGATTCTCGTATTCCATGCCATTGCCCCAGATGTGCGTTGCCATATCGGCAATGTTGATGCGGTACTCGCCGTCGGCTGGGAGATCCACTTTCGCGAGAATGCCGCCCCGGGTTCCCAGAGGCAGTCCCGGAACGTGCGTGAGTTGATTGCCGGGAGCGGCGCGGAAGGTCCAACCCTGGGCCCGCGCATCGCGCCTGCCTAAAGCCAGTATCGCGACGTTCCGGGCCGCGATCACATATTGCTCAATAAAGGAAGGCGAAACCTGGAGCGCCGAGGCGATATTGTCGAAGCCCTGCGCGGTGTCATCCGGCGGCAGCATTTCGGAGGCTTTGACATCCACCAGGAGCAGATCGTGGACCGCGTGTTGGTACTCTTCGCGATTCAACCGGTGCAGCACCTCGCTGTCGGTGACGCGCGCTTCGTTTGGAAGTTTGTCAAGCGAACTCTCAAGCCACGCCACCAGCGAGTCGACAGCCTTGCCGTCCGGCTGTTTCGCACCCGGAGGCGGCATCACGCGGCCACGCAGCTTGCGCACCGCCTTCTCGAAAAGTTCGGGATCCTTGGCGACACTCGCGGCTGTAATGCCTTCGAAGCTGACGCCGCCGGTCTTGGCTTTGTCGCTGTGGCAAGTGGAGCAGTATTGCTTGACGGTGGCCAACTGCGCCTCAGCCGGGTCTTGCGCCAAGGTCGGACGTGAGGCGATAAAAACGCCCGCCAGGCTGGCAGCAGCGCCGAAAACGGCAATCCGGGGAATCGAGTTCTTAATATGTCGCATCATGGTTAAGCGTCCGGTGAAACATAGGCCCACTGGCTCTCGAAAGCACGGCGAATAAATTCATCTGGGTTGCCCATCTTGGCTTCGTATTCCTTTGCCGGCTTGGCCTCGACGGCTTCCGAAGGGCTGTGCCCTTTGTTCAGCATTTGATTCAGCCGATCGTAGATCGTCCCGTACATTTGCACCTGCGCGGCGATCTCGGCAAGGCTTAGGACGGGACCCTGCCCCGGAACGATCTTCGTATCGCCGTTGCCGCTCTTCGTTGCCACGCTCTCGATGCGTTGAAGTCCACCGACGATGCCGCCGATCCAGCCCCCGGTCCACCAATCCATCACAGGCCAGCCCTGCCCGTAGGCCGCATCGCCCACCGCAAGAATGTTCTGCTTGGGGAAGTAGACGTAGAGATCGCCGTCGGTGTGCGCCGCGTCGGAAATATATCCATATTGGATTCCGGAATCGAGAGCGCCCTTTTCGTAGAAAGTCTTGTTCGGCTGGGCGATCTTGGGCAGCTTCTGGAATTTCTGACCGTTCCACGGCCACGCAATGTTTTGCGTCAGCCAGAGCCGCGTGTTCTCCTGAGCGATAATCGTGGCTCCGGCCGTCCCGAGCTTTTCGTTAGAGCCAGTCTGTTCGGGATGCCAATGTGTGTTGAACAGCGTCCGCACCGGGCCGCTATTCGGTAGCGCAGCCACGGCCTGCGCCAGCGCGGCGGCATTTCGCGCGAGCCCGCCGTCCACCATCACTACGCCCTCTGCTCCGGTGTTCACGACCACATTCGCACCCGCGCCGCCAAGAAGATAGAGATTATCGCCCAATGGTGCAGTCGTGATGTTGGGGGCTTGCGAGAATGCGTATGGGGCCGCGAGGCCTGCTGCGGCAGCCTTAAAAAACGTCCTACGCGTTGAAACGAACATGGTTAATGCTGTTACAGTATACTCCCGCGAAGCCCGAAAAACATCCCCCCCTGTAAGGGAGATGTCAGGTAGGGCTCGGGGTGACGTCTCTCAGCTCATGCAGCCTAACTCATGCAACAAGGGAGCTAGGCCGGCTTCGTATTTGCGCCAACGCTGAAGCGAACTGCGGAACAGCGGTTTGCGGACTTGGGCGACGCTGGCGGTTTTCACAGGCCGGCTGGTCGCATGGAAGCTGATACAGCGATCGTCCCACGGCAACCCGCAATAAGCGATCAACCTGCGGGCCTGACGTTCCAGGTCGTCGACCACGTCCTCATAAGAGACCTCGAGCATGACGCCCGGCGGCAGAACTCCACGCCAATGAGCCATCAGCTCGCTGTAGGCTCGGAAATAGCGCCCCAACTCCGCCAAGTCATAGCTGAAGGGTTGACCGGATGAGAATAGCCTGGAGTAGCAAGATACGCAGGTGTCCATCGGGTTGCGCATCGTATGGATGATTCTTGCGTTCGGCAGAATCAGCCGTATCAGCCCGATATTGAGGAAATTGCCCGGCAGCTTATCGACAATCCGAGTCTCACCAGGCGCCGCCTCCGGTAGTCGAGTAACATACGCCTCGCCGATTCGCCGCAGCGTAGCGCCATCGAGATCGGGAACGCTCTCCGGATAGGGAATCGCCCGCTTGCCGTCATTTAACACCGTCCTGGCTGCATCCTCAAGATCCGTCAGCTCGCCCGCGCCCTGAATTTGAGGATGGCTGGCGAGAATCTGTTCGACCAGAGTGCTGCCAGAACGCGGCATGCCAAGCACGAAAATCGGAGTTGGGGACGGATCCCCCTGTCCCTCAAAGCGGTCAAAAAGTCTTTGGTTGAAGACAGCGGAAATGCGCTGGAAGTATTTGAGATACGCCGCTTCATCGTACTGAATCTGCTTGCGTTTCAAGTCATTGCCTCGGCGGAGCTGCTCGAACGCCCCGCCGTAATCTCCGCAGTCTTCGAAAGCTTTGGCCAGCGCGAAGTGAATAAACGGCATCTCCTTCGCGGGCACTCGATCTCCTCCGGCCAATGCTTCCAGCGCCGCCAGATCCCGATCGCCCTCATGGAATGTCTTGATTTCCGCGCGATTAAAATGAGCCTCCGCGTTGAATGGCCTGATCGCGATGGCCCGTCCATAATGCGCCATTGCTTCCTCAAACTGACCCTGGATCTTGCAGATGCTGCCCAAGTTGTGATGAACCTGGGGGTGCTCCGGATGGATAGCGAGCACGCGCAGATAGTGCGCCATCGCAGCATCAAGATCGCCCCGCGCCGCGAGCGAGCTGCCCAGGTTATTGTGGGCATCGCTGAAGTCCGGTTTGAGCGCCAGAGCGCGCGCATATTCCGCCGCGGCTTCTTCGGTTCTGCCCAAGGCCGCGAGTGCGACGCCTAGATTATTGTGGGCTTCGGCAAAGTCCGGCTTCAAGGCAACGGCACGCTCATAATGAGCCGCCGCTGCGGCGATCCTGCCCAGCGCTGTGAGCGCGATGCCCAGATTGTTGTGGGCCTGCGCATATTCCGGTCTCAAAGCTACGGCACGTTCATAGTGCGCCGCGGCGTCATCCACTCGTCCCAGCGCCGCGAGTGCGACGCCCAGATTATTGTGGGCTTCGGCAAAGTCCGGATTCAAGAGAAGGACGCGCTCGTACGCTTCAATAGACGCATGAATGCGCCCGGCCTGATGCTGCCGCACCGCATCGGCAAAAATGCTCTCGGCTTCCCGAAGCGCATCGATCCCCCGCCGCTTTCCTGCTCGACGCTTGGTTGCCGTTCTTTGAGACATAGATCTGATGCCGCCAGGCCTAACGAGCCCGCAAAGGGCCGGTCGCGGCCCCTCCATTGCCGAAAAGTAACAACTCCGCTCGCAGCCGCGACCCAGGCTCCGTTTTGCGGGCCGTTTACTCAGGAGCCCGCAAAGGGCCGGTAGCCGCCCCTCCATTGCCGAAAAGTAACAATCCGCTCGTGACCGCGACCAGGCTCCGTTTTGCGGGCCGTTTACTCAGGAGCCCGCAGAGGGCCGGTCGCGGCCCCTCCATTCCCGAAAAGTAACAACTCTGCTCGTGACCGCGACCAGGCTCCGTTTTGCGTGCTGTTACTTACGAGCCCGCAAAGGGCCGGTCGCGGCCCCTCCATCCCCGAAAAGTAACAACTCCGCTCGTGCCGCGACCCAGGCTCCATTTTGCGGGCCGTTCACGTAGAAGCAGTCTGGAGGCCATCCGTCGACCCACGGAAACCCAACGCGTTGGCGGCAAGAGCGCGGCTCAGCTTTTGACGATCGTCAGATTTCTGACGCCATTTTCAAGGCGCGCATGGCCGGGCCGATAAGGAAGACGTTGGTCTCCTCTACCTCAGATCTGAGCTCGCCCATGCAGAGCAACTTCAGCCCGCAGCAGCGCGAGCGGCTCATCCTGGAGCATCTGCCGCAAGTGAACTGGATTGCCCGCCGCACTCATGAAAGCATTCAACGCCGTGTCGATATCGACGATCTCATTTCGGCCGGCACGATGGGGCTGATCGCGGCCATCGACCGCTTCGATCCGGCGCGGAATTTGCAGCTCAAGACCTACGCCGAGCATAGGATTCGCGGAGCGATCCTCGATCATCTTCGCTCGCTCGACAGCCTGTCCCGTGAGGACCGGCGGCGCACCAAAGAGACTGCCGCGGCGCGAGCCGGACTGGAGCGCCGCTTGCAGCGCACGGCCACCCACACAGAGGTCGCCGGTGAAATGGGTCTGAGTCTTCGGGCGTACGCCGAAGCTCTCACGATTCCGGGCGTCGAAGCGCCGTTCTCGCTCGATGCCGACGTCGACCCCGACGTGAACTCCAGAGACGGCGGGCTCAGGTTTTCCGAGTTTCTGTCGGACCCGGCGGCACTCTCCCCCGAGCAGGAATCGGCCGAGTCCGAATTGCTCACCTTCGTGTCGAACGCAATTGACGCCCTTGAGCCTACGATGAGGCGCGTGATCACGCTCCATTATGGGCACGGCCTCACCATGCGGAGCATCGCGCCAATCCTCGAGATGAGTGAATGGCAGGTTCAAATGACCCGGCGCAAAGCCATCGCGGAGCTTCGTTCGAGGCTGGCTCCCCCAGCGTTTCCGAGCCGCCGAAATCCCGTGACGTAGCTCTCGCCTTCGACTTTCGCCACCCATCTTATCGGTCGTCGCCGCATCTTTATAATCCGCGTCTCGCATCGGAATATTCCGTCAAAAAACTGCCGCACCCGCCTCGATTGAGATTTTGAATCGCCGATGAGAAAGACAACTGGAAACCAAGGTAAAAGGAAAACGAAAATGAAAAGGTTCATCGTCAACACGATCGTTGGCGGGATGGTATTGGCTCTAGGATCGGTCGAGGCCGCGCCCGCCCAGGCGTTGCTCCGGCATGTGCCAGGAGCCGTCGGTGAGTCGAGGCAACTCGGCCCAATTGCCGGAGTAACCAACTTAAATCTTGCGATTGGCTTGCCCCTGCGCAACACCGAAGAGCTAGATAAACTAATCGAACAGATAACCGATCCTACCAGCCCGAATTATCGTCAGTATCTGACCACAAGCGAATTTACAGAACGTTTCGGTCCTACCCAGGAAGATTACGACAAGCTGATTGCGTTTATTCAAAAAAACGGTCTTGCCGTGTCAGGACAACATTCGAACCGTATGCTTCTGGATGTCTCCGGCTCGGCCGGGGCGATCAATAAAATGCTCCATATAAACCTCACGACCTGGGACCACCCCACGCGAGGCCGCTTTTTCGCGCCAGACCGCGATCCGTCCATCGACACGGACGTTCAGGTGCTGAACATCGCTGGCCTGGACAACTTTGTGGTGCCGCAGCCCATGGATTTGAAGTCAATGCCGTTGACTTCGGCTCTGCCGCTTACAAGCGGATCGGGGCCCTCCGGTCTGTTCATCGGTAAGGATTTTCGAGACGCCTATGCGCCAGGCGTCACCTTGACGGGCACTGGGCAGACCATCGGCTTGGTCGAATTCGACGGTTTCTTTGCCGCCGACGTCGTATCGAATTTCAAACAAGCGGCCCTTCCGCCCGTGCCCGTCTCGACCGTGCTTCTGGACGGATTCAACGGCGTCCCCGGCAGCTCGAACATCGAAGTGATCCTGGATATCGTGATGGCTGGGTACATGGCTCCCGGAGCCGGCGTCATCGTCTACGAGGGCTACTATCCGGACGACATCCTCAATCGCATGGCGACTGACAATTCAGCCAAGCAATTGAGCTGCTCCTGGGGCTACGGGATTGATTCGACCACGGAACAGATTTTCAAGCAAATGATCGCCCAGGGCCAGTCGTTCTTTACGGCCTCTGGCGACAGCGGCGCGTACTCGGGCGGCATCATGCCTCCCGCAGACGACCCCAATGTGACCTCGGTCGGCGGGACGGCTCTGACCACCACCGGCGCGGGCGGGACTTGGATATCGGAGAGCGCGTGGAGCGGAAGCGGCGGCGGGGTCAGCACCACCTACCCGATCCCCAGCTATCAGCAGGGCATGAACATCGCGCCCGCGGGCGGGTCCAAAACCATGCGCAACATTCCCGACGTGGCGTTGACCGGCGCGGTACAAATGTATCTGATTTACAGCAACGGGCAAACCACAGCCGTGGGTGGAACCAGCGCGGCCACGCCTTTATGGGGAGGGTTTACCGCTTTGGCCAATCAGCAGGCAGCGGCGAATTCGAAGCCCGCAATCGGCTTCATGAACCCCGCCATTTATGCCATCGGCAACAACGCAACCAATTACGCGGCGGCACTGCATGACATCGCGACCGGCTATACCGGATTCTCTGCGCTTACCGGATATGACTTGGCCACCGGATGGGGGTCGCCCGCAGGCCAAGCCTTGATCAACGATTTGAGTTCGCTACCCAGCACTCCGTCCTTCACGCTTGCAGCCGCGCCCAACCCGGTATCCTTGCAATCCGGCTCAAGCGCCACCTCGACGATTCAGCTCACCGAGCTCAACGGCTTTTCCGCAGCCGTCACCTTGAGCCTGACAGGGCTCCCCAGCGGAGTCACCGGAACCTTCGGAGCTTTCAGCGCCGGCCATGCCAGCACATTGACGCTTTCCGCAACCAACGCGGCTACGCCAGGCGCCTACCCGATTTCGGTGGCAGGCGTGTCGGGAACGCTGAGTTCGACCGCGTCATTAAGTCTGGTCGTGACGGCTGCACCAGGTTATCGCTTGACGACTTCGGCTGCGGCCGTGACCGTAATTCAGAGCGCGACCGCCACAGCCTCGATCACCGTCGTTCCCGCCAATGGATTTAACAGCACCGTGGCTTTGACCGTCGCTGGACTGCCGGCCGGTGTCACCGCCTCGTTCAGTCCGGCCAGCACGGCCGCATCCAGCACGTTGAGCTTCGTCGCCACTGCCGGCGCGACCGTCGGCACCGCGACCGTTACCGTGACCGGCAAATCCGGCACCCTCAGCGCGACTGTTCCGATCGCCTTGACCGTGGGGTCTCCATCCTCTTTTACAATCTCTACTTCGACCCCCACCTTGAACATCGTTCAAGGGGCCGCCGCACCCAGCACCATCACCATTACGCCCAAGACGGGTTTTACGGGTAAGGCCACGCTGACCGCCTCGGGTCTGCCCACCGGAGTGACCGTTTCGTTTAGCCCGGCTTCGACCTCCACCACTGCCGTGGCCACATTCACCGGCGCTGCCACCGCGCCAGTGGGAACATCCACAGTCACGATCACTGGAACCTCAGGCACAGCGACCGCCTCTGTCACTCTCAGCCTCACCATAAAAGCCGGCCCGAGCTTTACCTTAGCGGCGTCTCCCTCCAGCTTGAGCGTGACGCAAGGCGCTTCCGGCAGCACCAGCTTCACAATCACAGCGCTAAACGGCTTCACCGGCACGCCGGCCCTGACGATCGGCGCATTGCCAGCAGGAGTGACAGCGACGTTCACGGGCGTTACGCTGAAAATCACCGCAAGCGCGACGGCCACCCTGGGCGCTGCCCCGTTGACCATTACCGCAACCGCAGGATCTCTTTCCGCGCAGGCAACCGTCGCTCTAACCGTGTCCGCCGCGCCCGGTTTCAGCCTGTCCTCGTCGTCCACGAACGTGAACGTGGCCACGGGCGGCTCTGGAACCACAACCATAACCATCGCGCCAAGGGCAGGTTTCACCGGAGCCGTCGCCCTGACCGCGACAGGCTTACCCGCCGGCGTCACAGCATCGTTCAGCCCCGCCAGCGCCACGACAAGCAGCACCCTCACTCTGAACGCGACCGGCGCCGCGGCTGCCAAAGCAACGCAGGTCACGGTCAACGGAATCTCAGGCAGCGTGACATCCTCCGTCGCCATCACCATAACTGTCACTGCGCCCGCGGACTTTGCAATCACGCTCACGCCCGCCAGCCTGCACGTCGTCCAAGGCGGGAAGGGAACCACCGCCATCTCCGTCACCCCTCTCAACGGCTTCACAGGCGTCGTGACGCTGACTGCTTCCGGACTACCCGCCGGCGTGACTGCGGCTTTCAGTACCGTTAACGCCGGTTTACTGGGATTGTTTACCGTCCCCAGTTCGACGGCCGCGGCCACGGCACAGGTGACCGTGACAGCGACTTCGGGGAGCTTGACTCATACCGCGCTTCTAACATTGACGGTAACTGCGCCTGCCGTCGCAACCTCTACCGTCGACTTATCGGCGTCGTACAACGTGGCCGGCATTGCCGTCGACCACCTGCCCTTCACCAGCGGCGGTTTGGACGGAGGCGGGCGATCTTACTCGGGCGTATTGTTAGGCGCGAGTCAGACCGTTGGCGGAACCCTCTACAGCATCGGTCCGATGGGATTACCCGACGCTGTCAGCGGAAAGACAATCACACTGCCCGCTGGGAAGTTTTCTTCACTGAAGATGCTGGCGACAGGGGTGAACGGGAACGCACTCGGCCAGAAGTTCACCGTGACTTACACCGACGGCGCTACGGCGGTGTTTACGCAGAGTATCAGCGATTGGTTTACGCCCCAGAACTACTCTGGCGAATCGCAAGGCGTGATCATGAACTACCGCGATAACAGTACGGGAACAACCGATGGAGAAGTCTTTCATCTCAATAGCTACTCCTTCGCCCTGAATAACGCCAAAACCGTGCGATCGGTCACCCTTCCGCAAAACCCCAACGTCCTGGTGATCGCGATCACCCTGGGCAATTAACATCCCGCCCGCACGCGAGGGCTTCGGGAAATGACCTCGGCCCTCGTGATATCCTAAGCGCCTTGGCGGAACCACGAAACTACGCGGAAGTTCTGGCGCGAAATTATGTCCCCGGCCGTGACTTCACCGTCACGTTCGGGGACAACAACGTTGACCAGTGCCTGCTGGTCTCCCCGCATGGAGGCGGCATTGAGCCGGGCTCGTCCGAGATCATGCGCGCCGTCGCGGAACTGGGCGGTTGGGCCTTCTACGATTTCGCGGGCTACCTGCGGCAAGGCAATAAGGAAGCCTTGCACATCACCAGCACCCGGTTTGACGAACCGACGTTGACGGGCCTGCTGTCCCGAGCCGCCTTCGCGGTGGCGTTTCACGGTGCAAGCTCTTCCGAGGAAGCCGTTGCTTTTGTGGGCGGCCGATGGACGCTGGGCAGGCACGCGCTGATCGAAGCCATCAATGCCTCCTGGAAGGAACATGGCATCCGCGCCGAGGACGCCACGGAGACGCCGGCCGCCGAGCATCTCCGCGGCTTGGAAAGGGATAATCTCACCAATCGGGGGCGTTTGCAGGAAGGCGTTCAAATAGAGTTTTCACGCGGCGCGCGCGACCTGCTGTTCCCCCCGAGTTGCTCGCGCGAAGCGCGCGGACGGCGGAGCAAGAAACTAAGACCGCTGGCGCGCTCGATGGAAGGCGCCATCGATTACCTTCGCCGTACTGCCGCGGAGCGCTTGCGGCAAACGTAAATCTCCTTTTACGATTTGGGTCGGGCGCCATAAAATACCCCGCCTTCGCCCGCAAATTCGTCGCCGCGCATTGTCATCCCAACAAATAGATAAGAGGTAGGCTCCGTGAGCCACTCCTCTCGCAAGGCAATACTATAGCTCCGGTTGTCCTGATCGTCGCCGAGATTCTCAGTGAGGACCGCGCCGGTTTGCAGATTAACTACCCGGAGCCCGCGGCGGAAAGATCCGTCGATAAGGGACAACAAGGTTCGCATGCGCGATTGCGCCACAGCATCTTCAGTCGGGTATTGCACGGAGATGCGGTAGCGCCGATGTTGAATCGTGGAATAACGAAGTTCCGGCCCTCCGCTGTTCCGCATACAGTCATGCACATATTTGCTGCCGGTAACATCGCCCAGAATCGGTTCATCATGCACGAAGTCAATGCGGAAGCCGAAAGTAGTTTCAAACTCCTCCGTGGAGATGTTTTCTCCAGATAGCATTCTCTGAAGCATTCGATTGTCAGGATCGAGGCCGAGCGCCACCATTCGATCGGGCCTCATTAGAAATTTGACCTTTCGGCACCGCAGTTGGCCGTGCGAACCCCACTCGGGCTGAACCAGCATGGATCCGGGAAAAGCTTCGCGAAGCTTCTGCACAAACATTCTGGCGTCATCGGAAGGCTGCATCAGATGCGTGCTTTCCCAATAGGTTGTCCGGCCAGACCAGTCAAACCCGCGAGCCCCTTGGGCCATTCCGGCGGAATCGATCTTCCGGCCGTTGACCGTGAGCCCCAGGATGTCGCAGATCTGCTCCGGATGGATGTCCATCGTGCCAAAGGGACTGATCCGGATGGATAGGACTTCCTGCATATCCGGGCCATCCGGCGGAGCGTTCACCGGACCTATCTCCACCGAAAGCCACCCTCCCCCGAATCTGAAATCGACAGGCCGGTTGTGGGATGTGATGGCATCGAAATGCTTGCTGCCGTTGTGGATAGGCAGATCCATGAGATCCCAGCCGAGCGGCTCAACTTGCGGGCGTGAATAGAACATGACTGTGGCTCCGCGGGTTATCCAAACGGGAGTTCGCCTCCTATTCTAATCCCTTGCATCTCCCGTCTGGTTGTATTATTATTCAGTCTGTTGAATAACTATTCAACGGAGAGTGCCCATGGCCGCCCACGTGTTCATCGACCCAGCCTTTGCGACGCAGTCTTCGCCGGAGCCCGCCCCGCGGCGCCTCCTCAGCGATCTCGATCTTTCCCCCTCCGCCCTCCGCCGGCTGCTCGATCTGGCCGCACGCGTCAAGAATACTCCCGCCCGCTACGCGCAATCTCTCGCCGGCAGCTACCTTGCCCTGCTTTTCGAAAAGCCGTCGCTGCGCACGCGCCTTACCTTTGAGTTGGCGATCAAACAGCTTGGCGGCGACGCCGTCAATTACGCCGGCCCCATCGGCGGACGCGAGCCAGTCAAGGATGTCGCCCGCAATCTTGACCGCTGGACCCAGGGCATTGTCGCCCGCGTCTTCGCGCATTCCACCGTTGAGGAACTCGCGGCCTGGACCGGTGTCCCCGTTATCAACGCTCTCAGCGATTTGTATCATCCCTGCCAGGTGCTCGCCGACGTGCAAACTTTGGAAGAACGCTTCGGCAGTCTGGAAGGACTCAAGCTGGCCTTCGTAGGCGATGGAAACAACGTCGCGCATTCATTGATGCTTACTGCGGGACGCCTGGGCGTTCACGTCGCAGTTGTGACGCCTCCCGGCTACGAACCCAACTCCGCCATCACCGCCGAGGCCTCTGCGCTTGGTCAGATCACGCTCACGAACGACCCCGCCGAAGCGCTCGACGGAGCCCATGCCGTCTATACCGACGTTTGGGCCAGCATGGGCCAAGAGTCCGAAGCGGCCGCCCGCTTCGAAGCCTTCGAGCCCTATCAGGTGGACGAAGCCATGTTCGCCTGGGCCCGTCCCGATGCGATTTTCATGCACTGCCTGCCGGCCCATCGCGGCGAGGAAGTCGTCGATGCTGTCATCGAATCCCCGCGCTCCGTGGTCTTCGATCAGGCCGAGAATCGTCTGCACGCCCAAAAGGCCCTGCTCTTGATGCTTCTAAGCTAAGCGCCAGGCCCGAAGTTTCATTCACGTAAATTCGCGTCCATCCGCGCCCCGAAGGTAAAATCAAATTTCTATGAACAAACCCAAGAAGGTTGCGCTCGCCTACTCAGGCGGCCTCGATACGTCCATTATTATTCCGTGGCTGAAGGAAAACTACGGCTGTGAAGTGGTCGCAGTCTGCGGCGACATCGGCCAGGGTGGCGATGAACTCACCGGCCTCGAAGCCAAGGCCCGCGCCACCGGCGCATCCGATGTTCACGTCGCCGATCTGCGTGAGGAGTTCGTCTCCGAATACCTCTGGCGGCTGGTTCGCGCCGGCGGCGAGTATGAGCATAAATATCTCCTCGGCACCTCCATTGCCCGTCCTCTGTTGGCCCAGAAACAGGTCGAAGTCGCCCTCGCCACCGGTTGCGATGCGCTGGCCCATGGCTGCACCGGCAAGGGCAACGATCAGGTTCGGTTCGAACTCACCTACAAAGCCCTCGCCCCGCATCTCCCTGTCATTGCTCCCTGGCGCGAATGGAATCTTGTGTCGCGGGAAGATTGCATCGAGTATGCCGCCAAGCACCACGTCCCGATCTCGCAAACCACCACCAAGATTTACAGCCGCGACCGCAATATCTGGCACATCTCCCACGAAGGCGGAGCGCTCGAAGATCCCGCCAACGCCGCGCCCGATGAAATCTGGATGCTCACGCGCAGCCCCAAGGAAGCGCCGGATAAACCAACCGACGTCACCATCGGCTTCGAAGCCGGCCGCCCCGTTTCTGTCAACGGCAAGAAATCCTCCGCCGTCGCGCTGCTTGAAGAATTGAACCGCATTGGCGCGGAGAACGGCATCGGCCGCATCGACCTGGTCGAAAACCGCTTCGTCGGCATGAAGTCGCGAGGCTGTTATGAAACTCCCGGCGGCACTCTCATCATGTCTGCGTTCCGGGAGATCGAAGCGCTCACTCTTTCAAAGGACCTCGCCCATTACAAGCAGAAGCTGGCGCTCGATTACGCCGAGCTGGTTTATAACGGCCTCTGGTTCACGCCCCTGCGCGAATCGCTCGACGCCTTCTTCGACAAGGCCAGCGAATCCACCACTGGAGAAGCCACCCTGCGCCTGTATAAAGGCGGCATCCAACCCGTCAGCCGCAAATCGCCCTATTCGCTCTACTCGCTCGATATCGCCAGCTTCACTATGGGAGCCGAATACGATCAGCGCGACGCCCGCGGCTTCATCAACCTCATCGGCCTGCCCATCCAGGTGCGGGCGTCGCTGAAAAAAGCCCCGAAGCCCGCACAGGGCCGGCTCGACCCGCCGGGTCCTCAAGGGCTCGAAGAAGTTTCATCGAGCCAGGCTCCGTTGTGCGGGCAGGTTCCAAAGACGAAATCGGTATGAAGCTCTGGGGCGGCCGTTTCGCCGAAGGACCCTCCGAAGTCTTCGAGCGCTTTTCCGGCTCGCTCCACTTCGACCGCCGCTTAATCGACGCCGATATTCGCGGCTCCCAGGCCTTCGCGCGAGCCCTCGAAGGCGTCGGCATTCTTACTGCTGAAGAACGCGGTCAGCTTGTCGAAGCCTTCGACACCCTTCGCGAACAAGCGCGCGGCGCTTCTTTCTACGAAGGTGCAACAGACGAAGACGTCCACACCCTCGTCATCCGCAAGCTCAAGGAAAGCGTCGGCGCGCTCGCCGATAAAATCCACACCGGCCGCAGCCGCAATGAGCAGGTTTCGCTCGACCTCCGCCTCTGGCTGCGCGATGAAATCGACGGTGCAGTGCAGCATCTTCTCGCGCTTCTCGACTCGCTGCTCGCCTGCGCCAACCGCAATCCCGACGCCGTCATTCCCGGCTACACTCATCTCCGCCGAGCCCAGGCTGTCCTCTGGCCGCATTACCTGCTGGCGTATTTTGAAATGTTCGCGCGCGATCTTGAGCGCCTCCGCCAAGCCCGCGCGCGCGTCAACGTCCTTCCGCTCGGCTCCGGAGCTTTGGCCGGTTCCGGTTTCCCTTTCGATCGCGAAGCCATCGCGCGAGACCTCGGCTTCGACTCCGTCACCAACAACAGCATGGACGTTTCTGCCGATCGCGATTTCGCCCTCGACTTCCTCTACGCAGCGTCCACATGCATGCTGCATTTGAGCCGCCTCGCCGAAGACTGGATTCTTTATTCCAGCGAAGAGTTCGGCTGGATCGAGCTTGGCGACGGCGTCACCAGCGGCTCCAGCCTCATGCCGCAAAAGAAGAATCCGGACTCACTCGAGCTCATTCGCGGAAAATCCGGCCGCGTCTTCGGCGATTTCACTTCGCTCTTCGTCACCCTCAAGGGCCTTCCGTCCACCTATAATCGCGATATGCAGGAGGATAAGCCGCCGCTCTTCGACGCCGCCGGCCAACTCTCCGGCTCTCTCGAAATGATGCGCGCCGTAATCGACTCCGCACGCTTGCATCCCTCGTGCCCGTCCACTGCGGTTGAAGAAAGCTGGGCTGTCGCCACCGATCTTGCGGAAGCGCTCGCAAGGAACGGCACCTCTTTCCATCAAGCCCACCAGATCGTCGGACGCCTGGTGCTTGAAAGCGTCAGCGCCGGAAAGAAACCCTCCGCCTGGACCGCGGACGAACTCACTGCCTTCGATCCAGGCTTCACCCCAGCCATGATCGCGCTGATGCAACCCTCCGAAGGAATGAAGACCCGCGAAATTCGTGGAGGCACCGGCCCGCATTCCGTCGCGGCAGCCCTGGAGCAAGCCGCCGCGCGAATCTCGGAGTGGCGAAGATAAGTGGCTGCTATAAAAGCGGAGCGCCCCGGATTCTCAAAAGCATATCGCCACAGCCAGATCCTAAAACTTGTCCGAGCCCTCCACCTCCATACTCAGGAAGAACTCGCCGACGCCCTTGGAGCCCAGGGAATCGCAGCGACCCAGGTCACCCTCTCGCGCGACATCCGCGAACTCGGCTTGGTCAAGACCGTCGACGGCTACTCGCTGGCGTCTAATCCTGCCGCCCCGGCCCTCCCTGCCTTCGAATCCGTCGCCCGCGAGTTTCTGCTCGATGTTCGCCTGGCTCAGAACCTGCTGGTGCTGCGAACCCCGCCGGGACACGCCAGCGCCCTAGCCTCCGCCCTCGACAACGCCGATTGGGCCGAAGTCGCAGGCACCATCGCAGGCGACGACACTGTTCTTGTCGTAGCCCCTACGACAAAAGCCGCCACGTTGCTCCGAACCAAATTCCTCAGACTGGTGAAATAACCTGGTTTAGCTCGAACCCCTTCGACCACGCGGATCTCCTGAAAGCGGCAGGAACCATCCAAGGCGACGACACTACCCTCGCCCGTCTTCCGTACCGCAAAAACCGCTGGTTCCTCCGCCCGAGTTCCTTGGGTGGCGAGATAATCCGGCTTTCCGCGCTATGTCATCTGCCTGAATCGCCCCCGGCACGCCGACGGTCCGAGTTCCTTCATCTCCAGAAATCAAGAAACTCTATCTACCATCCTCCCTACGACTTCCCGCTTTCACGCGAAGCCGCCCAACCCAACCACCCATACGATGGAGCCGTAAGAGTCTGGTTCCCTCATCGGTTCCAGGCCACGAAGCATGGTAGCGTCCCGCGGGCAACGCCGTGCCGCTCGTAACTCGATGAGCCCGCCGCTGCGGCGGGCCTTACAAGCCAGTTTGGTTCTAGCGGCACAGGGCCAGAGCGGCCCGCCGAGCCCGCAAACCCGGGGCGGTCCTGCCGCGATAGGCTCCGTTGTGCCGCTCAAGACGCGAACAGCGGCTGGAGGCCTCCAAATCCTATGGAGCATCGACCGGTGCCTCAAAAATAGCCCCAAACGAACCGCCAAAGAGCCGATTCTCATTTTTCCCTCACCAATGGTACACTTGTGGTGTCTTTGCCGGCGCCCTCCTCACGGGCGGGGTGCCCTGCTGCGCAGCGTTCTGGTCCTTTTTGGTTGGGTTCTGACGCCGTCTGCCGAAGATGCTTGTGAGTGAATGGGGAGCTAGATCTTAAATGACCAATATCTTTGTGGGGAACCTCAATTTTCAGACCACCCAGGACGACCTGTACGCAGCATTTGCCCAGTACGGCGCCGTCGAGCGCGTCAATATCGTGACCGACCGTGACACCGGCCAGCCTCGCGGCTTCGCGTTCGTCGAAATGACGGATCGCCGCGAAGCCGAAACCGCCATTCAACAGTTGAATGGCGCGGAGTTGAACGGTCGAGCCATGAACGTCAACGAAGCCAGACCCAAACCCGCCGGTGGCGGACGCGGCGGCTTCGGCGGCGGACGCGGCGGTGGTGGACGGGGCGGCGGCGGTAATCGGGGCGGCGGCGGTGGCGGCGGCCGCGGTTCCCGCTGGTAGGATTTCGTTCGGTTTTGACAATCCAGCTACCATGCGGCCCGATCTCGATGCCGCAGGCGGATTGATGACGTAATTTTTTGAAGGGGAGCATTTTATGGGGGGGCGTGGACCGCAAAGTTTCAAGAAACGGCAAAAAGAGCAGCAGCGCAAGGAAAAGCAGCAGGAGAAAGTAGCCAAGCGGCTGGAACGTAAGCGGCTGGGCCTGAATCCTGAAGAGGGTGATCCTGACGCCGACGACGGGCAAACCGAAGAATATGGTCCCGTGGTGATTGAGGGCGACGATTTCCCAGGTTCTTTGATCAGGCCGCCTTCAGAGTCGCGATAAACCCCAGATTTGTAGCATATCCAGCTGCGATAAATATTTTCGCGGCAAAACTGGTATTCTAAAAGATTGAATTCCCCGTGTGGGGTCAAGGAGATTCCTGTTGGCTGAAGTCTATATCGTTGATGGCGAAACCATCGAAAGCGCGCTCCGCCGCTTCAAGCGCAAGGTCCTGCAGGAGGACATCATTAAAGAAACCAAGCGGCACTCCTTCTACCTGAAACCAGGCGAGAAGAAGCGCATTAAGTCCGCACTCGCGCGCAAGCGTAACCGGAAACGCCGCACCCGCGACGCTCCCGTTGAGGCCAGCCGCTAGCGGCTTCAAGCATTATCTTCGTAGGCGCGTCAGCTCATTGGACCAGTTTCTCCTCGTCGCTCACCTCAGTGTGCAGGAGCCACGCGTATAGGACGGAGAACGAAAGCGACAAGTTCAGTCCTTCAGCAATTCAGTGAGTCCCGCGCGGCTCGCTTTCTTCCCAGTCATGTGGATCCGCTATCTCCACATGGTCTGGTGGCTCACGATTTTTGCTGCGTTCTTGCCCCCCGTCCTGGTTCCAAGCAGCTTCCCCGCCCCGAATCGCCTAGGCACCCCAACGCCGAAAATTAGCCTCCTATTTTTCTTCCGTTAACGGCTATGCCGCTTTAGGAGAGCAAGTCCGGCGGGGGTCAGTCTGATCATCGAGATCCCGCCCGCTTCGTCCCGAACGATCAGTCCGCGATCGTTGGCCTCCTCCCACACCGGGAGCCGCGGGCATGAAGTGCGCCACGCGTCCAGCGTGTCTTCGTAACTTCTGTCGCGAGCCTTCACCCAATCGAGAAAATCCAAGATCAGGGCTTCGACAACTGTGTCGACCACAAGCTCCTCCTTCTTTGCAATTTGGATCCGAACCAGACTCCTAGCGGGTAAATCACCAGGAGCGCGATCGCGAACCACGGCGGCAGGTACTGTCAGAGCCAGATGTCCGATGCGGCGCTGCCCACTACGCCAAGGAGGATCAGCGCCAGCGTGGCCCTGCGCGCCGACGCCCCTGCAATCGCCGCGCATAAGTATCCACCGCCAATCAAATACAGCGTGTCGGTTCCCGTGATGATCAGGTAGTAGTAAAGCGGCGCCCCAGGCAGGCTTCGAAACCCTGGAATTGCATTTGCGACGAGCTGGTCCGTCATAACCCCCAGGATTCCGATCGTCAGATACCCAGCTAATACCGCTCCCGCGACCCGCACCTAATTCTCCGAAGGCTTCTCTGCGTGATCGATGACCATGATATCGATCGGAGCCTTGGTTTTTTCGAGCCTGAGCCCGAGTTGTTCCTGCACCGCGGTGAACACGGACGGTCCGGCGGAATCGGGATCTCCTCGAACCCCCACCCCCGCGGCACGCTGGTCGTCGGTGAAGTTCCATTCCAGTGTGAAGTCGTAGAATCCCGTCAGGCCGGTCTCGTCCACTACAGGGCGGTCGGCTTGGGTGGAAAGGAATTCGGCAAGCCGGCTCATGGGCGTCTTCTTATTCGTCATCCGGGCCAAGGGACCAATTTCAAAATTGGAGCCAAACGTCGCATCTGGAGCGCTCTCCTTTAGCTTTGGTCCGTTTTTCCCAACCACCAGCGCGTACACAGGCATCTCTTTCGTCTCGTGATGGACCTTCAACTGAAACCGGTTCGCCAGGACCGCCTGAAGAATCAACCGGCCTTGATCCCGAGTCAGCTCGGCGTCGCCTTCAGCTTTGGCGGAGATGTCGTAGGAATCGGCGCCTGACCGGGCGAGTATCTCGGCAATGTTGCTCCCTCCCCCCATCCACTCCGGCTCGCCGGAAACCTGGTAGGCCTTCAGGTCGTAGGCTTCCAGGATGAGATCGTGCAATTGGTGATCCTCGGCCGTAACTCTGTTTCCGGAGACCACGAAGGGCGTCGCGCCGAAGCGTTCGCCCGTGTGCTTCCGGACCGACGCGACTTCAAGCGACGGCGGATGTGACTGTGCAAAAACCGGGCCTGCCAGCATGCAAGCAAGACTCAGGTATCGAAGGATCTGAATCACGTTTGTTGTAGCTATTGTATACAGGAACTCACGGTAAAATAGGGCTTCCTCCCATGTCGGAACTTCAGTCTCTCTCTCCCGATCTCCTGATTCACGTCGCGACCACGCTGCAAGTCCCCATGAAGGGGCTTCTCGCCACGGTCGAACTCCTCGATGAAGGCGCAACCGTCCCTTTCATCGCCCGCTACCGGAAGGAAATGACCGGCAACCTCGACGAAGTCCAGATTCGCGCGATTGAAGAAAAGCTCCTCTATTTCCGTGAGCTGGTTTCCCGCAAGGAGACCATCCTCGCTTCCATTCAGGAGCAAGGCAAGCTCACTGATGAATTGAAAGCACGCATCGAGCAGTCTCTCGATAAGAGCGAACTCGAAGATCTCTATCTCCCCTACAAGCCCAAGCGCCGCACCAAAGCCATGATCGCCCGCGAAAAAGGGCTGGGCCCGCTCGCCGACTATCTGTGGAATCAGGAACCCACGGGGATCCCTCTGGAAACATTTGCCGCTTCCTTTGTCGATGCCGAAAAGGGTGTCGCGACAGTCGAGGATGCCCTCGAAGGCGCTCGACACATCGTCGCCGAAACCATCAGCGACGACGCCGACATTCGCAAGCTTTTGCGCCGGGCCCTCTTCGAAGAAGGCGTCATCGTCAGCAAGAAATCCGCCGACGCCGTCGACGAACAGCAAAAGTTCAAGATGTATTACGATTACCGCGAGCCGGTCAAGCAAATCCCCTCGCATCGCATGCTCGCGATCCGCCGGGGCGAGACCGAAAACGTCCTTTACTTCGTCATTGAACTCGATCCGCAGCGCCCTCTCGACCTTATCAAGAGCAAGGTCCATCAGCGCCCCGGCGATTGGACCGCCCAACTAAACCTTGCCTCCGAAGACGCCTGGAAGCGGCTGCTGAACAGTTCCATCACCTCGGAAGTTCGCCTGGACCTTAAGCAGCGCGCCGACATTGATGCCATCCAGGTGTTCCGCGAAAATCTCCAGAACGTGCTGCTGGCGCCGCCCGCTGGGCAGCTTGCCGTACTTGGACTCGACCCAGGCATTCGAACCGGCTGCAAGATCGCCATCGTCGACGACACCGGCAAATTTCTCGGCCACGATGTTATCTACCCGTTCCAGCCCAAGAACGATATCCTCGGCGCGGAGCGCACTCTAAAATCTCTGATCGAGAAATACAATGTCCGTGCCATCGCGATCGGCAACGGCACGGCTTCGCGCGAAACCGACGCCTTCGTGCGTGACTTCTTCAAGAAGGAAGGCCTCACGTCGATCTTCTGCGTCACCGTAAACGAGTCTGGCGCATCCATTTATTCCGCCTCCGAAATCGCGCGCCAGGAGTTCCCGGATCTTGACCTGACCGTGCGCGGAGCCATCTCTATTGCGCGCCGCTTGCAGGACCCTTTGGCCGAGCTGGTCAAGCTCGACCCGAAGTCGATTGGCGTCGGCCAGTATCAACATGACGTCGATCAGAGCCTTCTGCACAAGTCGCTGGAGACGGTAATTGAAAGCTGCGTCAACCGCGTCGGCGTCGATCTCAATACCGCATCCTGGGCCCTCCTGCGCTATGTTGCCGGCATCAACGAACGCACCGCGCAGAAGATCGTCGAGTTCCGCAATGAACATGGCCGTTTCCGCTCCCGCGTGCAATTGACCGCCGTTCCAGGCATCGGTCCCAAGACCTTCGAGCAGGCCGCGGGCTTTCTGCGCATTCGCCACGGCGATCACCCTCTCGACATCACCGCCGTTCACCCGGAGTCCTATCCGGTGGTCGAGCAAATTGCCAAAAGCTTAAACGTTTCGATCGAGCAATTGATTTCACAAGCGACCACCCAGCCAGCATTGTTGGACAAGGTGGATAAGAGCGGACTCGCCGCGGGCGTGTTCACGCTTAATGACATTCTGGAAGAGCTTCGCAAACCCGGCCGCGATCCGCGCGACAAGTTTCTCGCGCCCAGCTTTAAGGAAAACGTCAAGGAGATCGGCGACTTGCAAACGGGGATGACTCTTGAAGGAATCGTCACCAACGTGACAAAATTCGGAGCTTTCGTCGACGTCGGGGTGCATCAGGATGGCCTGGTGCACATCAGCGAACTGGCGGACCGCTACGTCAAGGAGCCAAGCGATGTAGTCAAGGTCGGCCAGATCGTGAAAGTCCACGTACTCACGGCGGATGCGAAGACCAAGCGCATAGCGTTATCGATGAAAACCCCGGGGTCTATGAAAACTCCAGGGGCGGCAAAGCCTCCCGGGTCCAAGCCTCCACAAAGCTCCGCGCCGCAGCCGAAGAAATTCACCCCGCCACCCAAGCCGCAACCCACAATGGACGACAAACTGGCGGCGCTCGCCGATCGCTGGAGGAAACGCTGAGTACGAATCTCCCCTTGACAATCTATGGAACCGGCCGTATTCTTTCCATAGACCGTCATGGGAAACGCCAACTTATTGCAAGGCACTTTGGATTTGCTGATTCTGCACGCGCTCCAGCGGGGCCCTCTGCACGGCTATGCCGTCGCCCAGACGATTCATCTGCTCTCGGACGAAGTCCTAAAGGTGGAGGAAGGCTCACTGTATCCGGCCTTGTCCCGGCTGGAACTGGATGGCGCGATCGACTCGAAGTGGGGCGTATCGGAAAACAATCGCAAAGCTAAATATTACGAGATCACGCGCAAGGGCAGGAAGGCGCTGGCCGCGCAGGAAGAAACTTGGACGCGCCTGTCGACGGCCGTTCAAAAGGTGCTGGCGCGATGAGAAAATTCTGGCGGAAGCTGCTTCGCCGCCGCACTCTGGAGCGCGATCTTGAAGCCGAGCTGGCCTTTCATCGCGAAATGGCGGCGGCTGGAGGCAATCCGATTCCGCTTGGCAACGCCGCCAGGATCAAGGAACACCAGCGCGACTTCTGGCGCTTTACTGCATTCGAGAATCTATGGCGCGACGTGGTTTATGGCGTCCGGGGCTTGCGCCGCAATCCTACCCTGGTTGCCACCGCGGCGCTTTCGCTGGCGCTTGGAATCGGCGCGAACGCCGCTATTTTCTCCCTCGCGGTGGAGTTCCTCTTCAGCAAACCTTCGGTGGCCGACGCTGGTTCGGTGGTCTCCGTGAGCCTGGGCGGCAATAGCGCGTCGCTTCCTCCCGTCGTCGAATACATCCGCAAGAGTGGAGTATTCGCCGACGTGGCGGGCGAAAACGAGGAGAGCTTCGCCAACTTCAACGACGGAACGGCGACTCGTCCGCTCTTCGCCAGCCTTACAACCAAAAACTTCTTCACCGCGCTGGGCATTCCGATGGCTTACGGGCGAGGCATTCTGCCCGACGATCCCGATGAAGTGGTGGTACTGGACAATCGCTTCTGGCGGCAGCGTTTCCACGGCGACCCAGCCATCGTCGGGCGCACCATCGATCTGGAGAGCAAGCCGTACACGGTCGTGGGAATTCTTCCCGGCAACCATCGAACGCTGGAGGGCTTCGGCTATTCGCCGGACGTGTACATGCCTCGCTATCTCGACGACACCTACCTGGCGATCTATGCGCGGCTCAAGCCGGGCATGACCCGCGGCCAGGCTCTCGCCGGTTTGCGAGCGGTGGCGGAGCGCCTCAATACAGATATCCCTCAGCCCTACAAATACACGGAGAAGGTCACCGTCACGCCCATCTCCGGATTGGCCCACCTCACTGAGGATTCGCCGTTCCAGGGTATTGGCATCTTCTTTGCCCTGCTTTTGGCGGTGACGGGGCTGGTATTGTTGATCGCCTGCGTCAATGTCGCCGGTTTGCTTCTGGCGCGCGCTTCCGCACGAAAAAGGGAAATCGCCACACGCCTTTCGCTCGGCGCCAGCCGGGCTCGCTTGCTCCAGCAGTTGGTGGTGGAGAGCCTGCTGCTCGCAGTGCTGGGCGCGGCGTGCGGATTGGCCATGGCCCAGGCAGCCACCGCACTGCTCTCACGCATGGAATTGCCGCTTCCCTTTCCGGTCCATCTCCAGATTGAGCCGGATTGGCGCTTGGCGCTCTACGCCTTGGCCTTGACGATGGGGGCGACAATCGCCTGCGGCCTGCTCCCGGCCTGGCAGGCTGCCAAAGAATCTCTGGCGCCGGATCTGCGCCGTGAAAGGAAAATGCGGCTGCGGCGGACCTTGGTGATCGCACAGCTCGCGCTCTCGCTGGTGGTCCTCACTACCGGTTTCCTGTTCCTGCGGAACCTTCTGCGAGCGAACGCCATCACCCCGGGCTTCGATGTCCGGCACACCATTCGCGCGGAGGCTCAACTTCCGCCGCTGCGCTATCAGGATCCCGAACAGATCCTCCTGTATGCCGGCAGGGCGCTTCGCGAGATGACTGCCATTCCAGGAATACAGGCCGCCGCGGCGGCTCGAGTGATCCCCTTCCGCAATCGAAACCACTTTGGTTCTGTCCTCACTTTTTCCGATACAGGTGAAAAAGTGCACGCCGATTTCTACCGCAACGTAGTTACGCAGGATTATTTCAAGGCGATGGACATTCCCTTCCTCCAGGGCGGCACGTTCGCAAATGCCGAACGCAACGTGGCGATCGTGAACCGCGCGTTTGTGGCCAGCTTTCTCCATGGCCGGGCACCGGTGGGAACGGAGTTCCTTTGGGGACCGAAGGATTCTGCCCCGATCCGGATTGTGGGTGTGGTTGAAGGAACCAAGAATGTCACTATCGGCGAGGATGACCAGCCGCAGCTTTTCCAACCCTTCAGCCAGGTAAATGATGCCTTGCCGCACCTCCAGTTCGTGCTGCGCTCCGCACTGCCGCCCGTTTCTCAACTGGACGCGGTACGCCAGGTTCTCCGCCGCGTGGACCCAGCCGCGGGCGTGGACGTAGAGACAATGTATTCCAGCATCGGACTGGCTCTGTTGCCCAGCCAAGTGGGGGCTGTTCTCATGGGCTCCGTCGGAGTGCTCGGCCTTCTGCTGGCCTCCATCGGATTGTACGGAACCCTGGTCTATACCGTAACGCGCCGCACGCACGAAATCGGAATCCGCATGGCGCTGGGCGCCACTCGCGCAAATGTCTGCCGCATGATTCTGTTCGATTCCGCCCGCCTGGTGGCGTTAGGTTCCGCGGCCGGCCTGGCCGTTGCCTTTTTCGTCACGAAGCCGCTGGCGATGTTCCTGGTCCCCGGACTCCAGCCCGCCGACCCCATCAGTTTTCTGGCCGTGGCCGCGCTCCTGTCTGCCACTGGCCTGGCGGCAAGCTGGGGTCCTCTGCGACGGGCGCTGGCCATCGACCCCGCTTCGTGTTTGCGGTACGACTGATTCACGATCCGCATAACTAACGAGCGGTATTCTGGGAGCATGAGTTCTCAAATTACGATTTTCCGTTCAGCCGACGAATCCGCCAGCGAGGATGCGGCGGAGGTTCTAAAAATGCTAACGGACAAGGGCATCCCGGCGGTGCTGCTCGACGACAGCGCTCCTGGTGTGGTGGAAGGAACGTACGAAGTTCGCGTCGACGCCGGGAATCAGGCGCGCGCGGAACAGTTGGTCGCGGAATTCCCTCCTGGGACTGAACTGGAAGAGGTCGACCCATCCGCGGCGCTCGATGAGGTGACGGTTTTCGGCGCGGCCAGCGAAATGGAGGCTATGTCGATTCAGTCAATACTCCAGGCGGGAGGAATTTCCGCAATGATTGTCGGCGACTCCCGGCTTCCTAACTTTCCGCAGGAAGTGCGCGTCGCCAAGGAGCTTGAAGCCAGGGCCAGACAATTGATCGCAGATGCGCTGGCTGCGGGTCCCGCGGGCGCGGAGGAAGCTGAGGCGTCCACCGAGAACTGCTGAGGCGAGAACGTCTGCTAAGACCAGGAGCGCCGCAAGGAACTTGAATCCCAGCCGCCGGTCCTGCGGCGCGAGGAGGCCGAGGCATCAACCGAGGCTGCCCTATGCTGACGCATGGCGGCTGAGAACAGAGCCGCGACCGGCAGGGAGCGGTCCAATCCCTGAAAGCGCCTGAGGCGGCAAGCGCCGCTTGGTATTCTTCCTGTATGGAGATTCGCCGTTCCGTTTGTGCTCTGGATTGCCCGGACACGTGCGCGGTGCTGGTTCACGTGCAGGATGGCCGCGCGACCAAACTGCAAGGTGACCCGCATCATCCGGTGACTCGCGGCTTCTTGTGCGGCAAAGTGGCCAGGTACCTGGATCGCGAATACTCGCCTGAGCGCGTGCTGTATCCGCTAAAGAGGAGTGGCGCAAAAGGCGAAGGCCGGTTCCAGCGCATTCCCTGGGACGAGGCGCTGGACACGATCGCGAGCCGGCTGTCGGCGATCGCAGCCGAGTTCGGGCCGGAGGCGATTCTTCCTTATAGTTACGCCGGCACCATGGGGCTGCTGAACGGCTCCGGCATGGACCGGCGCTTCTTTCACAGGCTGGGGGCGTCGCGCCTCGACCGCACCATCTGCTCCTCCGCCGGCGGGGCGGGGCTGATGGCCACCCTCGGCCGGCGCTATGGAACGGAGCCTGAGCAGTTTCGCGAATCGAAATTGATCCTGGCATGGGCCTCGAATATTCACGGCACCAACGTTCACTTGTGGCCCTTCATCGTGGAAGCGCGTCGAAAGGGCGCGAAGCTCTACACTATCGATCCGGTGCGAACTCGGACGGCGGGACTGTCCGATAAGCACTTCACGATCAATCCGGGCAGCGATCTGGCGCTGGCTCTGGGGATGGCGCACGTGATCATCGGCGAGAAATTGTACGACGCCGATTATGTGGACAACTACACCAACGGTTTTGCCGAATTGCGGGATCTCGTGCAAGCTTACGATCCGGAACGCGTGGCGGCGCTGACGGGAATCGCCAAGGAAGACATTGTCACGTTGGCCCGCGAGTACGCGACCATTCGTCCAGCGGTGATTCGCTTGAACTACGGAGTGCAACGCTCGGAGCATGGAGGAGCGGCGGTGCGCGCAATCGCGGCTCTGCCGGCTCTGACAGGCTCCTGGCGCGAAGTGGGTGGTGGATTCCAGCTTTCCACCGCGCAGGCGTTTCAGTTCGACCGCAAGGCTCTGGAGATGCCGGAATTGCAAATGCAATCGCCGCTGGGGCGCGAGGCCAGAATCGTGAATATGACGGAGCTGGGCAAAGCTCTGACGAAACTGGATGCGCCGCCCGTGAAGGCGCTGGTAGTCTACAACTCGAATCCCGCGGCGATCGCTCCCAATCAGAACCTGGTTCTGAAGGGGATGCGCCGGACCGACCTGTTCACGGTGGTGCTGGAGCAGTTTCCCACCGATACGGCGGATCACGCAGACATCGTTCTGCCGGCGACCACATTCCTGGAGCACACCGATTTGTATCTGGCTTACGGGCATTATCATTTGCAGATGGCGAGGCCCGCGCTGGAGGCTCCCGGCGAAGCTCGATCGAATGTGGCTGTGTTTCGCGAACTGGCCAAGCGTATGGGATTTAACGACCCCTGCTTCGAGGATTCCGAAGACGCGATGATCGATGCGCTCCTGGCTTCGGGGCATCCTTTTTTGGATGGAATTACTCGTCAGCGGCTGGACCAGGAACACTCCGTGCGTCTCAACGTGTCGCCCTCAGGCGAGCCGTTTCTTCCGTTTGCGAAAGGCGAGTTTGGAACCGCTTCGGGCCGTTGCGAATTTGGCGCGGAAACGCTCAACTACACGCCTCCGTCGGAATCGCGCTTGGGCGATAAGCGGCTGCGGCAAAAATATCCGCTGGAGTTTTTGTCGTCGAAGAACGACGACAGCATGAATTCGACGTTCGGCTACAGGGCCGCGGCGGATGCGGAGACATCCGTGCTGCATCTGCATCCGCAGGACGCCGAAGCTCGCGGGATCTCGGCGGGAGATCGCGTGCGAGTCTTCAACGATCGCGGAAGCTTGTTGCTGACAGCCTCCGTGACACTAGAGAGTCCCGTGCCGCCCGGCGTGACGCGATCCCCTTCCACCAGGTGGGCCAAGCGCGCCGCGGACGGCCGCAACGCGAATGTTCTGACGAATTCGGAAAGGCTCACCGACATTGGCGGAGGTCCGACGTTCTACAATTGCCTGGTCGAGGTTGAGCGTTGCGGGGATTAGTCGCTGCGGCACTCAAAAAGTCTGATTATTTCCTGATTCCCGCGCTGGCGTGTCTGGCGGTCTTCTGGCGAGCTCCGTTCGTGTGGTTTCGCACCGACGATTTCGCGTGGCTGGGCCTGAGGCTGGAAGTGCACGGCCTGCGCAGTTTAGCCTCGGCGTTGTTCCTTCCGGAAGCCCAAGGCACCGTCCGAGTTCTCAGTGAGCGGTTGTTCTTCCTGTTGTTCTCCTCCGTGTTCGGCATGCACGCTGCGCCGTTCCGCTGGTTCGCGCTGCTGACCTGGTTTCTGGCGTTGGCGCTGGGAGGAGCGGTGGGCGCGAAGATCACAGGATCGCGCACGGCGGGAATCGCGGCGGCGGTGGTCTGGACAACCAGTTTCGCGGTCGCGGTTCCCTTAATGTGGTCGTCGGCGTACAACCAGATTCTGTGCTCGTTCCTGCTGCTGGCGGCATTGTACGCCCGAGCCCGGCGATTGGAATCACTGGAGCCGGAAACGGGCAATACGAAGTGGCAAATCGTCGAGTGGGTTGCGTATCTGGCCGGCTTCGGCGCGCTGGAAGTGACCGTGATGTATCCTCTGGCGGCGCTGCTGTACACATCGTGCGTCGCGCGAAAACGCGATCGACGGGCGTGGGCGCTTCTCATCCCCGCCGTGATCTTCGGAGCAATGCATTGGCTGGCGATTGCCCGTCCGGCAGGGGATGTCTATCGAGTCGTCGTGGATGGGCGCATCGTTCCAACCGCGCTGTTCTATTTGCGAAGCGCCTGGGGGCCGGACGGATTTCCCTTGCGATGGGCGATTGGCGCGGCGCTGGCGGCGTTCTTCATTTGCCGAATGGCTTCGCGAGACGCGCGGGTACTGTTTCCGGCGGCTTGGTTCGCGCTGTTCATTGCTCCCGTGCTGCCGCTGCCGAATCACATCTTGTATTACGAGCTGACGATTCCGTTGATCGGAATGGCATGGCTCGGCGGATGGGCTCTGGAGCGGGCGTGGAACGCCGGCGGCCTCGCACGGGCGGTATCGATTGGCCTGGCGGCGGCGTTTCTCGCCGGCTCGCTACCGGAAATCAACGCGGAGACCGCGGATTGGCTCGCGCGGACATCCAGGATGCGGCTGGTGGTGCGCGGCGCTCAAGCGGTCGCCGCCGCATATCCGGGCACGGCTCTCATCTTCAAGGGCGTCGACCAGAATCTGTTCGACACGGGATTCGAAGACGAACCATTCCGGCTGTTCGGAGTCACTCGCGTGTATCTTGCTCCGGGCAGTGGAGAACTACGCGGGAGCGAACGGTTCCGGATCTCGGCGGACGATGCCGCAAAATTGATCGACAGGGGTCAGGCTCGCGTGCTGGAGGTGAGCGCCGACGCAGCCCCTTCGGACGTCACGGGGCGCTGACTCAGAAGTTCAGTAGCGAATTGGAAGAAACCGCTCCCTGCGGTCACGGCTCGGAAATGCTACTCACCGAGCCGTGACCAGAGGGAGCGGTTTTCGCGGAATTTAAGGCGCCAAGGCTGCGGAAGGCGTCGACGACCCAGCCACGCGCTCCAGCATGGCATCGAGATCAATTCGCGAGAAGTAGCGTCCGCGCGCGACGACGGCGCGGATTTTTTGGGTGTTGTGGATGTCGGCGAGAGGGTCGGCGTCCAGCAATACAAGATCGGCGAACTTGCCCACCTCGATGGTTCCGGTCACATTCAGGGCGCCGTAATAGCGGGCGGGATTGCGCGTGGCCGTCGCCAGCGCTTCCAAAGGAGTGAAGCCTGCATCGACGAACAGCGCCAGCTCATGATGCAGACCGACTCCCGGAATCACCGGATTGGTGAGGCTGGTATCGGTTCCGGCAAGGAATTCGACCCCCGCGTGATGCATATCGCGAACCAGAATCTTGTAGCGATCGAGCAAAGCCCGGATGCGGCCAACGAGTTCCTCAAATTGCTCCGGCGAGAGATCCTGCATGTAGGGCTTATCACGCGCATGGGCGGTTTTGCGCCAACTCTCCGGCATGTAGTGGAAGCTGGGGTCGTTGACCAGGTCGTCGCCGTACGCAAAGCCCTGAAGCAGCGCGAGCGTCGGCGTCTGCCACACGCCATTGCGCACAAAAGCATCGAACAATGCCGCGGCTTTCTCCTTGCTGTACGTGTCCTTCCCTTGGGAATCGAGGAAGCTCCGCAGATCCGGGAAGCCGAGAATGCGCAACCGGGCGTCGCCGGAAAGTTGATCGTCATTCATGACGCGAAGTCGCTCCGCGCGAAGCTCGTCTTCTTTGGTGGAGCACGCCTGCAGGATGTTGATCAGGTGTTCCTGGCTGCGCTGGCCGGTCTCGGCAGCTTCAAGGGGGCTGACGGATTCGGGAACGTGGCCCGCGAACGGAATGCCGATCGCGCGAGCTTCCTGCGCAATGGCGAAGTACGCCTCACGCGGCAGGTCGCTATAGACTTTGAGAAAATCGTAGCCGCTCCGGGCGAGAACATCCACGGCGAAACGGGCTTGATCGGCCGTGGCGACGGCAAACGCTCCGGGCGGAATGCTGGGCGCGGAGAGCATCAAAGGACCGTCCAGAAATCCGGACGCCACGATGCGCGGCGCGTCGGGGCGGGCGCGCCATTGCTGGATCAACGGAAGCGGAATGCCTGTAAACATCTCGCGAACTCCGGTTACGCCGTTGGCCATCAGCATCGGGAGGAAAGCATCCGGCAGCCCCAGGTGCATGTGCATATCCCAAAGCCCGGGGATCAGGAATTTTCCGCGGGCGTCGATGACCTGCGCGCCGGGAGGGACCTTGATGCCCTTTCCGATGGCTAGAATGCGTCCTCCGGAAACGGCCACGTCGGTGTCCTTGAGCGGCTTGGGCGAGGCCAGGTCGATAACCGTGGCTCGCTGGATGATTAGAGTTTGGGCCCGGAGAGGAGCAAGGAGAAATAGCAGCGCGAGGAGAACAAACACGTCGAAACCACTAGGCTATCGCATTTCCTTCAGCCGGTGGTCCCTACTGTGTTAGCGATAGCAAGCAAGCCCGCAAAGGGCCGGTCGCGGCCCTCAATTGCCGAAGGGAACAGCGCCGCTCGCGGCCGCGACTCAGGCTCCGTTTTGCGGGCGGTTCCTTAGGAGCCCGCAAAGGGCCGGTCGCGGCTCTCAATTGCCGAAGGGAACAGCGCCTCTCTCGTGGCCGCGACCAAGGCTCCGTTTTGCGGGCGGTTCCTTAGGAGCCCGCAAGGGGCCGGTCGCGGCCCTCAATTGCCGAAGGGAACAGCGCCGCTCGCGGCCGCGACCCAGGCTCCGTTTTGCGGGCGGTTCCTTAGGAGCCCGCAAAGGGCCGGTCGCGGCTCTCAATTGCCGAAGGCAACAGCGCCGCTCGTGGCCGCGACCAAGGCTCCGTTTTGCGGGCGGTTGCCTAGGAGCCCGCAAAGGGCCGGTCGCGGCTCTCAATTGCCGAAGGGAACAGCGCCGCTCGTGGCCGCGACTCATGCTCCGTTTTGCGGGCGGTTCCTTAGGAGGCCGCAAAGGGCCGGTCGCGGCCCTCAATTGCCGAAGGGACAGCGCCGCTCGTGGCCGCGACTCATGCTCCGTTTTGCGGGCGGTTCCTTAGGAACCCGCAAAGGGCCGGTCGCGGCTCTCAATTGCCGAAGGGAACAGCGGCGCTCGTGGCCGCGACTCAGGCTCCGTTTTGCGGGCGGTCCCTTACGAGAGGGCGCTACGATAGTCAGGTGGAAAAAACCCCTGCAGTCAAACTCAGCGCTCAATTATTGTGCGACGCCAGAACCAAACACGTGAGGCTCGCCGAGCTTCCCCAGGCCGTGCGGCCCAAGACGCAGGAAGAGGCGTATCGATGCCAGGACATTCTGGTCCAACAACTTCTTGAATATTACGGCGGCGCGGGCATCGGATACAAGATCGCCTGCACCAACGTCACCGCGCAGCGGCAGTTGCACGTCGACGGGCCGTTTCACGGGCGCATGATGTCGGCGTTCTGCTTCGATAGCCCGGCCCGCCTCGACGCGTCACAGTTCTTCATGCGCGTGGTCGAGGCCGAATTCGCGTTTCTTATGGGGCGGGATCTGCCGCCGGTGTCTACACCCCGCTCCACCGATGAAGTCGCCGAGGCCGTCGAGGGAGTCCTGCCCGGCATCGAAATCGTCGACAGCCGTTTCGACGAATGGACCAGCATCGGGGCGCTGTCGCTGATCGCCGACAACGCCTGCCACGCGGCGTGGGTCAAAGGCCGGCTCACGCAGGATTGGCGCGGCATCGACCTTGCGGAACAGCCCGTGCGGCTGACGGTGAATGGGAATCCGCATCGCGAAGGGAGCGGGCGAGCCGTCCTGGGTCATCCGCTCAACGCGCTGACGTGGCTTGCGAATCAGTTATCTTCGCAAGGGCGTGGGTTGAGAGCAGGCGAATACGTCACCACCGGAGTGACCATGGAAGTCTACATGGGCCAGCCCGGAGATCGAATCACCGCCGATTTTGGCTCTCTGGGCGCGGTCGAACTGGCCTTCGAGTAGAGCAAGCCGCGTCGCGCAAATTCCTCTGGAGATGACATATAATCAGCCAGAGGACAAAACCCATGTCGGTATCGAGATTGGCCGGATTGCTTCCGGCGTTAGTGTTCGCAGCCTTCCCCGCTCTGGCGCAGTACGGCACGCCCGCCACCGGCGAATGGCGCGTCAATGGAGGCGATACCGGCAGCACACGGTATTCCCCGCTGGATCAAATCAACGCGACCAACGTAAAAAATCTTCAAGTGGTCTGGCGCTGGAAGGCGCAGAACTTCGGTCCAACTCCGCAAGCGGCATGGGAGGTGACGCCTCTGATGATCGGAGGAATGTTGTACGTGACCGCCGGGACAACCCGAACAGTGGCGGCCATCGACGCTGCCACCGGCGAAACGAAGTGGCTGTACAACGGCGATGACACCAAGGAACGCGGCGCGGTCCGCCCGGTCAATCGCGGCCTCAGCTATTGGACCGATTCGAAAGGCGACGACCGCATTCTCTTCGTGACCCCAGGCTATCAATTGGTGGCGCTCAACGCGCATACCGGTGTGCCGATAACCAGCTTCGGCGTGGATGCGCACGTGGATCTGTGGAAAGGCCTCGATCGCGCCGAGGTAAAGAAGGAATCGATCGGCGCAACCTCGCCGCCGATCATTGTACGCGACGTAGCGGTGGTTGGGGCGTCCGAGAAAGTCGGCACCGCGCTGCCTACCAAACTGAACACGCCCGGCTATATTCGCGGTTACGACGTGCGCACCGGCAAGCTGCTGTGGACGTTCCACACGGTTCCTCAAGCGGGCGAGCCTGGAGTCGAAACTTGGCTGAAAGATCCGCAAACAGGCGAGGATTCCTGGAAATTCACCGGCAATACCGGCGCATGGGGCCCGCTGACGGGCGATGAAGAACTGGGCTATGTGTACATTCCGGTTGAGGCTCCCAGCGGCGA
Organism: Bryobacteraceae bacterium; assembly: GCA_036489835.1. Classification (GTDB taxonomy): domain Bacteria; phylum Acidobacteriota; class Terriglobia; order Bryobacterales; family Bryobacteraceae; genus Palsa-187. The sequence goes on along the minus strand of DASXEY010000098.1, from coordinate 241,137 downwards.
CACATACGGAGGCCAGCGTCCGGGCGCGAATCTGTATTCGGATAGCCTTGTTTGCCTGGACGCCAAGACCGGCAAGAAAATCTGGCATTACCAACTGATTCACCATGAGATGTGGGATTACGATATTCCCTCCGCTCCCATCCTGCTGGACGTCACGGTCAATGGAAAGAAGATCAAGGCTGTGGCGCAGGTGAACAAATCCGCATTCATTTTCGTGTTCGACCGGACGAACGGAACTCCGGTGTGGCCGATTGAGGAGCGTCCGGCGCCCCAGGGCAACGTCCCCGGCGAATGGTATTCGCCCACGCAGCCCTTCCCCACCAAGCCGAAGGCGTTCGATCGCCAGGGTGTGACTCTGGACGATCTGGCGGATTACACTCCCGAGATTAAAGCGGCGGCATTGAAGGCCGCGGAACAGTACAAGCTGGGACCGATCTACACGCCTCCCATCCTGCGGGATGAAAACGGCAAAGTGGGAACGCTGCAACTCCCCGGCGCGGGAGGCGGCGCGAACTGGATGAGCGCGTCCGTCGATCCCGAGACCGGCATGATCTACATTCCGTCAGTGACCGCGGCCTATGTTTCGGCCGTGCAGCCAGGCGGAACGCGATCGGAGATGCAGTACATCGCCGGCGGCGGATCGCTGGGGACGCCGAATATCCTGGGCGGAATCCCGCTGATTAAGGGACCCTTCGGGCGCATCACTGCGATTGATCTGAATACCGGCGATCATACCTGGATGATTCCCAACGGCAAGCCCAACGACAACCTGGTGAACAATCCTGCGCTGAAGGCCGGCAACATCGACGCAAGCAATTGGGGGGGCGGCCAGCGCTCGCCGATCCTAGTTACCAAGACCATGCTGGTTGAAGGCAGCGCCGATCTCCGTTTCATCGATAAAAAGAGCGGCGCGGAGATTTACGACATGCCCCTGGGCGCACCGATGACCGGCGGTACGATGACGTACCTCGTGAACGGCCGCCAGTTCATGGTCGCGGTGGTGAACGGCACCGGAGGCAACGGCGCCGAACTCGTCGGGCTGGCGGTTGGACAGCCCGGGGGCGCAGGCCGGGGCGGCCGGGGCGGTGGACGCGGCGGAGCCGCCGGCGGGCGCGGAGGCGCTGCTCCTCCCCCTCAGCCGAACAATAATTAGCCTCGCCCGAGCCTTCGGGCGGCAATGCATCGCCGCGAGACCTCCAATGAAAATTGGTTGTATAATCGCGTTACCCGGGAACGCTACTCAGCCCCCGGCGAACTCAACAAACATCAGGGAGACCACAGAAACCAGTGTTGCGCATAAACGACGAAGCACCCAATTTCACCGCCGAGACCTCGCTAGGCGCTATCAACTTCCACGAATGGATCGGCGATGGCTGGGCCATCCTGTTCTCGCACCCCAAGGACTTCACCCCAGTCTGCACCACGGAGTTAGGCTACATGGCCGGTCTTCAGCCGGAATTCGAGAAGCGCAACACGAAAATCATCGGGCTCAGCGTCGATCCCGTTGCCAGCCACACCAAGTGGGCTGTGGACATCGAAGAGACCCAGGGCCACTCAGTGAAATATCCCATGATCGGAGACCCGGAGCTCAAGATTGCCAAGCTCTATGACATGCTGCCCGGCGACGCCGGCGACACCTCCGAAGGCCGCACCGCAGCCGCCAATGCCACCGTGCGCAGCGTCTTCGTGATCGGTCCCGACAAGAGAGTGAAGCTGATGCTGGTCTACCCCATGAGCACCGGCCGCAACTTCGACGAAGTGCTGCGAGTGCTCGACTCCATGCAGCTCACCGCCAAACACAAGGTGGCCACGCCGGTGAACTGGAAACATGGCGAGGACGTGATCATCCTGCCGGCCGTCTCGGACGCGGAAGCGAAGCTGAAGTATCCCGGCGGCTGGAAGGCCCCCAAGCCCTATTTGCGCATCGTTCCTCAGCCGAAGTAGGCGCGGACGCAGCGCCTGTCCCACCGGGTTTGCAAACTAACTGACGCTGCGTCGGGGTGGGACAGGCGGTTTCGCCTGTCGCTTGCATGCGCGGTTGTCCTGCAACGGCTGCTAAGCCAGCAGCCGCTCCAGCTTCGATCCTGGCCGGATCATGGTCTCGTTGCGCTCCGGCCCCGTGGACACGCCGCCGATTTCGACACCCGTGCGCTGCTCCAGAAACTCAAGATAAGCCCGAGCCTGCTCCGGCAGCGCCTCATAGCGATCGATTCCGCGCGTCGAACTGGTCCAGCCCGGCAGCATCTCATACACCGGCTCAACCGCCTCCAGCGCCCGAAACGTCGCGGGCATTTCACACACCGGGAGGCCTTTGAGCTTGTAACCCACGCACACCGGAATCTCGCCTAACTGGTCCAGCACATCCAGCTTGGTGATCATCAGCGTGTCGAAGCCGTTGACCATCGCCGTGTAACTCAGCAGGGGAACGTCGAACCACCCGCATCGCCGGGGACGCCCCGTGACCGCGCCGAATTCGTTGCCTTCGCGCCGCAGCAAGTCGCCCGACGCAGCGTCGCTTTCGGTCGGAAAAGGTCCCGATCCCACGCGCGTGATGTAGGCTTTTGAAACTCCGATGACGCCGCTGATGCGCGTGGGCGGAACGCCCGTGCCCGTCGAAGCCCCTCCCGCCGTTGCGCTGGAGGAGGTCACGAACGGATAAGTTCCGTGATCGATGTCCAGCATGGTCCCCTGCGCGCCCTCGAACAGGATGCGCATGCCTCGCGCGATGCAATCATTCAGGAACTTGGCGGTATCGCAGACCATCGGCCTGATGCGCTCGGCGTACTCCTCGCTTTGGCGGCGAATCGCCGCATAATCGATCGGTTCGCGCAGTTGGAAAGTCTCCGCCAGAGTCCGCTTGTCCTCGGCCAGAGTGTCATACAGCGCCCGAAACGCGTCCGGGTCGAACAGGTCCGCGATCCGGATCCCCCGCCGCCCCACCTTGTCTTCGTAACACGGCCCGATCCCGCGCTGCGTGGTGCCGATGGGGATGCGGTTCTCGCGAGCCTCCGACATCTTCTCCACCAGCCTGTGGAACGGAAAAATCACGTGCGCCCGGTTGCTGATGCACAACCGCCCCTCCAGGTCGATGCCGGCCGTGCGCAGCGTCTCCATCTCTTCGAGCAGAGCCGCCATGTCGATCACCACGCCGTTCCCGATCACCGCGATCACCCCGTCGCGCAGAATCCCGCTGGGAATCAGCTTGAGAACGAACTTGCGCTCGCCGATAAAGACCGTGTGCCCGGCGTTGTGGCCCCCCTGATAGCGCGCCACGATATCGAACCGTTCCGCGAACAGATCGACAACTTTACCCTTGCCCTCGTCGCCCCATTGGGCGCCAAGAACGATTACATTAGACATTATTGTTTGTTATCCCCGCACCATCGACTGACGCCGATGGGCTCCGATAAACTATTGTAGCAGCGGAATGTTAGAGCCGGTTTCCTCCACGCTGAGGTGCTTCGAATCGAGCATCGCCTTCAAGTAGCCGTCCGCTGTTAGCGGACACTCGACCAGAGCCTTACGCGTTCTGGCCAACCTGATTTGCCTGACATTGACAGAGCAGGACGATGTCGCAGGAAAAGCCCGGCGCATATCAACATCCTAACCACAGAGCGTTCTAGCTATTTTGTAATCAATTGACAGTGCGCCGAACAGGCCCTTCGCTAGAACTCAAGCCCGGAAGGCACGGAGTATGCCCAGGCCATTTGTTCAGCATAGCCAAAGTTCGTGGACATTACATAGAACACATTGTGTACTCGGATGGCGGTCATGGGGATGTGACGCTTGGAGGTGAAAGTACCCCCGCATGAATCTGGGAAACAGGCCAATTGAACTCAAGATAGATTGACCGGCTATTCAACCTCAGCCACGCTTCCCGTTTTGATTCAGGGCGCCGCCCCATAACCCCGAGCCATCCCGAAAACCATATGCCGGATGGCACACCCCGGCCGCGACTCTCAGCACTAGACACTATTAACCGCCGCACAGTCTAATAGAATTATATGTGGATTGTTCGACTGGCCCTGCGCCGTCCCTACACTTTCGTAGTGATGGCACTGGCAATCCTGCTGGCCGGGGGCTTGGCCATCGCCCGCATGCCGGCCGACATCTTCCCGGACATCGACATTCCCATCGTCAGCGTGATCTGGCAATACGGCGGCCTGACTCCCGAAGACATGGCCGACATGATCACCACCCGCGCTGAGCGCGGCATGACCACCACGGTCAACGACATCGAACACATGGAGTCGCAGTCCTACGCCGGCGTCTCCGTGATCCGCATGTATTTCCACCCCGGAGCAAAGATTGAAGCGGCCATCGCGCAGATCTCCGCGCAATCCAACCAGCTTGTCGGCTATCTTCCTTTGGGCGCCCGCGCGCCGGCGATTATTCGCTATAACGCGGCGGCGGTCCCCGTCCTCCAATTAGGACTTTCCAGCCCGACCATGAGTGAGCAGGAGGTCTTCGATCTCGGCTCCAACTTTATCCGCACCCAACTCGCCACCATTCAGGGTGCGTCGGTTCCCCCTCCCTATGGCGGCAAGCAGCGCATGGTCATGGTGGACATCAACCCGGATGCGCTGTTCTCGCGAGGCCTCTCCGCCACCGATGTCTCCGCCGCGCTGAACAATGAAAGCGTCATTCTGCCCACCGGCAGCACCAAGATCGGCTCCCGCGAATATCGCGTGGAAATGAACAACACCCCCACCGTGGTGGATCAATTCAACCGCCTCCCCATCAAGACGGTCAAAGGCAGCACCATCTACATGCGCGACATCGCGCAGGTTCGCGACGGCTACATGGTGCAGACCAATATCGTGCGCCACAACGGCGAACGCGGCGCGCTGCTTACCGCCCTCAAGAACGGCGGAGCGTCCACCATCGATATTGTCCGCCGGATCAAGGACGCGCTGCCGCGTATCGCTTCTACCCTTCCCTCAGGATTGAAGATCGACACGCTCTTCGATCAATCCATTTTCGTTCGCGCCGCCATTCAGGACGTGCTCAAGGAAGCCGCCGCCGCCGCCGTCCTCACCGGCTTGATGATCCTGCTGTTCCTTGGAAGCTGGCGCAGTACCCTCATCGTCTGCATTTCCATTCCGCTCTCCATCCTCACCTCGCTCGCGATCATGTACGCCATGGGCGAGACCATCAACATCATGACTCTCGGCGGCATGGCCCTGGCCGTTGGAATCCTGGTCGACGACGCCACCGTCGAGATTGAAAACATACATCGCAATCTGGGCATGGGCAAGGGCATCGTTCAGTCCATTCTCGACGGAGCCCAGCAAATCGCCGTGCCCGCCTTCGTCTCCACGCTGTGCATCTGCATCGTGTTCGTGCCCGTGGCGTTCCTCACCGGTACCGCGAAATATCTGTTCACTCCGCTGGCCATCGCCGTCGCCTTGGCCATGGGCGCGTCGTACCTGCTTTCGCGCACGCTGATCCCCACCATGATCCGCTTCCTCCTTCCCGCCGAGCTGCATCTCTACAAAGATCCCGACGGCGAAACGGAAGTGGAAAATCCCAACCTGCTGTGGCGCATTCACCGCGGCTTTCACCATGGCTTCGAAAAACTTCGCGACGTCTATTCCGGCATCCTCGCCTCCGCCCTCGACCGCCGGGCCGTAGTCGTCGCCTGCTTCGTAATCCTCGCCGGAGCTTGCGTCGCGCTCTATCCCTTCATCGGTACGGATTTCTTTCCGCGCGTCGACGCCGGCCAGATCCGCCTGCACGTCCGCGCCGCCTCCGGCGCCCGCATTGAGGAAACCGAACAGAAGTTCGCGCAAGTGGAGCAGTCGATACGCCAGACCATTCCCGCCAGCGAGCTCAGCGACATCCTTGATGACATCGGCCTTCCCACCAGCGGCAACAACCTCGCCTTCGGCGATAGCGTAACTCTGGGAACCTTCGATGGCGAGATTCTGGTTTCGCTCCGCCCCGGCGAGCACCATTCCACCTGGGATTACGTGCGCGAAATGCGCCGCCGCTTGCCGATCCAGTTCCCCGACCTCACCTTCTTCTTCCAGCCCGCCGACATCGTCGGGCAGATCCTGAACTTCGGTTTGCCCGCGCCCATCGACGTGCAGGTAGCTGGCCCGCGGCGCAATGAAGATAAGAATTTCGAGATCGCCGGCGAGATCTCCCGCCGCATCAGCCGCATTCCCGGCGCGACCGACGTGCACGTGCATCAGGTCAAGGACATTCCCATGATGCGTGTCGATGTCGACCGCGACCGCGCCAGCCAACTGGGCTATTCGCAGAAGGATGTCGCCCAGGGCATGCTTATCTCGCTCAGCTCCAGCTTTCAGGTGGGCGCGAATTACTGGGTGAATCCCGCCAACGGCGTCGATTACAACGTCGCCGTGCAGACACCCACCTATCGCATGGATTCGTCCGAGGCGCTGATGAATACGCCCATCACGGGCGGCGCGGGACAGTCCACCCAGCTGCTCAGCAACGTGGCCAGCGTCACGCGCGGCCTCACTTCCGCGATCATCAGCCACTATAACGTCCAGCCCGTCTTCGACGTCTATGCCAACGTCCAGGACCGCGACCTGGGCGGCGTCGCCACCGATGTCGATAAAATCATCGCCGAATACAGCCCCAAGCTTCCGCCCGGCAGCTACATCGACACGCGGGGTCAGGTGGAAACCATGCGCTCCTCGTTCCTGGGCATGGCCTACGGGCTGGTGTTCGCCATCATCCTGGTTTACTTCATCATGGTGATCAATTTTCAATCCTGGACCGATCCGTTCATCATCCTGATGGCCGTGCCCGGCGCGCTCAGCGGTATTCTCCTGATCCTCTTCTTCACCCGCACAACTATCAGCGTGCCCGCCCTGATGGGCGCGATTATGAGCATCGGAGTCGGCACCGCCAACAGCATTCTTCTGGTGACCTTCGCCAACGATCTCCGCCGCGAGGGCGCCGATGTCTTGACCGCTGCTTACCAGGCCGGACGCACCCGTCTCCGGCCCGTAGTCATGACCGCCATGGCCATGCTCGCCGGCATGATCCCCATGGCTCTCGGCCTGGGCGAGGGCGGCGAGCAAAATGCGCCTCTCGGCCGCGCTGTCATCGGCGGATTGATGGTCGCCACCGTGGCCACTCTGTTCGTGGTTCCCGTGGTTTACAGCCTGCTCCGGAAAGCTCCGCCCAAAACTTTCGATAGCATAGAAGCGTAATGAGGTTAGAAGCGTAATGGCGGCCAATCCGCAAACCGAACCCGAATTCACCACCGTGGCCTCTCACGCGCCCGCGCGGAAGAAATCGCACGCCGGTTTCTTCCTGCTGATTCTGGTGATCGTTCTGGCGCTTGCCGGCGCCATCGCCTACGAACTTTCGCAGCGAAAAACGCAGGAGCAGGCGCTCGCAACCGCGGCCGCCGATACCGCCGGCAGCGGCACCCCCGTGGTCGAGGTCGCGCGCGTCCGCACAGCGCCCTCGGGCGCCACCGTCGAGATTCCCGGTCAAACCGTTGCGCTTCTCGAAACGCCTCTCTACGCCCGCACCGAGGGCTACATCCGCCAGCGCACCGTGGACATGGGCGACCGCGTAAAAAAGGGCCAACTCCTGGTAGAGCTCGACACGCCCGACCTCGATCAGCAAATCGTACAGGCGCGGGCCACGCTGGCGCAATCGAACGCCGCACTGGCGCAAGTGCAAGCCAGCCTGCAAGCTTCGCAGAGCACTCTGAATCTGGCGCGCCTCACCGCGCAGCGTTATCACACCCTCGCCGATCAGGGCGTCATGTCCAAGCAGGATAACGACACCGCCGCCGCCGCCCTCGAATCCGGCCAAGCCAACGTCCATGCGGCCGAGGAGAGCGTCCACGCCCAGCAATCCACCATCGCCGCCAACGAGGCCAATCTGAATCGCCTGCTGGAGCAGAAAAAGTATGCCCGCATGGAAGCCCCTTTCGACGGCGTCATCACCTATCGCAACCAGATGGCCTCCGATCCAGGCACCCTGATCAGCTCCGGCAGCGGATCTGCCGTGCCCGAGATTCTGCGCGTCTCGCAGATCCAGACCCTGCGTATTTTCGTCGACGTTCCGCAAAGCTACGCGCCCGCCATCCGCGTGGATCAGCCCGCCGATCTGATTGTCGACGAGTTTGCCGGCCGCGTCTTCCCCGCCCGCGTGAAGAGCACCACCAGTTCCGTCGACCCCAATTCCCGCACCATGCTCACCGTGCTGCAGGTGGATAATTCCGATGGCGCTCTGTTGCCCGGCATGTACGCCAAAGTTCGGTTCCATCTGCCGCACACCATCAACGTGCTGCGTCTGCCCGCCGAAGCGCTCCTGTTCCGCACGGAGGGCGCCTTCGCCGCCGTCGTCGGCGATGACCGCAAGGTCCACCTGCACAAGCTCACCCTCGGCCGCGATTACGGCCCCGAGGTCGAAATCCTCTCCGGTCTTGTGGCCGGAGACGCCGTCGTGCTCAATCCCACCGACACCATCCACGAGGACCTCCTCGTCGAGCCAAAAGAGCGGGCCGAAAAATAGGACGATATTCATCCGGCTGGCATCGGCCCCACTTCCTTCCGGCTTCGGGTCCGTCAATACGAGATGGCGCCGGAAAAAGGGCCCCCGGCGCTGCTACCGCGGTGGCAGGTCACAGAGCGGGGCAGGCGATCTTGTCGCCTGCCGTCCGTATGCGCGCAGCGCAATAAGGTAAGCCTAGCGGAGAGGAAGGTTAAGAATCCTACGCCCCACTCGGACGTTAGAATCGTTGGAGGATGTCTCGTCCCTCCCTCAACCAACTTGCCCGAGTCTTCTTCCGCATCGGCAACACCACCTTCGGCGGAGGCCTTTTGACCATGACCGTCCTCGGCCGCGAACTCGTCCATCGCCAGCACTGGATCACCGATGAAGACTATGAGCTCGCTTTCGCCCTCGCCCGCGTCACCCCCGGCACCAGCATCATCGCCTTCTGCGCCGCCGCCGGATGGCTGGTTCTCGGCTGGATCGGAGCCCTCGTCGCAGTCTTCGCCCTCACCGCTCCCACCGCCGTCCTCGCCGTGCTGCTGCTGCAAGGCATCGATTCCGGCGCCGGACATCCGCTCATCATGGGCATTGTCGGCGCGACCGTGGCCGCCGTGGCCGGCATGATGTGGGCCATCGTGTGGATCATCGTCCGGCCTTACGCCAAGGGCTTCGTCCCGATTCTTCGCTCCGTCATCATCGCCGGCGGAGCCTTCCTCGCCTCCTGGAAATTCAACATCACGCCCGTTCCCGTCCTTGCCGCCGCCACCATCGCCAGCCTCCTCTGGAGCCCGATGAAGAAGGATACGGTTCAGGGATGAACCTCTTCTTGCTGTACCTCTTATTGCTGAAGGCCTCTCTAGCCTCCTTCACCGGCCTCGGATCTCTGCCGATGATCCGCAGCGATTTCGTGGTCGAGCGTCACGTCCTCACCGATCACCAGCTGAACACCGCCGTCGTCGCCGGACGCGCCGGCCCTGGACCCTTCGGCCTGTACCTGGTCTGCATCGGCTACACCGCCGCCGGCATTCCCGGAGCAATGTCCGCCTTCCTGGCGCTGATCACTCCTGCGTTTCTCGTGCTGCCCATGATGCGTTGGCTCGGCCGTCGAGCCAACCATCCCCGCGTGCGCGACGGCATTCGCGGGCTCATGCTCGGCACCGCTGGCCTGCTTCTTGCATCCTCCGTGCCTCTCGCCACCGACGCCAACACGGGACCGCTCGCCCTGGCGATCATGATCGGAGCCTTCCTGGTCTTGGGCTTCACCCGCCTGGATTCGATGTGGCTGATGGCGGGCGCGGCGGCCGTGGGCCTGGCTGCGAGCCTGCTTCATTAGCCGTCTTCGACGACACAATGAACAACGGCCGCCCCCGAGTATTCTGCAGGCATAGCCACAAATACTGCCCCACGATCCCCAGGCCCGCCGACGTCAGGCCGCCGAAAAAGAGAATCGTCAGCACCGTCGCCGAATACCCGGGCACGCCGATCCCTCCGCTAATCTTGCCGATCAGCACCGTCACGCCGCCCAACACCGCCAGCGCCATCCCGCCCACCCCCACCGCCAGCAGCGCGCGGATCGGCAGATCCGTGAAGCTGAAGACGCTGTTCACCAGATAGCGCATCTTCTTCCCGAAGGTCCATGCGCTGGTCCCGTGTTCCCTCTGCCGCCGCGCGTACGGAACAAAGGCCCTCTTGTAGCCCACCCAGAACAGCAGCGCAGGCAGGCTGGTTTCCACTTCTTTCATGGAGCAAATCTGGTCCCGCACCTTGCGTGTGCACCCGAAAACGTCCACGCCCCCGGAGGGAATATCGGGATTCACCAGCCGCCGGTACAGCCCCCAAAAAGCCCTCGACGCCAGCTTCGACAGCGCCGGATCCTCGCGCCCCGTGCGCTGCCCGAACACCACCTCGGCGGCTCCACTTCTCATCCGCTCCAGGAATTCCAGGGCCAGTTCCGGAGGCTCCTGAAGATCCGCCGCCAGCATCACGCAATAGTCGCCCGCTGCGTGCGCCAACCCAGCCGTGATGGCCGCGAACGATCCGAAGTTGCGGCTCAACCGCAGCAGTTGCGCGCGCAGGGTCCACTCCCGCAGCTTTCGTTCCACGATCGCGCCGCATTGGTCCGGACTGCCGTCGTCGACAAACACCACCTCCACGGCTACCGGCGACAACCCCGCGACGCGCTCCAACTCCGAAAACAGCAGCGGCAGATTCGCCTCGCTTTTGTACAATGGAACAATAATAGATAAGGTTTCAGCGTTCACTCGCGCTCCGCTTCCGCTCTGAGCCGCGCCCGCAGGAAGCGGTTTCTTCCAGTTTTCTGCCATCCTGCCAACGCCCCAATGTAACGCAGCTGGGGTCAGGCTCGTCAAACGTCTTACTCGCCGCTGTAGACTGAGAAGTAAGTAAAACGCTGAACTTGGAGGAGGCTCGGCATGGCTGCGGCAAATTCATCGCCTGGATTGCAATATTTCAAACATGAGCTGGCCGTTGTCGAAGGCTCCCAGATAGGTCCAGGGACGCGCATTTGGGCCTTCGCTCACATCCTTCCCGGCGCGAAAATCGGTGCGGATTGCAACATCTGCGATCACACTTTTATCGAAAATGATGTTTTGATTGGCGATCGCGTAACCATAAAATGCGGCGTCTTTGTGTGGGACGGCGTCCGCCTGGAGGATGACGTCTTCGTTGGGCCTAACGCAACCTTCACCAACGATAAGCTGCCGCGCAGCCGTGTCCGCGACAAGCCCCTGCTGGTGACCACGGTAAAGGCGGGAGCCTCCATCGGAGCCAATTCCACCATCATGCCCGGAATCACCATCGGCTCGCGAGCGCTTGTCGGCGCTGGAGCTGTGGTCACCCGCGACGTCCCCCCCTGGGCCATCGTCACCGGGAACCCCGCCCGCATCAGCGGATATGTCGGCGCGGCTACCAAGCCTAACCAGGCCGCCCCCGTTCCGCCCCAAGCCGGCGTCCATCCCTCCCGCGTCGAAGGCGTCAATATCTACCGCCTGCCGCTGGTTCCGGACCTGCGCGGATTTCTCTCCGCTGCTGAGAATCTCCCCTTCGAAATCAAGCGATTTTTTCTTGTATTCGACGTGCCTTCCCGGGAAGTGCGCGGAGAACACGCCCACCGCGAGTGCCATCAATTCCTGGTATGTACGCACGGCGAATGTCACGTGATCGCCGACGACGGCCATGAGCGCGAGGAAATTGTCCTCGATTCACCCAGCATCGGAGTCCATCTCGCGCCGATGGTCTGGGCCACCCAGTATCGCTACTCCTCTGACGCAGTATTGCTGGTCCTGGCATCCGATGTCTATAAACCCGAGGATTATATTCGCGATTACACCGAATTCTGCGCCCTTAAGCGCTAACTCACCGGCGGGTTGACCTTAAGGAGACGCCGGCCATACATAACATCCGTCGCCCGGCCCGTCCGCCAGGTCCGGCCGCGCCGCGACCACCATCCCCGTTGTTTCGCTCTTAAAGACCACCTTGAGCCCCTCCGAGTTGATGAAATCCCTGTCAAGGTTCCCCTCAAGAATGTACATCTGATGCCCCGCGGTATGCGGAATTGCGGTTGAAAACGGCCCAAATGTCTCATGCCCGGATTCCGCGCGCAGGAAATTCATGCCCGCGTGATATTCCCAGCCCGCTTCCACGTCCTGAACGTTGCGTTCGTGGTTATAGCAGGCCGCCACCTGATAACCGCGGTTGAGGTCCGCCTGATAATCCCACTCTTCGAAGTACATCAGGCGCATACAGAACAAATAGTAAACGCTCAGAACGCACAGCGCCCCAATCAGGGCTTTCCGGAATACCGCCCCGCCGCTCGATACGGCCGGAATCGCCGCCGCGATCCCCACCATCAATGTCACCAGCGGAAGGAAGTAAAGTCCGGTGCGGCTCACCGGCATCAGCAGGTGAAACAACCTGTAGGCCAACCGATGCTCCAGAACGGTCAGAATCACCACTCCGCTGATCAAGGTGCCCAGCGCTCCAAGCCACGCCGTGTGTGGATTTCGCCGCCACGCACGGTCTCGAACAATAAATACAAATTGACCCAACGCGAGCGCGCCCGTCACCGGCAGAATCCAGTCGCGCAGTATTTGAAACACCGGCATCAGCAGCGGATTGATCAGGTAAGCACTCGGTTGGTACGTAGAAGCGTGAACCAGGGATTGCAGCGTTTCCCAGAGGCTCTTCACGCCCGCAACAATCTGCTCATGAAAATTCAATAGCGTCCAGGAAGGAATGAATAACACGACCAGGAAGGCTGGAATGACACCCGCCGCCAGCAGGCGCCATCGCCGTGCCGGAACGGCCTTCATCGCCCATACCAGAATGAACAGCATGGCGGTGAAACCGGGGAAAGCCAACGAAAAATTCGCCGAAAAGGCGAGTCCCACGAATGCGGACGAAATTGCGGTCGCGGCAATCAACTCCCGTTCATCCGGCCGGCGCAAATGCCAATACGCCGATACCGCGATCGCCCCAATCAGAAAAGCGTTTGCGATCCCATAGCCGCGCCCCGCCACAAAAAAATCGAAAATGAACGGATTGTAAACCAGGCATGTGAATAGCGGAATCCGGATTTTCCACTCCAGGCTGATCGCTTGGCAGAGCCGGTAGATCGCATAGATATAGATTGCCGCGCCGATCAGCGTAGGAATCCGGACGCTGAACGCGGAAAGTCCCAGGATGGACGTGAACATCCGCGCCAGCAGCGAATTGAGCATATGATTGTTTGCCGAGGCATCCCAGTGCGACGCGTTCGGGCGTCCGGCGAACAGCAGGTAATCCTGCGCCTCGTCGCCTGTAACAGCCTGGACGCAGGCGCGCGCCACGGCCCAGGCAAATGCAAACCAGGCGAGTCCAATGCAAACCGCGCGCGCCGCGCTACGGGAGGTAACCCATTTCAACCACACCTTTGCATCGTACCCGATTCACGTGAATTCACGGCCAAATCTAAAATTGAAAATAGACAAATGGAACCGCAGGCCCCGTGAATCCGATCAGTTCCACGGTCAGCAACAGCAGGGCGCACGCCGCGCCATAAGCCCACGCGGGGCCGACGGCGATGCGTTCAAACCACGCCTTCTTCTCCTCCATCACCGCGAAAACCAGCGTCAGCAAAGCCAGGTAAACCATCCATGCCGGGATCAGCATCTCACCCTTCGATCCACTCACCATCTGACCGAGCACATACAGGCTTTCGTGAAATGTCGGTGCGCGGAAAAATACCCATCCGCCCATCACCAGCGCGAACGTCACCGCGGCCTTGATCGGATACAGCCAGCCCCAACGGCTCTCCTCCGCCCCACGCCCGCGAAACATTCGCTCGACGCTCAGCAGCGCCCCGTGATATCCGCCCCACACCACAAAATTCCAGCTCGCGCCATGCCACAGGCCGCCCAACAGCATCGTCAGCATCAGATTCCGGTAAGTCTTCACCGCTCCGCCGCGATTCCCGCCCAGCGGAATGTACAGATAATCGCGCAGCCAGCGTGAAAGCGACATATGCCAGCGATGCCAGAAATCGGTGATGCTGGAAGCTAAATACGGACGCCGGAAATTAACCGGGAAATGGAATCCCAATAATTTCGCCATCCCGATTGCCATGTCAGTATAGCCGGAGAAATCGAAATAGATCTGAATCCCGAACGCAATCGTCCCCGACCATGCCGCCAGCATACCCGGATGTTTCGTCACATCCTGAAAGTATCCGTTCGCCACCTGCGCGAATTGATCTGCCATCACTGTTTTCTTGGCCAAGCCCAGAAGCAGCAGCAAGATTCCGCGCGAAGCTTCCGCCACGGTCGGCTTCCGCCACGCATACAAATCCCCGAAAAACTCCCGAGCCCGCACAATCGGACCCGCCACCAATTGAGGGAAAAACGAAATAAACAGCGCGTAGTCGATCGGGTTTGTGACCGGCTCCTGTTCCTTCCGGTACACGTCGATGACATACGACATGCTCTGGAACGTGTGAAAGCTGATGCCCAGCGGCAGGATGATGCTCATCGCGAAGGCGTTCGACGGCCGGTGCAGCAGGTGAGCGATATTTTCAGCAAAGAAATTGTAGTATTTGAAAAACCCAAGCAAACCCAGATTCGCCCCCAAGCTGAGCACCAGCGCCGTCTTGCGATGCCGGGGCGAATCGGTGTGCGCGATCCACTTGGCCGCGCAGTAATCGATCGCCGTCAGGGAGAGCAGCAGCAGAATGAATACCGGAATCCAGCTCATGTAGAAGTAATAGCTGGCGCCTAAGAGAATGAATTTCCGCCATTTCTGCGGAGTGGAATAAAACAGAATCAGTACCACCCCCAGGAAGGCGAAGAACTGCGGCGTTTGAAAGAGCATGGCCTAAGGCTTGGGCGGTCCCAGCGCCTTGCGAACCTCGCCCGCCACGATCTCCGTGAAGCGTATCTGCCCTTCGCGGTTCAGATGCATGGAGTCCCACAGCAACTCCGGCCGCTCCAGCGAATCAAGCAGATGCTCATCCAGCACGATCACGTCCGGCTCTCTTGCAATCTGGCGCACCGCGCTATTCAGCTTGGGAGGAACATCCGGGGGCGAAACCGGAGCCCTCGGCACGCGCAGATAGACAAGTTTCGTCCCGGAGCCGCGGTAAAAATCGAGCATCTTGCGATACCAAAACAGCCGGTATGCAACTTCCCGCCCCTGATCAGGCGGCTGCTCTGAGAACAGTTCATCCGAGATCCGTTTCTGGTCCGCCTCGGACACGTTCGGCGGGAACCGCGCGGTTTTATGCGCCCAGTCGATCTCCATCCCCGCCAGGGTCCTCGCATCGCCCCCATAGTCGTAGTACCAGCCGGCCGACTCGCGGCGATAAAATCCCGCCTTCTCGATTCGCGCCAGCGGATGATCCAGGAATTCCTGAAAATCCCGTTTGTAGACCGTGCCTTTCAGTAGGATCCCCTCGAAGGCAGCCCATCTGCGATCTGCCTTCTTGTAGGTCCACGGAAACTCCCGTAGATCCCGCAGCCGCAGACGGGCAATCAGATAATGCAGATCGGACTCCCGGTCGGATTGATCCTCCCACGAATCCGGTTCGTTGTAATCGTCCTCGGGAATCACAATCGCGGCGTAGTTGTGCGCGTGCGGATCCACGGCCCTCAACTCGTAATACCAGTCGCGCGGAGTCGCCCCGCCAATCCCGATGCTCGCGAACGTGTAGCCCGTCGAAGGCTGCATCTGGTTCGCGATCCGCGGCAGCAGCGCTTGCCGCGAATGCCCCACCGCCAGCACCTGATTGCGATTGGGCTTGGGCCGGCGGATTTCGTTCTGAAGCTGTAATTCCATCCGCCCCGTGGTCGAATCCGGCTCGATAATGCGCGCGTACAGGCCGCTATGAAAGATCGCGCCTTCCAGGCAACCAAAAATCAGCACCGCCGCCAACAGCCGCGCAACCAGTCCACCCTGAACATCCGCCGCCAAACGATTCAGTATAGCGAACGTCTGCGGAAACAACTCCAACCCAAACTAGATTTCCCGCCGATTCCTCAACTTGGCGTTTTCGCTCCCCTCGATTTTCGCGCCCACCCGTTATTTTGAAGTCGTAAGAGGCCGGATGTCTCATCGCATCCGGTTCACGCCAACGCGGAGAGTACTCGAGTCACCCCGCGCCATCCTTACCGATGGGGCGTTACACGATGGGCTGTGCCGTTGAAGTTTAACGGCGCTTCCCGGTGAGCGACATCACCTGGGCAAGAGGTACCTCTTCGATCTTTCTCAGTTCTGGTGGATGTGCGGAGCGGGCGCGCTCGGAGTGTGCCCGTGCGACGTTCCTGCAACCAAATTTGCGGCGCGCAGCAGCGATTCGAACGTTCCGGCGTCCGTCCACCAGCCTTCCAGGTGCGAAAAACTCATCGTGCCTTCGCGAATGTAGGCGTTGTTGACGTCCGTGATTTCGAGTTCGCCGCGGCCGCTCGGCACCAGCGTCTTGACCTTATCGAATACCGTGCCGTCATACATATAGATACCGATCACGGCGTGATGGGATTTCGGCCGAGCCGGTTTCTCCTCAATCCCCACGATGCGGTCGCCCACCATCTCTGCGACGCCAAATCGCTCCGCGTCCTGCACCTGCTTCAGCAGAATCCGAGCCCCGCGCTCCTGCTGCTTGAATGCCTCCACCGCCTCGCGAATCGAGCCTTCAATAATGTTATCGCCCAGGATCACGCAGATCTTTTCGCCATCGGCGAAATGCTCGGCCAGCGCCAGCGCATCGGCGATTCCGCCTTCGCCTTCCTGATACGTGTAGTTCAGGTGCGCCAGCCCGAATTCCTTGCCGTTGGCCAGCAGACGAAGAAAATCGCCCGAGTTGCGCCCTCCGGTCACCAGTAGAATGTCTTTGATCCCGGCCTCCACTAAGGTCTGGATCGGATAATAGATCATCGGCTTGTCGAAGATCGGCAACAAATGCTTGTTGGTGATCTTGGTCAGCGGAAACAAGCGGCTGCCGGTGCCCCCGGCCAGAACGATACCCTTCATGTCGAAGTTGTCATTCTACCACCCCGGTCCGCACATCGGCCTTCGAAAACCGCTTCCTTTGGGCGCGGCTCAGAATCGGGACTCTACCTGCACGTCCGAGCGGCGACCTTCGAAAACACCGATACTGCTCTCCCAGCCGCGCACCGAGCCGCGACCACAGGAAGCGGTAGCCGACACGCCTAACGCGATCCGCTCCGAATATTTCCCGCCATTTGACGCCGCGCCTGAGAGGCACTCTCCGCTGGAACATCCGCCTCTTCCACGGACCGCCGAATACGCGCGGCCAGTTCTCCCACCATCGGCTCCATCAGAACGCTCTCATGACTCCCCTGCACCCGTTGGACCTCCCGTCTCGGCTGCGCCACGCCCGCCCAGCTCTCGGCGATCCCCGCGATGTCCAGCCGTTCCACCGGTTCGAAAAAGAGCACCCGTCCCGAATACGCTCGCGGTTGATAGCGCAGCGCCGCCTGATGCAGCTTCTCGCTCCACAGCGCATTGACGCCCGCGCGCATCGTCGCGACCCGATCCGCGAAGCGTTCCGCAATGTAACGCCGCCGGTCCTTAAGCGACCCGCTGGTAAGCTTCTTCCAATGGAATCGCGCCCGGCTGGCCAACAGTTTCTTCGATGCACCGGCCATGAAATCCCGCAGATTCAGGGCGTCCAGCATCACCACCACGCCGACCTCTTCTCCCGCATCCGTCAACTGCACCGCTACTTCATAGGCCAGCAAACCCGCGACGCACAGCCCTCCCACATGATAAGGCCCGTGCGGACGAATGGCCCGGATTTTGCGCACCACGCATCCCGCGATTTCTTGTAAAGTAGCCTGCGGCGGCAACGCGGCTTCCTCGTCCGCGTCCATCGATACGCCCAGAAACGGCCGATCCTGTCCCAGGTGCGCGGCCAGTGCCCGGTAGCGCGGTCCCGCGTGCATCCAAAACAGCGGAGGCTGCGAGCCGGTGCTCTGAATCGGCGACACCTTGGGCGTTCTCACGGTGACGTCCTGGCAATTCAGAAGCTCCGCGAACTGCTGAATGGTGGGAGCCTGAAACACCGCCGCCATTGAAAGTCTCGCGCCGAACTCGGTTTCCACACGGCGCAGCAGCTTAGCCACCAGCAGCGAATGCCCGCCCAACTCGAAGAAGTTGTCGCGGACCCCGACGCCTCGCCGTTCCAACACCGCTTCCCACACCGCCGCCAGTCTGCGCTCGATCTCCGTCGAAGGCGCGGGCGATAACGTTCGATGCTCCTCCGGCTCCGGCTGCGGCAAACGGTTGCGATCCACTTTGCCATTCGGCGTCAACGGCAGCGCTTCCAGCCAGATCACCCTTGGAGGCACCATGTACTCCGGAAGCTTTTTATCCAGGAAAGCCCGCAAACTCGGCTGCGTGGAAGAGACCACGTAAGCCGTCAGACTCAGATGCCCCGAAGCATCGGGCCACGCCCGAACCGCAGCCCCGCGCACCTCCGGATGCTCCAGCAGAGCCGCCTCGATCTCTTCGGGCTCGATCCGGAATCCGCGAATTTTCAACTGATTGTCGGAGCGCCCCAGGCAATCCAGCGTCCCGTCCGCGCGCCAGCGCGCCAAGTCTCCGGTCCGATACAGCTTTCCATGTTCCGTGTCGACGAACTTCTCCGCCGTCAACTCCTCGCGCCGCAAATATCCGCGAGCCAGTCCCGCTCCGCCGATATACAAATCGCCCGCGACTCCAGCCGGAGCCATCTTGCGGCCGCGGTCCAGAACGTAAGCCTGCGTGTTGGCGATCGGTCGTCCAATGGGCACCGGACCGATCCCGGATTCCACCCGTTGCAGGGTGGACCAGATTGTCGTCTCGGTGGGTCCGTACATATTCCAGAGCGCGGAGCACCGCGGCAGAAGCTGTTGCGCCAAGTCGCGAGGCATAGCTTCACCGCCGCACAGAATCTTCATGCGCGGGTCGCCCGCCCAACCTGCCTCAATCACCGCGCGCCATGTCGCGGGAGTAGCCTGCATCACGCTGGGCACGACCTCGCGAATCAACTCCGCCAGCCGGGCCGGATCGCGAGCGTCTTCATGGCTGGCAATCACCAGCCGACCTCCCGAGATCAGCGGCAGGAACATCTCCAGCGCGGCGATATCGAACGACAACGTGGTCACCGCCAGAAGCGTGTCCGCGGATTTGAATCCCGGTTCCTTGCGCATCGATTCCAGAAAGTTCACGACGGCCGACTGAGGAATCTCCACGCCCTTGGGCCGTCCCGTCGAGCCGGACGTGTACAACACATACGCCAGGCTCTGCGGTTCCGCGAATGTTTCCAGGTTGCCCGTGCCGCCGGATCCTTCATCCGTGAAGATCAGATCCGCGCCGGCTTTGGTGACCTCGCGGCTGCGCCACCGTTCCGTGACCAGGATCGGAGCCCGCGCATCCTCTACGATCATGCGAAACCGTTCCTCCGGCAAAGACGGATCGAGAGGCAGATACGCCGCGCCGGTTTTCAGAATCGCCAGCAGCGACACAGCCATGTCGCAGCTTCGCTCCACGCACAACCCCACCAGCGTTTCCCGACCTGCGCCGGCTTCTCTCAGCCGCCGCGCCAGGCGATTGGCCTTCTGGTTCAGTTCGCGATACGTCAGCCACTCTCCGTTGCACTCCACCGCCACCGCGCGAGGATTCTGCGCTACCCGGTCCTCGAAGATCTCCGTGATGGTCGCGTGAGGAACCGGCCGCGCTGTGTCGTTCCACCGCGCTACTGACTGCGTTTCCTCTTCGGTCAGCAGCGGAAGGTCGGCGAGCTTCGCGCCAGGATCCTTCAAGATTCCTTCCAGTAGCGTCATCCAATGTCCCGCCATGCGGCGGATGGTGGATGCATCGAAAATATCGGTGTTATACAAAAATCGCCCGGTGATGCCTTCGGGCCGCTCATCCAGGCCCACGTAAAGATCCGCCTTCGAAGTCCCCGAAGAAACATCCATGCGGGTCAGGTCCCAACGCGGATCGGACTCCAGCGCCACAGCCGGGCGTTCGCTCGCGAACATCACCTGGAACAGCGGATGCCGGCTCACATCGCGCCTGGGCTGAAGGTCGCGCACAAGTTGATCGAAGGGAATGTCGCTCGCGGCCAATGCCCCCAGCACGCTGTCTTTCACTTGCGCCAGATAATCCCGGAACGTCAGATCACCCGTGGGCCGGCTGCGCATCACCACCGTGTGCAGAAAGAAACCCATCAGCGGCGCGAACTCCGGCCTCCGCCGTCCGTCCACGGGTCCGCCGATAAGAATGTCTTCCTGACCCGTATAGCGGTGCATCAGCGTCTTGAACGCGGCCAACAGCAGCATGTAAGGAGTAACGCCCTCGGCTTTGCTGACTTGCCTGACCGTTTCGGTGATTTCCCTGGTAAGAGCAAATGTCTCCATGCTTCCGCGATACGAAGCGACGGCTGGATAAGGATGGTCCGTGGGCAGTTCCAGCGTCGGAAGCTCACCCCCGAGGTTTCTGCGCCAGTACTGCAATTGCCGCGCCGCCGAATCGTTATCCAGCATGCGTTTTTCCCAAATGGCGTAATCCGCATATTGATGACGCGGCTCCGGAAGCGGCGAAGGCAGCCCTTTGGAGAACGCTGCATAAATCGCCGCCAGCTCCGGCAGCAGTACGCTCACGATTCCAACGCCATCCAGAATAATATGGTGGCCGGTGATGTAAACGCGATGATAGTCCCCCGCGATCTTCACCAAGCGCGCTCGTAGCAGCGGACCCACGCCCAGATCGAACGGCCGTTGCGCGTCCGCGGTTGCGATGCGCAGCGCCTCCTGCTCGCGCTGCGGCTCGGGAAGAGCCGTCAGATCCGTGAACGGAACCGGAATGGTCAACTCGGGATGCACCACCTGAAGTACTCGCCCGTCCACTGTCGCGAAGGAAGTGCGCAGGATTTCATGACGCCGCAGCAGCTCACGAAAGCTTCTCTCCAGCGCGTCCCGGTCCAGCGGCCCGCGATAATGCAGCGTGAAAGGCTCGTTATACAGCGGCGAGCCCGGGGCCATCTGCGAATGCAGCCACACCTGATGCTGGCTGGGCGCCAGAGGAATCGCAGCGCCGGCCTGACGCGTCTCCAGCGGCGCTTCCCAATTCTGCCGGGCCACTTCGCCCCGCAGGAACCTTTCCAGCAAACGCTTCTTCGAATCCGAAAACTGCTCCGTGTTCGCCATTACGCTTCCACCAATTCGAGTTCCATCTCGTCTACAACCGGTGCAGCGAATCGTACCGGCAGCGCTTTCAATCCGCGCAGGCCCAGGTTTTCGCGCCAATGCAACTCTACCCCGTCCTCCAATGCCAGATCCGGCAGACGCGTGAGCAGAGCCTCGAATGCAATTTGCCCTTCCATCCGAGCCAGCGGAGCGCCGAAGCAAAAGTGCGAGGCCCATCCGAACGCCAGATGGCGATTGTCCGTTCTCCCGACGTCCAGCCGGTTCGGATCGGGGAATCGCAGCGGATCGCGATTCGCCGCCGCCAGCACCGGAATCACAGATTGGCCCTTGCGAATCGGCTTGCCGCCCAGCAATACATCGTCTGGAGCAATCCGCGCGGTGTGCTGCACGGGGCTCTCATAGCGCAGCAGCTCTTCGATTGCCGAAGGAATCAGTCCCATGCCGCGCTTCAGGCGAGCCATCTCCTCGGGATGCCGCAGCAGCGTCAGCAGGCCGTTGCCGATCAAATTCGTGGTCGTCTCCTGGCCGCCGATCATGGTCAGAATGCTGTTGGCCACCACTTCTTCCTCGCTCAAACGCCCGCCGTCCACTTCCGCCGTCATCAGCGAATAAATCAGGCCCTCGGTGGGACGCTTCTCTTTCTCGCGAACCGCCGCGCGGAAGTACGACGTCATGTCTTCCAGGCTCCGCAGCAGGCTCGGCGCGCGTTCGGAATTCTGTTGCAGATTCCCCAGCATCTCCGCGAAATCCGCGGACCAATCCTTGAGCTGCACATGATCGGAAGTGGGCACGCCCAGCATCTCCGCGGTCACGATGGCCGGAAAAGGTTCGGCGAAGTCGGCGATTACATCCAGCGAGCCTTTGTCGTTCTTAAGAATGTTATCGATGAGACTCGCGGCGATCTCCTGAATGTGAACGCGCAATTGCTCCACCCGGCGCGGCGAAAAAGCCGTCGCGGCCAGACCGCGAAGCCGCGTGTGCGAGGGCGCATCCATAAAGAGGAGTTGCTTCGCCATCACCCGGGCAATCGGGTTCAGCCCGTCGCAGCCCAGTGTGCTCAACTGTTCCGGAGTCCGGATGCGATCGGCGGAGAAACCATGCAGCACCGTGATCACGTCCGCGTAGCGGGTCACCACCCAGGCGTGCAAGTAGGGATCCCAGTGCACCGGGTCATGCTCGCGCATCTGCCGGTACAGCGGATAAGGGTTCGCGAGCACCGCCGGATCGAACAGTTGACAGAGACTCAGGTCGGTATCGAGCATATTCTCCTTAAGCTGAAAGCAGAATACGTTCCAGACCGCGGGTAGAACTATGGAGGTTTAGTACCAATCCTCTGCGCTCGAAGTTGTATAACCCCGGTACTGCGTCCGGGGGTCCGGTCCCCGTACATTGCCAGGACCGCCCTTACAGAGCCGCGACCAAAGGGAGCGGTTTCGCTCCTGCATCTCCAACCGCGCGAGCGCCGAATTCAAGCGGCAACGCCTTCAATCCGCGCAGCCCCAGGTTTTCCCGCCAAACCAACTCCGCTCCCTGTTCCAACGCCAGAGTGGGCAAACGCCGCAGCAAAGTCGCAAACGCAATCTGACCCTCCAGCCGAGCCAGCGGTGCTCCGAAACAAAAGTGCGCAGCCCACCCGAAAGCCAGATGGCGATTGTCCTGGCGGCCCAGGTCCAGACGGTCGGGATCGGGGAAACGCTCGGGATCCCGGTTTCCCGCGGCCATCACAGCGATCACCGCCTGCCGCATCTTGATCTCTTTTCCGCCCAGCACCACGTCCGCCGGAGCCAGCCGAGCCGTGTGCTGGCTGGGGCTCTCATACCGCAGCAATTCCTCCACAGCCGGCTGAATCAGCTCCGGATTCTCGCGCAGCCGCCGCATTTCCCCGGGATGCCTCAACAGCGTCAGCAGGCCGTTGCCGATCAGATTGGTAGTCGTCTCCTGCCCGCCCACCATGGTCACAATCGAGTTGGCGATGACTTCGTCCTCGGTCAGCCGCTCGCCATTGACATGCGCCGTCATCAGCGAATGAATCAGCCCCTCGCGAGGATGTTTTTCCATCTCGCGAATCGCTGCGCGGAAGTACAGCGTCATCTCGTTCACGGCTTGAAGCACGCGCGGAGCCCGGTCCGGATTGTGCTGAAAATTGCCCAGCATCTCAGCGAAGATCGCGGACCAATCCTTCAATTGCGGATAGTCCGACGCGGGCACTCCCAGCAGTTCCGCCGTGACGATCGCCGGAAACGCCTCCGCAAAGTCAGAAATCAGCTCTGTTCTTCCGCGCTCGACGAAGCCGTCGATCAAGCTGTCAGCGATGTCCTGAATGTGGCCGCGCATCGCCTCCACACGGCTGGTGGAGAACGCCGACGACGCCAGGCTCCGCAGCCGCGTATGCGCCGCCCCATCCATGAACAGCATCTGCTTCACCATCACTTGCGCGATGGGATTCAAAGCTGAGCAGCCCATGGCGCTCAACTGCTCCGGCGTGGGCGTGCGATCGGCGGTGAAGCGGTGCAGCACCGTGATCACGTCCGGATATCGCGTCACCACCCAGGCGTAGAGAAACGGATCCCAGTGCACTGGGTCCTGCTCACGCAAGCTGCGGTAAAGGGGATACGGGTTCGCCAGAACTGCGGGGTCGAGCAGTTGGCAAAGACTCAGGTCGGTATCGAGCATGTGGACTTAGATGAAAGAGCAGAATACGTGCTGGATGCGGAGTGCGACGATAGAGGCTTGGTACCGGATTAGAGCGGCTCCGTACTGGAGCCGGCAGACGGACTGAACCAATGACACGGACGATTCTGTTCATCTTCGGAACGCGGCCAGAGGCCATCAAGCTCAGCCCACTGATTCTGCACCTGCGACGATTTCCAGGGTTCTACACCGTGAAAGTTTGCGTCACGGCCCAGCACCGCGCGATGCTGGACCAGGTACTGAACGCCTTCGAAACTGAACCCGATTACGATCTCAACGTCATGCTGCCGGGACAAACGCTGGTCCAGTCGACGGCCCGGATCCTCAGCGCGCTGGAGCCGGTCTTCGCCGAGGTCAAAGCCGATCTCGTCATCGTGCAGGGAGACACCACCACCACTTTTTGCGGGGCCCTCGCGGCGTTCTATAGCGGGATTCCCGTCGCCCACGTGGAAGCCGGATTGCGCACCGGCGATCTCCAGCAGCCTTTCCCGGAGGAGTTGAATCGAGTTCTGACTTCGCGCCTGGCGACTCTGCATTTCGCGGCAACGCAACGGGCCGCGGACAATCTGGCGGCGGAAGGAATTACGCGCCACGTGTGGGTCACGGGCAACACCGGCATCGATGCCGTGCTCAGCGTTCGCGATCGTCTTGAAGCGGCAACGCCCCTGTCCTTCAATAAGGATGGCAAGCGAACCATTCTTGTAACCGCCCATCGCCGTGAAAGCTTCGGCGAAGGATTTGAGCGCATTTGCCATTCTCTCTGCGCCATCGCAGACCGTCCCGACGTTCATCTGGTCTACCCGGTTCATCCCAATCCCAATGTTCAGGAGCCGGTAAATCGCTATCTCCGCCCGCATCCCAATATCGCGTTGATCGAGCCTCTCGATTACATGGCATTCGTGGACGCCATGCGCCGCGCCTACATCATCCTCACGGACTCGGGCGGCATTCAGGAAGAAGGTCCGTCGCTGGGCAAGCCGATTCTGGTCCTGCGCGAGAAAACCGAGCGTCCCGAGGCCGTCGAGGCCGGGACCGTAAGCCTGGTAGGCTCCGATCCAGCCCGCATCGCGGCGGAAACCGCAATCCTGCTGGACAACCCCGAGGAATACCAGCGCAGATCGCGAATCCACAATCCCTACGGAGACGGCCACGCCAGCGAACGCATCGAAGCCGCGTTGCGCGAGTTCTGGGGAGGGTAGCTTCGAGCCGTGCTGCGCTCCAAAAGTTGCAACGCTTTCGCACGTCTCGACCTCTAACACGGTAGAGTTCGAGACGGCGCGAGCAAACGGGTGCGCCGGACGTTCAGAAGGAGTACACTGCCGGTCAAGGGGTGAGTCGTGCAAGTTGGCATCGTCTTTGCTGTCGCGTCTCTGCTCGGCGAAGTTGGGGCCGCGCAAGAGGCGCCTTTAAACCACTCTTCCACCAGCCAGACCATACCGAAGCCGGAGGCCCTTCCGCCGGTGGTGGCCGGAGCGCCTTACTCCGGCGAGGAGCATCGCGTGCGAACCCGGATGCTGGAGGACGGCACGCGCATCACCGAGAACTGGCCCGTCCGCAAAAAGTACCGCGACGCCGAGGGCCGCACGCGAACCGATCGCCCCTTGATCACCTCGCCGGACGCTCCGGAGCTGCCCCGCATCGTCGAGATTAACGATCCCGCCGCCGGCGTCCAATACATCCTGGAGCCGGCCCACAAAATCGCGCATCGCTTCCGGCTGGCTCCGGCGCCGTCGGAGCCAACTGTCGTCGCCCAGCCTGCCATCGCGTTTCCGGTTCCGGCCGGCTCCAAGGCGGAGGTGGAACAACTGGGCGCCTGGGTGATCGAAGGATTGCGCGCGGAGGGCGTGCGCCGGACCACGCGGATTCCCACCGGTAAAATCGCCGCGGGGGCCGTCGCACTGGGGGACGATAGCGACCGCTCCCTGGTGATCGTCGAGGAAACCTGGACCGCGCCGGATCTTCAGATCGCCGTCAGGGAGAAGCTCTACGATCCGCGCTGGGGGGAATCGACAACCGAGCTGATCAAGATCCATGCGGGCGAGCAGCCGGCCACCCTGTTTCAGGTTCCACCCGACTACCGCGTTGTGGAGGAGTCCGGCGATTTCGCCATCCCCGTCGTCACGCGAGGCCACCCCTCTCCGCCGGAGGTGCTTAGCAAGGCGCAGGCCAACTACACGGCTGCGGCGCGGCGCAGCGGGGCCCAGGGCGTCGTGATCCTGGCGGTTGTGATCGATGAAAACGGCAAGGCGCAGGACATCCATGTCGAGCAATCGGTCGAGCCCAGTCTCGATCAGGAGGCCATCAAGGCCCTCCGCCACTGGCGCTTCAAGCCCGGGGAACAGGACGGCCGCCCGGTCAAAGTGCCGGTGAAAGTGGAGATTACGTTCCGGCTGAACGACTAAGCCTGCCGCTATTTCCCGTCCGTATCGAACATGACGGTGGAACTCGATTCATATTTCCGGTATTGCTGGAACTGTATCTCGACTTTGGTCTGCGAAGCTCCGTAGCGCACCGTTTCCTCAGAGGTCTGCGGGAGCAGAAATTCCGTTCCGGCGATGGCGGTCATGGCGTAGCGAACGTCGATTCTCCATCCCAGGACGATCTTTTGCCCGCTTCTCATCACCGAGACCGGCTCAGTCTCGATTTGAACTCGCATGGGCGCGCCGCTCTCGCAATCTGCGTATACCAGGCCGTGATGCCGCATGTGAATGCGATCTCCGTCGGCGTATAGAGTCATCGTGCCGTTTTCTGTCGTGACGCGGTAGCGGAACACGCACAGCCGCGGTCCGCCGGAGGTTTCTTCGTGATCCCACTCGAATTCGGCGGCGGATTTCGGGTCGAAAATATATCCCATCGTCAGGCCGAATTCGCCGGACGGAACGAAATAGCCCGGCTTCATCTTCGTCGTCCCGGGAGGCTTCCCGTTCACCTTCAGCAGCCGGGAATGCTCCTGATGCGCAATGTAGCCGACTTCCCGTTCCTGCGTTTCGAGCACCTGCCAATGCTTGAAAGGACCCGAGTCCTCTTTGCTGCGCTTGATCCGTTCGACGCACAGGAAGTCCTGAAGCCGGTCGGCATAATGGACCGCCGCATCCTTCATCCTCGCGAGGATGGCGCCTTGCGGGGCGGCGTCGGGCGGAGGAGTCTGCCCGTTTAGGCTCAAGGCGAACATGGCGGCCACGGCTCGGCGCATGCACGGTTATACACAGCGGCAGGAAAAAAGTTTCGCTGCCGCTACGGCAGGTGTTCGATCTCCACATCCCTCCAGTGTTCTTTAAGATATTCCGCCACCAGCCTGCGGTGACAGTGATGCGGTTTCTCCTCGCTGCACAGTAAACAACCGCCGTCGAGGAGTTCGCGAGGGATCGTATCCTCAATGTGGCGCGATCGTATCAGTTTCAAAAACTGCCGTTCGTACAGCGCCCAGTCGCCGTTTTTCGCCTTCTTATAAGGATCCAGGATCTCTGCTGTGGGCGCGAGATCCGTGAGGTGGACATAATCGATATTGCAGATGGCCTTCGTGAAGTACCGGAGATCCTCCTTTTTCGTAAAGCCCGCAAGTTGGGAAACGTTGTGGAGACGGACGTCCACCAGCCGTTTGACCCCGGCGTTGCTCAGCCGGGTGAAGAACGTCTCGGCGGACTTCCTGGTGAATCCGATGGTGAAGATTTTCATCCGCGCAACCATTGTCGCGCGCTCTGATAAGATTGGCAGTGCAATGAGCGCACCGAAGCAAGCTTTGCCCCAGAGCCGGATTGAGCGGGATCTTTTAGGCGATTTCGTCCACGTTGTGGAGGAGGCTGCCATCGCCTCCGCCCGGACCATGGGGCAGGGCGACCCCGATGCCGCCGATCAAGCAGCCGTACAAGCCATGCGCCACGCCTTCGAGAGCGTGGAAATGGCCGGCACGATCGTCATCGGCGAAGGCGAACGCGACGAAGCCCCCATGCTCTACATCGGTGAGCAGGTAGGCGCGCCGGCGCCGGCCGGAGTCGATTATCCGCGCGTGGTGATCGCCGTCGATCCGCTGGAGGGCACCAATCTGTGCGCCACCGGAACGCCCAATTCGATCGTCGTCATGGCCGCATCCGAGCCGGGCGGGCTGCTTCACGCGCCCGATTGCTACATGGAGAAAATCATCGCCGGCCCGGCCTGCCGCGACGCTCTGGATATCGATGCTCCGGTGAAATACAACCTCAAGGCCATCGCGCATTGCCTGGATCGCCAGGTGAAGGACCTGGTGATCATGGTGCTGGACCGTCCGCGTCATCATGAGTTGATCGCGCAGATCCGCCAGGCCGGCGCGCGCATTCGCCTGATTCCGGATGGCGATCTTTCGGCCGGCATCGCGGCTGCCGTGCGCGGCGCGGGCGTGGATGCCGTCATGGGGACCGGCGGAGCGCCGGAAGGCGTGCTGACGGCCGCCGCCCTGCGCTGTTTGTCCGGGGAAATGGTAGCGCGCCTGAAAGTCGATACACCGGAGTTGGAAGCTCGCGTGGAGAAAATGGGCATTCGCGACCCCAAACGCGTCTACACGGCGCGCGATCTCGCGCCGGGAGAGCAGATTATTTTCGCCTCCAGCGGCGTCACCGACGGCGCTCTGTTGCATGGCGTGCGTTTCTTCGGCGACGGATGCCGCACCCACACGCTGGCCATGACCTACAGCACGCGCCAGGTCCGCTTCATCGACACCGTGCATATGTTCCAGGAGCCCGGCCGCCGCGGCGTTCGGTTGTATTAACTAGCCCGAGAGCACGGGCTGTGCTGTGGAGTGGGGCAGGCGATCTTATCGCCTGGACCGGAACCGGCGTTCCGCCCTTGCCGCGAGGCTGGAAAGAGTCGCGGCTCGGAATGTAGTACCGGAAGCGGCTGTACTAGACGCCTCGGCCCCGAAGTACCATCTCCATTTAGACCCCAGTACCTTGTAGCGTTTTCGCTGCCTCCGCAGACTAAGGAGGACATGGAGCGCACCGGCTTCGAGCAGTGGAAACCCCGTGAAGTTGCCCGCCTTCTGGCCCTGGTCGAGGCCGAAAGGCGCTACTACCAGGAGATGATGGCGGTGCTGCCGGCGGCGCTGGTGGTGCTCGCCCAGGACCGCACTATTTTGTCGGCCAATATGGCCTTTCGCCGCTTGGCCGGCTTAAGCGGTGAAGAACTGCGCAAGCGGAAAATCGAACAGATCCTGCCCTCCGACGAACTTATCGAATGCCTTCGCGCCGCGCACGTCCACGGCGATACGGCGGCTTTTTTTATCAACCTCCCGTTTGAAATCCCCATCGGTTTGCGATCGTTCCGCATGGCCGCGGTGCCCATTCGGGGCTGGGAAGACGACATGGAGCCGGAGACGCTGGTGTTGATTCAGGAGCTGGAAGGTCAAGCCCCCCCGGAAATCCCGCCCTCCAAAGTTGTCGAGCCGCTGGAACCCGCTCCCGAGCCCGCACCCGCTCCCGCATCCGTCATCGATTTCGATACGCTGCCGGCTGCCGTGTGGCAAGCCGATGCCTCCACCTTCGTCTTCACCTATGCGGGCGGCGCCGCGCAATCGATCCTGGGGTATGCTCCCGAGCAGTGGCTGGCCGAGCCGCAGTTCTTTTCCGAGCGCATTCATCCCGACGATCGCGCCGAGGTCATGGATCTGTATCGATCCGTCGCCGCTACCGGCGGCGAAGCCAGCGCCGAATATCGCGCGTTGACCGCTTCGGGCGCACCCTCCTGGTGCCGCGAAACGATTCGCGTGCCGGCTCCCGGCGCAGGCGTGCGGCACATCGCCGGGGTCATGACCGCCATCGGGGAACGCCGCCAATTGGAAGCCCAATCGTTCGCCGCCGCGCGCATCGACGCTTTGCGCGCCCTCTCCAGCCGTTTGGCGCACGATCTGAACAATCCGCTGATGATTCTGGCAGGCTACGGCGAGGAACTGCTCAATGCGCTCTCCTTCGCCGATCCCTTGCGCGAGGATCTTACGGAAGTGGTGGCCGCAAGCAGCAGGCTGTCGGAACTGGCGGGGCACCTGCTCAGCTTCGCAAGATCGCAGGCCAAGGCGCCGGCCAAGATCCAACTCGGCGACGTCATTGCAACCGTGGCGCCGAAGCTTGGCGCCGGTATCGACCTTGACATCGTTTCTTCCCGGGACGCAGTCTGGACCTTCGCCGATCCCGAGCAACTTGAGGAAGCGATTTCAGCCCTGGCCGCTTTCGCCATCGAGAACACCAGCGGGGTTTTACGGCTCAATCTGATCTGCCATACAGGCCGCATCGCGGAGCGGGTGGGCCATGCCACGCTCAAGCCCGGCGTTTATGCACGGCTCGATATTCAGGCCGTGGGCGTTGGCATCGGCGCGGCGGCTTCCGGAGTCTTCGAGTCGATTCTTCCCAACAAAGATCTGAACAAGCCCGCCGGGCCGGCCATCGCACGCGCATATCTAAACGTGCGCCAATGGGGCGGCGATATCGCGTTTTCGAGCAGCGGCCAGGGTTCGATGTTTGCCGTGTATCTTCCGTACGCCGAGTCTCCAGCGGAGGCGGTTCCCGAAACTCCCGCCGCCGCCGCTCCACCTGAGCCTCCGCCCGCGCCAGTCCCCGAACCGCCGCCGCCGGTAGAAGCGCCCCTAGTCGAGCCATCGCTTGGCACCGTTCTGGTAGTCGAAGACGAACCCGGCATCCGCGGGCTGGTGCGCAAGATCCTGAAGCGCGAACGCTTCGACGTGATCGAGGCAGGGCGCGCCGAGGAAGCCCTTCAGACCGCCTCGCCTCATGGAGCCCCGATCGGTCTGCTGTTGACCGACGTGATGCTCCCCGGCATGGGAGGCCGCGAACTGGCGGAGATGTACAAAGCCGCGCAGCCGAATCTCAAGGTGGTCTATATTTCGGGATTCACCGATGACGAATCCGTGCGCGCGGGCGAGTTCCCGCCCGGTTCCATGTTCCTTCAAAAACCCTTCACGCTGAGCGCGCTGGTGGGTATTGTGAAACAAGCCTTCGAGCTCTGATTAAATCGGCGGAATTGCCGCCCGCTTTCTTCGATATGATTGGGGAGTGCCCCATCCAAAGCTCGCCGGCTGGCTGCGCAAAGTCTCCCAAAAGGTCTCGACATTCTCGAATTGGCTGAATAACTCGAGCGGCCGCCTGGCCTTCGCTCCGCGGCCGGATGACGTGTATCTGGCCAGTTATGCGCGCTCCGGAACCACTTGGCTGCAAATGATTTTGTACCAGCTCACCACCGACGGCAATATGGATTTCGAGCACATCACCGGACCGGTTCCTTATTTCGAGCGCGCCATCGCGCAGGGCCGCGACCTGAGCGGGCTCCCTTCGCCCCGTATTTTTAAGACTCACCTGCGCTATCGGGAGTTACCCAAGGGCCCGTATAAACGCATCTATATTGCGCGCAACGGCAAAGACGTGCTGGTTTCCTGCTACTACTTTTTCCGCGCGCATTCCCCTTTCAAAGGCAGCTTCGACGAGTTCTTTCAGAAATTCATGGTGGGAAACGTTCCGCCGGGGTCGTGGTTCCGTCACGTGGCCGAATGGAGCGCGCACGCCGCCGACGCCAACGTCCTGTTCCTGCGCTATGAGGATCTGGTGAGCGATTTTGAGCGCACTCTGAAGCGCATCGCGGCGTTTCTCGAATGTCCGATGTCTCCGGAGAAATATGCCGCAATCGCAGAGCGTTCCAGCTTCCAGTTCATGAAGCAGCACGAAGATAAATTCGGTTTCCTGCAAGAGGTGATGCTGGAAAACGGCTTCACCGGCGAAGGCTTCATTCGCCAGGGCAAGACCGGAGCGGGGAAAGAACATTTGAGTCCGTCGCAGGAAGCGATCTTCGATCAAGCTGCGGCGGTTGTGATCATGCCGCAGCCGGTTGCTTCCAAATCCGCCCGGGCGTAGCATTCACAAATCGATCTCCCTGTAAACCTCCGGCACACCAAATCGGTCTATACGTGCGGATGGAACAAGAACTGGCGCCGATGGCCGGGGAAATTGCGGGAAGAATCGATGATTTCGATTCCCTGGTCAGATCGCATCGTCCCCGCATATTCCGCTTCATGCTGGCGTCCTTGCGGGACACCGAAGCGGCCGAGAATCTTACGCAGGATTGCTTCGTGCGGGCGTACAAAGCTCGGGCGCAGTTTCGAGGCGATGCCAGCTCCATCACATGGCTGATGCAGATCGCCGCGAATCTGGTGCGCGATCATCAAGGCAACAGCCGCTTGAAATTCTGGAGGCGATCGCTGCGCTCCGATCTGGATTTGAGCGACGTCAGCGATTGGGTTCCCGATCAACAGCGGTCGCCCGAGGCGATCGCGTCGGCGAAGGAACAAGTACGGGCGGTATGGAATGCCGCGGCGAGTCTTTCCGAAAGGCAGCGAACCGTTTTCCTGCTGCGCTTTGTGGAAGACATGGATCTGCTGGAGATCGCCGCGGTCACGGGAATGAAGGAAGGAACGGTAAAGGCGCACCTGTTCCGAGCCTTGCAGGCAGTGCGCGCCGGCATGGAGGAGAAAAAATGAATCAGCACCTGACGTGGGAACAGATTTCGGACTATTTGATCGGCAACGCCGCGCCTCAATACGCGCTGCACGCACACGAATGCGTGTCCTGCCGGGCTGAAGTGGCCCGCTTCGAATCGGCGCTAACGGAATTTCGCGGCGCGGTCCGCGAGTGGACCGGCCGCATGTGCCGCACCGATTTCAAGACGTCCGTGGTGATGAATTCCGGCGTGGGCGATCATTTGGACCGTCTGCTGATGCCCGAATCGCTGGTGGAATTACCGTGGTATCAGAGGATGGGTGCGGGAGTCGGCTCGCTCGCGGTGCACGCGGCCATGATCGCTTTGCTGCTGTTCCTGGGTTCGCTGAAGCCCGTGCAGAAGGCAGTGAAAGAGATGGCGACGCTGATTTATCAGCCTCCGCCGGTGAAACTCGCCGAGAACAAAGGCGGCGGAGGAGGCGGTGCGCGGCAGCCGATCGTGAGGAAGGCCGAACTGCCCAGGCCGGTGAAGCAGTTCGTGGCTCCCACGGAGCATTTTCAAACCCAGCTCACTGCGCCGCCTTCGGTGAATGCCGATCTTCCCGATATCGATCCGACGGCGATCGGCGCTGCGACAGGATTGAGCGCGTTGTCTGGCACCGGCGTCTCCGGCGGCTTCGGAAACGGCAAGGGCGGAGGAATCGGATCGGGCACTGGGAATGGAGTCGGGCCCGGAACGGGCGGAGGCGCGGGCGGCGGAGTGTATCGGCCCGGCAACGGCGTCACCAACCCTGTGCCGATCCTTCACCCGGAACCGCAATATTCGGAGGAGGCTCGCAAAGCCAAGTGGCAAGGCGCGGTGATGCTGTCGCTGGTGGTGGATGAGAACGGCAAGCCCATCGACATCAAAGTGATTCGTCCGCTGGGCCTGGGCCTGGATGAAAAGGCGATTGAAGCGGTATCGAAGTGGACCTTCAAGCCGGGCATGCGCAACGGCATGCCGGTGAAGGTGCAAGCGCAGATCGAAGTCACGTTCCGGTTGTTGTAACTTAAGGCGCTTGGGGAGCGAGTTTCGCTCCCCTTCGACTGGCGGCCCCCGGTTCCGTGGACGGGTTAGTTTCCTTATGCATGTTCTTCAGGTGGCTCTCCGTTTGACATACACACTTATGGTGTGTATGCTTCAAGTGTCGAGTATGAGCAAACGCATCAATATTGTCTTGCCGGATACGACGGTGGCCGTGCTAGACCGGGTGGCGACGAAAGGCTCCCGAAGCCGCTTCATCGACCGCGCCGTGCGCCATTATGTCGAAACGCGGGGCCGAGAGTCTCTGCGGGAACAACTGAAAGCCGGGTATGCCGCGAACGCGGAACGCAGCCTGGCGATGGCAGCCGAGTGGTTTCCGATCGAAGAAGAAGCTTGGACTGTCTCTCAGGGGATCCAGACGAAGAGAACAGGCAAAACGAAACAGCGGTGAGCTTTCCTCGCCGCGGAGAAATCCACCTCGTCGCCTTCGATCCGGCACGAGGCCATGAGATTAAAAAGACCCGCCCCGCCTTGATCGTTCAGAACGACCTCGGGAATCGTCACAGCCCGGTCACGATTGTCGCCGCCATTACTTCAAAATTGTCAGCCGTTCCGTATCCGGTCGAGGTCATCGTTGCGCCCACGAAAGGAAATGGACTGACTACTCAATCGGCTATTGAACTGAGCCAGATTCGTTCTGTGGACCGCGGGCGGCTCGTGAAACGCCTGGGAGTGCTCGACGCCGCGACCATGCGCAAAGTCGATCGAGCTCTTGGGATAAGCATCGGGTTGGTTGAGCTGTAACTGCCGGCTAGCCCGCAAAGGCCGGTCGCGTCTCAATTCCGAAAGGAACGGATCGAGTCGTGGCCGCGACCCAGGCTCCGTTTTGC
The DNA here is from genome assembly GCA_036489835.1 of Bryobacteraceae bacterium. Lineage (GTDB taxonomy): Bacteria > Acidobacteriota > Terriglobia > Bryobacterales > Bryobacteraceae > Palsa-187. Next base: position 206,870 of record DASXEY010000098.1, on the reverse strand, counting down.
GGCTGTTACTTAGAATCTTGGCGGGGCGTAGACTTCGATCCATTGCCCGTGCCGTTCCCACCGGGCAATCGAAAGAAAACCGCTGTCGTTCAGCTCATCCATCGTCGCCTGCGGATGGTAGCCCGGCAGCTTTCGCAATAGGCTGTCGAGTGGGGCGACATCCAGCCAGGTTCCTTCAATCGGATACTGGCGCGAATACACGACGAGCACATCAAACGATCGCGGGTCGAGCGCGGTGAGGTCGGGCAGGTCGAAGCTTTGGAGGCTCACCGATTGCAGCGGCCGTTCGACGTAGCCGAACTCCGGATTGCCGATCGCGCCGGTGAACGGCCACATGCTGGCGATGCGGCGGGTGGGCGTGTTGAACTCAAGAAATTCCGCGGCGGAGCGTTGTAGCTCGACGAAATCCACCATCGCCAGGTTGTCCTCATATTGAAATGGATACGGTGGATTCCAAACCCAACTGAGCAGCAGAATCGCGATCAGCACCGTGTGCGAGGTCCAGCGCCACGCCGCCGGATAGGCCGAGGCGGCGACTGCGAAAGCTGCGTACAGGATCGGCAGGACCGGCAAAAGGTAACGATCGAGAACGGCTCCGCCCAGCAGAGTGACCATCGCAAGTTGAGCGCCCGCGACCAGGAAAGCGATGCTCCAATCCCTGCCGCGGAGCAATCGCCAGCCTACGTAGAGCGCGATGACGCCGATGAAGCGGCCTTCATTCACGAAAAGATAGAGGGCGCGTTCCAGAATCGAGTAAAGAATCTGGAGCGGCCTCAGCGCCTGCGCGACGTTATATTGGGCGAATTCCTCATTGCCCAGCCAGTGTCCGGTGGCGCGATGCAATACGATCAGCCAGGCCGCCAGCGCCACGGCTGGGGCCAGGAAATAGAGCGCCTCGCGCAGCCTGCGGTCCCGAAACCAAAGCCACGCACCGAATACGATGGGCGTCGTGATCGCAGTCTCTTTGGTCAGCGCCAGAAGAGTGCACGCCGCGGCGCACCATCCCCAGCGTCCATCCAAGAACAGCAGCAGAGCCAGGACGGTCAGCGTCATCGCGGGCATGTCGAGCTGCACCATCATGGATTGGGTGTAAAACAGCGGCGAAGCGATCAGGAACAAGACGGCGGCGAACGCCGGTGCTCCAGCGGTTCCTCGCGCAAGCCGGATGGCCAATAGAAAGGAGAACAGAGCGCCCAGCGAAGCCACGGCCAGCATGGTCAACCGGGCGATTAGAATGGAGTGCTCCGCCGTTCCGTAGCCTGGTGTTGAGTATCCGAAGACGCGCCATGCCAGAGCCACCAAGGCCATCACCGCCGGAGGATGCACGTTGGGCAAGGTGGAGTGCGGCACCCAAGCGCCGCCGCGGAAAATATCAATTGCCGCGGGAACGAACTGTCCCAGTTCGTCCCAATGAAACGGCAGTTTGAGATAAGGCCTGTGAAGGGCGGCCAGAAAGGCCGCAAACACCGCAAGAAAGACTCCCGCCGAGGTCAGCTTTCTTCTCAAGACGCCCGCTACTGGATCACCTTGCCAGGCGGCTGCTGCGGCTCCATCTTGATCTCGCCGAAGGTCTGCTCATATTGGGAGACGTTCTGGTTCAGGACATTCGCCAGCGCCTTGGCCTGCTGCGGACTGAGGAACACGCCATGATGGTTCACGATGTTGACGGCGTCCGGCCCGGTCTGGTTCATGATGCCGAACATCAGAAAAAAGTCCCACAGGCTGACGCGGACCTGCACGCTGTTGGCATAGTTCTCGCGATAGTCGGGTGAGTTGGTGAGTTGAATCTTGGTTGGCGGTGGTTGTGGATTCATTGTGTATTTACGGTTCCATGCCCAGCGCGTTCAACAGGAACGCGTAGCGGAAGGCAGTCTCTTTAAGATACTCATAACGGCCGGAGGCGCCGAAGTGGCCGCTGCCCATATTGGTCTTCAGCAGCAGCAAACGATCGTCGGTTTTCATCGCGCGCAGTTTGGCGACCCATTTCGCGGGCTCCCAGTAAGACACGCGCGGATCGTTCAGGCCGGCCGTGACCAGCATGCTGGGATAGACCGTGGAGCGCACGTTTTCGTACGGAGCGTAGGACTTCATGTAGTCGTAGAACAGTGATTCATTGGGATTGCCCCACTCCTCATACTCTCCGACGGTCAACGGGAGACTCGCATCGAGGATGGTATTGAGCACGTCGACAAACGGCACCCCCGCCAGCACGACGCTGAACAGATCGGGACGCATGTTGACCACCGCGCCCACCAGCAGCCCTCCGGCGCTACGGCCTTCCATGGCCAGACGGTCCGGCGAGGTGTAGCGCGCGGCCACCAGCGCCTCGGCGCAGGCGATGAAGTCGGTGAACGTATTGCGTTTCTTCAGCAGCCGGCCATCTTCGTGCCACAGCTTACCCAGATCGCCTCCGCCGCGAACATGCGCGATGGCGTAGATTATGCCGCGGTCCAGCAGGCTGAGCCGGTCTGAACTGAAGGTCGGATCCATGCTGAGGCCGTAGGCTCCGTAGCCGTAGAGCAGCATGGGCGAGCGGCCATCGCGAATCATCCCTTTCCTGTAGACCAGCGAAATCGGGACCTCCACGCCGTCTGGAGCCGGGACATAAATTCGCTCGGATTCGTACAACGCGGGATCGTAGCCGCCGGGAACCTCTTGCTGCTTCTTCAACTCGCGTTCGCGCGTTTCCAGGTTGTAATCGAACACCGATGCGGGCGTGACCAGCGAAGTGTAGGTGAACCGCAGCAGCTTGGTATCGTACTCGGCATTGCCGGTGAGCGCGATGCTGTAAACCGGCTCGGGAAAATCGATGCTGTGGGTGTCGCCGGTATCGAAGCTGCGGATGCGGACTTTGCCCAGGCCGCGCTCACGCTCTTCAAATAATAGATATCCGGCCAGCGCGCTGACGCCTTCGATGGTCGCCTCGGGCCTCGCCGCCAGGACTTCTTTCCAGTTGGCTTTGGAACAATCCGCAATAGGCGCCTCCACCACCCGGAATGTTTTTGCGCCGTCGTTGGTGCGGATGAAAAACGAATCGCCGTGATGCGTCAGATCGTATTCGACGCCCTGCGCGCGCGGCAGGGCCACGCGGAATTCTCCCTCGGGCTGGTCTGCGGGGAGATAGCGGACTTCGGTGGTAAGCGAACTGGTGCCGCTAAGCAGAATATAAGCGCGGCTGGAAGTTTTCGAGACCTCGAGTTCGAAGCGCTGGTCCGCCTCGTGGAAGATTTCCAAATCGTCTGCCGCCCCCAGTCTGTGACGGAACACTTTATAAGGACGCTTGGCGCTATCGAGCACCGTGTAGAACAGGGTCGCGTTGTCGTCGGCCCATTCGAGGGAATGGGAAGCCTTCGGAATCTCGCCTTCCGATACGGCGCCGGTCTCCAGGTTCTTGATCGAAACCGAAAAAACCTCGTCGCCGGCGTAATCCACTGAATACGCCAGCAGCTTATGATCGGGGCTGGGGGCGAACGCACCGATCTGGAAATACTTGTGGCCCTCGGCCAGGACGTTGCCGTCGAGAAGAATTTCTTCGGGCGCGTCTTTTATATCTCCAAGCCGCGTGGCGCTCTTGCGGCAATAAATACGATACTGCCGGCCCTCTTCGGTGCGCGTGTAATAGAAGTATCCGTCGCGCTTGACGGGGACTGTCAAATCCGTTTGCTGGATGTGCGACAGCATCTCCGCGTAGAGCTTCGATTGCAGCTTTTCGGTGTGCCGCATCATCGCTCGCGTGTAGCTGTTTTCGTCCTCCAGATACGCGATTGTGTCCGGATCGTTGCGGTCCCGCAGCCAGAAATAATTATCTGTGCGGGTGTCCCCGTGAACCGTCATCTGCTGCGGCACGATCTTGGCTTCCGGCGGACGAAGAGTGGTTTCCGGGATGGTAAGGGTAAGTGACATAAAGTGCTAGGAACAGGGCGGGAGAACAGCGCGTGCCCTACCTCTATTCTAGCCGTACAATAAGAAACGTCATGCGGGCCGTTCGGAAATCCCTCTTTTTGCTATTTTCGGCGCTTGTCGCTCTGGCGCTAACGCTGCTGGCGGCCGGACCGGGTTTCCGTTCGCCCCAGCAGTTCAACGAGCATTATCAAAAACACGGCCGCGAGTTCGGCTCGATCACCCAGGCCGAGTACTTGCGGCTGGCTCAGGAACTGCGCGACGCCCCCGTGGGCGGGCCGATTCTTGAAGCCATCAAGCCCGGCGGAGTGATCTCGCGCTTCGATCGCCGCAAGGGCTACTTCGGAGCGTACAACCGCGACCGCACCATCCGGACCTTCTTCATCCCCAACGATGGCGAACGCTATTTCGTGCGTCAAGCCAAGCGGCCTGATTAGCACATGAGCGACGCCGAGATCGTGGATTATCTTCAAGAGAACGGCTATCCCGCGCATCTGGTGCGCGAGGGCCGGGCCGGACTGGTTCGCCGTTGGCGCGAGTTCGTCGAGCAGGTGGAGCGCGGGTACCGCCTGGGACTCGAAGATTACCGCAACGATCTGGATGTTCGCGGAATTCTGGAATTGGCCGGAGCGGTCGACGGGGAAGTCAGCGCCTTGGATGAGCGGTTGCGGGCCGTGCTGGTTCCTGCCAAGAACCGCGTCTGGGAAAGCGGCGCCGGCGAGCCCTTCTGGGATTTCGGTTATCCTCGCAACGCGGGCGAGGAGTTGGCCGCCGATCTGAAGGCCGAAGGTCTCGCTGAATAAACCAGCGGAATAATTCCGAGGCAGACGAATCCTTTTCGGCAGTTGACGGAAACTAGAGTCTAGAAATGACCGATGCGGACTTCCGGGACGCATTCCACCGGCACAAGGATGTGGTTTATCGTTTCGCCTATCGGATGACCGGGTCGGGTTCCACGGCGGAGGACGTTGTGCAGGATTGCTTCGTGGCGTTCTGGCGAAAGCCGCAGGCGTATGACCCGGAGCGCGGCGCACTGCGGCCGTTTCTTCTGGGCATCGCACGAAACGTGGTGCTGAAGCGCTGGCGCAGCGAACGTCCGCAGGAAACGCTCGATGAGAGCATCGAAGATCAATCGTGCGCCGGCCTTCCGTTCGATATCGAAGGCCAGGAGCGCGCTGAGGCGGTGAAGCGCGCGATCCTGCTGCTGCCGCCGCTTCAACGCGAGGCTGTGATTCTGGCCGAGTACGAAGAGATGTCGCTCCAGGAAATCGCGAACGCAACCGCAGCGGATCTGGCGGCGGTGAAATCGCGGTTGCACAGGGCTCGCCAGAATCTCCGGCGCATGCTGGAGCCGTTATTTGCAATTGAAAGGTGATCGCCAATGCGACCGAACGATGATTCTCGGGATGACATTCAACTACGCGGGCTGTTGCGGGAATGGCAGGCGCCTGAAACTCCGCGGGCTCTGGAGCAGAGAGTGCTGGGGTCATTACCCTCGCAAGCGCTACCGTCGCAACCGTGGTGGCGCGTTCTTTTCAGCGGCTACATTCGCATCCCTATGTATGTCGCCTACGTGTTGGCGATTCTGTTGACGTTGGGCGCGTGGAAGGTCGCGGTGCAACCGCCCGCGCCTTGCGTGGCTGCACAGACAGTTGCGCCGGCTACGGTGGCGAAGGCCTGCGATCGCTCCGGTCCGGACGTCTGCTGAAACGGCTCCCCTGTGGGGCAGGCGATCTTGTCGCCTGCCATCTGGCCGACTGCAAGAATCCGGGAGGGCGACAAGATCGCCCACTCTATAGCCGCCCACCTGCCTCACCCTTCCGGCTGTGCCAGCGATTCTGAGCCGCGGCCGAAGGGAACGGTTTTCTGCTCTCAATCGAAAAGGAGATCATTCATGCGTTACGTTGTCGCCCTGGCTATTGCTGCGTCCATTGGGGCCCAGCCCGTCCCCCATCCCGCCAAGGATTTCGTTTGCTCCGATGCAAACGGGAAGAAGATCGCGCTATCCAGCTACAAGGGCAAGGTGGTCCTGATCCAGTTCCTGAGCACCACATGTGCGCACTGCCAGGCCCTGTCGCAGATGCTGACGAAGCTTCAGGCCGAGTACGGACCCCAGGGTTTCCAGGCGGTCGGCATCGCATTCAACGAAGCCAATGCGGGGATGGTCAAGAGCTATGTCGAGGATCACCACATTGGCATTCCCGTCGGCTTCGCGCCTCGTGACGCGGTGCTTCAATACCTCGGTGTCTCCGTAATGGATCAGCGTTTGAGCGTGCCCCAGGTCGTGGTCATCGACCGCGCCGGTCAAGTGCGGGCGCAGAGCGATCCGCAGGGGACTCGGGAGCTTTCGGACGAATCGTATCTTCGCGCGCTCATCGTCCGATTGCTCGCGGGCGGCCGGAAGTAGTCCTGAGAATTTCGGAGTAGAGTGCGCACCAATTGGCGAGGTCTCGCGCACATGGAAACTACCGACCGCGCAAAAATGATTCAACAGACGCTGCTCCAGATGGACAAGCAATTCGGCAAGGGAGCCGTGCTGCAACTGGGCCAGCGCAATGCGCAAGCGGTCACGGTGATTTCAACCGGATCGATCTCGGTGGATGCCGCGCTGGGCGTGGGCGGTCTTCCGCGCGGGCGGGTCATCGAGATTTTCGGGCCGGAGGCTTCGGGCAAAACCACGCTGGCGCTGCAGGTGATCGCGGAGGCGCAGGCGGCGGGCGGGGTGGCTGCGTTCGTCGATGCGGAGCACGCTCTCGATCCGACATATGCGCGCAAGCTCGGCGTGGACGTCGATAATCTGCTGGTTTCGCAGCCGGATTATGGCGAGCAGGCGCTTGAAATCACCAGCGCTCTGATTGCGTCCGGTGCGATCGATACCGTGGTGGTGGATTCGGTGGCGGCGCTGGTGCCCAAGGCGGAGCTTGAGGGCGAGATGGGCGACAGCTTTATGGGTTTGCATGCGCGGCTGATGTCGCAGGCTCTGCGCAAAATAACGGGATCGGTAGCGCGCACCAACTGCTGCATGATTTTTATCAACCAGGTGCGCGAGAAAATCGGCGTGGTGTTCGGCAATCCCGAAACTACCACAGGCGGACGGGCGCTGAAGTTTTATTCCTCCGTGCGCGTCGAGGTGCGGCGCATCGGCGCGCTCAAGGACGGCGATGCGATCATCGGCAATCGCACCAAAGTGAAGGTTGTGAAGAACAAGGTCGCCTCCCCGTTTCGCGAAGCCGAGGTGGACATTCTCTACGGCGAAGGTTTCTCGCGCGAAGCCGATTTGATCGATCTGGGCGCGGAGCATGGAGTGATCGAAAAATCCGGATCGTGGTTCAGCTTCGAAGGGGAGCGGTTGGGCCAAGGCCGGGAAAATGCCCGGTTGTTTCTGAAGGAGCATGCGGACGTCCGCCAGAAAATCGACTCCACTGTCCGGCAGAAGTTGGGCTTGGCCGAGGTGCCGGTGAGGGCCACGGGCGGAAGCAAGCCGCCGGTTGTAGCGGAGCCCACGCGAGCCGCCGCAAAATCGGCGTGAGGCTCACGTAAGTGCGCATTTGGCCGATGCGTAAGCCAATGGCTCCTTCGGACGCCCCGCTGGTGGGTGCTTACAACTACCGCCTTGTCGCTCTTTCCGTTTTGATCGCGATCCTAGCTTCTTACGCTGCCCTCGATCTCGGTGGTAGGGTGGCGGCCGCGCGAGGAGGCATTCGCTGGTTTTGGCTGGCGGGCGGATCCGTAACCATGGGATTCGGCATCTGGGCGATGCATTACATAGGAATGCTCGCCTGGACGCTTCCGGTTGCCGTCCTGTATGACTGGCCCACCGTCCTTGTATCTCTTCTGGCCGGCATCCTGGCGTCGGGAGTTGCCCTGTTTGTCGTGAGCCGTCCTGAGATGGGGCGGCGCGGTGTTCAGGTTGGGACCGTGGTCTTTGGACTCGGCATCGCGAGTATGCACTATATCGGCATGGCAGCCATGCGCCTGCCCGCGATGTGCCGTTATTCTCCGGGAATCGTAGTTTTGTCGATTGCCCTTGCCGTCGCTATTTCGATGGTCGCCCTGCGGTTAATCTTCGACTGCCGCGAAGACGAAGTGACCGGGCGGAGAAAGCTGGCCAGCTCTGTATTGATGGGGGCGGCGATTCCTGCCATGCACTATACCGGGATGGCCGCAGTCACTTTCGTCCCGATGGCAATGGGCGAGAGCCTCACCCACTCGGTCGCCATCTCCTCGCTTGGCGTCGTGGCCATCAGCAGCGTCACGCTGATTGTCTTGGGCCTCGGGATCCTGACGTCGATGATCAACCGGAGATTTGTGTCCCAAGCCCTGAGACGCGTCACGATGTAAAAGGCGTTAAAGGCCGTGTATTCACGTTCATTTACGGCCCAAATTCGTTTTTCCTACTGGGCCGGATTCTTGGAAACGTCACCCGCCATCAACTGGCGCAGCAGTTCGGCCGTGCTCTCGTGAACGTCCTTGCGGCTGCCGTCGAAGCCCGCACCGCCGCCCGCGTTGCCTACTGCCGCATCGAGAGCGGTCTTGCCCTGCTTGTCTTTCAGATTCACGTTGGCGCCGTGCCCGGCCAGATATTTCACCACTTCGTCATAGCCCTTCTCGGCCGCACCATGCAGAGCCGTCTGGCCGCGGCTATCGACGGCATTCACATCCGCGCCGGCTTGGAGGCACGGCTCAATCGAAGCGATGATGTCCGCCTGGGTCTTGAAGCGGCCCGTGGTGTCCTCTTCCTTGGTCCCCAAGCCGGCCGCGGCCATCGCCGGATTGATTCCGCTGCGCGTGGCAAGCTTGGGATCCGCACCCTTCTCCAACAGCAGCCGAACCACCACCGCATCGCCGGCCTTGGCCGCGCGCAGCAGCGGAGTGGTGCCGGTGGTCAGCATGGTGTCGTCCCCGCGATCGGTTTTGGTGCGATACGGTTGAGCGGTCTTCAGAGCTGCGTTTACATTGGCCCCATGCGCAATCAGGTCCTTGATCAGATCCAGGCTGGCTACGCTGCTATCGACTTCCTTCGGAGCCGGCCGGTTGGATTGCGGCGGCGTGTGGAAATCCACTGCCGAGTACAGCGCCGTCCTCCCCGTCTTATCCGCCAAGGTGACGTCCGCACCCTGGTCCACCAGAAACGCCGCGACATCGTAATGCCCGTTGATGATCGCCAACAGCGTGACGCTGATGCCGTCCGGATCGACAGCATTGATGTTCGCCTTGGCGTCCACCAGGATCTTCGCGCATTCAAGACACCCTTGGCGCGAGGCGAACATCAGAGGGCTTAAATCGCCCAGCGGCAGCCATTTTTCGCGAGGCTCGGAAGTGGTCTGCCGCGCCCACTGGTTCTGGTTGGAGCGGATGTTCACGTTCGCGCCGTGCTCGATCAGCACCCGCATAGCCTCGGGATGTCCTTCGGCCGCCGCCCACATCAGAGCAGTCTCGCCATGCCAGCTCTCTTTTGCGTCCACCATCGCGCCGTGATCCAGCAGCACCTTCACTGCTTCCGGATTGCCCGTTCGCGACGCGGTCATCAGCGCAGTCTCGCCTTCGGTGACCGTCGCGTTGGCGCCGGCCCCCGCCTTCAATAGCTTTTCGATCATAGCGGCGCTGCCGTTCTGGCAAGCCAGAAACAGCGGCGTTACGCCGAATCGATTCGCGGCGCTCACATCGGCTTTGGCGCTCAACAATTGATCCACAAGCGCGGCATCGTCCTGCCGAACGGCCCATGCCAGCGCCGTGGTGCCGTCCGCCTCCGGCACATTCACATCGGCTTTCTGCTGCAGCAGCGACATTGCCGTAGCTTTGTCGCCGGCCTTGACTGCCTCCACCAGGCGAGTGTCGGCGGCATGTAGCGCCACCGTTAAGGCTAGAAGAGCGCCGGTTCGGAGCATCATATACTCAAAGCTCCGGTGCTGTCGCCGAGAGCATCCTGATGCACGCCCGCCTTGTCCAACAACGCCAGCAGCAGGTTCGACATCGGAGTATGATCCGGAAGCTTCAGGTGACGATGGCCTTGTAAAGTCCCTCCGCCTCCGCCCAAAACCAGGTTCGGCAGCGGGAAATGATTATGCGCGTTGCTGTTGCTCATGTTGCTGCCGTATAGCAGAATCGAATGATCCAGCAGCGTGCCGTCGCCGTCCTTGGTCGCCTGCAGTTTCCCCAGGAACTTGGCGAACAACGTCAAATGATACTCCTGGATCTTCACCAGTTTTTCGATCTTCTCGGGCTTGTTCTGATGATGCGAGGTCGCGTGATGCCCGTCCGGCACGCCGATCTGCGGATAGGTGCGATTGCTGATCTCGCGCGCCACCATGAACGTCGCTACGCGCGTCACATTGGTCTGATAGGCCACGGCCAGCAGATCGTACATCAGGTCGATGTGCTGCTCGAAACTATACGGGATGCCCGCAGGAGCCTGCGGAAGATCCGCGCTGCTTTGCGTGCCGCCCTGCTCACTCCTCTGCACGCGCCGCTCGATTTCGCGGACGTTCTCCAGATAATCGTTCATGGCGGAGCGATCCTGCGCCCCCAGGGTGCGCTTCAAATCCGTGGCCTGCTGGGTGATCGCGTCCAGGATGCTGCGCTCTTCCTGGCTATGCGCGGCGCGGTCCGCAGCGCTGCCGCCGCGTCCGAACATGCGCTCAAACACCTTGCGCGGATTGATCTCCATGGGCTGCGGAGTGGTGGGCGTCCGCCACGAGAGCGTGTTCATATAGATGCAGCCATAGTCGCGATCGCACGCGCCGATCAGTGCGGAGTGATCCTCGGTGGCCAATTCCAGCGAAGGCAGCATGGTGTCCTGGCCGATGTGCTGCGCCGCAATTTGATCCGCAGTGACGCCGGCAAACGCGTCCACGCCCTGCGTCGGCTTGGGCCGCACTCCGCTCAGCCAGGTTGTCGGGCTGAGTGAATGTACTGCGGTCGTATCGGCGGCGCGATGGCCCAGTCCGCTGACCACATTCACATATTCCTTGAACGGCTCCAGCGGCTTCAGGATGCGGGTGAATTGGAAGCCCTCGCCTTCCGTCGTTGGCGTCCACTGGTCCATAATGGCGCCGTGCGGGATATAGACAAACCCCAGCCGCGGCGAAACTTTCGCCGCAGTCTTCTGCAAGGCGGTCTGGGCCGGGATCATCGAATCGAGCAACGGCAGCGCCAATGTCACGCCTGCTCCCCGCAGCAGCATGCGGCGCGAAACGTGCTTCTTTGTGATGAACATAGCTCGGCACTTCCTCCAAAAAGGACTCTCACCGGCAATGTATCACATTTAAATGCTGGTTTAAATGGTGGTGAGCTTGGGCGGCACCTGCTGCTTCAGGGACTCAACTTCGATTCGTAACCTCTCCATCTCAAGCCTGGTGGTATGGACTTCGTCGAGTATTTCCTGGTAGGTTTTCCTCACGACTGCCGTTATGTGCTCGTCCAGGTCTTCCAGGTTCTTAAGCGTTGCCGGGCTGGCGCTGTCTGTAAACATGGCTTCGTCTCCACCTTTTCGTGCAGCAATCGGGGGGCCACGCAGCTTGCTTCCGCCAGTGGCGATGAAGCGATTTTAAGAGCAACGATTGGCGCGGTTCGGGTTTGTATAGGCAAGGGGGATTCAGATGAAATCGAATTCGATCGGTAAGTTCGTGCTGGGGATGATCTTGGCGGCGCCCGCGTCGTGTCTGGCGGGTATCGATGTTTCCATCACCGTCGCGCCGCCGGCGCTGCCGGTTTACAGCCAGCCGGTAATTCCCGGCGACGGCTACATCTGGACTCCAGGCTATTGGGCTTACGGACCCGAGGGCTACTTTTGGGTGCCCGGCGCCTGGGTTCTCGCACCCAGGCCCGGACTGCTCTGGACTCCTGGGTATTGGGGATTCGCCGGCGGTTTCTACGGATGGCATGCAGGCTATTGGGGCCCGCACGTCGGCTTTTATGGCGGGGTCAACTACGGTTTCGGATACGGCGGAGTGGGATTCGGCGGCGGGCGCTGGGAAGGCGGTCATTTCGCTTATAACACCGCGGTCGCGAATGTAAACACCACCGTGATCCACAACACCTACGTCGATCGCACGGTGGTCGTGAGCAACACGGAAAATCGAACCAGCTTCAATGGGCCGAACGGCGTTCGCGCGGTGCCAACCGCCCAAGAGAGAGCCGCAATGAACGAACCGCACGTTGCTCCCGTGGCGGCGCAGACTTCGCATGAACAGGCGGCCCGAGCGGATCGAACTCAGTTAGCTACCGTGAATCATGGCCGGCCGGCCAATGCCGCGGTCAGCCGTCCGATTGCCACCGCGCCTGCCCACTCCGCACCGGCGCATCCCCAGGCTGTCGCGCAATCGAGACCGGCCGGTCAGCCGCAGGCGCAGGCTAAGCCCCAGTCCAAACCTCAGCCCAAGCCTAAGGGGAAGCCCGCCGAGCACCCAGAGGAAAAGAAATAGTCCGTGCGCCGTAGGACAGGCGGTTTCGCCTGTTGTTGCGGATGCGCACGCCCTCTGCCCCACGGGAACCAAAGGGGAGGGGACGTTCGTTCTGCCGTTATGCGGAGGACGGCAATATTTAAGTGAACAGTCAGTGGGCGGCGGCGAAGCATCTTGTGTCTTGCGGTGAACACCGCCAGCAGAGGGAAATGTGGCGGTCGAACCGGCGGTCGAACCAGCAACCAGCTGCGAGAGGACTGGCAAGGCTATGTGCAGGGCTGGCGGGGGACACTTCCGACTGGGAGCCGAAGGCGCATCCGGAAATGCTTCTGGCAGCGACGGCGCAGTGCCGTGGGGCATGCGTGCGTTACGCCGACTGGGGACTACAGAGCACCACCGCCGGATGCGAAAAACAGCACGTCCGGTGGCGGGGGAGGGTGCCTTAACTCCCCCGGTTACCCGACCTGATCAGAGTTTGTCAGCAGCCCGCAAAACGGGAGCCTGGGTCGCGGCGATGAGCGGAGCAGTTACGTTCGGGAATTGAGGGCCGCGACCGGCCCTGTGCGGGAAGGCCACCGGCCCATCGCTCCCTTACTGTCGCGCCTCCGTCCGATGGGCGTACAATACGCCGCGACCAAAGGGAGCGGTTTCGGCCCTCGGAGCTTACTTGCCGACCAGGTGCTGGAGGTCCTTGTTATTCTCCTGGCAGATATACTCGATCAACTCGCCCTTGAGCTGAGTGGGGTGAGTGGTGAAGGTCCAGGGCTTCGAATAAGCACCGGGATCGTTGATCGTATGCACGATCTCCATGTGGCCTTCGTCCATCCGCTTGAACTGCTCCGTAACGACCATGTCCTTGGTGTGAGGGAGACCGGATTCGTCGAGCCAGGTCGTGGCGGTCTGGCCGACCGTCTCGACAATCAGCGTGTCGTTATCCTGCCAGTGGCCGACCGAGTCGCCGAGCCAAGTCTCCACGACCTGAGGATTGTGGGGACGGCCGTCCAGGAAGATCTTGCGCCAAACATGCGCGCCGCCTTCGTAGACGATGACCAGCAGTTTGTCGGTTTGAGTCATGCTCCACGGATACGGCGTGGTGCTCATGCGCGGCACGCCGGGAGGCAAACAGTATCCTTCGGGATCGTCCTTCGAAAGATCCCCCTTGCGTTGCATATAGAGTTTCTCGGCCCACGGCAGCAGCGGCGGATCGCCGCAGGGCACGGTCTTTCCCGCGCCGCATAGGACGCTGGCAAGATCGACGTTCTCTCTGATTGCGTTGGGCGCCCAGTTGCCGGAAAAATCAACCTTCCCGTCGGCCATGCGAGGCGCGGGGCCTTTGGGCGCAGTATCCTTGGGAGCGCCTCTACCGCCGCCTCCCCGTCCGCCCCCGCCCTTCGCCGCGCCGGGAGCCGGCGTGGTCGCCGCCGGCTGCTGCGCAATCAGCGGAAATAAGCCCCACAGGGCCGAAGCGGCCAGCGTGGCCATGATAGAACTAACTTGGATCTTGTTCATAAAGACTCCTCATAAAAAGGGATAACACCGGTGCGGCGGGTGATTGAATTGCCTCACGCAATCGCGAGCAACAGTTAAGGATAGCCCCCGAGGGGGCTTGCGTCGATGCCGCTATGTTGATACTGCGGATCACTACTTTTGATATTGCTGCCTCATCGCCAAGGATCTTGGCGATGGCCCGCTTCGAGGCGCCGGAGATTTCACGCCGCGGCGGTTGCCGTTTCCGGCACTACGATCGGTTCAAGCTCCGCGACGATCTCCGCGCGCCGTTCTTCGAACCAGGGGGGAATGTGCAGCTTGGTGCCGAGTTCCGCTTTGGTCTCATCCTTCTCAAACCCGCCGGGGATGTTGCAGCAGCTTTCCACCAGGATTCCTCCCGGGCAGCGGCAATACATGGAGTGGAAATAAAACCGGTCCTTGATCTCCGAAGCGTCGGTGTAGCCCAATTCCTCGTAGATCGCCTTCTGCTCGGCCAGCGCGTTGTCGTCCGCGCCCCATAGAGCGATGTGGTGCACCGTGCCTGCGCCGAAGGTCCAGCTTCCGGCGGAGCGGTCGGGCTCATGCAAAAGCGTCACGGTCTTGTTCGCGCCGCCGCTTCCCGTTTCGAAGCGGTGATAGGCGCCGTCGACGCCGGTTTTGCGGAAGCCCAGCGCTTCAATGAAGAATCGCTCTGTCTCCGGAACCTCGCGCACGGAGAGAACCGCGCCATGAAATCCATGTACCGCTTCGTCCGGGCCAACTTCCGGAGTGGACCATCCCTCACGCTTGTCCTCGGGATCTTCCATCACCTCGTAGGACAGGCCCGCCGGATGCTTGAAGCGGATAAACTTCTGCCCGAAGCGCTCCTCGACGCCTGCATGCTCCACCTTGTGATGGTCGAGATGATCCTTCCAGAACGGGAGCGTTCCTTTCGAGACCGCGAAGCTGGTGGATCGCACCTGCCCGGAGCCCTGCCGGCCGGCCTTGCGGCTGTAAGGAAATGTCGTCATCACCGAGCCTGGTTCGATGTTGGCGTTGGAATAGTAAAGATGATAAATAGGTATCTTTCCGTCCATCAGGACGGTCTGCTTGGCCATGCGCAGCCCGACAACTTTAGTAAAGAAGTCGACGTCTTCTTGCGCGCCGCCCGCGCACGCCGTGATGTGGTGATACCCGGTCAAAGGGTAGTTCAAACAAAACCTCCTATTGTTCCATTGCGCTTTATGAGGATATCGTCCGCGGTCGGCGGAGTCGATGGAAATAATTTGATAGGGTTCATCAAAATCGTTGATTCCGGAATCACGCCGGCGAAGTCAAGAACAGGTCGGCCATCACCGCCCTCAGCCACCGGTTGGCCGGATCCTGGCTGTATCTTTCGTGCCAGTGCTGCATGATGTAGTACGCCGGGAGTTCGAAGGGAAGAGCCAGAACCCTGATAAACCCGGCTGCGGCCAAATGCCGTCCGAGCTGTTCCGGGAGCGTGACCACATAATCCGTATTGGTCAGAATGGAAGCGATCCCGAGAAAACTGGGAATCGTGAGCCCAACGCACCGGCGAATCTTCTTCGCCTCGATCGTTTTTTCAACGATTCCGTGACCGGTGCCCGGCGTGGCAACCGCCAGATGCGTTTCCGCTTCGAATTGCTTCACGGTAATCGATTCCTGGATGCGGGGATGGTCCCGCCGCATGGCGCAAACGAATCTCTCCCTGAAAAGCCTCTGCTGGCAGAATCCTGCGCCCATAGGCAAAAGGAACCCGACGGCCAAGTCGAGTTCGCCTGACTCAAGCAGCCGGGAGGTGTCCCCGGAAATCCTGTCCAGATGAATCCCGACAGCGGGGGCTACGACTTTCAACCGGCGCATCAGCTTGGGCAGCAAAGTCACTTGGGCGATGTCGGTTGAGTGCAATCGAAAAACCCGGTCGGACGCCCGCGGCTCGAAGACCACGTGATGGTCCAGGGCGCTCTGCAAAAGGATCTCGGCCTTTTCCAGCAGGTAGATCAGTTCCGAGGCGTGCGGCGTAGGCTCCATCCCCGCTGAAGTGCGCACGAAAAGAGGATCGTTGAAATGCTTGCGCAGTTTCGCCAGGCTCATGCTGACGGTGGATTGACTGACTTCCAAGCGCTCAGCAGCCTGGGAGACGCTGCGGGTTCGATGTAATTCGCCGATGACCGAAAGCAGCTTAAGATCGATATTTGTCACAACTCACCGGGTTGCGGAGTACCGCACAATGCATGCAAAACGCGAGACCGTCCGTTAGTATAGATCCGCCGCGACACCGAGTCAAACCCCTGGTGCAAACGCATGAGATCTTTTCCAGAGTATTTCGCTCTTTTGCCGGGATCGGAGTGTTTGCATGCAATTCCGGCTTTACGGACCATCTGAGAGGATGTACAATTGCTGCTTGGCCGCGCCAGTTTGATCAAGCCAGCATGAGGAAAAAGAGCGAATCCCCGGACGCTGCATCCCAAACCGCGCGAGCGACGCTGCTGCTGCGGGAGATGGTGATCGACGGGCACTTCCAGCCGGGCGAGCATATAAAAGAGATCCCTCTGTCGGCGAAGCTTGGCGTCTCCCGGATCCCTCTGCGGCTGGTTCTGGAGCGCTTGGCCCACGAAGGCCTTTTGGAGATACGCCCCACCCGCGGGTTCGTCGTTCAGCAGTTCTCCGCCACCGATATCTATGACGCCATCGATTTGCGCGGCGTGCTGGAAGGAACCGCCGCGCGTCTGGCTTCGGAACGCCTTCGCGACTCTCGCGATCTGCTCCCTTTGCAGCAATCCATCGAGGGGATGGAAGCGCTGTTTCAACCGCGCAAACTCACTCTCGACGCCTTCACCAGCTACATCGATTTAAATGCGCGTTTCCATGCCTCGCTGTTGGATTTGTCTCACAGCCGCATTCTGCGCCGGGCAATCAAGCACGCGTGCTCGCTTCCTTTCGCCTCGCCCAGCGCCTTTCTCCTGAAGCAGCACTTCCTGGCCGACTCCCGCCAGTTATTCATGATCGCGCTGGAGCATCACCGCGAAATTCTGGATGCAATTGCGAACCGCGAAAGCATGCGCGCCGAGACGCTGGCGCGCGAGCATGCCCGCCTGGCGCGGCGCAATCTCGACTCCGCGCTGCAAGACCGCGAGCTTTTAAAATCCGTGCGCGGCGTAAAACTGATCGAGCTGTAGGCGCACCCTGCGGTCACTTCAACTCCACCTGTATCTCCATCGCCGTCCGCTCGGCGATGTTTTCGGTTTCATGCTTCTGCGCGTCGCGCCACGCCACTTCGCCGGCTTTGCGTGGATTGTCTACCAGTTGGCCATCCGCGAGTTTTTGCATGACGTGAAGCTCCGTGAGGTACACAACCACATAGGGCGGGTGCTCATGCATCGGGCTCTTGAGATGCGGTTCGAGGATCGTTCGTATCGCCCGCACTCGATCGTTCTCGACCACAACAATGTGATGCTTGGGATCGAGCTTGACCGGATCGAGGGTAATGGGCGGGGAGATCGGTTTCGGCGCTCCGGGCTTCAACTCGATGAGAACCAGCTCCAGCGGCTTGTCCGAAAGATTCTCCTCGGCGCGCTTGATGCTGCCCGCATAGACGACGTCTCCCGCCTTGTGCTTCGCCTGACGCGCTTTTCCGTCCTCGCCGGTAAAGCGCTGCTGAACGTCGCTGAGGTAAACGGTGACGGATGCTGGATGCTGGTGCATCGGAATCTTTTCATGCGGCCCCTGCTTTAGACGAAGCACCCGAACCCAGCTGTTCTCGATTTCGATCCGATAGTCCGAAGGGCTGACCGCGACGGGGTCCTGCGCCGCGCCCGTTGCCGCCGCCAGTACCAACACAACCGGGATGGAACTTCGAAGCAGCATACGAGCCGGATTTCGTTAGCATACCAGTGCAGCTATTCCGTGAAAACCGCTCCGTTGAAAAAACGCTCTCGTGAAAACCCCGTGGGGGAAGACGGAGGAAAAGCACACGCCACCGCCGCCCACATGTTTCTCATCACGATCGGTGGGTCGCCAGGCCCAAGCATGCGACCGGGCTTCGAAACAGTTGACGTTGCGTGGTGGGACAGGCGATTTCGCCTGTCGTTCCGGACGCGCAGGAATTCCGCCGCCGCCCGCAAAGTGCCGGCCGATGACGCTCAATCCTCGAAAGGAACCAACTCCGCTTCGTGGCCGCGACCCGTTTTGCGGGTCGTAACTTAGTCAGTCGTTTCATAAGTTCACTAACGTATCAGGAGAAACCGCTCCCTGTGGTCACGGCTCGGTGAGCAGCGTTTTCCAAGCCGCGATCCGCTGGAGGGGTCTCGCGGAATACGAGATGGTATTTGGGAAATGGTGCACTTAGTCAGTCGTTTCATAAGTTCACTAACGAATCAAGAGAAACCGCTCCCTGTGGTCACGGCTCGGTGGGCAGCGTTTTCCAAGCCGCGATCACCAGAGTGGCGGAGGAGCCTCCCTGTTCGACGTGGCTGTCGTAGAAGGCAACGCAGGTTTGTGAGCGGCTCTCACCGTCCGCCGCGTCCGTTGCTGTTCCCGTGGTGGGACAGGCGATTCCGCCTGTCCTGTCGTCCCGGACGCGCACGAATTCCTCCGGTCGGCTTGATTCTCGAAAGGAACAGCTCCGCTCGTGGCCGCGACGCGTTTTGCGAGCTGTGGCTTAGGAGGCTGCTAGCATAGCTCAAGAGTGGCGAAGGAGCTTCCCCCATTCGACGTGGCGGTTGCCGGCGGCGGCAACGCCGGTTTGTGCGCGGCTCTCAGCGCGCGCGAGGCCGGCGCACGCGTCTTAATTCTGGAAAGCGCTCCGCGGGAGATGCGCGGCGGCAACAGCCGGCATACTCGCAACATGCGCTGCATGCACGCGGCCCCGGAGGGCGTTCTCGAAGGCTCTTATCCCGAAGACGAATATTTCGCGGACCTGATGCAAGTGACCGCGGGTGAAACGGATGAGAGCCTGGCCCGCATTGCCATCCGCGAATCGCTTGCCGCCAGCGCCTGGATGCGCGGCCACGGCGTACGATTCCAGCCTCCTCTGGGCGGAACTCTGCACCTGGGGCGGACCAATGCGTTCTTCCTGGGCGGAGGGAAGGCGCTGCTGAATGCCTACTATGCGGAGGCAGAGCGGCAGGGGATTTGCGTGCTCTACGATGCTGAAATTACAAGCTTGCACATTTCGCGCGGCAATTTCGAAAGCGGGACCGTGACGATCGAAGGCGAACCAGTCACGTTTCGCGCCAAGGCTCTGGTGGCCGCGGCCGGCGGCTTCGAATCCAATCTGGAGTGGCTGGAAGAAGCCTGGGGCGAAGCGGCCAGGAATTTCCTCATCCGCGGAACGCCGCACAACAAAGGCACGATTCTGAAGTCTCTGCTCGAAAACGATGTGGAATCCGTGGGTGACCCGCGGCAATGCCATGCCATCGCGATTGACGCCCGCTCGCCGAAGTTCGACGGAGGCATCGTCACCAGGCTCGATTCTCTTCCTCTCGGCATCGTCGTCAATCAGAACGGCCGCCGCTTTGAGGATGAAGGCGCGGACCTGTGGCCCAAACGCTATGCGATTTGGGGACGTTTGATCGCCCAGCAGCCGGGGCAGATCGCCTATTCTATTTTCGATTCGAAAGTGCTGGGACGGTTTATGCCCTCCGTATTTCCTCCTGTGTGCGCGCGGAGCATTGCGGAGCTTGCGGCCGCCCTCGGCTTGCCGGTGGATGAGACTGCGTGCACGGTCAGTAGCTTCAACCAGGCGATTCTTCCCGGCCGTTTCGACCACGCGGTTCGTGACGGCTGCCGCACCGAAGGGCTTGCGCCGCCGAAATCAAACTGGGCGCAAGCGATCGATACGCCTCCGTTCTTTGGCTACCCTCTGCGTCCCGGCATCACGTTTACCTATCTGGGAGTGCGCGTCAACGAATCCGCAGCGGTGCAGATAAAGAATGGCGCAACCAGTCCGAACATCTTCGCGGCGGGAGAGATCATGGCGGGGAACATTCTGGGCCAAGGTTACCTGGCAGGGATCGGCATGACGATTGGCGCGGTTTACGGACGAATCGCGGGGAGAGAGGCTGCGCGTGCCTGAAAGCAACGCCCAGCGCGTCCTGGGAATCTGCAACGCATGCCGTTACTGTGAAGGCTACTGCGCGGTGTTTCCCGCAATCGAACGTCGCTCCGTCTTCGCGCCGGCCGACCTCATGTACCTCGCCAATCTCTGCCACAATTGCGCGGAATGCTACTACGCGTGCCCATATACGCCGCCGCACGAATTCGCGGTGAACGTGCCCAGGCTGTTAGCCGAGATTCGAGCCCAGTCCTATCGCGAGTGCGCGCGTCCCCGGTGGTACGGGGGAACCATTCTTCCTGCGCTGGCGTTGAGCTTGCTGGTCTTCTTGTTGGGATCATGGCACGCCTCCGGCGCCGGTTTTTACAGCGTCATTCCGCACTCGGCCATGATCGCGATCTTCGGTTTTGCCGCGGCGTTCGTGGTGGCGATGTTGAGCGCCGGGGTCGTTCGATTCTGGCGCCAATCCGCTTCGGCGGGTGCGCGGCCAACGCTGAATGCCCTTCGCGACACGATGACGCTCAAGTATCTGGCCTGCGGAGGGAGCGATTCGCAAGCGCGGCGCTGGTTTCACCACTTCACGTTCTACGGCTTCCTCTTGTGCATAGCCTCTACCACAGCGGCCGCCGTCGACCATTACCTGCTGGGTCTGAGTGCGCCGTATCCCGTATTCAGCGCGCCGGTGATTCTGGGAACCCTCGGCGGCTTTGGTCTCCTGATCGGACCGGCCGGACTTTATTCCCTTAAGCGCGTGCGAGCCATCGAGATTTCTGATCCGAATCAAAACGGTTCGGATATTTCGTTCATCGCCCTGCTCTTCGCAACCAGCGCGACTGGATTACCGCTGCTGGCCCTTCGCGACACTCCTCAAATGGGCGTTCTGCTGCGAATCCACCTTGGGGTTGTGCTGGCGCTGTTCCTCGCCATGCCGTACGGGAAATTCGTGCATGGGGCGTATCGCTTCGCTGCCCTGATTCGCTACGCCTTCGAGACCGCAAGTTCGGAGACGCGCAAAGTCCGCTGAGGCGAAAGCAGCAGAGTGGCCGTCAACCCCATCACGGCCGCCAGGGAAAGCCACAATCCTGGAGCCGCCCGATTGCCGGTAATGTGAATCAACCAGGTGGAAACGGTGGGCGTGAAGCCGCCGAACACTCCGGTCGCGAGACTGTAAGCCAGCGAAAAGCCCGACGCGCGGACGCTGGCGGGCATGATCTCGGTCAGGAACACGACCATCGCTCCGTTGTAACTTCCGAAGATCAGCGAGAACCAGAGCGCTACCGCCAGCAGCCGGCCGAAAGAGGGCTGCATCGCCAGCCAGAACAGCGCCGGGTACGCCGTCATCAAAGCTGCCATGGACGCAGCGATCAGAAGCGGACGCCGGCCTATGCGGTCGGATAATGCACCCATCACCGGCAGCAGCGCCAGGTTGGAAATACCGACGCAAAGAGTCACGATCATGCTCGCCTTTGTAGAGAGGCGCAGAATCGTAGTTCCGAACGTCGGCATGTACGCGGTGATCAGGTAAAACGTGACGGTGGTGGTAGTGGTCAGCATCATGCCCAAAATCACCAGCCGCCAGTTCGCGGCCACCGTCCGCCAGATGCCGAGAGTTCGCCACATCTCGTGCGTTTGCAGCCGGCGCTTCCGCTCCAGGAATTCTTCTGTCTCGGCCAGCGAGCTCCGCAGCAGCAGAAGGAACGGCACCAGCATTGAGCCAGCCAGGATAGGAATCCGCCAGCCCCAATCGAGCATCCGATCCGGAGGAAGCCACGCAGCCAGCACCAGGCCGAACACCGCCGCGAAAATTACGGCGGCCTGCTGACTTCCTGACTGCCAGCTTACGTAAAAACCTTTGCGGCCCGGCGGAGCGATTTCGGCCAGGTAGACGCTGACGCCGCCGATCTCGACTCCCGCCGAAAATCCCTGGACGAGTCTTCCCGCCACCACCAGAAGCGGTGCGAGCAGCCCCAGCGTCCGGTATCCCGGCAAGCACCCGATGGACAGCGTTCCAACGGCCATCAGTGCGAGCGTCAGCAGCAATCCCTTGCGGCGACCGTGGCGATCGATATACGCTCCCAGAACGAGTGCGCCCAAAGGCCGCATCAGAAAGCCTGAGCCGAACGTCCCCAGCGAAAGCATCAACGAAGCGTATTCGCTCTGGCTCGGGAAAAACGCGCGCGCAATCCCGGTGGCGTAGTAGCCGAAAACCATGAAGTCGTACATCTCCAGGAAATTCCCCACGGAGACGCGGACGACGTTCCCGACCCTGGCGCGGTGCGGCGGCACGTTTGCTAGTGTAACGAATTGGATTTTGCCGCTACCATAGAACATCCCGGTTTCCGGGAAAGTATTGGATCGGCTTGATAAGTGGACCATCAAAATCGGGAACAACTCGAGAAGCTGTATCGGGCGGCTCTCGCCAAGCCGGTGCCGCAGCGCGATCGTTTTCTCGATGAGGCCTGTGAGGGCAATCAGGATTTACGCCTAGAGGTAGAAGCGCTGCTGCGGCAGGAAGACGGCGACGTTACCCAAACAATTCTTGCTGCCGGCCGTTCCGTGGGCCCATACGAAATCCTCGCGCAGATCGGCGCGGGGGGCATGGGCGAGATTTACCGCGCTCGCGACACCCGCCTGGGACGGCCGGTGGCCATTAAGTTTCTCCTGGGGGCGACGCTTGACCGCGCTTCGCTCGAGCGATTCAGGCGGGAAGCGAAAGCTATCTCCGCTCTGAATCATCCGAACGTTTGCACGATTTACGATATCGGGGAGCAGGACGGGCACCCATATCTTGTAATGGAGCTGCTGGACGGGCAGACGCTGAAGCAGCGCATCGCCTCCGGCATCAGTTCCAACGATCAGATCCTGGACACCTTGATTCCAATTCTGGAGGCGCTTGAAGCCGCGCATGCATCCGGAATCGTGCACCGCGACATCAAGCCCGCCAACATTTTCCTGACCAAGTCGGGGATCGTCAAGATCCTCGACTTCGGCCTCGCCAAGACCAGCGGCCCAGGAAACGCAGCCGACTTGGACGATAATCTGACGACTCCAGGCACGACCATGGGCACTGCCTCCTACATGTCGCCGGAGCAGGCGCGGGGAGACGCCATCGATTCGCGGGCGGATTTGTTTTCCTGCGGCGTGGTCCTTTATGAGACGGCAACCGGCAAGCGGCCGTTCGATGCCGGGGGCTGGGCGGCGACCGTGGCAGCCGTGATCAATCGTCAGCCGCAGCCCGCGCGGGAGCTGAACCCGAATCTGCTCCCGGAAATCGAACGCGTCATCGATCGGGCACTCGAAAAAGATCCGGCGGCGCGCTATCAAACCGCCGCGGATATGCGCGGGGAGTTGCTGCGGATCAAACGTTCGCTGGATGGGCCGCATGCGCCCACGGCCCCGATCCCTTCTGCGCCGCCAGCCCGTCCGGTTTTACGCTATGCCGCGTTAGCGGTTCCAGTCCTGCTCGCGGCCGCTGGACTTGCCTGGTATTTCCGCGGGCCGAAAGGTCCGGTGACGGTGCCTTCCGAGTACGTTCAGATCACGAATTTCAGTGACTACGCGACGGCTCCCGCGCTTTCCAGGGACGGTCGCATGGTCGCGTTCTTCCGCGACGGCGCGAGTTTTCAGGGAACAGGGCAGATCTACGTGAAGTTGTTGCCGGACGGGGAATCGAAGCGCTTAACCGACGATCCGAATCAAAAGTACGATCCCGTATTCACACCGGATGGCTCCCGCGTCGCGTATACGGTGCATAATCTCAAGGAGCGGACTTGGTCTACCTGGACCGTACCGGTGCTGGGCGGTCCGGCCACGCGTCTCATGCCGAACACAGCCGGCCTCAGCTGGTATGGGAACGGCCGCATTGTGTTTTCCGAGATCATGGCGGGCACCGTGGCGCACATGGGCATCGAGACGGCGCGGGAGGATCGTGGCGACGAACATGAGGTCTACTTCCCCGACCACGAGCGCGCCATGGCCCACTATTCCTATCCTTCGCCCGACCAGCATTCGATCCTGATCGTCGAGATGGATCGCCAGGGGACGTTTCAACGTTGCCGGGTGGTGCCGATCGAGGGAGGCTCCGCTGGAACCCAGGTCGGACCGAGCGGGGCTTGTATCGCCGGCGCCTGGTCGCCGGATAATCGCTGGATGTACTTCAATGTTGAGGTGGAGGGCAGCACGCACCTGTGGAGGCAGCGCGTTCCCAATGGCCCTCCGGAACAGATCACCTTCGGCCCCACGGAAGAGGAAGGCTTGGCCATGGGCCCGGATGGAAAGTACCTGATTACTTCCATTGGCGTGCGGCGGAGTTCAGTGTCTACGCATGATGCCTCAGGCGATCATCCGGTTTCGGTGGAAGGTTCTGTCTCCGGTCCCAGACTTTCGCCGGATGGGAAGCGCCTGTATTACTTGATGCAGAGGAGCAACTCGACGGAAGTGGCTGAGTTGTGGTCCAGGGATCTGACGGCGGGGACATCGGATCCGTTGCTGACCGGACAGCGAATCATGGATTACGATATTTCCCCGGACCAGGCGAGAGTAGCATTCACGGTACAGAATGGAAGCTCATCGCAGATCTTTCTTGCTCCGCTCGATCGCAGTTCGCCTCCTCGCCTGGTCACCAAGGACGGAGAGAATGTGAGCTTCGCCGGCAACGAGACGCTGATCTTCCTGCAGTTGGGAGAAAAAGCGAATTATCTGGCTCGCATTCAAGCGGATGGAAGTGGCCTGGTGCGCCTTCGGGACACTCCGGCTACCGACAAGGCTGGCGTTTCCCCGGACGGAGAATGGGTGGCGATTTCTGGCAAGTTAGGAGGGGAAAAGGAGCCTGCCGGCGCCATTCGGGGATCTTTCGCGGTCTCAACCCGGGATGGCAGCACTCGGGTGATCTGTAAGGGACCCTGCGTTACGCGTTGGTCTTCCGATGGGAAATACTTGTACGTGACCACCAATAACCTCCGGACTTCGTCGGGGCGAACGTTAGTGGTCCCATTGCCGCGAGGTCTCGCGTTCGCAGAGTTGCCAGCCGTGGGGCTGGATTTTGCTGCCGAAAAAGACCTTGCCGGCATCCAAGTGATCCACCAGGGCCTGGTGTCGCCGGGGCCGGATCCCCAAAACTACGTTTTCGTGACCGCGGCATTCCAGGGCAATTTATTCCGCATTCCTTTGCACTAATCTTCTTATTGAGAACAGCCCGCAAAACGGAGCCGGTTCGGCCACCAACCAAGCTGTTCCTGGTCGGAATTGAGGGCCCGGCATGCGAAATCGCCTGCCCCAATGTGCCCGGCATGATCGGAACCATGATCCGGGACAAACCGGTGTTGGGGCTGATCGGCAAGTATCTGAGGCTGGGCGCGATGGCGGACGGCATTGGTAGAGGCGGCCCGTTGTCCGCTGCTGGCCAACATCTATCTGGATGCACAGGATAAAGAACTCAACATTTATGTGAACAGTCAGTGGGCGGCGGAGAGAGGACGCTGCGTTGGCTGCAGGGCTGGATCGGGAAGCCCTGCGTTTTGCGACGAATAGCGGCAGGAGCGGTACGGGGAGGGTCCAGGAACGGAAGATTCCCGGCTTTAGACTAGATCGGGAACGGCGGATCGGAGTAGCGCCGGAGAGGATCGAACGAGTCCAAACGAAGGTACGGGAAATGTGGCGGGCGAACCGGCGGTCGAACCGGCAACCATCTGCGAGAGGACTGGGAGCGTGCGTTCCGCCAGGCTGGGACTATGGGGCGGAATCCTGCAAGTCGCCTTCCGTTGGCGAGGGGCATGGCCGCTGGCGGCCAACGGCAGCGTCCCAGGCCGCTTTGTCCAATGCGACGCTCCGGCGGCTCGGCTTTCTGATGCCTCCAATCGCCGGATGCGGAAAACCGCACGTCCGGTGGTCGGGAAGGTGGCCTTAACTCCAGCCGATCAGGTCGAGTTACTGCGGGTTCGAAGTGTCCTCGACCGGTCCAAAAGTCCCTGCAGGCCGAATGCCTGCCCCACAGGGCTCGAAACCGTTGATGTTGCGTATGCCTTTGAAGGCGATAGCCCCTCAAAGCCACATCCCATCCCCTCTTCAAGCTATGGGCAGGGCCAAGCCTTCGCCCTACTCTGGGTGTGGAGGTAAGTGGGATGCGAATCAATCTACGGGCGGTGGCCATCGCGACTGCCCTGGCAGTGACAGGTTTTGTGGGATTGCGGGCGGCTGAGGCGTTGCATGAGGCTAATCCTCCGGCGAACGTCAAGATGACGCAGCGATCCGAGGCCGCCTCGGCGCACGGCTATTCGGCCGTAGTGAAGCAAGTGGTGCCGGCAGTGGTCAATATTAATTCAACCAAGATCGTGAAGGCGCAGGCCAACGGCGGCGGTTCACCCGACGATCTGTTTCGCCAATTCTTCGGCGAACTGGGTCCGAACGGCCCCGGTCAATTCGGCGGAAATGGAAATTCCCGGCAATTCAATATTCCGCAGCCGCAGGATCAGCGGGAGCGGGGCGTTGGATCGGGCGTGATCGTCAGCTCCAACGGCTACATCCTGACGAACAATCACGTCGTGGATGGCGCTTCGGAAGTCACGGTGACCTTGCATGACAAGCGCGAGTTTAAGGCAAAAGTCATCGGCACGGACCCGCGCACGGACATCGCTGTCATCAAGATCGATGCCTCGAATCTCCCCACTTTGACTCTCGCGGATTCGAGCAAGGTTGAAGTTGGCGACATCGTTCTCGCCATCGGCGATCCTTTTGGAGTCGGCCAGACTGTGACGCAGGGAATTGTCAGCGCCACGGGCCGTAGCGGACTAGGCATCGAAGAGCTGGAAGACTTCATCCAGACGGATGCGGCCATCAACCCCGGCAATTCCGGCGGAGCACTGGTGGATGACGAAGGCCACCTGATCGCCATCAACACGGCCATCGTGGGCAACTCCGGCGGCAATGTTGGAATCGGTTTCGCAGTGCCCATCAATATCGCGAAGCATGACATGGATTCGATTCTGGCGCACGGGAAAGTCGACCGCGGCTACCTGGGCGTGCATATCGAAGACGTGACGCCCGCGCTTGCCAGGGCCTTCCACACGACGGCCGGTGGCGCGCTGATCGGCGACATCAGTCCGAACGCTCCCGCGGCAAACGCCGGCTTGAAGAAGGGTGACATCGTCACCGCAATCAACGGCGAAACGATTAACGACGCAGATCAATTGAAGCAGATGGTCGGCACCCTGGATCCGAACACCAAGATCAGCATGAAGGTGATGCGCGACGGCCGGCCCATGGACTTCAACGTGGTGCTCGGCGAATTCCCCAGCAACGACGAGCATGCCTCCAACGCGCTTCCGTCGGGAAATAACTCGTCGGAAAGCGAGGCGATTCAAGGTGTGACGGTGGAGAGCCTGACGCCGGATATCGCCCAGCAGTTGAAGCTGCCGGCTTCGACCAAGGGCGTGGTGGTGGACAAAGTGAATCCATCGAGCGACGCCGCGGAGGCCGGCCTGCAGCAGGGCGACGTGATTCAGGAGGTTAATCACCAGGCTGTGACGACCGCCCAGGAATTCCATCGCGCCATGAGCTCCGTGCAGAAGGACACCCCGGTTCTTCTGCTTGTGAATCGGGGCGGCAACACCGCTTACGTGGCCATTTCGTAAGTAGCGCCCGCGTCCGAATGAGGGGGTCAGGTCCCATTTCCCTGACCCCCTCTTTTCTATTTGGGCCACAGATGAACACGGATAAAGCAACATGCTTATCCGTGTTCATCTGCGTTTATCTGTGGCCTATAATCGTCTTAGAATGGGGCGCACGAAATTGCTTGCCAGGATCTTTGCGCTGGGCGGGCTCGGTTCCCTGCTCCTTTTCGCACAGGCCACCGGATCGTTTTCCGGCCGAGTGATCAACAGCGTCACCGGCGCGGGAATCGAAGGCGTGACGTTCCGGGTCTGCGCCTACTCCGGCGGAAAAATTCATTGCGGAGACACTCACTACCAGGTGGTCAGCGATTCCTCCGGCGCATTCCATCTCAGCGGCCTTCCGGACGGCCAGTACGTTGGTCTCGACGTGATGGCGAAGGGCTTTTGGCCGGCTGGGCGCATGGATTTTACCGTGTCCGGCGATTCGCGGATCGAGATTCCGATGACGCCGTTCGCCAATGTGCGCGGCAGAGTGTTCGACCCGGAAGGGAAACCGGCGGCCGGGGTTGCCGTGAAGCTGGGCTTCCTGCCCGAGAAGATCACCGGAGAGAACGGAGACTTCCTGTTCGAGGCGGTCCAACCCACTGCATGGCTGTTGTCCGCGGCGCCAACCAAAGCGCAGGCGCCCTCGAAGGACGGCACTCGGATAGTGACCACTTATTATCCGTCTGTTGTCGACAGCGCCCAGGCGGCCAAGATCACGGTCACGGGCGTGGACTCCAGCTATGACATCCGCCTGCAAACTGCCGCGGCGCGAGCGATCAGCGGCGTGGTGATCGGCGCGGATGGAAAGCCTGCGCGGAAAGCGAGAGTGACCATTTCGAGGACGGAGCCGGGTCCTGTGTCGGTAGTGCGCGGGCAGCCGAATTCCCCTGCGAGCCAGATTGAGGCCTCGCCGCCCGTCGACGCCCAGGAAGATGGCACGTTTGCGTTTCCGCCGATCGTCGAGGGGGAATGGGTGCTGCGGGCGTCTTTGCTGCGCGACCGCGTAGTCTATGGAGGCGCCGCTAAGGTCGCCGTCTCCGCGCGCGACGCGGACGACATCCAGAATCTCGAAATCCAGCTTGTGACGCCGTTCGACGTGGAAGTGACGGCGGATTGGGGCGATACGCCTCCCGCCGAGATTCCACCGGCGTTCGCGCTTGCGGACATTCTTCCTCTGGAGGGGCAAACGGATCTGATGGTTGCAATGCACCCCACCGTGGAAGCAGGCGAGCCGCAGCGGTTTCATCTCGCCGCCGGGCGGTATTTTATCGGGGAGGGCAGGACTTTCAATGCCGCGGCGGTGCCCGGATTTTACGCGGCGGCAGCCATGCTCGACGGCCGCGACGTGCTAGGGCAGGTGGTCGAGCTCGCGGGTCCGGCTTCGATCAAAATGATCTACAAGGCCGGCGGAGGCAGCGTTCGGGGAACGGTGGAAAAGGGCGCAAACGCGCTGGTGCTGCTGATGGCGGACGCGACGCCCGCCGCGCGCGTGGGGTATTCGGGAAAGTGCGACGAGAATGGAGAATTTTCCATTCCGGATCTCCCGCCCGGGGAGTATACGGCCGTGGCAATCGAGGGGTCGTATGGCGGATCTTACGCCGGCGATACGCTTCGGCCGGAGTTCGCAAGCGCGTTGACCAGGGACGGCAAGAGAGTAAAGGTGGAGGCCGGCGCGCCCGCGCAAGTGGAGTTGCGCCTGGCGGTCACCCAATAAAGGCCGCCGCCCATCGGTGCGCTATACTTGGCGTGCTTTGATCTGACAGCTTGTCGTTCTGGTACCAGCTCTTCCGATTCGCTGCGCGTCAAATTCGAGAAGGACCGCGAAAACCTCTGGAGGAACTCCTTATGACCAGGAACCTAGCTTTAATGACGTTGGCTTTCTTGACCGGGGCAGGCCAGGCGGTCTGGGCGCAGGCACATCCGGGCGCGGCTTTTGGGGCGCGCGATCCAGCAGTCTGCGCGTCCAGAAAAGCTCCCGTAAAAGGGGCGCCCACGGTCGAACAGGCCGATGCATACTTCCGCTGCGATAATGAACTGGTGAACGGCTACCTGTACTTGGTGACGGAAGTAAAGATCGAACTGTCGCCCAGCGCCCGCGCGTTCAATATTCTGACGGATTCGACGGGCATCATCGATCCCAAGCAGCCGATCTACAACATACGCGGCAATTACGCGGCCTATCAGTGCGTCAACCCGGCGTCCGCCACGCCGGGGCAATTTCCGGCCGGCAAGAACTGCAACCGGTCGGATGTTTCGAACGCTACGGGCATGTGCTACAAAGATACGTTTGCCGACTGGCACTGCGTGATGGCCGGCCAGCGCAGTTGGCCCGCCCCGAACCAAGCGCCTCCCGGACGGTAGAGCGCATCCAAAAAATAGATAATGTTGGCGTAGCCGATGAGCCCCTGCGGTACTCCTCTATCTAACCCACAGGGGCGGACGCAATGGCTGGAGCACTTCGTTTGGCGATGGTCTTTGTCGCGCGCGGCGCTGGCACAATCCCCGGCGGGAACACCGGAGTTTGAAGCGGCTGAAGTCAAGGTGAACCATTCCATCGGCCCCGATGCCGGTGAGTTCCAATTTCTTCCGGGCGGGCGGATCGAGGTGTCCGGCGTAACAGTGAGAAGCATCGTCATGGCAGCCTCCGATGTTCAGGCGACAGGATCGGAGAACAACCGAAAGGGAAGCAGCTTGCCTCGTCGGAGGCAAGAAATTGGGCGCGAGTGGCGGGCGTGATCGGACGCTTGCTTCAACTCGCGCCGAGGGATTGACATGGGCGCGCCTCGGCAATTTCTTGATCGAGTCCGGGGAGTGGGCCGAGGCATGCCGCAGGAGCGCGGCTCTCCGCAAGGCCCGGCTCGATCTGAGAGAGCGCACGCAACTGATCGAGGCTCGCGCAGCCCGAGGGTTCGTGTTTCCCGGCGTGCCGTGCAGGAACAGCTGGTTCACGCGGATGGCGATTGTGGTGCTGCTATCCGTGACGGCGATCGCGCGCAAGCTACAGCTTCGATGCCAAGCCTTCAAAAGCTGAAGTTGGGAAATCCGCCCGCTCCCGAGGATCCTCCACCCCAGCCTTTTACATTGTTCACCACGTCCGTGAAGGTCTTGAGAATGTCCATTACTTTGGAGACGGTTTCCAGATGATCGCGCGCCGGCGCCGGACTGCCCGGCCCCGCCGGAGCGCTTGCCGGCGCCTGCGGCAGAAATTGCTGCGGCGAAGGCAGGTTGGGCGCGACCTGCTGCACGGCCGCGAAGTTCTGCCCGGCCATAGCCATGTTTCCCTGCGCCGAATACATGGCGGAAAGCATATAGCGCGACCACACATCTGCCGGATTCAGTTGTAATGCGCGCGTGAACGCCTGCACGGCCCACGCGAAGCTCCCTTGGGCCGCGAGCACCGCGCCCGCCACCGCGTGGTATTGAAACAGGTTCGGGTTGATGGCAATGGCCCGGTTCAGCGCGTCCAAAGCCATGGCCAGATGCGCCGGCGCCTGCGGCCAGCCCATGGAGGATTCGACCCGCGCCGCTGTGAGGTGCCAGTAGCCGAATGTGTACAGGATGGAGTCCGGGATGAATACGCCCGACTGTCCGGCCATGGTCATCGAATTCCAGAGAACCCCGAGAGCCTGCTCGTACATTTGAGCGGCGCCCATGGCGTTGCCCGACGCCTCCAGCATCCAGGCTTGCTGCGCGGCGGCGCAAGCTTCGGAGTATTGCTGATTCAGCAGGAAGTTTATGTTCGGGGCGTTCGGCATCATAAGGCGAGTTCCTCCGCGTAAAGTCAGGCTAACGCCAGGCACGGCCGAATGCAAATGACGAAACCCGCCGCGCAAGAACGAGCAGCGCTCCGGGCGACCCGCGCGCTGCCGACGAGCGCCTATGGGATTGTATTCGTTTCCTGCAAGCTGACCCGCGTCGTCACGTGATGAACGTGCTCTGGGGGCTGAAACCCGGAGGAAGGGCCGGCCCGGCCGGTCTGTCCGCGGTTTTCTTCCTTTACAGGTTCAAGATGTCGCGGCAGATTTACATCGACGGACGCAGAATCCGGAACTTTTATGGAGGGGTTACTCCGCCGGCGGGATTTCGGGCACAGGGATCTGGCTGACGATCTGCTGCCCTGCCGCAGCCGAGGTAGCTGGATCCGCTTCAGTTGTGGTATCCAGTAAGAGAAAGGAGTGTTCCACGTATGAACACGAAGAATAAGCAGGACCAGAAGAACCAACGGCAAAAGAGCCAACAGAAGCAGGAGCCAAAGAAGCGGGGTCAGATTTCCAGCATGCTTTCAGACCACCGGAAGCATCAGGACCACGAGCATCCCGAGACGCGGCTGTTCCGTTGAGCTTCCGTCAGCTCGATTGAATCCGTTTAGTAAAAGCTCCCTCCCGCGGCAACGTGGGAGGGAGTTACTATTTCGGGCCTACTCCAGTCCGAATAACGCCAAAAAGCAGGTGACGAGAAGCCAGCTTTGGCTCGAGAATGGCACGTTCGAGTTCTCGCGCGGTTCCGAGGATTCATCGATCCGCGCTTCAACGTTGGCAAGGGCCTCCTGTCGCGTCGAGCCGTTAGCCGCGCAGCCAGCCAACTCAACCTCGGCGATGAACGCCTCATCGTCCTTACTCCAATAAAAATGATCTCGTATTTTGTCAATCGACCGCTTGTGCCGGTTTATCCAAGCGAGACTTGGTGTGGTTACTTGAGCTGAAAAGGTTTCGCGAATGAGTTTCGCGGCTGGGCCCCCCCATGACGCGTTTGGTATCCGAGCTGCGATATCGGCGGTATGCTCCCATCTCGACCAGAGATCGGAGGCCTTAGCTCAGCCTGGTTTCAGCGGCCCTTTCCGGACCTGCATCACACCCACCGGGCGGTAGGTTGATCCACCAAACTTTACACGGGGTCCTACTATCGGCGGTAACTTGATATTGAGGTTCAGTTTTCCTTCGGCGTTCTTTCGGCCTGATCGATCATAATGACGTCGAGCTTGGCCTTGGCTTTGGTCAACTTCAAGCCAAGCTGGCTCTGTACGGCTGCGGCGAGGTTTGACCCGGGGTCGCTGGGGATGCCTGCCTGTGCCCCAGCTCCTCCGGTCACGTCATCGTCGGGAGCAAATGCGATGCTGAAGTCGTATTCACCCGTCAGGATGGTCTCATCGATCACGGGGCGGGAGAGCCGAACCGACAGCCAATCCGCCACCTTAGCCATTGTC
Source organism: Bryobacteraceae bacterium (assembly GCA_036489835.1). GTDB lineage: Bacteria > Acidobacteriota > Terriglobia > Bryobacterales > Bryobacteraceae > Palsa-187. The sequence continues at coordinate 174,170 of DASXEY010000098.1, read as the reverse complement.
TGTGCACGAGCGAGGAAGTAGGCTAGAACCCCTCCGCCCGGGGCTTCCCTCATAAAGCCGGCAATTCCAGGGGCAGCCAAGTGCGGAAGCCTATCTGGACCTGTGCTGATGTCCGAGGCGGGCGCTGGCGCTGTCGGATCGAAGTCGGTTTTTTTCAGTTTCGGCCCATCCTTGGCAACCGTCAGATTGTAGGCCTCGAATTCTTTCAACTGGTGGTGCAGCGTGATGCCGAATCGCTCTTTGAGCAGATTCTGGAGCATGATGTTGGCTTGTTCCTTTGTGGAGTCAGGAGGGAGGGTGGCGGTAATGTCATAGCGCTCAATTCTAAGCCAATCTGGTCCGATCAACTGGTAGGGCTTCACACTGTATGCAGTGGTTAGAAGATCATACAGCGCCCAGGCTTCCCAGTTCATGCGACCTGGGTCGTCTGTGCCGGGGCCTCCGTGTCGTCTTATGGTGTGTTGCCCCGCAGCGACGGCCTTAACGACCCCCACGTCGAAGGTGAGGTTGTCCGCGCTCTGTCCGAAGATGGAAATGCACGCGAAGGCGGCACACGCGGCGGCAACGGGAAGGCGCTTCATGCATAGAGTATAGACGCGATTGAGCAACCCTGGTGCGCAACCTTCGTCAGGTGTCGAGAACATAGCGCGACATAGAGGGCATTTGACTTCCAGTGACGAGCCACCTCTTTTTTGCGGCTAACTGAAAAACCAACCATACACCTACCGGCTCCTCACTTACTCCAGCCCGAATAACCGCATCGCGTTTTCCTTGAGGATCAGCGGACGGACTTCCTCGCGGATGTTGATTTCGGCGAAGTCCTTCAGCCAGCGGTCGGGCGTGATCAGAGGGTAGTCGGACCCGAACAGCATCTTGCGCTTCAGCAAGGTATTGGCGTATTGGATCAGGACCGGGGAGAAGTATTTCGGCGACCAGCCCGACAGATCGATGTAGACCTGCGGCTTGTGCAGGCACACGGAAATCGCCTCATCCTGCCAGGGGAAGGAAGGATGGGCCAGGATGATGGGCATGTCGGGAAAGTCGACGGCCACATCGTCCATGTCCATGGGATTGCCGTATTTCAGGCGCACTCCTCCGCCTCCGGGCATGCCCGTGCCGATGCCGCTGTGGCCGGTATGGAAAATCACCGGCAGCTTGGCTTCGGCGAGCACCTCATAGAACGGATAGGCGATCTTGTCATTGGCGTGAAAGCATTGCAGAGGCGGATGCAGTTTGAATCCGCGAATGCCGCCCGCGGCGATCAGACGCTTGGCTTCGCTCACCGCTTCCGCGCCGCGGGTGGGGTCGACGCTGGCGAAGGCCATCACGATATCGCTGTTCTCGGCGGCGAATGCGGCGACTTCTTCATTGGGCACGGGCGGACGTCCGGTGAGACGTTCGTCCACCGAAAAGACCACGCAGCCGATTTTGCGGGAGCGGTAATATTCGGCCAGCTCCTTGCGCCCGCGCGCGGCTCCGGAATTGCCGAAATATTTCTTCGCCGCTTCATTGGCGGCATTGCCCGTTGCGTTGCTTGGATCAATCTCCGATTCAATGTGGACGTGCGTGTCGATTGCAATCAGTTCTGCTGTGTTCATGAGACTATGATGACCCGCGGCGATGGCCCTGTCGAATACAGCTCCTCCACCAGCGCCGCGCGATTGCGCAGAATCGCCCCTTGATTGAGCGAGCCTTTGTCGGTGGCTTCGTGCTTGTCGATGGAAGGCGGCTCCGTCATGATCATGGCGCGGGCGATGCGATTGGAGCTGCCGGTGCTGGCCTTTGCCAGTTCGCGCAACAGGTTTTGGAATTTCGTATGCAATTCTTCCGGAGTGAGCGCGGCGCATGCGGCCGGATTGGGGAAGATCAAAGCGGTGACTTCGTCGCGATCGTGACCGGCGATGACCACGTCCTGCGCCCATGGCGAACAATGATGCAGGAATCGCGCGCGTAGCGGACCTGCGCTCACCCAGGTGCCTGTGGAGAGCTTGAAATCCTCGGCGAGGCGGCCATCGAAAACGAAACCCTTGGAGATGTCAAAGGGGTCGGAGAAGCGCAGCGCATCGCCGATGCAATAGAAGCCTTCTTCGTCGAAAGCGGCGCGGGTCAGTTCGGGCTGCCGCCAATAGCCGGGAGTGATGCTGGGGCCGCGCAGCCGCATTTCCAATTTGCCTTCCCGCGGAACCAGCTTCAATTCAACTCCAGGAGCGGGCAGGCCGACATCGCCGGCGCGCTTCAGATCCTTGCCGGGGAAGAGAGCCGCGGGTCCGGTTTCCGTCGACCCGAGGCCCGTCAACATGACCAATTCTTCGCCGCAAGCCGCCACCGCGTGTTGTTGGAGCTCGTCCCAGACGGGCTGCGAAAGTCCCGCTCCGGCGTAGTAAAACAGCTTCAGCCGGCTGAAGAAGCGATCGCGAAAGCCGGGACGGTCGCGAAGAAAAGGCAGCAGCGCTTCGAAGCCTTTGGGAACGTTCAAATACACTGTCGGCGCGACATCTTCCAGGTTGCGAATGCTGGTCTCGATGCTGCCTGGCGTTGGTTTCCCTTCGTCAATATACAGGGAGCCGCCGTTATACAGCACGAATCCGACATCGTGATTGCCGCCGAAGGTGTGATTCCAGGGCATCCAATCGCAGAGGATCGGAGGCTCATCCTCGACGAACTTCAGAATGGAGCGCACGATTTCCTGATTGCTGGTCAGCATCCTCTGCGTATTGATGACACCCTTAGGAACGCCCGTGGAGCCGGAGGTAAACAGAATCTTGGCGATGGTGTCGGGAGTCACGGCGGGCAGCGACGCCGGTGACGTCTTGAGAAGCGACTCGAAGTTCTCGCGCGTCAGTAATTCCATTTCCGGCGTGACCACGGCGTGAATGGCTTTGGCGTAAGCTTTCGCATCCGACGCGAAGACCAGGCCCGGGGTCAGCAGTCCGAAAATATGGCGCAGCTTGCCGAAGTCGGAGGAAACCAGCGAATAGGCTGTAGAAATGGGCGCGTAAGGAATGCCTGCGTACATTGCTCCCAGACCGAGGAGGGCGTGCTCAATATCGTTGCCGGAAAGAATTGCGATGGGCCGGTCTATTGAAAGCGGGCGTTCTAGCAGAGCCTGCGCGATTTTGCGGGCCGCGCTGCGAGTCTCGGCGTACGTGACCGTGCGCCATGCGCCGGTTTCATCGCGCTGACCGAGAAACACTTGATCGGGAGTTCGCGCCGCCCAATCGTCGAGCGAGTCGGAGAGCCTCTCGGGATAGGTTCCCAGCGGATAAATGGACCGGACGTAGATAGAACCATCCGGAGCGTTGGTTTGCGTTACCGAGTTCGGTCCAAAGCGAACGTCACGCATTTCGAGAGTCAGGCATTTCCAGAGTCGAGGGACGCGAATGACTGGCCCTGCTCCGCCAGGCGCTTCAGCAGGGGAGCCGGTTCCCAGAGCTCGCCAAAACGCTGGTGGAATTCGCTGACCCGCTGATACACGTTCTTAAGGCCCACAGCGTCGGCATACCACATGGGTCCGCCGCGATAGGCTGGGAAGCCGTAGCCGGTCATATAAATAACGTCGATGTCGGCGGCGCGCTGGGCATAGCCCTCTTCCAGAATGCGCGCGCCTTCATTGACCAGCGTGTAAATGCAGCGCTCGACGATCTCCTGATTGGGAATGGATCGCCGCGGAATCCCGGCCTCGACGGCGGTGCTTTCGATCAGAGCGTGAACCTCGGGATCGGGAATGGGCTTGCGGTCGCCGCCATAGCGATACCAGCCGGCTCCGGTTTTCTGCCCCAGCCGATTCATGTGATAGAGCTTGTCCAGCACCAGCGGCGTGCGCACTCCGGGTTTATCCAGATGCTTGTACTCCTGGCGAACCCTCCAGCCCACGTCGATGCCACCCATGTCATCGACGGCGAAAATGCCCATCGCCATACCGAAATCGTACAGTGCGCCGTCAACCTGCTCCGGTGTCGCGCCCTCTTCGGCCAGAAACTGCGCCTCGCGCATGTAGGGCAGCATCATGCGATTGCCTACGAAGCCGCGGCAATTTCCGACGACTACGCCGACCTTACCCAGCTTCTTGGCCAACGCCAGAGCGGTGGCGATCACAGGCTTTCCGGTCTCTTTCCCGCGCACGATTTCCACCAACCGCATGACGTTGGCGGGACTGAAAAAATGGAGGCCAACAACCATCTCCGGACGCGAAGTGACGCGCGCGATGGCGTCAATATCGAGCGTGGAAGTGTTGGTCGCTAGAATGCAATCCGGCCGGGCGGCGTGCTCAATCTCCGCGAAGAGCCGTTTCTTCAGGTCCATGCTCTCAAACGCCGCTTCGATAATCAGATCGGCGTCTTCGAAACCTGCATAGCTGGTTTCAGTTTGGATCGACGCCAGCCTCTGATCGGCTGCTTCGCGAGTGAAACGCCCCTTCGCGACAGAGCTGTCGTAGTTCTTGCGAATCGTGGCCATGCCGCGGTCGAGAGCCGCTTGATCGACATCCTTGAGCACCACGCCGATTCCGGCGTTCGCGCAAGCCATTGCGATTCCGGCGCCCATGGTGCCCGCGCCGACGATCGCAACTTTGCCGATCGGCAGAATCGGAGTGTCCTTCGGAACGCCGGCGACCTTCGAGACCGCGCGTTCGGAGAAGAACGCATGAATCAACGCGCGGCATTCATCGGAGCCCAAACGCTCCAGCAGAATTTCGTGTTCCCGGTTGCAGCCCTCATCGAAAGGCAGAGTGGCCGCGGCCTCGAGCGCGTCGACGGCGGCCAAAGGCGCGATCATATTGCGCCTGGTCTTGCGCGCCAGCTCCTTCCCGGCGGCGAAGATGGGAGCGTTGGACGCCGGCCATCCGAGTTTGTCCGAACGTTCGCGAGTCTTGATTCCGGGCCGCGCGTTGCGGGCGAACGCTACCGCCCCGGTCAGTAAATCGCCTTCAATGATGCGGTCGATTAATCCAATCTTCAAAGCCTCCGGCGCCTTGATAGACTTGCCGGAGACGCACATCTCTACCGCCGCGGCGAAGCCCACCAGGCGCGGCAGCCGCTGGGTGCCTTCGGCTCCGGGAATGATCCCGAGGTTGACCTCGGGCTGGCCCATTTGGGCTCCGGGCGAGGCCACGCGATGGTGCCCGGCCATGGCCACCTCCAGGCCTCCGCCCAAAGCCGTTCCGTGAATGGCCATGACCACGGGTTTCGAACAATCCTCGATGTTCTGAAGCAGCCCGTGGAGCCTGGGCGCTCCCGCGGGTCCCAGCGTTGCGGCCCGTTCCAGTTCCTTAATGTCGGCGCCCGCGATGAAGGTTTTGCCCGCTCCAATCACGACTGCCGCAAACACGGCCGGGTCGCGCTCAACCGCGTCAATCGCCGCTTGGATGCCTTCCGGCACACCCGGGCTGAGGGCGTTCACAGGAGGGTTGTCGATGGTGATGACGGCAACGCCATCCTGATGGGTCACAAGGACCAGCATGCTCATGAATGTTAGGTCACTTTCGAATCAGGCAGGCAAGCGAATCAGCGAAGCGCCCGGCACGCAATTGAGAAGATCGCGATCTTGCAGAGCCGTTTCAAGAATGCGCCGCGAGAGTCTGGAATGCTCGCGGGCGGCAGCCTCGGCGCGGGAGCCTTGGCGCTGCACGATAGCGTCCAGAATGACGCGATGATGCTCCTGACCGATGGCGAACATCTCGTTGGCGGCGGAAACTCTGGAGCCAGGGACTTCCCGGGTCGTGCCCGGGAGCTTGGAGCGGGCAAACACCATGGCGCTGGGCTGCGCAAACGGCAGCAGCATTACTTGGTCCAGGGTTCTGCGCAGCATGGGGCTCTTGGCCAGCTCCACCACGGCTCCGTGAAATGCGTCGTTCAGGTCCAGATAACGGGCGAAGGAGTCGATGTTCCCCGCCGGTCCCAGATACGCCTCCATCTCGCTCATGGCCAAGCGGATGTCGGATAACTCCCGTTCGTGAGCCAAGCGCTCGGCTGCCAGACGGGCCGCGGTGCCTTCCAGCACGCCGCGCATCTCAATAGCGTCCCAGATATCGGCGAGGCTGAAGGAGCGGACGACGAATCCGCCGGAAGGCGACGGCTCCAGCAACCCCTCGTTGGCCAGCCGGTCCAGCGCCAAGCGGATTGGGGTTCGCGAGACGCCCAGACGGGCGACCATTGGAAGCTCGGAGATCCGCTCCCCAGGTTGAAAATCGCCGCGCAGGAGCATCTCCCTTACATTCAATAGAGTACGGCCTGTCTGAGAGACGAATTCCGCGCTGCCTCCCCGGGCTCGATTGTCGGGCAAGTTCATCGTAAGGGCTACTCCTCTGCTGCATGCAGGAATCCCTTCAGCCGAAGCCATCGGGGACCCAACTACTTAGTTTACAATACCCTGCTCAGAGCGCACGCTTAGGCAAACTGGGACACTTGCATGCGGACGGGTGTATTTGGATTAGGCGGTAGCAGCCTGCGATTGGTTACCGCCCTTTTGTGGAATGATGCTAAATTTGAGCGCAGAAGGCTCGTCGGCCTTGATTGGATCCTGGGGAATGACGGCCGGCGACCGGCCGTTTGCGGGCCAGAAAGGAAGCGTATGCGCACAATCATCCTGGCTGTGTCGACCTTGACCGCGCTGTTGGCGCAGTCATCCGCCTCGTACCACATAACCCACACCTACATGCTGGGCGGCGATGGAAGCTGGGATTACGTGGTGCCGGATCCGCCCAATCACCGTCTGTTTGTGGCTCGGCAGACTCGGGTGATGGTCATCGATGAGGATACCGGCATGCTGCTCGGCGAAGTCACCGGGATTCAGGGCGCACACGGAACCGCGATTGCGGAAAGTTCAGGGCACGGTTTTGCCACCTCCGGGAACGACCAGTCCGTGGTCATGTTCGACCTGAAGACTTTCAAAACGCTGGGCCGTATTCCGGCAGCCGAAGACGCCGACGCAATCGTCTACGATCGCCCGTCCAACCGCGTTTTCACGTTGAATGGCGACGCGCACTCCTCGACGGTGATCGACGCGAAGGCTGGAACGCTGGTTACGAACATCCCGCTGGGCGGTAAACCGGAATATGGCGCTTCCGCCGGCGATGGCAAGGTGTACGCGAATCTCACCGATACGAGTGAGGTTGTCGAGATCGACGCGGCCAAGACAACCGTGCTGCGGCGCTGGTCCACGGGCGTCTGCAAGCAGCCGGTCTCAATGGCGCTGGACACTGCGCACCATCGGATCTTCAGCGGATGCCGCAGCGGCGTGATGGCCGTTTCGGATTATCAGGTAGGGAAAGTGATCGCAACGCTCCCCATCGGCACGGGTGTGGACGGCGCCGGTTACGACGCGGCATCGGGCAATGCGTTCGCTTCCAATGCCGACGGTACGCTGACCGTGATTCATCAGGATTCTCCGGATCAGTATCACGTTGTGGAGACGGTACAGACCCCGCAGGGCTCCCGCAATATGGGGCTGGACCCCACCAATCATCGCGTGTTCCTCGTGGCGGGGAAGTTCGGGCCCGCGCCGGCGGGAGGCAAGGGTCGAGGAACGGTCCTGCCCGGATCTTTCTCACTCATTACAATCGAGCGTTAATCGCAATCGAGCGGCACGGTCTTCAGCCATTGTTCAGGATCATGTGTTACTCATGAACGAGCGCACTGGCGACAAGGAGACTCTCATGCGACGTTCCTTTCTGGCTTTGACAGCGGCATTTGCGATTTTTGTGGGGATCGGTTCGGCCTGGCAGCGCGGACCTTACAAAGTTCTCAATACAGCCAAGGTTGGAGGTCTGGGCGGCTTCGATTACATCTATGCCGACGTCGCTGGACGCCGGTTGTACATTCCGCGCAGCGGTGGCCAGCCGGGGGCGACGCCCGCTGTTTCAGCCCGCATTACCGTCTTCGATCTGGACACTCTGGCGCCGGTTGGAGAAATTCCCGACATTCGCGCCAACGGTGCGGCGGTGGACGCCGCATCGGGTCACGGTTTCGCCAGCAGCAAGCCGGTGGCGATGTGGGACACCAAGACCCTGAAGCTGCTTGGGACGATCGAGGTTCAGGGGAATCCGGACGGCATTCTCCAGGACCCCTTCAATCAACGCGTTTACATCCTCAGCCATCAGGCTCCGCACGTTACGGTGATCGACGCGAAAGTGGGCAGCGTATTGGGGACGCTGGATCTCGGCGGCGCACCCGAACAGGCCGTCACGGATGGAATGGGACATGTTTACGTCGACGTTTCCGACAAAGCGAACGTCGCAGTCATTGACGCGAAGGCGATGACGGTTACCGCGCACTACGATTTGGGGGACAAAGGCAACGGTCTGGCTGGACTGGCGATGGATGTGAAGAATCAAGTGCTCTTCGTCGCATGCCGGAACTCAGGCATGCCTCCCGCGCAACCGGCGAAGCCCACGATGGTGATTCTAAGCGCAAAAGACGGCAAGATTCTCACGACCTTGCCCCTGGCCGGCAGCTCCGACGGAGCGACCTTCAATCCCGCCACGATGGAAGCCTTCAGCACGCACGGCAACGGGACGCTGACGGTGGTCAAAGAGACCAGCCCCACCAGCTTCGAAGTGGAACAAAATCTCGACACAATGGCAGGCGCCAAGACGCTGACCATGGACACGAAGACAGGTCACGTCCTGACTATGGCCGCCGAGTACGCCGCGCCTCCGGCCGGCGCCGCACCCGCCCGGGGCGGACGCGGAGGCGGTCGCGGCGCGATGCTGCCCGACTCATTTTCGATTCTGGTAGTGGGCAAATAAAGCAGGCGCGGCTGCAACCGAGGCCGGCCGCACCGGCGCAAGACAACTGCCGGCGACTGAACAGGCGTTGATTGACATACCGCCGGGGTCGGGTTATTCTGCCGTTGACTGAGGTGTGTATGAAGCCCGCATGGTTCCTTTTTGCCGCTCTGGCGCTTCCGGTATTCGCGCATCACTCCTTTAACGCCGAGTATGACGACACCAAGCCGGTGACGGTCACCGGCGTGGTCACCAAGGTTGAATGGCAGAATCCGCACATCTGGTTTTTCCTCGACGCTAAGGGCGACGACGGAATGGTGACGCACTGGGCCTTTTCCGGAGGCGCTCCGGGGCAGTTGATGCGGCGGGGGATCACCAAGAGTGCGATCCAGATCGGGGCCACCGTGGTGGTGCGCGGGTTTCGGGCCAAGGACGGATCGAACAACGGCTCGGGCGGAACCGTCACCTTCCCCGACGGCCGCATGGTGTTCACCGCCGCGGCTGAAGATAAGCTTCCGGAGAGCAAGAAGTGAGAGGCAGGGCGGGTCGTTTCGCCGCAGGCGCGATCGTGATTCTGGCGGCGATGCTCAGTGCGCAAAGCCCGAAAATACCGCGCACTTCCGACGGGAAGCCGGATTTCAGCGGAACTTTCGAATGGCCCAAGTCGATTGGCGGGCCGGCTTGCAAATGCTCCGCGACGATCTTCGACAAGAGCAAGTTCGCTCCGCTTAAACCGGGAGGCGAGCCGTTCTTCGAGCCTCGCACGGGCGATCCGCAGCATGACGAGCCGCGCGAGTTCTGCATGCCCGCCGGGTTTCCGTCCGGGATGCTTTCGGCCAACGCGGTGCAGATGATCCAGAACAAGAATTACCTGGTCATCGTGCACGAGTTTCAACGCATGACCCGCATCATTCCCATGGACGGCCGTCCGCATCGTGAGGGCCTGGAGCCGATGTATTACGGCGATCCGGTGGGCCACTGGGAAGGCGACACGCTGGTGGTGGAAACCACGAATTTCAAGCGCTGGTCGCTGGACGATTATTACTACACGGAGCCCAAAGAGTACCGCATGCACAGCGACGCTCTGCGCACTACCGAGCACATCAAGTGGAAGGACGCGTCCACGGTTTCCTATCAGCTGACTATCGACGATCCCAAGATTTTTACGGGCGCGTGGACGCAGGATTTCGAGATGAAGGCTCGGCCGGATTGGGACAAGATGGGGTTGTTTGAATACATCTGCGAAGAGAATAACCGCTGCCCCGGCGGGAAATGCCAAGCGCCTTAGAACCGGAGGAGATCATGACGGAAATTGTCACGTATTTGAATTTTGACGGGAACGCTCGCGAAGCGATGACGTTTTACGCGAAGTGCCTGGGGGCTGAATTGCAGCTGATGCCTTTCTCTGAAATGCCGGGAAATCATCCGCCTGAGGCGAAAGACCGGATCATGCACGCGCGAATCAGCAAGGGGACCAACGGATCAACTGCGCTGATGGCGTCGGACACCATGCCAGGGATGGCCTTTCACCCAGGTAACAATTTCTCGGTCTCCGTCCAGTGCGAGAGCATGGAGGAAATCGACCGGATATTCGCCGCGCTCAGCGAGGGAGGCAAGATCAGCATGCCCTTGGCGGATCAGTTCTGGGGCGCCCGCTTCGGGATGCTTACGGATAAGTTCGGCGTTCATTGGATGCTCAACTTCCCTCATCCCAAGCCTTGACCTGCTTCAAGTAATGACGGAGACGGTCCCGTTCCTGACTTTCGACGGAAATTGCCGCGAGGCCATGACGTTTTATCAGAAATGCTTTCAGGGCGAGCTGTTCCTGATGCCTTTCTCCGGCGCTCCGGGAAGCTTTTCGCATTCCGAACCGCCGGACCGCATTCTGCATTCGACACTTAAAGGTAAGGGGTCGGAGATCCTGATGGCAGCCGACATCTGGTCCGGCCAGCAGCATCGAACAGGCAACAATATGTCGGTGATGATCCAGTGTGATGATCTCGAGGAAAATGAGCGGCTCTTCGCCGCGCTCGGCGAGGGAGGAACGGTCACGATAGCGCTTCAGGATACGTTTTGGGGCGCGCGATTTGGAACGTTGACGGATCGCTTCGGTATCCAGTGGCACTTCAACTGCGTGGTCCCGAAATAGGGCCCGGTGGCAACGGTGCAAGTTCGTCGAGGAGCGTTCGAGCTAATTTCGGCTCGCCTGATATGTTCGATCCTCGCAGAGAGCAGAAGTGGAGAAACCGCTCGCAGACCTCGTTCGGTACGCCAAAGCTCAACCGGACGGAATGGATTCGCTGAGCGATCTCCCTTAGGCGGGCGGCCTCGGGCCAATTCAGGAATTTCGAGCCGGGATCGAGGAGTTCGTTTTGGCCGAAGAGACCCCAACGGCCGTTGGCGGACTCCTGAAGACACTGGGCAAGAAGAGAACTGAACTCGCTCTCAAGAGTGGCTCTTTGCTTCTGCTCAATCTTGGAATACCGCGACATGGCCGGATGCGGGTCAGGACCAGGTCGCCAGGATCACGCCCATGGCCAGCAGCGATACCAGGTTGTAGCCATTGTGCAAGGCGAATAGCTTAAACGGGCGCTTCTCGTACGTCACGGTATTTAGGCTGGAGACGGCGACGAATCCGATCCAACATAAAAATCCCACGAGCAGGCCGCCGAACACTTCGGTGGCTTCGGCCCAGGCGACCATGTGCGCCATCGCGAACGCCATCACGAAGCTGCCGGCGATATCGCCCGCGATCTTGCCGCCCATGCCCTGCTTCATCTGCTGTTCGCCGATGCCAGTCAGCCTCATCCAGGTTTTAAGGAAGAGAACGGGCGAGTACCACAGAGCGCCGATCGCCATCCGGGCCACGGTTGCTCCCAGAATCGGGTGAATGTGCAGGTGAAGCTCACGCATTACGTTTCTTTCTGGCTACGATAGCACGGCGGATTTGCTACAGTCACTGTTAGGATGCCTGCCGGGATACAGGATTCGTTGCGGCAGCGCGGGGTGCGGCTGACGCGCCAACGCAGGCTGCTGCTGGAATTGATCGACCGTTCCGGCATGCACCTGGACGCAGAAAGCCTGTATCAAATGGCTCGTGAAAAGGACGCCAAGCTCAATCGGGTCACGGTGTACCGCACCTTGAAACTGCTGAAAGAAGGCGGCCTTGTAGATGAGCTCGACTTGGCGCATTTTCAAGGCGACCAGCACTATTACGAGACACGGCTGAAGCAGGAACACGCGCACATCATCTGTCTGCGCTGCGGCCGGGTGGAAGAATTCTTCGGCGAGGAACTGCAGCATCTGCGGTCCCAAGTGGAATCGCAGTTCGGTTTCGAAATCCGGTTCGCAAGGACTGAGGTAGGCGGCTACTGCTCGCACTGCCGCGCTTTGCGCGCGCAAGAGGAGATGGCGCCGGCAGCCGGTTGAACTCTCGCTGGACGAGCCACCGACTTCGATGAGCGAGGGCGCACGACACCAATCGGAACCCCGGAAGGGTTTGCCCGCGGCTTCACTGCTGGTCTTGAATCCGTCAGGGCACCGGTCGCGGGTGGCGTTGGAACCGCTTCCGTTCGTGATGGGCCGCCACAGCGACAACAACCTGGTGCTGCGGGATAATCGCGTTTCCCGCACGCAAGCGCGCATTTTCGTCGAAAAGGGCCACTATGTCATCGAAGATCTGAACAGCCGCCACGGCACCTGGGTGAACGGCTCTCAGATTAGCCGGCACGTGCTGCGCAATTCCGACCGCATCGACTTCGGCGTGCGCGAATCCTTCCAAATCACTTTTACGCTGGAGCCGGGCGAGATCCATCGCATCATGGACCAGTTTTCGACCACCTCGCGCGCGGCGGAAGGAACTACTCATCTGGGCAAACTACGCAGCCTGATGGAAGTGGCCCGGGCGCTGCAGAACTCGCTTTCGACACAGGAGATTCTAACCGCGGTGGTGGACGCGGCGTTATCGGTCACTGGCTGCGAGCGCGGATTCCTGATGCTGCGCAAGGACGGGGAACTGGACATCGCGGTGGCTCGCGACAAGGATGGGAGGCAGCTTCCGCCGGAGGATCTGCGCATGCCGACTTCGGTGATCCAGCGCGCGCTGCATTCGCGCCGGGACCTGCTGTCGATGAGCTTCGATCCTTTCGCCGAGCAGGGCGTGCGGCCGGAGATGAGCGTGGCGGAACTGGAGCTGCGCAGCGTGGTGTGCTTGCCGCTGGTGCAGATTCGCAGCGGATCGTCGGAGGAGACGCGCGTCAGCACCGCCGCCGAGGCAACCGTAGGGCTGCTGTACATGGACTCCCGGGTTTCGGCCGCCGATCTTTCCGCGGGCAATCGCGAGCTGCTGCAAACTCTGGCGATTGAGGCGTCCACTATTATCGAGAACGCGCGATTGATGGAAGAGGAGCGCGCCAAGGCTCGCATCGAAAATGAGCTGCAGGTGGCTCGCGACATTCAGCAGGGATTGTTGCCGGCGTCGATGCCGCTGGACGGGTGGTTCCGCGCGGCGGGATCGAGCCAGCCTTCGACCCAGGTGGGCGGCGATTACTTCGATGTGAAGCAGATCACGCCCGGATTGTGGGCGGCAGTGGTCGCGGACGTATCGGGCAAGGGAGTCAGCTCGGCGTTGTTGGCCGGACTGCTGCAAGGCGTGTTCATCATGGCGTCGTCGAATCCGCACGATCTGGAAGGCATGCTGGCGATGCTCAACGCGTTTCTTCTGGATCGCACGCGCGGGGAAAAATACGCCACGGTGTTCTACTGCACTCTGGATGCTTCGGGCTTGCTGCGCTACGCCAACGCCGGGCATTGCGCGCCTTTTCTGGTGGGCTCGGACAGCCGTCTGCGGAAGCTGCATACTTCCGGAATGCCGGTGGGCATGATCGAAGACGCGACGGTGGAGGTGGTGGAACTGCAGCTTGCTCCCGGGGACAAGATCGTGATTTATAGCGACGGCTTGACCGAAACGGAAAACAGCGAGGGCGAGTTTTTCGGGACGGAGGGTCTGCGTGCCTGCGCCAGGGATCACTTTCGCGATAGCGCCGTTGGCCTGCACAACGCTCTGCTGGCCGCGCTGGAGCGCTTCAGCGACGGCGGGGCGGTGCGCGACGACGTCACGATCCTGGTGCTGGAATACGCTCCGGTGGAGAACGATCCGCCGGCGTGAGCATTCGGGTTTTTTACATCGCGGCGCATGGAGGATTTTCGGGGCAGGCTGTTCCTTTGGGCGGAGGCGCGGCGGTCTACGATCATCTGGTTGAAGAGTGGAAACGTACGCGGCCCTTTCCCCTGCACCTGATCACTCCAGCGATCCTTGGCGCGTCCGCGCCCTCGGGCCGCGACTTGGTGCACTTCGGCGAGCGCGCGTATGCCCGCTTCTCGCGCGACTTTGAGCGGGCCGCAACGGAAGAGGTTCTTCGTCACAATCCATCGGATACGGTGGTGCTCGCGAACGATATCTCCGAAGGGCCGGATTTCGAGAAGCTGGCCGCGCGGGGCTATCGCGTCTATACGATCTATCACGTGGATGTGGTCGGCTATGTTTCGGCGATGTATTGCCGGGGATGGATTCGTCCAGAAACCACGGTGCGCTGGTATCCGCGTGTGCGTGCGCTTTTGCCCGAGATGGCGAAGCTGGTTTGGGCCAAGCAGGAGGCTAGCGTGCGTTATTCGCAAGGGCTGATTCTGCCGTCCGAAGGAATGCGCGAGGTGCTGCTGCGCTGCTATCCCTTCTGTCCGCCGGAGCGGGTGCATGTGTTGCCGTGGGGTGTTTTTGAGTCGTGTGCGTCAAGCGAGGCAGAGTCCTTGCGGCGCGAGTTCGGCGTCCCCGAAGATGCGCGAGTGTTGTTGACGCTGAGCCGCATCTCTCCTGAAAAAGGCCAGGATCTGTTGCTGGAAGCTTTGATCGAATGGGAGCGGGGCGGGGAAGCACCTCAGCATCCGTTGTGGTTGTTCGTATGCGGCGATGCGGCGTTCATGCAGGGGCAGCGATTCCTGGAGAAGCTCAAGCGGCTGGCTTCGCGCCTGAAGAGAACCCGCGTGGTCTTTCCCGGATACGTCACCGGTGAACGCAAGGCCGCGTTTTTCGCGCTCGCGGACTTGTTTGTGTTTCCGTCGCGATATGAGAGTTATGGCTTGACGCTGCTGGAGGCGCTGGCTCACGGGCTTCCGGCGGTGTGCCTGGATCATCACGGATCGCGCAGCGTCATGCGCGAGGAATTCGGGGCGATTGTGCAGCCGGCGGGTCTACGCGGGGCCTTGCAGACATTGCTCGCGGAGGATGCGACTCGGAAGAAAATGGGTGAGGCCGCGAGGGAATTCGCTCAAGGGGAACGCTTCTCTGACCGGGCGGCGGAATTGGCTGGGATTTTACTCTCGGCGAACCCATAAATACCAGGCTCCCGGGGTGTCTAGGATCGGGCTGGAACACTCGACGCTGTATTGGGCGTTTCCAGCCACGAACATCAGGCGATTGCCTTCCGCGATGGCTTCCATTCGAAAGCCGGGCTCCGGCCGCGATGAAAAACTGAAGCGGCCCTGGCCGGGAACTTGAACGCTGATGGAGGCGCCGTCGGAGGAAGGAAGGTTCTTGCCGAGCGACTCCGTTCCGCGAAGGAGGCTCGGATTTTGCAGATGAATTGCTGCGCCAGCCATGGGCATCTGCGGGATCGTCTTGGCCATGGGCATCATCTGCATGTCCACTCCGATGCCCACCTGGAAGGTGTCGTAGATTTTTCTTCCGGTGCCGGGTTCCTGGAGTACGTCGAGCAGCACACGATCGCCATTCTGAATTTCCCGCGGAGGCGCGCCTTGGCCGAAGAACCCCCAATTGCCCAGAGGGCTCATTGAAATGCGAAAGCGAATCGGATCGCCGGGCAAGCGCGTGATCTGCAATCTGAATCCCAGCCAGGTCCGATTGGTTCCGTCCGTCATGTTGCGTTGGATCGTATTTCCGGAGGCGGTGGTTGTGCCGAACATCCTGGCCCGATCCGTGAGGTCGGCTTGGCTATAGGTCTGATAGAAAACTACCGCCCCATTATCCAGGTGGAACGTGTCGTTGCGCATGGCTTGCGCGTGCAGAATCCTGGCCGCGCACAGGATCATCATTATCCATCGCGTCGCTTTTACGAAACTCATGGATGTTCTCCCGCGCTGAGGATGACGAAGTGCGGCTGGCTCACGGGTTGGTAGCGGGCGGCGCCGCTGGGGCGCGAAATCAGCATCGCGATCAGCACAACTGCGGCGGCCGCAACCGCGGCGGTCACCGGCCAGCGCCGTCGCCACCACGGAACACGGCCGAATTCGCGCTCATAGGCGCTGAGCATGCGCGCCTGAAATTCCGCGCTCGGCGGAGGCGGCTGCCACTCCGCTCGAATCGATTCTAAATCCGGATCGCGGTATTCGTCGGTCATACGCTTTCTTTTGTCTCACTTTTAGCGGATTTCAAATGCCCGAGCAAGCGCTTCAGATTCTCGCGAGCCCGATGGAGGCGCGCCTTCACCGCGTTCACTTCAATGTTCAGGATGCCTGCGATCTCCGCCATGCTGAGTTCCTCAAATTCGAAGAGATACAACGTCTCCCGCTGCAACTGCGGCAGCCTGCCCATGGCCTGCCTCACTGCCTCGGCACGTTCCATGCGCAACAATTCTTCATCGAAGCCGGCGGGGTTGGCTTGATCCTGATCATCGATGGCGAAGTCGCGAGCAGCGCTGCGGCATCGCCATAGATATTGCCGCCGCGCCACCGCGATCAGCCAGGTGCGCAATTGAGCGCGCGCAGGGTCGAACGATGTGGGTTTGCGAATCAGCGCCAGAAAGCTTTCCTGCGTGATGTCCTCGGCATCGGGCACGGAGCGGCTCAGCAGCCACGCGTAGCGATAGACGGCGCTCCCATGGCGTTCGTAGAGCAATTCGAAGGCGGTCAGATCGCCGCCTGCGGCCCTCGCGATGAGTTGCTGGTCCGTCACTGCATTAGTGCAAAGGCAATGCCCACATTGCCCCGCAGGCGCCGCAGGACATGACCCGGCCATCCGCCAAAGTAACACTCCGAGCATTGGCGTGATGGGTGCCGTCCTTGGCCGGCGAGACATCCACCGTGATGCGGTCTCCCGGCTTTATCGTGCTTCTCGTCCAGCCTAGCCGCATTAAACCGTTCGGCGAACCCATTTCCACGTTCCACTGGATTGTGCTTCCCGCGGCGCCTTCGACGTCCAACCAAAAGCGCGCATGAGGATTCAGCCACTCGACTTTAGTCACGACTCCTTGGATTATGGTCACCCTGCTCAAGTCGTACTCGGCCGCTGTCGAATGATGCGCCGCCAATGGCATCGCTACGAACACAAGAATGGTTGCAACGTATCTCATCGCGCGTCCTTTCCGCCCAGTGGCCAGTGCGTTAGGTCCTCGCCAGGTCTTGTGCCCCATTCGAATCCATCCGATGGCCGGCGCAGGATCTTCACTAACCCGCGATGGCTTTCCGGCATCTTTCCCGGCATGATCGTAATCCAAACCTCATCGCCGGCCCTCAGCGTGTCTCGAGTGACGCCGCGCGAGCTCAACTGTCCTCCCCCGCCCCACTCGATGGCCCAACGCTGCATTGTACCCGTTTCATCGGGAGCTTCGACCAACAGGTACGAATGGGGATTGCGGAGCAGGAACTCCTCGACGGTGCCGTGGATGACCGCCTGCTGATCGAGAAAATACGTGGCGGCAGGAGAGTGATGCGCCTGCGCCAAAGCTCCTACCAGGCATGCAACGGCGATTAAGGACGTCTTCATAACCATGAATAGCGGGATGGCGGCGAAGGTTACGGGGTAAAATGGCTGAATGTCTAACGAGATCCAGCCTCAAGCACTTGCCAAAGACGACGGGAGGGCGGTGTGGTTCCTGGGCACTCTGGCGATCTTCAAGGCGACTGGTGAAACCACGCGCGGCGCTTATGGATTGATCGACTCAGTGATTCCCGCCGGATTCGAATCGCCTTATCACGTGCATCATGCCGAAGATGAATCCTTCTATATCACGGAGGGGCAAGTGACCTTCATCTGCGACGGAAAGAAGCTGACGGCTGGTCCGGGAGCCTATGTCTTCGGGCCTCGCGATGTTCCGCACGGCTTCCGGGTGGAGGGGACGACGCCCGCGAGGATGCTGTTTTTGACGACCCCTGGCGGCGGATTCGAAAACTTCATGCTTGAAATGGGCGAGCCTGCGACACATATTGGCCTGCCACAGCCGTCGCCTCCGGATATGGGGAAACTGATGAGCCTGGCGGCGAAATATAAGATCGATATTTTGGGACCGCTGCCGGCTTAGCTTTTCTACGGCTGTTCGGCGATGGCCTTATTGGCCATCTCGATCAGCTTGCCGCAGCATCCGCTCAGCCGGATGGTGATGTCGCGGAGGGTGCCTCCGTAGAACTGGAGCCGGGGAGGCTGGTGATGATCGGGGCAGCGAACGGAGATCAGCTTCCGCCCGGTGCGTTGCTTAAATTCCTGGACGGAGTCTTCCTGCGCGCGCGGCACGAAATCATACTAACATAGAATTGTTTTATGGCTCGTGGATTGTTTTTCCCCGAAGAGATCTCAGATTATCTGCTCTCCGTCTCTTTGCGCGAACCGCCCATCCTGCGGCGGCTGCGCGAGGAAACCGTGGGCCATCCCCACGCCCGGTTTCAGGTTTCACCCGAGCAGGGCCAGTTCATGGCGCTGGTGATCCAACTGATGTGCGCGCGGCGGACGATTGAGGTCGGGGTCTTCACCGGCTACAGCTCCCTGGCGGTGGCGCTGGCGCTGCCGGCGGACGGCAGCATCGTGGCCTGCGACGTCAACGAGGAATTCACCTCCATCGCGCGGCGCTATTGGAAGGAGGCCGGAGTCGATCACATGATCGATCTCCGCCTGAAGCCGGCGATACAGACGCTGACCGAGTTGATCGCGCAGGGACAGAGCGGGCGCTTCGATTTCGTTTTTATCGATGCCGATAAAACCAGCTATGAAGGCTACTACGAATGCGCGCTGGAATTGCTGCGTCCGGGCGGGCTGATCATGGTGGACAATGTGTTGTGGTCCGGCCGGGTGCTGGATCCGGCGGACCAGACTCCGGACACACAGGCGGTGCGTGCGTTTAACAAGAAGATTCACAGCGATTCGCGCGTGTCGCTGAGCATGATTCCGTTGGGCGACGGCGTTTCTTTGGCGCTGAAGCGCTGACCGCTTCCTCTGGCTGCGGTTCCGCCCGGCCTCGGGCTGGTTTATGGTCTTCGAGAGGCAGCGCTTTGCGCGACGCCGCGCTACGCTAACCTTGAGGTAGGTCTTCTCAGGGGGCCGAACGCAGTGGAATTCAGCGAGCAGCTCAAATCCTCCATCGACATTGTCAGGGTAGTCGGCGAATATGTGCGCTTGAAGCCGATAGGCGCCACGGGCCGCTACGTGGGCTTGTGTCCGTTTCATCAGGAAAAGACCGGCTCCTTTAACGTCAATCAGACGCGGCAGTTCTACAAATGCTTCGGCTGCGGCGTCGGCGGCGACGTGCTCAAGTTCGTGATGGAGATCGACGGACTGACGTTTCCCGAGGCTTTGAAGCAACTAGCCGAGCGCAACGGCATCCCGATGCCCAAGCGCGCCGATTTTTCGGACGCGGAATCGCGACTCAAAGGCGCATTGCTGGACATGCACGCCGTGGCGGCGCAAGTGTTTCAGGCCAATCTGCGTGGGCCGCAGGGAGCGGAGGCGCGCGCGTATCTGGAGCGGCGCGGTGTGTCTCAAGAGCTGATCGAGACATTCGGACTGGGATATTCGAGCGCAGCGTGGGAGGATCTGTCGCGGAGGTTTTCGGAGAAGGGAATTCCGCAGGAACAGATGGAGGCCTCCGGGCTGGTGAAGCGACGCAACGAAGGCGCGGGATTCTACGACGTTTTCCGCGGACGACTGATGTTTCCGATCCACAATGAATCCGGCAAGGTGATCGCTTTCGGCGGGCGAGCCATGCGCGATGAGGATCAGCCCAAATACCTGAATTCGCCTGAAACACCCATCTACAAAAAGACATCTGTTCTGTACAACCTTCATCGCGCGCGGGATGGCATGCGGAAACTGAACCGCGCGGTGCTGGTGGAAGGCTACATGGATGTGATCGGGGCCTACTCGGCCGGCGTCAAGGAAGTGGCCGCAAGCTGCGGCACGGCGCTGACGCCACCGCAGGTGCGGACGCTGCATCGCCTGGCCGATACGGTGGTGGTGAATTTCGATCCCGACGCGGCCGGCGCCAACGCCACCGAAAAGGCGATCCAGCTTCTTCTGGACGAAGGCTTGCACGTGCGGGTGCTGGCTCTGGAGGGCGGCCTCGATCCGGACGAGTACGTGAAGCAGAATGGCGCGGAAGTGTATCGATCGCGGGTGGAATCGGCCGGCGGATATTTTCACTGGCTGGCGGATCGCGCGCGGGCGCGCTTTCCCAAGACCGCGGAGGGGCGCGCGGACGCATTCAAGTTCCTACTGCCGGTGGTGCAGCAGATTCAGGATAAAATTGAGCGCGCAGGCGTAGCCGGCGAGATCGCGTCGTACCTGGGAGTGGATCAGGGCCTGGTACTAGATCAGTTCAAACGCTCTGCGATGGAGCGCCGCGCGCCGGACTCTCGTGCGCCGAAACCTTCCCAGGCTCGCCCGGCGATTCCAGCCATGGAGCGGATTCTTTTGGGCGCGTTATTGGGCAGCGACAGTGCCAGGGCCGAGGTGCTGCCTCAGCTGGCGGCCTCGATGACCGCAGATTTTTCGACATGGGCGATCTTTGAGGCGCTCAGGCAGGTGGAAGGGCTTACCGGACCGGCGGCGTTCGCGGCGCTGGAGGCGCGCGTGGATCCCGTCTCCCAGGCCCTATTGCATGAGCTTGCCGCGGCCGATACTACGAATGACGAGGAGTCTAGTTTGAAGCAGGCTCAGGCTTGCCTACAACGACTTCATAGCGATTTGAAAAAGCGCCAGGTGGACCAACTCCGGGCTCGCGTGAAGGCAGCGGAACGCGAGGGCCGGATGGAGGAGGCTTTGCGATTGATGGGCGAGCTGCACCAACTGGAGCGGGAGATCAAGGCGGGGCGAATGATCGCGGTCTCCAGTGTTGTAAACTGAAATGCAATTGATGTGCGCGCCGCACCAACGGGGTGAGGGCGTGATCGGAACCGGTGGGTATCGTGGCGACTGAAGAAAAATTCGGGCGGCTAAAACAATTGATGGACACCGGGAAAGAGAAGGGCTACGTCTTGTACGACGAGGTCAACGAGCTGTTGACCGAGGACTACTCCGGCGGACGCCAGCTTGACGACCTGCTGACGGAGCTCGACGGCGCCGGCGTCGAGATCCTGGAAGAACCCAAGATCGAGTTCGACAAGAAGCTGGAAGAAGGCGAGGAGCCCGCCGACCTGGAGCTGATCCAGGATTTCAGCGACAAGACCAACGATCCCGTGCGCATGTACCTGCGCGAGATGGGCACAGTTCCGCTGCTCACGCGAGAGGGCGAGATCGAACTGGCCAAACGCATGGAGCGCGGCCAGGGAGCCGTGCGCAAGGCGCTCTCGCGATCTTCCCTGGTGGTGCGGGACATACTGGCGCTGGCGGAGACGCTGCAAGCCGATCCCACCAGTGTCCGCGACATCCTGGTGATGCCCGATCTGCTGGTCACAGATGAGACCGTCGCGGAACAGTGCGCGGAATTACTGGCGACCATCGCCGAAATTGAGAAGCATTATAAGAAAGCCCAGCAATTTCGGCAGAAACTGCAATCGGTATCGCGCGGCATGAAACCCAAGATGCATCGCGGCCTGCGCTGGAATCTGGCCCGGACCATGGTGTGCATCTCGCGGCTGATCCGAGGGATCCACTTCGCTTCCGTCATGCGCCGCGATCTGGCGGGACGGCTGCGCGTGGCGGTCGAGGATTTGCGGCCGGTGGAAAAGGAAATCGCGCGGTTGCAGCGCAAGCTGGAGACGGCTTCGAACGGCACCGGCAGCGCGGCGGCGGCTTCGGCGGTGCGCAAGGAAATGCGCACGCACAGCCAGCGTATGCAGCAGATGGAGGAGGAATCCGGCGCTACCGCCAGCGAACTCCGCCGCACGCTGCAGATCGTGGAGCGCGGGGAGTACGAAGCCGAGGTCGCCAAGAAGGATCTGGTGGAAGCGAATCTGCGCCTGGTGGTCTCCATCGCCAAACGCTACACCAATCGCGGCCTGCAATTTCTGGATCTGATTCAGGAAGGCAATATCGGGCTGATGAAGGCCGTGGACAAGTTCGATTATCAGCGCGGCTACAAATTTTCCACCTACGCAACCTGGTGGGTGCGCCAAGCCATCACACGCGCGATTGCAGATCAGGCCCGCACCATCCGCATTCCGGTGCACATGATTGAGACGATCAACAAACTGGTGCGCATGCAGCGGCAGTTGCAACAGGATCTGGGCCGCGAGCCCACCACCGAAGAGCTGTCGGTGAAGATGGAGCTGCCGGTCAATAAAGTTCGCAAGGTTCTGCGCATCGCGCAGGAGCCGATTTCGCTTGAAACTCCGGTGGGTGAGGAAGAAGAATCGCACCTGGGCGATTTCATCATCGACCGCCGCGTGGTCTCGCCGTCGGAAGCTGTGATCAATCTCAACCTGCGCGAGCAGACTGCGGAAGTGCTCAAGACGTTGAGCCCTCGCGAAGAGAAGATCATCAAGATGCGCTTCGGCTTGCAGGACGGCAGCGAGCATACACTCGAAGAGGTCGGCCAGCACTTCGCGGTAACTCGCGAGCGTATCCGGCAGATTGAGGCGAAGGCTCTGCGGAAGCTGCGGCACCCCAGCCGGAGCCATCGGCTGCGGGCGTTTTTGGATACTAGCCTCAGAGACTAGTGCGCCCGGCGTTTCGCCTGGCACCCGAGGGTCTGGTTAGCGCAACCATCTGACGCGCTCTTCTTGTGACTTCCGTGAAAGCTTGACTTTCGTATCGATTCTGCGTCGCTCCGCTCCGTCAATTAGCCCACCTTTTGCTGTCATTCCACGCGACGATGGAGCGACGTAGACGCAAAAGCCATCGCTGAATATCTACACAGGGATGTGCATACTGCGACGATTCTCGAAAAAAACGATCTTGCCTCGATTGGCCGGGTACGCGGGAAACGCTTTTCGGGCGGTCAGCTTTCTAAGCCAGTTCATGAGTGCGCCGCGCTCCGGAAACTCGAATTATGCAGCACCTGTATACTGAGGTCGCCGGAAGGTCTGACGGGGGGACGGGCGGGTTCCTGGATGCGAGAATCGTGGGCTAGTCTCAGTTGACTATGCTGCGATGTTCGATCGCCGCGAGTCCATTAGTCGAGGATTTCGTTCTGTACGCTCCGGTCGAGCTGCTTAAGGTCCTTGAGAGCGCCGGGGTCGTATTCAATGTTCCAGGCCAAGCTGCTTTCGCTGGTTTGAAAGCGCAGGACGGCGCTTTTCAAGACGTGCTTCGGCGAGGCAGCGGTCTTCCAGGTTGCCTTCGATCAGCTGGCGGGCGTAATAGCTCTTACTGTGTCCGGTAAGCTTGGCAAGCTTGGCCAACCGCCGCTCGATATCAGGATCCAGTCGAAGGGAAAGCATCTGTTATAGAGAATGCTAGCGGAAGCCGATTCCGATTACCTTTACTCCCAGGTCCCGTGCATCGCCGGGAACGGAAAATGTCTTATCGACGGACAGCGTCACGGCGAGGCTCGACGAGCCTTGGGGCGCCGGGGCGGAGATACTGAAGACCACGTCGGCCGCGGGAAGGTTTCCTTGCGCCAGAACGCGGCCGTTCGCCGAGAGGCTGATGTGGCGCGCGGCTGCGGAGGCGAGCATGTAGACCGACGCGGTGAGACGGGTCGCGTTGGCGGGAACCTTCAATAGGACGGTGGCGTCTTTGGCGGTCCAGCCGTCGGCCGAAATGCCGCTGATGAATTGCGCGGCGGCCTTGGGGTCCTGAGGATCGAGATAACTCAACTCCGGCTCAATGGCGATGTCGGCGTGGACGCGGTCAATGGGCGCGCTGGAAATCTCGAAGGGCAGCAGGCCGTGCGAGCCGAAGGAATACCCGGAGCGGCCGTCGAGCGAAATCAGGCGCAGAGGCAAGCGCGGTCGAATCTCTATTTGATAGAAGGGCGTCAAAGGAACGCCAGCCGGCAGAGGATTCGAGAGATCGCTGGTGACTACGATGTCGCCGGGTTGCACCTGAGGTTTTGTGGTCAACGGCAGGCCTCCGGCGGCTTCCAGATAATAGCGCAGACCCCAATCGGCGTTGACCCAAATGCGGCGTCCGTGTGCCTGATCTTCAAGGAGTTCGACATAGTGGCGGTACGTGTCCCAATGCTGGTGATTCACGACCGCCAAGCCGAGCGCGAGAGCCATTTGCAGCGCGGCTCCGGCAATCGCGATGCTCTTGCGCGAGGCGTTGGCGGCCAGGATCGCCAAGGGGGCGGCGATCGGCAATAGATATCGCGCGGAGCCTGCGAAGAATACCAGTGCCGCCGGGGCGAAGAAGAGCAGCACCCACCAGCCAAGAAATCCCTGCTCGGTGCACCAAGCTAGCACCCAAATGCCTAAGGCGAATGACACCCAGAACAGTGGATTGGGATCGTAAATCGCTGCTCCAGCGGCGGCGCTCGCGGCCACGATCCAGCGCCATCGTCCGCCTCGCGGAATCAGCGCAACTAGAATCACTGGAGAGATGATCCACGCCAGATGCACTGCCAGGGCCGCCGCCCCGCGCAGGCTCTGCGCCAGCGCCGCGAAATGATAGGACTGCATGTAGCCGGCGAGCACGGCGGCGGGCATGGCTCCGCTGGTCGCACGCTCCCAGATTTGCCATGCTCCCAGAAGTGCGGGCGCGGCAAGTGTGGCTGCCCATCCGGGAATCCAGGCGCGCCGTTGCTGAAACAGATAAAGCGCGAGGATTGGCGTGATGAAGATGCCTTGATATGCGTCCAGCGCGGCGAGGCCCGCCGCGAGCGCGGAACCCGCCAGAGCGAAGTGCGAGGCGCGGTCGACAGCGTAAACGAACAGCGCCATCGCGGCCATCCAAAACGCCAGAAACGGCAGGTCGGCTTCGAACGAGCTTCCATTCACCACGAACGCCGGCACCGCGCAGAACAGCACCGCTGCCAGCAGCGGCTGCGTCGAGAATCTCCGCGCCAGAGACAGCATCGCCAAGGCGGCTACCAGCGAAAAAGCGATGTAGACCACGTGAAATTGAAGTTCTTTGACGTCGCCGAAAACGGCGAATAGTCCGCCGAGAATCCACGAATTCAAGGGCGGATGGGAATGGCCGCGCATATCCACCAACTCGCCTCGAAAGACGTAGCTGGTGTGCTCGGGGTGCAGAGGTTCGATCTGGGCGTGCTCCGCCCCATAGAGATAAACGTAATCGTCGCCTTGGGCCGCTTGATGAAGGAATGGCAGGCGCAGCGCCAACACCAGCGCGGCGATGATCAGAGCCTGCCTTACCACTTGGCGTTTACCACTCCACGGGTTTGCCCGGTTCCAGCGTCCAGACCTGCGTGCTGGGCAGATCGCGCAGCCTGTCCGCGAGCTGCTCAGGCCGGCCAGTAAGCGCCGGGAAGGTGCCGAAGTGCAGAGGGATGACGCGCTTCGGATTCAGCATGCGGCACGCCAGCGCGGCCTCGCGCGGGCTCATCGTGTATAAGTCGCCGATGGGAAGAAACGCGAGCTCGGGATGATAGAGGCGCTCGATAAGCTGCATATCGGTGAAGACGTTGGTGTCTCCGGCGCAATAGGCTGCGCGCTTGTCGGGGAAGCGCACCACGTAACCGGCGGCTTCGCCTCCGTAGATTATCTTGCCATCGTCCAAGATGCCGCAGCTATGAATGGCGTGGGTCATGGTGGCCGAGATGGGGCCGACCTTGATGGTGCCGCCTTTGTTCATCCCGATGGTGTTCTTGACGCCTTTCGATTCCAGCCAGAAGGCAGTCTCATATATTGCCACGATTTGCGGCGAAAATTTCTGAGACAGAGGGATCACGTCATGAATGTGGTCGAAATGGCCGTGCGAGACCAGAATCACGTCGACGCGATCGAAGTTGTGCTGCTGCGGATAGGCGGGATTGCCTTCGATCCACGGGTCCACGACGATGACCTCGCCCGTTTCGACGCGCATCTTATAGGTTCCGTGTCCCAGCCAGGTGATCTCGACCATAGATTCGATTTTAGTGGGATTTTAGCGAGTATGTCCGGGGAGCTGAATGCCATCGCCAACGGCGGCGAAGCCGGGGATGGAAACAGGCGTGCGGCCGGTGATGGGAATCTGGCCGAACAGCGCCTTCACAGCCGAAAACTCCGAGGGCTGCGTGATGCTGAAGGTCGCGAGATAGCCGGCGACCTTGGGAAAGGAGGTCAGCAAGTACGGATTGCCCACGGCGACCATCACGACCGGAACAGGGCCTTCGGTCAGCTTTTGAATGAACGGCACGAGGTCGCCGCCAAGTGCTGCGTCGCCCTTATTGGCGGCCACGGTGACATCGGCCGACACGACGACTGCGGAGCACGTGCTGGTGTCACCGGCCTCGTCTTCAAGCGCGGATTCGAGCATCGTCGAATCCACCGTGACGATGCGCGCTGCTTTGGCTCGCCGGGCGAATTCCTGGGCGAAGCGTGGGCCGCTTACCGACGCCCGGCTCTGCACAGCGATGATCACGCAGGCATGGCTGGGATCGGCCAAGGGCACGACGTTGCGTTCATTGCGCGTCGCATTGACAAGCAACGTCACCGCGCGATCGGAAACCTTCTGGGCGCTATCGGTGGATTCCTTGGCTTCGAGAGCGTCAGCCACGGTTTCGACATTCACCAGTTTGGTCTTCATCAGGCCCACGCGGATTTTGGCTCCGAGAACGCGCATGGCGCTGTCGTCGATGCGCTGGCGTGGAATGCGCCCGCTCTCGACGGCGGCGACCACGGCGCGGATGGCCTGCTCCGGGTCGGGCGGCATCAGCAGCACGTCGGCTCCGGCCAGAATCGCGCGTACGGAGGCCTCCGCGCCTTTAAACTCCTTGGTCAAGCCGGCCATATCCATCGCGTCGGTGACGATGATGTTCTGGAACTTGAGTTCATTGCGCAGCAGTCCAGTGAGCACCAGGGGCGAGACCGTCGCCGGGATATCGTCCGGCTCGATCGCGGGCACGGCCATGTGCGCGGTCATGATGGCGTCGACTCCGTGGGCGATGGCGGTCTCGAACGGCTTGAGCTCGATCGCGTCCATGTGATCCCGATCTTTATCGAGCAGCGCCAGATCCATGTGGCTATCGATAGAAGTGTCGCCGTGGCCGGGGAAATGTTTGGCCGTCACCAGCACCCGATTGTTGGGGTCGGAATGCGCGCCGTCAATGAAGGCGGCGACGTGGCGCGAGACGGCATCGGGGTCCTCGCCGTAGGAGCGGATATTGATGATGGGATTGTCGGGATTGCTGTTGACATCGGAGACGGGCGCGAAGATCCATTGAACCCCAAGGGCGCGGGCCTCGCGAGCTGTGGCCAGCCCTTCGTAACGAGAGGCTTCCAGATCGCCGGCCGCGCCGTAGGCCATGTTGTAAGGAAAGCGGACGGTGTCCGTGACGCGCATGGAGGAAGCGCGCTCGAAATCTCCGCCGACCAACAACGGAATCCTGGACAGCTTCTGCATGCGATTCAGGAGCACGGCCATTGCGTATGGCTCAGCGCTGCGGACTTGGCCGTTCTGGACGGAGTTATTTACGATCAGGCCGCCGATATGCAGATCGTGGACCCAGTGACGCCACTTCTCAAAATCGGGCGAGGTCGAGCTGAGAGGATCGGCGTAGACCACTCCGATGACGAGTTGGGCTACGCGGTCTCGCAGGCTGAGCGGTCTAAGAAGCGCTTGCGCGGCACGCTGTTCCGGGGTGAGCGGGGGCGCTTTCGGCTTGGGCGCCAGCTTTGCGGCGGAGACAAGTAAGGCGGCGGAGAGAAACACCGCCGCGACAGATTTAGCGGAAGAGAGTATCGACGTAGCCCGCTCCGATGCCGCACTTTTCGTAGTGCTCGCGGCACATTTTGATGTAGTCGTGGACGTCGAAGTGGCCGGTGGATGCGCCTTCTTCGTCCAGCCAGATGACCGGGCCTTTGACGATGAAGTAAACCTTCATCGGGTCCGGGTGTTCGTAGGCAACCAGGGTGTGAGCTTCGCCGGGATGCTCATAGATGAAGTCGCCGGCAGTCGCGGTCCAATTGTGTTCCAGATAGCCCCACTTGCCTGAGATCGTGTACGCGAAAACTTCGTGAGGATGATAATGGCGATTCACCAGGCCAGCAGCCTTGCACATCAAAACGTCAGCCCAGCGATTCTGCGAAGGCGAGATCCACAGGGGCTTGGAAAATACCGTTTCATTGAACGGGACAAAGAAGCGCTCATCGCCGCCGGGAGCGTTGTGCGCATAAATCTCCGGCAGCGCATCGGCGTGAAAAACCTTTTCGATGGGCTTAATGTCTTTCCAGAACTCGGTGAGGGCCGCCTCAGGCATCGCACCCTTAAAATATCATGAAAATCGAGACTTTAAGCATGGTGACGGTCTGCGCTATGGTTAAAAAATGGCGGGCGGCGCGCAGGTTGACGAGTACGGCATCTATGCTTTGATCGGCGAGGAGGGCTTTGAACGCCTGGTGGGCGCATTCTATAAGCAGGTTCCAG
Organism: Bryobacteraceae bacterium; assembly: GCA_036489835.1. Classification (GTDB taxonomy): domain Bacteria; phylum Acidobacteriota; class Terriglobia; order Bryobacterales; family Bryobacteraceae; genus Palsa-187. The sequence goes on along the minus strand of DASXEY010000098.1, from coordinate 145,761 downwards.
GGGACGACCTGCTGGGTCCGATGTATGCGGGGCGCAACCTGGCGGAAGCCGAACAGCGCCTTCGAGATTTCCTGGTGGTTCGATTCGGCGGACCCTCCCGATACCTGGAGCAACGCGGCCATCCGCGGCTGCGCATGCGGCACGTCGCGTTTCCAATCGATCAACGCGCGCGGGACCGCTGGGTGCGGTTGATGGGAACGGCTTTCGAGGAAGCCAAACTTCCGGTGGAAGCGGAACGAGTGCTGCGGACGTTCTTCGAGGGGACCGCGTCCTTTCTCATTAACAGGGCGGAGCCGTAGCGGCCGTGAAGGTCAGCATCACGGTTCCGGCAGCCAAGCCGGCCCTGCGCGGGCTCCGGATTCTTCCCGCGCTGTCGGTGATCCTGGCGGGGATTCTGCTGGTGTCCAACTTGCCTTTTGTTCCGCAGACGATGCACGCGTACCTGAGCGCGGCGCCGCTGGCGCTGGCTGGGATCGGATATGCAGCGCTTCAGATGTACCTGAAGCCTAAAAGGAACACGCTGCTGAAGCGGCTGATGCTGGCCGCCACGTTCCTCCTATGGGCGGTGGATCAATTGCTGCCTCCTGGGCGGGCCGCGACGGTGGTCGGCGACGTGGTCATCGCGGCGTATGTCGTCGATCTGTACTGGCTGGTCCAGGAGCAGATGGTTTGACCTGCAATCCGTGTCGGAAGGGAGGGTCGTGAAAGCCAACGTGTTGGTCGTGGCGGTGTGCAGTGCGGCGATCGGTAGGATTGCCGCTGAGCCGGAGTGGAACGCAGCGGCCAATAAGGCATGTGAGCCGGCTGTCTGGCTGCCATCCTGGACGGCTACATGAACGCCATTTTCATGCACGATCCCAAAGCAGTGCCGCCGCCATCGAGCGATGTCCGCATGACTGAGAATACGGCGTGATGGACGTCGGCGAAGGGGTGCTGTGGCGCTCGAGAGTGGAGCCGCCCACGTTCAAGATTGTGGTCGCCGATCCGGTGGAAGGGGGGGGATGGCTTTTCCGGGCCGCAGTTGTGTGCCAGCGGCATGAATCATACCGCGATTCCGCTGCTGACGACTCCCATGGATTACCTGATGAACGATGCTCCGGCTCACAACCGACTTCGCGCGAAACGATATTCCGCGTCGCCAATTCTATTTGCGCTGGAGGGAGGCAACGGCGAGATCGGCGCGGTTGCGGACTGCGTTCGTCATGAGAATGGATTTCAGACAGTGAATAATCCGCCCGGAAGGGCGTATGATGGCCGGTCCGAATCTTTCGAATCCGGCCATGGAGCAAGGGAGATCGCAACTCAGGTTCAGCATGCACACTTGCTCGGAGCAAATCAGCAGCAAGACCTTCGCCTATGAACACATCTGGCCTCGGAGGGCGCTGATTACTGATGAACAAAAGATGCCGGTGGGGACGTTCCCGCTGTTCGTGCATGACGGGACGAGGCGAGGGGCCGCTCCGTTCGTCACGATTCTTATGGGGTCTGGGCATAGGCCAGCTGCTCTGTTCTGCCGTGCCTTTCTGTCTGAGCCGCGCTAGCCACGCAACCATCGCGTAAAGCGTCGCCTTAAGCAAGGTGGAAACGACAAACCAAGGCCATACAGGTGGGGACAGATCGGGATCGAACATCAGTAACACCCCCAAGGCAGGGTCCATAAAAGGGTCCCACGTCTTTTTGCGGTGGAGCGGCCTGGTCCTTGATCATGGTGATTGTCACCCACGTCAAGTAGAGACTCGTGGTGACGAGAGGCGCCAACCGCCGCCGCATGAAGTCAGCGCGGCCCAGCATTGTCGGCAGTCTCCCGGCCGACGCAACGCAGCTCGTCGGCGAAGCGGGCGAGAGGCATCGCGTTCCGGAATTGTTCTGCGACGGTGGGCTTCAGGTTCTCGCGGATCAGCGCCCGGTCGATGTCCTTATACGCCTCGACTCTGGGGTCAGGGTCGGGGTGTGGCGCATCCTTCATGAGTTCCTTTTGATTATACTGAGCCCATGAATCGCACTCTGGTCATTCGCATTTCCGCGGTTGCCCTGCTGCTAACCGGGGCTTGGGTAGCTTACACGCAGAATAATACCAAGCAGACTCCGTCATTGATGATTCACAAGATCCAGAACGACCTGTACTGGATCGAGGGCGACGGCGGCAATGTCGCTGTGTATATCACCGGCGATGGAGTGATTCTGGTGGACGACAAATACGTCGCGGATTACGACCAGATCGTGGCCAATGTCAAGAGCGTCACCAACCAGCCCATCAAATACATTCTGAGCACGCACCATCATGCCGATCACAGCGGCGGGAATACGAAGTTCGCCTCCACGGTCGAAATTATTTCGACGGTGAACGCGCACAACAATATCGTGAACAAGCTGCAATCGAACGCGCCCGACGGCATGGTGCCGGCCCGGGTGACGTTCACGCAAGAGAGCGATGTGTTCCTGGGCGGCAAACAGGTACGCGCGATTTACATGGGCCGCGGCCACACGAACGGAGACGCGGTGATTTATTTCCCGGCGCTGCGCACGCTGCACACCGGCGATCTGATGGCGGGAACGACTCCGCTGATCGATTATCCCGGCGGAGGGAGTCTGGCGCAATGGCCGACGACCCTGGATGAGGCGATGAAGCTCGATTTCGACACGGTAATTCCGGGGCATGGGCAAATCACCAACAAGGCCGGCCTGAAGACGTATCGCGACAACGTGGCAAAGGAAATCACGCGCGTCCGCGGGCTGATTAAAGAGGGGAAGAATCAAGACGAGGTCGCGAAGGTGATGACGGCTGAGTACGGATGGATGCCAGGGAGCTTAAATATGCAGTGGAGCTTGCCGGGGATGATGACGGAGCTGAAGTAGACCCTCGGGCTTCAGCTTCGCGCGTGTTTCACCCAGCGCGGCGCGGAATCGGTGTGCTGATGCAGCATGAGATTGAGCTGCCCTGCATGGTGTTGAATGTGGCGCATGGTGTGGAGGAATAGGTCAGCTCTCTCCCCGGTCAGAGATTCGATGGCGGCGCGGGACTTCTGGCGGCAGTGATCGAGATACATTTGCAATTCCTCCTTTGTGTAGGTGCGATCCGGCAGGAGCCCCGATGGGTCGAGCTCGCTCAGCGTGAAGGGCTCGGGTGGAGCAAAGTTTTCCGCTGATTCGGACAGGAAAAGGTCGAGGAAGAAGAGCGTGTGATAGGTGATATGCCAGAAGCGGGAGCCGGTCCAGAGGGCGTCGGGGCAGGCGTGCATGGCGTTTTCGAGCATGTCGAGACACGCTCCGAATTGCGGCCAGAGGATTGATTTGAAGAAGGGGTCCATGGTGCCTGAAACGCAGTATAGCGGATGGTGCCATTGAGCAAGGCTTATTCGGACGCTCCGGTATCTTTGACGGTGCTGTCTCCCAGCGGTTGGTTCCGGGCGTGGGCTCATCTTTACTTCCTGCTCAACTCCCGGAAGATTCGGGATGGCGCGGGCTCAGTGATCCTGAAATCGATCTTCGCGGCGCGGTGGTGAGCCGTTTGGATTTTCCGGGGCGATTGCAGGAACTGGATGTAGATCTCTCCGGCCAGATTGTCGCGGGATACCCGTCCTCCAAGGGGTTAACGATTGTGGAAACGCACAGCGAACCTTCGAATCGAAGGATGGCGCGGACTTTCTCGGGTTTCATCGCGGCGAGGTGGTGTCGCTGATTCACTCCAGCATCGAGCATCCTCATTGCGACTGTGCCGAGGACTGAGGGAATTCCGATTGTCTCTTTTGTACATTGGGGACCCGGACAATGGTGATCGGTGGTTTGGACGCCAGCGTCAGCGTCGTCGAAGGGGACGCGGCGGTGCGGCGCACTCTTCTGGAGGCTCCGGAGATCCAACGAAACTCACAGGACGATCCCAGCCTCGCTCTCTAACCGTCTTCAGCGCGGCCTCGGAAGAGTAAGGGCGGGCTTACGGCGCGATTAACGGATTTTACGAGCACGGTGGGCCGACGGTTTTGCAGCTTGACAGAGAACCTCATCTACTGCGTCGATATCGCTGCGCTTCGCCGTCCTTGCCGGAAATCAAGGAGTCCCAGCCCCGACAACATCGCGGTAGCAGGCACTTCCTTGTTCGTCTGGTACTCGAGCGTCAGCGAGCGCGATCGTTTGGTATACGATGGGCAATTGATCAAAGACGGCCCGCCTATTTGCCGAAGGCGGCGATCAGTTCGGCTTTCATCTTTTTCCCGTCGGTTTCGGTGAACCAGCGCGCCTTCACTAAATCATTGACCTCCAAGCTCACCTTCTTGGCGTATTCCTGCGGGGTGCGGTAGAGAGACTTGATGCGGTCGGGGGTGAATGGGATGGCGTGGCCTAATTCGGCGCAGGTTCCTGGGCCGGGGCTGGTGGTGGTGTAGGTTGCGGTGGGTGCATCTACCCAAGGGCTGCGGACTCCGCCTTTGGCGTGGCCGAATTCATCCAACACAAGAGCGGGCATTGCGCCTTCGGTCACCGGCATGCGATCGGCCTTCGGTGGGGCGATGCCTTTGCGAGCCCATTGATCCAGATTCATCAAAGCTGCATCGTAAGAATACTTCAAGAGGGGATGGCCGCTGAGAGGGATCGGCGGATCGCACATGGCCGTGAACGGCCATTCGGGCGAGCCTTGCGCGGAGCCGACCGCGGCGATCTGATCCGCGAAAATGGGCAACGAAGTGTAGGCGTACTTATCGATATGCGCGGCCCCGGCGATTTCATAGAGGCGGAAGTGGTCGCCGTCGGGACGCAGAAACGGGAGCGAGCCTACCACTTCACCCTGCGCGAGAACGGCGATCACCGGGACGTTGATGTCCTTGAGGATGGATCGAGGATCGGGGCGCGCAACCGCTGCGGCGCATTGGCTGATTTTCGCGGGCGCGGTAAGATTCTTGACCAGATAGCCGTCGTACGCCGGCTTCCCATTCGCGAGCACGGCGTGCGAGTGTATGGCATCGATATAGGCGTCAATGTCGGCGATCTGGGTGGTCATGTAGACCGCCTCGACCTTGAAGCCGCTGAGTGGCTCGCCCGGCGCGCCGCTCCTCAGCGCCGCCGCAACCTGGCTGAGAATGTCCCAACGCAGGCCTTCTTCGGTGGCAGCGGCTCCGCCCTTGACTCCAGGGCAGGGCGCGTCCGGCGCAGGATTGGCCAGCGATAAAGATACATAGCGCGAGGGGTTGAATTTCTGAAGGCCCTGCATCGCATTGGGCATGGTGACGCCGACCCAGACATCGCCTCGCTCCATCAAATAATCCTGAAGAAATCCCCACATCATGGCCCAATCGAAGCGGCGCGCGGAGTTCATCGGCTCGACCACGACGACTCCGCTGAAGCGGGCGGGATTGGCGGGACGGCGAACGAGAATCCGATCCGCATAAGGACCGGAAGCGGTGGGGGCGAGGCTGCCGTCAGCTTTCCAATCGTAAACGTTGGCCTTGCCGCCGAGGATGAATTCCTCTTCGACGTAGCCGGCTTTGGCGAAATCGGGGGGCTGGAGGTTCTGGGCCGCGGCCGCAAAGGGATGAGAGTTCGCGGTAACGGGAACCAGGGTCGCTTTGGGCACGGGGGTTTGCGCAAATGCGGTGACTATTCCGCAGATGAATGCGGGCGCGAGTTTCCAGGTCATCCTGAATAGACCTCCGGCCCGTAGAATGGCAGATCGTCTTCGCGGAGTCAAGAAGTCAGCCGTACGCGCGGGGTCGGGCCGATAAGGGCCGAGAAAGCGCAATATAATGGTTGCGTTTTCCATGGCGCGATGCTAATATGCAACCTGGAGGTTGCGAAAAGCATGGAACATCGAATTGAGAAGCAGATTGAGCTTAAGGCGCCGGTTTCGCGGGTGTGGCGCGCGCTGACGGATCATGTCGAGTTCGGCGAATGGTTTCGGGTAAAACTGGAGGGCCCGTTCCTGCCGGGGCAGGTCTCGCGCGGCAACATCACTTGGCCCGGCTATGAACACATCAAATGGGAAGCTGTTGTGCAGACGATGGAACCGGAACGGCTCTTCTCCTTCACCTGGCACCCTTACGCTGTCGATCCCAAAGTTGATTACTCAATGGAAACGCCCACGCTGGTGGAATTCAAATTGGAAAAAACGCCCACCGGCACGCTGCTTTTGGTGACTGAATCCGGCTTCGATAAAATTCCCAGCGATCGCCGCCTGGAGGCAATCCGCAGGAACGAGGGCGGCTGGGCGCAGCAAATGACGAATATTGAAAGCTATGTCGAGGCCAAACCGTAGCCGACCCACCGCTTCGATTGCCGCCGCTCCCGTCTTCGCCGCGTTGGGCGACGCGACGAGGCTGGCGTTGGTCTCGAAGCTCTGCGGCGGCCAGCCGCGTTCGATCTCACAACTGACCGAAGGCTCCCGGCTAACGCGGCAGGCGATCACCAAGCATCTACAGGTGCTGCAGAAGGCTCGCATTGTGCACAGTGTTCGTTCGGGCCGAGAGAGTCTGTTCGAATTCGATCCGAAGCCGATCGATGAAATCAAACAATATCTCGATTTCGTCTCCCAGCAGTGGGATCAGACACTTTCCAGACTCAAGTCGTTTGTGGAGGACTGAATCGCGCGGTTCTCCGCCCCCAGAAGCGCCCGCTTGCGCTCCACGCCCCATCGATATCCCGCGGGTTCGCCGGAGCCGCGAATGACGCGATGGCATGGAATCACCAGCGCCACACGATTGCCGGCGCAGGCTCGCGCGACAGCCCGCGCCGATTTTGGCGCGCCAATGCACGCGGCCACTTGAGCGTAGGACCGAGTCTCAGCATAGGGAATCGACTGCAAATATCGCCAGACCTTCATCTGAAACGCCGTTGCGCGGAGGTCCAGCGGAAGCTCAAGTTGAGGGCGTCCGCCCTGCAGATGTTCTTCCAGAGCCGCGATCCATTCTCGAAATGGCGCGGGTGCGGGCTTGCGCATGGCGTTGATGGCAGCCGCCGGATACTCCCGCCGCAATTCCGCTTCCAGGGCCTCGGCGCTCTCACCGAACTGGACAAAGCACAAACCCCGATCCGTCGCTCCGACCATCAGCAAGCCCAACGAGGTCTTTACCGTCGCGTGGGTGATCGCAACCGAAACTCCGCCTTTGCGATATTCCGACGGAGTCATTCCCAGGCGCGTATCCACCCTCTCATACACGCGGCTGGTGGATCCAAACCCCGCCGCGAAAACAGAGTCGAGCACGTCCCCACTCTCGCGAAGATTCTGCTTGAGGGAGCGGAGCCGGCAAGCCTCGGCATATTGCTTCGGCGTCACGCCCACCGCCGCTTTGAACGATCGCTGTAAGTGGAACCGGCTCACGCCCGCTTCTCTACTCAGCCGCTCCAGCGAAATATCGCCTTCCAGATGCTGCTCAATGTAATCGGTAACCCGCCGGACTCTTTGTATCTCAGTCACGACTCCAAGATAACCGTAGCGCTCGGCCCAGTTCTATCCGATTCTTGCGGTGCGCCGCTACTGCTTCAGCAGCTTCTGATAATAGGACTCCCACCAGGCCAGATGCGCCGTGTCATTCGCCGGCTCGACCTCCACTTTATCCCCCAGCACCATCCGATGACTCGAAGTCTTCTCGCGATATTCGGGCCACACAGGTAAACCCTTGCCATTCGGGTCGCCCTTTTTAGCAAAGTTCACCCAATACGACGAAATTGTATCGGAGAGCTGTTTATCCAGGTCCGTCCACATTGCCCGCCCCGGATTCTGGAACACGTAAGGAGCCTCCGCGCCATGCGTCGCTCCGCGCGAATTCGGTCCCGGAGTGGGATCGTGCGTAAAGTAGTACACGTAGGTTTTCGACTTCCCGCGTTTTTCCTGAAGCTGCGCCCACTTGCGCTGATGGAATCCCAGAGCGTCGCGGAAGCTGGCGAGACTCGATTGCGCCGCCTCTTCATCCGAGCCCGCCGGATACACTTTCAGATACCCGTCCGCCAATTCGCCGTAGCGTTGCGCCCCCATGGTGAACTGCGCAGCGGTCGTCGGCCGAGCAAAGAATGTTCCTTCGTCCTTGTTCGACCCCACCAGGATATCGACTTCGTTCTCCTTCCCGGCTTCGAACGTTTTCGATAAGTCCTCGGGAATATACCAGCCGTCCACTACCGGACCGCCTCCGCCTCCCGCGGCTTGCACCTCAGCGGCCGGCTTCGCGCGCAGCTCAGCCAGCGAAGTCGCGCCCATCGCGGTTGCCATGCGCACTCCGTTTTGTTCCGCCGCGGCGAGCGTGGTCATCCTTGAAACGCCCAAACCCATCCACGCGCCGCTTTCCGAAATCACGCGCCGGAACAATCCCTTGCCCTCCGGCGAGCCCGTCATCATAGCCACCAGAGCCGCACCCGCCGAATCCCCCGCGATGGTGACGTTGCCGGGATCTCCGCCGAACGCCGCGATATTCTTCTGCACCCAGCGCAGCGTCTCCGCCAGATCCATCAATCCGTAATTGCCGGAGGCGTGGTGCGCCGATTCCTTGCTAAGCTCCGGGTGCGCGAAAAACCCGAATACACCCAGCCTGTAATTGTGCGTGACCACGATCACGCCCTTCTTTGCCAGAGCCTCGCCATCGAACTGCGGGGACGATCCGCTGCCGCTGGTGTATCCGCCGGGATGCGACCAAACCAGCACCGGCCGCTTCTCCGAAGCCGATTGCGCCGCCGTCCACACATTCAAGTACAGGCAATCTTCGCTGCCCGTTGCACCGCCACCGCGCGCCCCGCCTTTAGGCGCGGCTCCACCTTTAGCAGTAGCTCCGCCCTTCGCCGCGCCGCCTCCCCGGCCTCCGCCGCCCTGAACGCATTGCGATCCAAATGTATCGCCGGCGCGGATGCCATCCCAATGCGCCACCGGCTGCGGAGGCTTCCACCGCAGATCTCCCACGGGAGGCGCGGCGAACGGAATCCCTTTGTAAACCCTGACCTCTGGATTCTTTCCAGTGACCCCGGAAACCTGACCGGCATCGGTCTTCACGGGGTCTTGAATCGCGGCGCTCGCGAACGCGGCGCCCAGCAGGATGAAGAGTGAGAGGCGTTTCATAGTGTGCTCAGTGGCCGCCAGTATATCAACCCCTGCCGACAAATGGCATTTTCGTAGCCATCACCGTCATGAACAGAACATTGGCCTCGAGCGGCAGGCCTGCCATGTACAACACCGCGTCGGCGACATGCTTCAAATCCATGCGAGGCTCGGGCGTGATCGCGCCACTGGCTTGTTGAATGCCGCCCGCCATCCGCTCCGTCAACTCCGTCGCCGCGTTGCCGATGTCGATCTGCCCGCAGGCGATGTCGTACTTTCGCCCGTCCAGTGCAATGCTCTTGGTAAGCCCCGTGATGGCATGTTTGGTCGCGGTATAAGGCGCGGAATTCGGCCGCGGCGCGTACGCCGAAATCGAGCCATTATTAAGGATGCGCCCGCCCCTGGGCTCCTGCGCCTTCATGATTCGGATCGCCTCCTGCGCGCACAGAAACGCTCCTGTCAGGTTCACGCCGACCACCGCGCTCCACTGCTCATAAGTCAGGTCCTCCATGGGAACATTGGGGGCGCCCATGCCGGCATTGTTGAACAGCAGATCGAGCCGGCCGAACGTCTCCTTCACCCGCGCGAACAGCCCCCGCACATCCTCAGGCTTGCTCACGTCCGCCGGCACCACCAGCGTTGAGCTGCCTTTGGCAGACGCAGCCGTCTTCTCCAACTCACCCACTCGCCGCCCGGCAATCGCCACCGAGTATCCAGCTCCATCGAGCGCCAAAGCAACCGCCCGCCCGATCCCGCTGCCGCCTCCCGTCACCACCGCGATCTTGCCCATAGTCTTCACGCCCGATTACTGTAACATGAGGACGACATGCGTTCGAGCCTCGCTTGCCTGGGACTCTGCGCCGCCGCGCTTTGTAACGGACCGTACCGGCAGTCGCAGCCCCAAGACGCAACCACCGCGGTTCTGCGCGCGTTCGATACCCACAACATCGTCATGTTCGGCGAGCAGCACGCCTGCAAACAGGAGTACGGATGGCTCCGTCAACTCGTCAGCACACAGGCATTTGCCGATCGCGTGGATGACATCGTGGTGGAGATGGGAAACTCGCTCTATCAGAAATCCATGGACCGGTACATCGCCGGTGAAGACATCCCTCTCGCGCAGGTACAGCAAGCGTGGCGCAACATGATCGGCCTGGTTGGCCCCCCGTCTCCCGTACTCAAATCGTTTTATGAAACCGTGCGCGAGACCAATTTGAAGCGCTGCGGCAAACATCAAATGCGAATCGTACTCGGCGACCCTTACGGAGACTGGGCCGCGATCAAGACCCCTGAGGACTGGGGTCCGTTCGCCGGCAACCGCGATTCATGGTATGCGCGAGTGGTGAAGGAAGAAGTTCTCGATAAGAACCGGCGCGCGCTCCTAGTCATGGGCGCGAATCATTTCCTGCGCAAGGCCGATTGGGGGCCGGGCGCACCCACTCCCATCGAGCAACAGCTTCGCGCGGCCGGAGCCCACACCTACTTCATCGTTTTCGGCACGAACGCAATCGGCGATTACGATTCGACGCATGGCCTCTTCCAGCCATCGTGGATCTTCGAGGAAGTTGGGTAGCTGAGCTCTCCGCCGAGTCCGTAATCTATGGGGGAACCGGCGGCCCGCAGTTGGCTGGCAAGAAACTCCGCGAAGTAGCAGACGCTCTGCTCTATCTTGCGCCGAGGGATGCACTGACGATGCTCCTCGTCCCGTGGTCAGACATGGAAGGCTCGGCTTATGGAGCGGAACTGGATCGGCGGATGCTGATCCAGATGGGGCGCACCATCCACTTCCGCAGGTCCGAAGCGCCTCTTTTCAGTCGCCCACTCGGCAGCGCGGGTAGTTCGCCTCAGGAGCCTCCGCCCCCGCGGCCAACTTCGCGCTAGGAAGGCCTGGGAGGCGGCATTCCTGCAACGTAGCCAATCAAACCGTTCAGCTTATCCGTGATTTCGGCAAGGTTCTGGTCGGTGCGCCGGCGGAATTCCACGGTGTCACGGAGCATCTCGGCGTGTTCGCGGAGCATGGCCGATTGACGCCTTTCCATCTCCGCCATCACCACCAGGGTGTCCTGAAGGTCCTTGATTGCTTGCTCGTAATTCATGACGAAGAAGTAGCCTCGACAGATCCATTCTCTCATGGCGTAAACCTTGATAGAATCGTCACGCAAGAGAGAGACCCTATCATGCGACTTGAATCCTTCGCCGCCGCTGTCCTGCTCGCCTCCACCCTGGCCGCGCAATCCAAATCCGGCGCCTGCGACCGAGCCTGCCTCGAAGCCTTCGTCGACCGCTATCTCGACGCCGTCCTCGCGCACGATCCCGCCAAAGCGTCCATCGCCAAGAACGCCAAGTTCACGGAGAACGGCCAGAAGCTCGATATCGGCGACGGCCTCTGGAACACCATGGACGCCAAGGGAACCTATCGCCTCTTCGTCACGGACGTCGATGCCGGCGAGGTCACCTTTCTGGGCAGCATCAGCGAAGGCAAGGCCCCCGCCATGATCGCGCTGCGCCTCAAAGTCGCCAATCGCCAGATCACCGAAATCGAGACCTTTATCCAGCGCAGCCCCTCTTCCGCGCAAGGTTTCGAGCGCATCGGCTACAAGTGGACCGACCCCATTCCGCCCTCTGAACGCATGTCGCGAGAAGATCTCATCAAGGTCGCCAACATGTATTTCACCGGCATGCAGCAGAACGACGGCAAGGGCGTCTATCCTTTCGCCGACGATTGCAATCGCATCGAGAACGGCGGCTTCACCACCAACGTACCCGTGGCCGCGGGAAAGCAGCGCCCCGATCCTAAAACCGCCACCGGCTATTCCAGCAATTGGGGCTGCAAGGAACAGTTCGATTCCGGCCTGCTCCACTTCGTCACGCGCATTCGCGACCGCCGCTTCGTAGCCGTCGATCCCGAGCGCGGCCTGGTCTTCAGTTTCATTTTCTTCGATCACTCCGGCGGCGACACGCGTAACTTCGAAACGCCGGACGGACGCAAGGTCACCGCCGGTCCCGCTCAGCTCTGGACCTGGCAGCTCGCCGAGCTGTTCCAGATCCAGAAGGGCAAGATCCATCAGATCGAGGCCATCATGGAGCGCGCCCCTTACGGCATGCCCTCCGGCTGGAGCGATTGGGAATCCGGCCTCTCCGACCGCGGCCGTGATGTCACCGGTAAAGACACAAGCAAATGAAGACCGCCCTTGTCATCGCTTTTGCCTTAGCCCCGGCTGCGTTCGCCCAAAACACAAAAGCCGCCCCCTGCGATCGAGCCTGCCTCGAATCCTTCGCCGATCAGTACATGGATGCGCTGATCGCCCACGACCCCAAGCGCTTGCCTCTATCCGCGAAGCTCAAGAACACCGAGAACGGCCAGCGCCTGGAGCCCGGCGACGGCTTCTGGCGCACCGCCACGGCCAAAGGAAAATACCGCCTCTTCGTCGACGATCCGCAAACCGGCAACATCGCGCTGATTACCACCATGACCGAGGCCAACGTGCCAGTCTCCATCGCCATCCGCCTCAAAATCGAAAATCGCCAGATCGCCGAGATCGAGACGTTTACCGTGCGCACCGGCTTGAGCAGCGGCACCGGCGCGAAGGAGCTTGAGACTCTCGCCAGCCCCAATCCGCTGTTCCTCCAAACCATCCCCGCAACCGAGCGAGCCTCACGCGAAGATCTCATCAAAACCGCCAACATGTATTTCAGCGCGCTTGAGAAGAACGACGGCAAGGGCAACTACAGCTTCTTCGCAGATGATTGCGAGCGTCTTGAAGACGGCCAGCAAACCACCCATAATCCCAACTTCCGCACCGGCTCCGGCTTCGCTGCGGCGCCGGCAGGACGCGGAGGGCGCGGAGGAGAGAAACAGGCTGCGCCTCCGCCGGCAGGTTTCAATCCAGCGTTGCTGGGATGCAAGGAACAATTCCTATCCGGCTATTTCCATTTCGTCACACGCATCCGCGACCGCCGCTTTGTAGCCGTTGACACCGAGCGGGGCTTAGTCTTCAGCTTCGTCTTCTTCGACCACGCCGCCGGAAAATATCGCGATTACAAAATGTCCGACGGCACGGAGGCCTCGAACGGCCCAACTCGCCCCTGGACCTGGGAGTTAGCCGAGATGTTCAAGATCGAGAGGGGCAAGATCCGCCGCGTGGAGGCATTGTTGGATCAAGTGCCCTACGGAATGCTCTCCGGCTGGAGCACCTGGGACGAAGGCATGTCCAGCAAGCCCCGTTAATTCGCTGTCGGCTTCTCGATATGATCGATCACGTACACGTCCACTTTGTCCTTCGTCGGTTCCATCTTCAAGCCGAGCTTCTCGAACAAAGTGAAGAGCGTCGGTAAATCGGCCAGCTCCGTTCCATCCTCTCCTTTCGCTCCCGCCGCTGGCGGAGGACCAACCTGCATCGGCAGCCAACCCGACGTGTCGAAGCGATAGAGCCCTCTGATCCCGGTCTTATCGAGCAAAGGACGATCCGTCCAATTCTCGACGAAGCCGACCAGGTCCGACATATCCACAGCCCGCGCATGTAGCCCTCTTCCCCGGCCACCCATGAAATTGTGGCAGGTGGTAACGGGCGTGCCAGGCGTGGGATTCGCGGATGGATCGGGCTCCGGGCAATCCTTCTCTTCGATGTCCGCCTTCTGCAGCTTCGGCCCGTTCTTCGCCACCGTCAACTCATACACCGGCATTTCCTTCGTCTCAACGTGCATTTTCAGCTTGAAACGGTCGGCCAGCAGCGTGCGAAGCATCAACTTCATCCTGTCGGTGCGGGCCTTAACCGTCAATCCATCCGGGACGGCGCCCTTGGCTTCAATATCGTAGAGGCCGCCCTCTGTGCGGAGCCAGTCTGGGCTCCCCGTCAGCCGGACTCCTCGGTTGATGGGAAGGTTGTACGCGGATGCGATTACAATCTCCAGTGGGGCGCTCGCAACAAATCTCCCGCCCGGAAGATACTCCGGGAACCGGAGCCCACCGTCTCCCGGTGGACGCGGCTTCACCGAAGCCACCTCGAACGCCAACGACCCGCCGGACGTAGCCTGCGCCCGAATCGGGGGCGCATTGATCACACCAATCGCCAACGGCCCCGCCACAGCCAGCATGCCCGCTCCTGCCAGCAGCAGTTTTCTGCCGGCATTCAACTTGACCACGACACGATTCGCCATAATCTCCTCGATTCGCTTATTGAGGTTCGCCCCTGAAACTCCGGCCGCGCATTCCAGCGGCGATTCCAGATAGAACTCACAGACCTTCAGAATCCCTTCCGCATAGGTCTGCGCATCGGTGCCTGAGCGCAGCACATCCTCATCGCAAGCTCGCTCCCGCTCTTCCATCAACTGCGCTCCAAGCCACCACACCAGCGGATGGAACCAGAACACCGCTTCGACAACCATGTGCATCGCGGTCATCAGATTGTCGCGACGCCTGACATGGCACAATTCATGCGCGAGAATCGCGTTCAACTGCGCCTTTGCCACTCGATCGGTGATTCCTTCCGGCAAAAGCAAAACAGGCCGAAAGATCCCGAACACTCCAGGCTCCATCAGTGCCGGCGACGACCGCACCGGTACCGCCAACCCGAGATCCAGCGGAACCGCGTCCCGAACATTCCAGTGCATTCGCGTCCATTCACGGCCCCAACGCCGAACTACCGCGAAGAACCCGGCCGCCCACACCAGGAGCAGCAACCCTGGAACCTGATCGGTCCGCGCCGGAGCAGAAGGCGGCACGGCCGCCAAGGGAGCAGAAGATCCCTCCGTCTGTTGAACCACGACAGGCGACGAAACCGGAGGAGCCGTTCTCCAGCTAACCTGGCTCCCCAGCGTGACCAAAACCGCCGCAGGCGCCAGAAACTTCATTGAGGCCACGAACCAAACCCAGTACCGCACCCGCGCGCGGTTTTTCTTAAGCAAGAGTGTCAGCAGCCACGCGAGCCCGGCAAACAAAGTCGATTGCCACAGATGATCAAGCACCGGCCCCTCCTTTCTTCCCCAGCTTCCGCAGCGTCTTCGTCGCCTGTTCCAAGTCCTCCAGCGTGAGGTCCCCCGAATCGATCAAGTGCGCCATGATCGGCTGCGCCCTGCCGCCGAACATTCCCAGCAGATCGTCGATCAGTCTTTTCTGCGCCGAGCTGCGCGAAATCGCCGGCTCGAAGATATGAGCGGCGCCGTCCCGCTTCGCCCTTCGCACGGCTTTCTTGAATTCGAGGCGGTACACGGTGGTCTGGATGGTGGTGTAAGCCGGCCGGTCCGGTTCGGGAAACGCCTCCTGAATCTCGCGGATGGACGCCGACCCTTTGGCCCAAAGCGTCTCCATAATCTGCATTTCCAGCTTCGTCAGTTTCCTGAGCTTTTCCACGGACCCACTCTACTATACTTGTATGTAGTAGGCAAGAGAAATTTCTTGGCGCTAACTTGCCGACGTGTTTTTGACTGCTGATTATTTCGGGGGAGGCGGTCCGAGTACCGCCATCACTACCAGCCGCTCCGGCCCTGGATTTCGAATGGAGTGGACGACGCCGGACGGAGCAAAGGCTGCGCCGCCGGCGGATAGACGCTCAGCCCGATCGCCGATCTGGACCATGCCGGTCCCTTCCAGGATGAAATAGAGCTTGTCCTGGCCTTCATGCACATGGGGAGCGTGTTCTTGTCCGGGCTCAAAGGAGTTCAGGCCCGCAAAGAGAAATCCACCTTGCGCGATGGCGCTCTTGCCCATCTTTTCGGGAGTGAACTTCGCAAGGCTGGCGACTCGCTGTACGAACATGATTCCCAGTTTACGCGGCCGCCAACCTCATTGGACCCGCAGAACGTCGGCTGGCTGCACGCGCGCGATTCGGCTGGCCGCCGCCAAAGCCGCCAGCGCGGCTGCCGAGGCAAGAATCGCGCCCGCCGCGGCGTAGAACGCAAAGCTTGCCTCTCCGACGCCTTGAACCGACGAGCGTAGCAGTGCAACGCCCCACACTGCCGGAATGATGCCGAGGCATGCGCCTGCAATGCCGATCCATAGTCCGCGCGCCGCGAAGGATTGGATCACTCGTCGAGGTTTCGCGCCAATGGCGATGCGAATCGCAATTTCCTTCTTCTGCCTTGCGACGCGATACGCTCCCGACGCGAAAATGCCCGCTACGGCCAGCATTATGGCAAGCAGGCTCAGGGCTCCAGCGGCCTGTGCCGCGGCGCGCATTTGCAGCAACCCTGCCTGCGCGAAATCGTCTAGCGTCTGGATGTCGTAGACCGGCGCATCCGGAGCAATGCCCGCGACGATTCGCCGCAATGTTTTGGCGAAGAGAAGCGGCTCGCCCGGCGTGCGCACATGGATCTCGAAAGGCAACAGGGAGGCGCGTTGAAACATGGGAAGAAACACGTAGGGCAGCGGGGGCTGCGCCTCGCCTAAGGGACGGTAACGAGTATCTTCCACGACGCCCACCACCTCCCGCGCCGAGGGCTCAGAGCGAACCCGGAGATGTCGCCCGATGGGATTTTCGCCCGGCCAAAGCAATGTGGCCGCGGCCCGGTTCACCACCACCACCGGTTGAGATTTCAGGCCGTCGCCAGGCAGAATTCCACGGCCCGCGACCAGAGGCATGTGCAGCAACTCGAAGTATCCGTCGGAAACCCAATTGAACCGTACAGGGGTGCGACGCGGCGTCGCGGCATCCTCACTTTGAATATCCAACATGATTTGAAATCGGGAGGGCAGAACCTGCCATGCCAACGCAGCGCCCGCCGACTGCACGCGGACTTCGGCCAGCAATCGGCGCGAGAGCTGCTCAGCCGCCTCGCGAGATGGATTGACCCCGCTGGACAAATCCGCCGAAGCAACCAGAACCCCGTGAGTTTCGTAACCCAACGGGACGCTGCCTAGACCCCGAACGTTCTCCCCCAGCAGCGCTGCGCAGACCAGCGCCGTCATGGCGCATGCCACCTGAGCAGCGGAGAAGAAATCCTGCAAGCCCGCTCGGCTGGGCTTCCGCCGCTTCACGACGTTGCCGCGGGTGGCCCGCAATGCGGGGACGATTCCCGCGACGACGCTGGTGAGGAGCCCCACGACCATGCCGAATCCGAGCGCGCCCCAGTCCGCGGCGAGTTGCACGGTGATCGAGAGGCCGCGTGTGATCGGCACGCCAGGATACCAAGCCGTGAGAGCCATCGCCAACGGCAGGGACGCGGCGCACGCGCAGACGGCCAATACGCCATTCTCAATCAGGAATTGCCGCACCAGGCGGAACCTACCCGCGCCCAACGCCAGCCTTGCTGAAATTTCGTGTTGCCGCGCCGCGGCGCGAGCCAGAAGCAGGCTTGCCAGATTGAAACAGGCGATGGCCAAAGCAGCTCCCGAGATTGCGATCAGCAGCCAGAGGAAGCGAATGGCTCCGGCGCGGTACGCCGGAAAGAAGCGCGCCTGAGACGAGGGCAGGGCCAGAAAACGAAAGTCGGGACTGACGGCAACACGCGATGCCAGTGCATCTAGAGCTGCTTGGAAGCTCGCAAGGGTCGCGCCAGGCCGCAGCCGCGCCAACATCATCAGCATCTGGTCTTCGCGGTGGTTCTGGTAATCCGGCGCTTGAGGGATCAACCGGTTGAAATGCGCCAGCGGCAGCCAGAATGAGGCGTCGCTGTACCAATCCAGCAACATCCCCTGATAGCCTTTGGGCATCACCCCGACAATGGTGAAGGAGACCCCGTCGATCCAGACTGTGGCGCCCAGGATGGAGGGGCTGCGCTGATACCGGTTTTCCCAAACGGAGTAGCTGGCCAAGGCGACCGGAGCAGCGCCTGGACGATCGTCCGCCGGTCCCAATGGACGCCCGAGCGCGGGTGCGATGCCGGCGGCCCGGAAATAGTCTCCTGTAACCATTTCGGCGTTCATCGGCTGGACCCCCTCGGTCTGGCGGACATTCACCTGGGTTCGAAGGTAAGCCGCAGCCGATTCGATGACGTTATCCAGGGCGCTGATGTCGCGGAAGTCCGGATAGGAATCAGAAAGGTACCGGCTCTGGCCTCGCGAAAAGGTATACACGGCGGCGACCCCGGCAGGGTCCGTGACGCCTGTGGGCCGGAAGAGGATGGCATCCACCAGACTGAAAACCGCGCCGGTACAACCGATCGCCAGCGCAAGGGGGAGGATCGCTCCAGCCGCAAACCCCCGGTTCAGGCGGATCTGGCGAAGGGCAAAGCGAACATCTTGCCATAGGCCTTCAATCCAGCCCCAGCCGCGCATCTCGCGCAAAGCTTCTCCTATGCGGGTAGTGTTTCCGAATCGCAGATGCGCGGCGGCCTGCGCGGTGACATCATCCATACCCTGGTCGCGATGATTTTGCTGACGCATGGCGAGATGGAAGGCGATCTCGTCTTCTACGTCGCGCTCGAAATCACGGCGGCGGAATAGCGCACGGAGACGCAGTAGAATCTCGTTTCGACCCATCATGCAGTATCCATGATCCGGGCGATACCCAAACTCAGACGGTGCCATCGTTCGGCGTCGGCGGCCAAGGCTTTGCGGCCTGCGCGAGTCAGCCGGTAGAAACGGGCGCGCCGATTGTTCTCCGAAACGCCCCACTCGGCATCGAGGAGTCCCTTCAATTCGAGACGATGCAACGCGGGATACAAAGCGCCCTCTTCGACGCGCAGGATCTCATCCGAGGTTGAGCAGATCCACTCCGCGATGGCATAGCCGTGCATGGCTCCCCGCGCGAGAGTCTTCAGGATGAGCATGTCCAAGGTGCCGGCAAGCAGATCGCCCTCTTTGGGTTCTCCCATAAGTTGCTTATGGAAAGGATAGACGATCTCCGTTTCCACGGCAAGGCCCTTGGTTTCCGGAGACGAATAACGATTCTTCTACTCTGCGGCGATTGCGCGGTCAACGTTAATGACAGCGGCCGCTATGAGGCGATCGGCACTCCGCAATATCCAGCCGCTGCAAAGCTTCGGCTATTGCAAGGAGTCAGCCATGGTGCCCACGCGTGGAGCTGCTTCGGTGAAGGTCATGCGGATTCCGTGCTCCGGCCGCAGGATCACCATCGGGCGGGCTTTAATGGTCTGGCCCGGAACCAGTTGGAGATCGTACTTCCTTAGTAGAACGCTGAGAATCATCAAGATCTGCAGCATGGCGTAGTTGCCGCCGATACAACCCCGCGGTCCAGATCCGAAGGGCAAGTAACTGAAAGGCCTGTGACGCTTCTCATTCGCTTTGGTGAAGCGCTCCGGGTCGAAACTTTCCGGATTCGCCCAGTACTGGCGCGAATGGTGCGCGCCGTAAATGAAGACCACGACCGTCGACCCGCGTGGTATGTCGAGATCCCCCGCGCGGTCGTCCGCGAGGGCCATTCGATCGACCATCCAAAACGGTGGATACAGGCGCAGCGCCTCCTGAATTACCTGAGTTGTAAACTCGAACTTTGGAACGTCGGAGTAGCTGAGAGGTCTGCTGCCCAGAGTGGAGTCGAACTCCTGCCGCATCTTTTCGAGACAATCCGGACGCGAGCTCAGCAGGTACAGAAGCCACGACAAAGCATTCGACGATGTTTCGTGGCCGGCCACCAGCAGCTGCATACTCTCGCTCAGGACCAGCCCATCGCTCATGCCTTCCCCGTCGCTGTAGCGAGCGTCCATCAGGATCTGCAGCAAATCGTGACCGGGCGCCTCCTGGCGCCGCCTCTGGATGTAGTCCAGCAGAACGCCGTCAGCGCGGGCTCGCATTTCCTCGTGTTTGCGCAACTCGCCGGACACGGCAAACCAGGGGTTCAGATAGGGCTGAATGGTCTGACGAACCATGAATTCCTGGACGGTGGAGATGGTCAGGCTGATGAGGTCAATGTCCTCGTCCTTGAGACGGGCGCCAAACAGCGACCTCCCGACCATCCCGAAGGTAATTTTCATCAGATGGGGGTAAATGTCGACGGGGCCTATGTGGGCTTGCCTGTCGAACTCCCGCAGCGAATCGGCGAGGGATTCCTGCATGATCGAGGACAGAACGTCCAGTTGTTTCCGATCGAAACCCTTCTGAATAAGACGCCTTTGCGTGCGCCAGGCCTCCCCGTGGGTGGTGAGAAGGCCTTTCCCGAGGAAGTGGCCCATCCGCTTCACTTGAATTTCGGATTTGTGATAATTTTCCGCGTTGGTCTTCAGGACGTGCTGAATGACGACGGGATTCGTGGTTACGATGGCCTCTTTGACGCCGCCAAAATAGAACCGGAAGGTGTCCCCGTGGAGTTCGGTGTACTTCGAGAGAACCTGCACGGGATTGTGAGCCATCCCGCGCGAATCCAGGAAGGAGCGGAAGCGGGAGACGACGGGAGTAGTTGGGTGCGAGGTCACAAATTAGTGAGTGGAAAACGAATCGTCGTTTCCCAATTGCTTTAAAAGTATCAGATGATGTCTGATCGCGCCTCTCATGGTGGGATGTTGCCGGTAGGGAACGCCGTACTCCTCGGCGGTCTCCTTGACAATCCGCGTCAGCCGAGGATAGTGAGTGTGGCACACAAACGGGCACAGATGATGGGCTATGTGGTAGTTGAGCCCGCCCGCGAGCCAACCCACCAGCGGACTGCCGGTCGCATAATCAGCCGTGGTCGCGAAGATGTGATACACGCTGCTGTCAAACTCGCCGCGGGTTGAAGGATAGTAAGTGGTGTCCACCGTGTGCGTTGTCTGGAATACAAGCGATACGATCAAACCGATGATCAAATGCGAGAGAACGAAAGCAAAAGCGACCAGCAGAGGCGATTTGCCCAGCAACATGACCGGCAAAATAAGCATGTACGTGAGGTAGAACCCCTTGCCTGCGAAGAGGATGGCGTATTCCCGCAAGGGATGCTTGCGCTTCAGATATCCGTGGGTTGGGAAAAAAAAGCTTTCGAAGTCTCTTATCAAGATATAGTCGAGGGAAAAGAGCGCGTAAAAAAACAATGCATAGATGTGCTGAAACCGTTGCAGATAGGCGCGAGGTTCGTGGGGCGTAAACCGGAAGATTCCGCGTCCGGTGAGTGCGTCGTCTTCACCGTGGAGATTGATGCAGGAATGGTGTCCTCGATGATGGAGGATGCGCCACATGTAAGAGTTGATGCCGCAAAGATCGAAAACATAGTTCAGGATTTTGTTTACGGATGGCGCCGGGGAGATCGCATTATGATTGCTGTCATGGGCGATGTTCAGTAGCAGGAACGTCTGAGCGAGGCCGTTCAGGACGTAAAGAACGACAAACCTCCATGAATCCGGCTTCAGTGCGTAAAGAGTAATCCAACTGCCCGCCAGGACCGCCAGGCCCACTGCGATTTTGACCCACATGGTGCGGTCGGCTTTAGGAGAAATCTTCGCATCCGAAAAGAATTCGTCGAGGCGCCGGCGCAAGATCTTCGGGAAGGAAGATGCGCCTGCGGGGTTGCCAACGGAATCCTGCGGCGAGGCCTCGGATGGCGCTAGATCATCTATGTCGGGCTTCAGACTGATAACCGCCTCTGTCTCGAACGCCTCGACGATGATCGTAGGCCGGCTCAATCTACACCCGGCCAAGCCAAGGCTGGTCACTCAGGCCAGCAGCGGATTTGTTGGCCGGACACCGCCCCTAGAAGGCGTCAGAAGTTCATGGTAGCTCGAAACCTTAAGCAAGATCAAGGGAATTCGGACCGGATATGCCGGCCCCTGACACGCCTTCCCGGAAGCGGCAAATCTCTGTTACCATATGGTGATCCCTGATATGGAACGTATGAGGCTTCGAATCGGGCGGTCAGGTGTCTGATCCCGTTGTCTCTCGTTCGGCGGGGCTTGGTTTTTATGGCCTTTGAGCAATTGCAGCCTCGTTCGACCTCGGAAGCCAGCGGCAAGGGCTCGCCGGCGGCCGGAAATCAACTTTTGACTGCCCTCGATTCGTGGCGACGAAGCTTGTAGAAAAATCGGCGGATGTGTTGTCGCAGATAGCTAGGACCAACTCCGGCGATTTCGCCAGCAGACGACTTTGTCCGTACGGGCGCGTGGCGCGCCCCGCTTCCGAGGCTAGCCGCCAACGTCCTCACCGGACCGTCCGAAGTACAGGCTTTGAATGCTTCCGCCCCAGTATTCGAAGTCACCCTCCCCCCTATGCACGGAGAGCATCCAGGCTCTCGTTTTGTTACACAGAGTTTTCAGATTCAATACCAGAGTTTAGCGAATGGCGGCGCCTCCGCCATGAGGACAGAGCCGACCTATGATCGCGTCGATTTTAGAAAAGCTGGACCATTTAGCGAGCCAGCACCCGCACAAACTTCTCTATTCGTACATTGACCTGAACGGGAATCAGATCGAAGGCTACTCATACGAGTCGTTTCTCCACCGGACGAAGGTGATCGCCGGACATTTGCGGAAAGAGCATCGTTTCGCAGCGCAGGACCGGCTTCTGCTCGCCTATCCGCCGGGACTCGAAATGATTTGCGCGTTTTTCGGCTGCGTGCGCGCCGGATTGATTCCGGTGCCCGTCTATCCTCCCAGTTCTCACGGCTTCCAAGGCGCCCTTTACAAGATGGTCCACATCGCCAAGGATTGCCAAGCGGCCGGCGTCTTAACGAGTAAAGACTACTTGGGATCCCTGAAGACCAATCTCGCAAGAAGCGGAGTCGCGGCGTCCGGAGTTGATGTAGACTACATTTCCGATCTGCGCTGGATCGTAACCGAAGACTTCCTCCATACGATTTCAAACGAAACTTTCGCCAGCGCTTCGAAGATTCTGTTTCTCCAGTACACGTCGGGATCGACAAGAGACCCCAAAGGCGTGATGGTCACGCACGAAAACATACTGCATAACTGTCCGCTGGTGATCGACCATCCCGCGCCAGTAGTCGTGTCCTGGCTTCCCCAGTATCACGATATGGGGCTGATCGGATGTTATCTTTATCCCGCGCTTACAGGCGGCACCACCTACGGTTTTGCTCCCACGGACTTCATTCAACGCCCGACCTTGTGGTTCGACGCCATCAAAACCTATAGGGCAACCTCCTCGGCGGCGCCCAACTTCGCTTACGACTACTGCTTGCGCGCCGGGCGGCTTTCGAAGGAGAGTCTGGAATCTTGCGATCTCAGCTCGCTCAGGGTGCTGATGGTCGCCGCGGAACCCGTCAAACCGGATACTTACACGCGGTTTCTGGAGGCCTTCCAGCCCTACGGGCTCAGGGCGGAGACTTTTTCTGTGGCGTACGGGTTGGCCGAGAATACTCTGGCAGTTTCGCTCGGCGGCCGCAACATCATTTCCGTCAACAAGCACGCCATGGCGCTGGGGAAGGCGCGCATGACCACGGAGGTTTCCGAAATCGGCGCGGCCACTCAGATTGTCAGTTGCGGAACTCCCCTGCCGGATATCACTGTAAAAATTGTCGATCCGGAGAGGCACGTTGCCCTGGATCCAGGCCGTATCGGTGAGATTTGGGTTGCTGGCGGCAGTAAGTGCCTGGGTTGTTGGAATAACCCGGAACTGACGCTGAAACTCTTTCACGCCCGGTTGGTTGACGACAGCCCCTATGACGACGGCTACCTTCGGACGGGCGACATGGGTTTCTTTCACGACGGCGAGCTCTTCGTGTGTGGCCGCATCAAAGACATGATTATTCTACGCGGGCAAAACTATTACCCGCAGGATATCGAGCAAATCGTCGAGAAAGCATCCAGCCTGATCCGGACGAATTGCGTTGCCGCGTTCCAGATTCACGAGGAGAGCGAGCCGGCGCTGGCGATCGTCGCCGAAGTGAAAAATCCCAAAGCTCTTCCGGAGGCGCTGAAGATTGCCGCCGCGGTTCGAAATTACCTGAATGTGGAAGTGGCGTTGATTTCCTTCATCGCACCCCGCGCGATACCGAGAACCAGTTCGGGTAAGATCATGCGCCATAAGACCAAGCAGATGTGGCTGGAAGGTAAGTTTACCGTTCTCTCAGAGTTTTCGCGGGAAAAAGAGTCCGGACCCGTAGCTTGCGATGCTGAATGCCGGTCGTCTCTCGACGTATTGAAAGCCAGGTACAACCTGACGGGCACGGAATCGTACAACCTTATCGAAGCCGGGCTGGATTCCCTGGATCTTGTAGTGTTCATGCACGAGATCAAGGAGCTTTTAAAGGATAAAGGCGCCGATATGCTGGCGAGGCAGGTGGATGTCGGCCTCATTCAGCGTGTCAGCGTA
Organism: Bryobacteraceae bacterium; assembly: GCA_036489835.1. Lineage (GTDB taxonomy): Bacteria > Acidobacteriota > Terriglobia > Bryobacterales > Bryobacteraceae > Palsa-187. The sequence continues at coordinate 121,630 of DASXEY010000098.1, read as the reverse complement.
GCCGAACTGTTTCGACTGGCCGAACAGTTGGAGCGCGCTCCCGAAGAAGCACTGGTGCATCTGCGGCATTTCCTGGCGGCTTTCCGTGAAGAGCAGCGCGCTGCGGAAGAGTTGATGATGAGCAACGACAGGAAGCTTATCTTCGAGCCTGCGGTACCCGCATTACTGCCCGAGATACCGATCTTGAATCATGTTCTGCTGACGGGTGGCACCGGCTTTATTGGCCCGTTCCTTTTGAAAAGTCTACTGGAACAAACGCATGCGAAAATCTATGTCCTGGTAAGGGCTTCCGACGAGCATCAGGGCAGGCAAAGACTCACGGCTGCGATGGATTCGATGGGGCCTTGCTCGGCCGGGCTCACGCAGATGTTCGAGGATCGCGTGATTCCTCTTTGCGGAGATCTCGGGCAGGAAAAGCTGGGCCTGACGCAGGAAGTTTGGGATTTTCTCGTAGATGAAATCGACACAGTGTTCCATAACGGCGCAACCGTAAATTACCTATTCAACTACGACCGGATGCGCGACGCCAATGTCCTGGGAACAAATGAGGTTTTAAGGTTGGCGTTCGAAGGGCGCACCAAGAGCTTCAACTATGTCTCGACCACCTTTGTTTTCGGTTGGGCCGTTAAAAAGGTCCTGTATGAGACCGACTTCAATGAGAATATGGAGCTTCTCGATTTTGGATACAGCCAGTCCAAATGGGTATCGGAACAGGTGGTGATGAACGCACGCCGGCGTGGGCTTGCTACGCGGATCTTCCGGCCCGCCCTTGTGAGTCCTTCCGTTACCGGAGGCGGTAACAACTTCGATATCGCCGTGCGTTTGGTCGCCTTCATGGTGAATCACGGCATTGGAGTCGATGCTCTGAACCAGGTTAGTTTCGTTCCCGCGGACATAACGGCGAACAATATCGTGGCGATTTCCACCACTCCCGGGACGGCGAATAAGACTTACCATGTCACGCGCGACGATTACGCGAACATGCTGGATATTACTGGCCTGATCACAAAGGCGACTGGGCGGCAATTTGAGGTGTTTAGCCTCCCCGATTTCGTTCCCGAGCTTATCAGAAGATGCAGAAAAGAAGATCTGCTCTTTCCGCTGCTGGACTTTCTGGTGGGTTCGGTGGACAACATCTCCGCGATGGAATTCAAGCGCTATGACAGTTCCTGCTATCAGACGGCTCGGAATGCCTCTGTGTGGGGCAAGGCGGATCCGTCTCTCGAAGATACGGTCAATGGCATTCTGAAATTCATGCACCGAAAGGGAATCATCTCGGTTGCGGCCCGTGAGTTCAACGCCGTTGCCAACGCCCGGTAGATGCTTTCACCTGCATGATTAACGTCATTGCTTTTTGAATACCAGGGTCTCTTTCACTCGCTGACCGGTTTCGAGCATGCCTGTTGTGGTTAGCGTCATCTGCTGCCCGTCACCCGAAACCACCCACCGGTCCCTTTGGGCGATTTGATCGTCTCGCCGGTAAACCGCATCAACCGTATGAGCATCGACCAGTTGGAGTGTCACCGTATCGTTGCTGGAGTTTTTCAGGTCGTATTCCTTCCCGTCAAAACGGGCGCTGTAGCTGAACTCACCCGAGAAACGGACTCCGTCGTTTCCGTCCGCCTCGATCTTGAGCGTCAGGCCCTGCCTCATCCGAGTCTTACTCAGATCCTCGGTCCACTCACCGGCGAAGAGGTTATCGGGCGTCTTCGCGCCTCCGCTCCGTGTCCACACGGTGGTCCGGTCGGCGTGCCCTTTCTGGGCGGTGGTCATCGTCAACTCGTTCCCGTCGCTTGAAAGCTTGTCGCGAACGATCGCAACCAGCGCTCCATCCTTCTTCTCTTTGACTTCCGCTTGATTCTTATCGATCCTTCGCAGCTCGATCTGATTAAACGCCAGATTGCCCGGTACGGACGTTTCATGCCCGTCCCATTTCGCCGTAAAATCGAGGCGTGTTTCGCCTAAACCGACTACGTGCACTCCATCCTTCAGGGGCGTGATGGAGAGCTTATTGGGAGGGTCGAGCGAGGACTGCGCGGAGATAAGCGTCCAGGAGCCAATGCGGGGGTCCGCTGCGCAAAGTTGAATGGCCGTAACCAGCCCGAGCAAAGCGAGTTTGTGCATTCGTTCTCCTCCACCGATGCTTCAAACAATCTTCGCAGATTCAGATGTTCGGAAGAAGCGGGATGTGAAGTTTTCTTGACTGGTAACGATTTCGCATGACATCATGAATCTCGTGTATGTGCGCCGTTTCTGGATGGCTGGGATAGTTCTCGCTGCCGTCCTTGCGCTGCTTCCCTTTTCTTTTCACGCCGAACGCCATCTGGAGACTGCAACCCGCATCGAAGGAAGCGAAGCGGAGAGTGTCACACAGGAGCTGGCCACTCGTTTTCGATCCCCTTTCGTCGACCGCGTCGTCCTGGTGATTCTGGGAATTCCACCCGCGGATTCGGAAGATGGCGAGCAAGCCTTGGCAACCATTGAAGATGGATTGAAAGAGGAACCCGGCGTGTCCGGAGTTGTCTCCCATCTCGATTTCCGCGACCCAATTTTCCTGGGCAGCGGAGGAGGAACCTTTGTTCTCGTTGGGCTCGAGTCGACTGAGGGTTCCGTCGAGTCGCTGGTCCCCAAGCTTCACCAGCGGGCGCAGGCTTTGCAGAATCAATTGCGCAGCCGCTATCCGGACGTGAAACTGGAACTGACCGGCGAGACGCCACTGAATTTCGATATTCGGAAAGCTAGCGCAGATGACGTGGACCACGCCGAAAGTCTGGTGATTCCCGCCACGCTCGCCCTGCTGCTGCTGGCCTTCGGGAGTTTGGTGGCGGCCCTGATTCCAGTGGGGGTTGGACAGATTGCCATCGCGACCACGCTGGCGATTGCAGGATTCCTGGGCATGCATTGGCACTTGTCCATTCTGATTCAAAGCTTGGCTACGATGCTTGGGCTAGGCTTGGGCATCGACTACGCGCTCCTCATGGTCAGCCGCTTTCGGGAAGCGATCTCCGTCGGGCACGATGGACCGAGAGCCGCGAGTATCGCGGCGCGTCAGGCAGGCAAAACACTGCTGATTTCAGCGTCGACGGTGGCCATCGGATTCCTCGCGCTCCTGACGGTTCCCATCAGCGAAGTCCGTTCCATCGGTGTGGCGGGATTTCTGGTGGCGGGAATCAGCGTGCTGCTCACAAACACCCTGGTTCCGGCGCTGCTGGCGGTTCTCGGCCCGCGGATTAACGCTGGCCGGTTGCCTTTCACCGCGAGCCTGGATGTGGATCGCGCCGCACGCACGGGAAACCGCTGGAGACAGTGGGGGAAGGTGATTGTCGCCCACCCCTGGCTGGCCATCGTGATGGCAGGCGCGCCTCTGCTGCTGCTCGCCTCGCAAGCCGCGCGGCTCGATACCAGCGTCCCTAAAGGGGATTGGCTTCCGCCAGCGGCCGAATCGGTTCAGGCGCTTCATGCCCTGGAACGAATGCACGAGGCCGGCATGGTTTACTCCCTGCGTGTGATTCTCGAACTTCCAACGGATTCCATCGCGCAAACGGACGCGGGGTGGACTGCGCTCGATCGTCTCACGAAGCGGATAGCGAGCGACCCTCGCGCGGACCGCGTGATCTCCATCACAACGATGGCCGACGGTAACCGGTCTTCCCTCGGCGATCTGTCGCGCGAGACTCGTCGAACGTTCCTGAGCCGCGACGGACGGGCGGCGCTGCTTGAGGTGTTACCCGCGGCTTCCGTTTCCCTGAGCGAGCAGGTCAACTGGGTACGGGAGCTGCGGAAGACCGGCGCTGCTGCCCTTACAGGAATACCCGGCGCTACTTTAACCATCGGAGGCATCCCGGCACTAAATGCCGATTATCAGGCAATCGTCAGGGAACGGTTTGTTTCGGTAATGGCCTTGGTGGTAGGTGGAACGCTCTTGGCGCTTCTTGCCGGGTTTCGATCGCTTTTCGCCGCCCTGAAGGCCATCGTTCTGAACCTAATCTCGGTCGCGGCTTCCTTCGGAGCATTGGTTCTCGTCTTTCAGGACGGACACTGGAGTGGCTTCTTCGGCGTTCGTGAGGGAACGGGCAGCATATTTCCCATTGTGCCGATCGTCGCCTTTGCAATTGTCTTCGGACTAAGCATGGATTACGAAGTGTTTTTGGTCGCCCGTGTCCTCGAAGCGAGGAGGTGCGGCTTGAGTGAAATGGAGGCCATCCCCGAGGGCTTGGCGAGAACCGCGGGTCTGATTACTAGCGCAGCGGCGATCATGATTGTGGTATTCGCGGCATTCACCTTTGGAAACTTCCTGGTGGTGAAGATGCTCGGATTTACGCTGGCGGTGGCTGTGTTCATTGACGCGACACTGGTTCGCATCGTGATCGGCCCCGCGCTGCTGCGTGTTGCAGGCGATTGGAACTGGTGGCCTGGCGGTCTCGCCGCCAAGCGAAACGCGGCGGTGATGGCGAGCGACGACTGATGCACACAGAAGAGGCATCCCGGCGTCGCATCAGACTTTCCTCTAGAGCCCCGCTCGGCTCGTTATTGTAGAGAACCCATGCTAACGCATAGCGGCTCGGAACAGAACTGCCACCGGGGGAGCCCCCGGGTGTCGGTTTAGCGGAATTACGGGAGCTTCGCGGTACCGTCGAGGGCGTAGACCAGCAACCGGGGGTTCACCGGGGCCGGCGCATTCGGATTCGGCGGCGGCGCGTTGCCGCCTGGGCCCGGACCGGGGCGGCCTTGTCCCACCTGCAAGGCAACATACTGCTTGCCATCCAGCATGAACGTGATGGGAGGAGCCATTCCGCCGGGAATGCCGGTCTTGAGTTCCAGCAATTTTTCGCCCTTATCTGCCGAATAGGCATACAAGGTGCCGCCCGTGGCTTGGAATACGATCCCGCCGGCGGTGGCTACAGTCCCGCCGCCGATGGCGGAGCCGCCTGGAACGCGCCAGCGCTCAGTGCCGGTAGCCGGGTCGTAGGCCACCAGAAAGCCGCCGTTGGTGTCGGGGCCAATCGATTTGAGCGGCGGACGCTGCTTGGCTGCCGGTGCGGCAGGAGCAGGTGGAGCGTTGGAAGCAGGAGCGTTGGCAGCAGCGGCCGCAGCCGCTGCCCGCGCAGCCGCCACTTCCGGAGACACGTTTTCACCAGCCGCACCGGTTGTGGGGGGGGCTCCAGGCCCGCCTCGTCCGCCGGCGCCACCTCGTCCAGCAGCGCCACCCGGTCCAGCTGCGGTGCCAGCAGGGGGAGGACCGCCCGGGCCTCGGCCAAACACAATTCCCATATTCTGGCGATTTGGGTCGTATTCAAAGTTCGTTTGTACGGCGTAAGTAAAGCCGCCACCGGACTGCCCGCTAACATACAGCAACCCAAGCGTCGGATTGAAGCTCATCGGCGACCAGTTGTGCGCCCCACCCGGACCCGGCGTGACGTTCGCGGATTCGGTGGCGGAATATTTGGCGTCCGGATTGATGATGGGCCGGCCTGTTGCTTCGTCCAGGCCCAGCGCCCAGTTGACCTTGGCGATCGGCGTGCCCGAAATAAATTTGCCGTTGGTGCGGTCGATCGTATACAGAAAGCCGTTCTTATTGGCCTGCATGATCACCTTGCGCTTTATACCTTTAATGGTCACATCCGCCAGCAGCAGATGTTGAACGCTATCGAAGTCCCACTCATCGCCCGGCACATTCTGGTAGTGCCACCGATACAGACCGGTGTTCACATCCACTGCCACGATGGAGGCGGCGTACAAGAGATCGAAGCCCTTGGACACACGCGTGTCTTCCGACCATGGTCCGGCGTTGCCCGTGCCGACGTACACCAGCTCGAGGTCGGGATCGTAGGAGATGGCATCCCAAACGCTGCCACCGCCACCTCCGACGATGTTCTTGGGCCACGTGGCCGCCGCTTTAATCAATCCGGGATCTTTGTCGCCCGGTCCTGGCACTGTATAAAACTTCCAGGCCTGCACGCCCGTCTTGGCGTCAAAGGCCGCGATGAACCCGCGCACGGGGTATTCCCCGCCGGAGACGCCAATGATGGCTTTGCCCTTGGCAATGCGCGGCGCCATCGTGATGGTGTAGCTGTCCTGGGGGTAGGCGACGCGAGCTTCCCATACCGGCTTGCCCGTCTCTTCGTCCAGTCCGAATAAGCGGCCGTCGATCGCCGGCGCGATGATTTTGCCGTCGTACATGGCGATCCCGCGCTGCACGATGCCGCAGCAGATTTTGGGGCGCACCGCCGTCTGGTTCACTTCCGGGTCCCAGCGCCACTTTTCCTTTCCAGTCCGTGCGTCGACGGCAAACACAACGCTCCACTGGGTGATGGAGAAGATCACACCATTGTGGATCAGAGGGGTTGCCTCCTGACCGCCGCCACCCGGACCCACTTCATAGGACCAAGCCAAGCCCAGGCGCGAAACGTTGGACGCGTTTATCTGGCTGAGCGGCGAGTATCTGGTTTCCTGCGGAGTGAAGCCGTAGCTGAGCCACTCTTCACCTTTCCCTTGTGCGACACTGCGTAGCGCGGCATCATCAACCTTTCCGGGCCGTTGCGCCTGGGCGAAGGCAGAGCCGCTGACAAACGCGAGCACCGGAATCAGTAACGAAGAACTACGAAAAGACATACATAAACCCCCGGATGCATGAGCCTGAACGCCATGCGTGAAATGCGCAAAACTACGCTATCACTAGAGCGGTGGTCAGGGCAACCGTCGAGTCATCCGCGCGTCTCGGAAGTCGACTTGAAACGGCTTTGTCGGAGAGTAGCTATACGTTGAGAATTTCGAAGCACTTCTCAAGACTCTTCACAGGATCATTCCCCATTGCAGGCCGCCATTCGTGGGCCACAAATCCGGTGTATCCCAGATCGGCGATCGCGTTGGCGATGAACCGGTAGTTGAGTTCTTGTTTGTCGTCGATTTCCAGACGGCCAGGCACGCCAGCGACGTGGATGTGGCAGATGTGATCGAAGTTATCGCGCAGAGTCCGGGTTACATCGCCATCCGCAACCTGAGCGTGATAAATGTCGTACAGGATCTTCACCCGTGGGGAATTGACGCGCTTGACCACATCCAGACCCCAGGCCATATGATCAAAAATCTGATCGGTACGCTGGTCCGCGGCAACCTTGGAGTTGGTAATTTCCATGCAGACGTTGACACCCTTTTGCTCGGCGTAGCCTTTCACCCGGTTCAGTATGGCGACCGCGTTATCGGCGCCTTCTTCCCGGGACATGCCTCGCCGTTCGCCGGGAATTGCAATGAGCGTGGCGCATCCTGCGCTGACGCACATATCGATCCCGGCGCGCGTCGCTTCTTCAATCTTGTCGTGGATTTCCTTGCGAATCAATCCATTTTGAAAACTGGTTCCCGTACCGGTCATCATGCCCGGCGTCAACCCGTTTTGAGTCAGAATCGGCACCTGCTGGGCTGACGGCAAATCCACGCCCTTGAATCCAATGCGGGCGAGGATCTTGCACCTCTCCTCGAAAGTGGTCGTAGAGCCCGTCCAAACCGAAGCCATCACGCTTTGCCTGATGCGGGTGCGCTTCGCCGCCGGGGTTTGGGCGGACAGCTGGCCGGCAACCCCCGTTGACAACGTGACGAGAGGCGCAGTCATGCCCGCCAAGAATGTTCTTCGTTCCATGCGCGCCAATATACCACGCGGGGCGGTCCTTGTAACCCCGGGGTGAGGGCGAATACGATGGCTATCGCGGCAATGCCTCCAGCTTTCGTAATTAGGCGGGCGGCCTGAAAAGATACCTGGCGCCGTTCGAACGGATCCCCATCCCAATCCCTTTTCCGTCTGAGGCAAGCGGTCCAGGTTTATTCTGATGTCCCTCCAAAGACGCTCGTTCATGGCGATGAGGAAAAAGAATGCGACACACACTTCTCGCAACTTCTACCGCGAGCTTCGTTCTCCTTCTGCCGTCTGCGGGAAGGGCACAAGCCGTCAACCCCACAACACCTAACAACCCGATCGCCTATGCAACCCCGGCTGCGAATGCCCTGATCCCGGAGGATCCCCTTCAAAGACTGGATGATGAGGTGGAGCGATCCACCCATAAGAAGCTTGACTTCACCTTCGAGGAGCGTACCCGTTGGGAAGAAAAAGATGGAGTAAATTTCGGTAAGTCCGTGAACCAGCAGGACATGCTCAGCCGTCTGCGCATCGGGGCGATTTTCCAGCCGGTTTCGTGGTTTAAGATCTCCGCCATGGGCCAGGACGCGCGCGCGCCGTTCTATGGGAATGGAGCGCCGAATACTCTGCGCGCCCCCATGGATTTGCAGGAGGCGTACGTAGAGCTCTTCGGTCAGACAGAGAGCGGTTTCGGCGCTACTTTCGGGCGGGAAATGCTCAACTATGGGGAATCCCGCCTGATCGGCTCGCCGCAGTGGAGCAATCTGTCGCGGACATTTGATACCGGGCGTATGAATTACCGCGCCGGCCGGGCGCGTTTCGAAATCCTGATGGTTTCGCCGGTCAAGATTGTTCCGGGTACGTATGACACCCCCGAGCTCGGAGAGCGGATTGTGGGAACCTACAACACGTTTTCGAGTATCCTGCCCGGGACTTCCGCGGATGCATACTTCCTGGACCACTCGCAGAACAAAATCGGCGGTTGGACCGGGGCCGGCACCTTGGATACGCAAAGCTACGGAGGGCGGCTCTTTGGGTCGTTGCCCCATCATTTTGTGTATAACCTCGAAGGTGTAGACCAAACCGGCCATATGGGACTCCTGACGCAGCGCGCCTTTGCGTTTGCCGGCGGCGCAGCCCGGAAAGTGTCGGTTGGCCGTCCGCTGAACTTCTCGGTGGAGTATAAGGAGGCGTCCGGGACCAGACCGGGCGAGACCAACAGCGGCACCTTCGATCAGCTGTCGCCCTCCAATCACGATAAATTCGGGCATGAAGATCTGTTTGGCTGGCGCAATCTGAAGACGGCTAAGAGTCTGGAGACACTGGAGTTGACCAGATCTCTTGCGCTGAATGTGATGTACACCGACGACTGGCTCTATAGCGCGGCGGATTCGCTGTACAACAGCGCCGGCAGCTCTATCGCTCTCTCAAAAAAGGGCACGGCAGGCACGCACGTTGGGCAGGAGCTGGACTCCTTCGTGACGTATAAAGTTGGGCCGCATCTTCTGGGCGCTGGCTTCGGACACTTCTTCAAAGGCGAATTCATAGCACAGACGACCCGGGATGTGAACCCGCGCTACTTCTACGTATTCCAGCAATACTCATTCCGCTAAGGATTCAGCGCGGCCACGACAGGGAGCCATGACGATCGGTAAGACAATTTCCTTGCTTTGCACTGCGCTGGTCGGGTTGACGATCATCCTGGGCGGTGTGGCGATGCTGAACAATAGCCACATCAATACGGATCTGCACTCCATCGTGAACGGTCCTTTGCCGGGCCTCTATTCCATCGGCCTTCTTCAGGGATATACGAAGGAAGAAAAATTCACGATGCTCTCGCAGATCACCGCCGACACGCCGGCGCAAAGGGCCCAGTATGAGGCCACGCTCGCCGATCTGGAGCGGAAGTTTCAGGCTGAGATGAAAACGTATGAGAAGACCATTCATACTGCCAAAGCGCGGGATTTGTTCGCCAAACTGGGGCCCATCCATGAGCGCTGGAACCAGGCTTTGGCGAAAATACTGCCGCTGAGCCGCAGCCTCCAAACCAAAGAAGCGTTGGAGCTTTGGCACGACCAAGCGCTGGCGGTGAGCGCGGAAAGAGCCAAGCTCTTTAATGAAATGCTGGAGGAGAGAAGATCCGACGGCGATACTGAAGGCACAACGGCCATCGCCGCCGGCGAAGCCGCCAGTTCCTGGTCCATGGCGATTCTGCTGTTCGCTGTGATTTCCGGCGCGCTTTTGACCTTCCTCATCCGAGGCCGCATCAATAACGCGCTGACGCACGCCGTCAGCGAGCTGAGCGAGGGCGCCGAACAGGTCGCAAGCGCCGCTGGCCAGGTTTCCGGCTCCAGCCATTCCCTGGCGCAGGACGCATCGCAACAGGCAGCTTCCCTGGAGGAGACCTCCGCTTCGACCGAGGAGATGTCTTCCATGACGCGCAAGAACTCCGAAAATTCGCAGCAGGCGGCGGCCTTGATGGAGGCCGTAAGCCGGAAGGTGGGCGAAGCCAACCGGACCTTGGCGGACATGACGGCGTCCATGAATGAGATCAGCGCATCGAGCGGCAAGATCTCCAAGATCATCAAGGTTATCGATGAGATCGCATTCCAGACGAATATTCTGGCCCTCAACGCGGCGGTGGAAGCGGCGCGCGCCGGGGAGGCAGGCCAGGGATTCGCTGTGGTAGCGGATGAAGTCCGCAATCTGGCGCAACGCAGCGCCCAAGCCGCCAGAGACACTGCGGCACTGATCGAAGATTCGATTCAAAAATCCACCGTAGGCAGCCGGAGACTAGGAGAGGTGGCCGCTTCGATTCAAGGCATTACGGATGGGGCCGGCAAGGTGAAGATCCTGGTGGATGAGGTGGAAGCGTCGAGCAAGGAGCAGGCTCAGGGCATCGTGCAGATTTCGAAAGCCGTCGCGCATATGGACGAGGCGACGCAACGGAGCGCCGCCAATGCGGAGGAGAGCGCCTCGGCGAGCGAACAATTAAGCGGACAGTCGCAGGCCTTGATGGTGGTGGTGGGACAGCTTCAGGCAATGGTCGGGTCAGGTTCGAGTTATTCCGGGGCGTCGTATGCGTCTGGCGCCGAGCTTCAGCCCGATCCTGCAAAGTCATTTCGCCCAAGACCAGTTCTCACAAGACCAGTTCTCACAAGACCGATTCTCCAGGGATCGGCCCCGGCTGCAGCCGGGGTTTCCCCGCGACGTCCGGCCGAGTTCCCGCTCGACAATCGCGAATTTAAGGAATTCTGAGCCCGGCGCCGCCGCAAAAATCGCAGCCCTGCTTCGAATTGGGCTCTCACCGAATTCGGTCAGGCCGATGAGCTTTTCAGGCCGATGAGCTTTTCAGAAGGAAGCGCCCTCAGGCTGTACTCCCGGTAAATCGCTCGGGATATTGAAAAAAACCAATCTAAGACCGATGGACAAACAGGTCTTCGCAGCACAGGAGAAATGACCAACATGCAATCGACACCCGTGGCGCCCTTGGCTGGCGCGCCTGTAGTGAACTCGGATGAACGCGCGGGCAAGTACCTGACGTTCATCATCGGCAAAGAGGAATTCGGCGTTGGGGTCCTCAAGGTCCGCGAAATTATGGGGATTCAGGAGATCACCGCCGTGCCGCAGACCCCTCCGTACCTCAAGGGAGTGATTAATTTGCGGGGCAAGGTGATCCCCGTGATCGACCTGCGCTTGAAGTTCAAGCTGCCGGGCATCGACTACACGCAGCGGACCTGCATCATCGTGGTCCAGGTGAAGAGTAAGGCGGTGACGCTTCTGATGGGTATCGTGGTGGACGAAGTCTCCGAGGTAATCACGATGGCCGCGGGCGAGATCGAAGACACGCCCGATTTTGGAACCAACGTGGCCACGAATTATATTCTCGGGATGGCCAAAATCAAGGGCAAAGTCAAAATTCTGCTGGACATTAACGAAGTCCTCACCAGCCAGGAGATGCAGGGGCTGGAAACGGTGATGCAGTAGGTTGGTGGCGCTCTAAAAAAGGGAAAGACTCACTTTCGAAAGGGACGTGGAAAAGAATGAAGATGACGGTTGGCAAGAAATTGATGCTCTCAGTAGGCGCCATGATGGCGCTGGTACTGGTGCTCGCGTATTCGACCTTGTCCTCGCTGGACGGGCTCGGTCAGAATCTTCACACCGTAATTACCAAGACAACGAAGAAGGTAGATCTCATTGGCGAAGTGAACGTGGGGATCTCCAACATGAGCAGGGCGCAACGTGGGCTGGTGCTGTACTCGATGCTGAAGGATCCATCCAAAGCTGAGGAGGTGGGCAAACCGTTTCTTACAACAGCGGATGCAATCGATAAGCAGTTGGCCGAGCTCCGGCCTCTCATTGTAGTCGAGCGCGGACGCCAGTTGACGGAAAACATCGCTTCGAGCATCGCCGCCTGGAGGCCCCTCTACAGCGAACTGGCCTCTCTCTGCGGAAAGCAGCAATTCGATAGTGAGTTAAAAGCGACGATCAACAAAATGGTGGCGGACGGCGTCGATGCGAGTAAGGCGGTGGACGAGCTGGCGCAGATTCAGCGCGACCAGTTGGCCGCGGACCTCGTGGAAGCCGATGCGGCGGCCTCGCGTACGCGTTGGATAGCCGTTGGCCTGATTGGCATTTGTCTCGCCGTTGGCATTGTGGTCTTCTTTATCGTTCGCCAGATCAATGTTGTCCTCCGGCGCTTGGCTTCCGAGATGTTTGAGGGAGCCGAGCAGGTTGCGGGAGCTTCCGGCCAAGTCTCGGGTTCCAGCCAATCCTTGGCGCAGGGCGCGTCCGAGCAGGCGGCGTCTCTGGAGGAAACCTCCGCTTCGAGCGAAGAAATGTCCTCCATGACGCGCAAGAACTCAGAGAATTCGCAGGAAGCAGCCGTTCTGATGAATGGGGTGAGTCAGCGGGTGGCCGAAGCCAATCGCACTCTGGCAGACATGACCACTTCCATGGAGGAAATTGGCGCCTCCAGCGGAAAGATTTCGAAGATCATCAAAGTCATCGACGAGATCGCGTTCCAGACCAACATTCTGGCCTTGAACGCGGCGGTAGAAGCCGCTCGAGCCGGGGAGGCAGGCATGGGATTCGCGGTGGTGGCCGATGAGGTCCGCAACCTGGCGCAGCGCAGCGCGCAGGCGGCCAAAGACACGGCCGCGCTGATTGAAGATTCGATTCTGAAATCCTCTGACGGAAGCAGAAAACTGGGGGACGTGGCCAACTCGATTCAAGGCATTACCGAGGGCGCCATCAAAGTCAAAACCTTGGTCGACGAAGTAGAAGCTTCGAGCAAGGAACAGGCTACCGGGATCGAACAGATTTCAAAAGCGGTCGCGCAGATGGATGAAGTCACCCAAAGGACCGCGGCGAATGCCGAAGAAAGTGCCTCAGCCAGTGAGGAGCTGAGCGCGCAATCGCAGGCTTTGATAGCTGTGGCCGACCAATTGCGAGCTTTGGTGGGAGGGGACTCCGGGAATTCCTCGGGGGCTAAAGTTTCGGCCCCAAAACTGGCGCCTGTAATTCGAGCGGTTCAAAGCCATCGCAGCCTAGCTGTTCCAACGGCCCACGCAAGGAAACCGGCCGGCGTTCTGGCGGGCGCGATCAAACGCCGCGCGCCGGAATTCCCGCTCGACGACAGCGAATTCAAGGAATTCTAAATCTCGACTGCCGCACGCCCAAGGCGGCATCAACCAGCGCCTCACCTACCAGCAATGGAACAAGATCCCGACTTCGATTCACTCGATTCGCTACGCCAGAGTATCGACGCGTTGGCGCTTGAAGTAGCCCTTCGCGACCTTGGCTCTGCGGAAGGAATCCGGCCGCTTGCGCCGATGCTTAGCGAGATCCGCTGTCAGGCGGAGGCAGCCGGAATGATCGCGGTTGCCACCGCGGCAGCGGGGACGCCTGACGACGGACCCGCGTTTCAGGATGTCGTTTCGCGGATGCAGCAACTGCTGGCAGAGCCGCAAGCGCGACCGACGGCCCCGCGCGAAATGCCGCAGGAGGCGCCCCCGCCGCCGGCGGCTTCGCTCAATCAGGACCCTGAACTAGTGGGCGATTTCATCATGGAATCGAGAGAGCATTTGTCAGGGATCGAGAGTCAACTGCTGGCTCTGGAGCAGGACCCGCGCAACGCCGAAGCCGTCAACACGATCTTTCGCGGATTCCACACCATAAAAGGCCTGGCGGGATTTCTCGAATTTCCGGCGATCCAGCGTTTCGCCCACGAAGTGGAAACCTTGCTCGATCTGGCGCGCAATTTGAAGCTGCCGGTCGATTCCGTTCTCATCGACATCATTCTGCAGAGCGCCGATCATATGAACCAGTGCCTGCTGGGGGTGGAAAAGGGGGTGGATCAAGCCTCCGACTCCGCGCCCCTGATCGCCCGCATCCGGAATATGATCGGCTGCGCGCCGGGCGCGAAAATTGAGGCACCGCCCGCTCCTCCGGCCGATGCCCCGGCCCCTGCGTCGAGTGCCAGCCTCGCGGTCGCACAGCTTGCAGCCGCCGTAGCCGAGCCGGACCATGCCGCGGCAGCCGGCAGTGCCCTCCCGGCTCAGGACGCGGGCATCGCCTCCCGCTCCGTCAAGGTGGACACCGGCAAGCTGGATTATCTGGTCGAGATGGTGGGCGAGTTGGTGATCGCGCAATCCCTGATCCAGCAGGACGCCGATATCGCTACGGTGCGCAGCCCGCGGCTCACGCGCAATCTCGGCCAGTTAACGCGCATCACCTCGGACGTGCAGCGCGTGGCGATGGCCATGCGGATGATCCCGATCGGTCAACTATTCGGACGAATGGCCCGGCTGGTGCGCGACCTGGCTCGGAAATCCGGTAAGCAGGCGAATCTGAACCTCACCGGCGAAGACACAGAGCTCGATCGCAATATGGTGGAGGAACTGGCGGATCCGCTGATGCACATGATCCGCAACGCCGTGGATCATGGGGCGGAGCTGCCGGAGGCGCGCATCGCGGCCGGGAAGAGCCCCGTCGCCAGCCTGGATCTGAAGGCCTACCACAAGGGCGGCTTCATCAACATCGAGATTTCCGACGATGGCCGCGGTTTAATCCGGGACAAGATTCTGGCCAAGGCCCGTGAGAGGGGTTTGGTTTCCGGCGGCGACAGCCTTTCCGATCAGGAAGTATTCAGCTTCATCTTCGAACCGGGTTTTTCCACTGCCGAGAAAATCACCGACGTCTCCGGGCGCGGCGTGGGAATGGATGTGGTCCGCAAGCAGATCGTCAAGCTGCGCGGCCGCGTCGATATTTCCTCCGTTCCGGGCCACGGCACCACTTTCACGATGAAACTGCCGCTGACGATGGCCATTATAGAAGGCCTGGTAGTGGGCGTCGGGGTGCAGCGCTACATTATTCCCATCTTCGCGGTGAAGGAAATGTTCCGCCCCACCCCCGCCGCGCTCTCAAGCGTGCCGGACGGGGGCGAAATGGTGCTGGTGCGCGGCTCCCTATTGCCCATCCTGCGACTGTACAAGAGTTTCGCCGTGACCCCGGGGTCGGAGGAGCCCTCAAACGGCGTGCTGATCGTGGTCGAAAGCGCGCGAACCAACTATTGCATCCAAGTGGATGAGCTGTTCGGCAAGAGAGAGGTGGTCATCAAGAGCCTGGGAGATGCGTTCAAGAATGTAACCGGAATCGCCGGCGGGTCCATCCTGGGCGACGGACGGGTGGGGCTGATTCTGGATGTGGAGGCGCTCTTTGGCAACCCGACCCGCGAGTGAGGTGCTCTCCCAACGCGAGTTCGACCAGATCTCGGAGCTGGCGTACAAGTCTTG
Source organism: Bryobacteraceae bacterium (assembly GCA_036489835.1). Lineage (GTDB taxonomy): Bacteria > Acidobacteriota > Terriglobia > Bryobacterales > Bryobacteraceae > Palsa-187. The sequence goes on along the minus strand of DASXEY010000098.1, from coordinate 106,207 downwards.
CGGCATCGACCTCAAGAACGGCAAGCAGGAACTGGTTCAGGCCCGCCTGGGCAAGAAAATCCGGCAGGGACAATTCGGGTCGTTCAAGCAATACTACGAACACGTCGTCGCGGACACAAGCGGCGAGGAATTAATTGCATTGTTGGACGCGCTGACGACCAACTTTACGTCGTTTCTGCGGGAAGCCGTGCATTTCGACTTCTTGCGGAAAACCATCCTGCCCGGTCTAACGGGAGAGATTCGCGTCTGGAGCGCGGCATGCTCGACCGGCGAAGAGCCGTACACCATCGCTTTTTCTCTGCTTGAGGAATTGGGACTCGCCGCCGCCGGCCGGATTCACATCCTGGCCACCGACATCTCCTCGCGGGCGCTGGCGGCAGCCGAACGCGGCGCGTATGAGGCGGAACGGTTCAAGGACTTTCCCATGGATTGGCCGCGAAAATACCTCCTGCGCGGCGCGGACCGGTGGGAGGGATGGTACCGGGTCAAGCCGTCCATCCGCAGAATGATCGAGTTCCAGCGCTTCAATCTGATGGAGACGCTGCGTCCGGCGCATCTCTTTCAAGTGATTTTTTGCCGCAATGTCATGATCTATTTCGATAAACAGACGCAGGAGCGTCTGGTCAACCGCTTCGCGTCCTGCCTGACTCCGGGCGGGTATTTGCTGATTGGACATTCCGAATCCCTCACCGGCTTAAAGCACCCCTATGATTACGTCAAGCCGGCAGTGTACCGGAAGCCTCTATGAATGTGGTCGTGGGGGTCGCCGATTGCCAGGTTTCGAGCGATCCCGACCATATCCTGGTCACCTACGCGCTGGGTTCCTGCGTCGCCGTTTCGATTTACGATCCGGTGGCGCGGGTGGGCGGCCTGCTGCACTTCATGCTGCCGGAGGCTCCGGCGGATGCCGCCAAATCCGGGAAGAACCCGTACATGTTCGCCGATAGCGGGATTCCGATGATGTTCCGCGAGGCCTACGAGATGGGCGCGCAGAAGCGCCGCCTGCGCGTGAAGGTGGCCGGCGGGGCGCAGATCATGGACGAGCATGGAGTGTTTAACATCGGCCAGCGCAACTGCGTGGCCATGCGCAAGATTTTCTGGAAGGCGGGCGTGATTGTGCACGGGGAGGAAACCGGCGGCACAATTGCGCGGACGATGCGCTTTGAGATGGCATCGGGCCGCATCTTTCTGCGGTCCCCGGACGGACCTGTGGAGAGGGAACTTTAAAGGTGCGCCCGGCGCTTAAGGACAAATAGGATGGCATTTTCTCTAATGGTCGTGGACGATTCCGCCGCTATGCGGTCGTTTATTATCCGCGTGATCGAACTGACAGGTCTGGAAGTGGGGGCGTGCCTGCAGGCTGGGAACGGCCAAGAGGCGCTGGCCCTTCTGCGCACGAACTGGATCGATCTGGTCCTCACCGACATCAACATGCCGGTCATGAACGGCGAAGAGTTTCTCCGCTCGATGGAAGAAGATGAACTGCTGCGCACGATTCCAGTGCTGGTGGTGTCGACGGACGGCAGCGAGCATCGCGTGCAGCGCATGATGGCCCTGGGCGCCCGGGGCTATGTCAAGAAACCGTTTTCGCCGGAGCTGCTGCGCGCGAATATGGAGCAGCTTTTGGGGGTAAATCATGAGTGAACACGGAATCGAAGCGGGGATGGTGGAAAGCGCGGTCTACCGCCTGCTGGCTGAGTCGACGCAGACGGTGCTTGAGACCATGTTCTTCGCCATGCCCGACAAAGTGTCCGCGGATCCGGAAAGACCGTCCGGGGCGCTGATCGCGGCCAGCCTGACGTTTCACGGAACGCCCCCAGGCTGGTTCGGGCTGCTGCTCTCCGAGGGGCTGGCCAAAACGCTGGCGGGGAATTTCATCGGATGCGACGACGCCGACGCTCTCAGTCCAGCGGAAGTGGCGGGGGTAATCGCGGAGCTTTCCAATATGTTGTGCGGCGCGGCGCTCAGCGACCTGCAATCGCAGACCAACTTCGAGCTGAGCACGCCTGAGCCAAGGCAGATCGGGACGGAGGCACCGGCGCCGGATTTTACGGCTGGATCGCCTTTTATCTGCCGCTTCGAGTTTTCAGAAGGCACGCTGGTTTTATTCCTCACCTTTGAGGAGGCGGCATGAGCCCGGATCGGAAAATACGAGTCCTGATCGTGGACGATTCCGCCATCGTGCGCAAACTGCTGGGGGAGGCATTGGCGGGAACTTCCGACATCGAGGTGGTGGGAACGGCGCCGGACCCGTATGTGGCCCGCGACAAAATCCTGTCCTTGCAGCCGGATGTCCTTACGCTGGACATCGAGATGCCGCGCATGGATGGGCTCACTTTTTTGAAGAAGCTGATGGTGTTTCACCCCATGCCCGTGATCATAATCAGCTCCTTGGCGCAGGCTTCCTGCCAGGCCGGCATAGACGCATTGCGCGCCGGCGCGGTGGAGGCGGTCGCCAAGCCAGGCGGCCCCTACTCGGTCGGCGAACTGAAGTTTGCGCTGCCCAATAAAATCCGCGCGGCTGCGGCATCCCATGTGGGGCCGCGAATCGCGGCGGAACGCCCACGCGAAATCTACACTCCTGCTGCTTCTGCAGGGAAATTCAACCCGTTGGGGCTGATCGCGATTGGCGCCTCCACGGGGGGCACGGAGGCGATCGAAGAAGTTCTCACGCATTTGCCCGCGGAAATGCCCGGCATCGTGGTCACGCAGCATATTCCGGCGGGTTTCTCGCGGGCGTTTGCCGAACGCTTAAACAAATGCTGCAACCTGCGCGTCAAGGAGGCGGGGGATGGCGATGCGGTGGAGCCGGGGCTGGCGCTGGTGGCTCCCGGGAATTTCCATATGATCGTGCGCAAAGCCGGGCCGGGCTACCGGGTGACGGTGAAAGACGGACCCATGGTGTGCTACCAGCGGCCGTCGGTAGACGTGCTGTTCAGTTCCGTTGCGGAAGCAGCCGGACCGAACGCAGTGGGGGTGATCCTGACCGGGATGGGATCGGATGGCGCGCAGGGTATGAAGAAGATGAAATCCGCAGGCGCCTCCACCATCGCGCAGGACGAGGCCACCTGCGTGGTCTTCGGCATGCCCAAGGAAGCCATCCGCTTGGGCGGCGCGGGCCGGGTTGTCCCGTTGCAGTCCGTGGCTCCGGCGATCCTCGGCGCCTCGGTTCTGAGGCAGTCGACGGCTTGACGCCCCGATCCGGCTCAAGAATTCCCACGCTGGGGCGATAAGACCAAAGAAATGGGCCGCAAGAGGGACGTGATCGAGGTGGTTGGCTGGGCGGCGGCCGTGCAGCAAGCCGCGGATGGCATCATCATCACCGACACGGACGGGATCATCGAATACGTCAATCCGGCATTCACGCTGGCGACGGGATATACCAGCGAAGAAGCCGTAGGACAACACACCCGGATGCTCAAATCCGGACGCCAAGCCGCCGCTTTTTACGAAGATCTCTGGAAGACGATCCGATCCGGCCGGAACTGGCACGGCGACATGATCAACCGCCGCAGAGACGGAACCCTGTATCGCGGGGAGATGCGCATCGCGCCGCTAAAGGGGCCCGACGGCGAAGTGGCTGGCTACCTTGCCGTCAAGCATGACGTAACCGAACAGCGGGCGGTGGAAGAAGCCGAACAATTTCTGGCCGCAATCGTGAATAGCACGGAAGACGCAATTCTCGCCTTCACCCCAGCGGGGAACATTCTGAGCTGGAACAGCGCCGCCGAAAGAATTATGGGCTACTCCCGGGAGGAGACGGTCGGTAAGCATTTGTCGATCGTGCTCGCGCCGGAGAGGCTCCTCAAGCTGCCGCCTTTTATCGAGCGGATTTTGCAAGGCCACTCGATCCCGCAATACGAGAGCGTCGTCGTGCATCGGAACGGACATAGGATTCCGATCTCCGTGACGGGGTCGCCCATTCGCAACTTGCTGGGGGAAGTGACGGCCATTTCGATCATTCTTCGCGAGATCACGGAGCGCAAGCTGGCCGAAGAAGCGCTGGAGGAGAGTCAAGCGCGCTTCCGCATTATGGCCGACGGCTGCCCGGCCATGATGTGGGTAACCGATGCCGAGGGTGGAATCGAGTTTATCAACCGGGCATTTCGCGATTTCACGGGCGCCAGCTTTGAACAGATGCAGGGGGACAAGTGGCAGCTAACGCTGCATCCCGAGGACGCGCCGGCCTTCGTTGCCATGTCCCACCGCGCGGTTCGGGAGCACGCGCCTTTCCGCGCCGAAGCCCGCTCCCGGCGCGCCGATGGGGAATGGCGCTGGATCGCCACTTACGCGGAGCCACGCTTTTCGCCGGAGGGCGAATTCCTGGGCCATGTAGGCCTGAGCCCTGACATAACGGAACGTAAAGAGCATGAGCAGCAGTGCAACTTTCAAAACTCGCTCATCCGGGCCATTCTCGAGGCTTCCCCCGACGGAATTCTGGTGGTAAGGGAGAACAGGATCGTCCTGCACAACCAGAAGTTTCTGGATACCTGGCGGCTGCCCAGCGATTGTTTCTCGAAGCATCCCTCCGACGCATTCGTCGATGGCAAGCCCGGGCCGATTCTGGCTGCGGCGCTCAATGGCGTGCAGCATCCCGAGGCTTTCATGACCCGCCTTCGGGAGCTGTACGACGAGCCCAACGCGGTCGACGAGAGTGAAATCGAAATGAAGGATGGCCGCACCATAGAGCGATATTCAATCAGTCTGCGGAACGAACGCGGGTTGCAGCCGGGGCGCGTGTGGTTTTTTCGCGATATCTCGGAGCGAAAGCACGCCGAGCAGTCCCTGAAGAGCAGCGAGGAGAGGTTCCGCCAGCTTGCCGAAAACCTTCGCCAAGTGTTTTGGATGATGACTCCGGCAGGCGACGAGATCCTCTATATCAGCCCGGCATACGAAGAGGTTTGGGGCCGGACACGCGAGAGCTTGTACAGGAATCCGATGTCCTGGATGGAGACCATACATCCCGGCGACATGGAAAAAGCCCACGCGCTTTTCGCCCGGCAAATCCAGGGAGAGGCTGTCGATTCGGAATACCGCATCCGCACACCCGGCGGGCAGGAGAAATGGATTTGCGACCGGGCTTTCCCGGTGCGCGATCAGGACGGGCAAGTGATTCGAATCGTGGGAATTGCAGAGGAGATCACGGATCGAAAACGATACGAAGCAGCGCTGATCCACGCGCGCGAGGAGGCGGACGCCGCGAATTCCGCGAAGAGCCGTTTCCTGGCCAACATGAGCCACGAAATCCGCACCCCCATGAACGGCGTTCTGGGCATGCTCCAATTACTGGTGGAAACCGATCTCACACCCCGGCAACGGGAATTCACGGGAGTGATTGAGACCAGTAGCCGGTCGCTGCTGGCTCTCATCAACGACATCCTCGACCTGTCCAAGATCGAAGCTCGGCAGATTACTTTGGGGCATGTGAATTTCGATCCGCGGCGGACCATCGAAGAGGCTGTGCAGACCCTGAGGGAGCTGGCGGATTCGAAGGGACTTTCGCTTAGCTGGCTGGCCGCAGGGGAGGTTCCCGCAGTCCTAGCCGGCGACGCCCCGCGCTTGCGCCAGGTTCTGATCAATCTGATAGCGAACGCGGTGAAATTTACCGCGCACGGAGAAGTGACGGTGCGCGTGGCGCTGGACAGCCAAAAGGATGCCCCAAAAGACGAAAGGACGACGCTCCGTTTCGTGATCGCAGACACCGGGATCGGGATTGCGCCTGAGGCAGCTTCGAAATTGTGCAATCCCTTCGTGCAGGGTGATGCGTCCACGACGCGGAAGTATGGAGGCACTGGCCTGGGGCTCTCAATCTCCAAGCAATTGGTGGAGCTGATGGGCGGGAAGCTGGGTTTCGAAAGTAACCCGGGCAAGGGTTCTACATTCTGGTTCACCACCGTCTTCGATGTCGCGGCCGCGTGCGGACCGGCGGCGCCGGCGCCGCCATCAGCCAAGAAAGCCACCACCCTGCCTGCCGCCGTCCCTCGCCCGGCTGATCGTGTACGCGAAAGCTTCCTTGTATTGATCGCGGAGGATAATCGCACCAACCAGCGAGTACTAGAAGCGCAGCTGCACAAACTTGGTTACCGGACTCGCGTGGTCGGTACCGGCGCCGACGCCATCGACGCCATGCGGCAAGAGAAATACGATCTGATTCTGATGGACTGCCAGATGCCGGAGATGGACGGATTCGAAGCTACGCAACAGATTCGGGAATCGGTGGACCCCGACATCCCGATCATTGCCGTGACGGCCAGCGCCATGGCAGGCGACCGGGAGCAGTGCCTCCTGGGAGGCATGACCGACTATCTCTCGAAACCGATAGATCTGCACCTTTTGGCGGAAATGCTAGCCATGTACCTTCCCGAGCCGGACCCGTCGAAGCTTATCCTTGTCTCCCCGCCGGTCACGCCCGAACAGGTGAAGGCAATTTTCGATGAGGAGGACCTATTGAATCGTTTGTTGAAGGACAAGCAACTCGCCAGCCGGATTGTAAGGGGCTTTGTCGAAGACTTTCCGGCGCAACTGATCAAACTGCAGGCGCGCCTCCAGCATGCCGACAGAGCTGGCATCGTTTCGCAGGCCCACTCCTTGGGAGGCGCGGCGGCGACGGTTTCAGCGGGCAGCCTTCGCGCCATCGCGCGCGCCATGGAGCTTGCCGGGACTGGCGGAAAGATGGAGGACTTCGGCGAATTGGTGCCCCGCGCGGCGGCGGAATTCGAGCGCCTTAAAGATACGTTGCTGTGCAGCGGCTGGCTTTGACGAAACGGAGGAGATAGATTCCATGAAAACCCTGATTGTAGAAGACGATTTCACCAGCCGGCTGGTGCTGCAGACGTTCCTTTCCCGGTACGGCGAGTGCCACTTGGCCGTAAACGGCAAGGAGGCCGTGGAGGCCTTTCGCTCCGCCCTCGAAGGCGGCCCAAGATACGACCTGATCTGCATGGACATCATGATGCCCGAAATGGATGGCCGTGAAGCGGTGAGGCAGGTGCGCGCACTCGAAGAAGCTCGCGGCATTCTATCGCCCCGCGGCGTGCGCATCATGATGACCACGGCGGTGGACGATGTCAAGGAGGTGTTCCAATGCTTCAAGGAACTGTGCGACGCTTACCTGGTAAAGCCGATCGACCTGTCTGAATTGCTCGAAAAGTTGAAGGCCTATCAGCTGGTTTGATCGCTGAGCCGAAGGCGGTCCTTCTTTGCGCCCGGAACCCGGAACCCCGCTAGGCCGCCCGCAAACGGCGGGTCGCGGCGCTGAATTCCCAAAAGTAACAGCCGCGGCGCGTGGCCGCGATCCAGGCTCGGTTTTTGTGGGCTGTTCCTTAGGGGCCCGCAACGGCCGGTAGCGGGCCTCAATTCCCGAAAGGCCAGCTCGCTCGTGCCCGCGACCCAGGCCCCGTTTTGCGGGCTGTTTTTAGGAGGCTACGAAGATGATTGAATGAAAGCCACCAGATCCTCAAGAGTGTTCCGAAGGGCGAGCGCCACATCGAACCCCTCGGCCGCCGGTTGGCAGCGGACCACTTCCCCCAGCGTGAGAACGCCCCTGGCTTTGACCTTCACCAGCGAGCCGCTGGCGATGCCGTGAGCCATTCGCACCAGCATCCCGCTTCTGGAAACATTCTTCAAAACTCCGTTCTGGGGAAACTGCTCTGGGGCCTCCAATTCGGTTAGCTCAACCGCGAGGTTTACGTCCGTACGAATTTCACGACGATGCTCCATGTTCTGGCGTATCGGCGATACTTTGGAAAAGATGAGCGATGCGGCAGTATTTGCAGGAAGCGCTCATGGCCGGTAGTTGTGTCTGCGACGCCTCCGACCCTGAATCAGCCCTTTCCTGTCGAACGTCGGTTCGGCGCGCCTCCTGGCCTGGTCTTGCTTTTGTCTCGCGCCCGATTAGCGACGGAACGCCAAACCGCCGGTGGGTGGGATATAATCGCGAGCACTTGTATGCGTGCTGTGTTCGTTTGTCTCGTTTTCGGCCTCGCGGCCTGTTCGTCGAAGCCTCCTGTGACGGAAGGGGGCCTGGTCTATTTCGAAGGCGCGCGGCTGATCGTTGGCGATGGCGGCGCACCCATCGAAGATTCCGCTTTCGTGATTGAGAACAACAAATTCACCGCGGCTGGAAGGAAGGGCGAAATTCAGGCTCCGGCGGGCGCCGCTCGCGTGGATCTGAGCGGGAAGACGGTCATGCCCGCGCTGATCGACACGCATACTCATCTCGGCTGGCAGATCGTCAAGACCGGCCAAATGGGCGCGGACACTTACAGTAAAGAGAACCTCATCGATCATTTGCATCGCCTGGCTTATTTCGGGGTCGCGGCAACGCAGAGTATGGGCATCGATCCAGGCGAGACGGCTTACGAAGTGCGTGCTCAGCCGATTCCTGACGCGGCCCTTTTCCGCACCTCCGGTCGTGGGATGGGCCGGCCGAAGGCGGGTCCAGGGCGGGAATATTGGCAGCCTGTGGCCTATGGCATCGACACGGAAGACCAAGGCCGCAAGGCGGTTCAAGAACTGGCTGCGAAGAAAGTCGACTGGGTCAAGATTTGGGTGGACGATCGAAACGGAACTGTGCCCAAGCTTACGCCGCCTCTTTATCGCGCCATCATTGATGAGGCGCACAAGCACGATCTCCGCGTGGTCGCGCACATCTACTACCTTGATGACGCCAAGGATCTGCTCCGCTCCGGAATCGACGGCTTCGCGCATCTGGTTCGCGACAAAGATATCGACGACGAATTCGTGCGGATGATGAAAGAGAGGCCCAACGTTTTCGTCATGCCGAATCTTCCGGACATCGGGACGGCGTTGAAAGATCCTGCCTGGTTGAGTGAGACAGTTCCTGCCTCGGAGGTCAAGAAGATGCAGGACGCCTTCGCGAATCGCTCGCCGGACGCAGTAAAGAAAGCGCAGGATTTCTTTGACTTGCAGGCGCGCAATTTGAAGAGGCTTTCGGATGCGGGCGTGCGGATCGGTTTCGGTACCGATTCCTCGACCACGATTGGCTGGAACGATCATGAAGAACTCTCCGACATGGTCACGGCCGGGCTGACGCCGGCTCAGGTGATTGTGGCTGCGACGAAGACTTCCGCCGAGATCTTGAAGTTGGATCAGCTCGGCACGATTGCGGCGGGCAAGAGCGCCGACTTCATCGTGCTGGACGCGAACCCTCTCGAGAACATCGCCAATTCGCGTCGGATCGCGAAGGTTTATCTCCGGGGGAAGGAAGTGGACCGCGCGGCATTGCGAGCTTCGTTCACTGCCCAATAATGCCCAAGACGACGGGCGCTAACGCATTTCCCAGCAGGACGTGCTGATCGGCGTCAAGATGAATCCCGTCAACCGGGCTCGCAGGCGTGACGCTCCCCGCATCGAAGAAGTGGCAGCCGAGAGCGGAGCTGATTTCGCGATACGCCTCCGCGAGCCCTCGACATCTTTCTTCGGCTCCGGCGAACTTGGGGGCAATCGCACCCTTGGGCGAACAGATCGGAGGCGGACAAACGATCAAGATTGCAGGCACCGGCATTCCCGGCTCGATTGGCGCGTTGCGGATCTCGTTTACCAGGGTGGCAATCCCCTGCCCAGCCGCCCAGGCGTTATTGTGCGGATGCGAAAACTGAAAATCGTTAGTTCCCAGCATCAGGATTACCAGCGATAAAGGCGAGTGGATCTCAATCCTCTGAGCCAGTCCCTGCAGGCCGTTTCTGCCTGGCTTAAATGGGTCGTCCCAAACCGTGCGGCGGCCATTCAGGCAGTCTTCAAGGATGCGCACGCTGGCGCCGGAATCGCGCAGGCGGCTTTCGAGCACGCCTGTCCAGCGCCCCTCAAAGGGCAGCCTCTTCCTGCTGTCAGGAATGATTCCCCAGGTCAATGAGTCCGCATAGACAAGAACGTCAAGCATCCAATACCAAGCCGAAAGCCCAGTCTACATGCGATAGGATTTGGGTGTAAAGTAACTGAGGTGGAGGAGAAGACCTCGATGTCCAGACTCTATGCGATGATTGCTTTCCCTTTGACGGCTGCGTTCGCCGCTGCACAGACTCCTTGCGATCAGTTGAAGCTTTCGCTTCCCGATACGACTGTCACGTCGATCCAGTTCATTGCGGCTGGTCCGTTTGCCGCGCCCACGTCTACCGCAGCGGCAGCGGCTCCGGCAGCGCCCGCTCCCGTGGCGGTTCCCGTGGGCCGCGGCGGACGTGGCGGCGCCGGTGCTCCGGTAGGCGCGGCTGGAGGCCGCGGAGGCGCTCAACCTGCCGCATCGGTTCCTGCCTATTGCCGGGTGATGATGGTGTTGACTCCTTCGGCGGATTCGCACATCGAAGCCGCGATGTTTCTCCCGGCCGAAAACTGGAACGGCAAGCTCCAGATCGTGGGCAACGGCGGATGGGCAGGCAGTATCAGCTACCCCGCCATGGCAGCGGCTCTGCGTGAAGGCTATGCCACGGCTTCGAACGATACCGGGCATAAGACCAACGACGCCGGCGGAGGCGGTATGTTCGGGCTGGGGCACCCCGAGAAGATCACCGACTTCGCATACCGGGCCATGCATGAAACCGTGGTGAAGGCGAAGCTGATTACAGCAGCTTTTTACGGGCGCGGTCCGAAGTATTCGTATTACAACGGCTGCTCCACGGGCGGACGGCAGGGACTGGTCGAGGTAACCCGCTTCCCCGATGATTTCGACGCCGTGGCTGCAGGAGCTCCCGCGAATCCTCACGTGCATCTGCATGCTGCTGGAGTGGAACGCTCGCTCGAATTGATGAAGAACAACGCGCCGCTCACGCAGGCCAAGGTGGAGACTCTGCACACGGCGGTCATGAACGCTTGCGACGCTCTTGACGGAGTGAAGGACGGAATCATTAGCCAGCCCGACAAGTGCCACTATGACCCGGCCGCGCTGCTGTGCAAGGGCGCCGATGGTCCGACGTGTCTGACTCCGGGCGAGTTGCAGACGGTAAAGATTGTATTCGGCGATGTGAAGACGAAAAAGGGCGAAGTGATCTGGACCGGATATCCGCAAGGAACGGAGCTGCAGGTTGCATCGCTACGCACCGTGCCCATCGGGCCGGGCGGTGTTTGGGACGTGATTCGAGTTCTGGGTCATCAGGACAAGGACTATGACTGGCACAATTTCGATCTGGACAAAGAAGTAGCCCAGGCCGATAAGGCCGGCATCGACGTCCTCACCTACGATCTTTCGGCTTTCAAGGCGCATGGCGGAAAGCTGCTGCTGTACCACGGGCTGGCCGATTCAACCATTCCGCCAGGTCACACAGTGCTCTACTACAACGAAGTGCTGGCCAAGATGGGCAAGAAGCAGGACGATTGGATGCGCCTCTATCTGGAGCCTGGAATGGCGCATTGCGGTGGCGGACCAGGTCCGGATCAGTTTAGCAAAATGGGCGTGATTGAACGCTGGCGCGAGGCCGGGCAGGCTCCCGAAGCCATCATCGCTTCGCACGTCACAGGCAACACCGTCGACATGACCCGCCCGCTGTGCCCTTATCCGCAGGTTGCCATGTATAAAGGCGTCGGGAGCACCAACGACGCAGCGAGCTTCTCCTGTAAGCTGCCCTAGAAGATCGGACTGTACCGGCAACCGTTGGCGTGCGCCAATTTCGGAGCGCTGACAAGGAGCCGCGAACGTTAATGGTTCCGGCTGAGACAGCCCCCCGCTCGCACCTGGCCTTTCGTGGCTAGCAAGCGCGGCTTGCTCTCAGAGCCGGTTCTCCTGATCCTGCTAAGCTTGGCCGCGGAACCGCGCCACGGCTACGCGATTATGAAGGACGTGGAGGAACTCTCGGGGAACCGAGTCCGGCTGAGTACAGGGACTCTCTACGGCGCCATCCGCAGATTGATGGAGGATCGCTGGATCGAACGCTTTCATGAGGCAGAAGCTCCGCGCGATCGCCAGGCGTACCGGCTGACGTCGGTGGGACGAAACGCTGTCGCCGAGGAAGTCCGCCGCATGAAACTTCTGACGCGGCTGGCGGCCGTGCGTCTGGCGTGCATGGAAGGCTGAGGAGGACTCCGATGCTCTCTTTTTCTATCGTCTGTTGACCCTTGCGCACAAGCGCGACGAAGTCACCTCCGACATGATGGCCACGTTCGAGGAAGCCCGGACCGAGGCCCGAAGCCGCGGAGCGTGGAATTATTTTCTTTTCGCTGCCAGGGAGATCTCGGGCTTGTTGGGCTCGCCCAGCCGGATCAACCGCAAGAGCGCGTTGACGTTGATTGCCGGCGGGGGGCTGGTGGGCTTGGCGCTGGGTGTCGCTGCCTCGCACCTGTGGCCTGCCGCTTACACGAGCGAAGCGCAACTACAGATTTACCCACCAGAGATTCCAAAGAACCTGCTCGCGAGCGGCGACGCCCTCGACCTGGATAACGCCATTTCCGAGGTCAGGTTCACACTTTCGCGTCAAATCGAACGTAACATGGCAGAGTTCTACCCACACCTCCGCGCCGCGAAAGAGGTGGGGGCGCTGCGAGAGGAAATAATACGGCGCTTCGCATAGAACGCTCTGGCGATCTGGTGCGTGTGATTTTACCTATCAGGATTATCCACCTGCCCCAGACGACCCCGGGAAAGCCGTGCAATTGGCGATTCGTTGCGTCAGCCTCCTCATCGAGGAGAATTTACGCCATCAAGCGAATCAAGTCACAGGAACAGTCGACTTTTTCAAGGTCCAGGCCGAAGGCGCCGTTGCATCATGGGAGAACTTGAATACGAAGATTCGAGGCCTCACCGCCGCCGGCCCACGCTTCGACCGGCTTGCTTTGGACCGTGAGCTCGCCCGGAAGGAGTATGAATCCATGCGGCAAAAGCTCAGCGAAGCGGAGGCGCTGCAGGATCAAGCCCTCAGGCAAAAGGGATGGCGTCTCGATATAAATGAGCCTGCGAATGTGCCGCAGGCACCAGACGTCTCCCGGCTGCAATTGGCGCTTTCTGGTCTGGGAAGCGGACTCTTGATTGGTTTCATCGTCTGGATACGGGCGGCCATGCGTGCCGTGCCCAGAGTCCTGCTCCGGGTTGAATCCGCGCCTTCAGACTAGGCGCGTCCAAGGCTTATTTGGCTTTGTTCGCGTCTGGAAAGAACGCTGCGACGCGGTCGTTGAGCGTGAATTCCATGCCCAGGCCCGGATACTGTTTGACGACCTTCGCGCGCATTTCTGCCGCGGATTTTGACGACGCGACGTCCGCATCCCAGTCGGCGATGTACTTCTTCATAAACGCGATCGCCGATAAATCGTGCTTGGCTCCAGGGCCCTCATGACCAGGAATCAAAATGGCGGGCTTCAGCGCGGCTATCTGATCCAGGGTTTTCATCCAGTCTTCGCGAGCTTTGTCTTTTGGAACTCCGAAGTAGACGCGGTCGAAGACGGTATCGCCTGCCACCACGGCTTTCAGGGCCGCAATGTAGACGAAGCTGTTGCCGGGGCCGTCGCCCTGGACACCGCCAGTGATCGGGAACTGCTCGCCTTCGAGAGTAAGGACGGGAGTTGAAAGTTCCTCCGGCAGCACCGGGTCCGGGCCGGGGATGTTGTTGCCATAAGTCGGGAACCAGAACTTCTGCCGCCCCGGCCACCCGGTCTTTATAGAATTGATCGTCGCCGGGAGCGCGACGATCTTGGCCGACGGAAACTCCTGCTTCAGCACCGCCAGCCCGAAATAATGATCGGGATGCGGATGGGTGACGTAGATCGTAGTGAGGTTCTTCTTGGACGCGTGAATCTCCGCGGCGAGGCTGCGGGCTTCACTGAGCGAGAACTGTGGATCGATCACCAGCATGTCCTTGGCGCCGGAGATCATGGTGGAGTTCACGTCGTAGCCGTTCATGCCTCTACCGGTGTGAACTTTCAAATGAAGCTTCGGCTGCGCTCCGGCAGTGGCAGCCAGCACAATAGCGGCAAAAAGTGTTTTATTCATTTGGGATAATTTACTTTCCGACGAAGTGCCCCAGATCGCGATTATTCTCTTCACAGATGTACTCCAGTAGTTCGGTATCGGGCTGGTAAACCGCGCCTTCGGTGACGGTCCATGGTTTTGTGTAAGCCTTGGAATCATCGATCGTAATCTGCACGTCCATGTGCCCGAAGTCCTTGCGATGGTAGCGCTCGATCACATGCAGGGCCTCGGTGACCGGGTGGCCGTTCGTATCCAGCCAGCCTTTACCGTTGAAGCCGTTGGTTTCCACCACGAACGTGTCCCCATCCCAATGGCCGATCGAGTAACCCTGCCAGGTGGGATTCGGGTCTTTGGGCAAAGGGCGGCCATCGGTGAAGATCTGGCGGAAAATGGTGCGGGATTCGTACAGGATATAGGTGACTCCAGGCGTCTCGACGATCTTCCACGGAGACGTGACGGCGATCTTTTCCGGAATGATAGAGGGCAGGCAGAAATTATTGGGGTCGTCCTTGCCCAACGTATCCACACGCCGTTTGTACTCGGTTTCCGCCCAGGGTTGGAAGGGAACTTCTCCGGGCTTTAAGTCCGCGGCGATGTTAATCAGATACTTGAGCCCCGGAACTTGCCAGATTCCCGAGAGGTCCGGCTGGCCGTTGGACTTCTTCGGCGCGGGTGCGGAAAGATCGGCCTTGCCGTTGGCGGTGCGCGGAATCCCGGCGGTGGGGTAGTTCAACCATTGCGCGGGCGCCAGGGACGCAGCCATAGTGGCGGCGCAGGCAATCCAGGTAATTCTCATTTCGTCAGATCCCTCACGGGTAGATTATACTTCGTTGCGGAGGCGCTGCTCCTACTTTATGCCCACCAGGTGCGCGCGATCCTTTTCGTTCTCAAGGCAGACATATTCCATCAACTCCAATCCAGGTTTGAGCTGGAATACGCGGCTTTGCTTCCACGGCGCCGTGTAGGCCTTCGGATCTTCCACCGTAACTTCGTAGGACATCGTTTTTGGGCCTGTTCGCCGAAGGCGCTCGATTAAGTGAAGCTGGTCGCTATGGGGATGGCCGTTGGTATCCAGGCGGGTCTTGTCGTTGATCCCGGTGACGTCGATCACCAGAGTGTCGCCGTCCCATTTGCCGACCGAATTTCCGAACCAGGTGGGATCTTGATTCTTGGGATGGTCGCGGCCGTCGGTTGGGATCGAGCGGAAGATGTGCCAGGATTCGTAAAGGATCACTACCCGATTCGGGGTTTGAACAATCTCGATGGGATCGGGAGCGTTGGCTTGCCGCGTCACGCCGACCGGCAGGCACGGGTCCATTTTCCCGTCGAACAAGTCGAACTGTTGCTGTCCCCACGGTGTCAACTTAGCCTGGGTTCCGGCGGTGAGATCGGGAGTGTACGGACCTTGCCAAGTTCCAGTAAGATCGCCCTTCCATACCCCGGGGTCTTGCGGGGCAGCTTGCTGGGCGAACAGAAACGGCGCCAGCAGTATCGGTACTGAACTCAAAGAGGCGAACACAAGTCTGCTCATTTTCAACCGCCATTTTGTCGCTGGGAATTGGAGATGTCAAGCGGACGCGCCAGAACGGACGCGCCAGAACGCGACATCGCTGCCGGGGTTAGGACGCAGCCGCTCGATGCGAACCTTCACGGAGTCGCAGCACAGCTCCTTCAAACTCACCAAATGTGGACGCGATCCGCGGGGGCCAGATACAACTTTTGAGGCGGGTGCACCGAGAAGGCGTCGTACCAGCCGTCTAGGTTCCGCACCGTCACGGCGCGATACTGCGCGGGGGCGTGGCCGTCGGTGGCGATCCGCCTGCGGAGCTCTTCGTCTCGCGTTTTCGTGCGCCAACTCTGGGCGAAGCTGATGAAGAAGCGCTGGTCGCCTGAGAATCCATCCTTCGAAACGTCGGCGGCTCCGTGCAGTGAGAGCCGATAAGCGTCATACGCGACCAGGAGTCCGGCCACATCGGCGATGTTTTCACTGAGAGTTTGATGGCCGTTCACAGCGAGATCGGGGAACGGCTTATAGGCGTCAAACTGCTTGGCCAGAGCTTCGCCGGCGGCCTGGAAATGCTGCATATCGTCTTTCGTCCACCAGTTGGCGAGGCGGCCCTCCGCATCGAACTGGCTGCCCTGGTCGTCAAAACTGTGGCTGATCTCATGGCCGATAATGGCGCCCATGGAGCCGTAGTTGTGCGCCGAATCCGCGGCTGCGTCGAAGTACGGGGGCTGAATGATCGCCGCTGGGAAGTTCAACGCATTCTGCAGAGGAAGATTGACGGCGTTGACCGTTTGCGGAGTCATCCACCATTCACCGCGGTCGATGGGCTGGCGGAGTTTGGCGAGTTGGCCGCGATACTTAAAGACTTCGGCGCGCTCTGAGTTGCCGAGCGCGTCGCCCGCCACGATTTCGAGGCCGGAGTAATCCAGCCAGTGGTCCGGATAGCCCACGCCGACTTTCAGCGTGCCGAGCTTCGCCTTGGCTTTGGCCTTGGTCTCCGGCGACATCCAGGTGAGCGCATCGATCCTTTTGCCGAATGCCGTAATCAGGTCGCTGACCATCGCCTGCACTTTGGCTTTTGTTTCGGCCGGGAAGTAGCGCTGCGAATACAGCTTGCCGACGGCCTCGCCCAGCGCTTCGCTGGTGAAATCCATGCCTCGCTGCCAGCGCGGACGCTGCTCGGGAATACCGCTAAGGGCCTTGCCATAGAAGTTAAAACGCTCATCGACGAAAGCCTTGGGAAGATACGCCGCGGAGCGCTCAATGGCGTGGAGAATCATCCAGTCCTTCCACGAATCCAGCGGTTCGCTTGCGGCAAGCTTGGATAAGCCTGGGATGGCCTTGGGGTGCCAGATGTAGAAGACGGGGGCGTCGTTCAATCCGGCCGCGGTGAGCAGCGTGGGCCAATCGAGACCGGGCGCTTTTGCGGCGAGTTCCTCGCGCCGCCAGGAGACCGCCGTGTTCACGTCTTCCGATTCCACGCGCGTGGCATGTACGCGAGCCATTCCTGTTTCAAGCTCGAAGGCATGGGCCGCACGCTCAGCCGGTTTGTCGAAGCCGGCCAGCTGGAACATGGCCAGAAGGTGAGCCTGATATTGCTTTCTCAACTCCGCCATTTGGGGGCTGCCGGAAAGATAGTAATCGCGATCCGGCATGCCCAGGCCGCCTTGAAGCAAGTAAGGATAGCTGCGCGAAGGATCGGTGAGGCCTTGGGTGATCCAGACTCCGAACAGGTTGCTGGTCTCGAAGTTGGTGTTGTTCAAGGCGTCGACGTCGGCCCGCAGTTCAGCGCCGAGGACGCGGGCAAGATCCTTGCGATTCTGGATCGCGGCGATGTTGTCCAGTTCCGGCTTGAGGGGCGCGATGCCCTTTGACTCGATGGCGGCTTCATCCATGAAACTGGAATAGAAATCGCCAACTTTGCGGGCGTCGCTATCGGTGGAAGCTCCGGGTTTGGCCGAGTTTTGAATCAACTCCAGGAGACGCTTGCGGGTTTCGTCGGCCAGTATAGCCCCAGTGCCGTAGCTGGCTTTGTCGGCGGGAATGGCGGTTGCCTTCATCCATCCGCCATTGGCGTAGGCGTTGAAGTCGTCCCCTGGAGTGACGGACTTATCCATCCCCGCGACGTCGATGCTCGCCGAAACGGGCGGCGCAGTTTTGCATGCGGACACGGCGGCCATAAAGGCCCCCAGGACGCAGGCGCCCAGGATGGCCGCCGGCTTCGGGATGGACGATATTTCTTTCATAAACGCTCCCAGGGTACACCGTTTCGTTTTGTTTATTCGGGGACCGGGGTTCCTGAGAGGCGGAAGACCTCGATAGGAAAAGGCGTCCCGGTGCGCGGATACTGGCCCAGCAGAAGCCATCGGCCGGGATACTGACTGACCATGCTTCGGACCTTGGCCAAGTGATCCACCGTGGGCGGCACTCCGTCCAGAATCAGGATCCGGTCCGGGCCTTGATCGAAGAACCTCATCATCTCGGCGGGGGAATTGAAGCGCGGCTGATATCGGTCGCCCAAAAAAGAGATATCGGCCAGTAGCTTGGAGCCGCGTTCGATGGTATGCCCGGGACGCTGCTCCCGCTCCGCCACTTCCGAAATGAATACGCCCTCTCCTCCGGCGTCCGAAACAATCAGGAAACGCGTGTTCCGATACTCCGGCGAGGCTGTCAGTTCCGATGCCACTCGATCGATTCCAAGATGAGCCTTCGGCGGCATCGCGATTGCACTATGATTCGCGGTCCAGCCCAGAGCCGCAAGCATCGCCGCTGTAATGGCGCGCCGGTAATGCGGAAGGACGCTCCGCATCCACGTGAGTCCGTCGCACAGGAAAAGCATCAGCAGCGGAAGAGTCGTGATCAGGTGCTTCGCCTCCCAAGCTCCCAGGAGGATGCGAAAGATCACGATTACGGGCAGAAACAAAAGAGCCGTGATCCAAAAGACGTCCCTTTCGGTTCCCGCGAACGCAGCACGCGCTCTCCGCACGAATCCCAGAGCAGCCAAAGTTGCCCCGGCGACGCCCAAGGAAAGCAGCCAATGTCCGAATGTATCGGGGATGCGGTACCATCGGATGCCCAGCCTTCCGAACAAACCCACGCTTTGGTGCAAAGCATCGGGTGCCACAGCGAACCAGATCAGCGCAGGCACACCGGCCAGAATCGTGGGGAGCCAGAAGGACCCTGTTCGCAGGATTTTCCAGCGTCGGGTGACCGCAACGTCCAGCAGCGGCAACGGCGCGACGGCGATGCCGGTTCCCTTTGTGAGCACCGTTGCCAGAGCCGCGAAGCTGAACCAGGCAGCGGTCCGGAATCCAGGATGGTCGAAGTAGCGTGCCAGAGCCCAAAGCGCCGCCAGCGTGAATAAGGCGGTGGGAATCTCGGCCATGGTCGCGCGGCTGCTGCTCTCAAAATCGTAGGACGTAGCAACCAGGCCCAGGCTAGCCCATGCCATCCACGCAGGGAAATATGACCGCACCAGAGCGTAAGTAACGGTCAGAAGCAAAGCGCTAAACACGGCCATCAACAGCAGCAGGGACGTCCGCGATGGAGTGAAAAGCAACATCCATATCGACTGCAAAACGTAAAACATCGGCGGCCAATGGCCGATCGCCACCTTGGGATAGTGATCGTAGTAAGCTTGGGCGAAAGCCATGGGCGAGCCGCGAAACCCGCTTCGAATGTAGTCATGCACCATCAGACCGGTGATGTAATGGGCTGGTTCATCCGGGTCCGCGCTCCATTCCGCCTGATACGCTTTCCCGCGCCATTGCAGGCCGATTGTAAGGGCGAACGAGACGCAGAACACCAGCAATAGAAAGAGCCCGCGCTCCCGTGCTGGCGTCGCTTCAGATACCACGCTGATACGCGGCTTTGGTTTTCGCCAGGGCGCGAATCATCTTCCAGCCCTGGAATCCGTAGCGAGGCAACTGGCGCGCCAAAAACGCTGCGCGCTGCCGAATCGAAAGAGGCTCGCCCGTCAACTTGATTTCCAGCGCTTCCATGTGCGCCGCATACTCGGCCCACCCTGACAGGGCTCCCCGGAAGATCTGCCGCACGGAGTGAGGATCGGCCAGGTATGCGAGGTCTTTTCCAATGGGGCCGTCACGCGCCTGCAGCCAAAACAGTTGCGCCAATGCCGCCGCCTGCCGCGATACAGGCTCGGAGGCGGGCGGGCAGGCGCCTTTGGGAGCGAGAATTTCCACCAGCGCCAGAATCGGATCCTCGATCCGGCATCGGCGCGCCCGCTCCAGACACTCCTGGACTTCGCCGCGCTGCTCCAGCAATCTCATCCAATAAAACGTATCCAGAACATCCCGCAGCATTCCATCCGGAGCGAAGTTCTCGCGGACCGCGTGATGCGCGGATAGCAACAGGCCGTCGCTGGGAGAGACCACGCGAATCGGAGTCCCAAACAGGTTCACCCAGGACGATCGTCCGATGATGGCCTCCACACGAAACTCCGGGGCCGTTTTCGGACCCAGGCTCCAGTGCACATCCAGTTCCGCGAGGCCTTCGCCAGTGACCGATACCGCCTGATTCCCGGCAAATCCGGGGGAATTCCGCACGAAAGCCGCGTAACCCGAAAAATCGCCGCCATGGTCCGGTCTCAGCCCCAGCGCTTCCATGACGCCGAGAACTCCGTCCAGATCCTCCTCGCGAACCAGGATGTCCACATCCTTGATGAGACGCGCGGAAGGATTGCCTTGATAAAGATGGGCAATCGATGCCAAGCCCTTGAAGACGACGACTGGAAATCCCTTCTCTTCGAGCTTGCGGCACACCGATACCCCTCGGCGAGCCTGTAGAGTGCTGCTCGCGAAGGCATCCTGGAACAGGCAGAACAAGCGCTTCTTCACGTCTGAAGACAGCGGAGTCCCCAAGTCCGTCAGGCGTTTTCGAAGATTAGGGATTACGCTCCAAGTGGCCGCCAGGTCGAGAATTGCGGGCCAAGCTTCCTTTTTGGAAACGCGCGCGGATGCGGCACCGGCCACCTCGGCGCTCCCAATCAAAATATCGATCAAATGTTCCCGTGGATTCATTGCCGACGGCGCTTGTACGTCAGTATACATCGCGCCCTCTACGTGGCCTTCGCAAAGCGAGCCAGCGCGAATCTGCATTGAAGACGCATCGATGGCCGCTTCAGTGAAGCAAGATAAGCGTCCAGATACGCCGTCACGTCCAGGCTCAACGAGCCGCCGAATCGCGGATTGATCTCGAATACAACCGGGCGCCCGTCCACCACCTTGTAGTCGATGCAGGCTGTTCCCTCATAGCCGATCCGCGCCAGAATTTCAGAGAAGAGGTCCAGATATTCGCAGCCTGGACGTCCGAGTCTGGATCGGCGTATCGGGCGCGCCTTTGACGCCCGAAGGGGTCGCCATCTCGTAAGCCACCGTGGACGCATAGCGAATCTTTCCGCCCGCGCGCAGGATATGGGTCGCGAACTCGGCTTCTCCTGTCACGAACTCCTGCGCAAACCAAGCGTCGTCGCTCAGATTGAGACTCAGATCAAGATCGTGCTCATCTTCGACCCCGTTCACGATGTGACAATGCAATCCCCACCAGCCCTGACGCCTTTTTAAGACGTATGGATAGGGCGCGCCGGGCGCTCTCATCCGCGGAACATAATCGCCGAAGCCCTCCGCGATCAGAAACTGAGTCAGCCTTAGCTTGTCGTCGCAAAGATGCACGACCTCAAGCGATGGATGCAGGAATTTTATTCCGCGCAGCTCTGGGCGGCTGAACAGCGGGTCATAGTGTGCGATCTGCAAAGGAATGACCGCGTCAAAATCTTCCAGGCGGATTAGCGATAAATCGAGGAAGCTGGGTGTGTAGCGCGCGTCCAGATCACGCCGGATCGAGTCCGTCCAAGTGGCGAAATTTCCGAAAGCCACGCGCCGCACCCGCGTCCGGCTCACGCCAATACCTGCCGGTAGATCGAATCCATGGCCGCCTCGACATTCGCGACGGAGTGATTCTCGATCACCCATGCATGCGCGGAATCAACCAGCCGATCTCGATACTCGCGGTCTTTGAGGAGCGTGACGCAGGCCAGAGCCATGGCTTCCGGTTCATCGGCCAGCAGCAATTGCTCCCCGTCACTCACGGCCAATCCTTCCGCGCCCAACTGGGTGGAAACCACCGGCCGGTGGAAACTGAATGCTTCCAGGATCTTGATGCGCGTGCCGCTGCCCGCGCGAAGCGGAACGATGCAGAGATCCGCCTCGTGGTAATAAGGGGCGACGCTGGGAACGTTCACGTGAATGGTGACCGCCGGATTCCGGTCGAGAAGGGCGACGCGGCGCAGCGGATCCGCGCCCACCACCCGAAGACTTACGGGAGTTCCGGCCATTTCCTGGATCAACGGCAGGACCCGTTCGCAGAAGTAACAAATGCCATCGGCATTGGGTGCGTAATACAGCGCGCCGACGAAAAGAAGGTTGGCCACCGGATCGCGCTGAAGCCTAGCCGCTTCTCCGCCGAAATTCTCAGGCAGGTCGATCGCATTCGGAAGATGATGAACGGCGACGCGCGGGTAGCGCGTTTCAAGAGAGTGGCAATCGCTGACGCCCGCCAGGGTGATCGCGTGGAAGCGCGGCACCAGCATCTTCTCCAGCATGCGGAGCTGCATTAAATCCGCCTTGGCGCGGTTAACGGCTTGCTGATCGTTCTCCTCCTCCAGCAAACTCAGCAGGCGCATGGCGCGGGAGCATTCATCGTCGTCCAGATCCAACACCAGGTATGGATGCGGACCTTTTATCGAAGCCAGAATTCCCACGCTCACCCTCGCCGTGACCAGCTTGAAAGTGTGGATGGCGGCGAATTCTACACCGGGGAAATATTCGTCCAGAAGTGTGGCGCTGTCGACGTCGCCTTTTCCACCCGGAACCTCGACATAAGACGCCGAGCGATTGAGCACAAAGGAAGGCCTTCCGAAGCTCCACGACCACACGTTGAGGTTCAGCACGTGAACCCGGAAGCGCTTCCTCAGAGCCTCCAGCGCCATCGCGGCGCGCAACATAGATCCGGTGCCGACCGGACTTGGAAGAGAGGGAGTGACAAAGAGAAGGTTGGGCGGACTCATGCGATTCAACTGGAGATGGGAGCCGAAGGATCGTACTCGACGCACCAG
The DNA here is from genome assembly GCA_036489835.1 of Bryobacteraceae bacterium. Classification (GTDB taxonomy): domain Bacteria; phylum Acidobacteriota; class Terriglobia; order Bryobacterales; family Bryobacteraceae; genus Palsa-187. Next base: position 83,662 of record DASXEY010000098.1, on the reverse strand, counting down.
TCCAGCTTGGGCCGGACCACTGCATTGATGTAGTCGGTGTAAACCCCTCGCGAGGTCGATCCATCTACGCGGTCGGTGACCAGAAATCGCACCGCATCGGGTGCGCAGAAATGTTCCTGCTTGGGCGCGAGAGATGTCATGGCCGCGGTGACGGTCATGGTTCCCTCGGCCAGCAGATCTCTGGGAATGCGCACGCTGGCGCGATAAAAACCGGCGCGGCGAGGCCGCCCATGGTTCGCCGTGGCGGAGTCCGTTGACCAGAGCACAGCCGTGCCCCACTCGTTGTTGATCGTGACTGATGGGAACAGGGTGACGTCTTCCGCGAAAACTTCGAATTCCATGTCGACATCGAAAGCCTCGCCCACGGCGACGCTGGATCGTGTTTGTCCGAATTCATCGCGCACGCGGATACGGATCAGCCTGGCGACGGCATCCCCGGGCGCATCCATCGAACCCCAGGACCGTTCGCCGGGATAGGTTGAATCGCCCAAAAGATAGTTGGCCATGACATCCGGCACGGAACCTTGGCAGACCAGTTTGCCATGGTCGAGCAGCACGGCCCGGGTACATAATCGGGCGATGGCCGCAGTGTTGTGCGAGACAAACAACACGCCTTGCCCGTCCTGCCCCAGCTTACGCAAACGCTCCAGGCACTTCTTTTGAAAGTTCGCGTCACCCACGGCCAGGACTTCGTCGATCAAAAGAATCTCGGGCTGAAGGTGCGCCGCTACGGCGAAGGCCAGGCGCATGTACATCCCGCTCGAATACACCCGCACCGGCGTTTCCAGAAACGCTTCCACGCCCGAAAAGTCTACGATCGCATCGAAGCAGGCGCGAATTTCCCGATCTTTCAGTCCCAGAATTGCGGCGCTCAAGAACACGTTTTCCCGGCCCGTCAGATCGGGATGAAAACCCACTCCCACTTCCAGAAGGCTGCCTACGCGGCCTCGCAGCGTGGCGCGTCCGGAGGTTGGCCGGATGACGCGCGACAGGATTTTGAGCAGGGTCGATTTGCCGGCGCCGTTACCGCCCAGGACGCCCAACACCTCGCCGCCGGCGAGTTCGAAGCTCACGTCATCCAGTGCTAGAAATGTTTCCTTGGCCCCGCTGCGGGTGACAAGCGGATATTGCTTGGTGAGGCCGTTCACGGAAATAAGGTTCATACGTGCTCCGCCAAAAGGTCCTGCAAACGCAGGAAGGCGGCGATGCCGGCTATGGCCGCCACCATCGCAGTGCACGCGGAGGCTGCGCCCAGGCCCAGGTCGAAAGGCGTTCCCAACAGCACGTATCGAAACGCAAGTACGATGCCGGTTATCGGGTTCAAGCCGAAGAGCCAACGCCACCGCGTCGAGACCAGAAAGCTCACGTCATCGAGAGCTAGAAACGCTTCCTTGGCTCCGCTGCGGGTGACAAGCGGATATCGCTTGGTGAGGCCGTTGACGGAAATGAGGTTCATACGTGCTCCGCCAAAAGGTCCTGCAAGCGCAGGAAGACGGCGATTCCGGCGATGGCGGCCACCATCGCAGCGCACGCAGAAGCTGCGCCCAGGCGCAGGTCGAAAGGCGTTCCCAAGAGGACGTGCCGAAACGCGAGTACGATCCCGGTCATCGGGTTCAGTCCGAATAGCCAGCGCCACCGAGGTGAGACCAAGGCGGGGGAGTAAAGTACAGGCGTGGCATACATCCAGATCTGCAACAGAAATGGTAGAGCGTGGCGGATGTCCCGATAGAGGACATTCAAAGACGCGATCCCGATCGAGACCAGGAAAGCGAAGAGGGCGTTCAGAATGAACAGCACCGGCAGCCAGAGCCAACTCAATCGCACCGGCCTTCCGGCAGCCAGGGTCCAGGCGCACAGGATCGCGCATCCACCCGCGAACTCGACCGCAGCGGTCAGTACAGAAGCTGCGGGCAGAATGGCTCGCGGAAAATATACCTTCGAGAGGATGTAGCCGTTGGCGACGAAGACTCCGCTGCCCAGCGACACTGCGCCGGAGAGGAAGCTCCACGGCACCAGCCCGGCCAGGAGGAAGAGGGCGTAGGGAATGTCGGGAGCCTGCGGGGTTAGCGCCCGCGCGAAGATGGTTCCCAGAATCAGCGCCGGGAGCAGCGGCTGCGCAAGAGACCAGACAATGCCCAGCACGGTCTGGCGGTACCGCACCTTCAGCTCTTTCACTACCAGGTGCCAGAGTAAGCCGCGATAATCCCAATATTCGGCCAGTTGGGTTCTTAGAGGAAGCGGGCGGACATCGATTACGATCTCCACAAAAGCCTCCCGCGTCTGGAGAGTCTGCGGCCGAGCTGCACGAATCGAAGACGATTCACGTACGCGCGCGCCATCGCCCCAACAGGCGGCCGGCGGCGTATCGGTGCGATGTGCGGAATCGGCAATTGCCAGTCACTCCGTAATTTCATCAATCGCCTGAATACATCAACGGGTTCGATGACCGGAGCGAAGCGGCTCGCCAATTCGCGAAACCGAGGCCAATCGATTTCGGAAAAGGGCGTCATCAGCACGTCCGCTTGCCAGGGCACCGGATCCCAGGATGGCCGATCCGTCAGACGATGCAGCAGATCGGCCTCGGGAGACAGCACTTGAAACGTATGCCGATTCCAGGTCACCGTCCTCAGGCGTTCCATGACTGCGCGCTCACTCGCGATGGCCTCGCCCTCAGGAGCCGGAGATAAGCGCCAGTGCAGGTGTAGCGTTTCGTCACCTTTGGTCAGCGGAAGGTAGCAGGACCAGTCCATCGCCGCGCTGTCCGGGAGGTCCCCGCACAACTGCCAGCCATCCTGGACCAGCGCAGAAGCGGCCTTTGAAACATCCTCACGAGGGATGAGCAACGTCAGGTTCGGAATCGATCGGATCGATCCTTCCTCGCGAGTCAGCAGCGACCACGCCAGCGGCCCCACGATCACAACTGGCGTAGCCGATGCCCGGAGCAACGCTTGCTGCAATTCGGCGGCTTTATGCAGCCGGACTTGATTGCGGCTCCAAACCATTCTGACGATACCCTGAATGCGCGCCGCGGCCGCATCGCCATCCAGCCATCGCGGCAAACAAGCGGCGAACGCCGGGAGCAGTTGCTGGCATTCATAGGACAGCGCGTCGATATCCTGGGCCGCTCTCCAGCGACGCCACACCTCCGCTCTTGCCGGTTCCGGAAGTATCAGCGCCCCTGTTAAGGCAGCGTCGGGAATATCGATCACGCGAGCCCTTTGCTGCTTCTTTGGCGATCCAGAACCATCTTCGCTGCTCGCAGCAGGTCGCCCGGTCTCGGCTGGAGCCTTGTGGAATTGGCCAAATGAACGCGGCGGCGGAGCAGCGTTTCGGGGATCACCTCAGACCGGACGCCCATGGATTGCGCGAGGCCGTACCAGGCAATAAACTCGCCTTCCCGCAGATTGGGCAGTGGTCCAACCCTGGTAAATGATTCCCGCCTCGCCAGCATTGCGCTGGGAAGGATAAAAGGACCGGCTCCAGCGACGAAACTGACGGCGTTGCCTTGTGCTTCCGTTAGCTCCGGGCTGAGGAAGTTCTCACCGTGGGTGAAGACCATATCCAAATCCGGCCTGGCTTCGAGCTCGTTCATTTGCCGTTGAAGTTTCCCTGGAGCCCACACATCGTCGGCATCCAGAAACGCAAGGTATTCGCCCCGCGCCAGATTCACTCCGAAATTCCTGGCTTGTGCGGCGCCTCGCCGAGCTTCGTGGACCATGCGCACAGGAGCGCCAAAGCTCTCCGCGACCGCCTGACTACCGTCCGTGGAACCGTTGTCTACGACGATCACCTCGATGTCGGCGCACGCCTGCCCCAGCACGCTTTCGATGGCTTCCCCCAGATATTTGATCCCGTTTCGAACCGGGATCACCACGCTGACAAGTCCCCGCACTCGTTAATCCATATCCATAATATCGGGCCCGCGCCCGAAGTAATCCGGCCAAGCCATGCGCCGGGGGCTGGCTGGATCGTACTCCCCGCGACGGATGCGCTCGATTCTTTTCCGGTAGGCACGCATGGTACCGAAATCAACTCCCTGAAGTCCCCGAGTCATGTTGCCCGGGTGCCGGCGGTACAGCAGGACCAGGCAATCCATCAAAACCTTGGAAATATCCCGCTCCCAACAGCGCATAAAGAAGTCAAGATCCTCGCAATAACGCAAGGATTCATCGAACAGGCCGATGGTCTCGAAAACACTGCGCCGCCATACGCCAGAACCCACGTTTATATATCGGTAGGGCCGGGTGAAAATATTCATCCTTCCATCTGGCCGCATCTTAAAATTCTGAACGCAGCCTTGCGCGAAGCCGGCCTCCGGTGCGCCGAGAAGCGCCTCCACTGAGGACTGGAACACGGAGGGGCCCAGCAAATCGTCCGCGTCGAGAAACATCAGCAGATCCGAATTCGATGCGCGGATTCCCAAATTGCGGGCTCCCGCGGGCCCGATGCCCGGCGTTTCCAGGACCCGGCAGGATCCAAGGCTCCGCGCCAGTGCTCCGGAACCGTCTGTCGAACCGTCGTCCACCACGATCATCTCCAGCGGCGCATATTGCTGCGCCATGACGCATTCAATAGTTTCCTGAAGATGCGCCATCCCATTGCGAACAGGCGTAATTACAGCGATGGACGGCGCTGCCATTGCACTCGATTTTAGCAGTCCGGGCATTCGCGGCTGCATCCCACCGACTTGGCGGATAATGAACCAATGCCTATCAAACGAACCCTTGCCGCTCTCGCGCTCGCGGTTGCCGGCTTCGCCCAGACGCCGCTGGTCCCGCCCCCCAACGCTCCCTACGGCATCTCCATCGCTCCCGACGCCGCGAAGAAGATAGCGGCTGCCGCCATTGCCGAGGCTCGCAAGAACAATTGGGCCATGGCGGTGGCCATCGTCGACACTGGCGGCTACCTCGTGTACTTCGAAAGGATGCAGGACACCCAGTTAGGGAGCGTCGAAGTCTCCATCGCAAAAGCGAAATCAGCCGCTCTTTTTCGACGCCCGACCAAATCGTTCCAGGACACTCTGGCCGCGGGCGGGGATGGTCTCCGCATGCTTGGCCTGCCCGGCGCGGTCCCGGTCACGGGCGGCATCCCGATTATTGTCGATGGCAAAGTCATTGGCGCCGTGGGAGCCTCCGGCGGCAGTAGCGATCAGGATGGCCGCACCGCCGAAGCCGGCCTCGCCGGGATGAAATAGGGTCACCTGTGCTGTTGCGGGACGAGGAAGTTCTCTACGTCCGACAGCGATTTCACATTGCCCCGCGCGATGGCCAACGCCAAGTCTGCAGTCATGACGGTTGAGAATTCCTGAGGGGCAAAAACGCCTTCGGTTTCCCCCGGAAGATGGACGATAAACGGGACGTGGGGATCTTCAGTTAAATTGCGCTCGGGATGGTCGGAGCTCAAGATGATGGCCGTCTTCGAGTCGAGGCCTGCTGTTTTGAGAGAAGAAAGTATCTCGCCAATGGTTTGGTCCACGCGTTGGAGCGAATCGTTGTAGCGATCAATGGAATACCCGTAATGTCCGAATCGTCCGACTTTCTGATTGTAAAAGTACGGGGAGTGAGGGATGTTGAAGTGAACAAACGCCAGCCCGATGGAAGGGTCGGCGGCATAGCGCTCCGCAGCCGCCAGCAGCGTTTGATACTCAGCAGCGTGGCGCACCAGGACAAGCGATGGTCCGAAGGCGGAAACCATAGAGGTCTCAAACAACATCCGAGTCTCGTCCCAGGCTGCGCCAGGAACGCTCTGGCTGGCGCTGAACCGTTGGTCGTACCTCACGTCCCAATAGCAATCCGTTAGCTGAGCGCCGAAGTCGCGGCAGTAAGGCAGGTACCATCCTGCCACGGCCGAATTCCACCCAAGGGCGCGGACCTGGGCGAATATGCTCTCGCCGGCGCCGAAAATCGTGGAGCCATCGGCAAAGAAGAGCCGCGTGGTTCCATCGTCTTCCGAACTTGAACTAACGACCGGCTTTCCATACAACAAAAATGGGAGAGCATCGGAGGTGGCCATCTGTGGAACCGGCACCCTGCCCGCCTCGGGCGCAAGGGCGTGGGTTGCAGTGAAGGAGTGGTCGGCCAGATTATCGAGCACGGGCAGACGCACTCCGGGGGCTCGATCGGGGAAGGTTAGCCGCTGATCCCACTCGTCAAATATGATCCAGAGGACACGAACCGGAGGTGATCCTGCCAGACGCTGCGCGAGGGGAGGATCCGGAGGCAGCGGCGCTTGAAAGTGCAGATAGAGCGGGGATCCCAAGAAAGTTACGGCGAGACAGGGGCTGGCCGCTGAGGCAGCCATCTCAGCCAAGCGGAAGGTCCTGGCAGGGAACGCGACGGCTGAGCCGGCGACAACGGCGCAAAAGAGCCCCAGCACAGGATAGCCAAACAATCCAGAGTGCAGAAAACCGCGAGGCGCAACCGAATGGAGGGCGAACATCACCATCGCCACGGCTACGATCAAAAGAACCCGTTGCAGCCAGCGCGGGAGTTTCGGCCCCAGGCGAATCAGGAAAAAAGTGAGAAGCGACAGCGCCAACACATCGAAGGCGATGGCGAAGTACAGGCCAAAGCCGGGGAGTGTTTTACGAAACACAACTTCGTCGGAGCTGATGGGGAGGAGATCGGCCCACGCCCGTAAATAGACGAGATTGGCGAATGACAGCGACAACAGGTAGTTTCGCGGCATTTTAGGCTTTCCGGCGGAGCAGATACAGGGCGCGATCGGAGGACGCTATATCGAGCGAAGTCTGGACATCGAAAGAACGCCGCGCGCACTCTTCGAAAACGGAACGGCCGTAGCTCTGATACAAGGCGTCACGGCCCCGAGTCAGGCGGCGGAACATAGGATCAGCGGGCCCGACGTATTCGATCAACAGCCAACGCGTGGTGATGGATGCCAGGGTTTCAAAGATTTCAGCCAGAGGAATCTGGTCGGTGACCATCAGATGATGCGTCACGGCAAGGGCCAGAACGCAGTCGAAAAAGCCCTCGGCTCTTTCGAGGAACCCGGCGTGTTCCCTTCCGCGCCAGCCAGCGGGAGGCGTAGGCCGTGCAAAGTCCACCACCAGAGGCAGGATATCGGCACCGGCCGCAGAGGCGATGCCCCACAGAGCCGCAACCGTTTCCGGATCGCTATCAATAGAAACAACCGATGCGCCAGCGGCGGCGGCCATAAGACTGAACTCGCCGGTGTTCGACCCAATATCCAGCACGCGCGACGGATGAATCTCGCGCAGCGTCCGTTCCACGAACTGGCGTTTGGCGGCCTGCTGCTCCTTAGAGTATGAAGGGCACCTGGTCTCATACTCCGACCATGTCGAGGCTGCGGGCTGGGGCGCGAGGCCGTCAAGCTTTTTCCTCAGTCCACGGAAGTGGCGGCCCAGAATGAACCGGGCTTCGCCCGGATCGCGCGCCTGGCGCGGGCGGTACAGACGGTCGCTTTCGAAACTGGCGGCGCGCGCGGGGAGGGTGATTAATCCGAGGTCGGGCGGAAACCATCGGCGGACACCGGGAAGCCGGCGAACCGCTTGCTCGGGAGTAATGCCGTCGCGCTGGAACAAGAAGGGTTCGTGGATTGGGTATCCGATGCGGCGATGCAGCAGCAGAGGAATCAGGAAGGTTCGGGCAAACTGCGCGCCGGGCAGCCAGATGGGATCGAGGGGCTCGCGATCCTCGAAGGAAAGCACGTCGATGAAAACCGGACGGGGACCTCGAAACAGGATGTTGGCCGGCGTGGCGTCCTTCAGCCCGCGTCCTTCCTCGAGCAGAGCGGTGCAAAGTTCCAGGGTGAGTTGAGCGGCCGCGTGCAGCATGACGGGAGGCCATTCGTGCGGATAACTGGGGAACGCAATGCGGGGATGTTCCACGCGTGTCTCGCTGCGGGCGGCCGCGGAGTCCGAATCGAGCGGATGGGTGGCGATAAGAGCTCCGCTTTCCACAAAGCGGGCCGCCGCGGATGAGTTGAGGCACGCGTTGAGATTCGCTAAGCCTCCAGATAGAACGGTTCGGATTACGCGGTCTTTGGTGACGGAGACAAATCCGCCGGGGTCGCGGAAGGAAGTGGCCCCAGTCACTTCCTCTTCTTTCTAAGACGCAGAAGAAACTTCCGAACCTGATAGACGCAACCCACGAAAAAAGCTCCGGCCATCTGCCAGATCAGCAGACCGCTGCCGGGGTCCGCATAGGCTTTGAGTGGCGCAATTACAATGATCAGCAACGCCAATGCGCGAAACACAACATGGGCCGGGCGCTGATCAGAATGCCGATGACCTGTCATCAAACCGCATCGCCTCTGTCATTAGAGTTTAACCTAATCAATGCGGCCAGCAGGATCAATGCGGGCGGGATGCATTCGGTCCCGGATCGGGAGCGGTCTCTCCGCGATTACTTCTGTTTGTTAGCCGTCGTGCCCTTGCCTTGGGCGCCGCGGCCTGGGCCATTCGCCTGCAATAAATGCGTAAGCGTATGGACAAAACGCAGTTTGCCGTTCTCGACCCGGAAAAGATGGGTATCGGGCGCTCCACTGCCGCCGGTTGCCGAGCCTGCGCCGAAGGTGCAGAAGGCTACCACGGCTCCAATCGTCTCATCGACTACGAAATGCCGGTTGGCGATATTGACGCCGCTTGGCACGCCAACCTGACAGGTATCGTCTGGAGCGCCCTTGCCCGTGTGCATGCCGCCTTCGGTTCGATTGCAGGGATAACCCCATGGCACCAGATCCCCTTTTCCTTCAAGGAACGCATCCAGGTAAGCGCTGGCGGCGGAGACCAGCGTCGCGCGGGTGTCGCGCTTGGCCGCGGGGATGACGTCCCAATTCTCTGAGGAGGTGTATTTCAGATAATTATCGACGTTAAATCCCCAGTAACCCGTGGTGGTCCACATCATTTCGATCTCGGCGATGAGCCCATGATTCACGCGGAGCCGCGTGCCCAGCGCATACGGGCTCGTCTTATCCGCCACGATTATTTCCGTGAAGGTCTGGCAAGTGGAGGTGTCCAGCAGGCTGCGGGAGTGATCGATCTTCATCGCTGTCTTGATCAGGCCCTCATTGATACTCATCGGCTTGAAGTTCTCGACGTATCCCAGCCCCGTGGCGAGCGGCAAGCCGGTCGTGTCGCCTTTGGTTTGAGCGGCAAGGTAGAGATTGACAGCGGCATTGAGGCCTTCGCGGGTACATGAGATTTGGGCATAACTGACGGCTGGGGCCAGCAGCGCGCCTGCGAATGTCATGCATTTAAAGAACAACCGATTCATCGAAAAAATCCTCCTGACTGCGGCTCATTGTTGGTTCCCCGCGGGCGGAGCGGGTTTCGGGGGCGGCTTCAACTTCTTGATCTCGGCTCGAAATTCCGGATACATGGTCTCCGCTCCGCCGAGCGCCGCCTCAACGGGGATCTGGTATTTAGCGGCGAATTCCATTACGAAAGGATTCTGGCCAGGCATGTAGCTCTGAACCACGCCCTGCGGCGTTCCCGGCAGCTCATCCACGTATTCGCAGGGCCACAGCCAGTTTCCACCCGAGTTCCCGGACAAAGTGTAACTCACTGTCTTGACCAGCGGCTCGACCAGATAAATCGGGTCGGTGGCGACACTGACATGTGTGAGAAGGTTGCCGTGTCGGATGAAGTGCTCAGTCAGCGTGATGTCGTCGCTGGAAGGAACCCCGTTGCGCCGGTCCCAACCCTGTTTGATATGGGTGGTGGAGACGGTGAGGGTGTCGCCTTCCCATTTCCCGGTTGAGAAGCACATCCAGGCATGCGCCGCGTAGTCGGGCGGATGCGGGCGGCCATCCATCCAGATAGTCCGGTCTTGCTCATAGGTGCTGATGTAGTTGTGGATCGCGACGAGATTCTGTGTTTGAGGATCCCGCTCCTCCCAGATTCGCAGCCGATGCGGGCCGCCGTAGATGTAAGCAGCGGTGTGCACCTGGCACTGGTGCTCTTGCAGCCCCAAGCGGTCGGGATCCCAGCTTAGCGCCCACTGGCGCGCGGCTTCGTTGATAGGAAGGCCCGTATAATCCACCAGATCCGGGTTCCCCAGGGAATCTTCGGCGGGCGCAGGCTGCCAAGAGCCGGAAAGGTCGACTTGGGCGAAGACCATCTGGGCGAAGACCGGTATGCTTAGAAGCGCCTCCAGCACGAATGCAGGACGCACCGGACGGATGCCCTTCCTTTTCATTTCACCATCCTCGGAACCGTCTACACCAATAACATACGGTTGGCTCCGGCGCAAACACGGCCGCGGGAATCCCGCTTCAGCGCGGTACAATTGAGGCGTGCCTTATCCTGAACAATTCCTGATTCCGATGCGGGCGGATTTGACCCGCCATGGCGTCGCAGAAGCCAGAACCCCCGCCGACGTCGATCGCTTTCTTACGCCCGGTAAGGGGACCGTGCTCATGATCGTGAACTCGGTGTGCGGCTGTGCGGCGGGCAGGGCCCGGCCGGCTGTCGGCATGGCGCTGCGGCACTCCGTGCGGCCTGACAGCGTTGCCACGGTGTTCGCGGGCGGCGATGAAGCCGCGGTGGCGCACCTGCGCGCGATCCTGTCGGAGTATCCTCCGTCTTCGCCTTCGATGGCTCTGTTCCGCGACGGGAAACCGGTGCATATGATCCACCGCTCCGACATCGAACGGCGGGAGCCGGAACAAATCGCCAAGCTCCTGACCGAGGCGTTCGACCAGTACTGCACGCCTTCGTCTCAAGCGAAAGCATCAAGCTAAGGCCACAAGTCGGGGAAAAGCTATAGGCGGGCCGCCGCCTTCTTTTGTTCTTTCTTCTGCCGCCGTGGCAGGCGGGGTTTATTCCTGGGAGCCAGCTTCGGCTTCTTCTCTGTCTTGGGTTTCGGGGCGGCTGCGGGAGGTGGAACTGCCGCCGCAGCCGCTGCCTCCACGGCGGGCTCTGCCGCCGCATCCTTCTTCTTCGCTACTTTCTTGTCGGTAACTTTCTTCTCTGAAACTTTTTTCTCGGGCGCTTCTTCTTTTTTGGCCAACTCAGCGAACCTCTCACTCAACTGTACCGTCTTTGCACGTGCGGTTTGAGGCGCCGCTTCCGAATCCAACCCGATGGCTTCGGGAAGGGATCACCGATCCATGATGACTCCGAACCTGTAGCTGAAGACTCGTTGATCGTTTGGGATCCGCCGGACCCGCGAGACTTGGCCGATGCAGCGTTCGTGACTTTATACCTTGATGACGCGGACACATCTTGACGCGACCGGTGTTGAAGTAATCGCAGACGTGGATGCCGGCCGTCCTCGTCGTGGTCATTCTTGGCTGGTTCCCTTGGATGATCGGGGCGCTGTTCTGGTCCGGTGGAACATGAGGGTGACCTGCGACCCAAGCTCCTTTTGCAGGCTGTTACTCAGGAGAACGACTTCAAGTTCACGCTTTCGTCGGCGGCTTGGGCGGGTGTGAGCGCGGTTCCGGCGGCGATCAGTTTCCGGGCCGCCAAGTGGTCCGCGGGACGGTTGACCGAATCCACCGCGCAGAGCTTCGATTGCCGGAAATAGAACACCGAGAACTTGCCGCTCTCTGGCACGCCGCGGAGCACGGTGTGATCGTGCCCTGCCGGAAGGCCGGCCATCTGCAAGCGGATGTCGAATTGGTCCGACCAGAACCACGGCACCGCGGAGTAACGCGCGGCCCTTCCGGTGAGCGCCCGCGCCACGCACACTCCTTGATCCACGGCGTTCTGTACGGATTCCAGGCGGACCAATGAACTCACGAACAGACTTGGGTGCTCGGCGCAATCGCCGATGGCGAAGATGCGCTCGTCGGGAGTTCGCAGGAACTCAGATGTCGCGATTCCGTTTGTAATCGGCAATCCGGCAGCCTCGGCTAATTCCGTTTTGGGCATGATTCCGATTCCAATTACCACCAGATCGGCCGGAACCTTGCGGCCGCCGGTCAGCAGGACGCCCTCAACCTTGCCGTCGCCGCCTTGGATTTCCTCTACCTTCGAATTCAACAGGATCTCGACGCCTTGGGCCGTGTGCGCGGAAAGGTAGAAGTCGGACACCACGGGCGCCACCACACGCGCCATCAATCTGGGGAGAGCTTCAATGACCGTGACGGGTTTGCCCAGTATCCGCGCCGATGCCGCGATTTCGAGGCCGATGAAGCCTCCGCCGATGATGACGACCTGCTGGGCCTGCTCCAAGCGCTGCTTGACTTCAATCGCCTCGGCAAGAGTTCGTAAGTAGCACACGCCTTCGAGGGTTGTCCCAGCCACAGGCAGCGGGCGATTCCGGGCTCCCAGCGCCAGCACCAGCGTATCGTAAGCGATTTCGCCGCCGGATTCCAGGCGCACTTTTCGGGCTGTGCGATCGGCGGTAATCGCCTTTTCGCCGGCCAAAAGCTCAATCTGGTGGCTTTGATAATAGGATTCCGGCCGCAGCAGGATCTGGGTGTGATTCTGCTTGCCCAGCACGAAGGCTTTGGAAAGCGGGGGCCGTTGGTAGGGCGTGCCTGGTTCTTCGCCGATCAAAAATACGGGGCCGTCATAGCCTTCGGTTCGCAGGGAAGCGGCGGTCTGATATCCGGCTTGGCCGCCTCCTACAATCACCACCCCCGCGGGCATTATTTTTGTGTTTCGGGCATGCGGACAATCAGCCCTTCCAGCTCCGGCCGCACCGCGATTTGGCAGCTGAGACGGCTGTTGGGCATTCGCTCGCAGGCGGTGGAATCGAGCATGGCGTCTTGGTCCTCATCGATCGGCGGCAGCAGCGGAAGGAAGGCCTCGTCGACATAGACGTGGCACGTGGCACAGAGGCAAGAGCCTCCGCATTCCGCCACAATTCCGTCGATTCCGTTGCGCACTGCGCCTTCCATCACGGACTCGCCGACGGGCACGTCAATCTGAAACTTCTCCCCCTCATGGGAAATGTAGTTAATTTTGGGCATGGTGAGATAACAGCTTATTATCGCGCACGGACTACTGAAAAAATTTCGGAATCCCGATGAAGTATCGAGTAGAATGACACTTATGAGGGGCGTTCTCGCAGTTGGGTTCATTTTGTGCCTGCCGGCGGCCGTTATTTGCGCGCCCGCAGAAGCCGTGTTGCCCCAACCACATGCCGCATGCGCTGTGCAGCCTCCCGGGGGAAAATGGAATGCCGCGGCTCAATGGATCGCAGGGTCGGACGACGGCGCCTTTTTATCAGCTCTCTCACCGGAACAGCTCGCCGCGTGGGGGAACTTCTCGAAGCTTGCCAACGCGGATTGGGCCAAGCTCCGCAAGCTGTACCTGGACCACATCGACGTTTGGCGGAATCGCAATTTGGGAAATGCGCCGTCGCGGCAAACCGCCTTCTATCCATTCGGCGGGCCGGATGCCGCGAACCTGCTGACGTTTTACCCTGACGCCCACGACTATATTCTCTTAGGCCTGGAGCCGGTGGGTTGCGTGCCTTCCAATGTCACCGACTATACGCCGGACTATTTCGCGGCTCTTCGCCGTAGTTTGACGTCGGTTGTCTCAAGCGGGTTCTTCATTACCGCCGATATGCGCCGCGACGTGACCAAAACCGACCTCAATGGGGTCCTGCCGCTGCTGCTTTTCCTGGTTTCCCGCGCCGGCTATTCGATCACCGATGTCTCGCCGATCGGCATTTCTCCCACCGGGGCAATGGGTCCTGCCGCGAGCCTTCCCAAGGTCGAGACTTACGGCGTCGCGATCCAGTTGAGCGACTCGCGTCATGGCGTCCGGACCTTGCGCTATTTCTCGGTGAATCTGGACAACGCGCCGCTGAAACTCAAACCCGGCACGACAGCATATTTCGAAGGTCTTCCGGAAACAATTACCTTGCTCAAGGCCGCGTCGTATATGATGCACCATTCCAACTTCTCCACGATCCGCACGACGATTTTATCCAAGAGCCGCCTGGTGGTGGAAGAGGATTCCGGCATCCCTTACCGCTTCTTCGATCAAGCCGGCTGGGATGTGCGCCTGTTCGGAACATACGCCGAGCCCATCCAGATTTTCAAGAAGTGGAATCAGGACGATTTAAAGGCTGCGTATGCGACAACGCCCGGCGTGCAACCTCTTGATTTCGCGATCGGCTACCGTCACAAGGGCCAGTCTAATTTGCTGGTGGCCGTGCGCAAGACCAAGTAGGTCACAGGCCCGCGAGAAATCTTTCCAGGGAACGGTTGAACCGCGCCGGATCTTCCATCATCAGGAAGTGACCGCTGCCCACCCACTTCTCCAGACGCAGCTTTGGGAAGATACTCCGCATCGCCGCGGCGCGCTGTTCCGTGCCCTTTTGAGCAGCCTGGATGGCCAGGGCCGGAACGTTGTAGGTCACCCCGGGGGCGGGCGACGGGATCTCCGATGGGCTGGTTACGGCGGCGACGCGAACGTATTCGGGAGTCGCCAGCATCTTGGCGCGGATCTGGTCGCGCAAGGAGGGCGGAGTCCTGGCTGAGAACATCGCGTTTACAGCCGCCAGGAAGTTCTTCACGCCGGCGGGGCCGCTCAGGTTTTGCGCCCTTTGCTGATATTGGACTTGCTGCGCAGCCTGGAAGGAGGCATCCGCTGGAAGGTTGGAGACGGTGGCGTCTACCAGAACCAGGGCCTTTGCCTGAGATGGAAATAGCTGAATGAAGGAGTAGGCGATGGGCCCTCCCAGGCTGTGACCCACCAGCACTGCGTGCTCGACGCCGGCGTCGCGAAGAACGGCTTCGATGCCTCGCGCGAAAAATTCCAGAGGGTAGGCGACCTTGGGTTTGTCGCTTTCGCCATGACCCGGCAAATCGATCAGCAGAGACCGCCGATTGCGGTACACAGGGGCTTGGCCGCGCCAGAAGGTGAGGTCGCAGGTCCAGCCGTGAATGAACACGACGGCTTCCTTGCCCGACCCATAGCTTTCGTAGTGCACTTTGAGTCCGTCAAACGGAGCGAAGTGCGAGACGCTGTCGGCGGCCAAGGCTGGGAGCGCCAAAAGGCCCAGCGATAGCCAGCGCACAGAGGTCACAATGTGGCCGCCTTCGATCGCGTTCGCTTGATCGAGACCAACGGCGCGTTCAGCATCTCCACCACGGGCGCGGCGATACGAAACCGCTTCATGATCTCGGCGTAGAGCTCCGGCGATTCCGCCAATTTAACATCCAGCTCAATCCAATACAGCCAGGATTTCATCCGAACGAGATCGGCCGCGGGATGAACGGGGTCGAAGCCCTTAGGCGAGCGGGTCAAGGAATCGCCGTGGAGCTTCCCCATCAGTTTTTCCGGCCCTCGCGCGGCTTTGCGGAATGCTGCGTGATTCTCCGTAATCCAGGTGCGGATGGCTAACAGTTCCTCCGGCCCGGGCATGTAGGCGCCCCCGGCGATTCCGAAGGACTTCGGCGAAAGATGTACGTAGAATCCAGCCGAGCTGTGCTTGCCCATCTCCCGCCGCGGAAAAATTGCGGCAATGTGCGTTTTGTAGGGGGTCTTATCCGGACTGAAGCGCGTGTCGCGATAAATCCGGTAGACCGCCTTCTTGGGATCGTTGATGTGCTCCGGCGCGAAGCCTGGAAGCGCGGCGTTGATCGCCTCCACCAGGTTGACCATCGGGGCCTTCACCTTGGCCTCGAAGATTTCTTTGCGCGGCTGGAACCATTCGCGGCGGTTATTGCGCTCCAGGCTGCGCAGGAATTTCAATGCCTCGGGAGGAAAGCCAGGGAACATACTACTCTGAGGATAAATGCTTTTGCGCCTTCACGCGATTCCCGGCCTAGAGGTGTCGGAAAACGTTCCGCTTAAGGGTCACACCCGCTTCGACATCGGAGGTCCTGCGCGCTGGCTGGTGGACGTTTCCACCGAAGAAGCGCTGGCCGCCGCTGTCGCCGAGGTCCGCCGCGCCGGGACTCCGTTCGCGCTTATTGGGGGAGGCACCAACCTGATCGTCGCCGACGAAGGTTTTCCGGGCGTCGTCCTGCGTTATACGGCCGGCGGCATCGAAGCCTCTGGACCGGTGGTTCGTGTGGAATCGGGCGCGCTGCTTCAGGCGCTGGTCGATTTCAGCATCGAGCGCGGGTTGGGCGGGCTCGAAACGATGACCGGAATTCCCGGCTGGGTGGGCGGAGCAATCTACGGCAATGCGGGAGCTTATGGGCACTCCATTCAAGAGCGGGTGGAATCTGTCCGTATTTTTGACGGCTCCCGGTTCCAGGAGATGGATAATACCGCGTGCCGTTTTGCTTATCGCGAAAGCCTGTTCAAGCAGCGGAAGGAGTGGATCGTGACGTCCGCTGTCTTGCGCCTGCAGTCGGCGGAAGACGGCGTCTTGCGAGCCACTGCGGACAGTATCCTAAGAATCCGTAATGAGAAATATCCGCCGTCCATGCGCTGCGCCGGCAGTATCTTCAAGAACCTGATCGTCGGGCACCTTCCCGAACAAGTGCGCGCCCAGATCCCGTCGAGTGTGATCCGCGAGGGGAAAGCGCCCTCTGCGTACTTCCTCGAACAAGCGGGAGCTAAGGGGATGGTCAACGGAGGGATCCGAGTGGCCGATTATCATGCCAACCTGATTTACAACGACGGATGCGGTTCGGCGGCGCAGGTGCGCGAGCTTATTCAGGTGGTGAAGGCTCGGGTCCGGGAAGCTTTCGGATTCGATCTCGAAGAAGAGGTTCAATACGTTCCGTGATCGCTAGCCATTCTTTGACGCGGCGGCCGATGTTGCCGTCGTCAGGAAACAGGTCTCCGATTACCGCCACTGAATCGGCGCCGGCTTCTAACGCGGCGCGAGCATTTTCGCGTGTGATGCCTCCGATTGCGACCAGCGGTCTTTTCGTTAGGGGACGCAATCTCCGCAATTCCTTTAAGCCCACGACAGGATCAGGGTTCAGTTTGGACGCGGTTCCGAAGATCGGCCCCAGCGCCAGGTAATCGGCTGGCTCAGCTGCCGCGGCTCTAAGTTGCGCCTCGTTGTGGGTCGAAAACCCGATCACAGCCGCGGTTCCGACGATTCGCCGCGCGGCGGATGGCGACAGATCGTCCTGGCCCAGATGAAGTGCGGCGCCAACCAGCTTCGCCAGATCGGCTCGGTCGTTCACGATGAATGGAACCCGTGCATGGCGGCACAGCTCCGCTATGCGCTCTAGCGCTTCGAATACGCTTCGCGACCAAAACCCTTTGTGGCGGAATTGCAGAATTTGAACTTCGGCATCGAGGATCTGCTTCGCCGCGTCCAAGACGTCGACGTTTCGCCGCGCCGCGGCATCGCTATCTAGAATCGGGTAGAACGCGGGAGTTGTCATTCTAAACCGCCGCGGCGAGAACTTCCTCGGGGTCCGGCTTCCCGCGCCGCGAGTATCGAATCACCCCGTCCGGCCCGATCAGGTACACGGTACGCTTCGGAACCACCAATCCGCGAGCATGATACGCTGCACCCATCTTCTGCCCTTTGTCGAACAGCAAGGGAAACGGAAATTGGTAGCGTTCGCAGAAGCGGGCATGATGCTTGCCGGGATTCACGCCGAGCACAAGTGTGTTCCTCTGCCGCGCCAGCGGCCAAAGGTCGCGAAACTCACAGAGTTGCTTGGTGCAGACCGTGGTGTCGTCGGCCGGGTAAAAGACGAGGACCGCGTTGCGCCCTTTCAGGCCCGCGAGCGTTACGAGATTACCGTTCTGATCCGGCACTGCAAAGTCGGGGGCGGGAGTGCCGACAGCGAGGAGTTGAGAGAAGAGATCGATCATGGGAGACGTTTGGTTTCTTTGATCGCGACGAGCAGCGAAGGTAGACAATGTGCGGGGGATTGAGCAGCCCATTCGAGGAACTTAGCCGCGGCCGCGGGGATAAGATCGTCGACGTCTTCATGGTGGTAGTCAGCCTCCTCATCAACCTCTTTTCCGCTCAAATGGAGAATCCAGGTCTCGATGTTGCGTCTTGGGATCAAGTGTACAATCGCCTCGTCGTCCCTGCGAGGGGGCCTTCCTAGCGCCTCGCTGAGTTGCCGAACCCGCCGGCTTACCTCGTCAGTGTCCGCATCAATGACGACAATCAGCGCAGTCTTGGCGGAGCGTCTACGGTACTCCGACACTGCGGCTTCATAGCGCTCGCGTACCCACTGTTCTCCCGCGCCGCCTGAAGCGCCTGACGGGGGCACGAGGCGGATCTGGCGCTCCTTAAACCCTCTTTTTCGGAGGTAACGCCACACGAAACGTTGATGCCGTGGGTCTTCTGCAAGAACAACGACCAGGGAGAGACTACCCAAGATCCCATCCGCGAGCCACCAGCTCAGCCACGGTCAGAGCGCTTCCAGGGTCGCCCTTGAACTTCTCAACTCGCACCGGACCCGCGCCATCCCGAATGAATTGGACCCCGTAAGGGCCGGCCCATTGATTGAGGATCTCCGGATGGTGCGAGATTAGGATGACCTGCCCGTCGTTGTCGTCGGCTATTTCCTCGATCCTCATCAGCCATGGTTGGATTTCGCGTAGCGAGATGAAGTTGTCTGGCTCGTCGATGATGACCGTTCCGCCTCTAGCCGCGACAAAATGCCCAATGGCGTAGAGGCAGACTATGCAGCGCTGACCATCCGAAAGCTCGCCAAACGGGATTCTGGTGGCCCTGCCCTTCCGCGAGAACTCGGCATACAGCGTGGCATTATTTTCGTCGTCATACTCAAGCCAAAGACGATTTAGGCCGTCTAAACTCGCGTACAGATCCTCCAAGAAGGCCGCATTTTCTTTTGGATAGGCCTGAACGAGATGCCGATACCACCCGGCCATATCGATGAGGTCAAGCCTCGGATCTACCGCCGACCCACGCACACGCGATCCCATGAGAAAGGGATTGATGTGTGAGCACCGTACTCCGCCCATCCACTTCCGCAGCTGTTGCAGCTCCGATGTGCCGAAGCTCGAACCGATTGCCAAAGCGGAACGACTTTGATCCGACGCGAGCCTTTGACTTCCGAAGATGACCTCGCCGCCCTTGGACACAAGGATAGGCTCCCCGTCGAGCCTAACGGCCTCGGACTTCACTCTGGGGAGGAGCGGCTCACCCCAGAACTCAACCACCAGCCGATACCAATAATTCCTGCCATTTAATTGGACTTCCATCTCGAAGACCTGCTCGGGCTGATGCAGCCAACTTGTTCGTTGGTTCAACTTGAACCATTGGTCGACTCGATCGCCCCGCGCGGCAACTTGCACTATGTAATGCAAGGCTGCCATCAGCGACGTCTTCCCGGTCCCATTCCGCCCCAAAATAAGCTGCTTCCGCCCCGGCCGCCACTCGAACTTCTCGAAGCACCGGAAATTGTCGATATACAGCCGCGTCAGCATCCTGCCTCGATTCTACACCGCGTAACACCCCGTACAATCGTAGTTTGCGCCCTTTCGATCCGTTCTTTCGCAACCCGCACCTCGCCACTATGGCGGGGAACTTCTGGAGCCGCCCGCCGGTCGAGCAGCAGTGGCCGGTCGAATCCGTCGTCTATCGAACCGAGCCTGAGGTCCAGGTTCTGGTCCACACTCAGCGCCCATCCGCAGAGCCCAAGGGCGAAATTCTGATCGTCCACGGCCTCGAAGGCTCCAGCCTCTCGGGCTACGCTCGCAGCATGGCGTATGCGGCTCTGGAACGCAGTTACTCCGCCAGCCGCTTCAACCTGCGGAGCTGCGGTGGAACCGAGCACCTCGCCATCACCAGCTACCATGCCGGCCAGACCTCCGATTTGCTCTCCGTCCTCCGCCAGCGCCGCGAGGCCACCGGCCAGTGTCTCTTTCTAGCCGGCTTTTCGCTGGGAGGCAACATCGCGCTGAAGCTCGCCGGCGAACTGGGCGATTCCGCGGGCGAACTCCTCTCCGGAGTCTGCGCAGTCTCCACCCCCATCGATCTCGCCACCTGCGCCGCGGCCCTCGATCGTCCGCAAAACTTCATTTACCAGAACCGCTTCGTCACCCGTCTCAAGGACCGCATTCGCCGCCGGCATCTTCAAGCGCCAGACCTCTATACGCTGGAGCATCTGCCTAAAATCCACAGCATCATCGACTTCGACAATCACTATACGGCGCCGCTGTTCGGCTTCGGCACCGCCGCCAACTATTTCCGCACCCAATCCTCCGGTCAATTTCTCGAGCGCATCCGCGTTCCAACGCTCCTGGTCCAGGCCCAGGACGACCCGCTGATTCCATTTTCGATCTATGGCCATACCGCCTTTGCCAGCAATCCGAACCTGCGCTTGGTCGCCCCGGCCCACGGAGGGCACGTGGGATTCATCGCCCGCCGCCGCCCTCGATTCTGGCTGGATGAGCTGGTGCTCGATTGGGTCGAGGAAATATCGAACTTAATCCGATTGAACAAACCGGCCCCAATACGCGTATCCTGAAAGTGGCTAGGCAATGCCGGGCCACTTCGGTTCGTGCCGCCAAATTGTGAAACCTTCCCGAGCATCTTTCTTTGAAGCCGCCTCTGTCGCCTTCGACTCGCTGCGGGCGAGCAAGCTCCGTACTTTCTTGACCTTGCTCGGCATTATTCTTTCCACCACTACCCTGATCGCCGTCATGTCCGTGATCCACGGCATGGACGTGTACATTGCGGAAACGGCTTCCTCGATGGGCAACGACGGCTTCGCGGTCCGGCGCTTTGTTTTTCAGCGTTTCGATCCCAAAAAGTTCCTGGAAATGCAGCGCACCAACCCGCAGCTCACCCAGGACGAATACCGCTTTGTCAAGAGCCACGTCACGCTCGCTCGCGAAGTCGGCTTGGTCGCCAACCGCGGCGTTCAGGTCAGTTACGGGGGCGATCAGGTGGATGGAGTGGGGATGCAAGGAGGAACGTCCAACACCTTCGCGCTTACCAACACGCAGGTCTCGGTCGGACGCGTTTTTACCGATGCTGAGGATTCGCGCAGCCGCGAAGTGGTGGTGCTGGGCTCCGACATCAAGGATCGATTCTTCCCCAACAGCGACCCCATCGGTAAATACGTCCAACTGGATGGGCGCCCGTTTGAAGTGATCGGCGTCGGCGAGCCCAAAGGCAGCGTCTTCGGCCAGTCCCAGGACAATTACGTCGGCATCCCGGATCAAACCTATTTCAAGATTTACGGCGACCGCGAGGGTATGCAATACACCTTCGCAGCCTTGGACCGCGATCATTTGGAAGAGGCCGAGGACGAGGTGCGCACGCTGATCCGCTCCTACCGCCATCTGCGTCCGCAGCAGGATGACACCTTTGGCATTCAATCTTCCGACACGCTGGTCTCCATCTGGGATTCATTGACTTCCACGCTGGCAGGCGCGGCCGTCGGCATCGTCAGCGTCTTCATGGTGGTGGGCGGAGTGGTGATCATGAACATCATGTTGGCCGCGGTCACGGAGCGGACTCGTGAAATCGGCGTGCGCAAGAGCGTCGGCGCGCGCAGCCAGGACATTCTAAATCAGTTTCTGGTGGAATCCTCCCTGATGTCGGGGATTGGCGGCCTGATCGGCGTATTCATCGCGTGGGTGATGTCCATCATCGTGAATAACTTCACGCCTGTGCCCATGACCGTTCCTCTGAACGCCGTCGCGTTGGGCGTCTCGCTGTCCGCGATTGTCGGACTTTTCTTCGGAATTTACCCTGCCCGGCGCGCGGCGCGTCTGGACCCCATCGTCGCCCTGAGGGCGGAGGCCTAACGATGCGACTGCTCTACGAAGTTATCCGCCTGGCCCTCATCACCATCCGCGAAAACAAAGTTCGCGCCTTTCTCACGGTGCTGGGGGTCATCATCGGCGTGGGAACCATCATCGGTGTCGGCTCCATTCTCGCCGGCTTCGACGGCGCAGTCACCGGAGCGATCCGCAGCATGGGCACCAATACCGCCATCGTGTTCAAGATGCAGCTGGGCGCGGGATTCAACGGACGCACGCCGGAGGAGCGCCAGCGCAAGCCCATCACCTACGAAAACGCCTTGGCAATTCAGGACCGCTGCCCCGACGTGGAGCATGTCAGCGCCTATCTACTGCCCCCGCAGATGGGGATCACCGAGGTGCGCTACAAAGGCAACGAGTACGCCAATCCTCAAATCGCCGGCACCGACGCCAGTTACTCGAACAGCGGTCAGGTGGACTTGAAATCGGGCCGCTTTTTTACCGAAAACGAAGACGAGCACCGCTTTGCAGTGGCCGTTATCGGCTACGACGTCAACGGAGCTTTATTCGGACAGGAAAACGCGATCGGCAAAACCATCACCGCTGCCGGTGAGGAGGTCCAGGTGATCGGCGTCATGAACCGTCCCTCGGCTTCCGTTCCAGGCCAGGACGACAATCGCATTCTTCTGCCGTACTTCACGATGCACAAGCTGTACCCTAATGCCCAGGAGAATCTGCTGATCGTGCAGCCCAAGGACGGCAAGCTAGCCGCCGCTATCGATGAGCTGCGCGTGGTCCTGCGGCAGGAGCGGCATGTTCCCTTCAATAAGCCCGACAACTTCTACGTCTCTACGGCCGAACAGATGGTGGACCAATTCCGGTCCCTGACATCTGTGGTAGCGCTGGTGATGGTGGTGCTGAGTTCCATAGGACTGCTGGTGGGCGGCATCGGGGTTATGAACATCATGCTTGTGTCAGTGACGGAGCGTACTCGCGAAATCGGCGTTCGAAAAGCCCTGGGGGCGCGGCGTTCCGATATCGTCCGGCAATTTCTGGCCGAGGCTGTGGCGCTCACCAGCATGGGCGGCATCATCGGGATGCTCTTTGGGTGGTCGGTCTCGCGAGCCACCCGCATGGCCTTCCCGTCGCTCCCGACGGAGGTGCCGATCTGGGCCGTCGCGCTAGGCATCGGAGTCAGCGTCGGCATCGGACTCTTCTTCGGCATCTGGCCGGCGAGCAAGGCCGCGCGCCTGGATCCGGTGGAAGCGCTGCGCTACGAGTAGCCCAGCGCTGGGAATGCTCCGGTTGATTCAGGAATTTCGTGCACTTCCATTTTGCCGCAGGCATTTGCAACATTCAATCCCTTTGATTTGCCGCTTCTGGCTACATCGCAAATCTTACCAGTTATGAAACATCGAGGCATCGACCCGCCGGGGGCTCGAAAAACTGCGGCGTGATCCTCATCCGCTGGGGACTTCCGTGCCCATTACACGATGTGCTCGTGTACACTTGGAGTTCAGTAGAGCGCGTTCCGCGTCCAACCGCTTGCTCTTTAAGGATGGACTATGGATCAAATGAGAACCGAAGCACTTGCCGCAGGTCAGTGGCTGCTGATGGGGATCGCGCACAATGCGGGTGACGCCCCTGTTCACGGAGTGAAGTTCAAATTCCACGACGAACCGAGCGGGCTTCGCGGAGCTATCGTCAACTGGGAAACCGGAGGAGAAATCCCTTTGGCTCGTCTTCGTTTCGACGGCTCCGTCTTGGAAATTCAAATGACGCCAGACGATGACTACGAGGGCGAGGACGCCACACTCACCATGAAGCTGGAAGGGAAACAGTTCGAAGGCTACTGGATGAACGAGAGCGGCGAGAAGCTGCTGGATAGGAAACTGAAACTGGTGCAGAGCCAACAGCTAGCGTAGACGTTCTGCAATCATTCCTGGGGGCGTTGCACACGGGACCCTTTGTGTAACGCGCGGCTTACATCGCAAGCTGTGCCGGGGTCCCGAGGCGGCGGGCGTGAATTTTCCCGCTCCGCGCTTGTATCTGCGCCAAGTCATAGTTGAGTTGCAAGCGAAGCCAAAAGCCGGCTGTGCCGCCAATGGCTTTTTCCAGCCGCACCGCCATTTCAGCGGAGACCGCCGCTTTCCGGTTGATGATGCGCGAGAGCGCCGCGCGGCTCACGCCGAGCGCCTTTGCGCCATCCGTTACGCTGACGCCTAGTTCCTCGAGGCAATCCCGAACAATGTCGCCGGGATGATTGGGATTCTTCATTGGCATCGCATCTGTTCTCCTAAGCTCAGTGATAGTCCTCTAAATCCACATCGCGCGCAGCACCTTCCTGAAAACGGAATGTGATTCGCCAATTGGCCTTCACCGTTACCGAATAGGTACCGCGCCGGTCGCCCATCAACCGGTGAAAACGAAACATGGGAAGAGCCATCTCTTGCGGACCCTCCGCTGCTTCCAGCGCCGAAAGAATCTTTTGTACCTTCTCGACGAGGTCGGGGCGGAGTCCGCTACGATCGTTTCTTTCATATAGCCGACGCAAACCCTTGTGCTTGATCGTCGCGATCACGCCTTTGCCTGTCTATGAGTGTATAGCGAGGCGTTACGCTATACAAGTTACACAGGTGTGCGCTGAATCGCCTTCTCGACGGCAAGAGCCCGCACTCCGCGAAAGTCTATTTTCCCTGTGCCCAGCGTCGGGACTGCCTCCACCCGATGAATATCTTCCTGTTTGGGCAGCCACAACTTAGGCAAATCGGTGGCCACCAGGGCGTGCCACAACTCCGCTTCTGAAATCCCGGCGGCGGTGTAAAGCACAGCGATGCGCTCGCCTTTGCGCTCATCCGGAATTCCGGTGACGCAGCAGGATTCGCCGCCCGTCGCCTGCAGCACGGCTTCTTCGATCTTCGCGTGCGGCGCCATCTCTCCGCCGATCTTGCTGAAGCGAGCCAGCCGGTCGGTGATTTTGAGGAACCCGTCTTCATCCAGCAGCCCGATATCTCCGGTGTCGTACCAGCCGTCGCGCAGAGCCCGTGCCGTCTTATCCGGCTGCCCCAAATATCCCAGCATCTGGTTCGGACCCTTCACCAGAATCACCCCCTCACTGCCCAGCGGGAGTGGCGCTCCGGTCTCCAGATCGACAATCCTCACGGCCACACCCGGCAGCGGACGCCCCACCGTCCCAGCCTTCGCGCCGGCTTGGCTATCGCGCCCCGCCTCATACCCGGCCGTGTTTACGGCCACCACCGGAGCCATCTCCGTGCAGCCGTAGCCCTCCAGCATCTTTAATCCGAAGGCGTCCTCGAAAGCCTTGGCAGCGGCGTCGCGCAACTTCTCCGCGCCCACCAGAACGAATCGCAGCGACCCGAACTGCTCCCGAGTGCATTTGCGCGCGTAGCCCACAGCGAACGTCGGCGTCGAAAGCAAGAATGTGCCGCGATAGCGCTGGGTCATCTCGCCGATGACCTTCGCATCCATCGGATTGAAGTGATAGACCACCCCAGTCCCCGAGATCGCCGGCAGCCACAGCGTGACTGTGAAGCCGAACGAATGAAAGAGCGGCAGCACGCCCACGATGCGGTCGCGTTCATTTAGATCGAACACCCGCAGCATGGATTCGATATTCGAAATGACGTTGAAATGTGAGAGCATTACGCCCTTCGGCGTACTGGTGCTGCCGCTCGAAAACAACACTGTGGCGAGCGAGTCCGGTTCCCGTGCTTCCACCAACGCTCGCGCTGGCGCAATTCTCGCGCGGACCATCGCCCAAACTTTCGCCAATCCACTTACGTGCGCAAGAACATCCTCCAGATAGACCATCCCTGCGGTGGCTTCCAGCTTCGCCTTCGCCAGAAACATTTTCGACGTGATAATCTTCCGGATTCCGCACTGCTCGATTGCAGATGCCATTGCGTCTTTACCGGCCGTGAAATTCAAATTCACCGGGACGCGTCCGGCGAGCGTCAGTCCCATGTTTGCCAGCGCCCCGCCCGCCGATGCCGGCAGCAGCACGCCAACCATCTCGCTCCCGGCTGAATTCCGGCGAACCCAATCCGACACCAGCAGACTCGCCGCCAGTGCGCGCCCGTAAGTCAGTTCGCGTCCGCTCGAATCCGCCATGGCGAATCGATTCCAATTTCGTCGAGCCGAGCGGATGAAGCGCTCGCCCAGCGTGTCCCCGCGCTCCTTGCGCAGGCTATCCGCTTCCGCTCCCATCTCCATCACCGCCTGATACAGGTCCCGAGCGGTCGCTCCCGCCGCCGCGGGTTCGCCGAAGGAGATCGTCATCGGATGCGGGATTCTGCGCGGCCACCTGGCGAAAAACTTGCCTCCCGCGAAGCTGAACATGCTGCCCCACAAACCACCCAGATGCACTGGAATCACGGGAGCCGTTGTGCCGTGGACGATCTTCTCCAGCCCGCGCTTGAACGGATGCAGATGGCCGGTGCGCGTGATGGAGCCCTCCGCGAAAATGCATACCACGTGCCCGCGTTTCATCTCCTCACGAGCCTGCGCCAGCGCCGTCACCATGCCTCGCGGTCCATCGCCCACCGGAATGGCTTGAATCTGGCGAAGCACCCAACCCATGGCTGGGTGCGCGAAGAACGGCTTCCACACCAGGAACTTCACGTTGCGGTCGATGGCTGCGGAGAGCAGGATGCCGTCCGCGAACGATACGTGATTGGTAACCAGCAGGGCGGGGCCGGTTTTCGGCACGCGGAATCCGCCTTCCACGCGAATCCGGAACAGAATGTGAATCGCGGCGCGCAACATCAGGCGCACAAGGTGAAATGGCATCAGCCAGACAATGTAACCCGTCGCTGCCAGCGTCACCCATCCCGACGCCAGAATAATTTTATCCGCGGGGACATGCAGCCGGTCGTGAAACAGCCACAAAGCTCCAGCCGCCAGCAGAAGACCAATGGTATTGAAGAAATTATTGGTGGCGATGATGCGGCCGCGTTCGCCCAGTTCGCTGCGCTGTTGCAGGAACGCGTTCAGGGGCACGATGAAGAGGCCGCTCGCCAAGCCCAGCGCGGCCAGCGCGACGATCGACCACGCGTACGATCCCTTCGCCGCCGCAAGCGCAATCGAGAACAATCCCATCAGTATCGATCCCACGGGAACAAATCCGAGATCCACGCGGTCTCCCGAAAGTTTGCCCGCCACCAGGCTTCCCGCGCCGATCCCTACCGCCAGCGCGGTGATGAGAAACCCGATCTGTATGTCGCTTGCGCGCAGCACTTCGCTGCCGTAGGCGAATAGGTCGGTTTGGAACAGCGCGCCGATCATCCAGAAATACGAAATGCCCACCACCGTCAGCCACAGCGAACGGTCCCGCAGCAAGTGCCTGGTTCCGATGATCACTTCCCCAAATGGATTCCAGCGGAACTTCTCTTCTGTTGGTTTGGCGACGGTCTGAGGAATTCGGATGCTCACTGCCAGTCCCACGATCGAAACGCCCACCATCACGACGCCAAGCTTCCAGGCATCGGTCTTCCAGTACGAGAAGAGAAATGTGCTGAGCGAGGTTCCTAGCACGATGGCCACGAACGTGGTCATTTCCAACAGTCCGTTGGCCCGCGACAGATCTTTTTCTTCCAGCAGCTCCGGTACGAACCCGTATTTGGCGGGGCTGAAAATGGTGGAGTGCAGCGCCATCATGAACAGCACCACCAGCATCCATTCCATGCGGTCGGTGAAAAACACCGCCAGGCCGGTGGCCATCGCGGCGACCTCGAAAACTTTTACGGAAATCATCACCGTGCGCTTGGAAATCTTGTCGGCAAGATGCCCCGAGTATCCGGAGATGAACAAGAACGGCAGGACGAAAACAGCCAATGCGATCGAAAGATAGTCAGCGCCTGAGCTCGCGGCAACCTGCACCGCACGCAGCGAGACAATGGTCTTGTAGAGGTTGTCGTTCAGCGCGCCCAGAAACTGGGTGGTTAGGAACGCTCGGAACCCGGAATGTCTTAGGAGTTGTTTCAATGAAGCGGCTTCAGCGCCGACCTTTCTTTTCGAGGATACCGCCTTCAGGCATCCTGCCCGCGTACTAAGGAATTTGGCGCAGCAGCTTCGAAGCCTTACCGCCCCACTGCCCGACTTGACGGCGCCTCTGCGGCGGCGCGGTCCGAGCGGCTTCAATTGACTGCTGGAGAGCTTCCTTGGCCGCGGCGTTGTTGCCCAAGCGGCTAAGCGCGAGCCCGAACCAATACAGCCCCTCCGGATCGAAGTTTCGCCGATTGGTGTATTCGCCAAGAATATCGCGAGCCTCTTCATTGCGCCCGAGCTCCAGACAAGCCGCTCCGATTTCCCGCAGCGGTTCGCTTTGGGCGAGTTTGTTATCGATCGCCACGGCAGCCTTCAAGTGCTCCAAGGCGGCGGAGGGATCCCCCAAGGCTCTCAGGACTCTCCCCAATTGGTATTGCGCCTCCGGCTCCTTCGGGTCGATCGCGATCGCGCGTTCAAAACATTCCCGCGCTCGCGTGAAATCACGCCGCTGCTGATAGATCAGGCCTAGCTGATAGCGCGCGTCTGCGTCGTGGTCATTGACGGCGGCCATTTCCAAGAGTTGCCGCATTCTCTGGCGCGAGCTCAATCCGCCTCCGAAGCCGCGGAACTCTTGCCCAAACATGATGTACAGGTAATACAACACGAACGGCGAAGCCAGATAGTAGAGCGCGCCGCGCACGAAGGAATAGCCGTAGAGTGCTCCAGTCGAGACTGCGATGGCGATTACCGCCGTTGCCAGCGCCCGGCCCCATCCGGTTCCCGAGACCGTCCGGATCGCGCACACGCTCAGAAATGCGAAGTAGAGAAGTGCCGCAACCGCCACTGCGATTTGCGGCAGCTCCGTTTCCGGGAGATCGTATTGATTTAAGTCGGGGATTCGTGCCAGAAGCGCAAGTGGAAACAGGACCGCCGTATACGCCATGACGTGGCACACCAGCATCGGCATGTAATCGCGCGGCAGCACCACTCCGGCGGAGCCCGTACCCTCAAGTTTGTTGACCACGATCACGGCGACGGGAACAAACACGGCGGATAAGATCAGGAGGGAGAAGAGAATTGGCGAAAGAGCCAAGCCGGCGAATAGCAAGCCCGCGGCCCCGGCAAAGACGAGCGCGACGCCCAGCCTGCCCTGATCGAGAATCTCGCTCATGGCTTTGACTGGCCGGACGTACAGCAGACCCAGAGCCTTGAGCTGGTTCCCCAAGCGCTATTTCACCGCAGGCTCGGCGGCTGCGGAAATCGCATCCAGAACTTCTTGGTAGGTTTTCGGGAACTCGCCGCCGAAACGCTCCTTGAGACCCAGGTCCGCGGCCCAATCCATGCGCCGCACCGTGGCCTCGGCCATCATCGGTTCGATGCCCAATTCGCGGAGTGTCGCGGCGACCTCTTCCATCTCCCGAGCTCGCCTCTCGCCGTGAATCACAACGCGTCCGATCATGTAATCGGCCAGCTTTTGAAAATCGATGCCGGGAAAACTTTCGTTGAGAGACGCGAAGACGCGAGGCTCCGCCCCATACTGACTTGCGCCCATCACGCATTCGAACATCAGCGCTTCCAGCCCCTTATAGACCACGCTGCGGAACATCTTCACCGCTGCCGCGCGCCCGATCTGATCGGTGGAAACCACGTCCATGCGAACGCCAAACGGCGCGAGCATCGCTGCGAATTCCGGCGCAGCTTCACCACCAAGCAGCATCGGAACCCTGTGCGCGTGCGGAGGCACGGGAGCCATCATGGCCCCCTCCACAAACTTAGCGCCGAGGGGTGTGACAGCGCGCCCAATAGCCTGCTTCATCTGCGGCGAAACAGAATTCACGTCGCAATAGAAATGCCGCGATTCGAGAAATAGCGCTGTGTGCTCCGCTGCGTGCAAGGCTTGGTCGGCGGTGACGGCGCAGAAAATCACGTCGCAGGCTTCGGCCAGCGCCGCGTTCGAGCCCACCAACTGCGTTTGCGAATCGCGAGCCCGACGGCGTACTCGCTCACCGTTATCGATATCGTAAGCGAAGGTTCCCGCCAGCCCCGCTCCGCGCAGACCCTTCGCAATGTGATATCCCGCTTCGCCAAACCCGACGAAGCCAACCCGCTCGATCATCTAAAACACTCCGACGATCTTCCAATAAAACACGCCGATAATTGTTGCGGCAAGTCCCGCCACCACGTAAACGGTCGCCATGGAAAAGAGTTGGCCTTTGCTGAAGCCCTGTTTAGCGGTCATGCCTTCGCCCATAGCCATCCAGAAATTCATGTAGAGCAGGAAGAACGGCGCGGACATCAGCAGCAGCGGCGCGGCCAGCACCAGGGGCGGAATTCCTCCTGCGGAAAGCGAGTCCACTAGCGGCGTCCAGAGCAGAGGAATGGCGATAAATGCGGAAGGGTCGATAAACCGCATCGCCAGCATCAGCAGCGCCATCACGACCAACAGCACGATTGGGTGCGGGATCAACGGCTGAATGCGAGGCACCATGATTCCGGCCAGCCAGTTGGTGATCTTGTACTGCGGAATGATATGGGTCAGGCTGAAAATGCCGCCCAGAAACAGCAGCAGCGTCCAGGAAACCCCTGTGCCGATGTCCTTATCCTCGAAAACTCCGGTGAACGACAGAACCGCCATCCCGAACATCCCGACCACGAAGGTGGGCAGATGGTGCAGCTTGATACCGGTCAGCGGCGCGCCTGCGCCGGCCGCCGTCACCCAGAAGACAATGGACGTGAATACCACGAAACCGGTGATCATCTCCGCGCGCTGTACGCTTCCCAGGGACTTCAGTTTTCCCGACGCGAAATCGTGCGAAACGTGAATCGGCTCTTCCGGCCTCAATACCAGTTGATTCAGAATCAGAATCGAAACGCACATGATCAAGGTAGGCAGCAGCATCACCAGAACATAGCCGCCATCCGTCAGAGGGATGTTCTTGCTCCCGAACATGGCCACGACCACCGGCCCGTTCAGCGAACCCAACTTAAACGCGAGTCCCGGCACCACCGCCATTTCGATCACCGTGAGCATGATCAGCGCCGAGCCTTTGCTTCGCGGCTTAAGCCCGAGAGTTTGCACCAGCGCCCACGCAATCGGCGCCATGATCGCCGTGCGCACGGTCATCGACGGGATCAGCGGCGAGAGAATCAGCCCGATCAGAAAGAACGCCGACAGCACCCCGCTATACGTTCCCGGAAACAGCGACAGAATGTAGTACGCGATGCGCTCGGCCAGTCCCGTCTTCTTCATCGCGAAGCCGTAATAGACCACCACCAGCAGCGTCCACCACGCGCCGTCGGCGAATCCGCTGAGCGCGCCGCTGACCGGAGGGGTCAACCCCGGCACCACCGTCAAAGGAGGGACACCGATGGCCATCAGGGTGCCCATCATCAGCAGCGACGCGACGCCGTTATTCATCACCTCCGCGGCCCACAGAACCACGGTTCCGGCGATCACCGCCAGCACAAGCTGAGCCATGTGATCCAGGCCCTGCGGCGTCGGAATATACGCGACAGCCAGGCCCACCAGAATGGCGACGGCAAGCCACCCCCATTTGATCGAGTGTTTAGCCGCGGCGGCGACGGAGGGAGCGGAAACGGTTGAAGTACTCATGGCGACCAACTATCGTATCAGGACCTGGACTGTGATAGGATGCCTTCATCCCGGCGACGGGCGAACCAGAAGCGCAAAGGGCCGGCTCGGACTCACAGACAAGTTGGGACTCCGGAAGCTTCCGCCGAGCCCGCTCCGTTTTTGCGCGAGTTGTTCTAGAAGAGGAGATCCCATGCGAGCATTCTCGACCGCTCTTGTCATCACAGTGGTAACCGCGGCGGCTGTCGCGCAACAGAAAGGCGCGCCTCAGGCTCCCGTCACTTACAAGTCCGCTGCCGACGTCGCGGCCATGATCGCGAAGGCGAAAGCGCAGAACGCTACTAAGGCGCAGGCGCTGATCTCGCAGACGATTCTTTCGCTTTCCCCCTATAAGGCGAACCTCGAATATCGCGCCTCCGTTGGCCCCGCCTCCATTCACTTGAAAGAAGCCGAGGTGTTTTATGTGGTGGATGGATCGGGTA
Source organism: Bryobacteraceae bacterium (assembly GCA_036489835.1). Lineage (GTDB taxonomy): Bacteria > Acidobacteriota > Terriglobia > Bryobacterales > Bryobacteraceae > Palsa-187. The sequence continues at coordinate 52,020 of DASXEY010000098.1, read as the reverse complement.
CGCTGATCACGGGCGGAAAACTGGTGGGCGAGACGAAAAATGGCGATAACCTCACCGGGACCGCGATTGAAGGCGGGACGCCGCAGGCTGTTTCCAAGGGCGATTTCATCATCGTTCCCGAAAATACCGGGCATTGGTTCAGTGAAATTAAGTCGACGCTGGTGCTGATGTCGATGCACGTGCCTCGGCCAGTGCCGGCGGACAAGTAGCTGTTTGCGTCTTAGATTGTGCTATATTGCGCGATATGGGCGTCATATCGCGCAGAAATGTCCTCGCCAGGGCCGGCTATTTTCTGACCATTCCGTCGAGCATTCTCGCGCTCGACCCACATCCGGAACCGGTCAACTTCAAAGCCAAAACGCTGGACGGAGAGACCTTCACAACGGAGTCCATTCGCGGCAAGGTTGTGCTGGTGCAGTTCTGGGCAACCTGGTGTCCCTACTGCAAAAGCGACGCACCCGCCGTGGATGCCATACTTCGTGAGTTCAAAGACCAGGGACTTGAGGTGCTGGCCGTCGACGTAGCGGAGTCGAAGAAAACCGTCACGAAGTTCCTGGCTGAGAACCCGCGCAATTGCAAAATCGTTCTGATGACCGATACGAACCTGGCCGCCTGGTTCGCCCCTAAGAGCTTTCCCCATTACGCGCTGATCGGGCGCAATGGCGGTGCGTCGGGCGAGCAAAAAGGCGCCGGTGGAGAGCGCTCCTTGCGGCATCTTCTCCGCCAAGCCGGGCTCGCCTCCGATGGGGCCGACACGCCCGGACAGTTGAATTCCTCGCCTCGCCGCTCGTAAATCGCGGAGACGCTATCGGGCGGCTTTCAGCGGAGCTTTTCCCTCGCGCCCGACGCAATGCTCCAGATGATCCAGAGTGCGCATCGCGGGCAGCACCTGCTGAACGCTCGAATTGGGCTCGCGGCCTTCCTTGATGGCCGCGAAGAATTCGCGATCCTGAAGCTCGATTCCGTTCATCGACACATCCACGGTCGATAAATCGATGGGCTTCTTTTCGCCGTCCACCAAGTCGTCGTAATACGCCACGTAGGTCCCGTTGTCGCAGATGTAGCGGAAAAAGGTGCCCTGCGGTCCCTTGTTGTTGAACGAAAGCGAGAGAGTGCAGATGGCTCCGCCGGCGTTCTTCAACTGAATGCTCATATCCATGGCGATGCCCAGGTCCGGATGCACCGGCCCCTGTACCGCGTTCGCCACCTGCGCAGCTTCCCCAGTTTGATACGCGAAAAGATCCACGGTGTGGCACGAATGATGCCACAACAGGTGATCGGTCCAGCTCCTGGGCTTGCCTGCGGCGTTCATGTTGGTGCGCCGGAAAAAGTACGTCTGAACATCCATTTGCAGAACTTTCAACTCGCCGGCCTTTATCTTTTTATGGACCCACTGATGGCTGGGATTGAAACGCCGTGTATGCCCGGCCATCGCCACCAGTCCGGTTTCCTTCTGCGTCGCGACGATAGCCTCTGAATCCTCCAGCGAATCCGCCATGGGGATCTCCACCATCACGTGCTTCCCGGCTCGCATGCTCTGGATGGCCTGCGTCGCGTGCAGCTGCGTGGGCGTCGTCAGGATCACCGCTTCCACGCCGGGCTGCTTCAGGCTCTCGGCCAAGTCGGTGGTCCAATGCGGAATATTAAACTTCTTGGCGACCTCTTCTGTGCTCGCCGCACTCCCGCCCGCCAGCGTGACCACTTCGATCCCCGGAATGTTCGCCATCGCTTCCAGATGCTTGATGCCGAACGCGCCCTGTCCTGCCAGAGCTACTTTCATGACTTTGCCGTCTCCTTCAATTTTTTCGCAATACGCGGATACACTTTGCGAGCGTTCCCCTCAAATAATTTGTAACGATCTTCAGCGCTCAGCGGCAGCGCATCCAGATATTTCTTCGTGTCGTCATAATAGTGGCCTGTCCGCGGATCGATGCCGCGAACAGCGCCCACCATCTCCGACCCAAACAAAATATTATCCACCGGCACCACCTTTAACAGCAGCTCGATGCCAGGCAGATGATAGACGCAGGTATCGAAATACACGTTCTTCAGCAGCAGTTCTTCCAGCGGCGGACGTTTCATATCCTGCGCCAGCCCTCGATACCGGCCCCAGTGATACGGAGCCGCGCCGCCGCCGTGCGGAATAATGAACCGCAGCGTGGGGAAATCCGCGAACAAGTTCGACGTCAGAAACTGCATGAACGCGGTGGTGTCCGCGTTGATGTAATACGTTCCAGTGGTGTGGAACCCCGGATGACAGGACCCGCTCACATGCACCATCGCAGGCACGTCCAATTCCACCATCTTCTCGTAGAACGGATACCAGAACTTATCGCTCAGCGGCGGCGAGTTCCAGCTTCCACCCGACGGGTCCGGATTCAAATTGCATCCGATAAAGCCGAACTCGTTCACGCAGCGCTCTAACTCCGCGATCGAGTTGTCGAGGCTGGTTCCAGGCGATTGTGGCAACTGGCACACGCCCACGAAATTCTCCGGATACAGCGTGCAGACCCGATGAATCAGGTCGTTCGAGTGCTGGGTCCAATGCAGACTCGTGGTCGCATTCCCAACGTGGTGCCCCATCACCGAAGCTCGCGGCGAAAAGATCGTCACATCAGAGCCGCGCTCGCGTTGGAACTTGAGCTGCGCGCCTTCCAGGCTTTCGCGAATCTCGTCGTCGCTGACGTGAATTGTCCCTTTTGAAGGGACATGCAACGGGTCGTTTAAACCCGCAATCTGGTTCTTTCTCCAGGTTTCCACCTGTTTGGGCGCGGTCGTGTAGTGACCGTGGCAGTCGATGATCATCCGAGTTTCGCTTCTTCGAGTTTAATTTCTGGATGCTGCCCGCAAGCGGCGAGCCTCAGCCTGAACTGTCACCAGGCACATGAGCATGCCCAGAGGATGCGCTCCAGCATCCACCAGAGGATGCGGCTTCAGCGACCGCAGCACGTCGATATTTTCGTCCGTGATCATTGCCAGCGCCTTCGATTCCTGAGGATTCAGGTTGTACTTGGCGGCAATAGAGTACGGGTCCTTCAGGAATTCGATGCGCATGTCCTGGTGATGCCGCAGATCGTACAGAACCTTATTGAGCGAATACGAAGACGAGCTTGGCGCCTTGTAGAACTCAAACCCGCCCTGCGTGAACGTATATGCCTCAGGAACTTCGCCCGGAGGCGGCCCCACGCGTTTATTGGGAATGAAGCGCATCACCGCATGCCCGTGATGCCACGTCGGTTGGTACGTCAGCAGCTCGCCGGGAACGTTGCCGATGGCTCCAAACAGGAAATACCACGGCAGCATTTCCGTGTTGCCGACTTCGTCCAGTTGCTCGCTCGACAACTTCAGCAGAGGCTCCAGGTTGCCGCGTTCCATATTCGCGATAGCCCAATAATCGAAATCGTACGCCGGCTGCGGATACTTCCACGTGCCCGGATAGTGCGAAAGTCCGCCGCTGGCGATGATTGCCACCCGTTCCGGCCTCTCCTCAATGATCTCGGCGATAGCCTTCCCCAGCGCATAGCAACGCTGCGGCGACGGCAGGGGAGGCAGATACGTGTTCACGAAGATCGGCACAACCGGAATGGCCCGGCCTTCGATCACCCATTCGTAGACGGCTGCGAAGGAGTGCCCCAGAATCGCATCCTGCGAATAAGCCATATCGAAGCCGCGCTGCATCAACTTCTCCAGGAGAGCGTCGGCGAAGGGCAGGTGTACCGGCAGATCCCACTTCCGATTCGCGAAAGCGGCGTGAGATGTCTCTCCCGCCACCACGGCAAATGTCGGCACCGAGGAAAGGAAGAACGTCTCCAGGTGATCGCTGCCGATCACAATTGCCAGATCCGGCTTGGCGTCTTCGATATCCTTTCCCAGCACTCGCATCGCCGCGATGTCGGCGTCCAACTGCTCCGGGATCTCCGTGGGCGGCCTCACAAACAACTGGGGCGCGTGCACAGTGGCGACAGCGGCTACAATCTTACCCATCTTTCGGTCTCCTTCTTGCTCCAACTCACGAACCACACTGTCCCGGAGCGAACCTTCAAATGGGCTCCAGCCCGGACAGCACGCTCACAAACCGCACCAGCCTGGCGAACCCTCAACTGGTTTCACCCTGCACAGCACGCAAAATAGCCGGAGGCTACGACAGCTCACAACCGCACCGTCCCAGCCGACCTTCAAATCGGCTCCAGCCCGGACAGCACGCGAAATAGCCGGAGGCTACGACAGCTCACAAACCGCACCATCCCAGCGGACCTTCAAATAGGTTCCAGCACGGACAGCACGCGAAATAGCCGGAGGCTACGACAGCTCACAAACCGCACCGTCCCAGCGGACCTTCAAATAGGTTCCAGCACGGACAGCACGCAAAATAGCCGGAGACTACTCGTCAACCCATTCTACGCCTAACTCTTTGAGCTTGGTTCTGAGGCCGTACATGTCGAGCCCCAATTCGCCCGATCGCAGGCTATGCCGGTTCTTCTCTTCCTTGGCTGCGCGAGCCTCGCTGGCCTTGGCGACCTTGCCCGCCTGCTCCTTCGGAACCACCACCACGCCGTCCATATCGGCGACGATCACATCGCCGGGATTTATCGACGCGCCTGCGCATACGATTGGAATATTCACCGATCCCGGCGTCGCCTTCACCGTCCCCTGCGCGCTGATGGCCCTTGACCAAACTGGAAAATCCATGGCGGTCAGTTCGCTCACATCGCGAACGCCGGCGTCGATCACCAACCCCAGGACGCCGTGCGCCACTAAGGAAGTCGCCAGCAGGTCGCCGAACATGCCGTCGGTCGAATCCGACGCCGTCGTGACCACCAGGATGTCGCCCGGCTGGCACACCGCGACCGCAGCATGGATCATGAGGTTGTCGCCGGACTGGCATAGCACAGTCACTGCCGGCCCAGCCGCCTTCGCCGAGGGGTAAATCGGACGCATGTAGGTTTTCATCAGCCCTGTGCGCCCTTGCGCCTCGTGAACCGTGGCTACGCCCAACTCACCCAGAATCTTGACGGCCTCGGGGTCCGGCCGGCGAATATTGCGAACAATTTTGTGCATTGGAAAACCGCCAGTGTATCACGGCGACGCCCGGAGCTTACCTGAATCGCCCGTCCCACCATCCCACCTCAACAGTTTCGCAGCCCGGTGGGGCCGCATCCAGCCTGCCGGAGCTCCCACGGGCCGCCGGTCGCACGCGACGCCCAAGCCCTCCGCATCCGGGAAAGGACAAAGCCGCCAGTCCCACGCCCGGCATCAAGACTTTCGAAGCTTGGCGAGGCAGATGTTCAGCCTGCCGGGAACTTTGCCGCGGGCCGCCGGTCGAGCCTGTCGCGTTCCACGTTCCACGCCTTCCATCGGTACAATAAAACCTACATGCAGCTTTGCGACATCTTTCTTCGCCTGGGCGAGGACAACTTCCAGCAATTGATCCGCACCGTCTCCATCGGCCGCTTGAAGACGTATCAAATCTTCGATCGCGTGAAGACGCGCCTGTATTTGAACAAGCTGAATTCAGAAACCTTGCGCAAGGCGACTCCGCGCATCTGGACCCGTATCGGCGAGCACGATGACGATTTCGCCGCCGAACTCGCGCAGGCCATTTTGATCTCGCATCTGGATATGATCCGCGCCGTGCTGGATCACCTGGGTATTCCGCACGAGGATGGATTCTTTGCCAAGGATGCCGATGTCGCGAAGTATTTGAAGGATGGCTGGCAGCAGGAGATTTGGGATAAATTCCACGCCTCCTTCTCCGCTCCGGCGCTGCTATTCTATGAAAATCATCTCGCCTGGGAAATCAATAAAGCCGAGGATGTTTTTCAGCCGGCCGCCTAACTCCGCAAACCATGCCCGAAGCCGCATATCATGAATGAGTTGTATGAAGCAGTGCGAGCCCGCGACTCGGCTCGCATCCAGGCGCTGGTGGACGCCGATCCATCCCTTGCGATTTTTGCGGCCGCGATGCAGGGCGACGCCGCGCGCATCGAGCAGCTTCTGGCCGCCAACCGTTCGCTGGTGACGGCCCTCAGCACGGACGGCTGGACGCCTCTCCACCTGGCGGCTTTCTTCGGCGCAGCGGACGCCGCCCGCGCACTGCTGAACAAAGGCGCGTCACCCGCTGAGCGATCGACCAATGCCATGCAGAATCTGCCGTTGCACGCTGCCGCCGCGGGCCGTCACGCGGATCTGGTCAAGCTGCTGATCGAGCATGGCTCGCCCGTCGGCGCCCGCCAGCACGGAGGCTGGACTGCTCTGCACGCAGCGGCACAGAATGGCGACCTCGCCATGGCCCAGATTCTGGTTTCCGCCGGAGCCGACGTCTCCGCACGGGCCGACAACAATCAATGCGCCCTGGATCTCGCGCTCACCAAAGGCCACCAGCCGATGGTCGAATTCCTGGAAGCGCACGGGGCCAAATTGTGAGCGACGCCGTGATTGACCTGTCTGAGCTGCATTCCGCCGCCGTAGCCCAACTCCAGGCCGCGTCAACACTCGAAGGCATTGAAGCCGTGCGCGTCGAGTTCTGGGGCCGGAAGGGCAAGCTTGCCCTGGCCAGCAAGGAGTTCGGCAAGCTTACCCCGGACGAGCGCTCGCGAAATGGGAAGCTCCTCAACGAATACAAGCAGGAATTCGAGTGCCAGTTCGAGGAGCGGAAAGCCCGTTTCAAATCCGCCGCGCTCGACACCCGCCTGGAATCGGAGTGGATTGACCTCACCGCGCCCGCTCCCGGCGTCCGCCCGGGCAGTCTGCATCCGGTCACCCAGGTTCAAAAGGAGCTCGAAGACCTGTTCATCTCGCTCGGCTTCACTATCCTCGACGGTCCCGAAGTTGAGACGGAGTATCACAACTTCGACGCGCTCAATATTCCCGCGCATCACCCCGCCCGCGACATGCAGGACACATTCTGGTTGAAGGACGGTCGTTTGCTCCGCACGCACACCTCGCCCGTGCAGGTGCGCGGTCTCGAAAAACTCGGAGCGCCGCTCAAGATGATCGCGCCCGGCCGCGTCTTCCGCAATGAGGAAGTCGACGCCTCGCATGAGCATACGTTCTACCAGCTGGAAGGCATGATGGTGGACCGCGACGTCTCCGTCGCCCATCTCATTTACTTCATGAAGACGCTGCTCTCGGCCATCTTTCATCGCGACGTCACCGTCCGTCTGCGTCCCGGCTATTTCCCTTTCGTCGAGCCTGGCTTCGAGCTCGATATCCAGTGCCTGATCTGCGGCGGTTCGGGCTGTCCGGTGTGCAAGCACTCGGGCTGGGTGGAACTGTTGCCATGTGGCTTGGTGAACCCCGCGGTCCTGCGCTGCTCCGGCATCGACCCCGAGCAATGGAACGGTTTCGCCTTCGGCCTGGGCCTGACGCGCCTGGTGATGATGCGCTATGCCGTCGACGATATCCGTTTACTGATGAGCGGCGATTTGCGCTTCCTCAATCAATTCTGAAACATGAAGTTCTCCTACAATTGGCTGAGTGATCTTGTCGAAAGCCTGGAGGCCTCGCCCGCCGAACTCGCTCGCCTGATCACGCTCAGAACCGCCGAATGCGAGGGAATCGAATCCCACGGCGCTGATTCCGTCATTGAGGTCGACAACAAATCGTTAACCCACCGGCCCGACTTGTGGGGTCATCACGGGATGGCTCGCGAAGTGGCGGCCATTACCGGAAAGAAGCTGATCGACCCCGTAAAACCGCGTCCCTTCCACGGCTCCGCGCCGGTCAAGGTCGATATCGCAGACTTCGATCTTTGTCCTCGATATTCCGCGCTCGCGTTTGAGAGTGTGACCGTCAAACCATCGCCCCAATGGCTCATTGAGCGCCTGGAAGCGGTCGGCTTGAACGCCATCAACAACATCGTTGACGTCACCAACTTCGTCATGGCGGAGCTCGCCCAGCCCATGCACGCCTTCGACGCCGACAAGCTCCACGACGGTCCAATTCTGGTTCGCTCGGCCAACGAGGGCGAGGAATTCGCCGCCCTTAACGGCGAAAGCTACACCCTGGACAAGTCGAATCTGGTCATAGCCGACTCGCAAGGCGCAATCGCACTGGCGGGCGTGATCGGAGGCGCAGGCAGCGCCATCTCGGAAGCCACGACACGTATCGTTCTTGAAAGCGCCTGCTTCAATGCCACCAGCGTTCGCAAAACTTCCTCGCGGCTGAAACTCCGCACCGACGCGTCCATGCGCTTTGAAAAAGCTCAGGACCCCGTCAATACCGTCCGCGGTCTCCGGCGAGCGCTCGAACTTCTGGAGCATGTCTCTCCAGGAATCCGGCTCGTGGGCGGGCTAGCCGATGCTTACCGTCCATTGCCCGTACCTCCGCCAATTCTCCTGCCGATCGACTGGCTGGACCGCAAGCTCGGCCGCGCGATTCCGCCCGCCCATGTTCGGGCAATTCTTGAAGCCCTTGAATTTAAAGTAGAAGAAATCGACGAGCGCGCGTTCTCAGTCTTCGTGCCAAGCTGGCGCGCCACCAAGGACGTTTCCATCAAGGACGATCTAGTGGAAGAAGTCGGCCGCATGATCGGCTACGACAACATCGCTCCGGTTGCCCCCCTCACGCCCGCCCGGGTTCCGCCCGCCAGCCCGCAACGTGAGTTCCATCATCACATTCGCGAAATGGCTGTCGCGCAAGGCTTCACCGAGGTTTACAATTATTCGTTCCTGAGCGACGACCAGGCTCGCACCTTCGGGTTCGATCCTGCGAATTGCGTTCAGGTGGCCAATCCCATCGCCGCCGGACACAACCTGCTGCGTCCCAGCTTGCTTCCGTTAATCTGGAAAAACATAGGCGACAATGCGCGCCATTTCGATCAATTTCGCTTGTTCGAAATGGGGCGGGAAATCCACTTGGATGGAGAGATCCCGCATTTCGCCGCGGCAATGTACGCAAAGGACGATGGCGTGGCCAACTTGTTGGAGCTGAAGCGTTTGGCGGAATGCCTTGCTCCCGGCGTGGCGGTTCGTCCCGCCCGCGAAACCCGGCCATTCCAGCATCCTCATCGCACCGCCGAGATTTTGCACGGCGAAAAGAGGGTCGGCCAGCTTTTCGAGCTTCACCCCAGCATGATCGAAGCCGGCCGCGCCGCCGTGCTCGATCTGGATCTCATTCTTCTTGAGGAGCTTAGGCGGCCCGCGCAGCGCTACCAGCCGCTCCGCCGCTTTCCCGCCAGCGCCTTCGATTTATCGGTGGTGGCTGCGCCTCACGCCCTGATCGGCGATGTGCAAGCACAGCTAAACGCTCTCGCGGGCGCCGATCTCCTATCGATTGCCTTTCTTCGCGACTTCACCCTTCCGGACGGCCAGCGCAGCTTGTCCTACCGGCTGACTCTGGGGGCTTGGGATCGAACTCTTTCGTCGGAGGAAGTCAGCGCCACGCGGGAGCGTATCATCGAAGGCATGCGCGAAGCCGGCTTCGAGTTGAGGGTGTAGCCTTTGAGGGCACATCATCCCTGCGTCCCGCGCCACGCGAGAAGAGGGAATGCCGAATCGGCCAGTAGCCCGGCGGGCTACACAGACAATGCGAGCGGACACCCTGCAAAAACCCCGTGGGGCAGGCGATCTTGTAGCCTGCCATCTGCCGGCTGCAAGAAGCTGGGCGGGCGACAAGATCGCCCAACCCACAGCCGTCCACCATGTTTCTCATTGCTATTGGTGGGCCGCAGGCCCATGAGCCGTTAGTTTGGGGCCGGGCTCCGTTCGCCCGCCGCGACTGTGAAGGCGTGGTGCCTGTCACCGCTCCGCTGAAAAACACGCGCAGGCTCGCTGTGCATTCGCCCGGCATTCGTCAATAGGAGTGTTTTCATCACTATTGGGTGGGCCGCAGGCCCATGTTGCCTCCCTCACAGTCGCGGCTCGGTTTGGCTTTGGAAACCGGCGGTTGACGGACCGGGAGTCGTGAGCAGCGCTCGCGGCCGCGACCCGGGCTCCGTTTTGCGGCCTGTTACTTAGGAGGTCTCTCCGCGGCATTCGCCATTCTCTCTCCGGAAGCATGCGGGCTCTACTTCACTTGCAGGCCGTACTCGGCCAATAGCCCGGTTGGTGGCGCATATAACCTCACCCAGTATCGGCCGGCGTGCAGGCTCCTGGCGATGTGAGCGGACAACCTGCCATCGCTGGGTTTCGCCGGTCCGCTCCATACCGCTTCTCCCCCGGATGTCACCATCTCCAACTCGTATTGCGGGGCGGGAGGAATATCGCCCTCGGCAATCGACAGATCCAGCGGATGGCCCGCGGCTGCCTGGTTCGACTCCGTTCCACCGCGGAGAGACACCAATGTCACGGAAACCGCCGGGGCGTGAGGCTTAAACCAACTGAAAATTGCGATAGAGGCTGCGGCCAGTACTCCTGCTGCCGCAATCGCAGCCCTCTTGCCGCTTCTGCGTCGACGGGTTTCTAATTTTCTGGATGCCGCGAACTTCACCAGGCGAATGTAATCGTCCGTTTCCGCAAGCGCCGCTTGGCACTGCGGGCAGAGGAGGAGGTGTTCCTCTAGAACCTCTGTTTTTGCGTCGCTGAGACGTCCAAAAACGTATTCCTCAAGGACGTTTTCGTCCGGATGGTCACGGGAAACAAGGCTGATTTCCACAGGGATCTCCAAGAGCTACGCCACGCGATCTTAGCAGGGCAGGCGTGCCGAACCGGTACTCGGTTCCTTAGTGGAACAGATCTGCGGAAGTTCTCAGAAAAACTGCTTGGAGGGTCTTCTGGGCAAGCTTCTTCTTTCCCAACTCCCCGAAACGGGCCTTGGCGCGGGACTTGAGGAGCCGGAACTGCGTCTCCGTCAAGGCCATCTCCGTACAGATCTGATCCTGGCTTTGCTCGTTGAGGTAGAACCGGGTCAGGATTTGCCGGTCCCTTTCGGGAAGCTCACTCAGAACTCGTTGAATCAGCTCGGCGCGTTGCCGGAAGATCGCGCTCTCCTCGGGATTTTCCCGAGTATCCGCCACGCGCACCGTGGAATCGAGGTCCACCTGTTCGCGGCGGTTATGCACCACCCGGTCGATATGCGCGGCCACCTGCCGGCGCACAATGGTGCGGACAAACCCCATCAATCGTTCAGGTTCGCGAAGTTCGCCGCGGCGGATCGCCTGCACCACCACCACGAAGGTGTCGTGGACTTTGTCATCCAGTTCCTGCGGCCCGAGCTGCCGGCATAAATAGAAGCGAATTCCTTTTGAGAAAAGCTGATACAGCTCCTCCATACTGCCGGTTTCACCCGACTTGATGCGCCCGACCAGTTCCACCCAGCCGGCATAAACCTCAGCGGAGACGCTGTCGGGGCCGCCGCTCTCCGTCGCCGCATTCGCGGATCTGTCGGCCGACGGCAGCATATTTTCGTCCCCGACCTTGGCGGGGTGTTCGGAAGCGTTCATTGCGCGGAGCTCCTTGACCCCATACCGGATTGCAGATTTCCAAAGACTTGATAAGCAGCCCAGGATGCCGGGGCGGCCTGGGTGGTACTTTCGCGCTTCGCGGGCTGTTCGCCCGAGCGAATCATTTCCACTTGCGCCAGTCTCAGCGCTTCGGGCACGCCATTTGGAGACTCCCGCAAGTGCCTATAAAAACTGGAGAGAAGCGAGGCCCCCGCGTTGTCTGCAACAGCCCATTCCGTGGCCACGACCGCGCTTGCGCCGGCTACAGTCCAGGCATGCACCAAACCGGCCAATCCCAGCCCTGTCCGGAGGTTGCTGGGTGCGGTCGAACATCCTGTCATAACTACCACAGATCCAGGCACTTGCAGCGTCTGAACTTCGGATGTGCTTAATGTTTCAAGGCGCCCGTTCGACCCTAGACCGAAGACCAGATAGGCTTCCCCACCAGAGGCCGGGGTAACGGCGTGGGTCGCCAGGTGAATGACCTCCGGCGTCGGCGACAGCGAGTCAAGGAACTTCTCCCGGCTTGCCTGGACGCCTTCCAACACGCGCGTGGCGGTTCCGCGACCCCAGGCCGCCGCGCTGGCCTCCACTTCCCTGCGGCTACCCGGCAGGCTATTGAGCTGGACTACGTTTTCATGAGTGAAGCTGCTCCAAAACCACGATTCGAATTCGGCGCGGAGTCGGCCTATTGCCGGCAGGGTGGACTTCCACCGCGGATCGGCAAAGTTGTAAATGGGATCTCCGACGGAGAGGAAGCCGGTGCGTGGGCTATGAGCGGCGTACTGCGGCAGCACCGTCCCGGCGATCACTTGCAAGGAGTGCCTTTCGGCCAGAAAAATGCCACGCCCACCCTTTCGCTCATCGTCACGTTTTTGCGCGGTATGACTTTTTTGCTCGCCTCCGCTTCTTTGCTCTGGAGAGAGGACCAGCGCCGCAAACGGAAGCTCCAGCAGAGAGCCTTCGGGCGATAGCAGCCACGCGGCCTTAGACGCCTCTAATGGCTCAAGTTGTCCGAATAACATCGCGTATAACCGTTCACCAATTCCCTCGACATCTATGCTTCCCCCTTCTACCGCCTGCCGGAAGGCCTGAATCGCACTGCGCATCTCGCCTGCCGGCGGCAATCGATATACACGCAATGTATTCCGGGTTGCCGCCCACAGAAAAGATTCCTTTTCCCCTAAGCTGAAACTCAGGAGTATTTCGGAAGACCTTAGCCTCTGTTGAACATGAATAAGTGAATCATTACTCGGGAAACTCTCGGTATTAGTAAGCAAGTAAGCGAATCCTGGACGAGCTTCCATTTCGGTAAGTTTCATTTGGAGACGCTTGGAAGCAGGGCTTTCCCTAGCCCCGGATTGAAGAAATTTCGTGTCTTCGGCCCGCAACTTGCCCAGCGTCTCTCGATATTCCAGAGGCAACGCGCGCTGCAATGCGCTTTCGGTATCGCCCTGGATACTGATGGCTCGGCTCAGCTCAGCCGCCTGGAAACTCTCGCCGATCCACCTTTGATGGTGGGTCTGGATTCCGTAATCGGCGGCCGCCTCCACGAATCCGTCAAAGATTCGGGAAGTCGGCTCAATATTGGCCCCGTCCGGGAGGGTGAATGCCGGCGCGACCTCCACTCGCCATCGCTGCGCCTGGGCGATTGCGGACTCCATAAGAAGCAGCGCTTCGGGAACCCGGCCCTGCTTGAGAAGAATGCGCCCCAGTTGGTCCTCCAACTGATAGCGCGGCGGCCCCACGGGTTGCTGCATCGCTTGCCGGGTTAGGCTTTCTGCCGCGGCGAAAGATCGCTCCCTCAGCCGCAGGTCCCCCAGATGCCAGTATGAAAAACCCAAGTCTTTTGGCGCGGACTCTTCCCGCAATGCCAGCGCCCGCTGCTCCGCTTGGGCGGCGCGGGGAATATCGCCCGCCCCGAGCAAAGCTTCGCCCAAGAGGTCCCAGCCCCTGGCCTCTACGGCAATCTGCGCGGTGTCCGTGCCGGAGGCCGCTCGCGCCGCTTCGATCCCCTCCTGGTACAGCGGAATGGAAGTGGCGTCGGCGTGCAGGCTGCCAAGTTCAAACGCCAGTTGTGGCCGGTAAGAGATCCGGGTCAAGCCCTGAATCATCTTGTGGGCTTGCTCGGCGGACCGCAGCGCGGAATCCAAGTCCCACATCTGCCGATAGAGCTCGGAAAGATCGAAGTCGATTGCGCCCAGCGACACCCGGTCGCGAGCCCGCTCCGCTTGGCTTTTCGCCTGAAGATAGGCGTCGAGAGCGCCCCCGTAGTTGAATTCGGCAAAGCGCGAGCCGGCTACGCCGCTGAGGCACCAGGCTCGCGCCGCCGGGTCATGGCGCTTGAGGGCCAAGTCTGCGCCATGTTGATAGATGCGCTCAGATTCGGCGAAATCGCCTTGGAGGGTCGGTGCTCGCGCGGCTTGGCGAAGCGCAACCGCTTCCTGTGTTCCCCACCAGCCAGAATACGGCGATCCGGTGCGGATGGAGGCTGCGGGCCACGCGACCACCCAAAATGTGAGGACAAACACCAAGCCCCTTAAAACTGGGGCCATTTTTGTCCTGGGTCGCTAGAATAGTACCAGGGTTTTCGCCATTAGCCAAGGAATAAGTAAAAAGGCATATCCCGCCTTACCCCGCTGGGCGTACCTCGACCTGCTTGTAGATCGCCCGGGTCTGCCGGAGAGTGGGGAAATGGATCCCCGGCAAGGCCGCCGTGGCGGTTCCGGCGGCTACGCCCCAACGCAATGATTCTACGAATGTTTTCCCGCGTCCGATGCTCCAAACAAAGGCTGCCGCCAAGGCGTCTCCAGAGCCGATAGGGCAGACGACGTCCACCCTGGGAGGCAGGGCTTCGAATACACCTTCCGGAGACATTCCGATGGCTCCGCGGCTCCCCAGCTTGAGAATTATCGACTCCGGCCCCATGGCGTGCATCCGGCTCACGGCTTCCAGAAACTGATTCCGGGTGAGCAGTGCACGGCCCAGTAACCGTTCCGCCTCAGGCTGGTTGGGACTGATCACGGAGGGCTTGGCTTCGAGCGCGTGTTGCAGCGCCTCGCCATCGGTGTCGAGCAGAGTCTTCACTCCGTGGGCTCGGGCCAGTTCGATCAGCTCACAGTAAAAGTGCGGAGGAACGCCGGGCTGCATGCTCCCGCAAATCATCAGCCACTTGGCTTTTCCAAGCAGAGCTTCCACCAGATCGCGAATGGCGCGAATCTCTCCGGCTTCAAGCCGCGCGCCGACTTCGTTGAGCTTCACCGTTAGTCCCTGTTTGTCGGATATGGTCAGGTTAATGCGGCTCTCTGAGCCCACATGGACCGCCTCGAAGGGAAACCCCATTCCGCACAGCGACTTTTCCATGCGCTTCCCGGCCTCGCCGCCCGAAGTCAATAGCGCCAGGGTCTTGCCTCCAAACGCGTGGATCACCTGGGACGCGTTGATGCCCCGGCCGCCGGCGGATTCGGCGCGGTCGAGAATGTAGGCGCGGTCTTCGAAGACCAATTTATCGACGGTGACGGTGCGGTCTACGGCTGGATTAATGGTGAGGGTGAGGATCAAGCTAACATGGTAATCCTTGCGCGACTCTAATAGAGACAAGCGGCGTCAGCCGGTCTGGAGCGGCCGCGACGGATTCGCTCGGCGGCCCGTTCTACTCCGGGACCGCAATCTTTCATGCTTACTGCCGTGTTTCCGAGCCGTGACCAGAGGGAGCGGTCTTCTCGCCCACATGTTTTGCATCAGCATCGGTAGGCCGCGCAGTCACGGTCACGGCTTGAAAAGTGGCGTGGCGTCATGAGTGCGTGCGCCGCAACAAGAGGGCTGGTTAGAGATGCGGGCTAAGCTAACTGCTCCGCGTTTCACGGCCTATCTGGCGCTGGTCTGCGTGTGCTTCTTTTGGGGCACAACTTACCTTGGAATCCGCATCGGGGTTTCGGAGCTGCCTCCGGCCACGTTGATGTGCGTGCGCTATCTTTTCTCCGGAAGTGTCTTGCTGATTGGCGCGAAGCTGCGCGGCGCCTATATTCCCCGCGGCCGCGAATTGTGGGGCACCGCGCTTTATGGAGTGATGATCATCGCTGTGGGTACGGGAGCGCTGACCTTCGCGGAAGTGTGGATTCCCAGCGGCCTTGCATCGCTCTTCGTCACTACCGGATCCTTCTGGCTGGTGGCTGCGGAAGCGGCGATGCCCGGAGGCGAACCCTTGCACGCTCCCACCATTGGCGCGATGCTGATCGGCGCTTGCGGCGCAGGGCTGCTGGTGGCTCCGGGAGCCGGCGCGCTCGAGGCGCCATCCCAAGTCGTGGGCGGATTCGTGTTGATCCAGATCGGCTACATGAGCTGGGCCATCGGGTCGATTCTACAGCGCCGGCAGCGCTCAAAGGCGCACCCGATTGTCAGCGCCGCCGTGCAGCAGTTCGCGGCGGGCGCGGCTTTTATCTTGCCAGCGTTGCTGCAGCCCCAGCCCACACACTGGACCGCACGCGGCCTGGGCGCAACCTTATATCTGGCGGTCTTCGGAGGAATTATCGGCTATAGCGCTTACGTGATCACGATGACCCGGCTGCCCGTGGCCATCGCGTCGATTTATTCCTACATCAATCCGTTGGTCGCGGTGCTGCTGGGCGTCTGGCTTTACGGCGAGCAATTCTCGGCGCGGGAAGGGATCGCGATGGGGATTATCTTCGCTGGAGTGGGTCTGGTGAAGCGGGCCCAGAGAGGGCGCTGATTCCGGGAAGGCTTTAGCGGCCGACATTTCTACTGACGAAGTCTCGAAGCGATTCGACCGGCAGCTTCCACTCCGGGATTGCCGCGCCATCGGCCTCGCTGACTGTCTTCCGATCGGCGACACAATCGTACAATGCGTCCACGGCGAACGACGGCGCCTGCTCGTAGAACCGCCACTGATTTTGAATGTGAACAGTCTCGCCGATCCGATGGCAAGGGCACCACACGAAGCAGATCGACTTGCTTGGCGGATCGAACGATGTGACGAAGGCCGACTTCGACTCGCCGCTAATGAGTCTTTGAGCGGCTTCCGGCCACTGTAGCTCGTAACGTTCAGGAGGCCATTCGGAAAGGATCCCGTACGAGGCGGATTCGCCCTCTTCAGGTTCAATGGGGATTTCGGGGGTAAGCCGGATATCAAACAAAAGAGAGCCCCTCTTTGTTGTGTCGAAGTGCCTACTCTCGATCGAGGAGCTTGGCTCCGAGCGCGCCGCCGCAGGCCGGCAGGACAGTGAACATCAGGAACATCAATGCCGCGGCGGCCAGCATTCCGGAAGGGCTGCGCGTCATCTGGATCACCTGATCGATGTCGACCTGACTGCCCGGAGGGGTCTTATACTGATCCTTCATTGCCTGCAAAAGGGCTGGGTCTGAAAGCGCTGCAAGAACTCCAGCCAGTAACACCGCGGTAATGGCGAAACCGAAGATGCCGCTGATCCAGCCCAGGTGCGCTCCATGCGCCGCCGATAACCTTTGTCCGGTGCGGCGCTGGTAAAGGTAGACGGCCAGGAATCCGGCCGCCACCAGCCCCAAAGCGAAGGCCGCCGGGACGCGCAGATCGCTCGAAATGATCAAGAACAAGAACGCCAGCACGCCAGTCAGAAGCGCGATGCGCACAGCCTGCCCGTTCCGGAACCCGATGGGAGCATATTGCGGAGCGGGGGGCGGAGGCGGAGGAGCAGCGGGTGCTTCCTCTACAAAGACAGGCTCATCCCGCGTCGGCCTTCCGCATTTATGGCAGAAGCGGGCGTCTTCGGGAAGCTTCGCTCCGCAGGTACAATATTCCGGCACGCCTTCAGTGTGGCACGTTATTCTAGACTGTGGCGATGTCCGCTCCAACCCTGCTGGTGATTGCCGACCCGTCGGCGCCGTTTCTGCTGCCTCTTGAACGAATCGCCGGGCGGGTCCGGCTGATCATCACCGACGATCCCGCTGCGGCGAGCCAGACCGCACCGGATGCCGACGTGATTCTCTACGCGGCGACCAAGGCGGCGCTGCTGGCCACCATCCTGCCGCTGGCCGTGCGCGCCCGCTGGATTCATTCTTTGTGGACAGGGGTGGAAGGGATTCTTACGCCGCAGATGCTGGAACATCCGGCGCCTCTCACCAATGGACGCGGTGCATTCCGCTGGCCTCTCGCGGACTGGGTGATGGCTGCGATGCTGTACTTCTCCTTCGACCTCGGACGAGTGATCCGGCAGCAGCAGGCGGGTGTCTGGCAGCAGTTCGTCTCCAGCATGCTGGAGGGTAAGACGCTGGGGATCGTCGGCTACGGCTCCATTGGCAGCGCTGCGGCGTCGCGCGCGAAGGGATTTGGCATGAAGATCGCGGCGCTGCGGCGGAGTGATCGCCAGAATGGCGCGTTGGTGGACGTGGCTTATACGCGGGAGCGGTTGAACGATCTGATCGCGGCCAGCGATTATCTGTTGCTGGCTACTCCTGTGACCGCCGAAACACGAGGGATGATCGGCGCGGCCGAGATCGCAGCCATGAAGCCCAGCGCGGTGCTGATCAACGTCGGCCGGGGGCCGGTGGTGGATGAGGCGGCTCTGATCCAGGCGCTGGATTTGGGCAAGATCCGTGGCGCGGCTCTGGATGTATTCACGGTTGAGCCTTTGCCCGCCGGCCATCCCTTCTATCGAATGACCAATGTTCTGGTTTCCCCGCACACCGCCGATCGCGTGGAAGGGTTCCTGGGGCCGCCGGTCGAGGCGTTCCTCGAAAACATGGAGCGTTTCCTCAAAGGCGAGCCTCTGGAGAATGTGGTGGACAAGCATGCCGGTTACTGAGACTCAAACTGTTGTTTTCGAGGACATCCGCGAGGCGAGCTTTCGCATTCGTCCCATCGCCAAGCGCACGCCTGTGATGACCTCGCGCGGCTTCAACGCCGCCTCAGGCATCGAAGCATTCTTCAAGTGCGAGAATCTTCAAACCGGGGGCGCGTTCAAGATTCGAGGGGCGTCGAACTTCGTTTCCCGGCTCTCCTCCGAACAACTGGCGCGCGGAGTGGTGGCGTATTCGAGCGGCAATCATGCGCAGGCGGTGGCGATCGCGGCGCGAGCATGGGGCGCACACGCGACGCTGGTCATGCCGCTCGATGCTCCGCGTTCGAAAGTCGAGGCCACGCGCGCGCAGGGCACCCAGATAGTCACGTATGACCGCTTGCGGGAGGATCGCACGGCTATCGGCAAGCGCATCGCGGAAGAGACCGGCGCTACGCTGGTGCCTCCTTTTGACCATCCCTGGACCATCGCCGGCCAAGGCACGACGGCTCTGGAATTGATCGAAGAAATCCCCGGTCTGGATGCTCTGGTGGTTCCCGTCGGCGGGGGCGGCTTGATCTCCGGCTGCTCCATTGTGGCGAAAAGTCTGCGGCCGGGGATTCGCGTGATCGGGGTTGAGCCGGCGGACGCGAACGATACTGCTTTATCGCTGGCCGCCGGAAAGCGGGTGGAGATTCCGCCGCCGGAGAGCATTGCGGATGGGCTGCGCAGTCCGGCTCCCGGGGAATTGACATTTCCCATCATCCAGCGCAATGTGGAGTGCGTCGTGCTGGTGACGGATTCGGAAATTCGCGATGCCATGAAGTTCCTGCTGGTGCACATGAAGATTCTGGTTGAGCCGAGCGGAGCGGTGACGGCGGCGGCGGCGTTATCAGGCAAGCTGCCCTCCGGGCTCGGACGCACCGGCCTGGTGCTTTCAGGCGGAAACGTGGACCTGGAGATGCTGGCGGAGTTGTAATGCTCCAGTTATTGCTTTCGCTGTTTCTCTTCGCGGACCCCTACTGGGTGAGCAAGCCTCCGCCCGAGTGGAGCGATGCGCAATTGACCGCTCTGCTGACCAGTTCGCCATGGGCGCAGGCGGTGGAAGGACCGGGAGAGAACTCGCCCCCGGTGGAGGTGTTCCTGGCGACGGCAGGCCCTATTCAGCTTGCGGAAAAGGAGCGCGAACGGCGCATTCAGGCTCGCCGCAAGCCCGGGCCTTTGCCGCCCGAGAGTCCCGGGGTCACCGAATACCGGCTCTGGCTGGAGGATAATCTCGCGACGCAGATCATCGTGGCCATTCCGATTCGTGACAATAAAGGTTTTCTGGATGAGCGAGAAGTCCGGCGTATGGAGGACGGATGCGTCATGCGCGCGGGCAAGAAGAAGATTAGGATGACCGGCAGTTTCCCGCCTTCGGAGGGCGATCCGTATCTGCGGCTAGCCTTTCCGCGGCAGGTTGAATTAAGCGACAAGACCTTGTTTTTCGATCTTTATCTTCCTGGAGTGCCCCAGCCTTTCCGTACCGTGGAGTTTACCTTGAAGGATATGGTGGTGGCGGGGAAGTTGGAGTTGTAGAGCCTGTTTCATGCAGGATAGGGGAGGTGACCGATCGATGATCGATGCGAAGCAGGCAATTGTGATCTCAAGGGGAAAGGCGCTGGAGCTGCTCGACGAGCCCGGGTCTAGCTTGGAGGAGATTGAACAAGAAACCTACCACGGCCACGACGTTTGGAGTATCACGCTGGGCCACCCGAAGAAGGGCGTGACCTACGCCCTCGGAATCGGTCCCCCGCTTGAGTACAAACGCTTTTTGATCGACGTGGAAACTGGCGCGTTGCTTGCCATGAAGATCCGTGATGTTCCCTAACAATGAGATCGCGAACGGCCTCGGGACTTCTGGTCGACACCAATCCTCTCGTGCTTTTTTAGGTTGGTGCCTTTAACCCCGATTCCATCAGTACCTTCAAGCGAACGAGTAAGTACACCGCGGCGGACTATAAGTTGCTGCTGCGGGTCCTTGCTGACTTCAAGCCAATGTATACGGTGCTCCACGTCTTGGCCGAAGTCAGCAATCTTTTTGATCTTCGGGGCGATGAAAGGCGGGGAGCGCGGAGCTTTCCTTGCTGACCGAAGCTGAGATACCTAGCGCTCGGGCGGCAGGAGATATCCTCTATCCCGCACTTGGACTTGTCGATGCGGCAATTGGCGCAGTAGCGCGGGCCCACAACTGCACTGTGCTAACTGACGACTTGGACCTCTATCGCATGCTCAGTCATGAGAATTCCAACGTGATTTATTTCACGTACCTGCGGGCGCAAGAGTTGCAGGACTGATCGGCGCTGGGAGCGGATCGTTGGTATTCAATTCCACGCCGGTAAGTCGCCGCTTGCATGCTGTGCGGATCAGCGCAGCAATCCTTTGGGCAGCCAAAGCCGGTTCCAACCCACCGATGCGAATATTAGAGACGCAGTTCCGCTCCGCATCCGTTCTCCCCAAGCGCGGACCCCAAGTCAGATACGCTCCGAGGCTGTCGGGGGAACTCAGTCCTGGCCGCTCTCCGATGAGAACCAGAGCCATCGCGGCGCCAATCCGCCCGCCGATCTCGTCTCCGATAGCTACGCGCCCGTTTTCCACAACGCACACCGGCGCGATTTGCAATCCTTCGAGCTGAGGCAGAAGAATATCGAGGACGGGCTCGGCATGCCGGTTCAGTGCGATTGCCGAAAGCCCATCCGCAACAATAATTACGAGATCCCATTCTCCGCGGGTTAACGAATCAGCCGATTCCGGATCGAGCTTGCGCCCCAAATCCGGCCGCCGCAAATAAATTCCTCGGTCGCGGGCCGCGCTCTTTAACTGAATCGTCTCTCTCCCCGAAAGCAGCTGAGGATCGAGCTGGAAATGCACCGCATCGCGGGCTCGGGCATGCGCGAGTTGAAACGCGAGCAACTCGCGCGTAGGCAGGCTGTGCCCGCAACGTCCCAGCGCGATGCGCGCCGCAGTCAGCTCCCGCAAATTAGTCCACGGATTCTCGATCAACATGCCAGAGCCCGCTCAAATGCCGGAGGCAGCGATCGAGTAGCGCGGAGCCGGACGCCGTCTTCCAGAATCCCGCATCGCTCCAGCCACGCTTCGAATTCCGGCGCGGGACGAAGCTTCAACATGGATCGCAAGTACAGCGCGTCGTGAAAGGATGTGCTCTGGTAATTCAGCATGATGTCGTCGGCTCCGGGAACGCCCATGATGTAGTTGCAGCCGGCCACGCCCAGGAGCGTTAGAAGCACATCCATGTCGTCCTGGTCCGCCTCCGCGTGGTTTGTGTAACACACGTCGCATCCCATCGGCAGCCCCAGTAGCTTCCCGCAGAAGTGATCCTCCAGCGCGGCGCGAATGATCTGCTTGCCGTCGAAAAGGTACTCGGGGCCGATGAATCCGACCACCGTATTCACCAGCAGCGGATCGAATTTGCGCGCCACCGCGTACGCGCGAGCTTCGCAGGTCTGCTGATCCACGCCGTGGTGCGCGTTGGCCGAAAGGGCGCTGCCTTGCCCGGTCTCAAAGTACATGACATTCGATGCCTGACTTGGCGCGCCGCGATTTAACTCCGATGCCGCCTGGTGGGCTTCTTTAAGCAGCGCCAGGTCGATGCCGAAGGAGCGGTTCGCCGCCTCCGTTCCGGCGATCGATTGAAATATCAGATCGACTGGAGCTCCGCGGCGGAGCGCTTCCATCTGCGTCGTGACATGCGCCAGGACGCAGATCTGCGTGGGAATATCGAGCGTCTCACGCACGTGGTTCAGTGTGCGCAGTAGAGTCTCCACCGTGCCGGCATCGTCCGACGCCGGATTCACGCCGATCACCGCGTCGCCATTGGCATACAGCAGCCCATCAATAATACTGGCGACAATTCCGCGAGGATCATCCGTCGGATGGTTCGGTTGAAGACGCGTCGCCAGCCGCCCAGGGAGACCAATCGTGTCGCGAAATTTCGTGACCACCTTCGGTTTTGCTGCGACCGTCACCAGATCCTGCAAGCGCATGATCTTGGAAACCGCGGCCACCATTTCGGGCGTCAGCCCGGGGGCGATTGCCGCCAGCGTATCGCTGCACGTGTGCTCATCGAGCAGCCACTCGCGAAACTCGCCCACACTCAGATGCGCGACGGGTGCAAACGCCATCGCATCGTGCGAATCGACGATCAAGCGCGTGATTTCGTCGTCTTCATAAGGGATAACCGGCTCATCCAGGAATCGCTTCAGGGGCGTATCAGCCAGTTCCATCTGCGCCCTGACCCGAGCTTCCACGGACTCCGCTGCGACGCCCGCAAGCTCATCGCCGGATCGCGCCGGGCTGGCGTGCGCAAGCAGCGTTTTCAGGGTCATTCGCGATCAGCTCCGAACGGTAATTCCGATTGTAGCGAGGCGACGACGGCATAGGTATACTTGCGCTATGAGATTCACCCTGCTGGCTGCAACAACAATTCTTGGGGCGGGCGCTGCTTGCGCCGCAACCTGCGAAAGCTTGGCTTCGTTGAAGCTTCCGGATACCACCATCACACTGGCGCAAGAGGTGGCTGCGGCGGCGAATACTCCAGCGTATTGCAGGGTCGCGGCGACGCTGAAGCCGTCGAGCGACTCCGATATCAAGATCGAAGTCTGGCTGCCCGTCGCAGGTTGGAATGAGAAGTTCGTGGCCAACGGGAACGGCGGATGGTCGGGCGCGATCACGCCCAACACGTTGGCGATGATGGTGCGGCGCGGCTACGCTACCGCGATGACCGACACAGGGCATCAGGGCGGCAGTGGCAGCTTCGCTCTGGGGCATCCTGAGAAACTGGTCGATTTCGCATATCGCGCGGTGCATGAGATGACCGTGAAATCCAAGGCTGTAATCGCGGTTTACTACGGCAAGGGCCCGCGGCTGTCGTATTGGAACGGCTGCTCCTCGGGCGGGAAGCAGGGGCTGAAGGAAGCGCAGCGCTTTCCAGGCGATTTCGACGCCATCATCGCGGGAGCTCCGGCGAACTATTGGACGCATCTGACTGCGGCCGGAGTGTGGACTCTGGACGCTGTGCGGGCAGATGCGGCGACCGATATTCCGGCGGCCAAGGCGCAGATGCTGCATCGAGCCGTGCTGGCGGCTTGCGACGCTCTCGATGGCGTGAAGGACGGACTACTCGAAGATCCCACGCGCTGCAAGTTCGATCCGAAGTCGATTGAGTGCAAGGGCGCGGATGCACCCGATTGCCTGACGGCGGCGCAGGTGGACACCGTGCGCAAAGTTGTGGGCGGGCCCGTGAATCCGCGAACGATGGAGAAGATCTTTCCAGGGCTCGAGCCGGGAAGCGAGTTGGGCTGGGAGGGAACGTTTCAAGCCATCGGGGGATTGGCCGTCGATTATTTCAAATACGTCGTATTCAAAGACGCCAACTGGGATCTGAAGTCGATGAATTACGATAGCGACATCGCGCTGGCGGATCGCACCGATGACGGGATGATAAACGCCACCGATCCCAATCTCGCGCCGTTTTTCAAGCACGGCGGCAAGCTGCTGATGTACCACGGCTGGGCCGATCCGCTGATTCCTTCTCAGAACAGCATCGATTATTACAAGAGCGTGCAGGCCGCGGTGACCAATGCGACGGGCAATATGGACGATTCGCTGCGCCTGTTCATGGTCCCGGGCATGGCGCATTGCGCTGGCGGGGAGGGGCCGAATACCTTCGACATGCTGGGCGCGATGGAGCAGTGGGTGGAACAGAAGAAGGCTCCGCAGTCGATCGTGGCCTCGCACAGCACGGCGGGGAAGGTGGATCGTACCCGGCCTTTGTGCGCCTATCCGCAGACGGCCGTATATAAAGGTTCCGGAAGCATTGACGAGGCGCAGAACTTCGAGTGCCGGGCCCGCTAAGCCGCCGCCTCGACTTAAAAAGAAGTGGTTTCGTTAACCGGCGAGCACAGCATCGTTGATCGCCAGGATCGGCCGGATCTCGATCGCGCCTTTCGCCCGCGCGCAAGGCGTGCCCGCAACCAGCCGGATGACCTCTTCCACGTCATCGGCCTCGATAATGGAAAAGCCGGCCAGCGGCGCTTTGGACTCGGCGAAAGCTCCGTCGGTCGCCGCCGGCTTACCATCCCACGCCTGCACCGTAGTAACCGTCGTTTGCACCGCCGCCATCAGAACTCCTCGCTTTCGCAGCGCCTCATCCTGCGCGAGAAGGCGGTCTTGCTCAGCCTTGGTCAGTGCGTTCCAATCTTTCTCCGCCCCATAGGCCAGGCACAGGTATTTCATCGCTGTTGCTCCTTCAGCGATTGGAGGATGTTCCGCCACAATCATACGTTTCCTTACAGGGACGAGCGCTCGAAGTCTTCGGCCATCTCCTGGCCCACTCCACCAAACGCCGCGTTGATTTCGGCCGCGCGGTGCAAGGCGGCTTCGACGTGAGCGACGACATTCTCGCGCCCGATGTGCTGGATAAACTCGGCCTTCTGAAGCAGCCGCGCAGGCTGATCGCGGGCTCCGCAGAGCAGCAGCGTTTTCCCCGACTTTCGTAAGCGGTCGGCGAATACCTCGATGGCGTGAAGCCCAGTGGCATCCAGCGCCGTCATATTGCGCAAGCGCACGATCACCACGGGCGGAAACGCATCCAGATCGGCGGTGGCTTCGGCAAGCTTCTCCGTTGTCCCGAATAAGAACGGCCCATGGATTCGAAGAATCGCCACGTAGGCGGGCAATTGCTTGTCCTGGAGGACATGCGGGCGACCGTCGCGAATATATTCCTGCGTTACCGGCGCAACCGTGGTCGTTTGCGAAATCCGGTAGATGTACAGGAGCGCCGCTAACACGATGCCCACCTCGACAGCCACCGTGAGATCGGCTAAGACCGTCAGTCCAAACGTGACCGCCCAAACCGCGATGTCGGCCGCCGAAAGGCGCAGGATGGTGCCGATCTCTCTCCACTCGCCCATGTTGTAGGCCACCACGAAAAGCACCGCCGCCAGCGTCGCCAGCGGAACGTAGCGCGCGAGCGGAGCCGCGATCACCAGCACCAGCACTAACGTCAGCGCGTGGATCACCCCAGCCACCGGCGTTCGGGCACCGGCGCGGATATTGGTGGCCGTGCGTGCGATTGCGCCGGTCGCCGGAATCCCGCCAAATAGCGGCGACGCGAGATTGGCGATGCCTTGCGCCACCAATTCCATGTTGGAGTTGTGCCGAGTCCCGCTCATGCTATCCGCGACCACCGCGGAGAGCAGGCTTTCGACCGCCGCTAACAGCGCCACGGTCAGGGCCGAAGGAAACAACAACGGGACCTGGTCCATATGAAAGGCGGGGAGTGAGACTCTTGGAAAGCCCGCCGGTATGCCTCCGAATTTGCTTCCGATGGTTGCGATCGGCAGGCCGAGAAGCGCGACGAAACCCGTACAGCTCAGCATCGCCACAATCGATCCGGGGATCCGCTTCGTAAGACGAGGCAGCAGCAGGATGATCGCCAGGGACGCGACAGACACCGCGAGAGTCGGCCAATGGATCGCGCGCAGGTGCGCCAGGAGGACGGTCATGCGCGGAAGAAACGCGCTCGGCACATCGCTTATTTTCAGTCCCAGGAAATCCTGAATCTGAGTCGACGCAATCAGCAGGGCGATGCCGTTCGTGAAGCCGATGGTCACCGGCCGGGGGATGAATTTGACCGCCGCCCCCAGCCCGGTCAGCCCCATCAGAACCAGCATCGCCCCGGCCATCATCGTTACCAGACCCAGGCCGGCCAAACCGAACTTGGCCACAATGCCGGCCACGATCACCACAAACGCTCCGGTGGGGCCGCCGATCTGCATGCGGGAACCGCCCAGAGCCGAGATCAAGCCGCCGGCGACGATCGCGGTGTACAGGCCGGCCTGAGGCGTCACCCCCGACGCAATTCCAAAGGCCATGGCCAGCGGCAAAGCCACCAGCCCGACGGTCACACCCGCTAGCAGATCCGCGCCGAAATCGCGTCGTGAATAGCGGCGCAGGCACCGGACCGACTCGGGCAGCCATTGATCAGGAATCTTCATCGATGGGCCTTCGCAGCTTTGGCGGTATCGGTCTTGGCGTTGTCGGTGTCCATGGTTTTAAGCGTCGTCATGACTTCGCTCAGATGGGCGTGAAAGTAGCGGCGCATCAGATCCAGGACTTCGATGATTAAGGGGTCGCGCACGGAGTAGAAAACCTGGTTGCCGGTCTTGCGGCTAATCAGAATATTCTTTGCCCGCAGAACGGCGAGATGTTGCGAGGCGTTGGCCTGCTCGATCCCCAGCCGCTCGATCAAAGCCCCTGCCGACAACTCCCCATCGCGTAATTGCTCGACGATGGCAATTCGGGTGGGATGCGCCAGAGCCTGGAAAAAATCGGCCTTGAACCGCCGGAGGGCTTCGTGCATAAGTATATTCGCAATATCGAATATAGCACAAAGCGCAATCGAGGGCGCGCCGGCGAACGGCTTATGTCTTCGATGTCTTGGAAAATAATCCGAATAAGCCGCCCAAAGAAGACGGCTTCTTCAGGCCCTCGGAACGGCCGCTCAAGCGATCCGCGAGTTGCATGATGCCCTTTCCGAAAGGGGTGCTCGACGGAATGGGCTTGCCTTCCATCAGAGCGTGCTGCACGGCCTCATAGTCGCTGGGGAGGCTGTCGAAGACCTCGGTATGCAGAGCCGTGCCGATCACCTCCCTGCTCAAGCCCACGTCGCGATGATAGCGGTTCACTACTAAACGCACTTTCCAGCGCCCGATACGGTTCGTGTCCAGGTAGGAGAGAGCGCGCTGCGCCGCCTGTAGCGCGGGAAGTTCGTTGGTGGTTACCAGCAGAAGCTCGCTGGCTTGGCGAGCCTGGTTAAGGTTCCACTCGCCGTAAACCCCTCCCGCGTCGATGACCACGACGTCGTAGACGTGACGGGCGTAATCGAGGATGGGCGAAGGATCGCGCAGATCCTGCATGCCGTCGACGATCAGCTCCGGCGCCAGCAGGACGTCGATGCCGTTGACGGGCGTGACCATGGCGTTCCAGAGATCCACGTCCAGTTCGGTGGCCCGCTGGAGAACGTCCAGAAAACTGTACACCGACTTAATTTTCAAAAGGAACGAGAGCGTGCCGGCCAGCAGATCGAGATCGGCCAGCAGGATGCGCTTGGCCCCATGCCTCTTCCATTGAAATGCCAGATTGCAGGCCACCGTGGTGGCGCCGCAAGCGCCTTTGGCGGGCATGACGGCGAAGATTTTGGCGGGCTCCTTGCCGGCCGCTTCGCTGGTGGGCTGCACCCGCGCCAGCTTCGTCAAAGCCGATTCCAGTTGGTCGGACGTGAAGGGCTGGATCAGAAAATCCAGAGCGCCGGTGCGCAGGCAGCGCAGAATCAGATCCGGATCGTTGGCGCTCAGCATCGCCAGCACCTGGACGCTAGGCAGCCGGGCCATCTCGCTGAGCAACTGCATGGCTTGCGCGAGATCCGTGGCCACATCCAGAAAAATCAGGTGCGGACCGGGACCGCCAATAAGTCCGCCCAGATCCCGAGGGGACGGATACGTGCGGACATAATTCACCGCGCTGCCGGGAAGGTGAGAGTTTAACAACGGCTCTAGTTCCTCCAGCATGTGCGCACTCGGGGCGATGACTACTGCCCGTCGGGCCACGGGCGCGGAGGACTCACGATGCTGCATGGGGGCGCGCTAGGCCAGTTTGGAAAAACCGTACCAGATGTGTAAACCGGCTAGAAGCGATCATAGCATGAGAAGCTCTCCAACATCCCCCTACTAAGGTAGTGATACATCCGGCTGATGGCATTTCGCCGCCGGTTTTATTCCGCGCGGGTATAAGGCCCGCGCATAGCCAGCACGGGCCCAAAGCGGAAGCGTGGGCCTGCGCAGTGGACCCAAATACTGGACGGTAGGGGAGGAAACGAAATTCTCATGATAAATACAAACACACGGGCTGGGGCACATCTTTCCACGCTCGTCGGATCAAGCAATGCCGGGCCGGCAGGATTCGGATCGGGAGGCACTCGATCCTTCAGCCCCTCTACGTTAGGGGCCCCACCCTCAGGGAATGGATCGAACCCAGCGTCTTCCAGTGGAGTTCTGGAACTGCTCGACCCCCCCCTCACGGAGACGAAATCCCAGAAGACGGTTGTCGTCTGCGACACGCAACCGGTGACAGCTGAGGGGATTCGCACGGTGCTGGCGGGGAACGCGGACCTGCAGTTCCACCAGGTGGCTGATTCGTTAGGCGCGGCTCTGGAACTGGCGCGCCGCCACCAACCCAACGTCATGGTGGTGGACAAGGCGTTTGGCATTCAGGCGATTCTGGAGTGGTTGAACGAAATCCGGCTGGCAGCGCCGGGAGTAGGCGTCGTCATCTGGGGCGTTTCGGTCACCGAGGCGGAGGCGTTGCGCTTCCTTCAAGCCGGTGCGCGAGGCATTCTGCGCAAGACGGCGATCGTGTCCGTGGTGCTTTCCTGCCTTCGAACGGTTGCCGAAAAGCGGAGCTGGATGGAAGATTCGGTGTTCCGCGATTCGACGCGGTCGGACCGCTATCCGCGCAGCGAGCTTACTCCTCGGGAACAACAGGTGCTGGAACTGGTGGAGCAGGGCTTCAAGAACAAGGAGATTGCTCTCGATCTCGGCATCCGGCCCGGGACCGTCAAGATTCATCTGAAGCATATCTTTGAGAAAACCGGTGTGCGCGGCCGCTATGGTTTGGCCCTGAGCGGATTGAAGGATCGAGGTCTGGCGTCCGTTTCGGTCTGAACCGGGCTGCCTTGAACGGCCTCGGCTTCAACTGAGCTTGCTACACTGGGTTTTTGCGCGCGACCGCTATCTCCATTCCGGTAGCTCTGTTGGCTGCTTTGGCGGTGTTGGCCCCCGGCCAGTTCACGATGGCCCAGACCACTGCCAAGCAATCCGCCGCCAAACAATCCACTAGCAAGCAATCCACCGGCAAGCAATCAATTGGCAAACAATCCGCCACTGCCGCTCGCACAACCACCGGCGCGAAGAAATCTACGAAGGCGCCTGCCGCCAAATCCACTGCGGCTAAATCTACTTCACTAGCTCCAGCGGCCCCGACCGCCAAGTCCCCGACGGCCAAGTCCACGACAGCGAACTCGACGACCGCCAAGTCCACAACGGCCAAGCCGGCCACGAAGTCCTCTCTGGCAAAATCGACCGCCACAAAACGGACTCCCTCGAAAGTAGTCGCCAAGCCGAACTCTTACCAGGCCGCGCAGCAGCAGCCGACCCAGGATCGCTACAAGGAAATCCAGCAGGCGCTTGCCGACAAGGGCTATTTTGGCGGCCCCACGGACGGGAATTGGGGTCCCGCCTCGACGGATGCTCTCAAACGCTTCCAGCATGATCAAAATCTGATCGAAGATGGCAAAGTAGGTTCTCTCTCTCTGATTGCGCTCGGCCTCGGGCCCAAGCGCGGAGCTGCCGCCAGCTCTGCCCCGGCTCAACCATCTCCAACACCGCCGCAACCCCCAGCGGCGGCGCCTCCGGCGCAGTCGTCTCCATCGGAGCCAGCCCCGCCGGAGCCGGTGCCTGCGGATCCCAAATGATTATCGGAGTTCCAAAAGAGGTCAAGGACCATGAAGCCCGAGTCGGGCTGCTGCCCAGCGGCGCCAAGACTCTGCACGAGGCTGGCCACCGGGTTCTCGTGCAGGCTGGCGCTGGTTTGGGCAGTTCACTGACCGACGCCGAGTATCACGAAGCCGGCGCGGAAATCGTTCCCACGGCGGCCGAAGTCTGGTCCAGCGACCTGGTCGTGAAGGTCAAGGAACCTCAGCCTTCCGAGTATGAGCTGCTGCGTCCCGATTTGATACTGTTCACCTACCTTCACTTGGCGCCGCTTCCCGAATTGACATCGAAGCTGATCGACGCCCGGGTCAGTGCTGTGGCATACGAAACCATTCGCGAGGGCGAGCACTACCTGCCGCTGCTTACGCCTATGAGCGAGGTCGCAGGACGCATGGCAGTCCAAGTGGGTGCGCAATATCTCGAGGCCCCGTTGGGAGGCAGGGGGATTCTTCTGGGCGGGGTCCCTGGCGTCGCGCCCGCCAATGTGGCCATCCTGGGCGGAGGGGTGGTGGGCCATCAGGCCGCCAAGGTCGCCGTCGGGTTGGGCGCTCACGTCATCATCATTGACCGGGATCTGGAGCGCCTTCGGAATCTGGACGACATCTTCTCCAGCCAGGTCGTGACCCTGGCCTCGAATCTGTACACCATCCGCGAAGCCGTGCGGCAGGCCGACCTGGTGGTCGGATCGGTGCTGATTCCCGGGGCTTCCGCCCCCAAGCTCATCCGCCGCCACATGATCGCGTCGATGCGCAAAGGCTCGGTTTTGGTGGATGTAGCCATCGATCAGGGAGGCTGCTCGGAGACCTCGCGGGCGACCACGCATACCGATCCCGTCTACCTGGTTGACGGCGTGATTCATTACTGTGTGTCCAATATGCCGGCGGCGGTGCCGCATACCTCCACGTTCGCGCTCAACAACGCGACGTTTCCTTATTTGCTGGAACTCGCCAATCGGGGTCTCGAGCCCGCCTGCCTCCACAGCGCGGCGATTTACGAGGGCCTCAATACCTACAAAGGCCACGTGACGTATCCGGCCGTCGCCCAGTCTCAAGGGCGCGAATGGCGTGCTTTACGGTCGTTATTGTAGCCGCCATCCTTGGACGGATGGTGCGGCATCCGGAAGAAGGCGAACCGCCTGTTCCTACGCAACATCGACAGTTTACAGGCTTGGTGGGGCAGGCATTCAGCCTGCCTGGACTTTCCGCAGGCTGTTAACGGGCCCGCAAAGGGCGCTTGCGGCCTTCAATTCCCGACAGGGTCAACTCCGCTCATGGCCGCGACCCACTCTCCGTTCTTGCGGGCTGTTACTCAGGAGCCCGCGACATCTGAGGAGTGCGAACGAAAAGCTCCTCCGGTCGCGGCTCCGTGCGGGCGATCGTCCTGTGCCCGGACTCAGAGCCGCGACCGAAGGAAGCGGTTACTGCTGCGAACCCGAATCTGCGGCCAATAGCCGTTCCACCGTCTCCGTGAAATCCTGCTCGGCTTCGGCGTACTTCTTGCCGCTGCCGGAACTGGGGAACCCGGCGTGGACGTGTGCGACACGGCCATCCTTCCCTAGAAAGAGCGTCGTCGGCCAGGCGTTGAAATTCTTCAACTGCGGCAGCTTGTCGTTGATCTCCGAATTCGCCCCGGCAAGAAGCACCGTGTAGTCGATGCCGTAGCGTTTGGCGAAAGCGCGCATGCGCACGGGATCCTGGACGTCGTCGCCCTGCTCGAAATCGAGCGCGACCACCTCGACTCCCTTAGCGCGGTACTTCTTATACGTCTCCACCAGGAACGGCGCTTCGTCATGGCAGTTGGGGCACCAGCTTCCAAGAATATTCACCACCACCACCTTGCCCTTGAAATCGTCCTGGGTGACGGTCTTCCCGTTCAAATCCTTAAATGCGAAGCGGAACGGCTCGGAGGCGTCCTTAACTCCGGTGTGCTGAGCGGGATCCGTCGGCGGAGCCAAGCCCTTGGCTCGCGCGACCGCCGGCCGCAACGCGGTGTACTGGGTGGTGCCGTTCATCACCAGGTGCAGGCTGCCGTCCGCTTGCGGAGTCACCTCCAGCAGCGCCGCTCTTGCCAGCGCGAAGTGGCTGAGGACGAACTTTCCGTCATGCCACGTGCCCGCCAGGGTGCCCGTGTCTCCATCGATGCGCAAGATCGCAGCCGAGACTTGAGCGCCGTTCTGGCGCACCAGGAACCACCACGCCTTTTCTCCTTTGGGACTATTGTTTGCGATTTCCCAATCTCCGTCGATCGAAGGTGCGCTGGCCGCAGGCGAGGGTAGACTCACATGCGGCACGGCGCTAAAAGGGTAGTTGCCGCGAGCCGCATGAAAGACGCCTTGCAAGTGGCCGTCCTTCCAAGCGGCTTCGAGTTTGCCCGAGGTGTATTCGAAGTTCATCACCAGCGAGCCGTTCGCGAAGGTGCTGGAAGTGGAAGGATATTGTTCCTCGCCATTGAAGAAGGTCCCCTGGATGTTCGAGCCCTCCCCTGTTATTTTGAACCGGCAGGGGACGTCCACCCCGTTCGCCTTAACCGTCGCGTCCCATTCGCCGGCGAGCGATTGTGCCCGGACACTGAAAACAAGCGGCCCGGAAACCAGCAGCAAACTTGCTGCAAAGGATCGAAGCTTCATAAGGAACCTCCCGTTCAAGTCTATGCTAACATGAGTCTCCGTCAATGTGCGCATTCCCCATCGAGAATAGGTGAATTGACGGCTGCGGCAGGCGTGGCCGATGCCTCTTGAAGAAAGTGTATCCGATTTTTCCAGAATCGCGAGGGCAAATGTCAAAACTTCGCGGCCCGGTTCGCCGGCATTCCCTGCCACTTCCCAGCTGCTGCCTGCATCTGTTACCCTGAGCTTCTGTTACCCTAACGGCTGGCAACCATTTCCGATGGAGTCATCTTTCATAGAGGCGGCCTGTCTCCGCCACACCGAGCTCCCCGGAACCTCCAGGCTCTTTGCCGACTTCAGTTATGATTTTGACCGTGTGGCGCGGTTTTACCGCCACAATCCCCACGATCCCAACTCCCTCGCCCAGGTTGCCCAAGAGGCCGCCCGCGAGACCAACTACCCCGAATCGCGCCGCGCGGCGTTGGTCAGCGCGTTAAAAGGACAAAATGGCGAGTCTGATTCGCTCACGCGTCTGGCGCAGCCCGGAACGGTCGCCATTGTCACCGGCCAGCAGGTGGGGCTTTTCGGCGGTCCTCTTTATACAATCTATAAAGCGTTGACCGTCGTCCGCCTCGCAGCCGACCTCACCGCGCGAGGCATCCCCGCTGTCCCCATCTTCTGGCTGGCGTCCGAGGATCACGATTTTCCGGAAGTCAGCTACGTCTACAGCTTCGACGCTGCCGATCATCCGGTGCGCCTCCAGATCGAGCCCCCGCCTGGTTCGACCGGCTCCCGTCCCGTAGGAAATCTGCCGATCGAGAACCCTCCACTAGATGAGCTCCGCCACTCCCTCGCAGGCTTTCCACATGGAAAAGAAGTTGCGGCCCTTGTCGAAGCCGCCTATCCGCCAGGCGTCAGCATGACCCAAGGTTTCCGCGCGCTTCTGCTCAAGATCCTGCCGAAGGCGGGTCTTTTGACACTGGATCCTCTGGATCCAGCCATCCGCGCCATCGCCGCTCCGCTCTTGGCCGAGGCGCTTTCGGCCGCGCCCGAACTCAAGGCTCGCCTGCTGGAGCGCAATCGCGAACTCACCGCAGCCGGCTATCACACTCAGGTGCTGGTTGAGCCCAAAACCTCACTCTTCTTCCAGCTCAAGGACGGCGAACGCACGCCTCTGCGCCGCAAGGATTCCGAATTCGCCGCGCTGCGCGATCACGCCGAAGAGATTTCGCCCAACGCCCTGCTTCGCCCGGTGATGCAGGATTATCTGCTGCCGACCGCAGGCTTCATCGGCGGTCCAGGCGAGCTCGCGTATCTGGCCCAATCGAGCGTCATTTACGATCGCCTGCTGGGGCGCATGCCCGTGGTTCTGGCGCGCAGCTCCTTCACGATTCTGGATGCGCGCGCGGCCAAGCTGCTGGGTCGCTATAAACTGACTGTCCCGCAAACTCTGGTGCCGGAAGACGCGCTACGCGAACGAATAGCCGCGGTGCTGGTGCCGCCAACTCTCGAAACCGCATTTTACGAAACGGGGCGCGAGTTCGACAAGCAGCTGGACCGATTGAACGAGGAGCTCGAGCGGTTCGATCCGACGCTGGCGGCGTCGCTCACGAAGAGCCGCGGGAAGATTAAGTGGCAGCACAACAAGGCGCGCATGAAGGCCTGGCGCGAAATCCTCCGCCGCGACGCCCGGGCCCAATCCGACGCGCATCACCTCACCAGCCTGCTGTTTCCCCATCGCCATTTGCAGGAGCGGTTTTATTCGATTCTGCCCTTCCTGGCCAAGCACGGTCTGGAACTGGTGGATCAGTTACAAGAGAGCGTAACGCTGAGCTGTCCGGATCACCGCGTACTGACCATCTGATGAATGCCAATCACGTAAAGAAAGCCCTCCACGATGGGCAGTTGCAATTAGGATGCTCCTTCGCGCAACTGCGTTCGCCGGCAGTGGCCACCATTCTGGGTAAGGCCGGTCTGGATTGGTGCTATCTCGACGCCGAACACGGCCCCTTCGATTTCGGGATGCTGCAAGATCTGTGCCGAGCCTCCATCGCCGCCGGCATGGCGCCCATCGTGCGCGTCGCCGACGTTCAGTATCATCTGATCGCACGCTCGCTCGATTGCGGAGCCATGGGCATCCTGCTGCCGCGCGTCGAATCGCCTGAAATTCTGGCTCGCGCCGCAAGCTGGACCTTCTTTCCGCCCGTTGGCGTTCGCGGCTACGGCTTCACGCAGCACAATGTCGATTATGAACCGGTGACGATCCCGCAGATCATCCAGCACTCGAACGACAACACCATGCTGGTTTTCCAGATCGAAACCCAGGCCGCGCTCGACCGCCGTGACGAGCTGATTTCCGTCGCCGGAGTCGATGCCGTGATGGTCGGGCCCGCCGATCTCTCCATTTCCCTGGGCATTCCAGGTCAATTCGAGCATCCCAAGCTCATCGACGCGATCGACAAGATCATCGAAAGCTGTCTGAAACATCGCGTCGCTCCGGGCATCCACATCCGCTCTTTGCATCTGGCCAAATTCTGGCGCGACCGCGGCATGCGCTTCCTGAGCACCGGCGGCGACGCTCTGTTCCTGTTCGATAAAGCCTCGGAAACCGTAAAAGCGCTCCGCGAATAGCGCGTATATACTAGGGGGCGATGCGCACTCCGCGAAGCCACTGCCGCTCGATTCTGCTTCTGTGCGCAGTGTCAGCAGTGGCGCAGGATCAATCGGTTTTCCGCGCAGGGACGCGCCTGGTGGAGGTCGACGTTGTCGTTCGCGATAAGAACGGCCCTGTACGCGGACTGACCAAAGACGATTTCACCCTGTTCGATTGCAAGGCATCGGAGCGCGACGCCAATCGTTCCTTCCAGCCGTGCAAGGGAAAGCGGCAGCCACTGGACGTATTCCGCGAGGTCGGCGCGGCTGTGTCGCAAGCAATTCCGCCGCCTCCGCCCCTGCCACCGGGCACAGTTTCCAACCGCGTATCCAACGACGGTAAGCCGCTGGCGAGCGCCACCGTTGTCCTCCTCGATCAGCTCAACACCCCCTTCGGCTTGAAAGGGTATGAGCGGGAGAATGTTGTCAAATTCCTGCAATCCACCGGAGACAACAACCGCGTTGCGCTCTACGCTCTGGGCCAGGATCTGCACATCCTTCAGGATTTCACGGACGATCCGAAGAAGCTGATCCAGGCTTTGAGCAAGCTCGATTCCGGCGATCAATTCACATTTGCGCAGGACTCGGCGACCGACGCCAAGATTGCTGCACTGGAAGGCCAAGTCAACGCCGACATTGTCCGCTCGATCTCGGTGGATGCCATCCGGAAAATCGTTCAGCATATGGAAGGAATACCCGGGCGCAAGAACTTGGTGTGGATCGGGCAAGGTCTCGGCGTCGTCTTTAATCCGCAATTCGGCCCTCCTGAGGCGCGGATTCTACTGGGGCAGGCCAACATCGCGGTCTACCCGGTGATGGTTCGCAGCATCATGGGCTCTCGTGGAATCGCGGAATCGAAGAGCTTGCCTCCGCCGCCCGGGGCCAGACTTCTTGACATTCAGGATGGGCAGCGCAAGTTCGCGCAGACTCTGGGCGGAAGCGGCTTCACCGATGCCTCGGAAATCCAGTTGGCCGTGACCGCCGCGGAAGAGGACGCGAACAACTACTACGTCCTGGGCTTTTATCCCGACGAAAAGGATCTGGACGGAGGCACGCACCAGCTGACGCTGGAAGTTTCGAAGCGAGTCTCCAAGCGGCCGGATGTGAGCCTGACCTATCGCCAGGTGTACCTGGCCGCGAAGCCGGCGGCGGCGCCGCCAGAAGAGAAGCTGTCTATCGGAGATCTATTCCGCAGTCCGCTCGATGCCACTGCCATCGGACTCACAGCCGCTATCGTGGCGAACCAGATCCGAGCCACAGTCAACCTCGCCGACATCCAGTTACGCCGCGAGGATGGCCGTTTCGTCGGGTCATTCCAACTGGCGTCACGATTCGAATATAAAGACGCGGGTGTTCTGATGGTGACTCAGCCGGTGGTTCAAACCGTAACCATCAACATGAACGAGGCCGAGCTAGCGGCCGCGCGAGTGTCCGGCTTCCCGGTCACACAACCGGTACCCGCGGATGTGAACCGCGGTTCAGCCCACATCGTGGTCCAGGACGCCGCCAATGGCGCCGCAGGCTCGCTGCGCGTTGCCATCCCTAATAAACAGGCGAACCCCACCCGCTAATCAGGCATCCGCACCGGGATAACCTTGTTGCCATGCCGCCGGTAAATGCGAAAATCCGAGTCCAGCGTGAAGACTTCCGCGTTGGCGTGGATTTCAGAGAGTCGCACGAGACAGGCGTCCGCCCAAGACATGGGCCGATTGCGATAGCGGCGCATGAGCGTCCGCAAGTCCGCATGCTCCTCCTGCACCTTGAGCGCGATGCGAATCACCCCCCGCTCCAGCAGCGCAAAGAGAGCATCGGTGTCGCGGCCCTCCCGTTTCAGGAGGAATGCGGCCTCCGTAAGGACCGGCTTGCAAGTGAGCAGCGGTGGGCGCAGTCTTTTCCACTGCTCCACCGCCCAAGCATAATGCTTCAGCCCAGCGCCGAGGAAGCTTACCAGCGGCCCAGTATCAAGCAATCCGGAGCCGCTACTGGCCAAAGCCATCCATGTACCTTGGATTCTCGGCGAGATCTTCAGGCAAGCCTTTCACCGTTCCAGCGAGATCGCGGGCCAGATCGTAGCACGACCCCGCATCGCTACGTGATTGCTTGCGTAACGCCTTTTCCAGGCTCTCACGCACGAGCCACGATTTCGTCACACCCCTCGCCTTCGCCTCATTGTTGAGATGGTCCAGAAGATCTTCCGGCAGCTTTAGCGAAATCGTCTGCATGGCCCAATGGTAATACCCGCCGCTTCGTCGCGCAATACCCGGTCAGCACTTGTCGAATCGGCAGCCGCATCAGTGTGGGCAAGAAGAGTTGCTCGTGGAGCCCTTGCGTATCGCCGGCAACGGAACTGATACCGTTTAGCTAGATGCCAAGCGAAGCAGAGACTCCCGAGGTTCGGGCGATGCTGAACGACTTCGCGACCCGTTGCTTTCGTGATGTTGCGGATGGCGACTACATAGCCGCCCGGATGGCTCTCCGCGCTAACCTTCTGGCCCAGTTCCTATGGTCAAGCCACCAGGCCGTCGAAAAATACCTAAAGGCAATCCTGTTGATAAACCGCACTCCGTGCCTGAGTGCAACCCACGGTGTTTCGGATCTCCTCTCCAAGGTTGAAAACATCAGGAAATTACGATTCAAGGCCTCCGATGAAACGCGCTCTTTCGTTGTGTACCTGGACACCTACGGAAGGTGGTCCCGGTACCTGGAGACTTCGTTTCACGTTACTGGCAGCGGACTCATCAGCCTCGACCAAGCCGTCTGGGAAATCCGACGCTACTGCAGCGTGCTCGAGCATCACCTAAAAAGCGCCGGTGGCAAGATCACCCCGATGCTGGAACACGAACTGCAGCGAATTGAGCTCAGTAACAACGACCCGAAGGGATTCCACTGGTATCACGGCGAAGTCGAGACAATCCTGCACAGTCGGAAACATCCCGCCAGAGCGGGGCTGATATGGAAAAACTTCTACTTTGGACTCCGCATCAAGAAAACTATCCGCCTCAACGACTGGTTGAGAAGTGTGAACGCGCCGCTTGCTCTGCACCCGGAGTTCTTCGACGAGATTCGGAAATATGTGTTTCTCCCCAAAGCGATGGTCCGCGAATTTGAGGAACTTACAATAAGGCGCGCCCGGCTAAGCTACCAAGCGACGTAGAGACCGACTGCCCGCGCCCTCCTACCCCTTAGCCAACAGCCGCAGCACATACGGCAGAATCCCGCCATTCCGGTAATACTCCGCCTCCATAGGCGTATCGATCCGCACCCGAGCCTCAAACGTCTTCCCGGCGCCTTCCATAGTGGTCGACACTCGCACTCGCGACTTCCCGCACGATTCCACCGCCGCCGGAATCCCCTCGATCGCGAACGCCTCGAACCCGGTCAATCCCAGCGACTCGCGATTCTGTCCGTCCACGAACTCCAGTGGCAGCACGCCCATGCCCACCAGGTTTGATCGGTGAATCCTCTCGAAGCTTTCGGCAATCACCGCGCGCACGCCCAGCAGCAGCACGCCCTTCGCGGCCCAATCGCGCGACGAACCGCTTCCGTACTCCTTGCCCGCGATGATCATCAGCGGCGTGCCCTCAGCCCGATACTTCACCGACGCATCGTAGATAAACATCTTCTCGCCCGAGCCTACGTGAGTGGTCCACGCGCCTTCCGTCCCCGGAGCCATCATATTCCGCAAACGAATATTGGCCAGCGTTCCGCGCGTCATCACCTCATGATTGCCGCGCCGCGCTCCGTAAGAATTGAAATCTCCAGGCTTGACGCCCAGCGAAATCAAATACTGTCCCGCGGGCGAATCCTTGGCGATATTGCCCGCCGGGGAAATATGATCGGTGGTGATCGAATCGCCCAGCACCGCCAGGCACCGCAGCCCGCTCAAATCCTGCACGAACGTCGCCGGATCCGCCATTTCATCGAAATACGGAGCCCGCTTGATATACGTCGACTTATCGTCCCAGGCATATTGATCGCCCTCGGGCACCTTGATGCCATTCCACTGCGCATCGCCCGCGAATACTTCCGAATATTGCTTCGCGAACATATGCTGCTTTACGGACTTCTTCACCACCGCCTGCACTTCCGCATCGGTCGGCCACACATCGCGCAAATAAACGTCCTGCCCGTCGGAACCTTGCCCCAGCGGCTCATGCGTCAGATCAATATCCACGCGGCCCGCCAGCGCATAGGCCACAACCAGAGGAGGCGACGCCAGATAATTCGCGCGCACCAGCGGATTCACGCGGCCTTCGAAGTTGCGATTTCCCGACAGCACCGCAGCCACGGTCAGCTTCTCCTTGGTGACCGCCGCCGCGACGTCATCCGGCAACGGCCCGCTGTTCCCGATGCAGGTGGTGCAACCGTAGCCAACCAAGTTGAACTTCAAAGCCTCCAGCGCGTCCACCAGCCCGGCGTCTTCCAGATAATCCATCACCACTTTCGATCCCGGGGCAAGGCTCGTCTTAACCCACGATTTGGATTTCAGCCCGCGCTCGACGGCCTTCTTGGCGAGCAGTCCCGCCGCAATCAACACGCTGGGATTCGACGTATTGGTGCAGCTCGTAATCGCCGCGATCACGACGCTGCCGTCGTGAATAGTGGCGCGAGTGCCATTTGCTCCAAGCTCCGCAGTCTTCGGAGCCGCCCCTAAACCGCTAAGGAAATTCTGCTTCACATCCGGAAGATTGATGCGATCCTGCGGCCGCTTCGGCCCTGCCAGCGACGGCACCACGGTCGCAAGATCCAGCGCCAGCGTGTCCGAAAACACAGGCTCCGGAGCGCCGTCGACGCGGAACAACCCCTGCTCCTTCGCGTAGGTTTCCACCAGCGCCACCTGTTCCGGCGAACGATTGGTCATGCGCAGATAATCCAGCGACACATCGTCGATGGGGAACACGCCGATGGTCGCTCCGTACTCCGGAGCCATGTTTGAAATGGTGGCGCGATCGGCCAGGCTCAGCGCGCCCACGCCATCGCCATAAAACTCGACGAACTTGCCCACGACGCCCTTCTTGCGCAGCATCTGCGTGACGGTCAGCACCAGATCGGTGGCAGTCGCGCCCTCGGGCAGCTTTCCGTCCAGCTTGAATCCGACCACCGCCGGCAGCAGCATGGTGGCGGGCTGGCCCAGCATGCAGGCCTCGGCTTCGATGCCGCCCACACCCCAGCCCACTACGCCGAGGCCGTTAATCATAGTCGTGTGCGAATCCGTTCCGACCACTGTATCCGGATAAGCCGCGCCGTTGCGATGAAACACAACCGGAGCCAGATATTCCAGATTCACCTGGTGCACGATTCCCGTATCCGGCGGCACCGCGCGGAAATCCTGAAACGCCGATTGACCCCAGCGCAGGAATGCATAACGTTCACGGTTGCGCTGATATTCGAGCAATGCATTCGCATCGAACGAACCCTTGGTGCCGAACTCGTCCACCTGCACCGAATGGTCGATGACCAGATCCACGGGAATCAGCGGATTCGCCTTCTTCGGATCGGCGCCCATCTTGGCGAGCGCGTCGCGCATCGCCGCCAGATCCACCACGCAAGGAACTCCCGTGAAATCCTGCAACAGGACGCGCGCCGGCCGAAAGTTGATTTCGTGCGCCGCAGCCTTGGGATCCCATCCCGCCACGTATTCGATATCGCTGCGCTTGACAGTTGAGCCGTCCTCAAACCGGAGCAGATTTTCGAGCAGAATCTTGATGGAAAAAGGGATGCGGTCGAGCTTGGCCGCGCCCGCCTTTTCCAGCGCCGCCAGGCGATAAATGTCGTAAGTCCGGCCGCCGGCGTCGAGCTTACCCGCCGCGCCAAAAGAGTTGGGATGTGCCATCGGTATTCTTATTCTAACCGCTGCGAGATAATGGCCACAGCACCAAAAGGCTAGGTAAGGGCGAGCCCAGCGCGAGCCCGTTTGATAGAGAGGGCGAGCCCACCGCGAGCCCGTTTACATAAATGTTCAGCGCCATCCGCGAACAGCTCGACACCGTATTCCGCCGCGACCCCGCCGCGCGCAGCGTGCTGGAGATCGTGCTGTGTTATCCCGGCTTCCACGCCATCCTGCTCCACCGCGTGGCCCATCGCCTATATAGCACGGGATGGTTCACTCTGGGCCGCGCCGTCAGCCAGTTTTCACGGACGTTTACCGGCATTGAGATCCATCCTGGCGCGCGCATCGGCCGGCGCTTCTTCATCGATCACGGCATGGGCGTGGTCATCGGCGAGACTTCCGAAATCGGCAATGATGTTCTGCTCTATCAAGGCGTGACGCTCGGCGGAACCGGCAAGGACCACGGCAAGCGCCATCCTACGATCGGCGATGGCGTTGTGATCGGCGCCGGGGCGACGATCCTCGGCAATATTCGCATCGGCAATCACGCGAAGGTAGGCGCCGGCTCCGTGGTGGTGCGGCCCGTGCCGGATCATTCGACTGTGGTTGGCGTGCCCGGCCGAGTGGTTGGCGGGGCCGAAACCGAACCCCTCGAACACGGCATGTTGCCCGACCCCGAGGGCCAGGCCATCGACGATCTCGCCCGCCGCATGGCCCAACTGGAAAATCTGGTCAGGAGTTTAGCCGATGAAAAAACTACGACGAAGCGTTAGTTTGCTGCTTCTTTCCGCCGCCACTCTGGCAGCGGCCGACACTTCTTTCTATCTCGAGCCCTGCACCGATCCGTCCACCGGCTGCGAACCTGGCGATCTCGACCTGGCCCGGTGGGCGCTCGAATCCTGGCAAGCAGCCTCTCAAGGGAAACTCCACTTCGTCGAAACCAAGGACAAATCGAACGCCCTGCTCCGGTTCGTCTGGACCAGCCCGGAAGGCGGCCTCTACGGCGAGACCGTGCCGATAGACGTGAACGGCAAACACGGCTCGCAGATCTATATCGTGAACACCACTCGCGGCATCGCCGATCATCTTCTTCGCGACACCATCGTCTACCTGACATGCCTGCACGAATCCGGCCACGCCCTCGGCCTCAGCCACACCGACCAATTCGCCGACATCATGTATTATTTCGGCTACGGCGGGGACATCAACGAATACTTCGGCCGTTATCGCCGCAAGCTTTCCGCGAGGGAAGACATCCGCAAGAACTCCGGGCTTTCGGATTCGGACCGGAAGCGCCTGCTGGCCCAGCTTCCGGCGCGATGACAAACTCAATTTGCCGCCGATACTTCAGTTTGAAGCTTTTTCTATCCTGATTCTCAACCCTCGCGCGTTATTTTGAAGTCGTAAGAGACCGGATGTCTCATCGCATCCGGTTCACGCCGACGCGGAGGAGTTCTCGAGAGCAACCCGCGCCATCCTCACAGGTGGGGGCGTCGAACGATGGGCTGTGCCGTTCAGCCGCGCAGGGCGAAGGCCCGTTGCGCGGCCCCAGTAATGGAGAGCGGCGCTTCCCTGTGAGCGACATCACCGGGCAAGAGGTACCTCTTCGAATCATTGTTTGCAGGGTGCTGAAGGCTCAACTTACAGAGCCGCGACCGCAGGGAGCGGTTTCAGCGCCCCCGATGAGCGTGCGCAGGATCACTGCGCCTGCTGGCTCCGCAGATCCGCCGAAAACGCCGCGATAACCGCGTGGAATAGCTCCGTGTTGCGGGTCGCAAACGTAAAAACGCAGCCGATGGAGAGATACGATTCAGCGTTCAGTCTCTCCATTTGCTTCCAGAAACGATCGACAAATTCTCCATACCGCTCAATATCGTAAAGCCGAAACCCGCCCCAGTTGACGAAGACCTCGAAATCGGCAACGGGGATCTCCCTATCGAAGACAAACCACTCATCGAACCCCTCGCAGCATTCGTCATGAGTTTCATTGGGGAGACCGTGGATCGAATGCAGAACAGGACTGCAGGCCACCATCCAGTCATCGCGCTCCTCACGGCCTCCACTGGGCAGGTCGCTATAGACTCTCCGGTCTTGGGCAATCCACCATCCCGCGATCTTCTCCTCATCGGTCAGTCGCAGAGGCCCGCTATCGATCGAGGTCACGGCAATCCGCCTGCCGAGCAGAACCTCCGGGCACAGCCGAAGTAGATAGTCGATATCGTGGTCGACGCTGCTCAACCACCGATAGCCCTCGTGCGTTCCGGTGACGCCCGGGGTGCCGTCCCGGGCTTTCGCAACGGAGTGTTCCGCCTCCCAAACATTCTTGACCGAGTCCGAATATGCCCGACTGAGTCGCAGCCACTCCGGATTGTCCTCCTGCGGCCTGCTCCGCAGTTCCTCCTCGAGCTGTTCGGCCTTCCGTCGCGCAATTTCCAATCGCTCCCAAGCGCGCGAGGCATCGTTCTCCATGCACATTAAGATACGTCACGTTTGAAATCTGGGATACTTGGGTTTTGGAAAAACGGGGACTTGAAATGAATACAAATCAAGCCAAGCGCGCCCTCACGGCGTTTCTGTGGACGGCATGCGCGGCGTCGCTTTCCGCCCAAAGCGACATGAAGGGCCATTGGACCGGGACTCTCAACTCTCCTGCGGGTCCCATCGACCTGGGTTTCGATCTGGACAAAATCGCCAGCGGTTGGGTTGGATCGGCATCCATTCCCATGCAGGGCGCCACCGGCATTCCACTGGATGCGATTTCATTCATCGGCGGAAAAGCTACTTTCCGGATTCAGGGAGCGGCCGGCGATCCCACCTTCGTCGGGACCCTTTCCGCGGATGGGAAGAGCATGGAAGGCACCTTCGCAACTTTGCCGCTGAAACTGGGTCGCACCGGGGAAGCTAAGGTCGAGATGCCGAAAGCCAGTCCGCCCGTTGCGGAGAAATTTCTGGGCACATGGGAAGGCACGGTCCAAACCGGCCCCGGCTTGCGTATGATGCTGACCCTTTCAAACGGGGCTGCGGGGGCGGAAGCTGTGCTGATCAGCATGGACCAGAACAACGCCCAGATTCCGGTGAGTTCCATCGCCCAATCCGACGTCAATCTGACGCTTGAAATTAATGCCGTCGGCGGAGCCTTCCACGGCACGCTCAGCCAGGACGGCACTCAGCTGAACGGCACCTTGACCCAGCGTGGCAACGAAATTCCCCTGGACTTCAAGAAGACCGCTAAGCCGTGATTCGGCGGTCGATCTGGAAGCCGCGACTGTGACGGAGCGGTCCCGCCCTCCGGCTCTTTTCGCCGTTTTGGGTGTCTAATAGAAGTACAGAGGTATTCATGAAACGATGTGTCGCGGTTGCCGCGCTGGCAACAGGTTTTTTCGCGCCGATGGCGCTTCCAGCGGCGGAGGCTCCGCCGAAAGCCGGGAAGGTGGCGATTTTTCCGCTAAAGGACATCCGCCCCGGAATGCAGGCCACGGCCTGGACCGTGTTTCAAGGAGCGGTTCCCGAGCCGATTCCCATCGAAATCATCGGCGTGTGGCACAAAGCCAGCGGACCGAACGACGTGATCCTCGCCAAGATGGGCGGGAAGGCCAAGGAAACCAACGTCGCCGGCGGCATGAGCGGCAGCCCTGTCTATATTGACGGCAAGCTGGTGGGCGCGGTGGCTCTGCGCATCAGCGTCTTTTCGCCGGATTCGATTTGCGGCATCACCCCCATCGAATCGATGCTGGAAGTGCAGGAGTTCGATACCTCAAAGCCTCGCGACCCGGCGCCCACAAGGGTCGCCGAGCTTCCTCAGGATCTGATGCAGCGGCTGGTGGCCGCGGGCGTTTCTGAGGCGTCGCTGCCGCACAATACTCCGCTGATGGTGCCGATTCAGACACCGATGGTGTTTTCGGGACTCAGTTCGTCGGCGCTCCAGAGTTTCGCGCCGCTGCTCGAGCAAATGGGAATTACGGCAGTGCAGGGCGGCGGCGGAGGGTCTTCGGCGAAAAGCTGGAAGCCTGTGAAGGGATGGGAGACGTCTCTGAATCCCGGCGACTCCGTTGCGGGCATTCTGATCTCAGGCGATCTGTCGGCGACGGGAACCGGCACGGTCACCTACAA
This sequence comes from Bryobacteraceae bacterium, assembly GCA_036489835.1. Taxonomy (GTDB): domain Bacteria; phylum Acidobacteriota; class Terriglobia; order Bryobacterales; family Bryobacteraceae; genus Palsa-187. Next base: position 7,064 of record DASXEY010000098.1, on the reverse strand, counting down.
CGACGGCAAACATATTCTGGCATTCGGGCATCCGTTCATGAACCTCGGCCCGATCGACATGCCCATGGCCAAAAGCGAAATCGTGATGACGCTGGCGTCATCCTATCAGCCCAATAAGCTGCCCAACACCACCGACGTGGTGGGCGCGCTGCATCAGGATCGTTTCAGCGGCATCATGGGCGAACTGGGCGCGGAAGCTCCCATGGTTCCGGTGCATCTGAAGCTGCGCTCGATGAACGAAAAGAACGTGGTGGTGAAAGAGAAAGACTTCAACTTCCAGGTGTTCGTGAACCAGAAGTACACGCCAACTCTGATGATGATGACGCTGGCGAGCACGATCGAGCAGATTAACGAGTACGCGGACGAGATCACCTACCGCATGACCGGCAACGTCGAAGTTGCGGGCGGCGGCAGCCTGAACGTTTCCACCGTGTTCGCGGATAACGGATCGCCGGCGCCTCCGCCGCTGCTGTTGGCCAACTGGTGGGGCGACAAGTTCAACCGCCTGTTTGCGAACCCGATTTCGATGCCCAAGCTGACCAAGGTTGATTGCACCATTGATCTGCTGCCGGACCGGCGCGCCGCAGCCATCGATAGCGCCTGGACGCCCTCCATCGACGTGGATGCAGGAACCGAGATTCCCGTGAAGGTGTTCCTCCGGCCGTATCGGGGCGAACGCCTGGAGCGCGATGTCATGGTCAAGATTCCGGCGGGTCTGCCCCCCGGCGAGCATCGTATTTTGTTCAGCGATGCGGAGACGCTGAATCGTCTGCAAAGCGTGGCGGCTGCGGGAAGCCGCTTCATGGATGTTCCCGAAACCGTTTCTCTGCTGAATCAGGAACGCAGCAACAACCGCATGTACGTGTCGCTGGTGCAGACTCGCGCCACGTATTTCACCGACGATAAGACGCTGCCTTCGCTGCCGGCGTCGATGCTGAACGTGCTGCAAGCCGATCGCACGGCCAGCCGGTCGCTGGCGGGAACTCCCGAGACGGCGCAGGAGCAGTTCGCGGTGCCGTTCGAGGAAATGGTCAGCGGCAGCTATTCGCTGCGGATCAACGTCAAGTAGGGTTAAGCCAGAATCTCCGATGAAAATAACGATTGTTGTTGTGTGCACGCTTGCGTGCGCTTTCCTTCCGGCATTTGCCGTCGATACCAGGACCTGGACGCAAGCCGATTTGGGCGGCTTCGACAAGGGCACTCTTACGGGATTGTCGATATCGAACGAAGGGAAGATGACGCTGGCTCCCGCGGCCAAGGAGATTTTCGACGCCTCCACGGCGTTCCTGTTGGCCGTGGCGCGCGATTCCAAAGGGAACGTTTACACGGGCGGCGGCGGGTTAGGGGCCACCAAGGCCAAGCTCTTTGAGGCGGATCCTAAGGGAACCGTGAAGACCCTGGCGGAGCTGGACGGAATCGCGATTCAGGCCATCGCCATCGATGCGATGGATCGGGTGTACGCGGCGACATCGCCGGATGGCAAGGTGTATCGCGTGGACGCCGCCGGCAAGGCCAGCGTGTTCTACGATCCCAAAGCCAAATACATCTGGGCGATGGCGTTCGATAAGGCGGGGAATCTCTACGTCGCCACGGGCGATCAAGGGGAGATTCATAAAGTGACGCCGGCGGGCGCGGGATCGGTATTCTTCAAGACCGAGGAGACGCATGCGCGGTCGCTGGCTGTGGACGGGGCCGGAAACCTGATTGCCGGCACGGAGCCCAGCGGATTGATTTTGCGCATTTCTCCAGCGGCGCAAGGCTTCGTTTTGTATCAGGCGCCCAAGCGCGAGATTACGGCCGTGGCCGTCGGCGCGGACGGAACGATTTATGCGGCCGGCGACGGCACGAAGCAGCCTGCGCCTCCTGCCGCCGGTGCAGCGCCTCCGGCTGCCTCAGTGGTCACGACGACAGCCGCGGCGAATGCGGCTGCCGCGGCGGCCCGGCCGGCGGGGCTTCCTCCGACGCCATCGCCAAATGCTCCGGCGGTTACAGGAGGCTCGGAGATCTATCGTATTCAGACCGACGGCTACGCTCGCAAGGTGTGGGGCGACTCGCAGGACGCCGTCTATGCGCTGGCGTTCGACGCGCGCGGGAGGGTTATCGCGGGCGCCGGCAATCGGGGCTATCTGTATCGCATCGACACCGACCATTCCTTCACGCGCCTGCGCAGCCTGACATCGATGCAGGTCACGGGATTGACCTCGGCTCCCGACGGGACCATATATGCCGTGACGGGCAACATCGGCAAGCTGTTTTCGATCGGCCCGGGCCTGGAGACTTCGGGAACGTACGAAAGCGAAGTGCTGGACGCGGGCGCGTTCTCCTATTGGGGACGCATCAGTCCCGAGCCCAGCGGGAGCGGCGTCACTTTCGAGACGCGCAGCGGAAACCTGGATCGTCCGCAGCAGAACTGGAGCCCCTGGGAAAAGCTGAATGCCGGACGGATTGTTTCGCCGCCGGCGCGATTCCTGGAATACAAAGCTATGCTGACAGGCGCAGGGGAAATCTCCGAAGTGACGACCGCGTACCAGGAGAAAAACGTCGCGCCGATGATTCAGGATGTGGAGATTACTCCGGAGAACTACAGGTTCCCGATGTCGTCGTCGGCTGTCTCAAGCTCCGGAAATCCGTCCAGCCTGAGTCTGCCCCCGATCGGGCGCAAGTCATCGAATCCTGGCTCTGGCTCTTCCGCTGCTGGTTCCGCGAGTTCGCCCGCAATGACCTGGGCTAAGGGATTCATCGGGGCTCGCTGGCTGGCCAGCGACGACAACGGGGATTCGCTGATCTACACAGCCGAGATTCGCGGCGTGAACGAGACCGCGTGGAAGCCCCTCCGCGACAAGATCCTGGAAAACTACATGAGCTGGGATGGGACGGCTTTCCCGGACGGAAAATACGTGCTGCGCATCACCGCGTCGGATTCACCGTCGAATCCTCCCGATCAGGCTTTGTCCACTTCGCGCGAGTCGGACCCGTTCCTGATCGACAATACTCCGCCTGTTATTTCGGGATTGACCGGGACAGTGGCCAACGGCAAGATCGACCTTCGCTTCCACGCCAAGGATGCTCTCAGCACCCTCGGCAAGGCGGAGTATTCGATCAACGGCGGCGACTGGACAGTGGTGGAACCGACCACGCGGCTGACCGATTCGATGGATCTCGATTATCGAGCGGCCATCGCCCACGGCGCGGGGGAGACGACGATCGCCGTGCGCGTGTCAGACCAATTCGAGAATCAGGCTGTCGCAAAAACGGTGGTGAAGTAGCCGCGGTGAGTGCTCGTCTCTAATGTTCGTCCGCGGACGGGCCGTACATGCCTGGAATAGCGATATCGTTGAGCCGCAGATAGACTCCCAACTGCGCCCGATGATGCACCAGGTGATTCAGGAAGCTTCGAATAACCTTGGTGCGTGGCTCGGTGAATGAGAATTCGCCGAATTTAAAGGTCCAATCTTTCCGCATCTCTTCATCGGTCGCCGCGGCGATGCTGGCGCGCCCCGCTTCCACGCTCTTGTCGAAGATTTCGAGAAGCTCCGCGGTGGACGCGGCAATGCGCGGCTTGAATCCCGGCGTGAGCTCGAACAATTGGCTTTCGAGCGCCAGTTTGGGCCACGCAGGGATCTCCGCAATGTGCGTGGCAAGCCTGTCGAGAACCATCGATTTCTGGTGCGGCTTGTAGGCGCGATGCGCGTCGTCGAGCGGAACCCGCTCCAGCAGCTTGCGCGTATTCTTTATTTCGTCGTCATAGTCGAGAGTAATTGTTTGGCAGGTAGTCATGCAGGAAGAATACAGGCCATTGCGGACAACTTCGGTCCTCAATCAATGGCACACTTGAGTCATGCTGGAAACATCCGCGCGGCTTCTCAGGCTGCTCTCGCTGTTTCAAGGCAGGCGATATTGGGCCGGAGCGGATCTCGCCGCCCGGCTTGAAATCACCAGCCGGACTCTGCGGCGCGATGTCGACAAGCTGCGCTCGCTGGGCTATCCCATCCACTCGACCTCGGGCGCGGAGGGCGGATATCAGCTTGGCGCCGGCTCCGCCATGCCTCCGCTGCTGCTCGATGACGAAGAGGCGGTTGCGGTCGCCCTGGGACTCCGTTATGCCGCGGCCGGAGCCATTGAGGGAGTGGAAGAAGCTTCTGTGCGCGCGCTTTCAAAAATCGAACAAATTCTGCCGCCGAGGTTAGGCCGCCGGGTGGCCGCGCTGCAAGCCGTAGTCATGATGCCGCCCCATGCCGAATCTTCCGTGAACGCCCGCACCCTTTCCGCCATAGCCAGCGCGTGCCGCGACCAGGAAGCGCTTCGATTCCGCTATCGCGATCATGCCGGGGCCGCAAGCTCCCGCTCTGTCGAGCCGCATCGGCTGGTCAGCACCGGGCGCCGCTGGTACCTGGTTGCCTGGGATTCGGACCGCAAGGATTGGCGAACCTTTCGCGTCGATCGAATCCAGCCCAGGCTAACGGCAGGGCCCCGGGTCGTTCCGCGCGATCCGCCCGCGCAAGACTTGGCCGCCTATGTGGCGCGAGGGATATCTTATGCTCCGCGGTGCCGGGCCCGCATCAAGCTGTTGGTTGCGGCCGAAGCAGTAGCCGGCCGCTTGCCCCCTCACATCGGCCTGATCGAGCCTATCGACGCACACAGTTGCACCTTCGAGGCCGGCGCTTCGACCTTTGAGAGCCTGGCCATGCACCTGGTTCTGCTGGGGGTGGATTTCGAACTTACTGAGCCTGCTGAATTGGTGGAGCAGGTCCGTTTGCTGGCGAAGCGATACGCGCGTGCGACTGCTGGAGGCTTGTCTCAGCGAGTCCGCTCCTGAGGAACAGCCGGCAAAACGGAGCCTGGGTCGCGGCCAGGAGCGGAGCAGGTATGAGTGCCGCGACCGGCCGGGCCTTTCGGTCGCGGCTCTGAATCGAGCGCGGTTCCCGAGCCGCGACCACAAGACGCGGAACTGAGGCCAGAGCGCAGCGCTTCAAGACCAGCCCGGCAGGTCCGATTGTTCGCGGCGCGATGCGTCCGTGCAACCGCTGACGGCCTGTCTCAACGAGTCCCTTTTGAGGAACTCTCCGGCTCAACGGAGCCTGGGGTGTGATCGCGGCTCGGGCACGCGCTCGATTCAGAGCCGCGGCCGAAGGAAGCGGTTGGGCCAGTGCGAACAGCCCGGCCGGTCGCGGCCCCAGGGACGCGGAACTGACGCTAGAGCGCAGCGCTTCAGGACCTGTCCAGCAGGTTCGATTCCTGGCGAGCGATACGATCGGCCATTTGCTATGGCACGGGCGTGAGCGTCACGGTGCGGCGGGCGCCTTCGGTAACAGAGATGACGGTTTTATAAGGCGAGAGATCCGACAGCACCTGGTGGTTACGATATTCGACATCCTCTGAGTCGGACCAGGCCAGCAAGGAATAATCGCCCGGCGACAGGCCGCCAATGTGGAAGTGTCCGTTCAAGGCGTGAACAACAGTGGGAATTTCCGCGCTGCCGTATCTCGTAATGAGTGCCACGCTGTAAGAAGCGGCTTCGCCTTCCACGTTTCCTGAGATTTCGCCTCCGCCCGTGCGCATCACGATGGCCAGCGGCGGCGGCTCTTTCGTCGTGACCGTGAGGCCTTGATCCAAAACATTCTTAGAATCCGCTTCTGCCTCCGCGACAAAAACATCGGGCGCGCCGCGCACGGCAATTTCGTACTTCCCAGGAAGGACATTCTTGAGATCGAAATCGCCATTGGGGCGCATGGTGGCCACGATTTCCGAATAATCGACGGGCAAGGCGCGCGGAAGGAAAGGCGTTGCGTGCACCACGGCGTACTTTTCCAGGCTGCCGGAACCGCGAAATTCGATGTGGCCGGAGACATCCACTCCCTCGCTCAAGGTGATCTTCAGAGCCGCGACATCGCCATCGCCGACGATGACATCGGCCTCGCCGAAATCCGGCGGGACCATGCCCGGAGTGTAGACCTGAAGCGTGTAGGAACCTGGATCGACATCCAAGACCTCAAAATTCCCATTGGGCGAAACGGAATAAGGATTGGTCAAAGGATCGCCATCGCGAAGCAGCCGGACCGCGAGAGTCTTCCGCAAAGGCATATTCGTGATAAGGCCGCGAATCTGGTTCAGTTTATGCGGCTCAATATGAAAATCAAGCGTGAAGGTTTTGCCCGAAGTGAGCTCGAACAACTGCGCGCGATCCTGGGTGGGGGCGGAGGGGTAGAACAGTCCGGAGGCTCGAAGGTAGTATGCGCCAGAGGGAAGGCCTTCGAAGCGGAACTCGCCGTTCGGGCCGCTGAGGCTGGAGAAATCCTCGCGGGCCTGGCGCAAGCCGTTCTTGACTTCGATGTGGACGGCTCGCACGTCGATTCCGGGCGCCGGCTCGCCTGCGCCGTTTAAGATGTGACCCTCGATGGTGCTTTTCGGAACCAGCCGGATGGTGAGGTTTTGCGAAGGTGCGGCGGACACCGAAAGGCTCGCGGATTCCTTGCCGTCCTGGGAGTTGTAGCCCTGGTGCGAGACAAACAGGCGAACACCGGTTGCCGTGGGATCGATCGAAAGGGAAAATGTTCCCGCGGCGCTGGCGGCCACTCGCGCCGCGTTCGCCGCAGGCCCTGTACTGTCGGCGGGCCTGTCGCGAAAACCGTACGCCGAAAACGATGGCTCCCAGATGACCAGCGCGCCGGCGATGGGCTTGCCGGTGACGGAGTCGAGGACGGTTCCGGCGACGGTCCAACTGGAAGTTTCGCTGACCTGCCCCAAGGCGATCCCGCAGACGAAGATCAGTGCCGGCAGGCGAGAGGCCATTTGACATTACTATAACCCCGCCAGCTGTTGAACATTACATTCCAACACACGAACATTCCGAGCCGCGGCTCCTCAGAAACGGCGCAACGGAGCCTGTCGTGGGCGGACCGCCGCCGGTTTCCCGTAGGCGAGGAGGGCGCCGCTCCGGCCGTGCACGGCTCTCCCGAAACGGCGGCGATCCCGACGCCACCGGACCGCCGCCGGTTTCGCGTAGCGAGGAGGGTGCCGCTCCGGCCCTGCGCCGTTCTTCAGAAGCGCCGCAACGGAGCCTGTCG
>DASXEY010000001.1:0-9436 GCA_036489835.1 Bryobacteraceae bacterium | reverse complement strand
GACACCAATATCTACGAGCGGGGCCTCAGGGTCTCCGATCAGCAGATGGCGGAACTCCGACTTCGGCGAGAAAAGTTCCATGGTGATTGGAACTATAAGCTCTTGCCAAGGAGTTGAAATACTAATTTACTGACAGATCCTAACGCTCCAAGCCCCACGTGAGAAGTATATTCATCCCGACGATCAGTCAAGCGTGCTGGCCGCCATTCAAGAGGCGATTGAGGGCAAGAAACCCTTCGAATTGGCGCATCGGGTGATTCGCATGGACGGTACACGCGGATGGACGTTTTCGCGCGCCATTCCGCGGCTCGATAGGAACGGGCAAATCGTCGAATGGTTCGGCGCGGCGCGTGATGTCACCGCGCAAAAGGACGCGCAGGTGCAGACTAAGGAAGCGGCGGAACGGCTACGCTTCCTGGCCGGGTCGATGCCGCAGAAAATATTCACCGCGTTGCCCGATGGCACCATGAGCTACCTGAATGGGCAGTGGAGCCAATTCACCGGGGCGTCATCCCAGCAAATTCGCGTGGGCGGCTGGATGCAGTTCCTGCACCCCGATGACCTGGAGGGGAGAACCGGCATGCCTCGCAAAAGTCGCTCGAGACGGGCGAGCCATTCCAGTTCATCCATCGTCTTCGCCGCGCCGACGGAGAATTCCGCTGGCACCTGAGCCGCGCCGTGCCGATGCGCGATGACGGCGAAAACATCCATATGTGGATCGGCTCTGACACCGAGATCCACGACCAAAAGCGCACCGAAGAGGAACTGCGCTGCGCGAATCAAGATCTGGAGCAGTTCGCTTATTCGGTGAGTCACGACCTTCAGGAGCCCCTGCGCAGGATCGAGATCTTCAGCGAGCTTTTGACCCGCCACTGCAACAACCTGGACAGCATGGCGCTTGAGTTTCTTTCGAATGTAACCCGGAGCGCGTCACGTCTTGAAGCACTGCTGCGCGACCTGCTGACGTATACACAGGCCGGGCGTCCCAGCGAAGGTCCCGGCCTGGAAGGAGACGCGGGTGACGCGCTCCAGGCGGCACTCAGCAATCTGAACGGCGCGATTGTAGACAGCGGCGCGTGTATCTGCTCTGACCCGCTGCCTTCTGTGTCCGTCGCACCCACCCACCTTCAACAGATTTTCCAGAACCTGGTGGGTAACGCCATCAAGTACCGCCAGCCGGGAATAGCGCCGGTGGTGCGGATTTCTGCCCGGCGCATGAAAGGCGACTGGTTCTTCGCCGTTAGCGACAACGGCATCGGCATCGAACCCGAATATCAGAAGACGATTCTTTGGCCTCTTTAAACGATTGCATTCAGCCGACGAGTACGGCGGGACGGGCATGGGACTTGCCATCTGTCAACGAATCGTGGAACGTTATCACGGCCGTATTTGGGTCGAGTCCGGACCAGGAAAAGGATCCAGCTTCTGCTTCACGATCCCGATCGGACCTGCAAGCGCCTGAGCCGCTGATCCCGATCGTTGAAGACAACAAGATGGACGTATTTCTGATCCGCGACGCCTTGAAGGAGGCGTGCGTCAGAGGAAGCGTTCGCGTGGTCGCCGACGGCAAGGCCGCGACTGCGTTCTTCGATCAGGCGGACGCGGACGAAAACGAACCATGTCCCGCCCTGATCCTTCTCGACATGAATCTGCCGAAGAAGAGCGGAGCCGAGGTATTGAAACATTTGCGCGCAAACACGCGCTGCCGCCGCGCAGCGGTTCTCATCGTCTCCTCCTCCGATGCTCCGCGCGAACGTACCGAAGTAGCCAGCTTTGACGTGGCTGGATATTTCAAAAAACCCGGTGAATACGCAATCGGCCGGCATAGAGAGCAGCTTCCCGCGTGAGGCCAAATGCGAGAGGAGAAAAGGGGCCGCGAGAAACAGCTAGTGTAGTGTCCAGCAAATAGATGGATATTCAAATAGAATCGCCTCATACTCAAGCATGCCCCGCCCTACACGCGAACTGGCCGTGTCTGAGGATCAAAAGAAACACATCGAGCAATGGTTGGCGGCGATGGGAACGCCGCAACAGGCGGCCCTTCGCGGCCGTATCGTGATGGCCGCCGGCGACGGGAAGTCCGAGGCCGCGATCGCCGCCGAGATGAAGGTCAATCGGAAAACGGTTTGTCTCTGGTGCGAACGCTTTGTTGCTCCGAGGACTGCCGGGGCTATGGGAGGTCGCGCCGGGCCGAGGCCGCAAGGCCACTTACAGCGCGGAAAAGATCCAGGCGGTGATCGACGCGACACTGCAGTCGAAACCGAAAGGGATGACCCACTGGAGTTGTCCGCTCATGGCGGCAAATCAAGGCTTGAGCAAATCGACGGTGAGCACCTATGGCGGAGTCACAATATCAAGCCGCACTGCACCAAAACATTCAAGCTGGCATCGCCCCGCCTGCGACATCGGATTGCCGCCGCGTCGTCCAGGATCTCATCCTCTCACTCCAACGTATCCACGCATGGACCAAAAACTTCAAGGAAGCTTCCCGATAGTCCTCGTTCCCCGATTTCTGAAATGGATCGTGGCTGAGCGACGCGCAGCTTGGAGATTGAGAAAACGGCCGACCATCGCCTCGGATCATGCACCCAGGTTCAAATTCAAGGCCGGCTCCCGACTTCAATATTCGCGACTTCGACGTCTCCGCGGACGGTCGTGAAAGTCATACTCGAACGCCTGTAACGGCGCAGGGTTTAGGAATTAACTACTGCTGTTCCCAGCCGCCACCCAGGGCGTTGTAGATCTGGACCAGTGCAAGACGCTCATTCAGACGCGCTCGGGCTTGGTTCAGCTCCGCGGCGAAGGAGTTGGTCTCATTGGTGAGCACCTCCAAATAGCTGGCTGCGCCGGCGCGGTAGCGGATCTCCGAGAGACTGGCGGCTCCCTGCGCCGCGGTGGTGAGCAGGTCCTGGTGTTCGCGGAATTGGCGATACTTCGTAAAAGCGATAAGCGCGTCGGACACCTGCCGGAACGCCTGCTGAATGGTCTGTTGATAGGTGAGCAGGGCCTGCTGCTGCTGGGCTTCGGCCAATTTCAAATTTGAACGAAGCCGGCCTGCGGTAAAGATGGGCTGCGTAACCGGCGCCGAGAAGCTCCAGGCCGATCCGGCGAACAAGCCGGCCAGGCTGGTGCTTTCCGCACCGCCTGCACCGGTTAAGGGAAGGCTGGGAAAGAATTGGGCGCGCGCAACTCCGATCTGAGCGTTGGCGGCGATGAGTTGCTGTTCGGCTTGACGGATGTCCGGACGGCGTTCGAGCAGCTCCGAAGGCAAGCCTACTGGGACCGCGCTGGGCACCGATTGTTCCGTGATCGCCAAGCCGCGCGGAATATCGTGGGGGTTTTCGCCGAGCAGGGTGCTCAGCATATCCTCCATGGCAGCGATCTGGCGCTCCGTCTCGGGAATGGTCTCGGCGGCGGCTTCAACGAGTTGCTCGGCCTGCCGTACGTCGAGCAGACTGGTGGCGCCCCCTCGCTCCAGAGTATCGGTGAGCTGAAGCGATTCCTGCCGGGAAGCCAGGGTATTCTTGGCAATCAGCAGTTCCAGATCCAGTTCGCGAAGCTGGAAATAGCCCGAAGCAACGTTGGCGACCACGGTACTCAAGACCTGCTTCTGGTTCCAATCCGAAGCAAGCATAGTGGCGCGGGCGGCTTCGGTCGCCCGCCGGTATTGCCCCCAAAAATCGACATTCCAGGAAAGGGCCCCTTGCAGCTCGAACGCCGCGTAACCGAATACGGTGATCTTCTGGCCCAGACCGCCGGCAGTGAGGTTGACTTGTGGGAATTGGTTCGACTGTGTGATGCCGAGCTGGGCTTGCGCCTGTAGAACGCGAGACGCCGCGATACGGACATCGTAGTTCTGCGCGAGGGCGGTGCGGATCAGCTTTTGAAGCTCGGTGTCCTGGAAAACGGTAAACCATTTTTCAGTGCCGAGGGAAGGCGCGGCCTCGGTCTGGCCGGCGTTGCGGAAACTTGCCGGGACATCAACGGTTGGGCGATGGTAATTCGGGCCGACCGTGCAGCCGGCCAGCGCGAGAGACGCGGTAACGACGAGAGCAGTTCTCACGGGACGTGCTCCGGCTCCCTTTTCGGGATAGGGCGCGGCTTGCGCGAGGTCCACTGCGACATTCGCTCCACCGCATCGAAGGTGACAGGAATAAAAAAGATCGCGATCAGGGAAGCGCACAGCATTCCTCCAATCACCGCTGTGCCAAGAACCTGGCGGGAAACGGCGCCGGCGCCGGCCGCGACCCAAAGAGGAACGCAGCCCAAGATAAATGCGAAGGCAGTCATTAGAATCGGCCGCAGGCGAATCCGGGCTCCGGTAAGCGCCGCGTCTTCCAGGGTTCGCCCCTTTTCATATTCGGACTTGGCGAACTCGACGATCAGAATCGCGTTCTTGGCGGCGAGACCGATCAGCATCACCAATCCGATCTGCGCATAGACGTTGTTTTCGAAGGCCCGCAGGTACAACGTGAGATAAGCGCCGAATACGGCGATCGGGGTTCCCAACAGGACGCTGAAAGGCAGAGACCAGCTCTCATACAGCGCCGCCAGGATCAGAAACACGAACAACAATGAGAGGCCGAAAATCGCCGCGGGAGGCACTCCCTGGGCCGCCTTCTGCTCCTGGAAGGACATGCCGCTGTAATCGAAGCCCATCTCGCGCGGCATGGTCTGGGCGAAGGTTTCTTCCAGGGCCTTCATAGCCTGCCCGGAACTGAATCCCGGCGCTGCCGACGCGTTGATCTGCGCCGCATGATACTCGTTGTAGCGCATTGTGAACTCCGGACCGCTGATGCTGTTTACGCCGCTAACGGCGCTTAAGGGGACCATACCGCCGTGGCTGTTCGCTACGTAAAACTGCTTCATGTTTTCAGCACGGGTGCGGTATGCGCCTTCGGCCTCGATGTACACTTGCCACTGCCGGCCGAAGCGGTTGAAGTAGTTGACCAGATAGCCGCCCATGAAGGCCTGCAGGGTTTGGTACACCTCGTCGATATTGACGCCCTGGCGCTCCACCTTGGCCCGATCCACGTCGACGAACTGTTGCGGAACACCCGCCAAAAATGTCGAGGCCACGCCGGTAAGCTCGGGCCGTTTGCGAGCCGCGGCGACAAATTTAGCCACATTCGTTCCAAGGAATTGTAAATCGGCGCCGGAGCGGTCTTCGAGCATAAACGTAACGCCGCCGCTGGTGCCGACGCCAGGGATGGCGGGCGGCGCGAAGGAGAAGGCGATGCCGTCGCGAATCTTGCTCAACTCGTTGGTAATGTGGGTGCGGATGGCCAGATACTGCTCCTCCGGTTTGGTTCGTTCCTCCCAGGGCTTTTCGGTAACGAAGAAGAACGCGCTGTAGGTATCCTGCACGCGGCTGAGCAGGCTGAAGCCGAGCACGGATGTGACGCCTTGCACACCGGGCGTGTCCATGATCACTTTTTCCACTTGCTTCGCGACTTCGGAAGTGCGCTCCATGGAGGATGCGTCCGGCAATTGCAGGCTGGTATACACGTAGCCGTAATCCTCCTCCGGAAGAAAGGAGGACGGCAATTTCCCGCCGATATATACGGCTGCGGCGGCAACGGCCGCCAGCATCAGGAAGCTAAGCACGGCTTTACGGATCAGCACCCCCGAGAAACTGACGTAGGCTGCCGTAGCCCGGCCAAACGCACGATTGAACCAGCCGAAAAACAGCTTTAATGGGCCGCGCCTCCGCGGCTTACGGGGCTTTAACAAGAGAGCCGAAAGCGCTGGGCTCAACGAGAGAGCGTTGAAGGCCGAGAAGATTACGGAGATCGCAATGGTCACCGCGAACTGCTGATACAGGCGGCCGGTGATACCGGGAATAAAGATGGTCGGAATAAACACGGCGCTTAGGATCAGGGCGATGGCGACGACGGGACCGGATACTTCTTCCATCGCCTTCAGGGCCGCATCGCGCGGCGAAAGGCCCTCCTCAATATGGCGCTCGACAGCCTCTACAACGACGATGGCGTCATCCACCACCAGTCCGATCGCGAGCACCAATCCGAACAACGAAAGCGTATTGATCGAAAATCCCAGCATCGGGAAAACAAGAAAAGTTCCGATCAGCGACACCGGCACTGCCAAAAGCGGAATCAGCGTCGCGCGCCAGCTCTGGAGGAAGACGTAGACTACCAAAACCACCAGCGCGAGCGCTTCGAGAAGGGTATAGAGGATCTCGCGCATTCCGGCAGTTACAGCAGCGGTGGTGTCGAGGCTGACCGTATAGGCCAGATCGGAGGGGAAGCGCTTACTTAACTCCGCGATCCGGGCGCGCAGGAGTTTGGCCGCATCCACGGCATTCGAGCCGGGAAGCTGATAGCAAGCTAATATGGCCGATGGTTTGCCGTTGTAGCGTCCAGCCAGATTATAAGTCTGTGCGCCCAGTTCCAGCCGCGCGACGTCTTTCAAGCGCAGATTCGACCCGTCGGGGTTGGCTCTAAGAATGATTTCGCCGAATTCCTCGGCGGTGGTTAACCGGCCCTGGGTACGGACCGTGTAGGTGAATTGCTGGCCGGACGGAATAGGATTGCCTCCGATCTGCCCGGCGGGGTTCACGGCGTTTTGACTCTGCAACGCCTGTATAATCTGCGGAACGGTGACGTGCAGCTTGGCGAGCTGATCCGGCTTTACCCAGCAACGCATGGCGTATTGACCCGCCCCAAACACCTGTATGCGCGCGATCCCGGGAACGCGAGTCAGTTCATCGACCAGGTTGATATACGCGTAGTTGGCAAGGAAGGTGCTATCGTAGCTTCCATTCGGCGATGACAGGGAGACGAGCATCAACGGGGCCGATAGCGATTTCTGCACGATGAGGCCTGCTGTGTTGACCTGCGCGGGCAACTGCGGCTGGGCTTGCGACGTGCGCAACTGCGTCAGCACCTGATCGATATTGGGATCGGTGGTGACATCGAAGTCGACGGTAATTTGGGTTTGCCCGCTGCTGGAGTTCACCGAGTACATGTAATTCATGTTGTCGACGCCGCTGATCTGTTCTTCGAGCGGCGTGGCCACTGATTGTTCCAGCGTCTGGGCATCTGCGCCAGGATAGGTGGCGGTGACCTGGATTTCGGGAGGAACGATGTTGGGGAATTGGGCGACAGGCAGAGCCAGCGCGGAAACCAGCCCGATGACCACCATCAGAATCGCGATCACCATCGCGACAATCGGACGATTGATGAAAAATCTCGACATGCTCTACCGGCCCAGTCCCGGCGCGGGCGGGCCCGCCGAGTCGGGTTTCGGGTTGACCACGGCTCCTTCGGCAACTTTGGAGGTCCCCTCGGTGACGACGCGCTCCCCGGGCTTGAGGCCGCTGGTGATGATCCACAGTTCGCCGGAGCGGTCGCCGGTCTGCACCTCGCGAATGCTCACTTTATTGTCCGGGCCGACCACCGCTACCTGCCGGCGGCCTTGCAACTCGCTTACCGCGCGCTGTGGTACCAGCAGCGCACCCTTGGCGATTCCTGTCATTGCGCGAATGCCCCCGAACTGGCCGGGGCGGAGCACATTTCCGGGATTCGCAAAGGCGGCGATGATCCGGATGGTTCCGGTCTGCGGGTCTACTCCGCGATCGGTAAAGACGATGCGCCCCTGGTGCGGATAAATGTCGCCGTTCGACAAGGTCATCTGCAACGGTACTTCGCTCCCGCGGCTGAAAGCATCTCCTGTGGCGCCGGGGCGGATCTTATCGGCCAGCGCCAAGTATTCCTGCTCACTGATCGAAAAACTTGCCTTGATCGGATCGACGGCAGAGACCGTGGTAAGAACAGTAGTCGGGCCGACCAGGTTGCCGATCTGAATACTGGCGATGCCGGCGATGCCGTCGATCAGCGACCGAACTTTGGTGAAGCCGAGATTCAATTGAGCCTGTTCGACGGAGGCTTCAGCAGATTGAATGCTCGCCTCGCTGGCTTGAATGGCGCCCTCATCGGTCTTGACCAGAGCCGTTGCCTGTGCCTGCGCCTGGGTGTCGTTATCCAACTGGCTTTGCGCAATGGCGCGTGCCTGCGCCAGGGGGGTGTCACGCTTGACGTTGATCCCGGCCAGCAACAGTTGGGATTGGGCTTGCGCGAGCTGGCCTTCGGCCTGCGCAAGCTGCCCCCGCGCTTGGGCGAGCTGCCCCTTGGCTTGGTCAAGCGCGGCCTGGAAGGGGCGCGGGTCGATCTCAAACAGGACGTCGTCCTTGTGGACCTGCGATCCTTCGCTATAAACCTGCCGGATCAGATAACCGCTGACCTGCGGCTGGATATTGGCGTTGGTGTAACCGTCGAGCGTCGCCACCCAATCGCCGTAATTCGGCACATCCTTCTGGATAACCGTGACCACACCGACGTCCATCGCCGGACGGGCTGCCGGCGAACCGTTGGTTGCCTCAGATTTCCCGCAAGCGCTGAGCAGAAGCGTGCCGCCCAGAAGCAGTGCACCGAGGAGCGCCGGGGCCGACGCGATGCGCGGGACATAGAAAGCCGGCAGGAAAGTCACGGGTGGACCCTCCGACCGGTGGGCGGGTTCATCCGCGCGTCTAAGTAGGAAAGAAGCACCATTTTGAATTCCTGAATCATCTTGCGCCGTTCTCGCGGAGGAAGTTCGCCGTAAAGCTGATTCAACGCTTTCACAATATGCAGGGTGACGGTCCCCAGCAGGAGCGCCTTGGGCTTCGACATGCGAGGATTTTGAGCCAGCAGCACCTCCGCGAAACGCCGCCGTAGAACCGCGCGCATGGCCTCGGGAGCGCGGGTGCTCTGAGGAGCGTGAAGCAGGGCCGGGAGTGCGGGATGAGTATCCACAAAACGAACCGTTAAATCTACCAGGTGGCTGACCAGAGCCTGACAAGTCAAGGTTCTCGCCTGTATCGCGAGCGGCGCGTACAGGTGGTCGAATTGCCTGGCGTACTCGGTCCGCAAGGCTTGTGTGATGCAGGCCTTGTTGGGGAAAAACTGATACAACGATCCGATGGCGGCCCTGGCCCGGCCGGCGATCGCGCTCATGGTAGCGGCTTCATACCCCATTTGGGCAATTACCGCTTCGGCGGCTTCCAGCAATTCGGCCACGCGCCGTTCGCCGCGTAGTTGCTGCGGCACCTTGCGTTGCGCTTCCCTACGCGGAGTTGATGAATATGAGGCCATCCTCATATTCAATCATACACAGGAATCGAAGGTTGATACTGAGGCGACGCACCGATTTCGGCGGAAACCAATTCAAGAACAGCCGGATGTTGGAATGGGCGCGGGTGTTGCTACTTCCACCGGAGCACCGTTGAAAAACGGGGCGCTAAGGATCTGTCAGGAATTAAGTAGAACAACTTAAAGCGAGAATGTTTTATACTCGTGGATGGTGAACCACGAGGATGTTGGGCAGCGATTTCGTTCTTTATCTGCTTTTCTGGACGAGCGGATGCGGCGCCTAGTGG
>DASXEY010000096.1:0-9684 GCA_036489835.1 Bryobacteraceae bacterium | reverse complement strand
TAGAAGGGACCAGACTCGCGATCCGACGAATGACCTCCTATAGAGAAGTAGCGATTATCTCCAAGGAAGATCTAGCGGAAGTAGAACGATCGTACTGACATTCCCAATTTGAGCCATAAATGGGGCTGTAGAACGGCCTGAAGGTCTGATTTCCGGGGATATGGTTTCCGTCAGCGCATCCGCCCCAATACTCGTTTATGGGAAAGTTCGCGATTTTGCGGCTCCGTAGCGGTCGGTCGTATCCGGCGGCTTGGGGTCAATCAGCGACGTATGGTCGTCGGTCGGTCTGATTTTTCCTGCCTCTGGCGCGACATTTCATCCGGATTTCCTCCCGCGCCGCCCATAAAATCGTGAGTCCTTGATTTATGGCGCTCCCTACGGGATTCGAACCCGTGTACTGGCCTTGAGAGGGATTGTTTTTTGTCCATGGCGCTCCACCGGCATCTTAGAAAACGCTGCATTTATAGGCCGTTTGTCTATAGCTGTCCACCGCAATCCAGCCTAGAATTGCCGTACAGTGCCGTACGGAAAAAAAATGGCCCATGCCGGATTTATCCAGAAAACGCGACCGTGATCGCTTAGCCCAACGACGTGAGCCTTACTGGCACCGTCTCATGAAGGGCGGGTACCTGGGATTTCGCCAGGGCCCGGAGACATGGATCGCGAAATACCGCGATCGCCTCGGCGACAGGCATTACAAGGCCATCGATGGGGTCGGGCCCAATGACTACGACGCAGCCAAGAAGCAGGCCGAGGAGTGGTTCGTATCACTGGGCGGTCCCGCTGTTCGCGCACCGAAGCGCGCCACGGTGCGTGCTGGACTGGAGGCATACCTGGAGGACCTCCATCGCCACGGCCGCCCTGATGCCGCCAAGGACGCCCTGCGGCGGTTCAGGCTGAACGTTTATGAAGACAAGATTGCGGACTTTGAACTGGAAAGGGTGACCCGGGACGATTTCGAGGAATGGCGAGACAGGCATCGCGCCGGTAGAAAGCCCCGCTCAGTAAATCGACATGTCCGCTCGATCTCCGCCGCACTGGATCGGGCCGTTGGTCTAGGCTACGTGGGAAATCCTGCAGCATGGCGCCTCAAGCCCCTGCAGGATGATGTCGAGGATGAAGGGGAAACGGCCGTATTCCTGACGGCTGAGCATCGCAAGGCGCTCATGGCCGCTGCCTCCCCTCAAGCGGCGCTGTTTCTTCGGGGTCTGGAACTAACTGGCGCAAGACCTGGCGAGTTGTCGAGGACCGTAGTCAAGGATTTCGATGGCGCGACCCTACGGCTGGCGCATCGGAAGGGTAAGCCACCAAAGCTGCGTGTACGGCATACCGTGCTTGGGGCCGACGGCCTCAAATTCTTTGCCGAAATGGCGGCGGACAACTTGCCGGCCGCTCCGCTGTTTACCGAGGACGACGAGATCCCATGGCGGCCGCACATGTGGGCGCGCCAGATTCGTGCCGCAATCGCTAAGCACAATCAGGATGCGCGGGGGAATATGCGAATTCCACTGAGTGCCAGCGCCTACTCGTTTAGGCATGCGCGAATAAGCGAACTTCTCCAGCTCTACGGTGTTGACCCATTGACTGTTGCGCAGCAGACCGGTACATCACTTGTAATGATTGAAAAAAGCTATTTGCGTTTTATCCATTCAAGCATGCGAGAGAAACTGGATGGCATCAAGGCGCGGCAGCTCTAAAGAAAAATATAGCGGGCAAAATAACGCTCAGGAGTTCTTTACGATCACTGCCCGCCCGAAGCTCGGGAATCAATTCAGCTTCGTGATTTGCGTCGCACCTGCGAGACGCAGATGGAGGCACTGAAAATTTCGCGTGACGTGCGCGCACAACTGCAATCGCATGGTCTCGGCGGTGTCCAGGCGCGTCACTACGACCGCTACAGCTACTTCACTGAGAAGAAGCAGGCACTTCAAAAGTGGGCAAAGCACCTGAAGCAGCTCGAGGCGGTGCAGGACTCGATACTCGGCCCAAAATCACCCAGCGCTCCAACAGGAACCGCAAAGCGGCGGCAAGAAAGATAAGTCGCTGAATGACACGCAGCGGGCCCTGCCGCTTCAAATACCCAATAAGGCTTCTATTTCCGGCCATGAGCGAACGCCGTTTGCGTACATTTCTTCGGATAACGCTGTCGGCATCCATTCCATGAAACCGGAATGAAAGCTCGGCCTTGACTGGACACAGGAGAACCAACTTTCGACATGCGGTAGTCGGTCGCCCGTCCACATGCCCGACATGCTCAAGGCCGCAAGCCGATTTACATACGGCGCCATGGCGATGTCAGCCATTGAGAACTCTGCGCCCGCAAGCCAGGTGCTGTTCTTAAGTGCCGATTCCATCCTGTGAAGATAGGTGTCGTAGAGCCGGATCTTGTCCGCCGCCCCAGGAGTGGCAAGGCCCTCCTGGATGTATCGCCATTTAAGAGATCGGGTTGCGGCGCCTTCAGCCGACCCTTTGTTCAGGAAGTCCTCGAAACTCCCCACGCCGCTGCGCAAGATCGTATGTCGATGCGAGACCACGTACGTTAAGGCCGAACAGGCTGGATGAAGCTCCTCGTCCACCGCCTTGGTCCACAGGCGCACCCGCGCGCGCTGGAGAGGCGATGAGGGATAGATGGAGTATTCTGGAAATGCATCTTCCGCGTATTCACAGATAACGGTTGACTCAGTGATGATCACGCCGTCGTGCACGAGAACCGGTACGACGGCCTTGGCATTGATGGCGAGAAATTCTGGCTTGAATTGCTCGCCGGCGAGGATGTCAACGTAGTGACCAACCCAGGCAAGGCGCTTCTCGGCCAACGCAAAGCGCACCTTGGCCGCGCAGGCCGATGAGCCGTGATGATATAGCTCAAGCGCCATAAGTGCCCCGGCTGCGACGGTCTAGGCGGGCAATTTATCCGCCATCACACCAGCCTTCCGGATTTGCGGCGGCGTGGCCAGAAGTTCATCCGCGTGTTTCATCAGCGCCGCAGCGATGGGGCCACTTAAGTGAGCATCTCGACCCGCTTCGTCGTTGAAAGCGTCGAATATGGCGAACGTGCTGTCGTCGAAGCGTACCGCGAACCACACTACTGTACCGGTTTCGGCGGCAGCCAAGCTTTGTGCGCTTTTCAAGAACGAAGCAAGCTCGCTTTCCTTGCCCAGCTTCGCCTTCAATTCAACGTAAATGGCAACTTTGGTCATGTGTCGTTCCTCTCGCCGTTTAAATTCGTGCGCCTTATAGGGCGGAATGATCTTGTACCGCTTCCTCAAGCGCAGGTTTCAGGCCCACCATCCGTTCATCGACGGCGGCGGGATTGCTCTGGTTGAGTGCGACCATTTGCTTGCGTGCTTCGTCTCCCCGGATGACCTCCAGGACATTGGCCTCCATGGCCTCCACGATCGCCGCAGCGACGGCCTCCGCAGACTCGAGGGAAAATCCCAGCTCCGGTCCCGCCCGATTGGACTTCATCATTGGAGTGTCGGTACCCGCGGGGAACACGTTTAGGACATGGACGCCTTCTCCCTTGAGTTCGCGTCGGAGCCCCTCGCCAAATCGCGCAACTCCCGCCTTGGCGCCCCCGTACGTTGCATAAAATGGCATGCCCACTAATGCTGCGACGGAGGCGATGTTGACAATCATGGCATCCCCGCTTTCGCGAAGGACTGGAAGGACTGCTCGCGTCAACAGCACCGGCGCAATCAGGTCAACCTCAATCATCGCCCGCAGTTCCGCCTCGGAGGTTTTTTCAAGTCGTCCGGCCCGTACGCCTCCTGCATTGTTGACAAGGGTGTCGAGCCCGCCCAGAGCGCTAATCGTCCGCTTCACGGTGGCCCGGCGACCGCGCGTAGTTGCGACATTGGCCGCCACACTCCAGACGGAGGGGCTCAGGCGCTGGAGCTCCTGGGCTGCGCTGGCCAGAACGTCGGCCCTCCTTCCGCTAATCACGACCTTCGCGCCTTTAATCAACAATGATCGCGCAAGGGCCTTGCCGATACCGCTCGAACCGCCGGTGATCAGGACACGCTTGCCCTCGAGATTCATGGACGCGCGCCTGCACGCTTATCCTGGGTTTGCGTGTCGAAATCGGAAGCCTCATGACGTTCGGGCAGCTGCTCCGACGGATCACCAAAGGTGCGATTCACCATCCGACCGCGCTTGACGGCAGGTCTTGTCAGGATGGCATCCGCCCAGCGCTGCAAATGCGCGTATTGGCTCACCGAGAGAAATTCTGCGGCGCCATACGCCCACCCCTTCACCAATCCCCCATACCAGGGAAAGACCGCAATATCCGCGATGCTGTATTCGGCGCCCCCAAGGTACTCACTCTGCGCCAAGCGGCGGTTCAGCACATCTAGCTGCCGCTTGACCTCCATGGCGAAGCGGTCGATGGCGTATTCGATCTTGACTGGTGCATAGGCATAAAAGTGACCAAAGCCGCCGCCCAGATAGGGCGCACTGCCCATTTGCCAGAAAAGCCAGTTCAGTGATTCCGCACGCTCGGATGCCCTCGTCGGCAAAAAGCATCCGAACTTCTCGGCCAAGTACAGGAGAATGGACCCCGACTCAAATACGCGAATCGGCTCAGGTCCGCTTCGATCAAGAAGCGCAGGAATCTTCGAGTTCGGATTGACAGCGACAAATCCGCTCCCAAACTGATCGC
Source organism: Bryobacteraceae bacterium (assembly GCA_036489835.1). Lineage (GTDB taxonomy): Bacteria > Acidobacteriota > Terriglobia > Bryobacterales > Bryobacteraceae > Palsa-187. The sequence continues at coordinate 5,024 of DASXEY010000096.1, read as the reverse complement.
CCTCCTGGATCTTGATCAGCCAAGCATCGTATTCGGCACCGGAGAAGCCGCGCGCCAAAAGCTCCTCCAGTAGAATAGTGACTTTCACGCCATTCGGCGTGCCTAGCGAGTACAGCTGCAAAGGATGCCGACCGACAGGCAATTCCTTCTCATGCGTGGAGCCTGCCTCCGGGCGGTTGATGTTGCTGAATGCGCCGCCACTGGGCTTTGCCCAGGTCCACACCTTCGGCGGCGTGTATTCTGAATCTGTCACTCTATCGTCTCCCGGGCTTGGAGGAGTTAAAACGCTGGCGGATAGTTCGACGGAAAAAGAGCTCGGCGCGTCTCCTCGTCGTTGACCTTCTTGAAGTCGTGGTCTTTCCCCACAGCCCGAGCGCGCGGCACGGCCGGTCGGGCATCAACAGTCTCGAAGAGTCTCTTGAGGTTCGGATAGGCCCCAAGCGGTTCTTCGGCGCCCTTTAGAACGCGCGAAGCACGATCCAGCCATCCCCAGGCGGAGATGTCGGCAATAGTATACGTATCACCCACGATGAACGGTTTGCCGGCCAGATGATCGTTTAGAACCTGGTAGTGGCGTTCAGCCTCCCGCCGGTAGCGATTCACTGCATAGTCGAGCCCTTCCGGAGCCGCATACTGAAAGTGCACGGATTGGCCGGAAAACGGCCCGAGCCCTGAAGCCAGGAACAATAACCAAGACAGGAGCTCTGGGCGGTCCTCCGGTGACCCTAAAAACTTTCCGGTTTTCTCAGCCAGATAGAGGAGGATGGCAGTTGAATCAAAGACTCGCGCCTCGTTGCCACCTGGACCATCGGTATCGATAATCGCCGGCACCTTCCCGTTCGGGTTGACCGCCAGGAACTCGGCTCGGTGCTGCTCACCTTTGCTGGTATCGATGGGAAGTGTCCGATAGGCGAGGCCCGTCTCCTCGAGTAGCAGCGCTACTTTCGCCGGATTTGGCGTTGGATGGAAATAAAAATTAATCAAGGCGCCTCCATCGACATACAATCGGCCGACGCGTGAAAGCCAGGTCCGCCGGTTTTAGTATGCGCATTATATAATGAACAGGCGCGCGGATGGCAAGCACGTGCGCGTAAGGGATCGGTGACAGCGTGGCAAGGCCCAGAGAGTTTGACGAGAATCTAGTCCTCGAGGCTGTAGTTCAGTGTTTCTGGAATAAAGGCTACGAGGCGACTTCGATAAAGGATTTGGTAGATGGTACGGGCATTACGGCTGCCAGCCTCTACAACGCGTTCGGCGATAAGCGGAATATATTTCGCATCGCGCTCGCCCACTACTCAGACCATGGTGTTGCGGAGCGCATTCAACGATGTGGGAAGCTGGCGCCACGGGAGGCGATCGAAGCATTTTTTCGTGACATCGTCGATCGCTCCCTTGCGGATCCGCATCACAAAGGGTGCCTATTGGTCAACTCTGCGCTGGAAGTCGCTCCCCATGATCCGCAGTTTAAGGAGGCCATCACTGTCGTTCTGCGGCGAATCGAGGAGTTCTTCCTCGCCTGTGTGAAGGCGGGCCAAGCCTCCGGTTCCATTACACGCTCTCAACCAGCAAGGAAACTCGCGCAGCACTTGCTGGCAGTCCTGATGGGGGTGCGAGTGCTGGCTCGCGTGCGCCCGGAGCGGGCGCTTCTACGGGGCGTTGTTGAACCGGCACTGGCGTTACTTAGGACAAACGCGGCATGAGGGGCGTCGCTTACTCGCGTTACCCTACTTAGGCGGTGTCCTGGCCGCGCTCCGGTCAGCGGCACTGGCCAATCCCGGCGCGGCGGGTGCGGTAGCGGGGCTCGAGGCAGGCGGAATATCTGCGACCCTGTACGGACGGACTGCTTCGACGACAGTCCGCTGTTTGTGGCTACCTGGTACTAATTAGCCACGCCGTCCGTCGCTCTGGTGAGTCATCTCTTAGGCAAAGCCCTGTTGCGGTGGTGGCGCCAGTTTTTCCATTACAGTCATTTCGTAAGCTGCCGATGTAACAAAGGGCGATCCAGGTGCGTATTAGTAGAAGTGCCGTTTGGGCGCATCTTTCTAATATCTGGAGATCCCTAATGTCCAAGAAAACGATTATGAGTTCCGCGTTTCTCGCCGGGGCCGTTGCAGCTGCGTTGGTTTCGGTAGCGAGTGCGGCGCCGCTGACCAGCGCTGAAGGAAAGGCCGCCACCGCGGCGGGCAAGGTGAAGTGCTACGGAGTGGCCCTGAAGGGTCAGAATGACTGCGCTGCGGGTCCTGGAACCTCCTGCCAGGGCACGTCCACCCAAGATTTTCAAGGCAACTCCTGGAAATTTGTCCAGGGCGGCACTTGCGAAGCCATCGTGACTCCGAGCGGTCAGCACGGGTCCCTGTCGCCGATCAAGTCGTAAGCCGCCGCGGCGCGAAAGCCCATGGCCCCTGGCATGGAAAACGCCCAATCGCGCCCAAGTGGTTGCGCCCAGCTCCACCCGGTTAACCGCGCCTCACTTTGGCGGTTGGCCGGGACGAGCTTTAAGCCGGAACATCTCCAGGCCATTCTCGCCGAGAAATCCTCGGCCCACTGGTTCGAAGTGCATGCAGAGAACTTCATGATGGCCGGCGGCCCGCGTCTTCAGGCTTTGGAGCGACTGCGGCGCGACTACGCCATTTCCGTCCACGGTGTAGGCCTTTCGATTGGCGCAGCGCAGCCACTCGATGAGCTGCATCTTAAGCGCCTGGGCGCCGTTGTGAATCGCTTCGAACCGGCGCTTGTCTCTGAACATCTAGCATGGTCCACGCACGGGACCACTTTCTACAATGACCTGCTGCCTTTGCCCTACGACGCGCAGTCATTGACCAACGTGTGCGATCACATAGACCGGGTGCAAGAAATGCTCCAGCGCACACTGCTTTTGGAGAATCCGTCCACGTACGTTGCGTTCGCGACCTCCACGATGACCGAAACAGAATTTCTTCGCGCGGTGGCTAGCCGGACCGGCTGCGGGCTACTTCTGGATATCAACAACGTTATGGTGTCAGCCACCAACCGTGGATACAGTGCGCTCGACTACCTGACGACTTTTCCCCTCGATAGGGTGAGCGAAATCCATCTCGCCGGACACGCCCAACAAGTCGACGACGAAGGGGATCTGTTGTTAATAGACAGTCATGATCGCCGCGTCGCCGAAAGCGTCTGGAAGCTCTATGAGGGGGTTATTGGAAGGCAAGGACCATTGCCCACTCTGATCGAGTGGGACAGTCAAGTCCCGGATTGGCCAACACTTGAGAGGGAGGCGAAACTCGCGCAGTCGGCTCTGGATGTAGCCGTGCCAAGTGCCTCCGGTCATTATGCTGCATAAGGCGGCAAGCGCTGAGTCGCGAGAGCTCCACAGCCGGTTTTCGGCCGCGCTGCTTGATCCTGGCATCGCCCCGCCTCCTCTTGTCGTCGTCTATGACGGTAAGAACACTGCTCGACGATTCGATGTGTACCGCAACAATGTGGTGGTCAGCCTCATTGAGGCTGTGATTGCGATATATCCAGCCGTACAGAAACTCACCGGAGCGGACTTCTTTCGGGCCATGGCCCGCGCTCACATCCGTGAGACGCCACCTAGGTCTGCATTGTTATTCGAATATGGGCGGGACTTCCCGGCCTTCATAGATCGCTATCCCTATGCCTTGGGTCTCCCATGGCTGGGTGATATTGCGCGAGTTGAACGGGCCTGGCTTGACAGCTACCACGCCCAGGATGCCGCTCCCCTTAACCCCAATACACTCAGCGCCGTCCCATTCGAGCTCTTGGGTGAACTACGCTTTATTGCCCATCCAGCTACTCGAATCGTGCGTTCGCTTTATGCGGCGACCTCCATTTTCTCGGCCAACCGTGAAGAGGATCCTCCGGATCCTGCCGCTCGCATCGAGTCCTCGAATCCACAAGACACCTTGATCACACGGCCCGGCATGCAAGTCGAGGTGCGCCAACTTCCGCCGGGAGGCGCAGCTTTCCTGCTGGGCCTCCTGGGCGGTCATACGCTCAGTGTCGCCGTTGACGAGGCAATGCAGGCCTGTCCTGGGTTTGACCTCTCAGCAAATCTCGCGGGTGCGCTGGAAGCGGGCGTATTTGGCTCACTACAACTAGGGAGATATCGCGAATGAGTACCTCCTCTTCCATACACACCGCCGCGTCCGTCGGCATGGCCCTGGTTAATCGGGGCATTCAACTTGTTCGCACCATCGCGCAGCCCTCTTTTACTCAATTGGTGGTGCGGCTCGCACTGGCTGTGCCGTTTTGGAAGTCCGGCATGCTCAAGTGGGCGGGGTTCCTGCAACTGAAAGACACCGCCATCTACCTCTTCACCAGCGAGTTCAAATTGCACTTGCCCGGCGGCCCGTACGACTATCCAGCGCCAGCGGTGATGGCTTTTCTCTCCGGCTGCGGAGAGATCATATTTCCGACACTATTGTTCTTCGGGTTCGCGACTCGCTTCGCGGCCACGGGCCTTCTGCTCATGACCTTCATCGTTGAACTAACGGTGCCTGACGGCTGGCCGATTCATATCACCTGGGCGGCGATGGCTGTCACCGTGATGTGTTGGGGTCCGGGGCGAATTTCGGTCGATCATGTCCTCGACGAACTAATTAATCGCAGACGTTCGGGTAATAAGCAGGTGCAGTCGCCGGTCTGATCTGTTGAAACGGCGGAATGCGTGATCTGTATTGCGACTCGATGACGGTCTAATCATCCAATGCGCTGGAAAATCAGTTCCGCCGATCATCGCATATCAAAATCCAAGGAGAACCGATTCATGCAGATCACGAGACACCTTCTGTCGCTCGGCGTAGCGGCGAGTCTTTCAGCGGTAACTACATTGGCGCAAGCGCAAAGCGCGAACGTTGCGCTAGGGCACGCCGTTTTTGCCATGACCAACGATGCACAGTCCAATTCGGTCAACGTGTACGCGCGCAACAGTGGCGGTACCCTCTCTTTTCTGCACTCTTTCGACACTGGCGGCCGTGGTAGCGGCGGCAAGATCGATCCCTTAGGTTCGCAGGGTTCCCTCG
>DASXEY010000069.1:0-2967 GCA_036489835.1 Bryobacteraceae bacterium | reverse complement strand
GCCTGCGAGGATAGCGCGTACTGTCCCGGACCGTCTCCGGTATCCACACCGCGGTTGTACTGGTAGCGCACTGTCAGGGTGTTGCTGGGCGTCAACTGGTAGTCGATGCGCGGCGTCAGGTGAATGCGCGACTGCGGGTTGTTCAGGTTCTGCACGAAATTGTTGTCGCCGTGGTCCGCATAGTAATTCGGATCGGTAGGAGTTCCAGGCGCATTCACGATCAGGATGTTCTGGCTGCTGCGCGCGAACACGGAGAAGAAATACGACGCCCGTTTCGAGATAGGTCCACCCACTGAGCCATTCAGGAAGAACTGGTGATAGGGCGGTGTGCTGGTGACGAAATGGCTGGTATTCAGCGCCGAGTCGTTGCCGCTCGCTTGAATGTATCCGTGCAGCTTGTCCGCGCCTGGCTTAGTCAGGATCTCGATACGCCCGTAGCCCAGCTTGTCGAATTCCGCGGAGAATGGGTTCTGGTTGATGCGAATCTCGCGGATCGCCGATTTGGGAGGCAGGTCGCCGCCGGTGAAGCCGTCGATATAAATCTGGCTCCCACCGTTTCCCGCCGCGGGGCCGGCCAGCGCGGTCAATTCGTTCTGCATCTCGTCCGGATCATCGGAGAGCGCATCTAGGTCCTTGCCGGAGAGCACGACGGCGTTGCCGTTATCTGCGGGCTCTGTATCCAGTTGCCGCGTGTCCGCGGTCACCTCGACCTGCTGTTGCTGGTTGGCAATGGTCAGCGGGATATTGAGCGTGCGCGAGGTCCCGCCCACGACCGACACGCCCGTTTCAGAAAACGGGGTGAACCCAGGCACATTGACATCCAGCGTGTAGCTGCCGGAAGGCAGTTTTCCAAAGGAGTAGCTGCCATCCCCGCCCGCAGTCGCGGAAAAATTTCCGCCCCCGCCGGATAACTGCACACTCGCGCCGGGCACGATAGCGCCGCTCGGATCGGTCACCTGCCCATGCAACGATCCGCTGCTCTGCGCATATGCAAGAGGTGTCGCAATCATCGCCAGACAAACGGCAAGAGCAAAAAATAAACGCGACAAACGAGTCATCCGATTCCTGAATTTAACCTTAAGAAAATATGGACACTACAGGCAGACGCTAGAGAGCGCTTACAGACAGAGACGGAAGAACAGCGTAAAAAGTTGAACGTTTAACGATGAAAAAGCTCCAGATCATCGTTTGCCGCAGTATGTGAACGATATCGGTCGGCCGCCGGCAATCCGTCTTTTCCGGATCGGCTACGATAAGTGTAATGCTGAGTAAGCTCTACGCGCGTTGGATGTTCGCGTGGGAAACCGCGTTGACCACGCGAGACACCAATCGCCTGGTTCGGCCGGTCGAATGGGGTTTCGATTGGCTCGAAGATTTTGCGCGTCCGCGCGGCCTCATGCCCGATCCGCCGGTCGAACACGATCCCCAAGCGGCGGGAGAGGCCCTGCTCGCCATCAGCCGCGCGATCCTCGCCGATCGCGAAGCGTTCTACGGCTATGTGCGTCCCGCTGATTTTCGTCTGGAAGAACGCCACCCGCAGCTTTTTCCTACAAATGTTCGTCCGGAAACGCTGCGTCGCGATGCGCAGCTCCGCGCTGCCGCAGCCCTGGGCCGCACGAAGAAGGCGCAGTTTCTGCGCTTCACCTCGCCGGTACGCACACGGTACCCGGAGAACGATCTCGTGAACGCGCGCTGGTATCCGGCGCCACCCGAAAAACAGAAAGCAGCCCGCCAGCAAGGCAAGCCGCGTCAGGCCATCATCGTTATGCCGCAGTGGAACGCCGATGCCTTCAGTCACAATGTCCTTTGCGCGCTCTTCAATCGCTTCGGCATCTCTGCTCTGCGCCTCTCGAAGCCCTACCACGACATCCGCCGACCGGCCGAGCTCGAGCGCGCCGACTATGCCGTCAGTTCCAACCTCGGCCGCACCGTCGCCGCCTGCCGCCAGGCCGTCGTCGATATCCGTGCCTGCCTCGACTGGCTCGAGCTTCAGGGCTACGAGCAATTCGGTGTCCTGGGCACCAGCCTTGGCTCCTGCTATGCCTTCATCGCCGCCGCCATGGATCCTCGCCTGCAGATCTGTGCCTTCAATCACGCCTCTATGACCTTCGGCGACGTGGTTTGGACCGGACAAAGCAGCCGTCATATCCGCGCGGCGTTCGAATCCGTCATGACCCAGGAGCAGCTCAACGAGACCTGGGCCTGCATCAGCCCCGTCTCGTTTATGGATTTATTCGCGGCCCCGCCGCGCAAGGCATTGGTTGTCCACGCAACCTATGACCTGACGTTTCTCCGGCGCTATTCGCTCGAGGTGCTGGAGAACTTCCGCCGCTACGGCGTCGACTTTGAGTCGCGCGTGCTCCCTTGCGGTCATTACACCACCGGCGAAACGCCATACAAATTCATGGACGGCTGGTTCCTGGGCTCTTTTATCCATCGTGCTTTCAGGGATCTGGCTGTTTCCGGAGAACGGCCCGTCACGCAGCCGGAGCGCGAGTTGCTATCACGTTGAAACACGAAGATGGTGGAACGGAAAGTCCGAAGGCTGGCAGTTGGGGCCGGCAGCTAGAAGCCAGCCCTGGGAAGCTCTAGAATCAATCCATGCCCAGCCAGACCTCGTCCGTCCAGAACCGCGCACTCGCCCAGGCCGATCCCGTCGTTGCCCAGGCCATCGCCAACGAAGTTGCCCGCCAGCACGAGGGCCTGGAGATGATCGCTTCGGAAAACTTCGTGAGCCGCGCCGTCCTCGAGGCTGCGGGCTCTGTCTTCACCAACAAGTATGCGGAGGGCTATCCGGGCAAACGCTACTACGGCGGTTGCGAATTCGCCGACGTGGTGGAGAACCTCGCCCGCGACCGTGCCAAGCAGATCTTCGGCGCCGAGCACGCCAACGTGCAGCCTCACTCCGGCTCGCAGGCCAATGCGGCGGCTTACATGTCCGTCCTGCAGCCCGGCGACACCATCCTT
>DASXEY010000036.1:0-3251 GCA_036489835.1 Bryobacteraceae bacterium | reverse complement strand
GGAAACACTTCAAGCGTATCCGTCACGCGCTGGCCGCCACTGCGCGAGAGGATGACCACGGGGTCTCGCTCCGACGCCGGTACGCTCAACCATTTGAGATAGTCACCGTACTCGGGACGGCTCTGGCGCAGAACACGGTTTGTGAACAGAGGAAAGAGCTGCTCCGAGACGTAGACGGTTCGCAACTCGGGGAATGACGCGAGCGGCTGAAAGCCAGCAGCGGTAGCCGCTTGTTCCGCGCCCTTCGTGTACCGAAATGAGTAGAGTTGATTCGACGAATCAAGCCGCCCCACCGGGTACCCCTGCCGTGATTTCGGGTCTTGCCACGCCAAAAAAAGAGTCCTCATCGCAGATCCTCCCGCATGGCGAGTAAGCGCACCCTATTCTGATACATCATTATTTTCGCGAACTCTGCCGCGCTGGCCGAAATCCGGTCCTGAGGAACAGCAGTCCAAGGATTTCCTCGTCGGCCGCCGCTGGCATCCCGGCCTCGCCAACATGGATACACTCATATCCAACGTGCCGCTATATTCCGGCCGCATCGCAACGGACGCCCGATTAGGACTTCGGCTTAAGGACAATACTGTTCACTTAACAATCCTAATCCGTTTGGATATATCGATGCGGCGGGTACGCTGGCGCTTCCGGGGCCGCAGGTTATAGTTGCTCATCTTGCGCTTCACACCGCGAAAGTTGATCCGAGTCCTACTAGAGACAACGCGTTCCTGGAGGATCTCCTGCAGGATTAGCTCATGCAGGGCTTTCCTCTGCCGAGGGGGGAATAGCGACGTAGCGGGCCATTCGCCTTTGGACCACGCGCACCGAATGCAGGAAGGAAAGCCGGTCGGGATCTTCGTCGGCTTTGAGGGCGGCTTCGTGCATCAGGCCACGGATGGCGAAGTGTGCCATGAGCAGGCCCCAGAACTCCTGTTTCACCAATTCCGGCGTCTTGCTGCGCAGTACGATTTGAGCCCCGCGCAGATGCGTCTTCAATTCGTCCAAGGCGGTTTCGATCTCCCAGCGCTCGTGGTAGAGAGCAGCCAATTCTTTGGCAGGAGCCTGGGTGGGGTCCAGGATGGTGGTAATCAAGCGATAAATCGGCTCAGCGTCTTTGCCGTCCTTCAAGCAATAGTCAATCACGCGAACCACAATCCCATTCCGCTGGTTCCGTCGATCGGAAGTGGAGGCGTAAATGCGGCTGAGGTAGGAGCGGTCTGGCAGACGCTGATCAACGTCTAAACGCGCATTCTGTCGGGTGCGCCACAGTAGGTCCGCTCCCGGACGTGTCGCTATCTGCCAGAGTTTGTAGCCAGGGAAGAAGCGGTCCGCCAGACACAGCATTCCTTTGCGGAGTGCGGGCACGACGTCCTGAGCCAGCGTGATCTCGTCGGTACGGTATTTGCTCATGCGTGCGGCCCACAACACATGAGTCCCATTTTCCAGCAGCGCCACAAAACGAATCTTGGGGAAAGCGCTGGAGCCCCGACTCGCGCCCGGCCGCCCAAAAGCCTTTTCGTTTTCGACGGTATCGGCGGTGTCCAGCGTGCTGCCGTCGAGACTGATCAATCGCCACTCCCGATACCACGCGCCCTTGGTCCGCTTCTCCGCGATCGGGGTCACGATCGCCTCATACAGTTTCTGCAGCGGTTCGGATCCCAGACGACTGCGGGCCTGCGAAATGCCCGACTTGCCGGCCACCTTGACAGCGGCTGACGGATCCAGCAGCCACTGCACTCCCTCCAGCAGGCAGCGCAGAACTTCGCGATAGGAAGATCGCATGTACAGCGCCAGGGCGATCACGTAATAAACCACAACATGCGCGGGCAAATCGCGCTCGCGGACGCTGGCGCGTTTAGTTTGCTCCAGAACTTCCCGTATTTTCTCGACGGGAAAGAACTTGGCAATCACGCCAAGGCTGATGTAATCGGTAATCCGGCTGCCGGCCGGCAAGGCTGCCAGGGTGCGCGCCATGGTTACCTCCCACCACCGGCACCCAACGGGCATTGTGCGTCCGGCGCATCTGCCTGCAACTCAGAGATCAGGCAAAACGGGAACCGTCCTCGAATCGCCTGATTGAAATAGCTGCCCTTCGATGACGCGCCTAATAATCCCAGGTGCAATGCTGCGGGAACGCCGAAGTAATGATAGATCGTCCGCCCACAGAACTCCACCCGCAACAGTTCTCGGGCCTCGTCGTAGCCAACCGTCGCGAGTGCGGTGGACTCCACAGGAACAACCTGCATGAATGACCTCCTTCTGGAGGCCGACCGCCCTAAAACAGAATATCATGGAAATGTTGTTAAGTGAACAGTATTGCGCCTAACCCCACTCTCTCCCCTGAAATACTCGACAGCTCTTTCAAGACTTCGTTCATCACGCTGTAAAGGTTCTCGCCCTGGCGGACCACAACGCTGACACGCGCCTTCGTCACCGGCTCGGCTTTCCCGAAGACACCTCTCCGGTCGGCCAATTGATCCGGAAGAACGTAAAACCAACCTGGCTCTCCGGCCCGCCTCTCCATCGTGTACTTCGCCGGGTAACCACGGGCGTGATATTCGGTGAGCAGAGCTTCGATTACAGCAGCCGGATCCTGAGCTTCTTGAGTTCCTGGAGAGACCTGAAACTGAAGATCCAGCGATCCTCCTCTGGGGAAATACACGCGATCGTCTGCTGATTTGGGACCATACTTGGGCGAGGTCATGTCAACGAGGTCGCCCGGGTAAATTAAGGCCGCTTCCTCGAACCCGATCCGCCACTTGAATACCCTCGAAAGCTGATACAGCGCTTCCGCAAGAGGACGGGGCCGGCAACGTGGAGCCTTGCAATCCCTCCCATAATGGTTATGCCACCCGCGTCTCCCTCGCTTGTCTGCCCAGGCAATATCGTCACTGCAAGCAGAACGGCTCCAATCGTGCGGAAATGTTTGAGGCTGATGGCAGCGATCATTGGATTGTCTAGCTCTTGCCCTGTAACTGCCCGTCCCTGCGGGCGCCTAATAATCAGAGTCTAGGACGAGTCTAGGACAGATTGAACTGGCGCGGTAGGGGTAGCCCCCGCTTCGGGCGCTGGTTCGGGTTGACCTCGACCGCGCGCCCGTGAAATCCGCTAAGATTTTGGTGGGCACGCGCTCCCCATGCCCTCTCAACCAATGCCCATCGATCCGTCCGCCCAAATCGCCTCCACCGCCCGCGTGCATCCCGACGCCGTGATCGGACCCGGCGTCTCCATCGGCGAGTATTGCATCGTCGAAC
>DASXEY010000047.1:0-8522 GCA_036489835.1 Bryobacteraceae bacterium | reverse complement strand
CTTTACGCCCGCCTCGTGCTGCTTCAGGATGCCAATGATCTGCTCTTCGCTGTACCGGCTCTTCTTCATACTCCGTCCTCCCGTTCAATTTACGAGAGAACTCCAGTTTTACCTGGCTGAGTTTTCCGGGGGCACGTCACTGGCTGGTAGCGAAGATTGCCGATCCAGCAGCGCACATCCGTTACGCGAGCATGTACGGCGCCGGGCTGGTGGAAATTCACAAATACAAGGAGGCACTGGGACCGCTGAACGAAGCGATCCGGGTCGCACAAAAAATACCTGAGATCGCTTATCCGACGATTGCCATTACCGCAAAGATCGATGCGCTGAGCGGACTCGGAGAAAACCAGCAGGCCCTGGCGCTCGCGGCGGAAGAGGCGCGCAGGGTATCCGAGTATCACCTCTCAGCTCATCTCGCTGACATTTACCAGATGAGAGCGAGCGTCTATGAGCGGATGGACCAGTGGAATCAGGCGATTTCAGACTACCTGGAGTCGGTCCAATACGCGAACCGACTTTCCTATTGGCGCGGACTGACACAAGTGGACGGGGCGCTTGCGAAGGCATACCTCCATCAGGGAGAGTTGCAGCCGGCGCTCTCCGCAATCAACGAAGCTATTGACGCAAACCGGAAGATCTCCGACGAACTGTACTTCGTGCCGAGAAATCTCGCCATAAAGGCCGAGATTCTCGCACGGATGGGCAAAATCCGGGACTCGAACGACTATTACGAGAAGAGTGCCGACCTGCTGGATGCGCTCCTCAGCCGGGTTCCGACGCCGATGGTCGAACGTCAATTGCTCAGCGATCTTGGCGTCGTATATGCCGGCTATTTCGCTTCGCTGCGGGATCAGGGCAGGCTTGCCGATGCTTTCCGCGCAATCGAGCGCGCCCGGGGACGCATCGAGGCGCAGACGCTCTCGCACCACGCTGTCATCGTTCCGCACGTGCCCAGCCCTGCCGAATTGCGGCTGACCAGCCTTAACGTGCAGTTGCTCGATACCGACGGATCCGCTGCGAGGAGCCAGATTCTGGATGCGATCTACACGACAGAACAGCAAATCGGTACAGACGAGAAAGACGTCGATACACCTCTCGATCCGGTTCCACTGAAAAGGCTGCAACAGGACCTTCGACCATCGGAGCTGTTCATCGAATATGTTCTGGCCGAACCGCAGTCTTACGCGCTGGCAGTGACACGAAACAGCGTCCATTCGTACTTGCTGCCACCGAAAGCCCAACTGGAAAGAGAGACGACGCAGTACCGTTCTGACCTGAGCAAAGGAAATTCAGACTTGGCGCTGGCGCAGCGGCTCTTTGACGGGCTCTTGGACAGAATCCCCGATTACAGAACGAAAACTGATCTTATTATGGTGCCTGATGGGAAGCTGCATCTACTGCCCTTCGCCGCGTTGGCGAATTCAGGCCAGTACCTTGCCGCATCTCACGCGGTGAGCGTTGCACCGTCTGGAACTGTCCTCGATCTGCTGAGGCACCGTGATAACGGCTCCGCGCCTCCCACCCTGCCCTATATCGGGGTTGCGGCGTGGATTTCCAGGCCGCCGCCGATCACGTTGATTGCCAGCATTCGCCGTGCAGTCTCCGGTCCTGATCGCCGTCAACTCGTCGCTCTACCGGAGAGCCGCAACGAAGTTGAGAGCATAGCGACGGATTTCCCGCCTCCGAAAACGATTCTGCTGGGCGCACAGGCGACAGAGACGGATTTCAAACGCCTCCCGCTCGGGCAATACGAAGTCATACATCTGGCTCTTCATGGATATGCCGATCCCGAATTCCCGGATCGCTCCGCCCTGGTCTTCGCGCCTGAGACGCCGCCCATCGATGACGGTTTGCTTCAGGTTCGCGAGATTAGGCAGCTCCACCTAAACGCCGATCTTGTAACTCTCTCCGCCTGCGATACCGGTGTTGGGCCGGTCGGCGAAGAGGGCGTGGCCGATATCGAGGATGCCTTTATCGAAGCGGGAGCACAAAGTGTGGTCTCTGCACTGTGGGAAGTCAATGACCAAGCGACGGCCGACCTGATGATTGACTTCTACCGGCAACTGGGACGCGGAAAAGGCAAGGCTGCGGCTCTAAGGCAGGCGCAACTCGACATGCTCAAATCTGGGCGGCCGCCCTCCTCCTGGGCGGGGTTCGAATTGGATGGCGAACCCGACGGCAGCCTCTCCCAACGAACTTCGACTGACTACTCTCTCAGGAGCAGCACCCGATGACGACAACCGCCTCTATTCAGCTAACAGGGAAGGATCGCCACACGATCCTTGAGAATGTGCTGGCTGCGCTGCGAGAGCGGTTCTATGCGCCTGAAAAGCTGAATGCAGACTGGCAGGCCGCCGTGGAGCGACACAGACCGATCATCGAGAGTGCAGTCGCTCCTGATGCATTTGAACAGGCGATGACCGACCTGTTCGCCGAGCTGCATACCTCGCATCTGGGCTTCTTTGACAGCACCGCCCGCCGGGCGTCCAGCCGGGCAGCTCTGAGCGCGAACTATCTGGCCGACGAGACCCCGTATGGAAAGCGCTGGATCTTCCAGGATGTTCACGCCGGCGGCGCTGCGGCAATCGCCGGAGTCGAGCCGGGGAACATTCTTCTGCGCGTTGACGGCCGGGATATCGTGCCGCCTGAGCATCCTGTTTTTCCTATGGGAAAGCAGACCACCGTGGAGATTGTCGCTAATGATGAACAGAAAAGAACACCTTCGGTAGATGTGGCGCGGCCCAAAGGCAAGAAGCTGCAGTTCATCGAGCCAACGCTGGTCGAGGCAAGGCGGCTCAAGGAAGGTTTCGGCTATCTGAAGATCGCCATGTTCCCAGGAATGGTTGGGGTTGTGGTCGCCAATCAAATTTCCAGCGCGGTTGCCAGCTTGGGCAATATCGACCGCCTGATCATTGACCTCCGCGGAAATACTGGAGGCGGAATCGCCGCATTGCGAGTCATGAGCTTCCTCACTCCAAGCAGAGTCCCGGTCGGCTTTGCCCTTGACCGCCGGCGTTCTTCAAACAATTTGGATACCGAGAAGTTAAGCTTTCCCCGTTTCGCTCGAATCCCGCCATCCCCGAGGAATCTCTGGCTGCTGGGTTTGCGATTTGCTCCAGCGATGCTGTCGAAGAAGTCAATCGTTCTCCAGACTGAGGGTCTGGGGCCGATGCCGTTTCATGGTCAGATAGTCCTTCTCGTGGATCGCCACACCGCGAGCGCAGCCGAGATGATCGTGGCATTTGCTCGGGAGAACAACCTAGCTGCGATCGTCGGAGAGAAGACAGCTGGGCGCCTTCTCTCTTCCACGTCGGTCAAGGTCGGAAAGGGGTATCGATTGGCGCTCCCTACGGGCGCCTACTATACTTGGAAGGGGTCAATTCTCGAAGGAACTCCGATGGCGCCGGACCAGGTGATCGATTTCGATTGGCGAGATCGACGGTCGCGCGGCCGCGACCGGCAACTTGATCACGCAATCGACTCCTTGCAGAATCGGCCCACTGCGCGCGCAAGCTAACATCGGGTGCTGGTACGACGTTCTGGCGCGCAAGAAGGAGCGTGAGGCGGCGCGCCGCGGCGGTGTGAGCCTGCCTAGCTGGCTGCGACCGTAAGAGTGAGATGCGCGGCAACCCTATACTGTTAAGATTCACTTGAACCATGGCGAACATCCGAGACTTGGCCAGCCTCTTTCAGTCCCTGGGGTTACACGACGTAGCAGGCGCTGAGCAGGTGGCAAAGAAAATCATCGCCGGCGAGCGGGAACGCGGCCACGCTCCAGCTGCGCGCAGGCTAAGCGCTGCACTCAACGGTAGGCCGCTCGCCAAGGCACAGCCATTGGCTTCACCCAACGGGTCAGTTGCCGACGCCGGATTCCTCTCGTCCGCGCTGTATCAGAGGCCTGGAGAGATTGCGATGGCCGATATGATGCTCCGGTCAAACGCACTTGAGGTGCTGCACGGCGTCATCAGAGAGACAAGGAATCAAGAACTGCTCGGCTCCAGAGGCATTCGGCGTCGTTCAAAGCTGATCTTTGTCGGGCCGCCTGGTTGTGGCAAGAGCATGGCGGCGCAGGCGATCGCAGCCGAGTTGTGCCTGCCGCTCTATCTCGTGAGGTTCGACGCTGTCATTGGAGCCTACTTGGGACAAACAGCTACGCACCTTCGAGAAATCTTCCAATTTGCTTCCTTAACGCCTAGCGTTCTGCTATTCGACGAGGTCGACGCTTTGGGAAAGCAGCGTGGGAACTCGCTGGACGTCGGGGAACTCGATAGAATCGTCATCGCGATGATGCAGGAGCTGGAATTTTTTATGGCCCCCGGCCTTCTCATCGCCACGTCGAACCTGCCCGGAAGTCTTGACCGAGCTCTATGGCGCCGGTTCGATGCAGTCCTCAATTTCCCCTCGCCAACGTCCCGTGAGATTAATCGATATGCGAAGAAGCTGGCGCGGCGATTCGGTCTCTCGCTCGACAAGGGGCTACTCGCTAAGGCCTCGAAGCAGCGAAGCTACGCAGATGCGGAAAGACTGATTGAGTCGGAGGCGCGCAGGATCGTCCTAGCGGAGTCCGCGCATGGCTGATCATCCCAGCGTTCAGGCTAGAACCTTCTACCTGAACGAGCAGCACGAATTGACTCGCGGCAAAGACCGTGGAGGCGGACGACTGCCTGAGTACGCGCCTGCCGACTGGGCATCGCGGGGTTCCCGAATCAGTGGATCGTTGCGCCGCGTAAAGCAGAAGATCGATGGTTCCACCGATCCGTTGAGACAGAGCCATTATTTCCTCCTCGCGAACCCGGTGGATTCGATCGAGAAGATCACAAGGGATAAGACTAAGGCGCCCCCGGGCGGGGTCGCCACCCTCGTGGAGGACGCCGATTTCTCCAGTGCGCATTCACGGGTGTTCGGCAGGCTCGGTGTCGACCTCCTGAGGGTGGCAGAGGACGGATCCGCAATTGTGCATATGAGGCCGGAAACGCTGGACCAACTGGCTTCGACCTCTGAAAAGCTCAACGGCGCAGGGAGAAGAGAGCAGGCACGCTGGATCGCTGTCGACAAATTTGACCTCATTCCGCGGGCGCTAAAGGTTGATGAGGAATGGTTGGAGCAGCTGAAGAAAGCGCAGGAAGCGGACGCGGTCATCGAATTGCAACCTTTACTGACCCGCTCCGAGATAGATCGCATCATCCGCGCCATCGCGGACATGCTCCACCATGCAAAGGAGCGCATCTCCGGGACCGGGGTCGATTTCTCAGGACGGCAGTGGCTCCGGGGGCGCGTGCTTCCTGCCTCAATTCGAGCGATCGCTGACGAACTTTTCTCGGTTCAGTCGCTTCACTCTCCGTTAATATCGATCACTGCAAGCCCCAGCAAGGGTGCACCGTCGGCGGTTGCACCGGCCCCTGCGACTGCCCCGGGTGTGTTGCCGGTAATCGCCGTCGTCGACACCGGTATTCCGGCAGATCATGTCCACCTCGCTCCGTACATTCGGGGAGCCTACACGTCGCCCACAGCGACATTTAATAGCCTCAAGGGCCACGCTAGTTTCGTCGGCTCAAGGGCTGTTTTCGGCGATTTGAACTTCGACGGTGGCTTGCCGAACAAAGCTCCCGTGGCGTCCTACCGGGTCTTCGATGTGAATTTGGGGGGAACTGGATTTAGTGAGATTGAGGACAAGGAGGTCTATCCGGCGTTACGAGCCGTTGTCGCAACAGCTCCGGATGTAAGAGTATTCAATTTCAGTTTTGACACACGTCTTCCGCTTGACAGCATGGGTGAGGTAGAGCGCGCCGAGTATCTCGCGCTTGTTCAGGATTTGGATAATTTCATCTTCCAGAATGATGTGCTGGTGATTGTTGCTGCGGGTAACAGTCCACCAGGCATAGTGCCTCAACGGAGTTATCCGCGGCATATCGATGATCCTCACTGGGCTCTGGGAGCTTGGGCGCGCAGCTTTAATTCTCTAACCTGCGGCTCGGTTCTCGGGAAGTTAAGCGCGGGAGGTCTTGCAACTCAGATTGGCTGGCCCAGCCCCTTCACCAGAGTTGGACCCGGGCTGTGTGGCAGCCCTAAACCCGACTATGCGGCACCCGGCGGAAACACTACGGATGCGTACGTCTCGGCGCCCGGGCTCGGCGTCTGGGGCTTATCCGATGCAGGTCTGTGGGAGGATAGAATTGGCACATCTTACGCTGCCCCAATTCTGTGCCGGCAGGTCGCGGCGGCAATCCAGCGATTGAATTCCGTCTGCGAAAAGGGTGCCAGGCCTTTCGGGGTCACGGTCAAAGCATTTCTCGCTCTCACGGCGGAGCCGGCGATCGAAGATGATGGAGCGCAGGACTTCATCTCCCGCACAATTGGGCTGGGGTACGCCGACGCCGGCAGGCTCGCGGCGCCCCAAGCGCACTCAGCAGTCCTCATCTGGCAGGGCGTCCTTGCTGACAAGGACGACCGAGCAAAGATCCAGATACCGATTCCGCTCGACTGGCTTAATAACGCCGAGCGTCCTGTGCTCCGGCTGGTCGTTTCGTGGGATCCTCCTGTGAATTCCGCCTTAAACAACTTATGGACGACCAGGGCCGTGAATTGCCGCCTACACGAACAGCCTGAATCACGGGCACTCCGCACCCGCAATTTGCGCCACGCGTCTCCTTATCCGCTGATCGAAAGGCGCTATCAGCTGAGCAAAAGAGGAACGGATGATCTATGGCTACTTGCGATCGAGTACGAGGAAATTGGGGAATACAATCCTGCGATGGAATTTACAGGCGAGCAGCGGGTTGCGTTCGCCGCAGAACTCATAGATGAAGGCAAGAAGAAGGCTAGCCCACAGACCGCAATTCAGGCGATGCCAATCGCGGCCTCGATGACCCGACTCGCCATTCCGCCTTCAGTGGTGAGGACGCCAGTCATTGTGAAAACTCTCGGCTGAATTTCACTTGCGTGCTCCGCGGATATTTCAGGGCCGACACTACGCGGAAGCCGTTGCCAGGTGCCGATTCCGGGTCAGCCTGGGAATTGGTCACATTACTTAATTCGGAGTGGATAATAGTACGCTGCCTGATCCTGCTCATGCGTGGTGGAGAGGAAGTATGCGCCGGCTTTGGCGCTGCGGAGGTCGAGGTCCACCGAGACCTTCTCCTGCCCGTGGACGGGGCCGGCAGTCGCGAGTCCCTCTGCAACGACGCCGTTTCCGGTCTGATCGCGAGTGACGGCCACAAGGTACTGCCCCTGTGAACTGAATCGCGGGAGAATGATCGTCAGACGCACGGGCGCGGCCGGCAACACCACAGATTGCAATTGCTTTGGCTGTTCGCCGCGGTTTGTGCCCGTGTTCCACAAGTCCACAGTCCTCGATACTGGCAAGGCGGCGACCAGAGTCTGCCGATGATGGACTTCATATCGGGTCCATACGGCCAACCCAACAATGAAGAGGAGGCAAGCAGCCGACGACGCTAACGCCAGCTTCTTCCTTTGCGAACGAACGCCTTGGCGAATGGTCAGGATGCGATTCATGCAAACGGCGCAGTTCGCAGCGTGATCGATGCGCGGATCGCTCAGTCGAATCTTTTTCGATCGCCGAGCCACACCGCGCAGGAACGCCTCGTCCGGACATGGACCTGTCGGCTCCGTTTCACCGGAGAGAACTCGCTCCTGATGCATCCGTTTGAGCCACGCCTCAAAGCGGTCCTCAGCGCGCGAGGATTCACGCCCAAATATGCTCATCGGGAAGACTCTCCAGAGGGAGAGACACTGCGCAGCAACGATTTTAACTCCCGAAAAT
The DNA here is from genome assembly GCA_036489835.1 of Bryobacteraceae bacterium. Taxonomy (GTDB): domain Bacteria; phylum Acidobacteriota; class Terriglobia; order Bryobacterales; family Bryobacteraceae; genus Palsa-187. The sequence continues at coordinate 742 of DASXEY010000047.1, read as the reverse complement.
ACGCACGGCGGACGACGGTGTGATCCAGTTCCAATTCTGCTGCAATCTCCCGCCATGTATACCCAAGCTGGCGCTGGTTGTGAACCGATTGCACGACGGGCGAAAGCCGTGAAACCAATTCGCCGGCTATCGAGCGTTGCTCAAGATTCGACGGTTCGACGAGCAGTTGCTCGAGATCGAAGAGGGAGCCGCAAGGAATTTCCAGTCTGTGCTTGTGAGCGATCTGCTTCGCTCGCCGGCGAAGCACGCTTTTGATCCGTGCAATGAGCTTCCAGTCAGGCGATTCCGGATGGCGGTCAAGATAGTCAGCAGCGTTTTGCACGGCATGGTCCATCAGATCGTGCGCGTAATCGCGGTCATTCAGATAAACCCAGGCACAAAGAAGAGCGTATGACCACGCCGCTTTGGCGGCTGGCTCCAGTCTCTGATCAGAAGTGCGGCGCCCCGTCGACCAGGCCCAACTCCATGTCAGCTCTTCCCAGTGCGGTTCGCTTGGCGGCATTCGGGAGCATCTGCCCGGAGGGGATTCGACCACCAGTGTTGTCATTATAGACACTACTGCAATCGGTTCGAACTCATGCTGCCCGGTTCTGATCGATCGGCAGCCGCAATTGGACCGGCCCACGCGTCTCTTCAACGGCCTTCACGAACCTGCGCACGTACTCGCTTACAACGGGTGATTTGTTGGCCGCCAGCGTCGCCAAATGGATCTCCAGTCGAATTTCCGGATCGCGCAACGGTA
>DASXEY010000061.1:0-113945 GCA_036489835.1 Bryobacteraceae bacterium | reverse complement strand
CGTGTCCGCTCCATGGAAATAGAAGATGGAGCGGCGTGTCCGCTCCATGGAAATAGAAGATGGAGCGGCGCGTCCGCTCCATGGAAACAGAAGATGGAGCGGCGTGTCCGCTCCAGTGCGACTGACTCTTCCCGCAAAGCGCCGGTCGCGGCCCTCAATTCCCGCTCCGTTTGGCGGGCTGTTACTTGAGGAGCCCGTTCAATCGCGCATCGTCATCGTTTCATTGACGCTGGAGACGCGGAAGAATTCCAGGAACCTGCGCTGGGTATGAGCTGGCTTTACCTCCAGGTGCGGCGCGAGCGAATGCGCCAGATTCAAAATGCTCTGGCCCAGATCGCTGGCTTGGGCTACCGGCGCGGAGTTTAGGATCGAGCTCTGCACGCCCTTGTAGTCATTCGAAAACCGGTGCATGACCGGGATCCCCACCATCTCCGCGACCTGCTCATCCCCCAACTTCTTCGAAGACTTCCGGTTTAGCAGGAGGCTGATTCGCCCCGCCAGCCCGAGATCCGTCAGCCGCCGCAGTCTGGCGGCGGCCAGGTAAAGCGGAACAACCTCCGGAGTAGTCACCAGGAAGATCCGGCGGGACTCCTGCATGAGGGCCACTGAAAGCGAATCCAGACTGCTGGGGAGATCGGCGCAAATCACTTCATACTGAGCCCGCGCCATGCCCAGCACCTGCTGCAGACCTTCCAAGTCCGCATCCGGTTCGGCTTCGAGGCCGCCCGCGTGTAGCACCTCGAGTTTCCCCGAATGGCCGACCATCTGAGACCACCGGTCTTCATCCAGATTTCCGCCCAGTTTCATGGCCTCCACAATGGAAGCGCCATCTCCCAACTTGAGCAGGAACTGAATAGCGCCGGAGTGCAGGTCGCAATCCAGCAGCAGCGTGCGAGCTCCCAATTCCTCCGCCAGCGCGCAACTGGTGCTGAGGGCAATCGTGCTGGCGCCGACCCCGGCCTTGGCGGGCAGAAATGTGTACAAGTCCGATAACTTGGCCTCAGCCAGAGGATGCGTTTGCAAACGGCGTCGCGCGGAGAAAACCCCGTCCGCCAAGGCCGCGTCGCTCACCGGAAGCATCAGGTGATCGCGCATGCCTTTGTGCTTCATCCGGGGCAGCCGCTTCAGCCCCTCCTGGGAGCCGAAGGTGATCACGGGAATACCCGGCATCTGATGATCCATCGCGGCCGCCAGATCCTTGGCCCGGTCGAAATCATCGGCGTCCAGAAGGACCAGGTTCACGCCACGAATCCGGATGCTGCGCAGGAGTGCGTCGGGAGAAGGATGCCGCTCCCATTCGCGCACCAGGTCAAGGTCTGGAATACGGAAGAGCGAAGCGGCAATCCCCTCCTTAACTCGTTGGTTGGCGCAGATGAGCAGAGCTCGGAGCATCTCTATTTGTCCATCGGGTTTTTGGGAACGATGCTTTAATGGATGGGCCAAAACACGCTTTCCGCTAGGCGCTGGCTCCGTTTTGCGGGCTGAGTCAGTCGCGCATCATCAACGTGTCGTTGACGTGCGGGATGCGAAAGAACTCCAGGAACTTCCTGTGCGGGTGAGGTTGCGGAACCTCCAGGTGCGGCGCAAGCGTGTGCGCCAGATTTAAAATGCTCTGGCCAAGATCGCTTTCCTGCACCACCGGCGCAGCGTTCAGGATCGAGCTCTGGACAGCCTTGTAGTCATTTGAGAATCGATATAGAACCGGGATGCCCACCATCTCCGAGACCTGTTCGTCCGTCAGTTTGCTCGAAAACTTCCGATTCAGCAGCAGGCCGACCCGATCCTCCAATCCGAGTTCCTTCAGCCGCCGCACCCTGGAGGCTGCCAGGTAAACCGGAACCACCTCTGGAGTGGTTACCAGAAAGATTCGGCGGGACTCCTTCATCAGAGCTATTGAAAACGGATCCATGCTGCTGGCGAGATCGGCGCAAATCACTTCATATTGCGCCCGTGCGGCGGCCAGAACCTTGTGTAAACCCTCCAGGTCCACATCCAAGGGCGTGTCGAGCCGGCCAGCGTGCAGAACCTCGAGTTTACCCCAATGGCCAATCATCTGATGCCACAAGTCCTCCTCCAGATTACCCGCATGATTAACCGCGTCCACCACCGAGGCGCTCTGCCCCAGCTTGAGTAGGAACTGGATGGCGCCAGCGGCCAGATCGCAATCGAGCAGCAGAGTACGCGCGTTCATGTCCTCCGCCAGGGCGCAACTCGTGCTGACCGCGATGGTGCTGGTGCCGACGCCCGGCTTCGCTGGAAGAAAGGTGTACAAATCCGACAACTTGAGCTGCGCCAGCGGATGCGTTTGCAAGCGGCGCCGCGCCGCCTCGACAGCTACGGTCAGCTCCTTAACGCTGACCGGCAGCGTCAGATGATCGCGCACGCCCAAATGCATCAATCGGGGTAAGGAGGTCCAGGCCGTCCTGTTGGCCGAAGGTTACAATCGGAAGGCCCGGCATCAGATCGTCGATTGCGGCTGCCAGCACTCTGCTTCGATCGAAATCGTCCACATCCAGAAGCACCAGGTTCACTCCGCGGACCCGGATGCTGCGCATCAGTTCATCGGGGGAAGGAGGCTCCGGAAAATCCCGCGCCAGTTCCAGTTCCGGAATGCGGCCGAGCGCCGCGGCGATCTCCTTCCGTACGAGGGCGTTGGAGCAAATAAGCAGAGTTCGAATCATCTACTTGTCTCATCGGGCCTTCCAGGGGGATGCTTTAAGCGGTTCGGCCAAATTTCCCCTCGCGGTCGTCATAATTAGAGAACTCGTCATAATGGGAGAGCGATCCGTGAAACCTTCCCCCCACCCCACAGAAGTCATGAGCCGAGCCGCCAAAACGGTTCGCGAGGTCTTCCTTTCCGGGCGGCCCCTCACCTATATCCGGTCCGCCGAGGAGCAGCGCGTGGTCCTGCTCCTGACCGAAGTCGCCGCCAGCTTCCCCGAGCCGATTCCCATCTGGACCTGGAGCCTCACCGAAGGCCTGCGTACGCCCGTCGAAAGCGATATTGAGCCCATCGCGTTGGCGCAATCGCCCCGAGGAGTACTGGACTTCATCGTGGCGCATGAAGGCGCGGCGATCTTCCATCTGCAGGATTTCCACGAGCCTCTGCGCGAATCCCCGGAAGTCCGGCGCCGCCTCCGCGACGTCTACCAAAGTTGCCTCGATCAGCGTAAGTTCGTCGTTATCAGCTCGCCTGTGCGATTCATTCCCGAAGAGGTCGATCGCAGCGTCGTCTTTCTCGATCTCCGCCCGCCCGATCTCATCGAGCTGATGCAGTTTCTGCGCACCGAGACCGGCGAGTCAAACGAACCCGTTCTGCGCACGGTCGCCGGCGCGCTGCAAGGCCTCACGCTCGATGAAGCCCGCTACGCTTTGCGCCGCGCCCTGGCCGTGACTCCTCAACTGGGACCCGAATCGATTCCAGCTTTGCTCGAAGAGAAACGGCTGCTGGTCAACCGCACCGGCGTCATCGAATTCATCGCGACGCCGACGGAACTGGGCGAGGTCGGCGGCTTGGAAGGCCTCAAAACCTGGCTTCTGGAACGCCGCAAATTATTTGAACTGCGCGATACGCTGAGCGCGGAAATCGTTCCCAAGGGCCTGCTGCTGATGGGCATTCCCGGCTGCGGCAAGAGCCTGTGCGTCAAAGCCATCGCCTCGCATTTTCAACTGCCGCTCTATCGCATCGACATGATCGAGATCTTTTCCGGACGCCACGGCAAACCCGAAGGCGCATTCGTCGCGGCATGCAAAATGATGGAGGACATGGCACCCGCCGTGCTCTGGTTCGACGAAATCGAGATGGGCATCACCTCCACCGAATCCGGCGGCGAGCAGGGCCGTATCTTCGCGTTCTTCCTCACCTGGATGCAGGAAAAAACCCGCGGACTCTTTGTTGCCGCGACCGCGAATCGCATCGATCTGCTGCCCGCGGAAATGATCCGCAAGGGCCGATTCGACGAGGTCTTCTTTGTCGATCTGCCGCTCGAAGACGAAATGATCGAGATCTTCCGCATTCATCTGACACGCCGCGGAGTCGACCCATCCCAATTCAACATCGAGCAGTTAACCAAGTTCACCGTGGGCTGGACCGGAGCCGAAATCGAGCAGTGCGTCATCTCCGCGATCACCCGCGCTCGGCTTGCGGATCGCGAGATAACCGGTCAGGATCTGATCGACATTGCCGTGAAGCAGGTGCCGCTCTCGCGCACCATGAAGGAGCAGATCAACCACATCCGGGGCTGGGCCTTCGAGCGAGCCATCCGCGCCTCGCCGCAGCCTATCCGCAGGTAGATCTTGAAGTGAGGCCGGCTCGGGCAGCCATTCTCACAGTGCTGGCCGCTGCGCTCCTCTGGGGTGCGGAGGGCCGGCGAAAGCTGTAGGATCTGGACCTGTCTAGATTCGTCAACCAGGCGGACACGGCTGCGCAGGTTTGGGGCATTCGCTTTTCCCCCGACGAAACCAAGGTGGCGATCGGATTCGGATCGCGTTGGAATTTTGACCCGGCTCCGGGACATATAGTCGTGGTAGCGCTCGACCAGCCTCGAACCGCACCTCGCAAGTTTGAACTTAACACGAGGGCGCCATACCCGTCCCCGAGCAGCATTGCGTGGTCGCCATCCGGCACAATCCTGGTAGTGACCGCCCAAACGCCGGTGATGTTCCGGCTTGACGCGGAGGCCGCTTGCATTTTTCCTAAGGAGTCGGCGTTCGGGGGATTTCTTAGCAGAGATCGCATGGTGATCGCGCTTCGAGGACCCAACCCTGTCCACGACCCGACAGAGATTCGGATTCTTAATCCAGATTGCTCGCTGGCCGACAGTTGGAAGACGACTGGGTCAGGGATCGTATTGGATACCTCTCCTGAGCGGGACCTGGTCGCGACGAGCAGCTATACCGAGACGAATAGGCACGGGCAAGCAACGATCGAATTGGTAGGCGCGGAAAAGCATGACGTGAAGCAGCGATGGACGCAGGACGACTTCCCAGGCAATTTCCTTTTTCTCGATCATGGCAGCCTTGTCTGCTATGCCAACTCTCTCGGAAAGGGCCTTCCCGACGAGGGCCTGCTGGGACACACAGACTGGCGAAAAGACCGCGGAGAATGGAAAGATCGGTATCGAACTTGGGGCGTTTAACGCTGGGGGCCTTCTGACCGTGACGGATTCCAAATACGTCGCGCTCCCATGGAAAAGCCTTCTTGAATTTTTGGATATGGGCACTGAGTACGTCGCTCCGCGCCGGCAACTGATTTGGAACGTTCGCACCGGCAAGGAAATCGCCTCCTGGGGAGTGAATCGACAGGACGAACTTGTTGGCGGAGAACTCAAGAACGCTCGAACAATAAAGACGAATTTCGTAGTCTCGCTATCGCCAAACGGGAAATACCTCGCGGAAGGCGGCGGTGGCTCGGTGGCGGTCTACACCGTTCAGCCATGACCTGCCGTACTTTCAGGAAGTCTGATCGAGAACCGCCCGGTCGGCTCGGTGACCTCCGAATGCATGGATCGTTCTGGTTCCCGCCGCAACCTCTCCGCTGTGCGGCACGCCGCGAGGGATGACGTATTCTTCCCCGGCCTTCACCGGGATTCGTTCTCCACCGATGATCAGCGTGTAGCAGCCTTCGATCACCAGCATGTACTCGTCAAAGTCGTGGACATGCTCAGCGGAAACCGCGGAGTCATGACAGGTCCAAAACGCCATCTGGCTTCCCTCCGCCCCATCGAAGACGTACCCTTCCACTCCCGGCGTCGCCTGATCGCCTTTCGCAATCCGGTTCGCCGGATGCATCATGAATTCCGGGAATCGATCCATAGCTGCCAGTCTGGCACCCAACCCAACCGCGTAGCGGTACCTTAAGAATGTGCCAGTCGAAAAACTCCTGGGAGGCGTCTCCCGCTTTCAAAAAGACGTCTACCCGCAGCATCAGGACCTTTTTGAAAAGCTCGCCCTGGGCCAGCGCCCCGACGCCTTGTTCATCACCTGCGCCGATTCCCGCATCGACCCTTGCCTGCTCACCCAAACCAAGCCGGGCGAGCTGTTCATCTGCCGGGTCATCGGCAACATCGTCCCGCCCTATCCCGACGCCATCGGCGGCGTTTCCGCCACCATCGAATACGCCGTCGGCGTGCTGCGAGTCCCCGAAGTAATCGTCTGCGGCCACACCGATTGCGGCGTCATGAAAGGCGCGCTCAATCCCGAAGCCTTGGGCGATTATCCCAACGTCACCGCCTGGCTGCGCTATGCCAACGTGGGCCATCGCACGACCGACCCAACTCCCGAATTTCTACTTGCGCTGACCGAAGAAAATGTGGCCGCGCAACTGAAGAATCTGCGCACCCACCCCTCCGTCACGGCCCGCATGGAGCAAGGCGATCTAACGCTGCACGGCTGGGTTTATCACATCGGCTCCGGCGCCCTCACGGCGTTTCACGAAGAGAGCCGGACGTTCCGGATGCCCGCGTCCGTCTAGCGCGATCCCTCCGGAGGCGCGAAAAACACCAGCAATTCCAGGCTCTCAGTGATCTCGTAAAACCGATGCGGCTCTTGCGCCGGGACGAACGCGGCCCACTGGAGAACCGGCCCCGTCCAGACACCACGAAATAGATCTCCTCTTCGCCGTGAGGCTGCTGGCTATCCGCTGCGCCCGCGGCCCGTCTGGACGCTCCAGCACTCAAATCGCGTCATCGCCGAGAACCCGTTGGCGCTTAACTTAACGCCAGCCGGGACGAAGAACGGTGAGACTCCGATATCGTTCGCTGGTCGAGTCACGAAAAGGACGAGTTTCCGCCCCATCGGCTCGACTGACTCCGCCCGAAGAGCATTGTCAACGTCTCTTCGCGCCTCGGCACACCGGCGACGATTGGATGGCGCTCCGGCGATGGGTCGTGACTTGTCTGGGCGGCTGGACCCGCGAACGGCTGTCCGATATCCTAGCCACTTATTCCGTGAGCGCGCGCGAGGCGGACTCTCAACGACTTAAGCGAAGTTGTGTCCGTGGACGTCGCGGCATCGCCAGAACCAGTTCCGCCGGGCCGGGCCACCTTAAAAATTTTGCTTATTCAAGGTTGAGTAAGGAAAAGACGATTCCACGATATGAGCCTGAACCCAGTGATCAACGGCCAGCCGCTTTGAGGCTGGGTGGTCACTATCGTGATTTTCCTGTTGCTCGCAGCCATGCGCGAGCAACGCCGCAAGGAGCATCGGCAAGGGACCAATCCGTATAGGGGCATCATCACAACGCCTGGCCCGATCACCTGTCCTCGATGCCATGCGTCGTGGCCGGGTGGATACGAACCGCGTTCTCACCGGGAGCTCATGTGGAAAGGCGTTGTTTGCCCAAACTGCGGTTGCGAATACGACGACCACGGGCGCGAAAGAGAGCCCTGACAGGTTAATTGTGGGTTTGAACGGATTCAGGTTGCCAAGGTCGTCTCCGGGTCTCTTTCCGGAACCCTTGGCCGCAGCGACGGCCGTGAGCTGATGCTGTTACTTCCCGGTGTGCCGACCGAAAGGAAGTGCAGGCTGTTTTGCGAGCAGTTCGGGTCCAACATGAGCTGCTCCGACCTCAATGATTGTGGGAATTCGCTCCATTTGGCCGCCAGGCCGATCCGCACTCCGGCTGCCGGCCGGCATAGGGGGTCCTCAATTCCCGAAAGGAACAGCCCGCTCCCGCCGGCGGCCAAGGTTGCCGTTTTGCGGGCTGTTACCTTGGGAGACCACGCCATTCAGCGATCTTTAAGTGGACCGCAACGTGCCCCGGTGTTTGGACGTCGGTAGATTGTTATACTCATAAGAACCCCTTTCGCTTCCAATCGATGCTTAAATACTGTGCCTTTTTTTCACTATGTGCCGGAGTGGGCTTTGCCCAGCAATTTGTTACTGGACAGGCCGCCCGCCTGGTGATCGGGCAAACAACTTTCACTTCACAGAACTTCGGTGCTTCCGATACGCTCCTGGGAGGAGTGGGTGGCATAGCCTTCGCCGGGGATACACTGTACGTCGCCGATTCCAACCGGATCGGCTTGACCCCTCTCAATAACCGGGTATTGATGTTCGAGCACATGTCTCAGACCATGCCCACCCCGTTGGCCTCGATTCCTGCCTATAGCGGCATCTGTCCTGTCTGCGGAGGGCAGGCCAGCGTCGTGCTGGGCCAGCCGGATTTTCTATCAACCAACTTCCACACCTCGCAGACCGGCATGCGGACTCCCGTGGCTGTGGCCACCGACGGGAATATCGTGGCTGTGGCCGATACCGAGAACAATCGCGTGCTGCTGTGGAAGTCGATCCCCACCTCCAACGGACAGCCCGCGGATCTCGTATTGGGGCAGGTGGATTTTAATACCGTGCAAGAGCCCATCGTGGCCACGGCCTCCAGTTTTCGTGGTCCACAGGGAGTGTGGATCCAAAACGGGAAACTGTTCGTGGCCGACACGCAGAACAACCGCATCATGATCTGGAATTCCATCCCCACGGCGAACAATCAGCCCGCCGACGTCGAGCTGGGACAATCCAATTTCACTACCGTCGGTCCAATCCCTCCGACCACCATTGTTAGCTGTGCAACCTGTCCAGGCGGGTTCTCCACCACCCCTCCGCTCCTGGCCACCCAGGGGACCATGCTCAACCCGGTTTCGGTAACCAGCGACGGATTTCACCTGTTTGTGGCCGATCTGGGCTACAACCGGGTGCTGATCTGGAATGGAATTCCCACGCAGAATGGCAAGCCTGCCGACGTGGAGATCGGGCAGACCAATTTCACCAACGCGATCGCGAATGACAACGTGGATCTATGCCCGCAAGCCGGAGTCGATACCTGTAACAGCCCCGCGACACCCACCTATCCGGACATGTGCGGACGAACGCTGAATGCACCGCGCTTCGTGCTTTCCGATGGAACGCGCCTGTTCATTGCCGACGGCGGCAACGACCGCGTGCTGATCTTCAATACCATTCCCACCCAGAATGCCGCGGAAGCGGATGCGGTGCTGGGACAGCCCGATGAGTTCGCCAGCGTGGTGACCAGTACGACCTCTCTCTTTTCTCCGCTGCTGGTCCAATCCGCGGCCAACGTCGATCCGTCGCCGACCGGTCTCGCGTTTGATGGAACCAATCTGTACGTCGCGGACCCCAGCAACCGGCGCATCCTGGTGTACACGGCGGCGACACCCAACGTGGCCCTGGACGGCATTCGCAACGCCGCGAGCCTTGAAACCTTCGCCACGGGTGAGGTGGACGTCAGCGGGACTATTGACGGCGGCGATACCGTGACCGTCGGGATTAACGGCACCAATTATACCTACACCATCCTTTCCACCGACACGACCGCGACGATTCTCACGGCGCTGGTGAACTTGATCAATGCCGGCTCAGGCGACCCCAATGTGTATGCATCGGTGCCTCCCGCGCTCCAGCAGCTGCTGCTGACGTCGCGCATTCCAGGTCCTCCTGGAAACGCCATCACCCTGGCGGTCAGCACCTCCGCGAACGCGATGATCGTGCCGGTTGCCAGCGGCGACACGCTAACCGGCGGAGAGAGCGCCGGGACTCTTGCGCCGGGCACCCTTGCCACCATTTTCGGCACGAATCTCTCGGACACCACGGCTAGCGCCCCCGAGGGCGCCGCTCAACTTCCCATCGATTTGGGCGGTGTCGAGGTGTATTTCGACGGCATTCGCGCCCCGCTGGTTCTGGTTTCCCCAGGCCAGATCAATACCCAGGTTCCGTGGGAAGTGTCGAATACCAACAGCATCAATGCCTTCGTGCGCACCCAGCATGCCGACGGCAGCGTCACAGTCAGCACTGCGGTAGGCGTTCCGATTACAACATCGTTTGTTGATGGATCCTCCGGCGGCGCAAACCCCGGAATCTTTGCCCAATCCGGACCGGATCCGCGAACGGCCCTGGCTTTTCACAGCTCCAGCTATGCCACCGGGACCATCACCGTTTCGGGCAGCATTGCCGCGGGCGATATCGGAACCATCACAGTGGGTGACCGCACCTACAGTTATACGGTGCAGAACGTCGACACCCTCACCTCCGTGCGGGACGCCCTGATCGCCGTGATTCAAGCCGACCCGGACAGGCAGGTGAACGCCTCTCCCGGCGCTGCATTCACGCGCATCCAGTTGCAGGCCAGGGTTCCCGGACCGGAAGGCGACGGCATTGCAATTTTCGCCAACTCCACGGGCGCCACCGTGAACGGCACCGCGGCGAGCCCCAGCCTTTCGCTATCCGTCAATAACACGTCCCTGTGCTGCTCCAACGTGGCCGGTGCGCCGATCTCGCCCAGCAATCCGGCGCTTCCCGGCGAGCAGTTCTATATTTACGGCACTGGCCTGGGTCTGACTTCGGACCTCAACGGCAACCTGATCGGTCCGGTCGACGGCCAGGCATATCCGGGGCCGGCATTGAACAATGCCAATACCACCGTGTCATCGCTTGCGGACTCCAAGACCGCCGACGTCATCACCGCTGGCTTGTTGGTGGGGAGTGTCGGCGTCTATCAAATCGTGCTGCAGCTTAACCCGGATCTTCAGCCGACCAACTTTGCGCAGCTTACAATCTCGCAGGGAATTTATACGAGTAACATCGTGACCATTGCGGTGGGCAATCCAACCCAGCCCCCGGCGCTGTGTTGTTGCAATTAGCCGATTTGCCATGGGGTAATCGAACCTGGTGGGGTAATCTGAACCTGGTGCGGTAATCTGAACCTGGTTGGGGGTAATCTGAAATAGTGGAGTGGAAACTTCCGGGCCTTGCCGCCTTGCTTCTCGCGCCCATTTGCGCCGGCCAGCCTGCCGGTTCTTCTACCCAGCTCACTTTCGCTCACGACATCGCGCCCATCGTTTACGAACATTGTGCTTCCTGCCACCGTCCCGGCGAGTCCGGTCCGTTTCCTCTCTTAACCTTCGACGACGTCAAGAAACACGCCCGCCAGATCGTGACCGTCACCCAGAGCCATTACATGCCTCCCTGGCTCCCCGAGGCCGGACATGGCGACTTCGCCGATGAGAATCGCCTCACCCCGGAACAGATCAGCAAGATCGCCGGCTGGGTCGCACAGGGCACTCCGGAGGGCGTCGAAGCCGAGATCCCTCCCTTGCCCAAATTCACCGACGGCTGGCAGCTTGGGCCCCCGGATCTGATCGTCGAAGCGCCCCAAGCCTTCGCGCTCCAGGCCGACGGCACCGACGTCTATCACAACTTCGTCTTGACCCCGAAACTTGACCGCCGCCGCTTCGTCCGCGCCATCGAGGTTCGCCCCGGAGTCGATCTGGGGGTTGGTTCAAACGCCAAGCGCATCGTGCATCACGCCAACGTGATCGTCGACCGCTCCGGCTGGGGCCATGAACAGGAGCCGTCGCCCGGCGCGGGGTTCCCCGGCATGGAGCTTGCCAACCGCCGCAGCGTGTTCGATAGCGACGGCTATTTCCTGTTTTGGCGTCCCGGCGGTACTCCCGATGTCGAGCCGGACGGGCTGGCCTGGACGCTCGATCCCGGCAACGATCTGATCCTCAACACCCATATGCGGCCCACCGGCAAGCCGGAATCGATTCGCCCCATGCTGGGTTTATACTTCACCGACAAGCCGCAAACCAAGGTCCCCATGCTGCTTCAACTGGAGCACGATGGCGCCATCAACATCGCGCCCGGCGTCCGCGACTTCCTGGTCTCCGACGACTTCCGGCTCCCTCTGGATGTCGATGCGCTCGCCGTCTTCGCGCACGCGCATTATCTGGCGACGCTGATGGAGGCCTACGCGACCCTGCCCGACGGCACTCGAAAATGGCTGATCCGCATCCCCGCCTGGGATCAAAACTGGCAGAGCGTCTACCGCTATCGCCAGCCTTTGTTCCTGCCCAAGGGCACGTTGATTTCGATGCGCTATCACTATGACAATTCCGTAGCCAACGTGCGCAACCCCAATCAACCTCCCAAGCGTGTCGTGGCCGGCAACCACGCTACCGACGAAATGGGTCACTTGTGGCTCCAGGTGCTGCCCCGCGACCCGGCCCATCAGCGCGAGCTGATCGAAGCGCTCTCGCGCCATACCCTGGAAAAGTATCCGAACGATTTCGCGGCGCACATGACCCTGGCAGCGGTGCTCTTGTCCCGCGCCAACGCCCAAGCCGCGGTTCCGGTGGCGCAAGCGGCCGTGCGCATCGAGCCCAAGAGCGCCGAAGCCTACAAGCTGCTGGGCGACACTCTGGGAGCTGTCGGCCGCACGCCCGAGGCGATCGCCCAGTACATCCAGGCCTTAACGCTGAACCCCGATTTCATCAACGCGCGCTACGACCTGGCCATCGCGCTAACCAGAGCCGGCCGCTACGACGACGCCATCGCCCAGTACCAAAGCATCCTAACGGTCTATCCCGGCGACCCGGAAGTAAAACGCCGCCTGGCCGAGGCGCAGACCGCCAAATTGCGGCAAGGTCGCGTACCCTAAAGTAAAGACGCGATCAGCCGCACGACCAGGGCAGGCGTCCTCACGATCTTGTCCAAGAAATTCTGGCGCAGTATTTCGAAGAGGAAGCCCGCTTCATCGAGGCCGTGAAGCGCGGAGAAGAGTGGATCGCGGCGAGTCCTGACGCACGGACAAGTCGGCCAGCGCCTGGAACGATTGCTGCGATCGCGGCTGCATCCGAGCATAGTTTAGTGCCTTATCCGGCAGTGCACAAAGGATCTCTCGCGCTGACCCACCGGCGGCTCCAGCAAGGATCTCGAACGCCAACGCTGAAATGTGACAGGCACGTTCCGGCCTTCCGACGCCCACGCGCTCGTACAAGCCAGCCAATGCCGGGTCATAGGAAGTTTGGAGAAAGTGTCCTCCTTGCCCTTGGATCTCCGCGCAGATCGCAGCGACAATGCACAACGCCACGCCTAAACCACGATTCGAGGGCCTAACGTAAAGCCCGATCCCATCACCACCATACATCGACCAGAAGACATCATAGGTTTTCCTCCACGCTCCAAAACCTACAGCCGCAGCCTTTCTTTCAGCCAGCAGGACCTTGCCGACTGCTTCCGTGCCAAAGAAGGCCTCACGCATTCTCTCAACCGATCTCGAATGATGCTCCGCCGGGTGGCCCTTTGCAAACCCATCGATTAGCGCAGCCAATGCCGGCACATCGTCTGTGGTCGCCCGTCTTACGATCAGATCCTGCATAGTCTACCTATTGACAGTCTCGTACAGAAGCTAAGCCAAAGAACGTGAACGTACGTGAATCAAAAAATTGGTTTGCATATTCACGTTCATTCACGGCCAAGTATTTTTCCCCCGATCATGCGTTACCCTGGATCATGGAAATTACCAAGATTCTCGGCCGCGAGATCCTGGACAGCCGCGGCAACCCCACCGTTGAGGCCGATGTCATCCTGGCCGACGGCAGCATTGGCCGCGCAGCCGTCCCCTCCGGCGCATCCACCGGCGAACACGAAGCCGTCGAACTCCGCGACGGCGACAAATCCCGTTATCTGGGCAAAGGCACACTCACCGCCGTCAAGAACATTCGGGAAGAAATCGCCCCCGCGCTCCTGGGCGCCGATGCCGAGCGCCAGTCTTCGCTCGACCATCTGATGATCTCGCTCGACGGCACGCCCAACAAATCCCGCCTCGGCGCAAATGCGATTCTGGCCGTCTCCATGGCCGCCGCGCGAGCCTCGGCAATCTCGCAGCAGACGCCTCTCTACCGTTATCTCGGCGGCGTTTCGGCGTCTGTTCTGCCGGTGCCCATGCTGAATGTTCTCAACGGCGGCGCGCATGCCGACAACAGCGTCGACCCGCAGGAATTCATGATCGTCCCCTATGGCGCGGAGAAGTTTTCGGAAGCCCTGCGCTGGGCCGCGGAAGTATTTCACACGCTCAAGGGCGTGCTCAAGAAGCGCGGCTATTCCACTTCCGTCGGCGACGAAGGCGGCTTCGCGCCCAATCTCAAATCCAATCAGGAAGCAGTGGAAGCCGTCCTTGAAGCCATCACCCTCGCCGGCTACACGCCGGGCGATCAGATCGGCATCGCGCTCGATCCCGCTGCCAGCGAGTTCTACGACTCAGCGCGCAAAAAGTACGTGTTCAAGAAGTCCGACAAAAGCGAACACAGCTCTGAGCAAATGGTCGAATTCTGGGCCAATTGGGTGCGCCAGTATCCCATCGTCTCCCTCGAAGACGGCATGGCCGAAGACGATTGGGATGGCTGGAAGCTCCTCACCGACCAGCTCGGCAAGAAGATCCAGTTGGTGGGCGACGACATTTACGTCACCAACACGGAGATCTTCGCCAAAGGCATCGAGCGCGGCATCGCCAATTCAATTTTGATCAAGGTCAACCAGATCGGCACGCTCACCGAAACCCTGGAAGCCATCAAGATGGCCTCCGATGCCGGATACACCGCCGTCATGTCGCACCGCAGCGGAGAGACCGAAGACGCGTTTATCGCCGATCTTGCCGTGGCCACAGGCGTAGGCCAAATCAAGACCGGCTCGGCCAGCCGCACCGACCGCATCGCGAAATACAACCAGCTTCTGCGCATTGAAGAGGACCTCGGCTCGGCCGCGCGCTTCCCGGGCCGCAAGGCATTCCGGCAATGACGCCCGGAATGACCGGCCGCCCGCTGGTTCTGACCATCCTCGACGGCTGGGGCTATTCGGCCGCCATCGAAGGCAACGCCATCGCCGCCGCACGCAAGCCTAATTACGATCGCCTGCTGCGCGAATATCCTAACACGCTGGTCCACACCTCAGGACCATTCGTGGGCCTGCCCGAAGGGCAAATGGGCAACAGCGAAGTCGGGCATCTGAATATCGGCGCCGGCCGAGTCGTCTTCATGGACGTCACCCGCATCGACAACATGATCAAGTCGGGCGATTTCTTCCGCGATCCCAAGCTCCTGGCCGCCATGCATCACGCGCGGACCCGCCGTCTTCATCTGATGGGCCTGCTCAGCGATGGTGGTGTTCACTCCATGAACACGCACCTCTATGCGCTGCTCGAAATGGCCAAGCGCGAGCACGTGACCGACGTTTGTATCCACTGCTTCATGGACGGCCGCGACACCCCGCCCGAAAGCGGAGCCGGATTCATCGAAGCTCTGCAGCGCGAAATTCGCCGCATCGGCGTGGGCCGCACCGCCAGCGTTTCCGGACGCTATTACGCCATGGATCGCGACAAGCGGTGGGAGCGCATCGAACGCGCCCAATCCGCGATGACCGACGGAGCGGGCGAAAAATCCACCGATCCTGTGGCCGCCGTAAAACGGTCCTACGAACGCGGCATCACCGACGAATTCATTGAGCCCGTGACCATCGTCGACGCCCGTCACGACCCCGTTGGATTGATCCGTGCCGACGACGCGTGCATTTTTTATAACTATCGCGCCGACCGCGGCCGCCAGATGACGGAGGCGCTGACCATGCGCACGCCCTTCACTCCGCCGCTGCATTTCACCACGATGACCCAGTACGATAAATCTTTCGCTGCGCCCTTCGTTCTGCCCAAGGAGCATCCCAACAACATCCTGGCCAACGTCATGGCCGCGGAGAATTGGAAGAATCTGCGCATCGCCGAGACCGAGAAGTACGCGCACGTGACTTACTTCTTCAACGGCGGAAACGAAAAACCCTACGCCGGCGAGGAACGCGAAATGATCCCGTCGCCCAAAGTCGCCACCTACGATCTCGCCCCGGAGATGAGCGCCGCCGGAGTCGCCGAAACTGCCATCAAGGCCATCGATCGCCACGGCTTCGACGTGATCGTGATGAACTTCGCCAACGCCGATATGGTGGGACATTCCGGCCGCTTTGAGCCGACGGTGAAAGCCGTGGAAACCGTCGACGGCTGCCTGGGCGGAATCTACGAAGCCCTGCGCCGCGCCGGCGGACGCTGGATCATCACCGCAGATCACGGCAACGCCGAAACCATGATCGACCCTGTCACCAAGGGTCCGCACACATACCACACCACGAACCCGGTGCCATTCATCGTAGTCGACGCGGACAAGCGTCCGCTGCGCCTCGGCGGCGCTCTCCAGGACATCGCCCCCACCATCCTCGGCATGCTGCGCGTAGGCCAGCCCAAGGAAATGACCGGCCGCGATTTGCGTCAGTAAACGCGCGCCAAGTCGGTCAATTCTCGGTGGGAACTTTCTCGATGTGATCGACGACCACCACATCTGTCTGGACCTTGGCCTTCTCCAGCCTGAGGCCGAGTTCCCGCTCCACCGTCGCTTTAAAATTTCCCGTGGGATCCTCAATCGTCCCGCCCGGATTAAAGTACAGCGTGATATCGTAGGTTCCCGTCAAGCCGGTCTTATCGATGACGTCCACACCGCCCGCCGGACCGCCGAAGATCTTGGCAATTTGAGCCATGCTCGATTGTCTTGCAACCACCCGGGCGGCGGACTTGTCCGGTTTCACGGAATAGCCCTGATACACGCCAGCGGGAATTTTCGGATAATCTTTATCGGCGACCGGGCTCGCCCGCTCCTTCAACTTCGCCGCCGGGCCATTTTTAGCGGCCACCAGAGCGTACCCGTCAGCCTCCTTCGCCTCATGGTGGACGGCCATTTTGAAGCGCTCCATCAAGAGGTTCTGAATCATGAGAGGAACTTGATCCGGAGTCGTTCCCGCCGGCACCTTGGCGACAACATCGAACAATTCTGTCCGCACCCACGCGGGCGCCACCAGCCGGTCCAGCCGATTCGGCGGCACCTCGAAAGCATTGATCAGCAGGGTCTGCAGAGAACAGCTCGTGAACGTAAGCCGCCCTGGATTGGACGTTCCCGGACCGCCGGTAATGGCCTGATCGCCGCCGCTGCCATGCGCCGAGGGCCGCACCGAAGCAACCTCGAATGTGATGTCGCTGTCCTTAGCCTGGCCGGACGCCGAACCGCACCCAAGCGCGATAGCTCCCGCAAAGATGATGACTCCTCGCATCGCCAATCTCCTTGGTAATACTTTACTCCAGCGCCTAAGCTCTCTTTCCTTTCCAGAAAGACAGCGCCAGCAAAAGTACGCTAAGCGGCAAGATAAGGTAATTCCCAATTGCGCCCGCAGGAGTGTGCGCGAAAGTCGCCGGCTTCCTATGGCCCGCCAGCATCCGCAACAGCGTCTCGAGAGTCAGCGGCACATACATAAATGGCACTAAAGAACGCTGCCCCACAAAGCAAAAGCGAATACGATGCCGTCCGCCCCAGCCATCGAAAGATCCATCCCGGCAATGCTGCCCGCGCCTCCATCGGGAGCGAACAAATGAATGCAGCTCCGATCGCGCCGACGACCGCGATCCCAGCGAAGACATAGACCGGAAGCTTTCACCCGCGAATCGTGTTATCGGCTTGCGCGGGCAGCAGGGCGTCAAGGATGTTCACGTCTCATTGTGCCGCTGTGGTGCGTGCTCGCGCCTTGCCCTAGAAGAGCCATTCCCTTACTCTGGAGCCATGGAAGTGCATTTCACACCGGAGCAAGAAGCACAGCTTGCGCAAATCGCCACCACCGCGGGTACCGACCCCGAGCATCTTGTGAAAGACGCCGCGCTCCGCTTACTTCAGGAAGACGCCCGCGTCCGCGCCGCGGTTCGCGAAGGAATCGCACAGGCCGACCACGGGGAATTCATTGAAGAGGAGGAGATGGACGCCCGCTTCGAACAGATGCTGCGCCTCTGATGCAGATCCGCTGGACGCCCGCCGCGGCAGCAGACCTAGAGGACATCAGCAACTATCTCAGAGACCGTCATCCGCGCTATCGAAGGCCGACGATACAAAAGCTCTACGAAGCCGTCCGCGCGTTAAAACAATGGCCCCAGCGTGGCCGTGTCGGACGCGTGGAAGGAACGCGCGAGCTTTTGTTCGCTCCTCTCCCCTATGCAGCGGTCTATCGGCTCGCAGAGCAGAGCGTCGAAGTTTTGCGGATTTATCACACCGCTCAGGACCGGCCATAGCGGGAGTTTCGTTAAATCATCTGGGGGTTCCCGCGATCGAGTCACACGCCTTCGCGCGTCCGGCTGGATTGGCAAGGTTCCGGCAGTGGGATTCGAGCTGGCTGGCGACAAACGCGGGGCTGGTCAGTCCCACATCATCTTCGGTGGTCAGCCAATATTCGCTTCCGTCGGTTGGGATGCTTTCAAGCTCCGCCTTGAGCCGGAGCGCAACGATCCGCTCAATCAACCCGGCGTCGTGTCCGTAACCTGCATGCCAGTCTGCAAGGAAGAAAGGGATCCAGGATGCGCGGACCTGCAAGTCGTAGGCCGGATAGTCGCCCACCGTATGGAGAAAGCCCGTGTCATCCGTCAAAAACAGGATGTGGTGCGACCCGAGCGACGGATCGAAGAGTCTGGGACCACCGTGCTTTCCGGATGCCCAAACCCAGCTATAGAACTCGACATGGCTGGTTTCCGATCCGCGCAAATTGAGCAAAGTTTTGCCCGAGATCCTGGCCAGGCACAGCGGGATTCTTGTCACCATCGGGCCTCCAACCTCCGGGGGTTTCTCCTCTTCGCGAGGTCTGTCGAACGCGAGTTTCACATCCTCGACCTCAGCCAGTACGATGATTGGCGCGGATCTCATGGCCGCGATCCTGTCCTCATTCTTCGCGCGAATTACGGGATGGATCGCTTCCCATGGCGATCGGCAGCCCACACAGATAAACGCGGCGGCGAGCCAGCCGAGCGGGAAAAGCCTTCCCTTCACAATCTGATTAGACACGCCGGACCCGGGAAGGTTCCCCAACCCAGCGCTCCTACAAAAATCCGCCCTTTCCGCCGATCTCTCCCGTGAGCGGGATAGGGCCGGAGCGGCCCTCGTCAAAGCCGGAAATCCGTAGCGATCCGGCCGCGACTGGCTTCGTTGTGCCGCTGGAGTTTCTGGAAAAGTGATCATCACACGCACGCCCCTGCGCATCTCTATTGGCGGCGGAGGCACCGACCTTCCTTCTTACTACCGCCGCTTCGGGGGCTTCGTCATCGCCGCGGCCATCAATAAATATATTTACGTCAGCGTCAATGAGGCTTTCCGCGGCGGCTATTTTCTGAAGTATTCCGCGCTCGAACACCCGCCCACCATCGATGATATCCGCCATCCCATCATCCGCGAGGCGCTCCGCCTCCATCAAATCCCCCCGCCGGTCGAAATTACCACTATCGCCGATATGCCCTCCGGCACGGGCCTGGGCTCCTCGGGGTCCTTCACCGTCGGGCTCCTGCGGGCTCTCCACGCGCACAAACGGTCCTATATCAACGCCGCCGAAGTTGCCAAGGAAGCTTGCCATATCGAAATCGACATCTTAGACCAGCCCGTCGGCAAGCAGGATCAGTACATAGCCGCTCACGGCGGCATGGTGTGCTTCGATTTTCACGAAAACGGCGAAGTGACCGTCGCGCCCCTCCGCGTCAGCGACTCCACCATGTACGATCTTGAAGAGCACCTGCTGATGTTCTTCACCGGCTATTCGCGCAACGCGTCGTCGGTGCTCGACGATCAGAAAATCCGGTCGGAGATCGGTGACACCGCCATGCTCGATAATCTCCACTTCATCAAGCAGCTCGGCCACTCCATCAAGAACGCGCTTGAGCAAGGCGACACGCAACGCTTCGGCGAGCTCATGCATGAGCATTGGCTGCACAAGAAACAGCGCTCGCCCGGAACCAGCAACGAATGCATCAACCGCTGGTATGAGGTCGGACGCGACAACGGAGCCATCGGAGGCAAGCTGGTCGGCGCAGGCGGCGGAGGTTTCCTGCTGTTCCTCGCCGAAGACCGCAAGGCTCTGCGCAAAGCCATGGAGCAGCAGGGCCTGCGCGAAGTGCGCTTCACCTTCGATCACGAAGGCTCCACGCTGCTCGCCAGGGACTGAATGAGCAGGGACTGATCCGATGCAATGCGTGATTCTAGCCGGCGGATTGGGCACGCGCATGCGTCCCCTCACCGACACTCTTCCCAAAACTCTTCTCCCCGTCGGCGGCCGTCCCTTCGCCTGGCATCAACTGGATTGGCTCGCCCGCTACGGCGTCACTGAAGTGGTGTATTGCATCGGCCACCAGGGCGATAAAATCCGCCGCTATTGGGAAACCGAGCCGTCTCCGATCCCTGCGCTCCGTTTTGTCGATGAAGGCGAGCAGCTTCGCGGCACCGCCGGCGCCCTTCGCCTCGCGATTGAAGAAGGCGCGCTCGACGAGTCGTTTTTCGTCCTCTACGGCGACTCTTTCCTGCCCATCGACTTCGCGCCCGTCTGGAGCGCCTTCGAATCCAGCCGGGCGCCGGCCCTGATGACCGTCCTGCGCAACCAAGGCCGCTGGGATTCGAGCAACGTGGTCTATTCGAACGGCGTTGTGAATCTATATGACAAGCGGGCGGCCCACGCCGAAATGCAGTACATCGATTACGGCCTCTCAGCTTTCCGCCGATCCGTCATCGAAAAATCCATCGAATCGGACCTCTCTGCGATCTTTCGCCGCTTGAGCCTCGCTGGCGAACTCGCGGGCTACGAGGTCACCCAGCGGTTTTACGAAATCGGCTCCCCGCAAGGACTGCGCGATCTCGAACTACTTTTGCCGTCGCTCCCGTGACTTAGCGTTTTTCCTCGCCCGCATCCGCGAAGCCGCGCTGTATTTTGTAGACGAAGAGTGTGGATCTCTCATTGGGTCCGCATCACGCGAGCGTGGAAGTCCTCGAGGGCACCCCGCGCAGACGTTTCGATACGGTGAGCCCTTTCACGTTTGTGGGCATCAAGCGGAGAAAAGGCGCCTTTTCGTTAGAAAAATGGGGGTCAAGGAAGCAAAAGCCGGGAAGAAACAGCGAAGCGATCTTAAAGTTCATCCCTGAACCGACGATTTAAAGATGTGGAAGCCTCCGGGCGGACAGGCGTGGTGCGCCTGTTCTCCGTCTATCAATCTCTCGCACGTAGACAGGCGTGGGCCTGCGCCTCCATCTTCCTGTTAACGCTGATTCTTCGCACCGCTCTGCTTCCCTGGCTGCCCGTCCCGAAACCCGTCATTCATGACGAGTTCAGTTACCTCCTGGCCGGCGAAACCTACGCCCACGGCCGCTTGGCCAATCCTCCGCATCCTTTCTGGCAGCATTTCGAAACCTTCCAGGAATTGCAGCAGCCGGCATACATGTCGAAATATCAGCCCATGCAAGGACTGGCGTTGGCCTTGGGCAAAAAGCTTTTCGAGCAGCCTTGGATCGGAGTCCTGCTAACAACGGCCCTGGCATCCGCCGCCGTCTGCTGGATGCTTCAAGGCTGGATCGACCCCGAATGGGCGCTGCTCGGAGCCTTCCTGTTTACCCTCCGCGTCGGAGTCCTCAGCTACTGGATGAATTCCTACGAAGGCGGATCCATCCCGGCGATCGGCGGCGCCCTGGCCCTGGGGGCAATCGCGAGGATCTGGCGCAGCCGCGAGTTCGGTCTCGCTGTAATCTGGGCAGCCGGTATTTCGATCTTGGCGCTCTCGCGTCCCTATGACGCCGCCGTTCTAGCGCTTTCGAGCGCTGCGGTTCTTGCCTGGCACCTGAGCAAATCCGCAAGGCCTCGACTCAGCACGGCGATTCCCGCGTTGCTGGTTCTATCGCTAACCGCCTCAGCCATCGCCTATAACGACTACCGCGTTACCGGCCACGCCTTCACCCTGCCCTATCAAGCCCACGACCGGCAATACGCAGTCGCCACCATGTTCTCCTTCATTCCACTTCACCCCGAGCCAATGTATCGTCACGCCCTGATGCGCGAATTTTGGGCCGGCTGGGATGTGGATCTATGGAAAGATTCGCATAGCCAGCTCCTCGCGCAGTTTCTCGCAAAAGCCTTCAGTCTCAGCGATTTCTTCTTCGGATTCTGGCCCATCGCGCTTCCGCTGCTGCTCTGGCCTTCGACTGTGAAGTCCCCAGAGGAGAAGGTCTGCGCAGGTCTCCTGGCGGTCTGTCTGCTGGCGCTTGCGCCGCTGGTCAGCGTCCTGCCGCATTACGCCGCTGCATTTTCCGGAGTCTTCTATCTGCGTTTCCTGCAATCCCTGAAACACGTTGGCGCTTGGAAACGGCCTCTTGGACCGATTTTCGCCGCCGCCATCCCCGTCCTCTTCGTCTTTGCGTTCTTGAACAGCACGGCGGGCTTGATGCGCGGCGGTAATGATCCCGTGCCCTTCGCCGCCGGCCGCGACAGCTTCAGCACCGTACTGGCTGAGCGTGCCTCTCGCTTCGGCGCCGCCCGCGATGCCATGGATCGCGATCTTGCGGTGCTGCCCGGAAAGCAACTGGTGCTGGTGCATTACCAAACCGCTCACAATCCACAAGAGGAATGGGTCTACAACCACGCCGATATCGATTCATCGCGAGTAGTCTGGGCTCGCGAAATGGGCCCGGCGGAGGATGCGCCGTTTCTCGCTTATTTTCACGATCGCCGCGTCTGGCTGGCGGAGCCCGACGCAACCCCTCTCCGCCTCATTCCCTATTCCGCCAAGGAGCCGACTCTCGCGATGAAGATCGTGGCGATGAAGGCCGTGGCGATGAAGGAGTCCTCACGATGATCGCCGCGCCGCCCGCCGCAGCGAAAGCCGGCTCCCCAAATCGGCTATTCCACGCATACGAATGGCTCGCCCATCGCGAGCTGCTGGCCTGCGCCGCGATATTCTTTCTCACGCTGGGGATCCGCGCGGCTCTGTTGCCCTGGTATCCGGCGCCTCTGCCCGGCGTACATGACGAATTCAGCTATTTACTGGCCGCGGACACCTACGCCTCCGGCCGCGTTGCCAATCCGCCGCACCCCATGTGGCAGCACTTTGAGACTCCGCTTGAAATCATGCAGCCGGCGTACGCCTCCCAATATCCGGCGCTCCAAGGGCTGGTGCTGGCCCTCGGCCAAAAGCTCTTCGGCTCGCCCTGGGCCGGAGTCTTTCTCTCCGCCGGGCTCATGTGCGCGGCCGTGTGCTGGATGCTGCAGGGTTGGCTGACACCGAATCTGGCTTTGCTCGGCGGGCTGCTGTTCATGCTTCGCATCGGCATCTTCAGCTATTGGATGAATTCCTACTGGGGCGGAGCCGTCGCGGTTATCGGCGGCTCTCTTCTGCTGGGGGCGCTGCCTCGTCTCTGGCGGCGGACGCAACCCGCGCAGTTGACCATTTTTGCTCTCGGCCTGGCGATTCTGATGCACTCGCGCCCCTGGGAAGGCGCTGTTCTGGGTGCGGCCGTGTTCGCCGTACTGGCCCGGATGTGGCGTAAAACGCCGCCTCTTCGCGCGCTAAAACTTCGGCATGCGATTCCGGCTGTGGCGATCCTGGCCAGCGCATTCGGCGCGGTGGCGTATCAGGACTACCGCATCACCGGCAGCCCCTTGACGCTGCCGCACGCCCTCTACGACAAGCAATACCTGATGGCGCCCAATTTCCTGTTTCTGCCTTTGGGGCCGGAGCCGCCTCTCGGAAAACACATCCCAGACGTTTACGCCGGCGCGCAAGGCATCTTCACGAGCGCCTGGCGCGCCGGACGCCAGGATCCTCTCGCTTCCGTATTGGGCAAATCCGCCGAGATTTACGATTTCTTCTTCGGATTCTGGCCCATGTTGATTCCCCCCCTGCTGTGGCCGTACCGGCTGAAAACGATGGAGGAGCGCGCCACGGCTTTTATCCTGGTTGTCTTTCTTGCTGTCGCGATCTTCCCTTTGACCGTCCTCAGTCTCCACTACGTAGCGCCTGTCGCCGGACTCTTGTACGTCCGCTTCCTTCAGACACTTTCGCGCTTGCACGCGTGGCGGCCCGCCGGCCGGCCCTTGGGCTTCGCGGCTGCGGTCTTCTTCGTCACCCTCCTGGTTTGCATGTTCGGTCTGAATCTGTCGTTGCTGTTCCACGGCGGGATGGCGCCCTGGGCGTTCGCGGCAGCCCGTAACTCAGTTGCGCAGGAACTGGCCCACAAACCCGGCCGGCAACTGGTGCTGGTCCGGTATGCCGCCAATCACAACCCGCTCGAAGAATGGGTGTGGAATCGCGCCGACATCGACGCCTCGCAAACCGTGTGGGCTCGCGCCATCGACCCGAAGGAGGATCAGGAAGTGATTCAGTACTACGGCAATCGCCAGCCCGACCGAAAAGTGTGGATGCTGGACGCGGATCAGACCCCTCCGCTGCTGGCCGGAGTCTCAGGAAAGGACACCGCGAAGTGACCCAGCCAGCTCGCGCTGTTGACCCCGCGAAAAACAAACATGATCAGGAAGATTACGCCAATCTCCAATCGGGCCGGACGCTGAAGACGGAGGCCGGAGGCGCATCTGGATGGACAGGCGAAACCGCCTGCACCACCACGGAACATCCACAGTTTGCCGGGCTGGTGGGACACGCATTCAGCCGGCCCGGACTTTTACCGAGGACTGCTAAGCAAGGCCGCTCCGGCCCTGCGCGACTCTCAAGGAACGGCGCAACGGAGCCTGTAGCGGCCGGACGGGCCGCCGATTCCGGTCCTGAGGAAGGCCGCTCCGGCCCTGCGCCATTGCCGAGAAAGGACGCCGCCAAGTGACCGATCTTCACGCTCCCGTGGCCCCGGACGATTGGGACCAGCATTGGCTCGACCAAGCCGACGTAGCGCAGCGCAATCCCGCGCAGCGCTATCGGCGGGAAATCGTTTGCAAGCTGCTGCGCAGGCATGGCTGCGGCAGCACATCCGGAAACGCCGCCCCATGTATTCTCGACATTGGCAGTGGCCAAGGCGACTTGGCTCGCGACCTGCGCCGGACCTTTCCGGGGTCTGAGATCGCGGGCCTTGAACTCAGCTCCACCGGCATCCAGGTGGCGTCGGAAAAGGTCCCCGATGCGCGATTCGTCCGGCGCAATCTGATCGAGCCCGGCGATCCCGGTGCGCTCACCGGCTGGGCCCAGTTCGCCGTCTGCGCGGAAGTGCTGGAGCACCTTGATGACCCATCTCTGTTCCTCAAAAACGCTTCCGCCTATCTGGCCCCCGGATGTGTGTTGATTGTCACCGTGCCGGGCGGCCCGCAATCCGAATTCGACCGTCACATCGGGCACCGCCAGCACTTTACGCCCGCAAAGCTGCGCGCGCTGCTCGAATCTTCCGGGTTCGAGGTCGAATTAGCCACCACCGCGGGCTTTCCGTTTTTCAACCTGTACCGGCTGGTGGTGATCTCCCGCGGCAAGCGGTTGATCTCCGACGTGCAGAGCGGGTCCCCAAGCCTGCTGGCCGCGGGGGTTATGGGCGCGTTCCGCCTGCTTTTCTCGTTGAATGTGCTGAGTTCGCCCTGGGGATGGCAGACAGTGGCGGCCGCGCGCTGGACCGGCCGGAGCCTATAGAACCGGCTGAAAACAGCCGAAATGACGTAAGAGTGGCAGCCGATACCAAGCAATCGACCCCTAAGCAAATAGCGATGCGGATGCTCGCGGCCAACGAGATCGCGAGCCCAAGGCTTTCTAACCCTGCTTTAGCCAGTCCTGCTTTGACCAATACTGGTTTGACCAATACTGGTGCGACCAATGCTGGCTTGGGCAATCCTGATTTAGCCAATTTGGCGACGGCGCTCGGAGGGTCGTCGCCAAAGCTGAGCTTTGCCGAGACGTTTCTGTCCGAATCGATCGACATTCTTGGACGCCTGGACCCGCTCGAGATCGAGCGCGTGGCCGCCGGGCTCAATGCCGTCCGCGAAGGCGGCGGGCGCCTGTTCATTCTGGGCGTGGGAGGCTCGGCCGGGCACGCCAGCCACGCCGTGAACGACTTCCGCAAGATCTGCGGTTTTGAAGCCTACGCCCCCACCGACAACGTCAGCGAGCTGACCGCGCGGGCTAACGACGAAGGCTGGGATACATGCTTCGCCGGTTGGCTGGAAGGCTCCCGAATTCACGCCCGCGACGGAGTGCTGGTGTTTTCAGTCGGCGGCGGAAATCGCGAAAAGAACGTTTCTGTGAACATCGTCAAGGCGCTCGAAACCGCGTCGAAAGCCGGCGCGCGCATCTTTGGCATCGTCGGGCGCGACGGCGGATTCACGCGGCAGATCGCGGCCGCGTGCGTGGTGATTCCCACGGTTTCGCCCGAGCGCATCACTCCGCACACCGAGGGCCTTTGCGCGGTGGTCTGGCATCTGCTGGTAAGCCATCCTCTGCTCCAGCGCGAGCGCACCAAGTGGGAGTCGCTCCCTTGAACTCCAGCCGCTATTTTATCGTCGGCGGCGCAGGCTTCATCGGCAGTCATTTCACGGACCGGCTGCTGGCCGATCCTGTTACGGAAGCGGTGACGCTGTACGACAATTTCTCCTCAGGCCGGCAGTGGCATTATGAGCATCATTCCGGCGACACCCGCTTAAGCGTGGTTCGCGGCGACGTCAAGGATATCGGCCCGCTTACGGAAGCGATGAATGGCCACGACTCCGTGATCCATCTCGCGTCCAATCCCGACATCGCGCGCGCCGCCACGGAACCCGATATCGATTTCCGGGAAGGCACGTTCCTTACGCAACAAGTTGTCGAGGCCATGCGGGTCACCGCCACGCCGCGCCTGCTGTATGCGTCCGGCAGCGGAGTTTACGGCGACTTGGGCGAGATCGAAGCCGCGGAAGATTATGCCCCCATGCAGCCGGTATCCACCTACGGCGCAAGTAAGCTGGCCGGCGAAGCTCTGATCTCATCTTATTGTGCGATGTTCGGTTTGACCGCGCGCGTTTTCCGCTTCGGCAATGTGGTGGGTCCCCGGCAGACGCACGGCGTGGGTTTCGATTTCGTGCGCAAGCTGCTGGAGAATCCTTCGAGGCTGCGCATTCTAGGCGACGGCTCGCAGAGCAAGAGCTATATTCACGTCTTCGACGTAATCAATGCAGTTCTGTTGGCGCACCAAAATTGTCCAAAACCATTTGAAGCCTATAACGTGGCCACCGGCGATTACATCACCGTGACTGAAATCGCGAAACTCGCCGTGGAAGTGACCGGCCTGGAACCCGCAAGCGTGAACTTTGAGTACGCCGGAGGCGACCGCGGATGGAAGGGCGACGTTCCCGTGGTTCGCCTGAACACGGACCGCATCAAGGGCCTCGGCTGGACCTGCCAGCGAACATCGCGCCAGGCTTTGTGCATTTCGATGCGAGCGCTATTAGAAGACGCGAAAGCCGGTAAACTGTGAGCCGCCGCGCAGTGTTTCTCGATCGCGACGGAGTCATCAATCGCGTGGTTCTGCGCGACGGCAAACCATATCCGCCCAACGGTTTCGCCGATCTGCGAATTCTTCCCGGCGTTCGCGAGGCCTGCCGCAGCCTGCGCGAGGCCGGGTTCCTGTTGATCCTTGTGACCAACCAGCCGGACATTGCGCGCGGCAAGGCCGACGCCAAGGAAGTATCCGCGATCCACGAACACTTGCGGCGCTATCTGCGCTTGAGCGGCGTCAAGGTTTGCCCGCATGACGATTCCGCGGCATGCGATTGCCGCAAGCCCAAGCCCGGCCTGTTGCTTGAAGCCGCGCGCGACTGGGACATCGATCTGGGCGCCAGTTACTTCGTCGGGGACCGTTGGCGCGACATTGAAGCCGGACAGCGGGCCGGATGCCGCGCCATGTTCATCGATTACCACTACCGCGAGCGCCGTCCCGAAGCTCCCTTTGTTGCCGTGCGGAGCTTGCGTGATGCCGCCCTCAGGATTGCTGAAGAAGCGCTTTGTCATGCCTGATCAAAACTCCCTGCGCGTCAAAATCTTCGCGGACGGCGCCGATAAGGCTTCGATTCTGAGCTTGGCCCGCAACCCATTGATTCAGGGGTTCACCACCAATCCCACGCTGATGCGCAAGGCGGGCGTAAAGGATTACGAATGCTTTTGCCGCGATCTTCTGGAGAACATCCCTGACCGGCCGTTCTCCTTCGAAGTTTTCTCGGATGAGTTCGATGAAATGGAGCGGCAAGCCGTCCGCATCGCCGGCTGGGGTCCCAACGTGTACGTGAAGATTCCGGTGACCAATACGCTGCGCCAAAGCTCGGCCGCGCTGGTGGGGCGATTGAGCCGCCGGGGCGTCAAGGTAAACGTCACGGCGATGATGACGCTCGATCAAGTCGACGAGGTGCTTCCATTCCTCGAAAATGGCCCGCCGAGCTATCTTTCGATCTTCGCCGGGCGCGTCGCCGACGCCGGCTGCGATCCCATGCCCCTCATGTGCGCCGCCCTCAGCCGCCTGCGCGAATATCCGCACATCGAGCTGATCTGGGCCAGCCCCCGCGAGCTGTTCAACATCGTGCAAGCCGACACGCTCGGTTGCCACATCATCACTGTCACCCACGATCTTTTAAAGAAGCTCCCGACCCTGGGCAAGGATCTGGACGAGTTTTCGCTCGACACGGTAAAGATGTTCCGCGACGACGCCGTGGCTGCGGGATATACGCTGGCGTAGCGGTTTGCTGGCGGCAGAGGCATCCTGGAAGACGGATGCCCACCATCAGCGCCTTCTACGGAATCGTCATTCGTATGTTTTTCAACGACCATTCTCCCGCCCATTTCCACGCGCTTTACGGAGAATTTCAAGCGACCATCGAAATCGACGGATTGGGGATTCTGGAAGGCGAACTTCCAAGACGCGCGCTTGAACTCGTGCGAGAATGGGCGCGCCTCCACAGGGCAGAACTCCTGGAAGCCTGGCGGCGATGCCGCGACCATGAACACCCTCCTAAGATTGAACCTCTCTCTTAGTCTGAGCGATGATGGTGCTGTGAGCTTGGAACAATGCGCTGGGACGTCACTGAAGTAGCACCAGAACCAGGATGGCTGCTCAGAGTCCGTTTCGCGGACGGGTTGGCGGGCACGGTCCGCTTTGACCCGGGATATTTCACTGGAGTTTTTGAACCGCTTCGCGATCCGCAATTCTTCAATCGGGTGTTCGTCGATCGCGGCGCTGTCGCCTGGCCCGGTGATCTGGACCTGGCGCCGGACGCCATGTATCGGGAGATTCAGGACCACGGAGAATGGATTCTGTCTCCTCAGCTTCGCGACGCCTTAGCGTAGAGTTTTTACTCCCCCTCCCGTGAACTCCACTTCCACGCCGTTCTTAAAATATTCTCAATCGACGAGTGGGTAGGCTTCCATCCCAGCGTCGTAAACGCGCGCTGCGGGGCGGCCACCAACCTCGGAGGATCGCCCGGACGCCGGGGTTTCCTGACAATAGGAATCGGGCGCCCGATGACAGCTTCCGCGGCGGCTAGAATCTCGTTCACAGAGTAGCCGTCGCCGGTGCCGAGGTTCAGCGCCTGATTCGCCCCGCCCGCTTCCAGATGACGCAACGCACGAACGTGGGCGTCCGCTAAATCGGTCACATGGATGTAATCGCGAATGCAGGTTCCGTCCGGCGTCGGGTAATCGTCGCCGAAGATGGAACACGCAGGGCGGCGCCCCAGTGCGGCGTCAAGCAGCAACGGAATCAGGTGCGATTCGGGCTCATGCGATTCGCCGATTTCGCCATCCGCGTCGCAGCCGGCTGCGTTGAAATAGCGCAGAGCCATCCACTGCAACCCGTGACAGACAGCCTCCCAATGCAGCAGCTTCTCCACCATCAGCTTGTATTCGCCGTAGGAACTCGAAGGCGCTTTGGGATTGTCTTCCGTAATCGGCACGGTCTCCGGTTCTCCATAAACCGCCGCGGTCGAAGAGAAAACAATGCGGCGGACGCCGGCTGAGCGCATGGCGTTGAGCAGGCTCATGCTGCCTTCCACGTTATTGTGGAAATAAAGCTCGGGCACCTGCATAGACTCGCCGACGGCAATAAATGCGGCGAAATGCAGCACGGCGTCGACGCGATATTCGGCGAGAACGCCGCGCAGGCGCTCTTGATCCAGCAGGTCGCCTTCTTCAAACGGCCCCCAGCGGACGGCCTCGCGATGGCCGCGGCTCAGGTTGTCGTAGACCACGACGCGATATCCCGCGCGCGTCAGTTCCTTGGCTGTGTGCGATCCGATGTAGCCGGCTCCGCCGGTTACCAAAATGGTGGACTGTGAACTCATGGAAGCTCCTAGCTTATCGCGACTTCCGAAGAACTCGCGCAAAACGGAGTGCGGCGGGAGTATCGGTCCTCTCACGCTCAGCGGTGCCCGCCGCACCCTTTGCGCTTCTCTAACAAACTCGCGCAAAACGGAGTGCGCCGGGAGTATCGGCCCTCTCACGCTCAGCGGTGCCCGCCGCACCCTTTGCGCTTCTCTAACAAACTCGCGCAAAACGGAGTGCGGCGCGAGTTACCGTCCTCTCACGCTCAGCCGTCCGCGGGCCGCACCCTTTGCGCTTCGCTCACAAACTCGCGCAAAACGGAGTGAGGCGCGGGTTACCGTCCTCTCACGCTCAGCCGTCCGCGCCGCACCCTTTGCGCTTCTCTAACAAACTCGCGCAAAACGGAGTGCGCCCCGAGTTACCGTCCTCTCACGCTCAGCGGTCCGCGGTCCGCACCCTTTGCGCTTCTCTAACAAACTCGCGCAAAACGGAGTGCGGCGCGAGTTACCGTCCTCTCACGCTCAGCCGTCCGCGGGCCGCACCCTTTGGGCTTCTCTAACAAACTCGCGCAAAACGAGTGCGGCCCGATTTACCGTCCACGCTCGGCAGTGCCCGCCGCATCCTTTGCGCTTCTCTGTTCACCTTCAGGCTCGCTTATGGACGGTTTCGTCCCACAAGCGAACAAAAAAGTCTCGGCGAATCTTCCGCGGAGCCGCCCATATCCTTGCCGCTCTTTGAGATAGCCGAGGACCAACGGCTGGCAAGCGGCTTGCTTCCGACACTACAATCAAAGCCCATAGAATCGACACCATGCACACGTCTCGACTCCTTTCCCTCGTTCTGATCGCTGCCCTTTCCGGCCTGGCCCAATCCCCTGAAGTGTCCATCGAAACTCCCGAGCCTCCGCGTTGGGTTGGGCCGATTTTAAAGCCGTTCCACTTGGAAAAGCGGAGAGTGTCGCCGGCCAAGCTGGAGGACTCGCCGCGCCTTGAGTCGCTGGTGCGCGCCGGGAATCTGTATCTGACGGCGCAGGACGTGATCGCGCTGGCGCTCGAAAATAATCTCGACATCGCGCTCCAGCGCTATGGGCCATTCCTGGCGCGGGAAGCGCTGCGGCGCACCGAGGCCGGCAATCTTCTGCGCACCGTCGACACGCCGATTCTGCAAGGGCCGCAAAGCGTGAGCACGGCCGGCATCAGTTCCACTGGGCTGGCGGGCGGAGCTGGCGTCGCCGCCGTGGGCACGGTGCTCGCGCAGGTGGGCGCGCCGCTGCCGAATCTGGATCCGGTCCTTTCCGCACAAGTGCAAGTGGGCCATCAAACCAGCCCGGAGACCGACACGATTCTGGTGGGCACTCAGTCCCTGGCCAACGCCACCCGATACTACAGCTTCAGTTATTCCCAGCAATTTATCACCAACACCAGCATTTACGCCAGTTATTACAGCAATCGCTCCTTTGTCAATAGTCCGTATTATGTGCTGAATCCCAGCACCAGCGGGCAAGCCAGCCTGAGTGTCACGCAGCCATTACTGCAAGGTTTCAGTCCATCGGTTAACAGCCGCTATATCAAGGTGGCGAGGAACAATCTGAAATCCACTGATCTGCAAATGAAAATGCAGGTGATCACTACAATTTCGGCGGTGCTGGATTTGTATTGGGACCTGGTGAGCTTCAACGACGACGTCCGCTTGAAACAGCAGGCGCTGGATCTGGCGCAGAAGCTGTACGACGACAATCGAGCTCAGGTGCAATTGGGAACGCTGCCGCAAATTGAGGTGACTCGAGCCGCCGCCGAAGTATCGGCGCGGAGAGAAGACCTGGTGCAATCGCAAACCCACGTCGCGCAGCAGGAAACCGTGCTGAAGAACACGCTGAGCCGGGACAGTGCCTCCAACGCGTGGCTGGATGACGTGCATATCATTCCGCTGGACCAGATCGAAGTTCCCAAGACGGAAGATTTGAAGTCCGTCAATGAACTGATCGCGCAAGCCTTGACCGAGCGCCCCGAGCTTCAGCAGAGCAATATCAATCTGGCGAGCGCCAAAATCACGGAATCAGGCGAGCGCAATGGATTGCTTCCGAGTCTGAGCGCTTTTGCCTCGCTTGCCAACAACGGACTGGCCGGGACGCCTGTGTGCGTCAGCCCTTGCTCGTACCCCTCAGGGGGCGAGGGAACCATTCTCCTGCAGGAGCTGCGGCGCAATTATCCGAATTATTCGGCGGGATTTTCGCTCAGCATTCCGTTCCGCAACCGGGTGGCGCAGGCCGATTACGTCGCCGACGAACTGCAATTGAGACAAACCGAGCTGCGCTTGAAGCGAGCGGAGAATGAGGTGCGCGTGGATGTGAAAAACGCAGTGATGGGATTGCAGCAAGCGCGTTCGCGGTATGAGTCGGCTGTGGCAACTCGCGTGTTGGCGCAAGAGACTTTGGAGGCGGAACAGAACCGCTTTAACTTCGGGCAGGTCCCGGATACGACACTCGTGATTCAGGCGCAGAAAGAGGTGGTGCAGGATCAGACGGACGAGGTGCAGGCGATGGCGAACTACACCCATGCGCGGATCGCCTTCGATTTCGCCGTCGGCCAAACGCTGGATGTGAACCACGTATCGATGGATGAGGCGATTTCCGGAAGTGTGGCTCGGGAGTCGGTGTTGCCGGCGGTGCTTCCGGGGCAAAAGGGGGTCGCGCGATGAAGAAGCCATTCGCGATTGCGTGCGTACTTCTTCAATGCTTGGGCATGGGGCTGTGGGCGCAGGATCAGGTTCTTGGCCCGGAGCCTGGATCGAAAGCGTCGCCGGGACCTGCCATCGCGCAGCCATACATTGCGCCTGTCATCCCTCCGGTCCGGCTGGCGAACTCATCCCGGCTGCATGCTTTGCTGCGGGCCGGGCAGTTGTATCTCACGGTGCAGGATGCGCTGGCGCTGGCGATCGAGAACAATCTCGATCTGGAGGTGCAGCGCTACGAGCCCTTGGCCGCGGATTGGACGTTGCAGCGCCTCGAAGGCGGAGGGGCTCTGCGCGGCGCCAGTGGAAACAGCGCGCAGGTTGGAGCGGTGGCAAGCGGACAGGGCGTTCTCGGCACTGAGGCGAGCGCCGGCCAATCGTCCAGCAACGGCGGCGGAGGCGGAGGCGGAGGCCAGAACAATCAGATCCAGCAGATCGGGCTCCAGGTGCCCAGCTACGATCCGGTCCTGACCAATTCAAGCACCTTTTCGCACACGACCATTCTGCAGCCGGTTTTGTCGGTCAGCGAAATCGCGGCGCTGGTGGATAACACGCGCGTTTACCAGACCCAGATCCAGGAGGGCTTGAAGACCGGCGGGCAAATTCAAATCTCGCAGACCGAAAACTACCTCAATGAAAACTCGCCAGGGGATTTTATCAATCCGTCGATGTACCCGAGAGTATCCGCGCTGGTGTATCAGCGGTTTTTCCAAGGCATGGGGCTGGCGGCCAATACGTATTTAATTCGCGAAGGAAAAAACAATGTGCGGGCGGCGCAGGAATCCTTCCGGTCGCAACTGCTGGATCTGGCCGCGAACGTTTTGAATTTGTACTGGAGCGTGGCCAGCGCCAGCGAATCGGTGCGCGCCGCGGAGCGGGCTCTCGATGTTGCGCAGAAGTTCGACGACGATACAAGAACCCGGGTTCGGTTGGGCAGTCTGGCGGGCTATCAGATTCCACGTGCCGATGCGGAGTTGGCTCGGCAGCGTCAGGCGCTGGCGCTGGCTCAAATGTTGGAGCAGCAGAGCGAGGAACCGCTGAAGGCCGCGCTCAGCCGCGGCGAAGATCCGCTGCTGGAGACGGCGCGAATCGTGACGCTGGACCGCATCGATGTTCCAGCCGCGGACGATTTGCCGCCGCTGCGGGAATTGGTGGCCAAGGCCATGACGGGGAGGCCGGATCTGGCCGTGGCCCGGATCAACGAAGAGAATGCGGCGATCCGCACTGTGGGAACCACCAACCCTCTGCTGCCGACCGGGATTGCGTACGCGCAGAGTTGGAATTCCGGAGCGGCAGCCGGGCTGGGTGCCGGATTCGGGCAGGTGGTCCGCCGCGATTACCCCAGCCAATTCGCCGGCGTATATATGTCGGCGCCGCTGAAGAACCGGTCGGCGCAGAGCGATTACGGGATCGATCAACTGCAGTTGCAGCAAAACGCCCTCAGCTCCCAGAGGAACCGGAACCAGATTGCGACGGACATTGCCAATCAGGTGGTGGCGCTGAAGCAGGCTCACGCCGCGTACGAGGCGGCCGTGAGCTCCCGCGAATTGCAGGAGCAGTTGCTGCAGGCCGAGCAGGACAAGTTCAGCTTCGGATCGTCAACCATCGATAACATCGTGCTGGCGCAGCGCGCGTTGGTGGCGGCGCAGAGCTCGGAGGTGGGCGCTCGGGGGGCATATGCGCATGCTCGGGTGAATCTGGACCAGATGCTAGGACTGACGCTCGAAAACAACCGCATCACGCTGGAAGAAGGTGAAAGCGGACGAATCGCGCGGGAATCGAACCTTCCGGCAAATTAGGCTTTCCTTAACGGATTTGCTAACCGCGGCGCTCCGTCGCAGTCTAAAGAGCAACCGGATGGAAGGCACTGACGGAGCGCTGGTCGACAAAGCGAAGGCTGGCGATGCCGGCGTATTTCGAGAATTGGTAGAGCGGCATAGCGGGCGTGTGTTCCAACTCGCCTACCGCATCACCGGCAACGAACAGGATGCCGAAGATGCGGTGCAGGAAAGCTTTCTGCGCGCATATCGCCAAATCGGGCGATTCGACGGCAAAGCCAGTTTCGGCACATGGCTGTATCGCATCGCCGCGAATTGCGCCCTGGATGTGATCCGCGCGCGAGCGGATCGAGCGGCCGGCGCTGCTCAGGCCAGCGAAACCGCATCAAGCGATCCAACCCCGGAACGGGCGGCGTTCAGCGGCGAGATCCGGGAACGAATGGAGGACGCCATGGGCGAGTTGAGTCCGGTGGAGCGCGCGGCTTTCGTCCTGCGGCATTTCGAAGGCATGGGCATTGCGGAGATCGGCGAAGCGCTGGGATGCCAGCCGGGCGCGGCCAAGCACAGCGTGTTCCGCGCAGTGCAGAAATTGAGGAAGGCTCTGGAGCCGCTCACATGCGGGGTGAAGTGCAAATGACGCATCTTTCGGACGAGGATTTAACGCTGCTGTACTGCGGAGAAGCAGATGCGGAGACGCATCTTGAAGAATGCGGCGAATGCCGCGGGCGATACGATTCGCTCCGGAGGGTTCTGGAGGCAGTCGAACTGCCTGTCCCGGAGCGTGGCTCGGAATATGGGAGCGCAGTATGGAATCGAATCGAAACCCGGATTGCCCATCGGCGTCCGCGCCGGCGTTGGATCGCGCCTGTTGCCGCCGCGCTGATCCTGATTTTGGGTGGGGCGTTTGAGGCGGGACGCGTGTATCAGGCGAGGCATCAGCCTGCGCCGCCTGCCGATTCGAGAATGGCCGAACGCATTCTCTTCGTGGCGTTGGGCGATTATTTGGAACGCTCGCAAAACGTGCTGATCGAGTTGGCGAATGCCGATCCGGATTCGGCTCTGGATATCTCGCTCGATCAGGTACGCGCGCGGGATCTGGTGGCGGAGAATCGCTTGTATCGTCAAACGGCGGAGCGCACCGGACAGGCCGCGATCGCGAGTCTGCTCGAAGAACTGGAGCGGGTGCTGCTGGAGATTGAGCATGAGCCTTCGACGCTGCCTCCGGAGGACCTGAAGCAATTGCGTCACAGGCTTCGGGATGACGGCATTCTTTTCAAGATGCGCGTGATGGGAACGAATGTGGAGAAACTATGAAATTCGGGCGGGTTGTCATTTTATCTTTGGCGGCGTGCGCTGCGGCGTGGGGCCAGGCGGCGGGTGATACGTTGGGGCAGTCTCTGCTGGACCGGCACCAATGGGAGCAGGCGGCGCAGGAATTCGACCGCGTGGCGGCGAAGGGCGGGTCGCAGGCGGATTCCGCTTTGTATTGGAGAGCCTACGCGCTGAACAAGCTGGAGTTTCGCGGCGAGGCGCTGGCTTCCCTGGCCGATTTGCGCAAAGCCTACCCGATGAGCCGCTGGCTTCAGGACGCCGCCGCGCTGGAGATGGAGATCAAGCGCGCCGCCGGGCAGAACGTGACTCCGGAGAGCCAATCCGGCGACGAGATGAAACTGTTGGCGCTGAATGGATTAATGCGGAGCGATCCGGAGCGTGCGGTGCCGGTCGTGGAGGGCCTGTTCATGCAAGCTCAATCGGCGGCTTTGAAACGCGAGGCGCTGTATGTGCTGGCGCAGAGTCCTTTAATGAAGGCGCAACAGCTTTTGGAGCAGGTCGCGCGCGGCAAGGTCGATCCGGCGCTTCAGGCGCTGGCAGTGCGTTACATGGTGGAGCAGAGACAGAATCGGGGCGACTTGGGGCCGCTGCTGTTCGAGATTTACAACTCGAGCACAGACGCGGGCGTGAAACAGGCGGCAGTGAACGGGCTCTCGGCGATAGGTGACACTCGATACTTGCCGCAGATTCCCAGAGCAGATATTTTAGCCTCGAATCAGGGGACTTCGATGCAGGCGGCACTGGAGCAGCTCGCCGTTGCCGTGGCGCAGATGCGGCAGCAAGATCGTTATAAGCAGGCAAAGTCGCAGGAAGACAAGCTTTTTTACTATCAGTCGCAAAAAGATCGCAACGCCAAGCAGGAAGTCATCGACGGGTGGGCTTCGCAGAAGAACACGGAGGGTGTGAAGATGCTGATCTCCATCGCCCGCGTGGAGACCGATCCTTATTTAAAGCGGAAGATTGTCGAACACCTGATCGACCTGAATACGCCGGAGGCACGCGAGTATTTGCTGGAAATATTGAAGTGATTGGGAGCGGGAGTGTAACCTCAGCAGCTGCATCTTCGAGAGCCAATCCCCTCTTCCGAAGTGGTTTTCATTCGCTGGCAAGTTTTGCAGGCGACCAGGGCGCCCCCGAGCCTTTGTTCGCTCGTCACGGATGAAGATTCGGGGAAACAAAATCCGGCGGAACACGTATTACAACCATGACCTCCCTGTGGCAGGACATGGTGCATGGTTTCGCGATGCTCCTCAAGAAGCCGGGACTCACCGCTGTGGCGGCCCTGTCCCTGGCTTTGGGCATCGGCGCGAACACAGTCATTTTCAGCCTGATCAACGGTACTCTGTTACGGCCGTTGGCGTTTTCCGAACCGGACCGTCTGGTGGTGGTCTGGAAAGTTCCGATCGGCAAGCCGGATCAGACGAACGCGGTCAACGTATCCACTTTCTTCGCCATTCGGGACCGCAACAAGTCCTTTGAATCGCTGGGCGTTTTCAACGGCGCGCCGGCCAACCTTGGAGCCGAGCAGAATGGCGCTCCGGCGGAGCGGATCAACGGGCAGACCTTCACGCCCTCCATGTTCAAGGTGATCGGCGTGCAGCCGCGGCTGGGGCGCATTTTTACCGACGACGAAGACCAGGTGGAAAACGCAGCTCCGGTGGTGATCATCAGCGACCGGCTGTGGCAGAGCCACTTCAATCGCGACCCCAACGTCGTGGGCAAAACGCTGATCATGGACACGAAGCCGAACACCATCATCGGGGTAATGCCTCCGGGTTTCACCTTCTTTAATGACGACACGGATTTCTGGGTTCCGCAGCCTCTCAGCCGCCTTCAGGTGCAGAGCAAGTCGGGCTTCCTGGTATTGGTCGCCCGGCTGAAGAAGGGCGTGGCGATGAAGCAGGCCCAGGCGGAGATGGAAGGCATTTCGGCGCAAATTGCTTCCGGCGACCCGGAGCGCAACCAGGGAACCACCGCCGTCGTGCAATCGCTGCAAGAGGCGGCCTACGGAGGGTTGAAGCAGCCGCTGTTGCTGTTGCAGGGCGCGGTGGCGTTTGTGCTGCTGATCGGATGCGCGAACGTAGCGGGGTTGATGCTGGCTCGTGCGGCGTCGCGCCGGACGGAGATGGCGGTTCGCACGGCATTGGGAGCGGGCCGCGGACGGATCGTGCGGCAGTTAGTGACCGAAAGCGTGCCGCTGGCGATCCTGGGCGGGGTCCTGGGAGTTTTTCTGGCGTGGGTGGGGCTCAAGGCGTTCCTGGCCTCCGCGCCGCAGGGGTTTCTCAAAACGCTGAATTTTTCGCTGGACCTGGAGGTCATGGGATTCACCGCGTTGATTGCGATCCTGACCGCGTTGATCTTCGGGGTGGTCCCGGCGATTCAGGCATCGAAGCTCGACCTGGTGAGTTCGCTCAAGGAGACTGGGCGCAGCGGCACGGACAGCGCGGCCCGCCAGCATTTGCGTAGCGCTCTGGTGACGCTGCAAATCGCGCTGGCTCTGGTGCTGCTGATCGGCGCGGGGCTGATGATCAACAGCTTCGTAAGAATGCAGAATACGAATCTGGGGGCAGACCCGAAGGGCCTGCTGACCTTCGAATTCCGATTCCCGCAAAGCGAGGCGATCAAGCCCTACAGCCGCTATCGGGGCGTGGGGCTGTGGGACGTGAGCCCGCAAACCGGGATGACTTACGAGCGTGTGCTGGAGCGAATGCAGGGACTGCCAGGAGTTATCTCTGCCGCGGGGATCAACCGGCCTCCCTTGAACGGAGGCGGGATCCCGATGCAGTTCCTGATTGAAGGGCACCCGGCGCCGCCTCCCAGCGCTGCGTCAGGAGGCGGCTCGCAGGAGCAAGGGCAGACCGCGGACTACTTCGCGATTACCGCCAATTATTTCGGGACCATGAAGATCCCGATTTTGCGCGGGCGGGATTTCAACGCCCAGGACACGACGGCGGCTCCTCCGGTGATCATCGTCAGCCAGACTTTCGTGAAGCGATTCTTTCCCGCGGAGGACCCGCTGGGCAAGCGCATCACGCTGGATTTCGTGCCGGATGAGAAGCCGCGCGAGATTATCGCGGTGGTTGGCGATACGGTGAACGACCGCATGCAGAAGCAGGAGGCTCCGGTGATGTATGTGCCGCATCGCCAGCAGACGCCGCGCTGGCTGGGTCCGTCCTGGAACGATCGCGCCGCCATGATCTTCGTGCTGCGGACCACCGGAGATCCGGACAGCCTGATTCCTTCGGTCCGCCGAGCCGCGGCCGAAATAGATCCAAACAAGCCCGCGGCAAACTTGCGGACAGTGGAACAGACTCTGGATCAACAGGTGCAATATTTGCGCCTGTACATTTTCTTGCTCGGAATATTCGGAGTGATCGCCGCGGTGCTGGCGGCCATCGGAATTTATGGAGTGATGGCGTATTCGGTGGCGGAGAGGACTCGCGAAATCGGCATTCGCATGGCTCTGGGCGCGGGTGGACGCGACGTGCTGGGGCTGGTGGTGCGGCAAGCTTTGATTCTGGTCGCCATCGGACTCGGGTTGGGATTGGCGGGATCGTTCGCGATGACGCGCATGATTCAGAGTTCTCTTTACGGAGTCACGGCGACAGATCCGGCCACCTTCGGAGGAGTTTCCTTGCTGCTGACGCTGGTGGCTTTAATCGCCTGCATGGTCCCGACCAGACGAGCCGTACGGGTGGACCCGACTATCGCGCTACGCTACGAATGAATCGCCGTCTGGGATAATCATGGATGTGGATTTGCGGGCCAAACTCGGGCTTGTTCTGGTAGCTGCGATCACTCCTGCTGGGGCGCAGGGGTTGGAGCACGGCCACAAGCTGGGAACCAGCGTCACGTATTTAGAAGAGACCGGCGATGTCCGGGATGGCGCTCCTCTGTTCATCACAAATGGCGCTGGGACCGTGCAAATCACCATGCGGCGCGCGGACGGTTCGGCTGTCCCCATCGTGATTGGGCCCGTGGGCGGGGGATCGGCGACAGGGGTCTTCGGTCAAACTCCCTGCGCGTTATTCGAAGCCTGGGCCGAACAGGTTTCCTCCGATTTTGCGGAGAGCACGCAGGCAGGCGTGGCGGATGTTGAGAGGACCAAAGGGAAGGCGGTCTTCCACCGGTTTGTGCGCGACGATTTGCGCAAGATTTACGCAAGCTACACCGTGACCGTCGATAAGCTTCCCGAGGAAGGGACCTATCGCGTAAGCTTTGGCCCTCCCACCGGCGAGCTCCCCGCGCAGGTGCGCGGCGCGGACTGGAAGATTCTCACGCCCGCGAAGTATCCCGCGCCGCAAATCGTGCGCGACGAGGATTCGATCCGGCTGGAGTTGTACACCAACGGGGCCACCAGAAGGGTGGTCGATTATGTCCACGCCGGACGGCAGGACCGGATGGTATTGCGCAAGGAGACGCCGCGCGATTCTTATGCCGACGATGCAGAAATCGTGGTGACGCAGCCGCGTTTGCGGATAAACGGACTCGCAGGCGACGCCGTCGCGGCGATGCCGGAAACGATTCGCGGGCCGCTGGTGTGGATCTATGTTCCTGGGCACGGGCGCTATGAGCTGTCGCTCCAGGCGCACGCTGAGCTGGGGTTTGAGGACGCAGGCGAGGTCTCCGGAAACTCGCTGACGTTCACTGCGCCGGACGGGAACGTGTTCCGCATCGACACTGCGGAGCGGATTGCGGCGGGCTCGGGAATTTATACGGTGCACGTACTGACGGATTCAGGATGGTTGCCGGCCGATCCTCCGGATCGCTCCCGAGTGATGATAGGAGCGGCTCCTGGTGTCATTGGGCCTGGCGGGGCGGGCGGGCGATAACAAGCTGTGAAACCGGCAGGATTTGTTTTCGCTTTCGCGGCGGGGTTGGTTGCCGCGCAGTCGACTCCGCACAACGGCCTCAGAGTTGGAGGCAGCGTCGCGTACCTGGCGGCATCCTCGGACGTGACCGAGCCGGCGTACATCAACCCCGATGCACGGAGGCTTGCGCAGCTTCTGTTATCCAGGCGTGAGCTGGCGCAGGCACAGGCGAAATGCAGCGCCGCGGTTCCCATCACGATTCATCCGGACGGCTCGGCGACAGAGCTGCTCTCCACCCAAGCGCCTTGCATCGCATTCGAAACCTGGGCCGAAGAACAGGCGTCGGATTACGCGGAGAGCGTCCAGACCGGATTTACGGGCGTCGAAAGGACGCCGGGCAAAATGGTTCTGCACCGCTTTGTGCGCGACGGGCTCCGCCAGATTTACGTAAGCTACCGAACCACGGTGGAGGCGCTTCCCGACGGAACCTATCGCGTCAGCTTTGGGCCTTCGAGCGAACAGCCTCCCGCAGATGTGCGCGGCAAGAAGGATTGGGCGGTGTTATCGCCGGCGCAGTTTCCCGTGCCGCAGATCCTGAAGGATGAGGATTCCCTGAGGCTGGTGCTGTATTCGGATGGCAATGCGGACAACACCACCCGGGAGCTGGTGGACTACATTCACGCCGGAAGCGAGGATCGGATGGTGATGCGCAAGGAAGCGCCTCGCGATTACTACGCGGACGATGCCGAAATGGCCATCACACAACCGCGTATTCGAGTCAATGGAATTGCGTGCGACTCGGTTGTGGCCCTTCCCGAGATGATCCGTGGTCCGGTGCTGTGGATTTACGTCCCCGGCTACGGCCGCTATCTTTTATCGCTTCATTCCTACGCGGATGCGGAGTTCGAAAGCGCGGGCGAGGCCGCCGGAACGTCGCTGACGTTCACCTCAAAGGGCAACATTTTCCGAATCGATACGGCAGAGCGGGTTGCGGCCGGCTCCGGGACGTACACTGTACACATGCTTCCGGATTTTAGTTGGATACCCGCGGACCCGTCGGATCGCACAAAAGTGATGATCGGCGCTGCGCCGGGCGTGTGATGCGGAATTTTCTACCGATTGCGCTCTTCGCGGCTACGCTAACTGCGCAGGATCAGCCCGTTCGCGTGAACACCATTCGCGTGAACACCAGGCTGGTGGAAGTGGATGTGGTGGTCCGCAATAAAGAAGGTCCGGTACCCGGCTTGACCCGGCAGGACTTCACATTGCTGGACAAGGGCAAGCCGCAGGAGATCGCGGTTTTCACGTTCAAATCGAAGGACGCCTCGCGCGGGGCGGCGGTGCAGCTCCCGCCGGGCGTCGTGACGAATCGCATCGTCGAGCCCGCTGATGTTTCGGACGCGGCTCCCGCCGGTGCGACGGTGATTCTGGTCGACCGGCTAAATACGGGTTTCGAATTCCAGCCGTATCTCCGGCAACAGATGCTGGAGGTGCTGGGGTCGATGAAGCCGGGCGCTCCCATCGCTTTGTATATTCTTGGCAGGGACCTCAGCGTGGTTCACGACTTCACGGAAGACCCGGGCCAGTTGATTCGTGCGGCGGCGATCTTAAAAGACAAGACCGCTGCTCAAAATCCGGCGGACGCGCAGGCGGCGAAGGCGCTCAAAACTTCGCTCGAAGAAGTCCTGAATCTGGAACAGGTGGATCGGCCGCTGACCACAGCCGATGCGCTGGAAAGAATCGCGAAGCATTTGAACGGAGTGCATGGACGCAAGAGCCTGGTCTGGTTGTCGGGCAGCTTCCCTCTGGTGAATCCCAGGCTGCTGCGGGGGACGCCGGACCTGGAACGGATCGAGGATACAACGCATGCCTCGAACCAAGGCAATATGGCGATTTATCCCGTGGACGTGAAGGGTCTTTCTACGCGGAGGTCCGGACGCGGGCCGATCGGGCCGCCGGGAGTCGACATCATGCTGGCATTGGCGAAAGACACGGGCGGGCGGGCGTTCTACAACACGAACGATATCGGCGGTGCGATTCAGCAGGCCATGGATGACGCCGAGGTCACGTACACGCTGGGATTTTATCCGGATGCAGGCTCGCTGGACGGGAAATTTCATCCGATTCAGGTGAAGGTGGCCAAGGTGGATTTGGCCAAAGGCGCGGAAGTGCGCTACCGGGAAGGCTATGTGGCCGCGGAGGTTTCGGCTCCGCAGCACGAGGAACAATTTCGCGGACTCTCGCTCGACGACCTGTTCGACGATGCGCTGGATGCGAATGCGGTGGAGCTTGCGGCGGTTGCGAATCCGGTTCCGGGCAAGCCGGGGACGTTTGCGGTGAACGTGAATGTGAGCGTTGCGGATTTGCATTTGGAACAAGTGAAGGACCGGTGGACCGGCTCATTCAATCTCGCGATGCTGTTGCCGAATTCGTCCAAAGGGAAGGTTCACCGGTTTGAAATCCACGCGACAGATGCCGAGCTTCGTGACCTGTTAAGCAGAGGATTCATGTATCAGGAACTGATCGAAGCGACGGACGGGACGGTTCGTGTAGTGGTGCAGGACCGGAACACCGGCGCGGCGGGTTCCGTGCGGGTTCCTTTGGTGCACTGACGCGTCAGACATTCTGCAAGCCCCACAGGTTGGCGCCGTGGAGCAATATCGAAGGAAGAATGCTCCGGGTGCGCATCGTCAAATAACCCCACAATAAGCCGAGCGGAATAATCGACACTACATAGGTCAGTGATGCCGCCAGCGAATGGGAGTCGCCGTATTCTTTGGGGAGGTGAAGCGATGCCCAGAGAATGCTCGCGATCAGCCAGCCCGCGGCTCTGTTGTTGAGGCAAGCGCCGGCGCGCGTTTGCCACACGAAGCGGAAAAATTCCTCGGGCAGGGCGGCTTCGCCGAAGCCCATCAACAATCCTCCCCAGATCGATCCGGCTTCCTGAGCAGCTTCCTTAATTGTGATTGACGAAGGGGAGAAGACCGCTGCCAGGACTCCGAAGCACAAGATCACCACCGGGACGGGAGCGAAGCCTCGGAATCGAACGCCGAGAGCGGCGGGCGAGTATCGAAGCATCAGCAGCGCGATGGCGAGCGGAATATTGAAAATCGTGGAGACGGCGGCCAGGCGCAGCAGGGGCGCGGGGATTGTATAGTTGCTCACAAAGTGGCTCCATAACCACGCGAACGCGACGACGAATAATATAAACGCGATCAACAGTTCGGCCTGAGGGTGGCGGACGGGCGTTGGCTTTGCAGGGATGGGCCGCTTAAGAAGAATCACATCGATCGCGGCGACGCTCAAAGCGATCGCTGCGAGATAGGCAATGGCTTGCAGTGTTC
The DNA here is from genome assembly GCA_036489835.1 of Bryobacteraceae bacterium. Taxonomy (GTDB): domain Bacteria; phylum Acidobacteriota; class Terriglobia; order Bryobacterales; family Bryobacteraceae; genus Palsa-187. The sequence goes on along the minus strand of DASXEY010000061.1, from coordinate 70,027 downwards.
GGCCATTCGCGATGGCGGCTGCAAGAATGAATATCGCGAGCAGCGCGAGGGCAATTGCGATGACGGGATGACGCGCTGCGATGCCGCTATACCGCGCCGCTGGATTCAAATTCGCTGGACCTTTTGATTGTGGACCTGCGCCAGCATTTCCCGCACAGTAGCATTGGTGCGGGGATGGCGCAGGTCGGGTGCAAGCTCCGCCAGAGGCTCCAGCACGAAGCGGCGGTCGGCAAGGCGCGGGTGCGGAATCTCCAGGCCCGGGTTGGAGAGAATCGTATCGCCGTAAAGCAGGATGTCAATGTCGATGGTGCGGGGACCTTTCGGGCGCGTGGGAAGGCGTCCCAAGGCCAGCTCGATTTTTTGCACGCGCGCCAGCAGTTGTTTCGGGAACAGATTCGTTTCAATCTCGACCACCTGATTCAGGAACCAGGCTTGATCGGGAACGTCGCGCGGCTCGGTTTCATAAATGGCGGAAGCGCGCAGGATATGAGTGTCGTCCGTGGCGAGGCGTTCGCGGGCCCGCGCCAGATGGATTTCGCGATCGCCGACGTTTGAGCCTAACGAAAGATAGACGGTTTTCATAACCTAAAACAGCGTATTCTGCGCGCCCGGCCTTGCGCCGAATCCGCGCCTGGGTACTTGAAAATAATCGAACGCACGATCGGTAGCCACGCGGCCGCGAGGGGTGCGATCCAAAAAACCCAACTGCATCAGGTACGGCTCATACACCTCTTCAATGGTGTCGGCCTCTTCGTCGATCGAAGCCGCAATGGTGTTGACGCCCACCGGTCCGCCGCCGTGCTTTTCGAGCAGCGTTCGCATGATCTTCTGGTCGATCTCGTCCAGGCCGTAGGGGTCGACTTCGAGCAGATCGAGAGCGCGGCACGCGACGTCGAGGTCGATTTCGCCGGCGGCGCGCACTTGCGCATAATCGCGAACGCGCCGCAGTAATCGATTGGCGATGCGCGGCGTGCCTCGGCTGCGGCGCGCGATTTCATTGGCGCCCTCGGCGTCGACAAGAACGCCCAGCAGCGACGCGGAACGGATCACGATGCGCGCGAGTTCCGCAACATCGTAATGATTCAAGCGCAGTGTCAGACCGAAGCGGCCTCGCAAGGGAGCGCTGATCAAACCCTGGCGAGTGGTGGCTCCAATGGCGGTGAAATGCTTGATGTCCATCGCCACCGTGCGCGCCCCTGGGCCGCTGCCGATCAGGATATCCATGCGGAAATCCTCAAGGGCGGAATAGATCATCTCCTCAACGTCGGGCTGAAGGCGGTGAATCTCGTCGATAAAGAAAACCTCGCGCTCCTGGATGCCGGTTACGATGCCCACCAGGTCGAGCTTCTTTTGCAGCACCGGGCCGGAGGTTTGCTGCATCCCCACTCCCAGCTCCGACGCGATGATGCCGGCGAGAGTGGTTTTGCCCAGGCCGGGAGGCCCGTAGAGCAGCACGTGATCCATGGCCTCGCCACGGCGCTTGGCGGCTTCGATGGCGATGGAAAGAATTTCCTTGACCTTGGGCTGGCCGGTGAAGTCCGACAGGCGATGCGGGCGGAGAGTGGCTTCGAACTGTCGGTCGTCCTCGAGCGGCGAGGCTGAGACGATGCCCTGATCGCGCATGAAGCTCCAGTTTAGCGGACCGGCTATCGAACCAGTTTGAGGGCGCGGCGGAACAGTGCGTCGAAGGCATTGGGCTCCGTGGCGGAACGCGCCTTGGTTACGGCAGCCTCGGCGGCGGCGCGGGCTGCGCCGAAGTTCATCAGCGCGGAGATCACGTCTTCCTCATTGGCGTCGAAAGACGCTTTGGGAGCGGAGGCATCGGGGCGGGGCGGCAGCCCGGCGAGATCCAGCTTGTCGCGCAGCTCCAGCACCATGCGCTCGGCGGTCTTTTTTCCGACACCCGGAATGCGCACAAGCTGGTCAATCGCGTTAGAGCGAATCGCTGCGGCCAACTCCGGCGCGGCCATGCCGCCGAGCGCCGTCACAGCCAGCTTGGGCCCGATTCCGCTCACCATGATGAGCTTTTCGAACACGGCTTTGTCGGCGGTGGAGACGAAGCCATAGAGCAGCAGGGCGTCTTCGCGAACGTGGGTGTGGATGTGCAGACTCAGCTCCGCGCCCTTCTCCGGCAGCGATGAATACGCGGAAATTGGGATGGTGACTTCATAGCCGACGCCATGCACATCCAGAATTACCTGGCTGGGATTTTTTTCGAGGAGCGTTCCACGAAGATAAGCGATCATGAGTAGAAGAATAACTGGATGCGGAGACGATTTTTTGTAGACCAGGTCAGGAACGGGCAGGCAAGTCTCGACGGCGACGATGCCCGGCACCTGACGCGAGTACTGCGAGTGGAGCCGGGACAGCGGTACGAGATCTCCGATAATCACGACGTGTATCTCGCGGAAATCGAAGCCGCGCACAAGGAGCGCGTCGTCTTTCGCACGCTCGAAAAACTGGAAGCGCAGGTGGCGGGCGTCCGCTTGATCCTGTGCGCGGCTCTGGTAAAGTTTGACCGCTTTGAGTGGATGATCGAGAAGGCGACGGAGTTGGGGGTTGCGGAGATCGTGCCGTTTGAGGCGGCTCGCAGTGAGCGCGGATTGGAGCGTGCGGCCGAGAAGCGGGTGGAACGGTGGCGGCGAATCGCGCTCGAAGCCAGCCAGCAATCGCGGCGGGCGAATCTGCCGGAAGTGCAGGCGCCGGTGGCGTTCGAAGATGCCGTCGCGCAGGCCGCGGAGTTTCGATACGTTCTGGACGAGGAGCCCGGCGGGATCAATCTCACCGCGGCAATGCCTGATGCCGAGCGGCGCGCGGAGGATTCGGTGGCGCTGATGATCGGGCCGGAAGGCGGTTGGACGGACGCGGAGCGCGCGGCGTTCGTTGCGGCGGGGTGGACTCGGGTCTCGCTGGGGCCTTTGATTTTGCGGTCGGAAACGGCGGCGCTGGCTGGGTTGGCTGTGCTCGGGGCGATGTGGAATGGGCGCCACTCAGGTTGAAGGGGTTTGCTTTTCTGCTCGAAGCCGCTTTACACCTTGGGCGGCAAAATAAGCCCCAAGCCCGATCATCACGAGCTTGCCTACAATCCAGCCAATTAGAGAGCCTACCATCATGTTGTATGGCATGTCTGTGTTTATTGGGTTCCAGTCTGTATCGAAAGCATTCCAAGTCCAGAGAAGGGATATGGCGACTCCCAACCAGATCTGCGTCTTTGGCTTGAATTTCATGGCTGACTGATTGTGCGAAAGATTTTGGAACTTCGGAGGCGTCGACAGCGCAATCGGAATGAGCGGCATGAACAAATGGATTACGGCGGCGGGGTTGGCGGTGTGCGCGGCATGCGCTGCCTTCGGGCAGGAGCGAGCCGCGTTCGAAGTGGCTTCGGTGAAGCCGTCGAACCCACAAGTGCGCTCGATTGGGCTTTCCGCTTGGCCGGGAGGAAGAATCACCATCACCGAATACACTCTGAAGCAATTGATTCATGAGGCGTATGGCGTCCAGCCGTTCCAGATTTCCGGGGGGCCGAAGTGGATGGATGAAGACCGGTACGATATTGAAGCGAAGCCGCCCGCGTCCTCGTCGTCGAGCAAGCTAACCACGCCGAATCCGAAATTGCCGCCTCCTCAAGAGGAGCTGCTTATGTTGCGAAGCCTTCTCGCCGATCGGTTCAAACTCCAACTCCATAACGGGACGAAAGAGGGGCCGGTGTATGAACTCGTAGTTAGCGACAAGGGCGCCAGACTGAAAGCAGCGAAGAACGCCGACGCCTTTCCGGTGGTGGCGTACGGACGAACGGGCGTCGCCGAACTGCCAGACTTCATGAGGGGCGAAAATGCGTCCATGCAGCTTTTCGCCGCGCGCCTGGCGCTCGAGTTTCAGCGCCCCGTATTGGACCGCACCGGATTAAAGGGAGCGTTCGATTTCGTTTTCAAATACGCGAAGGACTTCGGCGATGCGGACGCCGGCCCGTCCCTGTTCGCAGTCATTCAGGAAGAGCTTGGATTGAAGCTGGTCCCGGCCAAGGGGCCGGTCGACCTTCTGGTGATCGATCGCGCGGAGAAACCGTCGGAAAATTAGTTGTAAAATTTTGGAACTATCGGATGAGCGCCAACGCAATACCAGTAACGCAGACGATGATCCGGGAGACCGAGAGCGCGCAAGATCGTGACCTGCTGCGGAGGTTTCGCGCAGGAGACCGCGATGCGTTCACGGCGCTCTATCGCACCCATCAAGCCTGCGTGTATCGTTTTGCGCGGTCGATGACCGGTGACCGGATGAAGGCGGGCGAGGTGACGCAGGACGTATTCGTATGGCTGATTCATCATCCCGACGATTTCAATCCGGAGCGCGGAAGCTTAAGCGGTTTCCTGATTGGGGTCGCGCGCAAGTTTCTAAAGCGGCGCTACAGCGAGGAGCAACGATGGGTGCCGCTCGACGAAGCCACCGCGGCTCCGGCGGGTGTCGATAATGGGGATGCCGACACAGAGCGATTGCGGCACGCCATCTCGGCCTTGCCGTTTCGCTATCGCGAAGTGGTGGCGCTATGCGGACTCGAAGGCAAGAGTTATGAAGAAGCCGCCGCGATCGTCGATTGCGCGGTGGGAACGGTGCGCAGCAGAATGCATCGGGCGCGGGCGCTGCTGGCAAGAAAACTGATGGGACGCGGGTGCACGGTATGAATCGATTCGACGATGCCATGAGCCGGTTGGCTGCGGAACTATCGGAAGCTCGGGCGCCGCGAGCCATCGAAAGATCGGTGCTGGCCGAGTTCGACTTGGTGAAGCGGCGCAAACGCGGAAAAGTATGGGTTGCGGCGGCGGGCGCGATTGCGGCGTCAATCGCGGTGGTGTGGTTTATTCAACACAAGCCCGTGCAGCAACCCAGTGTGGCTGCTCCGCCGGCGGCCATCGAACTCGATCAGCCGTTTGTGCCGATTCCCTACGTGCTCCCGCCGGGTCCGTATGAACGCGTGGAGGTGGTGCGTATGAAGCTGCCCGTGTCCGAGCTGATTGCGGCCGGCTATCGGCTGCAAACCTCGGACTTGGGCGCGCAAGCCGAAGCGGATGTGATGGTGGGACAGGATGGCCGCCCTCGTGCGATACGGCTGATTTCGATTTCGTCTTTTAATTAAAAAAGGATTCCGATTTTATGAACCGACTGATTCTTGTTGCATGTGTGATTGCCGTTATTGCGCCACTGGAAGGGCAGAAAGTTGCTACCACCGAATGCTACGGCGTGGGGTGCCAACTGGATGAAGGCTTCGGCAATCGGCTGATCACGGGCAAGCCGTTTTCCGCTACCGAAGAACGCCATTTCCTCCAGGTTCTCGGCGACGGAACGCGCATCGAGACCAGCGAGACCAATCGTCTCTTTCGCGACATCGAGGGCCGCACGCGCATCGAGGAGATGAATGGGACTGTCACCATTTATGACCCCGTGGCCAAGCTCAAAGTGGAACTCGACCCTGCCACCAAGATCGCTCGCAAGAGCAACGTGGGAAATTTCTTCTTTTACTCTGGCTACGGAAACGCCGTATCGACATCGTTCGGCGCAACCTTTGGATCGCCGGTCTTGACCCTTCAAAATCCGCAGGCGAGCGCAGCCAACTTGAAGGGAGTGATGGCGGAGACCACGGAAAATCTGGGGTCGCAGAGCGTCAATGGTGTGACCGCGCAAGGCATGCGAACCACCATGACCATTCCGAAAGGGCAGATCGGGAACAACCGCGACATCAAAGTGTTGACGGAGCGCTGGTCTTCAACCGACCTGCAAATGCTGGTGAAGAGCATCAACTCAGACCCTCGATTCGGCGATACCACGTATCAGCTCACCAAGGTTGTCCAGACTGCTCCCGACCCGGCGCTGTTCCAGATTCCCGCGGATTATACCGTCACGGATCAACCGCTTCGGGGAATTTTGCCGGCGGCAGTCGGGAGAGCAGGCGGCCGCGCGGGCGTTGCCGCGAAGGCGCCGGGTCCGGTTCCTGCCCCGGCTCCTGTGAAGCAATAGCGGGTAACTTTCCGCAGCCGGCTCGGTAGAGGGATTGAGGTCACGAGTCATGAAAACTCTCGCTGCGGTCATGCTGTGCAGCGCTGTAACCCTCCTGGCGCAGGAGTTTGAGGTCGCATCCGTGAAACCGTCTAAGCCGGACAGCGGTGGAACGTTGGTCGTCTTCCCTCCGGGCGGAGGGCTCCGCGAAAGCAACGCGACCCTCAAGGACCTAATCGAAACCGCGTACCAGGTGCGCAGTTCTCGGGTCTTGTTTGGGCCGTCATGGGCGAGCGTGACCAGGTACGACGTGATGGCGCCCCCCGGCGACGGTGAGCCTCGCGTCAAGCTGCGAACTCTCCTCAAGGAACGATTCCAACTCCAGGTCCATTTGGAGACCGGCGAAATTCCGGTGTACTCGCTGGTGATCGCGAAGAACGGCATTCGAACGGCGGGCTTGCGGGCCACCAGCAATGCTCATAAAGGCATCGATGCCCGCAAAGGAAGGATGACAGGCGAAGCTGCGACGATGGCGAACCTCGCGTCGAAGCTGGCAAATCAAGTGGGCCGCCCTGTCGCGGACGATACTGGGCTGAAGGGGAACTACAACTTCACTCTCGATTGGGCGCCCGACGAACTGGGCGCGGCGGATTCATCGGGCCCGTCCATTTTCACCGCGCTCCAGGAGCAGTTGGGATTGCGCCTGGAAGGCAGCAAGGGACCGGTGCAGACGATCCTCATCGATCATGCAGAAAAGCCGTCGGAGGACTGAAAATGGAGCGGCGTGTCTGCTCCATCGTGACTGAAAATGGAGCGGCGTGCCCGCTCCATCGTGACTGAAAATGGAGCGGCGTGTCCGCTCCATCGTGACTGAAAATGGAGCGGCGTGTCCGCTCCATCGTGACTGAAAATGGAGCGGCATGTCCGCGCCATCGTGACTGAAAATGGAGCGGCGTGTCTGCTCCATCGTGACTGAAAATGGAGCGGCGTGTCCGCTCCATCGTGACTGAAAATGGGGAGCGGACACGCCGCTCGAGGGGGTGACTGAATTCATGAAAAGCTGGACGATTGTCTGCATTACGATCATCAGCGGCGCCGCGCGCGGCCAAGCGCCCGTGTTCGAGGTCGCCGCCATTCGGCCCTCGCCGCCCGTGGCCGTCTGGGCCGGGTTTCAGACTCCCGGCGGCGGTCGATTCGAAGGCTCGCACGTGACGGTGAAGGCGATGGTCGCATACGCCTATGGAGTTCGCGATCTGTATGTCTCCGGAGGCCCTGGCTGGGCCGCTTCGGACCAGTTCGAGATCCTCGCCAAAGCGGATGAAGGCGCGACGCCGGCACAGATGCGAGGTATGCTTCAATCTCTCCTGGCGGAACGATTCAAGGTTGTGGCCCGGCGCGAGACCAAGGAACTTCCGGTGTATGACCTGGCGCTCGCTAAGGGCGGGTCCAAACTTCAGGAGAGTTCCGGTGCGGGCGGATTCGTTAAGTATCTCGGCAGAGGCCAGATTGAGGGCAAGGCGGTTCCCGTCGCCGCGCTGACTCAATACTTGTCGACGGAGCTCGAACGAATTGTGCTGGACAAGACCGGGCTAGCGGCGCGCTACGATTTCAAGCTGAGCTGGACGCCGGGGGAAGGCCTGTCCGAAAAATTGAAAATTTCCGATACGGCGCCGCTCGATCCAGGTGGCGCTTCGCTGTTTACCGCGCTCCAGGAACAACTTGGGTTAAAACTGGAGGCGGCCAAGGGTCTCGTCGAGACCATCGTCATCGACCACGTGGAGAGGCCGTCCGGCAACTGAGGATCCTCATGCGACAAATTCTGTTGGACGCCTGTATCGTGGTCTTCGCATGCGCCGGCGCCTTCGGGCAGACAGCCGATACGCTAACGTTTGATGTGGCGTCGGTAAAACCGGCCGCCAATCCGCCGCCCTTTGCAGGGATGCTTCTCATATCGCACGGTGGTCCGGGAACACCGGACCCCGGACAGATCACCTGGAACAGCGTCACTTTGAAACAGCTGCTGACGACTGCGTATGACGTGAAACTTTATCAGGCGAACGGCCCTGGCTGGCTCGACACCGAACGATACGACATCATCGCCAAGGTTCCGGAGGGCGCGACCAAGGAACAGGTCAATGCGATGTGGCGGAATCTGCTCAAAGAACGGTTCGGGATGATTGTGCATCACGAATCGAAAGAGTTCCCGGTGGATGAACTGGTGTTGGCCAAGGGCGGACCCAAGTTCAAGGAAGCGACGGATAACGGCCTTCCGGAGACGAACGGTCCCGGGCTTCGCGTTACTGGCACGATCGGCCCCGCCGGACCCGTCATCCGCATGGTGGGCAGGGCGCAGGAGATCTCAGGTTTGGCGGTGGTCTTGGGCGACCGGCTCGACCGGCCTGTAGTGGATAAGACCGGGCTGACCGGGAAATATGACTTCGAACTTGAGTACACGGCAGCGTTGAGACCCGGGACTGGACCGGCGCAGAGCGATCCTGACGATACTGCCAGCCAACTCGCGGCCGCGATCCAGCAGCAACTCGGCTTGAGACTGGCTCCCGGCAAGGCGAAGCTCGACGTTGTGGTGGTGGACAAGGCCGACAAAGCGCCTACCGAAAACTGATCGCCACGAGTGGGCCAATAGTGGGGCCAAGGGCGGCCTTGACCGGCGGCCGCGTTTGTGCCACACTTTGTACCATGACAAAACGTGGCGATTCCGGCGCGCGCGTGCGAGCTCCGCTTACGGAGCTCGAAAATGAGGTGATGAGCGCGGTTTGGAAGGCGGGTTCCTGCTCGGTCGAGACCGTGCACAGGCAAGTCTCCCAGAAACGCGATCTCAAGGAGACCACCATTCGCACGCTGCTGCGGAGGCTGGAAATAAAGGGCTACCTGCATCATGTATCGGACGGGCGGGCCTACATTTATCGCGCGGCGGAGCCGGCCCGGAGCCTGGCGGCGCGCGCGGTGCGGCAGATTATCGACCGCCTGTGCCAAGGCTCGGTGGAGGAGCTGGTCAGCGGCATGGTCGAGGCCAAGGTGCTGAGTAAACGCGAAATCGAACGGCTGGAGGAGGTTGTGCGGCAAGCGAAGGGAGACAAATGAGATGGAGCGCCTGCTCTTTGAATTCGGCATCAGAACGGCCTTGGTCGCAGCGGCGACGGGCTCGGCGCTGTGGGTGCTGCGAATCAGGACCGCGGCCGCTCGGCATGCCGCGTGGGCCGGGGTGATGCTGGCGATGCTGCTGCTGCCGGCGTGGATTTCGTGGGGTCCCAAGGCGTCTTTGCCTGTATTGCCAGAACACGCGTTCCCAACGAACACCGCCGCCTTGCGTCTCGCCGCACCGGCCCCGTCCGAGATCCCGAAGCCGGATTCTCCAGCCTGGAAGTGGACGTCCCTCTTTGAAGGCTTGTACTGGCTGGGAGCGGCGGCGTTGCTGCTGCGGCTGGCGCTCGGCACGATCCTGGCGAACAAGCTGACCAGCGCTGCGTGCGTGACCCCGGTCACCGTGGGCCTGCTGCGGCCAAGAATTATTCTGCCGGAGTGTTGGACCGAATGGAGCGGGGCACTCCTGGACGCGGTCTTAACGCATGAGCGCGAGCATGTCCGCCGCCGCGATCCTTTGATGCATTGGCTGGCATTGTTCAATCGCGCCGTTTTCTGGTTCCATCCGCTGGCGTGGTGGCTGGAGCGGCGACTCGCGGCGCTGGCGGAGGAAGCTTGCGACGCGGCCGTGCTGGCGCGAGGGTGCGACGCCGCGGAATACTCCGGCTATCTTCTCGATCTGGCCCGGTCCGTGGAGCGAGCCGGACGCCGAATCAACGTCGTGGCAGTGGCGATGCCGGGAAGCTCATTGCCCGGCCGCCTCCGCACGATCGCCGCCCGCGTTCACGCGCCGCGCCTGTCTCGCGCAAGAGTCCTATGCGCGACGCTGGCATGCGCGATTCCGACAGTTGTATTTGCGGCAGGACGCCTCGATTCAATTCCGCCGGCGCTGCAGTTGCCGGTATTTTTGGCTCAGGTCCCGGCGCCTCCTTCACAACTTCCGCCTGTTCCATTGCCGCCAGCGCAGATTGCATCTAAGAATATTTCCGTTCACCAACTGCTGGTTGATGCGTATGGACTGATGCAGCCTTACTTGATCCTGGGGCTGAGCACGATGGAAGAAAACGCCAGGTACGATATCGACGCGACGATTCCGCCGGGCACGCCGCTCCAGAATCTACTCGCGCAGCGATTCGACCTGCGAGTGCATCGAGAGACTCAGAACAAACCTGAATATGAACTGGTGGTCGCGCCGGGCGGGCTGAAGATGAAAGCAAGACCTGGGCCAGCCGTGATGCCGGGAGGCGGAGGATTTATCAGCCTCGGCGGCTGGGCGCCGTTTGTTTCAGGACCGATATCTGTCGGCACAATCGCCGCGGCATGCAGCAATCTCGTGCATCGCCCCGTGCAAAATCACACCGGACTCACTGGTAACTACGATGTGAGCCCGAATTTTATACTGGATGCCGTAGCGGACCTCTTCACTGCCCTCGATCAGCAGCTTGGGCTGAGGTTGGAACCAATAACCACCGCCGTCGATGTTCTGGTGGTCGATCACATCGATCTGGAGAAGTAAAAAGGCAGGACACATGCAAGCCTTCCCCCATCCGCCGAGGAAAGGAGCTAAATGAGTGAAGAATAGGCACAAACAGGGAAGATTCCGCACACCGGCCGCGAGTTTCGGCGGCTGGGGACGAAATATTTCGTAAAACCTCCGAACGAAATGATAGGAAGTGGCGTCTAAGCTTGAAACAGTGTTTTTGGCAGCAGAGAGCTGTCGAAAGATTCGCCCGCAGCCGGTGCGGGCATTAAAAGGCGAGCGAACGGTATGAAAATGAGAGGCTACCTGAGACTGCTGGTTCTAGCTTGGCTGAGCGCCTTGACGTTATTGGCTTATGAGCAGCACGGCCAAGTCGTCTTCGGCGGCTTACCGATTCCCGGCGTCACGGTGACAGCAACCAAGGGCGATGCGAAGGTCACCACCATCACGGATGGGATGGGCCAGTACGTCTTCCCCGATCTGCCGGAGGGCACCTGGAGCATACAGGTGGAGATGTCCGGGTTCACGCCGGTCAAACAGGATGTCGAGGTGACGGCCACGGGAGCGCCCACGACGTTTGAGCTGAAATTGAAGTCCTTGAGCGAGATGCAGGCGACGGTTCAGACGCCGGCGCTGGCCCAGCCGCGTCCGGCAGTTTCGGCAGCGGCGCCCGCGAAGCCCGCGGCTCCGTCTCCCGCCAAACCGAAACCAGCGGCGACGACCCAGGCCGCGAATGGAACCCCTGCAGCCCCGGGCGCAGCAGCGGCTGCGGCTCCTCCGCCCGCGCCCGCCCCCAGTGAGTTGAGCCAGCAGGCCAACGATGGATTCCTGGTGAACGGAAGCCAGGTCAACGGCGGCGCATCGCCGTTTGCCTTGAACCCTGCGTTCGGCAACAATCGCCGCGGGCCCCGGTCGCTGTATACATATTTGCTCCAGTTCAACGTCGGCAACTCCGCGTTGAATGCGAAGCCGTTCTCACTCACTGGCCAGGACACACCCAAGGCGGGCTACAACAACATCACCGGCCAAGGCTCGGTGCAAGGCCCGCTGCGCATCCCGCACCTTTTGAAGAACGGGCCCACTTTCTTCATCAACTATTCCTTGAACCGGACCCGCAATGCCACCAACGCGGAATCGTTGATGCCGACGCAAGCCCAGCGCGATGGCGACCTTTCCAGCTTCACCGCCCCGATTTTCAATCCTGCCACGCTGCTGCCTTTCGCTGGCAACCAGATTCCGCAGAGCCAGATCAGCCCGCAAGCCGTGGCGCTGCTGAATTATTTCCCCCTTCCCAATCTCACCGGTTCGTCCCGGTACAATTACCAGGTCCCGGTGACGGGGGTCTCGCACGCGGACTTCATCAACTCCCGGCTGCAGAAGCAGGTCGGCCGCAAGAACACGATACTGGGAACCTTCGCATTTCAGAGCACGCGAGCGAACAATCCGAACGCGTCCGGTTTCCCGTTTCTGGATACAACCAGCGGCCTGAACATGAACATCAATCCCCAGTTCCGCCGTCAGTGGACGCCGCGGCTGAGCTCTACCTTCCAAGTTCAATATACACGCGCTGCGTTGCACAGCTACTCCTTCTTCGAGAACAAGACCAATGTCTCGGGTCTGGCCGGCATCACGGGCAACAATCAGGACCCGACGTATTGGGGCCCTCCCAATCTGGGCTTCGGGTCCAGCGCCATCACCGGACTCGGCGACGGGCTGCCCTCCTTCAACCGGCCGCAGACGGGGACCGTCAAAGTGGATGACACCTGGAACCATGGACGGCATACGCTGAGCTTTGGGGCGGACTTTATCCGGCAGGAGTGGAATTACTTGAGCCAGAGCAACCCGCGCGGCGGTTTCAGTTTCAATGGCACAGCGACCGCAGTCCCGGGGATTCCGGGCTCGGGCTCGGATTTCGCGGATTTCCTGCTGGGCATCCCGGATAACGCGACACTCGCGTTCGGTAACGCCGATAAATATCTGCGTGCGTCGAATTACGACGCCTCGATTCAGGACGACTGGCGCGTCAACTCCGCGCTCACCTTGAACGGCGGTGTTCATTACGGATATCAAGCGCCGGTCTCGGAGCTCTATGGACGCCTGGTGAACCTGGACGTCGCCCAGGGATTTACGGCGGTTGCGCCAGTGTTGGGCAGCAATCCGGTCGGTTCATTGACTGGACAGAATTATCCGAGTTCCCTGGTGCGTCCCGACAAGCATGCCTTCGAGCCTGCCCTGGGACTGGCATGGCGGCCCATTTCCGGATCTTCCCTGGTGGTTCGCGCAGCCTACCAACTGCGCTACAACACGTCCATCTATCAGGCCATTGCCACGCAGATGGATCAGCAATCGCCGCTCTCGACCAGCTTAAACGTCCCCAACACCGCGGCGACCCCGCTGACGCTGGCCAACGGATTTGTTGGCAACCCTGCAAGCAATCCCTATTCCTTCGCCATCGATCCTAATTTCAAGATCGGGTACGTGCAGAACTGGAATCTGACGCTCCAAAAGGACCTGCCGTTCGGGTTGCAAATGCAGGCGAACTATACCGGCATCAAGGGAACTCGCCTGACGCAGACGTTTTATCCCAACTCCTGGGCGCCGGGCGGCGCGGATCCATGCCCCAGTTGCCCGGTCGGATTCCCCTATGAGGTTTCTAACGGCAACTCCACGCGCAACGCGGGCAGCTTTCAATTGCGGCGCAGACTGCACAACGGCTTCACGGCGCTGGGACAATATACCTATGCCAAGGCCATCGACGACCTGGGGTCGGGCGCGGCGCAGAACTGGCGGGATCTCAGCGCGGAGCGAGGGCTATCCAGCTTCGATCAGCGCCACCAGATCACGGGACAATTGCAGTACACCTCGGGTATGGGAATCGGCGGAGGCACCTTCCTTACCGGATGGAAGGCTGCTGTCCTCAAGGAATGGACTTTCGTAATCCCGATCACTTGGGGAACAGGATCGCCGGAGAACCCCAACTACACCCTCGGCCAGTTGGGCGGCACCTCGGCCAACGGGCCTCTGCGGCCGGATTATACCGGAGCGTCCCTGTACGCCGGCGCTCCCGCCGGTGTTTTTCTGAATCAGGCTGCGTTCGCGACTCCCGCGCCGGGAATGTTCGGCGATGCGGGAAGGGACTCGATCACGGGTCCGGACAAATTTTCTTTTGGTGCTTCCATGCAGCGCACCTTCCGGGTAAACGACCGGGTGACCTTGAATCTGCGGGTGGATTCAACCAACACGCTGAACCACGTGGTCTTTGGCAGCTACATCGCGAATTATCCCAGCACCCAATTGGGGATTCCATCCGGCCCCAACCAAATGCGCCAACTGACAACCACGGCCCAGTTTAGATTTTGAGAAGCGAGGTTCTCCTATATGCGAAAGTCTTCCGATCCTAAAGCGGCACAACGGAGCCTGTCACGTCCGGACTCTGGAAAGTTTCAGGGCAGCGCCAAGGCCGCTCCGGCCCTGAGCCGCTTCTCGGTAAAAATCGTGCTCTGCTTTGTATCGCTGCTGCTGATTTTCATTTCCGCGAGCGGCCAACAGCCGGCCGCACCGGCGCCCAAGCCGCTTGCGCCGAACGCGCCGGGTACGAATGCGGCTCCCGGAGGAGCCGTCGCCACCTTCACCACCGGCACCCAACTGGTGGTGGAGGAAGTGACGGTTCTGGATAAGAGCGGCAAACCCATCGAAGGACTCGCCAAGAAGGACTTCACTCTGACTGAGGACGGAGTGCCTCAGGAGATCCAGTTCTTCGACAATGAGAGCCTGCCACCCGATCCGGGCCCGCAGCTTCAAACCCGTCCGGACAAGCCGCTGGAAGTGGCGCCGCTGGACAAGCTGACGCGCACGGAGATCGCGCCGGAGCCTCCCGGCGATATCCAGCTTCACAACAAGCGGCTGATGTGCCTGTACTTCGACATGTCTTCGATGCAGCAGGCCGACCAATTGCGCGCGCTTTCCGCTGCCGAGAAGTTCATCCGCAACATGGGCGCCGACGACACCATGGCGATCATGCAGTATGAGGGCTCCTCCGTGGAAGTGCTTTCGGACTTCACCGACAGTAAGGAGAAGCTGCTGAGCATCATCTCCACCATCATTGTGGGCGAGGGTCAAGGTTTCGGCGAGAGCTCGAGCGATGCCGGCGCGGCCGACACTGGCGCAGCCTTTGGCCAGGACGATAGCGAGTTCAACATTTTCACCACGGACCGGCAGCTCTCCGCCATTCAGACCGCCTGCAAAATGCTGGGCGGCCGGAATGAGAAGAAAGCGCTTAACTATTTCGCCAGCGGCCTTTCGCTCAACGGCGTGGATAACCAGGCGCAGTTGCATGCCACCGAAAACGCGTGTCTGAAGGCAGGCGTCCAGATCTGGCCCATCGACTCGCGCGGCCTGGTTGCCACGCTTCCCATGGGTGACCTGAACCAACGCAGCCCTGGCGGCAACGGGATGCTTACCGGAGCCAGTTCCATGGCGTACAGCACCCGGTTGGCGCAGACGCAGGATACGCTCTGGGCGCTGGCGTCGGACACCGGCGGCAAAGCTCTGCTGGACAACAACGATCTGGAAAAAGGTCTGGAGAACGCCGAGAAAGCCATGGGAAGCTATTACATCCTGGGCTATTACAGCAAGAACACGAATCTGGACGGGAAATTCCGCAAAATCAAAATTACGGTGGCCGGCGACAATGTGGGCAAGCTGGATTACCGGCAGGGTTACTACGGCAACAAGACCTACAACAAATTCACCACCGCCGATAAGGAGCGCCAACTGGAAGACGCTCTGATGGCTGGCGATCCCATTACGGACCTGACCATCGCGGTGGAAATGGATTTCTTCGAGTTGAATCGCGCCGAGTATTTCGTGCCCATGATGATCAAGATTCCAGGGCGTGAGGTGGCGCTGGCAAAGCAGAGGTTCGGCGGAGAACACACCGTCATCGACTTTATCGGAGAGGTGAAGGACGACTTCGGCAGCACCATCCAGAACATTCGCGACAAGGCGGATGTCAAAATCAGCGACTCCACGGCGGCGGAGCTGGCCAAGCGCCCCGTGGAATACGCCACCGGCTTCACGCTTCTTCCTGGGAAGTATACGGTCAAGATTCTGGCTCGCGATGCGGAGACAGGCAGAATCGGAACCTTTATGCAGACCTACATCATTCCCAACCTGATGAATGAGAAAAAGCGGATTCCTATCAGCTCGGTGGTGTTGAGCAGCCAGAAGGCGGATCTGCGAGACGCCTCCACCACGCTGTACAACGCGCTCAAGGACAAGGACAAAGCCGAAACCGCGAATCCGCTGGTATCGGACGGCCAGAAACTGATTCCCAGCGTGACGCGGGTGTTCAACAAATCCAGGGACATGTACGTGTACCTTCAAGCCTATGAGCAGACGGCCGACACGGTGCGTCCCGTGGTCGCCTTTGTCACCTTTTTCAAAGGACAAAATAAGGTCTACGAGACCGCGCCAATTCAGGTGTCCACACCATCGGAGCCGCGCTTGAAGACGCTGCCTCTGCGGTTCACCGTGCCTCTCACCAGCTTGGAGCCGGGAGAATACTCCTGCCAGGTTTCGGTGCTCGATCCGGAGGGACAGAAGACCGCGTTCTGGCAGGATAACGTCATGATCGTGCAGTAGGCACGATGAACGCGGCAAGGGTTGCCGGGTTTCTCGCGATTGCGCTGCTGAGCTGGCCCGAGGTCGAGGGTCAGCCTGGGGCGGAGCGGCCGGAGTTCGACGCGGCTTCCATCCGGCCCAGCGACCGAGGCGCCGCGATGGGAATGCTTCTTAAGCCGGGCAGCCTCATGTATACAAACCAGACGCTGGTTGAATACATATACACTGCCTACGGCATCCAGCCCTATCAGCTGGATCACGCGCCCACGGTTTCGCTGGACGATCTCTCCGCAAGGTACGACATCGCCGCCAAGGCGGCAGAGGCGGTTCCCGCACCGCAAGTCAGGCTGATGCTTCAGTCGCTCTTGGCGGATCGTTTTAAGCTGGCGGGCCATCGAGAGAGCAAAGAACTCTCCGCTTATATCCTGACGGTGGACAAGGGCGGGCTGCGCATGAAAGCATCGCAGGATGAGGGGCCAACGACAGTGGCGCTCAAAGAGAGCGCGATGGAATACAAGAGGGCTTCCATGGAGTATCTGACCAGGATGCTCTCAAGCTTTCCTTCCCTGGGCCGCCCGGTGGTGGATCGAACCGGGCTCGACGGCATTTACGATTTCGCGCTGACGCGCTTCGCGCCGGAGGGGCCGAATGGGAATGTTCACCAGCAACTCGACGACGGCCTGAACGCGTCGCTCAAAGCCATGGGCCTGAAACTGGAGTCGCAGAAAACGTCGATTGAAGTCCTGGTCATCGACTCTCTCGCAAAGCCTTCCCCCAATTAATTCCTCGCGCCGGATCCTACCTTCGCTACCAATTCCCTTTGGGTTCAACGCCGAGGCTACAAAGTCGACTCGATCGACACCGGGTGCATCTGGACGCAAGACTGAAAGTGACATTCGGTGGGATGCGCTTCAGATGCACTACGCTTGAGATGCATTACGCTTTAGATTCTACAATGGCGTCAGCCTCAATTGAGGGAAGGAAACGAATGCGCAACTGGCTGCTGGGCGCGATGAGCGCCGGCATAACTTTAACTTTAGGGATGGTCTTCGGTCAGGCTCGGGCGGCGGGGCCGGAGTTCGAGGTAGCCAATATTACGCCGGCTGCGCAGCCAACGCCAGAGCTGTTCCGGTCCGGGAAAATCCATATCGGCATGACCGTGGACGGAGGGCGAGTGGACATCGGAGGTATGCCGTTGACCACTCTGGTCCAGGAGGCGTTCCAGGTCAAACCGTTCCAAGTGATTGCCGCGGATTGGATGCGCGAATCGCGTTGGGACATTCTGGCCAAGCTTCCCGAAGGCGGGTCCCAGTTGCAGATCCCTGCGATGCTGCAAGCCCTGCTGGCGGACCGGTTCAAGATGGTGGTGCATCGCGAAAATAAGGAACTCCCGGTGTACGCTCTGGTGGTGGGGAAAGGCGGGCTCAAGATGAAAGCGTACGTTCCCGATCCCAGCGCCCCCGCGGAAGCGCCGGCCGCCGGACCCACCGCCATCGGAGGCTTCGGCTTCTTTCCGCCTCCGGGCGGTCCAGGGGGCGGGCCGGGACGCGGCCCCAATGACGGCGGTGGCCCCGGCCGAGGTCCCAATGGAGACGGCCCGGGACGCGGCGGCAGTGCGGAGTTCGCGAGCCCCCAATACGGAACCATAAAGATTTCAGGGTCGCCGCAGGAGGGACGAATTCACCTGGAAGCCTCCAAGGTCAGCATGTCCGGCCTCGCCGATCTGCTCACCGGCATGGTGGACCGTCCCGTGGTGGATATGACTGGGCTATCGGGCGATTACCAGGTCATTCTCGACGCCTCTCCGGAAGAATTGATCGGAGGAATGATCAGGTCGGCAGGCCTCACGTTCGGACCAGGCGGACCGGGTGGATTTGGAGGCGGATTCGGGGGGCCGGGCGGCCCGGACGGCCGCGGGGGCGGACAGTTCCGGCCCCAAACCGACGGCGCTTCGGACCCCTCCGGCGCCGGGGTTTCCGCGTCCGTTGAGAAGCTGGGCCTCAAGCTGGATGCGCGCAAATCTTCGGTGGAGACCGTCGTGGTAGATCACCTGGAAAAGACCCCGACCGATAATTGAGCGGCGAAAATAGCTCCCTTGCGTTAGCGGGCCCGCGCTACTTCTTCTCGGGCGGCGGGAAATGCTCGAACATCTTCTCCACTCCCTTATCGAGAGCCTTGGTGTTCTTGTCGGCTTTGTCTGAAAGAGTTTCAGACGATGAGCCGCGCCACAGCAGTTGCTTGGTCTTCGAGTCGAACAGGTCCACGACCAGGGTGCCGACCTCATACGTGTCCACCGTTGTCGTTGCCTCGCCGAGTCCGCCGCCGCCCCAGCGCCAGCCCCAGCCGCCTCCGAAGCCATCGTAGAAGGTATTGAGACTGCGATGAGCCTGGTCGATTTGCATCGCCATAATCGACACATCGCCTCCGGAGGGGACCATGCTCCAGCCTTTCGCGGTCAGATTTCTGGTGATGGCGCCTTTGATGCGAGCGACAAAGAGCGGGTCCGGCGTCTGGACCTTTTCGAAAGAGAATGTCTTGTATCGGCTGAAATCCGCCTTATGATCGTAGTCGGTTTTGACATCTTGTGCGAAGGAGCTGGCGGCGAAGAAAAGCGCCACGCCAGCCGGGATGAAGATCGTAGGTTTCGCATTCATTCGGTGCTTCCTCGCGCTGGCAAGGTGCAATCGCGCGGCCATATTGGATGGCGCCCATTCCGTCAATCACTTCGGGAAGGGATGACCCCGGTGTTCTGTAAAATGTACACGAAAGGCTGCGCCTGAAACCGCCCGGCGGGAATACAATCAACAGAGAGGTAAACTCATGCCGGCACGTGCGGGAATGCTCATGCTCCTTGGCGCGCTTTGGGCCGCGGCTCAAACCGACAACAGCGCTCGCCAGAAGCTGATCGAAACACTGGACGACATCGCCAACAAGCAGCTCTCGGAGCGGGCGCAGAAGGTCGCCGGAATTCAGACTCGCGCCGCGTTCGACCAGCGCAAAACGCAGGTTCGCGCCAGGATCCTGGAACTGATCGGAGGCCTGCCGGAGCGCCGCAGACCCGTGGCGGTGAAGGAGTTCGGCTCCCTCGCCGGCGACGGGTTTCGCGTGGAGAAGCTGGCCTATGAGAGCCTGCCGGGCTTGTGGGTGACCGCAAATCTGTACATTCCCGCCGAGGGCAGCGGACCGTTTCCGGCGGTGCTCCTCGCGCCCGGGCATGAGGCCACCGGCAAACAGAGCCAATATTCCTTTGGCGGAAATTTCGCACGCTCCGGAATCATGGCGCTGGCCATCGATCCTCTGGGTCAGGGCGAGCGGCTGCAATACTTCGATCCGGCGAAGAAAGCCTCCACGATCGGCGGCTCCACAGGCGAGCATGGCGAGGCGAACGTGCCCGCGATGCTGATCGGCGAAGATGTCGCGCGCTATTTCGTCAACGATTCCATGCGCGGGATCGATTACCTGGTGTCGCGCAAGGACGTGAATGCGGAGCGGATCGGCGCGCTGGGCTGCTCCGGAGGCGGAACCTCGACAGCCTATCTGGCGGCTCTGGACGATCGCGTGAAGGTGGCTGGCGTGGCTTGCTACATCACTTCCTTTAAGGAGCTGCTTCCATCCGCCACCGGAGTCCAGGAAGCCGAGCAGAGCATCCCGAACTTTATCGAAGAGGGATTGGACTTCGGCGATTATGTGGAACTGTTCGCGCCCAAGCCGTACGCGATTATCTCGACCACTGAGGATATGTTTCCGTTCGCGGGCGCGAAGCAGACGCACGACGAAGCGCTGGGCGTCTACAAGTTATACGGCGCGGAGGACAAACTCCAATGGATCACCGGACCGGGCGGGCACGGGAATCTGGGTCCGATTTCGCCCGCGATTCTGGGATTCTTTCTTCACTATCTGAAAGACGCTCCGGCTGGGGATGCGGCGTTCAGTCCGCTGCGCATTCAGAACCCCGCGGATCTGCTGTGTACTCCCACCGGCCAGGTGTCTACCTCGATTGGCGGCGAAACAATTCCGTCTATCATTCGAGCCCATGCCGCGCAGGTTCTTCCCAAGACGCGTCCGGTATCGACGGAGCTTATGGAGGATATCCGCGGATTGACCGGGGCCACGGCCCGGCCCAGCAAAGGCGTGCAATTCGTGATCGAGGGCTTCGGCGCGTCCGCCACCGAACCCGTTACCCTGCAGGGTGAAAATGGCGAATTGCACGGCAGCATCACGGTTCCGGCCACTGCGGGGCCCCATCCGGCCGTACTGATTTTGAGTTCGACCCCCAGCGACACACTGACGCAGATGACGCCGGCCCTGGCGCAGTCCGGCCACGTGGTGATGGTTATCGGGGTGACGCCGAATCCCCCTGGCGCGGAAGGGCTGAAGTCGCCGTATCTGGGAACCTTTAATCTTCTGGGGCTGCGCGCGCTGCTGGTGGGCAAAAGCATTATGGGAATGCGCATCGACGACACCATTCGCGCGATGGACTTGCTGGCTCCACGCAGCGACGTCGACCCGGCTTCGATTACTGTTTACGGAAACAGCGCCATGGGCGCGGTGGCATTGAACGCGGCTGTGCTCGATTCACGCATCAAGCGAGTGGTGGTTGAGAATACGCTCACCAGTTACCGTCTGGTATTGGATGAGCCGCTGCATCGCAACATCTCTGAGATTTTGATTCCCGGGGTGCTGCGGAAATACGATATGGGCGATTTGTTGCTAGCCTTGGGCGGCCGCGTCACGGTGATCAATCCGCAGAATGCCGCCGGCGAAATCATTACCGCGGAACAATTTCATCGCGAACTGAGCTACGTGCCGGCCGATCGGGTCAAATTGATTTTCCGGAAAGCCGAAGACCCGCTGCCTCTCGATTGAGCCGGCATCAGAAGGGAAATCGTTCCCCTGAATACCACCTTTCCCTTGACGCGAAGTTCTTCCGGAATGCTGGCTCAAACCTACGTCGTCAATCAATTCCACCGTGCCGGACCAGTATTATTTCCAGCGTGACATCGAGTCTCTGGGGAGGTGGGAAGCCTATACCAAGCCAAGGAAGCTATGCGCGGGAATTGTCCGGGCCCCGAAGTCTATTTACGAACACGGCGAACACGCCCATGCACGCGCCGCGGCGCATCACACTTAATTGGAAAGCCGCTTCCGGTGGTCGCGGCTCGGACTCGGAACCCCGGCTCTCGCCGCATTCATTCCGGGCTGCGTGCGAAATGCCGTCACCATTCCTCTAGAGCGGCACAGGGCCGGAGGGGCTTCTTAGGGCGAGAAAATCCGCGACGACCAGGCCCCGACAACTCCGTTGCCGAGCGGCGGACGCTATCGAATTCTTGACGCGCGAGTGAAGACAGCAATCGAACGATTGTCGGGCGATCGTGAGCTGCCGGCCGCAATCTTCAAGGACCTGGCGTCGCGCTTCGCGACGG
Source organism: Bryobacteraceae bacterium (assembly GCA_036489835.1). Taxonomy (GTDB): domain Bacteria; phylum Acidobacteriota; class Terriglobia; order Bryobacterales; family Bryobacteraceae; genus Palsa-187. Next base: position 48,412 of record DASXEY010000061.1, on the reverse strand, counting down.
ACGAGTTTCACGCGCTGGACCAAGCGCTCTTCAGCTACGGTGCATTTGATGGGAGCATGTTCTAATCGATCTTGCCGACGAATCATTTCCCCAACCCAGCGTGTTAAAATCGGCGCGTCGGGACACGTTTCTTGAACGGGGAGGGCCGTGATGGGCGAAATCTCGGGCTGGCGTTTCGTCGCGCTGACGGCGGCGATCGTTAAGCAGACTCCTGTCTCGCTGGGATCGGCGTAAGCCATGCGGGTCGGAATACTCCTCGCCGGCGGCTTGCTGCTGTTCTTCGGAACGTTGTACGCGTTTCAGAAGCCGTTCCGCGAGTTCTCCGGCACCGAGTATTTCATGGGCGACATTCCTCTGCCCCCCGATTGGAAAGACAAGACCGACTTCGCTTTCGCGCGGCTGATGTTCCCAGGCGGACCCTTGGATGGCTATCAGCAGACGGGGCGCTTCACGGGCGATTATCATTTCGGGTTGTCGCTCTGGACGCAGGATTATCCGCGCGCGGATCGGCATTTCCTCGAAGCCGTGCGGCGATTGACGCGAGTGGATGCCCGATCGGTCGAGCAGGTGGTGGATCTCGAGGATGGCGACGACGTCTTCAACTGGCCGTTCCTTTACGCGGTGCAGGCGGGCGAGTGGGGCTTGACCGAAAAGCAGGGCAAAATCCTGCGCGAATATGTCGAGCGCGGAGGCTTCTTCATTGGCGACGATTTCCACGGCCCAGATGAGTATGGCGAGTTCGACAAGCGCGTCCACTTCGCGTTCCCGGAACGGCCGTTGGTAGATATCCCGGATCCCGATCCGCTGTTTCACACCGTCTACGATCTGGATGACCGTTACATCATCGTCGGCCAAGGGCACCTGCGGGAAGGGTCGAAGAACGGCGGGACGCATGGGCGCTGGGTGGCCATGTACGACGACAAAGGCCGCGCCGGGATTATCGGATGGTTTAATTCAGACGTGGGAGATTCCTGGGAGTACGCCGACGATCCGCGTTACCCGGAGAAATTTTCAGCGCTGGGAATCCGGCTGGGCGTGAACGCGATTATTTACGCAGTGACGCATTAGCCCGCAAAGGCCCGGTAGCGGCCCTCAATTCCGAAGGGAATAACTCGGTTCGTGGCCGCGACCCAGGCTCCGTTTTGCGGGCTGTTACTTAGAAGGATCTGACTTCTGGTGTGGGTCCTTGCCGGGAAGGTTTTCTGGATTCTCATGCACACGGGGGCGGAACGCCGCTTTCATTCCTGACGCCAGAGACACAATCTCATCGCCATACTTGCCGCGCATTTTGTCGACCGCTTCAAGCGTCTTGCGCCAGGCTTGGGTCTTGTCTTCTTCGAGCAGGCTGGCTTGGCCTTCATTTTCGTCGAGTGATTGCGCGTAGACTCCCAGAAGGCGAATGGCTTTCCCGTTCCATGCCTTGTGAAACAGATCGCGGGCGGCTGAGGCGGCATCGGCGTCGATTTGCGTGGCGCGATCTAGCGTGCGGGAGCGCGTGAAGGTCGAGAAATCGGAATAGCGCAGCTTGATCTGAATGGTGCGGGCGAAGAGGCGATGATCGCGAAGACGCCTCGCGACCATCTCGGCAAGGCGCACCAGCATGGCATCGAGCGTTGGGGCGTCGGCGGTGTCGACGGAAAACGTATGCTCATGGCTGATGGATTTCGGGCCGCCTTCGCCGATTTCTTCGTCGAACCAGCCTCCGGCGTCTTCGCCTCGCGACTTGCCGGCCAGCGCGAGGCCCCATTCTCCAAAGCGGGATTTCAAGAATGATGAATCGAGCCTGGCAAGGTCGCCCACCTTGCGGATGCCGCAGGCGTGAAGATTGCGCTCCGTGACTTTGCCGACGCCAGGGATCTTGCGGACATCGAGTGGTGCGAGAAAATCCGCCTCCTGTCCGGGCATGATCCACAGCACGCCGTTCGGCTTGGCTTGATCCGAGGCCACTTTGGCGACCATGCGGGAGGCTGCGACGCCGATGGAGCAATTGAGATTCGTGGCCCGGTGAACGGCGGCGTGCAGTTTGTGCGCGGCTTCGAGAGGAGGCCCGTGCAGGCGCTGGGTGCCGGTGAGGTCGAGATAAGCTTCGTCGATCGAGGCCATTTCGACGGTGGGAGTGAACTGCTTCAGGACTTCGAAGACTCGGCCGGAGTATTCGCGGTAGCGCTCGCGATGGCCTTCGACAAAGATTGCCTGCGGGCACATTTTGTAGGCCGTTCGCAGGGGCATGGCGGAATGGACCCCGAACTTGCGCGCCGCGTAGGAAGCGGCGGAGACCACTCCGCGCTCGTTGGGACGGCCTCCCACAACCACGGGCTTGCCTTTTAGCGAAGGATCGAAAAGCTCCTCGACGGAGACGAAGAACGCGTCCATGTCGAGGTGGAAATAGGTGCGATTCATCGCCGGGGGCGCTCCAGACGCTTCAGGATTCGCCGGGGTGCTTCCCACGAAAACGCTGTAACCTCGGAATACCGCTTCGCCTTAGCGACAAGCTTCAGATGGCGGATCGCCTTCTCGCCCTCGCCCCGCTTGAGGTGAACCTTAGCGGTGTCCAGATTGGCATCGATGTCCCCGAGGCGGATGGCACGCTCGAACCAACCCAACGCTCGGTTTAGGTCGCTCTCGTCGCGATAAACGATTCCGATGTTCTGCGCTGCGGGAGCGTAGCCCCTTCGATAGGCCCGCTTGTACCAGAACAGTCCCTTCGCGCGGTTCGGTTTTACACCGATCCCATCGCTGTAGAACGTTCCGAGGTTGACCTGGCAGCCGATGTCTCCGGCCTTGGCGGCGCGAAGGAACAGCTCGAACGCCGACCTGAGATTCCCCGCCTCCCACGCTTTGTCGGCTCGCTCGAACAGGATGTCCCGCGTTATGGATGCGATGCAGTTATCACCCGTGGAATTCCGGCCAAGTCCGGTTTGATCTCCACGTTGGTCCACCCGCCCAGCATAGCGCTGACTTGGGCCGCGGCCAACCAGCCGATTTCAAGGATCAGATGGCCGCCGGGTTTTAGCAGGCGAGCGGCTTCGGGAACCAGGCGGCGATAAACATCCAGGCCATCGCTGCCGCCAAAGACGGCGATATGCGGCTCGTAATCGCGAACCTCGCTCTGGACGTTTTCCTCCTCGGCGGCTGGAACATAGGGAGGGTTGCACATGACGAGATCGAACGCGGCGTCGGCGAATGCCGAGCCGAGATCGCAGACCGCGAACTGCGCGGTAGAGCCCAGGCGACGGGCGTTCTTGGAGGCGACTCGCACGGCGGCTTCGGAAATATCGGCGCAGACCACGCGCGCCTGCGTTTCGAGCGAAAGTGTGATCCCGATCGCTCCGGAGCCTGTGCCGATGTCGAGAATCCGAGCCGCCCCAAGTGGCAGTGCGGCTTCGATGGAATGCTCGGTTTCAGGGCGCGGGATCAAAACCGCTGGCGTAACGTGAAACTCGCGGCCGTAAAACTCCTGGCGCCCGGTGATGTATTGCGTAGGCTTGCCCTTGATGCGCTCATGCAGATAGCGGCCGTAGTGAATCCACCACACCTCGCGAAGTTCTTCATCGGAATGCGCATAGAGCCAGGACCGTTCACAGCCGATGGCGTGGGCGAGAAGAACCTCGGCAGTCAGGCGCGGGGCGGAAATGCGGGCGTCATCTAAAAGGCGCTGGCCTTGCAGCAGGGCAGTTTGTAAATTCAAACGGGCTGGGGCTCTTTGAGGCCTTCGTTCTGGTAGTACACGGTAAGCGCGTCGATGATCGCATCCAGCTTGCCTTCCATTACCAGGTTGAGCTGGTGCAGCGTCAGGCCGATGCGATGGTCGGTGAGGCGATTCTGCGGGAAGTTATACGTGCGGATTTTTTCGCTGCGGTCGCCCGTGCCGACCATGCTGCGCCGCTCCGCGCCGATCTTGTCCTGCTGTTTTTGGAGCTCGATCTCATACAGCCGCGACCGCAGCACCCGCTCCGCCTTGGCGCGATTCTTGATCTGCGATTTTTCGTCCTGGCAGGAGACCACCGTGCCGGTGGGCAGGTGAGTCAGCCGCACCGCGGAATAGGTCGTATTGACGCTCTGGCCGCCGGGGCCGGAAGAGCAGAACGTGTCGATGCGGACATCCTTGGCTTCGAGCTTGATCTCCACGTCGTCAGCTTCGGGGAGCACTGCTACGGTGATGGCGGAGGTGTGGGTGCGGCCCTGTTGCTCCGTTGCGGGCACGCGCTGCACGCGATGCGTTCCGCTTTCATACTTGAGCTGGCTGTAAACTTTGTCGCCGCTGATCAGTGCGATGACTTCCTTCAAACCGCCCACCGAGGAATCGCTGGCGGAGGTGACTTCCACCTTCCATCCGCGAGTCTCAGCAAAGCGCGAGTACATGCGGAAGACCTCGGCCGCGAAGAGAGTGGCTTCGTCGCCGCCGGTTCCGGCCCGGATTTCGAGCACGATGTTCTTGTCATCGTTCGGATCCTTGGGCAGAAGCGCGATCTTCAACTGCTGCTCAATCTGGGCCAGTTGCGGCTCCAGATGGAGGATCTCGTCTTCGGCCATCTCGGCCAGCTCGGCGTCGTTCCGCATGGCTCGAGCCTGTTCCAGATTTTCGTTGACCGTCTTCCACTCGCGGTACTTGATGACAGTGTCTTCGAGCTCACTGCGAGCCTTGGTTACCTTGCGGTACTGCGTGGAATCGTTGATGACGGACGCGTCCGCCATCTGCGCCGTCAGCTCTTCATAGCGGCGCTCCATCTCATCGAGTTTGGGACGATACTGCATGGTTATCGGGGAGAGTTAGGCAACTACTAAATGCCCGCCCTGCTTGGCTTCCAGTTCCATCGCGCCGTTCAAGGCGTGGATGGCGACGGCGGCCTGCGTGTCGTCAGGTTCCTTGGTGGTGATGCGTTGGAGCCACAGGCCCGGGCGCGTCAGCATGCCCATCAGCGAGCCCTGGCGCTTGGCAGCGAAACGGATTAGTTCATAGCTCAGGCCGATGACCAGCGGAAGAAGCGCGATGCGCAGCACCAGCTTGGCCATGAAGCCGTCGACCGGCAACAGAGCGTTCACCAACATCGCGATCACCAGCATCACCAGCAAAAAACAGGTGCCGCAGCGGGGGTGAAACGTCGTGAATTTCTGGGCGTTTTCGACGCTCAGCGGATTGCCGGATTCGTAATTGAAGACCACTTTGTGCTCCGCGCCGTGATATTGGAAGATGCGGCGCATGTCCTTGGGGCGCGAAAGCGCGAACAGATAGACCAGAAGAATGCCGATGCGGATCAGGCCGTCGGCCATGTTGACCGCGAAGCGGCTGGAGAGCGCCGGGACCGCGTGGCCGAGCCGCGTAGCCAGATACAACGGGACCACTTTATAGAGCAGGATAAAGAAGAGGAAGGCGAAGACGAAGCCGAGCGTCAGCATGTTGGATGTGATCTCGCCCGATTTTTCGCCGTCTTTCGATTCGCCCGAGGCAAGTTCGGGAGCGAGCGCGGTGTTGAACGAAAACTTGGTGGCCTTGGCGCCCAGAGCCATGGTCTGGCCGATGCGGCCCAGGCCTCGGAAGATGGGGTATTTGAAGATGGGATAGCGGTCGGCGATCTTCGTGACCGGATGCTCATGGGTAACGATTTCGCCCTGAGGATTGCGCACGGCGATGCAGCAACTATGCGGCGCCAGCATCATGACGCCCTCCATCACGGCCTGCCCGCCGATAAGGGTTTCCTCGCCGCCTTCAAGAATAGGCAGCATTTGAAGATGGTTTGTCAGGCGCAGAAAGCGGCGGAAGGTCACGAGAGTCACCAGCTTCATTATAGCGGGTGAGACGAACCTCATTGGGGGCGAGAGGCCGCAACTGCCTTTGCCCCCTTCTACGAAACGCCTCGCGAGCGATTCGAGCTAGAATATACTGCTTAAGCGAGCGAATAAATCGTGGAAAAACAACATAATTGGGAAGAATGTGCTCTATGGAAGGCGCTGGAGTTACGGAAGGACGCCCATTCTGAGGAATGTTGTACAACGCTCCGCCGCATCATGAAGGACATTCAGACGGTCCTGGCATCTGGAGGGACGCCGCCAAAAGACTTTACGCTTCACGACGCTGGGCACTCCTTCCGAGTCGCGGAGCGCATGCACGAAATCGTCAAGACAGGAATCGACGCGCTCTCATCCTTCGATCTGACGCTCCTGCTGCTGTCAGCCTACCTGCATGATATCGGGATGACCCCGGAATTCAAGAAGGTCGATGCCCACTTCAAATTCCTCCTTACCGGGGAAAAGACGCTCCTTTCCGGCCCCGAGATCGAGGCGCTTCAATCGTGGCTTGACGATCAGGGCCGCCGGATCGTGCCGCCTTTGCCGGACAGCATTCCCATGCTCGACCGGTTGAAGCTTGCCGCGGAACTTACTACATACTATTGCCGTCATCGCCACAACGATTGGAGTGCGGAATGGATTCAGAAACACCTCTCGACGGAAAAACTCGGGACCTACAACGGATGGATTCATGACCTGACACTTCTGTGCCAAAGTCATCACTTCGATCGCGACAAGTTGAAAGAAGACGCGTTCCGGGCGCGCTTCGTCGGCGAGCCGCCAGCCGTAGTGAACCTGCGTTACCTCGCGCTTGTTCTTAGGGTCGCCGACATCCTCGAGTTCGATCCGGAGCGAACTCCCGACGTGATCCTCCGTCATCGTGACATAGCGCCAGAGAGCCAGGTTTATTGGTGGAAGGACAAAGAAATCTCGCTGGTGATGAATGCTGGAACGCTGACAATTTCAGCCAGGCCTTCTTCGGCGACAATCCACAAAGCGATCCTCGATACGGTGGACGCCATTGACGCCGAACTGGCTCTATGCAGGGCGATAGCCGAAGAGTTTCCGCTCGATGCGGTGCCTGGATTGCACAGCTCTTCCAGGCACACTTATCAATGGACGCTGCACGCAGTCGTCCACCGAGACATTGCTCCGCGCGCCGGCGCTTACGAATACATCGACGGCGCGTTCCGGCCGGATACGAAGAAGCTTTTGTCGCTGCTCTCTGGAATCGCTCTTTATGAGAATCCTCTTCATGCGGTTCGCGAGCTGGTGCAAAACTCGTTCGATGCGGTCAGCGAACGAATCGCCCATCAGAGGCTGGCCCAGCCCAACGCCGCGAGCGCTACCTTAGAAGGTCAACTGGCGAGTCAGCATCGCGTCTCGCTCCGCGTTGAGACTATCGGAGCCGATGCACTCCTTATATGCACCGACACCGGAATTGGAATGACGAAATCCATCATTCGCGATCGGGTTCTTGTGAGCGGGTCGGGTCCGCGCCACGACGTGCAGGTCCTGGAGCGGCGATGCAAGGAGGCGGGATTTCAACTGGGGCGCTCGGGTCAGTTTGGAATCGGCCTTCTAAGCTACTTCATGGTGGCCACGAGAGTGGAGATCGACACCCTGCGCGCGCAGGAAGGGGGCGACGCGGAGCCCACCGCCTGGCATTTTGAAACGGAGGGCATTGGAAGCTTTGGGGAGTTGAAAAAGGTTCTGGCCAGCCATCCTGGTTCCGTTGTTCGTCTGCGGCTGAGACCCGAGATTGCATCTGATTTGACGGGGTGGTACGAAAAGTTGCGCTCCTACTTGGTCGGCATGCTGGTTCATTGCCCCTGCGAGCTTCATCTCAGCTCGCCCCTTCCGGGTTGTGATCCCCTGGAGTTTAAGCCTGGCTGGTGCCCGGGTGATGGTGCCGGGGTTGCGGCCAAGGAGCTCATTGAGGCATGGAACAGGGGGAGGGTAGAGGGTCCACAGTTGGAAGTCCTTTCCATCTCCGAGCGAGAGCGGCATCTCACTCGTGATCGAGAAATGAGCGAGGTGGAGCAGGAGTTCAAATCTCGCATTCGGTGGTTTCCGCCGGAAGGGGAACAGGGGACGCTCGCCGACGGCACCGCGCAGTATTTCATCCGGTTACCATATTTCGATCTTGAAGGAGGCGCCTCGCTAGCGTTTCTCCGTTCCCAAAGGCTGGACGAGACCCGATTGAGCATCAAGCCCATCCTCCACGGCATACTTTACACCCCTACAGGGAGCCTGAGTGAGGCGTGGAAGGGGATGACGGTTAAGCGGCGAGAGCGCTTCGACAGCGAAGAAGGTTTTGAGGCCAGTTGCCAGGTTTGGATCAGTTGGCTCTCGGAGATTGCCGGCACAGTCATGGTTCACCGGAACTCATGGGTGCCATATGAGGCCAGCCAGGCCCGGTACCGGGAGGTCGCGGAAAAGGTGGATGCGATACTCGCCCGGTTTCTGGAAAAATTCCTGGACTCAGAGTACGCGTGGCTCAACGAGCGACTTTCTGGCGCTGCTGGAACGCACGCGAGGGACTGCCGATGGCTCAGGGGAAGAGGCCGGGAGTCGGCGACAGCCGAGCTTTCTTGGGGCAGCGTCGCGTTCCCCGCCGTGCGCGAGGACGTTTGGGAATTTACACGTATCGACGAACTCGTGCTTGAGGCAGAGGCCGTTCACATCGTCCGGACCGCACAGGGCTTGGGTCCTCGTTCTATCGTCGAATGGACATCGCGTAGCGTGGCTCCTGACAAAGTCGTCTACTACGAAGGAGACTCGCCTCGGGCGGTGCCGCTTTGGCTCAGCCGTCCTCGCCCACCCGCGTCGCGACCGGACTCTAGGTTTCCGAAGGAGTGGCTGGAATTGTGTGGTGTTCGGTTTGAGGTGTACGGTGTACACTTTGACGGTGCTGTCGTGTGGAACGGCGCGCATGCGCTTGTGAGGATGGCGGCCCTCCCCGCGTGGGAGTGGTGCCGGCAGACATTCGGAGAGTCCATCGACCCGATTCCGCACCGGAGCGAGGTGCTCTCCGACCGAGCCAAAGCTGCCAGTTGGCTTCTCCAGTGCGTCGCGCAGTACCAGAGCCAGCTCTGGGATGGACTGCGCGATCGAGATCCCACGTTTCTGCCCAAGCTATTTGAACTTGTTTACGGGCGTCCGAAGCCATCCGCAGGTCGCCGGCTTCTGCTCCTGGTACAAAGTCCAGGCGACGCGGCCCTTCGGACGGTCACTCCAGAGGAGTGGATCGAAACCGATGACCCGCGGACCCTGAGGAAGCACCTTCCGGTCCCATCGTCTGCGGAGTGGAGGCTCGAACGGCGCAAGCCCACTCGGCGAACCAAACGGGCTTCGGAATGACGCTCGAACTCTGACGGGGCTGGCGGGCGAGCGCGGCCTTCGCCGCGGCCGCACACCTGCTACCGTGAAGCGATTACGATCCTCCCCAAACGCGCACGATGAGTACACGCCAGACCAGCGCCGATTGATCGATGCCCGGCTGACAGAAGCGCTGGTCGAAGTGAAGCAGCGTCAGACGGCTGGACCATTCAACACAGCGGATGGAATGATCGCTTCATTGAATCGGGTTGAAGCAATCGGGGACGAAGAAATCTACGCCCCGTTCTCGGTGAATCACGCGCTGCGCCCTTCGTCTTGAAAGGGCAGATACGCGGCCCCATACAACCCCGCCTCGTTGCCGAGCTTCGCGGGCTCGATGCGGGTGGGGGCGGAGCGGTAGGTGAAGCTGCGGCGCTCGACCTCGGCCAGCATCGATGGGGCGAAGAATTGCCATGCGGGGATCGGACCTCCGCTCAGCAGGTAGAGCGGGAAGTTGAAGATGTTTACCAGGCTCGCAATGGCGATGCCCAGCGACTCGCCCATGGATCGAAAAACGGCCAGCGCTCGCTCGTTGCCGGCGACCGCTAAGTTGTAAACATCCTCGGCGGTGAGGCTGGCGCCGAGGTTCATCAGCCGGCCCATGGCCGCGATGGCGGTCGCCGAGGCGTGCTTTTCCAGGCAGCCGCGGTTGCCGCAGCCGCAGGGATAGCCGTTCGGTGAGACGGTCATGTGGCCGAGCTCGGCGGCCATGCCTTGGGCACCGTGCAGGATCCGGCCGCCGCTGATGATGCCTCCGCCGATGCCGGTGCCCAGGGTTAGGAGTACCAGATCGTTCACATCGGTGCCGGCTCCGATCCACTTTTCGCCCAGCGCGGCCGAGTTGGCGTCGTTTTCGAGAATCACTTTCGCGCCCAGCCGCTGCTCGATTTGATCGCGAATCGGGTAGCCGGCGAAGGCGGGCTGCTGCGCCCAGCCTGCGATAACGCCCGTGTCCATGCGAATGAAGCCGGGGACGCCGATGCCGACTCCGGCCAAGTCGGATTTCCCGGGGCCGTCTTTCCCAAGACGCTCCTGCACTCCTTGAATCAGCCGGACCATGTCGGCGACGGCCGCGTCTGGGCCGGCTTGCAAGGGAGTACTGCCGGCGGCCTTGCCGAGCATGGTTCCGTCTTCGGCCACTGCGGCGGCGCGCAGGTTGGTTCCGCCCATGTCCACTCCGATTGAATAGCGAGGCATGTAACTAGTGTGCCACCAAGAACATCTGTTATATTGACGATTCAAGTATTTGACAGAAGCGTCGATAATAGTACAGAGGAGCATATGGAGATTCTGGGGGACCGAAAATTCGTTGAGGTGCCCGGGAACAAGACCCATGAGTTGCCGCCGTTGCTGGTTCGCATGAGTCCGGACGTTCACCGTCTGGACAAAGTGATGGGCATGGCCAACGAACTTGTGGATCAGGAAGACATGATCCCCGTCGTATCTGTTGACTCACCCGGTGACACCGGGCGGCCCAGGCCGCCACAGGAGATGGAACGGCGCAGGATGGACTTGGCGCTGAACCTGGTGGAGCAGTACATGAAGCTGGTGCAGCACTGGCAGTGGGGTGACAGCATCCTCGAATGGATTCGCCAGTGCGAGACTACGTTCGGCGGACGGATGGAACTGCGCAATCTGCTCAGTTCCGATTTATGGCCGCACGCGGGCCGGTCGAGCTTCGTGCTGCTTCTGGAAGACAAGGCCGTGAAGACCGGCGGTGTCGCGCTGGAAAAGGCGGTGGGCATGCGTCTGACGTTCCGCCATCCTCCTCCGCTCAAATGTTTTTCCGACCAGTTCCTGTTCTATTTGAATTCGCCGGTGGCCAATTCGGCGTATCAGGCCTGGGCGGGGATGAGCCGGCTCCCGGTAAGCTCGCTGCCGCCGGAGCGGTTCCACTTCGATGTCGTCAATATGAGTTTGCAATAGCGAAAGCTCTTCAGTCTGGAGCTTTTCGATATCATGACAATTGATGGTCCACCGGAACGCCGTGGAAAGCTCTGTCCTGCTGACGCGGCTTGCGGAAATCGAAGCGGCGCTTGGCAACGTGATTCGCGGGAAAGCGGATGTCATCCGGCTGTCGCTGGCGTGCCTGCTCGCGCGCGGACATCTGCTGATTGAAGACGTTCCCGGCGTCGGCAAGACCACCCTCGCGCAGGCTTTGGCGCGCATCGTCGACGCGAATTTCCACCGCATCCAGTTCACCTCCGACATGCTTCCCAGCGACGTTGTCGGCGTGACGATCTACAACGCCCATACTCAGGAATTCGAGTTCAAGCAGGGTCCGGTATTCACCAATTTTCTATTGGCGGATGAGATCAATCGAGCCACTCCGAAGACGCAATCGGCGCTGCTGGAGGCGATGAATGAGCTGCAGGTGACCGTCGACGGCCGCTCCTATCCATTGGCGCAGCCGTTCATGGTGATCGCCACGCAGAATCCGGTGGAGCATCACGGCGCCTATCCCTTGCCGGAGTCGCAATTGGACCGGTTCCTGATGCGCATCCGCATCGGCTACCCGGATATGGCTTCGGAACGCGAGATCCTGCGGCAAAAGTCAGCGCAATCGGCTCAGTCTGCCGACGCGCCGCTTCCGGTGATTGCTGGCGCGGATCTGGCGGGACTTCAGGATACCGTTGCCAGGGTGACCGTGGACGACAGCATCGTCGACTACATGCTGGCGATTGTGGAGCGGACGCGGGCGCATGAATCGCTGGCGATGGGCGTTAGTCCGCGCGGAGCGCAAATGCTCTACCGCGCGACGCAGGCGCTGGCGGCGGTGGAAGGCCGGGATTATGCGACTCCCGACGACGTCAAGCGGCTGGTGCTCCCGGTGTTTGCACACCGCGTGGCGGTGAATTCGCGATTGATCCTGGCGCAGCGGCCGGTGGAGGCTGCGGAGCGGGTGCTGACTGAAATCCTAACTATGGTGGACGTGCCGCTGTAGTCCCTTAAATAAACCCAAAAAATGAAAACTGCTATTGTTGGCCTTCCCATGGTGGGCAAGACGAGTCTGTTTACGATCCTGACCGGCGTGCATGAAGCCGGACGAGTAGGATCGCTGGAAGCGCGCGTGGGCGTGGCGAAGGTGCCGGACGCGCGCCTCGATGCGCTGGCGAAGCTCTTCGATCCGCCGAAGATCACGCACGCGACCGTTGAATATCTGGACTTCCCATCCATTTCTAAAGAGGCTTTGCGCGACCCCAGTTGTCTGGCAAGCCTGCGTGTGGTGGACGCTCTGGCGCACGTGCTGCGCGTATTTGAAAGCGACACGGTTCCGCATGAGAAAGGCTCAGTCGATCCTTTGCGCGACTTCGAGGACGTGGAGACAGAGCTGATTCTCAGCGATCTGGTGGTGGTGGAGAAGCGCATGGAGCGCGTAGAGAAGGATCGTAAGAAGGCCAAAAGTCCGGAATTGGACAAGGAATTCGCGCTGCTGGAACGGCTGAAGGCGGAGCTTGAGGCGGACCGTGCTCTCAGAGGGTTGGATTTCAGCGATGAGGACGAGAAGCGCATCCGCGGCTTCCAGTTTCTTTCGCTGAAGCCGATGCTGTGCGTGCTGAATCTGGGCGAAGCCGATGCCGGGCGAATGCGCGAGATCGAAGAGCAGTATCGCACTGGGCCGTTGGCCGGCCGCAAGGGCACCGCCGTGACCGCGATCTGCGGAAAGATCGAAGCCGAACTGGCCGATCTTCCGGCGGAAGACGCCAAAGAATACATGGCGAGTTATGGGCTAACTGATTTGGGGCTGGAACGGTTGATTTCGGCGACGTATTCGCTGCTGGGGCTGATGAGCTTTCTGACCGCGGGCGAAACCGAGGTGCGCGCCTGGACCATTCCGATGAACAGCACGGCGGTGAAAGCCGCGGGTGCGATTCACAGCGACTTCGAGAAAAAGTTTATTCGCGCCGAGACTGTGAATTGGAAAGTCTTGATCGATCACGGGGGCTATCCGGGGGTGCGCGATAAGGGATTGCTGAAGCTGGAGGGGAAAGAGTACATCGTCAAGGACGGGGATGTGCTGGTGATTCGGCACGGATAATCTTTAAGACTTCCGGGCGGGAAATATTTTGAAAAGGTGTCGCGGCGGCTGGAGCTCTCGAACTTATTCCGGCCGCCAATGATTTGAATCGGCCTCGCGGGCGTGCTCCAGGAACGCTGGATCTGGTGAGGATCCCGCGCCTGACCGATGCAATAACGAAGGATGCCACACCAGTTCAGCGCGTGGAACGATTTTCTCCGGCACGCCCTTGCTGCTCTCTCTTGGTTTTCCATTTGCGGCCCCTTCCCGCCGCAGCCGCGCCACGAAAGGCCGACGGCAAGGTGGACATGTCGGCCGCCTCGCCTCGGACGGCGGACGGCAGGCGCGACCTTTCCGGAATCTGGACCAGTGACGAAGTCGATCCGCGCCGGCCGGGAGTCCCGCCGAATCCTCGTGACGGTGTCGAGCTTCTGGGAGGGCTGCCTTATCAATCCAATCTTGGCTAGTGCCAATCGTCAAGGAGCGCACCGTCAACCTCGCAAAAGACGATCCCCACATCCGATGTTTGCCGGATAACTTTCTTCGCGCCTATGGGATGCCGCATTTGCGGAAGTTTGTCCACACGCCAAATCCTCTGGGAGTGCTCAATGAAATGAACGCCGGATACCGCCAAGTGTTCACGGATGCAAGACCGTTGCCCCAGGAGCCGAACCCTTCGTGGCAGGGATATTCGTCCGCAAAATGGTCTGGCGACACCCTGGCGGTCGAACACAATCGGAATCAGAGACCATACCTGGATCGACTGGAATGGGAGTGTACTCACCGAAGCGGCCAAAGGGCGGGAACAGATGCGGCGCTACGAAGCCATGGACGTCCTGATCAAGGAACGCCTCATTGCCGACACGGAGTGAATCGACGAGATCTGCCTGGAAAATGAACAGCCTCTCAAGCACATGAAATGATTCCACTCCGGCATTGCCCATGTTAAGAAGTGTTATCGACGGAGACGGCCAGGATTTCGATAACGGTTCATCAGGCTATGATCGGGATATTGAGTCCTGGTGAAGAGAATCGGGCAAATCCGCATTGAATGGGCGCTGCTGGCGTTCATCGCTATGGTTTGCGCCGTCCTCTCCTTTCTCCAATACCGCTGGACTGGCGAGCTGAGCCGGGCCGAGCCCGCGCTTTTGCGCGCCGGTCTCAATGAGCAACTTCGCCGTCTGGCGCAAGTCTTCGACAACGACATCCGCGAAAGCTGCCGGGCGCTCTTGCCGGAGGGGAACGAACTTCGCGAACTCGGTACGGCCGAGGCTCACCGAGTTCGGTACACACAGTGGGCCTCCTCGCATGACCCATCCCTGTTTACCCGAATCGGGATCGCGACGCCAGAGCGAGATCAACTGAGACTGTACGGCATCGACGCCGAGGGCCGAATCGCTCTCATGGAGTGGCCGCCAAGTTGGGACCTTTTTCGCATCGCGATGACAGGCCGCATCGCCGGCTCGGGACGGCCGCCGAGCGCCCCGCCCGATTCGAACCTCATCGAAGTGCCGGTATTCGCCCAGCCGGACGCCGGGGGCGTCCCAAGTTCGGAGCTCGAATGGATGATCTTCGAACTCAACCAGGACTACATCCGGACCAGCGTGATGCCTCGGCTGGTGACCGAATACCTGAACGCCAGTGGCGACGCTGTCTATGAGGTATCGATAAGCCAGGCGGGCCCGAGCGGGCGGGTGATCTTTTCGACGCGCGGCGATAGCTCCAGCGTGGCTTCGGGCGCCGATGCCAGCGCAGGGATTTTCTCCGCCGACATGGGCGTTCCGTCCGGCCGAGGCCCTGGACAATTCCCTGGGCAAGGGCGCGCGTCCCGTTGGACGATCGCCGTCAGGCATCGCGAAGGTTCGCTCGACGCGGCAGTCTCCCGCGCCCGAACCAGAAATTTGTTTGCCTCACTACTTTTGGTTGGCCTGCTGGGAGGCACGGCTTGGGCCCTGGTTCAGTATACGGCTCGCTCCCGGCGTTTATCCGACATGCAGTTCCGCTTCGCGGCGGGCGTATCCCACGATCTGCGCACTCCCCTCACCGCGATTCGCGGAGCCGCCTACAACGTCGCGGAAGGCCTTGTGGAGGAACCCACAGCGATCAAACGTTATGCGCGGCTGATTCTTCGGAATGCCGAAGAACTGACGTCGATGATAGAAAATGTTCTGGCGTATTCCGCCTCACTGCATTCCGCCCAATCGGGGCGGGCGCGGCTGATTGCGGTTGGCGATGCGCTCCAGCATGCCGCCTCGGCGATGGCGCCGGAAATTGAACAGGCTGGCTGTCATCTCGAAGTGACCGTCGCCCCCGGCCTGCCTCCCGTAGCCGGAGACACCGTTGCGGTAGAACTGGTTTTTAGAAACCTGATCGGGAATGCGGTGCGCCACGCTGCGGGCGGTAAATGGATCGGGGTTTCGGCTGTGCCGTTCGACGCAGGAGTGGAAGTCCGCGTTTGCGATCACGGCCCGGGCGTTCCCGAAGCCGAGCACAGGCGCATCTTCGATCCGTTCTATCGCGGCGAAGGAACGCGCGCCCGCCAAGTCTCCGGCACCGGCCTCGGCCTTAGCTTGGCCAAGAACACGATCGAGCGGTATAAGGGCACCATAGAGGTCCACAACGCTCCCGGGGGCGGCGCGCAATTCATCGTGCGCTTGCCGGTAGGCCCGGACGCCGTATGACTTCGCGCATCTTTTTGGTGGAGGATGCCCCGGATGTGCAGTTGATCGTCGCCGATCTTCTGCGAGGCCATGGCCATGATGTCGTGGTTTCAGGCGACGGCGGCGAGGCATTGCGCATCGCCGCCGAGCAGCCCTTCGACGTCATGATTCTCGATGTGATGCTTCCAGGACTCACCGGCTTCGAATTATGCCGCGCCGTTCGCGAGCGCGGGTTTGACGGAGGCATCCTCATGCTGACCGCACGGGCGCGGGTGGACGACAGGGTTGAGGGCCTGCGCACTGGAGCGGACGATTACCTGATCAAGCCTTTCGACTCAAAGGAACTGCTGGCGCGCATAGCCGCCTTGCTTCGGAGGCTGGGGAAAGCGCCCCTGACTCCCGTTCTGCAATTCCACTTCGGCGAAGTGACCGTAGACTTTGAGCGCCGCGAGGTGACGCGCGCTGGCGCGCCGGTGAACCTCGCAGCGAAAGAGCTCCAGCTCCTCAGGCAGTTGATCGATTCTCGCGGCCAGGTGCTTTCGCGAGAACGCCTGCTATCGCGCGTGTGGCATGACCAGCCATTCATCGGCCCCCGCACCGTTGACGTGCACATCGCCTGGCTGCGGCAAAAACTGGAAGCGAATCCCCAGGCGCCGCGACACATTATTACGGTACGCGGAGAGGGTTATTGTTTCGAGTCCTAGCTCAGCCGCCATAACACTCCTTAACGTCACCCCTCTCTTCGCACGCTCGTTATAAGGAGTGTGAACGCCATGTTCAGGCTCCCGCTTTCGGCTGTGCTCCTGCTGTGCGCCGGCGGATTTTCGTCTCCCGCCTGGGCCCATTCCATGTATCAGGCGGCCATCCTGCTCGATTTTCATGGCGAAACGGCGGACGCTGAACTGCAACTGCCAGTGGAGCGCCTCCAAGCCGCTCTGGGTGCGCCGAACATCGAACGCGAGCCGGCGCAAATCGCGGATTACATTCTTAAGGATTTCTCCGCTTCCGCTCCCAGCGGCGCGAAATTTCGAATCGGCCTCATCGACTCTCCGCATTGGTCCAGTATCGAAGGAGCGCCGTACATAGTGGCGCACGTCCGCCTCACACCGCCCGCCGGCGCAGATGCAAACCTGTTCGACTTGCATTGCGATGTTCTTCTCGATCGCCTGCCGGACCAGGTTTTCCTCGTCTCTGTCCGAACCGACTGGCGGGCGGCCACGTTTGCCAACGATCCGCAGTT
Source organism: Bryobacteraceae bacterium (assembly GCA_036489835.1). Classification (GTDB taxonomy): domain Bacteria; phylum Acidobacteriota; class Terriglobia; order Bryobacterales; family Bryobacteraceae; genus Palsa-187. The sequence goes on along the minus strand of DASXEY010000061.1, from coordinate 31,326 downwards.
AGTGGCGGTGCTCCGCCGTAGCGACCGATCGTTGCGCATCGACCGGAGGGCAGGCAACTGGGGGCGCGGCTTCACAAACGTATTCGGCCTGGGCATGCGCCACATCGCCGGCGGCACGGACCACCTTCTGTTTCTGCTGGCCCTGCTGCTTCCCGCACCGCTGCTGATCCGCGACGGCCGATGGGCGGGCCACGCGAGCACACGCCGCTGCCTTCTGCAGATCGGCAAGGTTGTCACTGCGTTCACCATTGGACACTCCGTGACACTCGCCGCCGGAGCCATGGATCTGGTGCATGTGCCGGCCCGTCCCATCGAGGCGCTGATCGCGGCTTCGATTCTTGTTTCCGCGGTGCATGCTCTCTCTCCCCTCTTCCCCGGCCGCGAGGCCGTGGTCGCCGGATGCTTCGGTTTGGTTCACGGCTTAGCGTTCGCCTCGGCGCTTGGCGAACTCGGGCTCGCCCGCTGGGATCGTGTTGCCAGTATCTTCAGCTTCAATCTTGGAATTGAGGCGATGCAGCTCGTCGTTGTCGCCATCGCGCTGCCATCCCTGATTATTCTCAGCCGCACTCGTCTGTATCCCTCGATACGAACGGCCGGCGGCCTGTTTGCGGGCGCCGTCGCGATTGCATGGCTCGCGCAGCGCCTCTGGGATCTTCCGAATCCAATAGACGCATTCGTCATGGCGCTGGCGCAGCACGCCGCCTGGATCGCCGGCGGTCTCACTTTGCTGGGCGTCGCCGCCGGAAGTGCGCCAACTCTGCGCAAACAAATTGCCAGCGGCGCAGGGCCGGAGCGGCCCTCTTCAGGACCACAAGCGGTGGGCCACCCGGCCGCGACAGGCTCCGTTGCGCCGCTTCTGGAGGGCGGCGCAGGGCCGGAGCGGCCCTCTTCCCGACCACAAGCGGTGGGCCACGCGGCCGCGACAGGCTCCGTTGCGCCGCTTCTGGAGAGCGGCGCAGGGCCGGAGCGGCCCTCTTCCCGAGCACAAGCGGTGGGCCACGCGGCCGCGACAGGCTCCGTTGCGCCGCTTCTGGAGGGCGGCGCAGGGCCGGAGCAGCCCTCTTCCCGACCACAAGCGGTGGGCCACGCGGCCGCGACAGGCTCCGTTGCGCCGCTTCTGGAAAGGACAGTCCTTAACTTTACCGGCCCGTCCGCCGGCCCATCCGAATGAAAGTGAATAGGTGCAAATCCGTGAGAATCAAACATTCAGTCCGCACATCCATCTTGATTTCGTTGTCCTTGGGCGTCGCCATGGCGCAGACAGCGACCTCTCGAATCGTCAGCGCCGCCAACACATTCCTCTCCACGCTGGATCAAAAACAGCGGCAGAGCGTGTTGTTTGCATTCGATGACGAGCAGCAGCGTCAACGCTGGTCAAACTTCCCGATCTCGATCGTGCCTCGGGCTGGCTTAAGCATGGGAGAGTTGAATCCGGCTCAGCGCTCCGCCGCGATGGCTCTGGTTTCTTCGGCGCTCAGCCAGCGGGGCTATGAAAAGGTTCAGCAAATCATGGAAGGCGACGAGGTTCTCAAGTCCACTGACGGAGGCCGCGGCGGCAGAGGACCCGGCGGCCCTCCGAATGGCAAAGGACCCGGCGGCCCTCCGAATGGAAGAGGACCCGGCGGCGACGGGCGGAAGGGGGGACCGCCCGGGAACGGAGGGGGCGGCGCACAATTCGGAAAGGATCTCTACTACATTTCTATCCTCGGCGCACCTTCCGAAAAGAATCCCTGGATGTTGCAGTTCGGAGGCCATCACCTGGCCCTTAATATCACGATTGACGGGGATCGCGGCATTCTCACCCCGACGCTCACTGGCGCACAACCCTCCCTCTACACGCTCAACGGGAAAACGGTTCGCCCTCTCGGTCAGGAGAGCGACAAGGCGATGGCTCTTCTGAACGCGCTCGATGAGAACCAGCGAAAACAGGCCATCCTGAGCTACCGTCTCGCCGATCTCGTGCTCGGCCCCGGACAGGACGGGAAGACCATTCAGCCGGAGGGCTTCAAGGCTTCCAACATGAACGAGAAGCAGCGCGCCATGCTGCTCGACGTCATATCAGAATGGGCCGGCATCATTCACGAAAGTGCGTCCGCCATCCGCATGGCGCAGCTTAAAGCCGAGATTAATGAGACTTGGTTTGCGTGGAGCGGCCCTACCACCGTTCCTCCGGGGAACAATATCGCGGCGTACTACCGGATTCAGGGGCCGCATGTGGTGATCGAATACGCGCCCCAGCAAATGGGCGGCGATCCCTCCCTGCATGTGCATACCATGTATCGCGATCCCACGAACGATTACGGCCGGAAGCCTGCGGCGAAATGAAAAGCGCAGTAGCCGCCGCAATCCTCGTTCTGGCCGGAACGCCGGCCTTCGCGCATCGGCTGGATGAGTATCTGCAAGGCGCCATCCTCTCGGTGGAGAAAAACCGCTTGGAGGCGCAGATGACTCTCACCCCGGGTGTTGCCGTGTTTCCGATCCTGATGGCAGCGATCGACATTGATGCGGATGGGGCGATCTCGGAGACAGAACAGCACGCGTACGCCTTGACCGTTCTCCGGGATTTATCGATTACAATCGACGGCCATCGCGTGATTCCGCGGTTGCTCTCCGAACGGTTTCCGGCCGTGGACGAAATGCGGGAGGGACGAGGAGAAATCCAACTCGACTTCGATGCGGATCTGCCCGGTGGCGGCGCCAACAGGAAACTCATTCTGGAGAACCATCACCAAAGCCGGCTCTCGGCCTACCAGGTGAATTGCCTTGTCCCGCGCGACCCCGGGATCCGAATCCTTGCGCAGAATCGAAACTATTCGCAATCGTTTTATGAGCTGGACTTCGCCGAGGAGGGAGGGCCATCCAGTTCGCTTGCCCCCGTATGGCTGCAAGGAATGGGGAAGCCTCTGGGAACGATCACCCTTCTTCTGTTCGTATGGGTGGCGTTTCTGCTGGGGCGGCGAGCCCACCCCGCGCGGAATCTGGGTCCAAAAAGTTCGACATGACGCACGGGCGGTCCGTTATGTGGTCGGGTTTCTCCTGCACGATGACGGGCCCCTGGCGGGCACGAATCAGGAAGCGCGGAGATTGACTTCCGCGCTTCCAAAATCGGTTGGCTAGAACGAAAAGCGGGCAACCAACGTACCGGCGCGCTGACCGGTGGTTCCCGCTTCCGGAACGATGGTGCCGTAGCCGCCGCTGTACAAGCCGGTGTTGGGGCCGGAGGTGAACTTCGTAGGCGCGGTCGCGAAGTTCCCCAGGACAATCGCGGGGAATTGCAGGCGATTGAAGATGTTGGTGAATTCCGCACGCACCTGGAAATTGTAGCGTTCCTTAAAGCGGAAATTGCGGCTGAAGTTGGCGTTCTCCGAGGGTTGCCGTTGACCTCGGAACGAGCGAATGGAGGCCTGATTTGCCGCAAACTGCCCGTTAGGGACGTTCGTAAAGGCGGCAGGGTTCAGCACCTGGGTCGTGGTGGGATTAAAACAGTGGCAGTTGATGTTGAGCGGTGTGGTGTGAACTTTTCCGCTGTAATCGGTCCAATCCACGGACCAGGGACTCATGCCGGGAATCAACTGTGCGGGGCCCGGTCCGTACCCTAGGAAGTCGCTGATGGGCGCGGTGCCGGAACTAGTCGGCAGGCCCACCAGAGGCGCGCTCTGGTAGTTGAGATACCAGCCCGTACCCCAGCCGGAAAAAACGTAGGAAAGCACTTTGTTGTTGCCAATGAAGCCGGAGCGAATCCGCGGAATTTCGTATTGGGCGCTCAGCCGGAACTGTTGCGGAACGTCGTAAGGGCTGAGGTTCTTACCCAAATTACGGTTGAAGGGATCGATGGTGCCAGTTAGAGCCATCGTCTTCGAGTAGGTGTAATTCGCATTTGCAGTAATCCCGTGGCTAAAGCGCTTGGTGAGCTTGGTCTGAAGCGCGTCGTACCAATTTTTCCCAAGGGGTGCGCCCGTGGGAGAAAGAAGCCCGCTGTATTGAGGGAACGGCACCAGCGATTGACGGACCGTCTGCGTCTGCGGGAAGTTGCCATAGGGGAGAAACTGCGTGAGGCCCACGGCTGCGAGTGCTTGCTTCTCCGGTGTGGTAAGGCTCGATATGGTTGTGTTGAATGCGGTTGCGAGCGTTGTGTTTGAAAAGTCCGAACTCGGGACTCCAAGGGATGCGAGCGTCGACTGACTCAAGGCATTCTGGGGAGCGAGGCTGCTGCCCGCGACCTCCCAAACACCACGATTGGCGACGTACCCGGCTTCCACGACGAAGTCGCGGGAGATTTCGCGCTGCGCCGTGATGTTCCATTGCAGCAGGCGCATGGGGCGGCCGGTGTTTCCATCGAGGAGAATAGGCGCGCCGACGACGGCTCCCGGAGCTTGGCCCGCCGCCGGGTTATTAAGGGTCGGCCATGCGGCTTGTACGCTGGAGGGGATGCCGTTCTGCAGCAGTCCGGCAATCTGACCGAACGCGGGCGTGCTGGCGCTGGCGGAATTTGACGCATATCCGGTAGCGGCGGAGCCGTCGAGGGAGCCGTAAACCACGCCAATACCCCCGCGAAGGACGGTCTTGCGGTCAAGTTGGTAGGCGACGCCTAGGCGCGGCCCAATCGCATACGGATAGTTGTGGGCGAAATTGCAATGGCAGTTCGCCTCATAAATCAGTGCGCCATCCCGTCCGTCAGCCGAAGGATTCGGGGTGGCGGCTGAGAAATCTCCATAGCGCCCGAACTGCTCTTTCTGGTAAGTTCCGTAATCCCAGCGCACGCCGTAGTCCAGTGTCAATTTGCGACTGACTTTCCAGGAATCTTGTACAAACAGGGCGGCCTGGTAATTCTCCGTCATGAGGTTGATGGGCGCGTTCACGGCGATCGCCTGCGCGCCGCCGAGCAGAAATGAAGCGAAACCAAATCCGGCGAAGCCATTGGACACCGTGGTCCCGTTCAGCGAGGTCTGTGTGGTGTAATTCGAAGCATTCCCGACGCTGGTGCTGGTGCCGAACGTGTATTCGCCGGCGGTGTAAGTGAAATTGAAATTGGGATACTTCATCTGCCGGATTTCAGCGCCGGCCTTGTAGGTATGGGCGCCCTTCACATACGTAGTGGAAGTAACGAATGAGGGCCGGCGCTCCCAGAAATGCTGGTCATATTGTGGGCCTAAGTTGCCCATGCCGCCCTCCGCCGTGTTGGTTGAGACACCGGTCGCAATCAGCGGGAGACCGCGGCCAGGAGAGGTTGCGCCCGGTAAGCCGAGTGTTTGCTGGATGTTCAAGAAATCTTCGGGTCCCAACAAGAAGTCGGAGTCGTTCCAACCCAAGGTGTAGTGGATCAGGAGCCGTGGTGTCACGGTGTGGTCCAGGTTGAGGCGGTAGGTCCTGGCGGCATTGCCGGAAGTTCCCGAGACGGTAATGTTGTTCGGCAGGTCGTCGGCGCCCGTGCCGGTTCGGGGCGTGGAGGTGCTGGTCTTCTGGAAGTAGAAGGCCGCGTGCAACTTGGAGCCCAGATTGTGATCGACCTTGATCGACGGGATATAAGATCTGCGGCTTCCGACGTACGGGGCCAGATAGTTGGCTCCAGCCTGCGCCGCATTCGCTCCAAGAGGTTGCGGAACCAACCCCAGAATTTTGACGGCGACCGGGTCAAAGCTAGTGGCCGGAATCTGGTTGCCGGAGAACGGATTGCGAACAAGGGTTCCGTTAGAGGCGGTGAACGTGGAGTTGGGGTCGAAGATCGTGCCGCTTGGGATCGTGCGGCCGAGCGGATCGGTATAGGGGCCGGTTGCGGTTGTCACCAGGCGATTTTCATCGGTGATCAGGCTGGAAAAATTTCCCGCGCGGTACGCTGGGATGGGCACCGTGTCCGGCGTGGTGTCATTGAGCAGATTTTGATAGAACTCTTCGAAGCTGAAGAAGAAGAATGTCCTGTTCTTGCCGTTGTAAACCTTGGGAATCCAGACGGGGCCGCCGACTGTGAATCCGTAGTCATTCTGGTGAATCGCGTTTTTTAATCCGGTGTAGGGCTGAGCGGCATTCAGTGCGGTATTGACCAAGTAGTCATAGCCGGTGCCGTGGAAAGCGTTGGTGCCGCTCTTGGTGATCACGTTCACCACCGCTCCACCGCCGGCCCCGAATTCCGGGGCGAAACTGCTGGTCAGAATGGCGACTTCCTGAACCGCCTCCGTGGAGGACTGCGTCTCCATGGTGGCGCCCCCAAGGCGGGAGCTGGTGGGGTTCATGGTCGCACCATCCAGTCGAGTTGTAAGTGAGTTGTTGGGAGTTCCGTTGATGACCGTGACTGTGACGGCGTTGCCGCTTCCGCCTCCGGGGCAAGTGGCGCTATCGCAATACTGAACTCCGGGAAGGAGCCGCGAAGCGGCAAAATAATCGCGGACACCGTCATTGGTCGCGGCCACTGTGAGAAGCGGCAGGTCGTCCAGTTGCGTCAGCGTGAAGTTGCCAACCGTCTCGCTGCTTTCGGTCTGCAGCAGGGAAGCTTCCGCCGTCACAGTTACAGATTCGGAGGACTGGCCCACCTGAAGTGCCACGTCCTCGCGCATGGTTTGCTCCGCCGCCAAATGGAATTTGGTATGGGAGTACTTCTTGAAACCGGCCATGGAGACGGTGAGGTCGTAGTCGCCAACCGGCAACTGCGCCACGGTGAAGTTTCCGGTCTCGGAGCTTGCGGCCTTGAAGACCGCTCCAGTTTCCGAATTGTGGACCTCGACGGGAGCGCCCGCGACGGCGGCTCCGGATGGGTCGGATATGGTTCCGGTGATCGTGGCCAGACCAGTTTGGCCAAAGCCGGCGGAAGCAGACAAAAGAAGAACAGCTACGAGCGAGTTTCGCCTCGTCATGGAGACCCCCTTAGAAGACAAGCTCCGACGTTAATTCCCCTACGTCAAAACTGGAGCGATCATTCATGCTGTAACTTTGTAACACCGCAGTCAATCCATTGCGGTTGATGGTGATAATCAAAACGATTGATATCCTGTGTTCCGGGATGGCCCTGGGGCCCGGGCCAACACTGAACTTTTCCTTCTATCGCCGCGCGCAGCGTCGGAAATTCGGCGTAGGGCCAGCGTCTCTCTTTGCCGCCGTGGAATGGGAGTTGTAGTATAGCGGTTATATTCTATGGGCTCGGAAACGACACCGGCCGAGAAGACCGAATCGGCCCGTACACCTGCTGCTCCGGAACAGGACCGCGCGGCTGAATCGGGTTCTACTCTTTCGAGCCCGGTGCTGGCGGGCTCCGCGATCCCGCCGGCGGGTCCGCATCGCAATCTGGCTCTGCTGCGCACTCAGCAAACCCGAGGGAATCGTTTCACTCAGGGGGTCGTCGCCCAAATCCAGCGCAGTCCGGCGCCGACGAAAGAAGGACCGGCCGATTCCGGCTCCCCCGATCTCCACTTGCTCCCGCAAGGTCAGCCCCTGGCTGAGGACGCCCGCGCCGATATGGAGCCCCGGTTCCAGGCGGACTTCAGCTCGGTTCGCGTGCACACGGACGGGGATGCTGCGGCGGCCGCCGATACGCTGGGCGCGCGAGCTTTTACACTAGGCCGGGACATCTATTTCGCCAGCGGCACATACAGTCCCGCATCGGGCGATGGCCAGCGGCTGCTGGCACATGAGTTGGTCCACACGCTGCAGCAGCCAGACGCGCCTGCCCTTGCGCCGCGCGTCCCTGTGTCATCCCCCGACGATGTGATGGAGCACGAAGCGGAAGAAATCTCCGAAGCGGCGCTGGCCGGCGATCCTCTCAAGCAACCTTCTCCCGCACCCGCCACCATCGCGCGGGCGCCGGTTCCTACATCCAGCGCCATGCATCCGGCGGAGGTGGGGGTCAACGCGCAAGCCTACGTGGCCCTTCACTCGACTGAAATTGTTGGCTACCTGGGGTACGATTTGTCCTTCGCGGAGATTGAAATCCCGACTCCCTTCGTGGCCTGGAGGGAGGGCAGCCAACGGCAGTTTCTCATCGATTGTTTTGCTCCTTACTGGGCGCGCAAGAACGATTTGTGGAACCAACTCACCGTGACTCTGGCGCCGGATTCGCCGGAGCGCGCGGTCGATCAGGGTCGCGATGTCTGGCCCTTCAAGCTCGGTCCACCCGAGTGGCAAGGTGCGGTACTAGGCGAACTCTACAAACTGGTGGTCAAGCGCCTCCACGAATCTCTGGCGCGGATCGTTCCGCGTTGGCGCGCGATAAAGAATCAGCTCGAGCTCATGGTGGAAGGCGGCGACATGGCGGGTGACCGCGAGCCTTCGAAGCAGGAAGTGTTCGCCTCCCACCCAATGGACACCTATGTAATCGGCGCACTTCCGGGTAAATTGAATATCGATTATCTGGGCTATCGCAAAGCCTTCCCCGAGGTCGCAGCCCAGAGGGTGATCCGCTCCGGGTTGCGCCCTGTGACGTTCGATTTCCAAATGGGTTCGGGCGCGTGGAACTGGATTCGGGTCACATCTCCCAAGGACCCAACGCCCGAAGAGGTCGCCAAGACATTGTTCGGGGATGAGGCGCAGGCGTATACGCTGACCACCGCGCCGCCGCTGTTCGGCTTCGAAAACATTAATCAGTTGCTGAAGGTGCATCAGCGCCGCTGGGATAAGGAGGGCGTCAAAGAAAACACCGATCCGTCAGAGCCTCCTCCGATGTATGAGGAGACTGCCGCGACTCAAATCATGGCGGGTCCGCTGGCCGATGAAGCCGCGCTGGCTCAGGCGCGAAACGCGAAGCCGGATACCAACAAGGGCGCTGCGCCACCCGGGGCGTCCGCGGGCGTGCTCGACCGAATGCGGGCCATCGTGCGCTCTCTCGACCGCATGGTGAAAGAATATTCGAGCCTACATGCGTCCCTCTTTCCCGCCGAGACTTTCGAGCCAACTCGCGATCGCGTCGATGCCCGGTCCAAGCGGCTTTCGTCGGCCACTCCCGCAGAGGTGGCCGCGTGGGATACGCAATCGATCGGCCAGCTTGAGTTGGTGAACTCCGCCGAGAGCGGCCTGATGATGGCCAAAGAGCAAAGCGAAGCGTTCAAAGAGTGGAAATCGGCGGCCGGCCTGGCCCAGGGCATCGGCCATCGCTATGCGCTGGTGGCGCAGAATTCCGATCTCGTCGAAACCGGGCGCGCTTTGCTCAACGACGCCAATGAGCAGTCGAGGCTGTACCCCGTAGACCTGATGGATCTGCTGCTGGTGGAACTGCGTGAGGCCCTGGCGGCGTCCCACACCGACAAAACCGGGGTGGTCGACGCGGAGACTCGCGAAAACATTTACCAGACCTCCAGCATGGAAGCACGTGCCTCGAAGCTCCGGGCGCAACTCGTGAAAGTCCGGGATTTGGTGATTCAACATCCCGAGCAAGCCAAGGCCGCGCTGAAGCCTCTATTCGACGAGATTCAGGATCTTCAAGTCGAGGTTACGCTCACCACCAACATGGATGAGTGCGACCGGGCTTGGCGCGCGCTCTTCGACTCTACATCCGTGGTGGGCGAGATACGCGCCGGCTTGGGCGACGTCGGGGACGTCGTCGAGGCCGTGGCGATCCTCCAACCACCTTCCTGGGAACACGGCAATGCCGTCCTCCGGCACGCTGCGCGGGATGCCGGCCAGATGAACCTGGAGTGGAACGCAATCCTCCAGAAGTATCGCTATGGCGATGCGAAGCAAAAGGCAGAGGCCCTGGAGGAACTGAAAACCAAAAGCAAATCGCCCGAGTGGACCGGCTTCATGGAGCACATCCGCCAGGTGATCAACGATCAGGCGACCTACGACAAATGGATGACCTTTGCCCTGATGGTGGGCATCGCGCTGGTGACCGCGGGGATCGGCACTTACGTCGAGGCTGCGGCAGGGGCGGCTTGGGGCGCGTGGGCCGGGTTCGCCGTCTCAACCGTGACGGAAGCGGCTGCGTTTACATCCATGTCGTACCTTCTGGTCAATAAGGATCCGACGGTGGGCGGATTCTTCGCGGATTTCGGGAAGAACGTTCTGACATTCGGCGGATTGAAGATCGTCGGCCGCTTGTACCGCCTGGGGGTAGGCGCCGAATTTGCGGCCAGCTTGCCTGGAAAAGCCGGGGAAGTGCTAACCAGCTTTGCGGCTTTGAACGGAAGCGCCCTCTACATGGCGGATCGTGACATGCGGGCGAAGACTGGCCACGGTCTGAGCTGGTCGCAGATTAGCGAAATCTCTATCGGCAATATTGGTTTCGTGATTGCGACGGCGATCGGCGCCAAGCTCTCGGAACCCGTTTTCAAAGACCTTCAGCTGAAGGGAGAGCTTCAGGGCCGCTTGGCCAAGGTAGAAAATACACGCCTCCAACTCATGGACTTGTCCAAGCAGGTGGAATCGAGCCAAGGCAAGGATCCAGCGCTTACGAAACAAATGCTTGCGAAGCAAAGCGAGCTGGTGGAGGCCGAGCATAACGCCCTCAGCCGTTTGGAAGAAATCGCCGCCGACCCGAAGAAAGCCGCCGCAGCGGGCCTGACCGCGGAACAGAGCAAGAGCCTTGCGAGCGCGCGCGGAGAACTTGTCGATGCGCTGGCCCGGCTCAACATGGCCCGAGCCGTCAAGCTGATGGAGCCGATCGGCCCCAACGAGGTCGCCGTCCAGAAAGGAAAGCCCTTCGACGAAGTCAAACAGGCTTTCGACAAGCCGCCCGAATCCACAGTCGGCGAGGTGCGCGAAGATCCCGTAACGCATACCCGTTCGGTGGAGATCAAGGCGGAAGGCGAGGAGCCGCTGGTAGTCTCCGAGCGGACTGCGGAGAAAGGTGTGGTCTCAAAGCCGCCCGAGGCCGTTCCGGAAGGCGAGCCGCCCGAGCCGGAACCCGTTGCATCTGAAACTGAGCCGCCCGCGGCGAAGCCTACGTCAAAGCGCGTGCGTCCCCCGCGTAGGGGTCAAGTCACGCCGGACAATATTTATAACGTGCCCGAAATGCCCACGCTGCTGCGGCGCATGCATGATTATGGGCAGATCTTTAATCGATCCATTTCCTTCAACGATCTCGGCTATAAAGACCCTCAGGCGCTCGCCGACTTTATCAACCGCAATCCGAAAACCGCGATCGAGTCGCTCAACCGCAGCCTGGAAACAGTGGTGAATCGATTCGAGGTCGAGCTGGGCATCGATCCTCAAAAGGCCTTTAACGATCCTCATCGCGTAATCAAGCCGGACATTCCGCCGCCGGACAACACCGGCCAGACACCATCCGCCAGAATCGGCACGCGGGTTCACGCCGAGCGCGCCGCTGCCCGGCGCGCCGCCGGTACTTTCGATCTGGTCAACCAGCCCATCACCGACGCGAACGGCAAGCAGATCATGGTTCCCGACCGCGTGGATCTGAAAACCGGAGCCCCCGCGCCTGACGCGGAGATGCAGATCGCCAAGCCGGACGCCGTCGATTATAAAGCCGAAATGTTCCTGGATGACAAGCCCGCGGGACGGCCCATCTCGGCCGACCGTCAGGAAATGATCCGCAATATCGAGGCGTATCGAATTCGTACCGGGAAATTGCCAAAGACGATAGAAATTCACCGCTACGATCCGGCGACCGAGGCTCCCGCCGGCATCGAAATCTATACCCCCCAGGACTTTCTGCCATAACTATCCATGTCGATGGAGCACAAAGCATTCGTATTCGACTACGGCCGCTTTCAGGCCGAGCTGGCGCCAATTCTTTTCCGCGCGCTCGAAAACGATTCGATGGACGATTTGATCGTCTTCATTCGCCAGCATCAGGCGGAAATCCGGACACCGGACGAAGGGGATCCGCTCGAGGCGGGGTGGGAAGAGAGATTCGTGGAGGAAGGCCTCGACCGAGTGGGCGCGGTCGCTTTGACTCGCTATTACGATCCGTTAAAAGACATCGGCTTGGATTACGATTGGCAGGAACTAGGGCGTCTGTTTCCGGACGACAATGAGGTTCTGGGAGTGCCCTTCGGTCCTCCGCTGCATCTGTTCGATCCCGGGAAAATGGGCTCCTGGTTCCAGTCGCCGGAAATGGTTCGCAAACACGAGGTCTTGGCGCGCGACGTGGCGGCTCGGCTGCCGCAGTCGGATTTGCGCCGTTGCATCGCCATGTTTCAGAAGGCTCGGGAGAAAGCGGGAGGTCTGTATGTCACATTCTGACGCGGGCCAAAAGCGAATGAGGGAGGTGGCGGCCTAATAGATCGCGGCCGGCGCAGCGGTGCAATGGGCCTCTCAGTTCGCCACCGGTGACTATTCGGCTGCGGACGGCTGCTGGGTGTTTACTTCCGTTGGCGGAGCGAATAAGGGAATCGCGGTCCTGGAGCGCCGGGCAGGCCATCGTATTGACCCACGATGGAAAACTGTTGATTGGAGCGGCGACTACTTCAGCCGTGTTCTGGATGTCGAACGGAGGATCGCCGGGACCGGGCTTTGAGGAGAAGGTGCAATGGGAGCCCCTCCCACCGGGATGTTCCGAAGCTTGTCGTCCGCCGTGGCCGCCGACGCCGTTGCAGGAGCAGATTGACTCGTTGAAGGCCATCCTTGTGAGCACCGTCTACCCCGGCGCTCGTCAGCCCGGAGGACGCCGTCATCGTGGTGGATGGTGACCCGAGCCAGGAGTGAGCCTTCGAGAGCCGCCGTTGGAAGATTCCCGCGCGGGATGCAGTCCGGTGCGAATGGCGATTTCTCCGGATGGCCGCCGCATCTATGTCACGGCGCGGAACACCAATGCCGTTGAGGCGGTCGATGCAACGAAGCTCTTCTCCGATCCGGATCCCGCCCGCGTAGGGCTGGCGCCGGTTGGAGAAGTTCCGGTACCAGTCGCGGTTATCGATGGCGGCAAAAAAGTGGTGGCGGGAAACTCGAATCGCTTCGCCCTCGGGGACGCTCCTCCTCACTCACTCTTGCGCTGCGCCTGCATCCTGACGCGGCTGCATTTCGGACATTTCCACTTTCGCTGCTTGTGGTAAATGTGTCCCTTCAATTCCTTCATTTGAACCCGGCAGCGTTTGCAGGTCACCGTAATTCCAGCATCGCATGGCCCGCTCTTTGCAATCGAGGCTCAGCCAGAGGCATCCGTTACGTGCGCGTGGTTTAGCGTGTCTACGCGCGCGGGCTTTCGCTGGTGCGACAATGAAAGTTGCCGAGCCCTTCGGAAGTCATTGACGGCATGGAGCGAGCGCTGGATAAACTGCGAGCGGCGAATGGCAGTCCTGCCTGGCGCGATGCAGTCGTCGAGTCTTCGATTACATTCTCGCGAGGCGTAGCAGACCTCCTTGAGACCCTGCAGGCTCAAACATTACAAGCCAAGAGTGTTCCCGCCGCGAAAGCTCCGAACGAAGCGCTCCTGCGGGCGCGGCGATACGCTCGGGTGAAGGTCGCGGAGATGCAGCTTTACGCTGCCGATCGAGTCAGTGCCGGCCGGGCCGCGCGCCGTCTCTATCTGACATTGCGCCCGGAAATCGACGGAGCCCGCACCGGATTCACGGAGGAGTTTCTAACGTCCGCGCGTGGAATTCCCGATTATCTTCATGAGGAGTTGGTTCGTGTTCTGGCCCAGGAAGATGCAACGCTGCTTGGCCCGGATTATCCGGGACCGCTCGCATAAGACGGTCGTCGCCGTGGCTTTGGCCGCCGCGATGGCGGCGTGGTGTGTTGAGGGGTTGCATCTGGGTGCGGCGACCGATCCCCTCGAAGATCTGAAAGCCGGCGCCTCCGCCCTCGACGCTAAAAATTACGCCGCTGCGGCGGCTTCTTTGAAGGGGCTTGGCAAGCGTTTGCCCAAGCTCGCCGACTATGTGGGTTGGCTGGAAGCCTCCTCGCAATTCGGGTTGAAGAATTACGCAGGCGTCGAAGCCGCCCTCGATCCGGTGTGGAAGCAAACGCCTGCTTCGCCATTGACCGTCAAGGCGGACATGCTGGCGGCGCAAGCTTTCCTCCAGAACGGATCGGCCCAGCGCGCGGTGGATCTGTTGCGAAAGAACTACGCCGTGCTGCCTCAGCCGCAAGGCGATCTGGCGCTGGCGCAGGCCTTCTCGGCCGCGGGTGACGCAGTCAACGCCGCTGTCTACGATCAACGCGCTTATTATGGATATCCCAATTCCGCCGAAGCCGCGTCGGCCTTGGCGGATATGGCCCGTTTACAGGCTGCAATGGGCGACAAATATCCGCCTTCGCTGCCCAGCGCCATGCTTGGGCGAGCGCTGAAGCTGCTGGAATCCAAGCAAACCGAGAAGGCTCGGAAGGAACTGGAGGCCCTGGTTCCGCAGCTTGGCGGAGCGGAGCGCGACACGGCCCGCGTCAGCATTGCTGTCGCCGACTACGACGCTCAGGATACCGCGGCAGCGCGCCGCGAACTGGCGGCGCTCGAGAATCTTGCGCCCGAAGCCGATGCCGAGCGCCTGTACTACCTGCTGCTGTGCGACCGCCGCCTCAATAATCTGGAGCAGGTCGACGAGAGCGTAGATCGGTTAGGACGTCTTTATCCGGCATCGCCGTGGCGCTTGCAGGCGCTGCTGTCCGCGGCCAATCGCTACCTCACCGAAAACCGGATGGACGCCTATGAGCCTTTGTATCGCGCCTGCTACGAATCCTTCCCCAAGGATTCCGAGGCTCCGGGGTGCCACTGGAAGGTGGCGTGGGGTCACTATATACGCCGCCGCGCCGACGCTGCGGATCTGCTGCGGGCGCATTTGCGATTATTCCCCGCGGCGGATTCGGCTTCGGCGGCGTTGTACTTTTTGGGCCGCCTGGCGGAAGACGCCCGGGATGCGAGCGGTGCGCAGACCTACTTTAACGAGGTCGCGCGCGAATATCCGAACCAATACTATGCGACGCTGGCTCGGGATCGCTTGACAAAGATTACAGCGGCTTCGCCTTCGATGACAGCGGCTTCGCCTTCGGCGCCCGTGACCGAATTTCTGCATTCGATTGCGTTCCCGAAACGCGCCCGCGCGGAGAGTTTCAAGCCTGGGCCGGAGTCCTCCGTCAGGATTGAGCGGGCCAAGCTGCTGCAGCAGGCGGGTCTTCCGGACTGGGCTGAGCAGGAGCTTCGCTTCGCCGCCAGAAACGGCGATCAGCCTTACGTGATGGCGATGCAGCTGGCGTCGCTTTCCGCCGCCAAGCCGGATCAGGCAATGCGCTTCATCAAGGCCTTCGCCGGCGGCTACTTGTTCGTGCCGCTGGAAGCCGCGCCGCGCGATTTCTGGACCTTTGCGTTTCCGCTGCCTTTCCGCACCGAGGTTGAGAACCTGTCCAAACAAAATGGCCTGGATCCGTTTTTGACGGCCGCGCTGATCCGGCAGGAATCCGAGTTCGATCCCAAGGCGGTCTCGAAGACCGGGGCCAGGGGCTTGGCGCAGATCCAGCCGGCCACCGGGCAGGATCTGAGCCGCCGTTTAAAGCTGGCCGGCTACAGCGCAGCCGCATTGTTTCAGCCCCACGTGAACCTGGAACTGGGCACTTATTATCTGAAGACTCTGCTGGCAGCGGTGGGCGGGCGTCAGGAGGCCGCGCTGGCAAGTTATGACGCCGGTCTCACGCACGCAAGGGCATGGCTGACCTGGGGTGATTTTCGCGAGCCCGCCGAGTTCATCGAGACCATTCCTTTCACCGAAACGCACAGCTATGTGCAGGGCGTCTTGCGCAACGCCGACGTGTATCGACGGCTGTATCAGGAAAAACCCGAGCACAAAGTTCAGCCGTGAATGCGCGTGAAGGAACGCCGATAAGCTACCCTTTCGTCGCGCGGGCTTTTCCTGCAGCGGTCATGCGGTGCTCCCTGGCGCGGGTCATCGTTTTGATAAACTCCACGCGGCGGAATCGCACGGCTGACCAGTCTTCATCGATCGCAACACTCCGGACCGGTTCAAAGCCCTTTTGACCAAGAATCCTCCAGCCGTTATCACGATTGATCTCACTCTTGTAATTCTTCGATGTCCCCTTCGGGTAAGCGAACCAGACCACGGCGTCGCCTTTGGTCTGCTCGGCGATTGCCTTTGCAAGCGAATCAACCTCGTGCTGGCGGGTGACAAACGCAAGCGCGAAGCCGGCATCGCCCGCGCCGGGCAACTCGCGCAGGATCGTTACATCACGAAGTGCCCAAAGCTCAGGCTCGAAACTCTCGGGTGCATTCAGGACAATAATGCGGCGATTGTTCTTGAGGTTCAGTTTCTCGAAAGTTGACATCATGCCTAAAGCGCTTCGTAGATATTCACCACTTGCGAGCCCGTAATCCCGGTCATTCGTGACTTATCGGCATTCACGCCAAGAAACAGCGACCCGATGGGCGAGGCCGGCACCGTGAACACGCATTGACGCCCAACCGAAAAGACGATGCGTGTCGGGGCTGTGGTGGAGGCGTCTGCTTCCAGGTCCGCCGTGCTTCCGCCCAGGCGTGCGATCAAAGCTCCCGCGTGAGCGGAAGCCACCATGAGAGTGCCGAAGTTCGGCACTTCACGGGCGGTTCCCGCCAGGTCGCCGTCAGCCGGGCACGCAGCCCTGTAGCCCTGCGGCGTCCACTGCCCGGTGATCGCAGGATTCCGGGCCGCATCGACGACAACCTCGATTTTCATGATCTTGGCTGGCGTTAAGTAGTCCAGCGCCAGGGTCCATTGGTCAGCGGCGTTCTGCGGAACGGTTAATTCCGCTACTACTTTTCGCCAGATTGGTTGCGGCACTTCACGGCCCTCCTTTTTCCAAAACCTGCTTCTGCTGCTCCGATATCAATGCGAGGCGCAGAGCTGCCTGATTCTTGGTGACGAAGTCAATCTTGTCGTTGGAAATGCCAAGAACGGGATAGCACACGCTTGGCGGAGTTTTCTCCGCAGGCTCGCATAGCACGGCAAGTACGCTGGCGGGAACCGCGACCGGGGTCTTCTTATCGGGATCCGCGCCGAGCAGCACCACCGGTGTGGCCACATCCAGGAGTTGAGCCAGTTTCGAGTCGGCCGGCAGGGGGAAGATGACCGCGCTTATGTTCGCACCGAGAGTCATATCCGGAGCGGCGGCCAGATCCGCCGCATGCACGGGAGTCTTCTCTTGAATCTTGACCGGCTTTACGTACTTGCCCTCGATCAGACTTCGATTCGCTAAATAAAAACCCAGGGAACCGGCGAAGGTTTGCTGCGGCCGAAGGTCTTCCGGGACCATCCTGTGGTTGTGCGGCAGGTCGCGTGCGGCAATTTCGTCAACGGTCGACGAGGCTCTGTGCCGGTTCGCGTATGCGGCCCCCAGCACCAGTCCGGCATAAGCGACGGCCAGCCACGCGAAGCGGCAATCGAAGACGGCGGCCATGCTTTGGCGAAGATTCATTACGATTTAGGATCCACGTAACGAACATCCCGCAGTTCGAAGAGGACGTTCAGGGCGTCCAGGGTTTGCCAAAGTTCGCGTTCCGCCAGGACTCCGTCCGGCCGGGGAAAATGCAAAGCGTTCAGAAGGTCGAAGCGAAAAAGATCGATCGAGCTGCGCAGCACGTCGGCGAAGGTCCGGTAGTGGACGACCGCGGCGCGATACCATGCGTAGGCCAGCACGGGGCAAAGCAGCGCGGTCGCGAGAAAGAGCCAGTCCGGTCCGCCGGACACCAAGAGCCAGGCGGCCCAAGAGCCGCCCCAGACAAATGTGAGAGCGCAGCAGGAGATCAGAAAATCGAGCTGCGTTTTTGACGCTTGAAGCGTGGGGCCGAAGTCCTTGTCGCGCTGGACCGGCAACTGCAGCCGGGACCAGAAATGTTCAAAGTTGAGGTCGTAGCGCTCCACGGAATAATGCTGGATCGTTTTCGCCACGTTCCCCATGCGAGTCGGAGCCAGAGGCAAAGCGCCGAAGCTGAAGGCGCGCGCCGTGATCAGGCGCCGGTCCTCCGTTTTGGCATACTCTTCGGCGTAATCAATCAGTTTCCGCAGAAGTGCGCGGGTTCCTTCAAGGGCGTAGTCGTTGTCGGGCCCGGGCAGGTCAGCGTTGTTGGCGCGCAGGTCGAAGGTCAGAACGGTAACAGCGGTATTCAGGTCGTCTCTCGAAACCGCTCGCCCAGCGCGGCGCCGGCGAGCCAGTTTGGCGATTTGCTCCGCGCTTGGACTTCGAAACCGGTAATGATTGACCGCCATGTTATTCCCCGCCTGGCGAGCTGTCAGCAGGGTCTTCTTCCATACTTCGGTTTGAGTTTGTCCGCCCGCTCCGATTCCGAAAGAGCCTCGCAGCATCTGGTTCTGGGACGTCTTTTCCTCCAGGCGCTCCCAAAGGCGCATTTGCGCCGGAATAAAAAGATGCACCAGCCATTCTGACCAGGTTCCTTCGAGAAGCGACTGAATCGCGGGAAGTAACGCCGACAAAACGTAGGCGAACATCGCCACTCCGATCAAACCGGCAGTCATGAGGACTGCCGAGAGTCCGGCCGTCTGGCCGATGTTGTTCCGGACGTAGGTCTCAAATCTTGCATTCAGCACGAATAGCATGGCCGCGTTCGCGAACCAGAAAGCCAGCGCGGGGAAAAAACTGCCGACGACGAAACTGCTTGAGATAAGGTTTTGGAGACTGCTCAGCAGCGTGGAGAGCATAGCGGTCTAGCGCACCTGATAGCCGCACTCCGGGCACGTCGCGGGATAGGGGCAGCATTTTTGAGGATGGGGGTTGTTTGGGTTGCTGCAAAGCTTGCCGGCCGACAGACTGAAAACCTTCTCCGTCAAGTCGGCAATCGTGGTATCGGGTTGGAGGTCCGCCAGTTGGTTGGGATCGAGGTAGTGTTGGAGCCGCGGGACGCCGACCTTTGGGTCGGACACGATCGTTATGGCCAGATCCTGAATCTTTTTCGGACTAATGAGTTCCCCCAGCGTATTGTCCGGTTCCACGGCCTTTTTGTCGCCCGCGGCTTTTTCGATACTGCCGCGCACGATTTCCCTGGCTTGACTCTTGGTTAGCATCGGACCACCTCGTGGTTTTTGGTTGCGCCATCATCCTCACTTCAAGGTTTTCACAGTATAAGGCAAGTTATCGTGTTTACAAACCGAATTTTGCCCGTGCCGGGGGGCATCCGGAAGGGATCGAAGCGCGAAAGGAGGGCGCGTTGCCGCGTTATTCGGTTCTTGGGGTAGGGAAGGTTTTCGAAATATGGTCGTGCCAGGTGAGGCTTTCTTCGTCCACCAACGCCCATACCAAGCCCAGGCCGGCGGCCACCAGGCTCAAAAGTCCGGCCACCTGGCGCATGCCGCGCTGCTCGCGGTCCGGAGTGTGGCCGTCGAAATCCACTAGTTTGAGTCCGGCAAAGCGCATTCCCGGCGTATCGCCGTTGCCGAAATACCACAAGGAGCGATAGAACAACGCGATCACGGCGCCCACGGCGATCAGGAACGGCGCGGTCTGGCGGTTGATCACCAGCGTGTCGCCCAGCATGAAGATCAGCAGCACCGTGAAGATCCCCAGGCCGATCAGCACCATGCTGGCATCCACGGAAGCGGCCAACAGGCGGTACCCCGGTTTCGCCACGGGAGCGTCACAGTCGATCAATTCCGCTTGGGCTTGGCTGTCGGAGGCAGCTTCGGTCTCGAATTCCAACTCCTGTTGCGAACCCACCGCGCGGCGAGGCCTCGCCGTAGTCCGCGTCTGCACTCTTCTGGTGCTCTCCCGCGAGGGCGGACGAATGGGTGTCAGCGTGGGAATCGGGATTACCTTGGGTGCACCGGCTCCGTCGCGGAATAGAGAAGGCTGGAAGCTGGTCCGATCCTTGAGTGCAGGCTCCGGTTCAACCGCGGCGGGTTGAGGCAAACTTTCCAGCGTCGGAGCCGCCGCCGTAGCCGTCATACTAAAAGATGCGGAAGAAGACGACGGGAATTGATCGGGAACAGGGTGCGGGCCGGCCAGATGCAGGCGGCGGCCGCAGCGAGAGCAACGATGCTCCTCCGCATCGTTCATCGCTCGGCAATATCGGCATTGCACGTCGGCCACGGCTATTGGATGACCCATTCTTCTTGACTGTTACTCGCTTGGTCTGCTACGGTTCTCGATTGAGCTCCCGGCCTCGAGTGCGCCCGAACCCCCCAGTACTGGACGCCCAACCCATTCGTACCATATTCGGCAGATTTTGTCACGAACTTTATTTCCCTCGCGCGGTCCTGTTCTTCTCGCTGGTCATAGGTTTAGAGGCCCAAACCTACACTCCTTCTTTACCTCCGCCGCCGCCCGCGCCGGTCCAGCCCAGCCCCATTCTCAACCAGGCCATCCAGGCGCCTCGGGACATCGTTCCAAAAATCGACGAGGTAACCATCGATAGCCTGTGTACTGGCGACGAGGTATGCACGCAGGAGAGCAAGGGACCCTGGACGTATCTGCGCGGCCGCCATCGCATCGTCACCACGGAGTCCGAGCTGCGCGCCGATGAGTTGGATTACAACGACGAGACCAATTACGTGGAGGCTCGCGGGAAGGTCGAGTATCAGAACTTCCGCAGCCAGGAAAAGCTATATGCCGACAAGGTCGAGTATTACGTCGACGACGAGGCGGGGAAGTTCTATAACGTCTCCGGATCGGCCCCGTTTCGCGTGGACACGCGTCCGGGCCTGCTGACGACCGCAAATCCATTCTATTTTCAGGCGAAATGGGCCGAAAGGCTCCAGGACAAGTACATCCTCCACGAAGGTTTTCTGACGGACTGCGTGATCCCCAATCCCTGGTGGACTCTCAGGGGCAAGACGTTCGAGATCTATCCGCGCGATCATGCCATTGCCTACAAGTCCTGGTTTTACATCAAGAATATCCCGTTATTTTATCTTCCTAAGTTTTACAAACGATTGGAGAAACATCCTCGCCACAGCGGCATTCTGCTGCCCAGCGGCGGGACCAATTCCCTGAAGGGCCAGTTTATCGATGCCGGCTACTATTGGGCCATCAACCGCAGCTACGATCTGACCTATGAAGGCACCTACTTCACCAAGGTAGGGCTTTCGCATAGCGTTGACTTTCGTGGCAAAGTGAATCAAAACACGGATTTTACCCTGACGCTAAACGCGTTGGACAATAAGAGCTCGAATCCCGACATATCGGCCGGAGGATACCAGATCCTGCTGGACGGAAGGTCGCTTCTGGGCGACGGCTGGGAGGCGCGAGGGCACCTGGATCTGCTGTCTTCTTTCGCGTACCGGTCTGAGTTCTCCTTATCGATCAATGAAGCGGTGTATACGCAGACGCGTTCCACAGCGTTTATCGATAAGCACTGGAACGACTATGGCGTGAACTTCGTCATCGACCGCGACGTCGATTTCCAGAGCGCGACCGAGGGCGATCAGGTGGAGGTCCGCAAGCTGCCCGAGGCGGACTTCATCATGCGCGAGCATGAGCTGTTCGCTTTGCCGCTGTGGTTTTCCTTCGATTCCAGCGACGGCTTCATGCATCGGAATGAGCCGGACTACCAGACCCGTCAATTCGTGAATCGGGGAAATTTCGTGCCGCGCGCGACCACAGCCTTCCATTTTCTGGGCATTCATGTCACCCCCAGCTTTGCCCTTCACGAGACGTTCTATAGCTCCAGCTTCAACTCGGCGGGGCAAGTGACGCCGTCGGATCTGGTGCGCAATGCGCGCGATGTCGGCGTGGACATCGTGCTGCCTTCGCTGGAGCGGGTCTTCGATGCGCCTGCCTGGATCGGAACCAAAGTCAAGCACGTGATCGAGCCGCGCATCACCTACCGGTACACCAACGGCGTCGACAATTTTAACCAGATTATCCGCTTCGACCAGACCGATTTGCTGTCCGACACCAACCAGGTGGAGTTTTCCATCGCCAATCGGCTGTTGGCCAAGGACAAGAACGGGACGGTTACGGACCTGCTGAGCTGGCAGCTTTACTACGACCGCTATTTCAACCCCACCTTCGGCGGCGCGGTAGTGGCGGGACAGGCGAGTCTGGTGGAGAGCATCGCCGAGTTGACCGGGTACACGTTCCTGGACCGGCCTCGGCATCAATCTCCAGTGGTCAGCGTAATGCGCCTGCAAACCAAGGTGGGACTGGATTGGCGCACGGAATGGGATCCCATCCGCCGCGGCTTTATCGACACAGGCGTGAACGCCAACTATCGCTTTTCCAGGTTTGTGATGTCGCTGGGAGAAACCAGGGTGCGCACCGATCCGATCCTGCTTTCAAACACCGATCAGATTCGTGCGTCGGTCACGTATGGGAACCAGAACAAGCGAGGCCTGAGCTATGGCGCCAACATGTTCTACGATATTCACCTGGGCATCTTCGAGGGCTTGACCGCGCAGGGCAGTTACAATACCGATTGCTGCGGATTGAGCCTTCAATACCGGCGCATTTTTATCGGCACCCGCGACGAACACCAGTATCTATTATCGTTCGAGATTTCGAACATCGGGTCGGTGGGAACGCTGAACCGGCAGGAGCGGTTGTTCTAGCCAGAGCCTATCTGACCTTGTTCATCACAACCTGCTGGTCGATCTCCTCGACAAGCAAGGAAGCTCTAGCGGCAGGGCAGACTATCGGGGCCGTCGCTGGCTCGAACCCCTGCTTGCTGAATGTGAGATTGTAGCTGCCGCCCATCAAGGATTGGTACCGGCCGTAGGAATCCGTCCGCTGCGGTGGATTCGTTCCCATGCTGGGAGAGATATCCACGTCCGGCAGAGGCTTGCCCTCGGAATCAACCACGCGCAGGAACAAGCGGCAGGCAGCGCCCATGAGTTCGGACCAGCCGCATGCGCTGATAATTACCTTCAGGTGGACGGGTGCGCCAAAAACCACACGCAGATTTGAGATCGTGGTCGGAAGACACTCATTTGTGCCTACGCGCAGAGTGTGCGGGCCAAAACCAAAGTCGCAGATCTTGAGCGTTGGTCCCGTCATCCTTTCCCTCCGAACGACCTTTCCTGCAGGATCGGCCAACTCGATCCATGTACTTGTGGGTTTGCCATCAGAGCCGGCGACGTCAAGAGTAACGGCGCAAAAATCCTCGGCTCGGGCCACCGAGGAACCCAGTTGGAGAACCAACACTGCCCAAAACAGCGTTCTCAGCAAGGTCACGGCGCACCTGCCCTTACGAGTTCTTGGCGGGCTTCGACTCGGCCTTGGTTTCTTTCGCGGCCGGCTTGGAGTCGGAAGATGATTTCGATTCTGAGGCCTTCGATTCGGAGGCTTTGGACTCGGACGACTTCGATTCGGAGCCCTTCGATTCGGAACCCTTGGATTCAGACTTAGACTCGCCGTTCGATTCCGACTTGCCTTCCGATTTCCCGGAGCCTTTGGCAGCGTAATCGTTGACGTACCAACCGCTTCCCTTGAAATGCAGACCAGGAGCGGACACCAAGCGGTGCAGCGCTCCGCGGCAACCCTTGTGGCGCGTCAGGGGGGCGTCGGAGAACTTTTGCAGGACCTCAATCTTCTCCCCACACTTCGAGCATTGATATTCGTAGAGAGGCATATTCTGGCGAAAACTCCAAAGACCCTATTAAAGGGCCTTTTGAACGACCTCTTCACCCTTCTGCAGGATGAGGTCGGGACCATTCTTCGGCGGCGGAGGCGGAGCGTCGGTGGAGTCGATGTCGATATCCGGGGTCACTTCGGCTTCGATCTGGGGCGTGGAAGGCATGACAGCATTGTCCTGGATCGATTTCCCGTCGGGCCCATAAAACTTGGCAACCGAGAGAATAACCGCGCTGCCGTCGTCGAGATTTACAGCCTTGCGGATGGCGGCGTCCCCGTAGGTGCGCTCGCCGACAACCTGGGCGCGCTTGGATTCGAGTAGAGCCGCCGCGGCGACTTCCGCTCCACCCGATGTGGCGCGGTCGGTCAGCACTACGAGGGGCTTCTTGGTCACTTGCTTAGAGGCGACGGCCTGGAAATCCTGGCGCGGGGACTTTTGCCCAACGCTATAGGCGATGAGGCCCTTGTCCATAAACAGATTCGCCAAAGCCACGCCATCCTCGGGCGAGCCCGTGACGGAATGGCGCAAATCCAGGATGAAGCGCTTGGCTCCCTGACGGTCCAGCTCGGCTACTTTCTGTGCGATGTCGCGCACGCGGGCCGCGTCCACGGAGACCGTGGAAATAAGACCGATGGGGTCGCCTTGGTCGGTGATCAGCCGCGAAGCAACCGGAGGAACCTCAATGGCGGCGCGGGTCAGAACGATCTTCTGCGGGTCGGAACGAACCGTGCGAAGCACGCTCATCTCGACAGTGGTGCCTGGGGCGCCCTGCAGCAGGATCTCGGCGAAGGCCAGCGGCATGTCGCGCGTGGCAACATTATTGATGGATTCGATGATGTCGTTGGTGCCCAAACCGGCCTTGGCCGCGGGCGAGCCCGGAATCGCATCCACGATCGCCATGTAGCCATAGCGCTTGGACAGCAGCAGGCCGGTGCCGGCTTCAGTCTTCTGGCGCGAGGCCAGATACTGCTTATACTGGTCGGCATTCAGATAGCTGGCGTAGGGGTCGATGGCTTCGAGCATCCCGGTGATGCCGCCCAGCGTGACCGACTTCATGTCCGGCTCTTCCACATATTGGGATTGAATCCGGGACAGAACTTCGCTATAGACCTGAAGATGAGTGTAGGGCGCGTCAGCGGTAGCTCCGCCTCCGTGGACTGCACCGACTAATAAGAGTGCGACGAGGCCGGTCGAAAGAGCGACCACTCCGAGTTGAAATCGACGATTCATAGGCGTGTTTCTACCTGCCCCCAGCATACCACCGGTACGGATGCCCGATGATGCGGGGGGAAAGTTTTTGCAAAATGACCCGCACGACAATAGGCAGTAGAGTGGTGTGTCATGAAGCGTCAACAATCCACTTCGCCCGCCCTTCGGATTGCGCGCTTGGCTGTGGGCGAGCGGCTGTCGGGTGGCGGGTCATGCCGGCGCAAAAATGTTCTTTGCCCTACTCTAAGTATCAGAAGAGCACAGAAGAACGGCGGCCCACATCAGGCTTGGCCCGTTCCGTCCAAGGAGGTTGGAGGGTGCGAGCATTCCGAGGTGTAAGCTTCGTCGCCCTACTGTCCGGCGTGGCATTCGGACAATCCGCGGCCGTGTCCAAGCCTAAATTCGACATCTCCGATGTGCGCTTGAGCGCCCAGGTCGCCAGTCCCTTCCTGGCTGCCGCTCCGACCATGAGCGGCGGGGTCCTTCGGGGCGACCACTATGAACTGCGGAACGCAACCATGCTGAATCTGATTCAGACAGCCTACGGCATCGACGACACTGGCAAGATCGTGGGAGGGCCGAACTGGCTGAATACGGACCGGTTCGATATCGCCGCGAAAGCTCCGCAATCGACGCCGCCAGAGACCGTCAAGCTGATGCTTCAGTCTCTGCTCGATGAACGGTTCAAGCTCGTTGTCCGCATGGATAGCAAACCTATGCTCACGTATGTGCTGTCGGCGGGCAACGCCCCGTTGAAGCTGAAACCAGCGGATGATTCGGGCGAGTCAGGATGTCTGGGCATCCCGCAGAATCCAGTAAAAGGTTCGACAGCGGGAGAAATACCATACAGTGCGTTTTCCTGCCACAACCTGACAATGGAGGAATTCACGGCGTGGTTAGGCCGGACGGCGGGCGATCTAGGCGGCTCCGCAGTGAACCAGACAAGTCTCAAAGGATCGTGGGATTTCGACACTCAGTGGATTCCACGACGCCGCCTCGCGGCAGCAGGCGCCGATGCCATTGGTATGACCGTCTTTGACGCCATCGATAAGCAACTCGGTTTGAAGCTGGAGCTTCAACGCGTTCCGATGCCGGTCATCGTTGTGGATAGCGTAAAAAGGGTTCCGAGCGGCAATGCTCCGGAGGTGACTACTAGCCTGCCTGCTCCTCCAGTTGAGTTTGAAGTGGCGTCGATCCGGCCGAGTGCGCCGGGCACGCCGCATACGGGCGACGTGCAGAACGGCCGGATCGATTGGCGAGCTTGGTCGCTGAGGAGCTTGATCTTCATCGCCTGGAACATCGGCGGTAGCAACGATATGTTGGTGGGCCCGAAGTTCCTTGAGTCGGCCAAATTTGATATCGCAGCGAAAGCAGCTACACAGTTACTCGACCTGGATGACCTTCGCCCAATGCTGCGAGCCCTGCTGGTGGAACGCTTCAAGCTGGCGATGCACCTGGAGACCAGGCCCGTGAGCGTGTATACGCTGACGGCGGCAAAACCGAAGATGCAGAAGGCCGACCCATCGCGTCGCAGCGAATGCAGGGAAGGTCCGGGGGACGACGGCAAGGACCCGAGGATCGCGAATCCAATTCTGAACCGGTTGGTAACGTGCCAAAACACGACGATGGCGCAACTCGCTGAACAGTTTCAGGGCTTCGGGCGGGGGTATCTGGAGAGCTCGGTTGTGGAAGGCACCGAACTCGGCGGCGCGTACGACTTTACGCTGAGCTTTAGCGGGTCTGACGTGTTTCCGAGTGGCGAAAATGCGACAGTGCCAAGCGGCGCGCTTTCGCTTTTCGAAGCTGTGGACAAGCAGCTGGGGTTGAAACTAGAAAGGGAGAAACGCCCGGTGCCCGTTCTTGTGATCGATCATATTGAGGAGAAGCCGACGGAGAATTGACGATCCCGAAACGCGAAATCGTTGGCTGCCAGGGCGCGCTCGTCTTCTGGTAACGCGCCTTTATCGCGGATACGGCGTCAATCGGGGAGGCTGCGCGTCCGGCTCCAGTAGCCACGCTGTGCGGTTCGGATAATAGCGCAATAATTCCTGGTCTTGCTCCGGTCCAAGATCCCGCGCCCACACCACTTTGGCCGAATCGATGTCGGCTTGGTTGTACACCCACTCCTCTTGAAAGAGGTGGCGAGGAAGGTAGCGCACGATGACCAGCTGTTCTCCGGGAAGGTCGTCCAGGTCGCGGTTGACGGCAATCCTGCGTTCCGGATTGGTGTGATTGATAACGTCCCAGGTTTCGAATTGCAGCATTTCGGGCGGGTCGAACAGGTGCACTCCGTACCACAGGACGAAGTGCGCTCCGCACAAGGCGAGAACGATCCACGCGGCTTCGCGGCCGGTAGCGATCGGCAGGCGGCACAATTCCCGTAAACCGGTGACGCTCACCAGCACGAACAGGCAGGTGAGCGCCGCGATGTAGTGCGGATAAAAAAACGGATAGAAATTCGCACCCAGCGCGAAGATCAACAGCGTGAGCGCGGTCCATACAAACCGGTATTCGCGCAGACTTCTAAAAAAGAACGGCAAAATCAAATACAACGCGGGCAGAAAGAAAAATCGGTAGTAGCGGACTCTATATTCCAGGCGCAATAAATAAGACCGCAGCGTTTCGCCATTCTTCTCGCGATACGACATTTGCGACCGGTATTCGAGCGCCTGTTGCGGCGTCAAATCGCGATGCGGAACCGGCGCAGCTTGAAACGTGAGCGACGTCGGCACGCCATATTGCTGCTGGCTCAGCGTATAGGGCAGTGTGGTCCAACTGCCGGTGACCTGCTTGTTCTGGATCAGCATCAGCGCGATCGCGGGCAGCGTGGCCAAAGCTGCGATTCCCGCGATCCTTATGTATGTCTGGATGTCCGCTTTCCGGAATGGCGCGAAAAACAAGATCGCCGACAGCACAAGGAAAATCGATTCATACGGGCGGGTCAGCAAATGCAATCCTAATCCCGCGCCCAGCAGAATCGCATCCCGGCGGTTCGGGGATTTCTTCAATCGGGGAAGCGCGCCGAAGACCAGACACCCAGCGCACGCCGCCACAGAGCCGCCCCAATATGTGTTGGTCCACTCGCTCAAAGGGCCGAACTCGATCACCGCCAGCACTCCGCCGATCAGCGCCCACAACGGAGTGGTCCATGCTCGCAGCATCCAATAACACAGTGCGCAGAAGGCTGCGGTTCCCAGCAGCACTCCCGCCCATGGCGTCCCAAAGACGGCGCGCCCGAGGGCCATGATCAACCCCGGCCCCAGCGGGTAAATCGAGCTATATGAGGGCTCCTGCAAGGTGAAAAAGGTTTCGAAAAAGCGGTGCAGCGGATGCACGGGATTCGCGAAACGCAAGTGACGCAGAGTATCGGCCACCAGCAGGTGCGCGAACTCATCATAGATATTCGGCGAGGGGACCGGATGGTGTTTGAGCAGGGCGAGCCGCAGAGCCACGGGCGCGACCGCCAGCGCGAGCATGCACCAGCGCGTGCGGCCGGCCAGCCTCGCCGCCAGGGGCTCCAGGAACGGCCGCGTGATCCACGCAAGGCCGCCCAGCAGCACGGCCAGCCCCAGCTCAATCCAGTCCGCGCCGCTCAACTCCATCGATGACTGTATTGTACTGAGGTGCGCCCGCGCCTCTGTGGGCTTGTTTGAATCGCCCACAACGAAGGCGCGGGCCTGCGCCTCTGTGGGCTATGTTGGTCTTAACATGAAAAGCTACCGGAAAGAACTCTGGTTTGAAGTTCCCACCCGACGCGCGTTCGTCAACATCACCCGCCAGGTGGAGATCTGCCTGCGCGAAAGCGGCGTTCAGGAAGGGCTGGCGCTGGTGAACGCCATGCACATCACCGCTTCCGTCTTCATCAACGACGATGAAAGCGGCCTGCATCAGGACTATGAAAAGTGGCTGGAGCATCTGGCTCCGCATGAGCCGGTGTCGCAATATCAGCACAATCGTACCGGCGAAGACAACGCCGACGCGCACCTGAAGCGCCAGGTCATGGGCCGCGAGGTGGTGGTCGCGGTGACCAAAGGTAGGCTCGACTTCGGCCCCTGGGAGCAGATTTTCTACGGCGAATTCGACGGCCGCCGCAAGAAGCGGGCGCTGGTGAAGATCATCGGGGAATGATCTGGAGCTCGCAAAGGGCCGGTCGTGGCCTTCAATTTCCCGAAAGGAACAGCTCCGCTGGTGGCCGCGACCCAAGCTCCGTTTTACGGGCTGTTACTTAGTCAGTCGTTTCATAAGTTCACTAACGCATCAGGAGAAACCGCTCCCTGTGGTCACGGCTCGGTGAGCGGCGTTTTCCAAGCCGCGATCCGCTGGAGGGGTCTCGCGGAATACGAGATGGTATTTGCGAAATGGTGTACTTAGGAGCCCGCAAAGGGCCGGTCACGGCCCTCAATTTCCTGAAAGGAGCAGCTCTACTGGTGGCCGCGACCTAGGCTCCGTTTTGCGGGCCGCTCCTTAGGAGAATCGGCGCTTCAAAAAAATCCTGGCATGCTGAACGCCCGCCCTACCTGGGCTCGCAAAGCTTATGTTGCATGGTTTCCCGATGCAGGGGAAGCCTCGAACCGAGCCGCGACCAAAGCGAGCGGAATTTCCTGTATACTGCCCTGGGACCTTAATTCGGGACCGACTCTAAGTGGAGACGAATATGTTCAAGAAATTGTGGTTGGCGGCCGCGGCAATCGTGCTCGGCGGAACGCTGGGGTCGGCTTGGCTACGCGCCGATGCTCCCGCGGATGTGAAGGCGGCGATCGATAAGTCGATGAAGGCCATGGGTGCGGACAACCTGCATACAATCGTTATTTCGGGCGATGGCGCGAATGGCAGCGTCGGACAATCCTGCAATCCGCATGACGATTGGTGGCGGCACTATCTCGACTCCGGCTATACGCGCCAGATCGATTTCGACATGCGCGCCTGGCACATCCAGTTTGTGCGCAAGGAAGGCGATCCCAAGGGCTGCGGCGGCGCAGGCACCACCAACCCGTCTCCGGATGCTCCCACAAATACGGTGACACAGGGCGGCGCCATGGCGCCTTGGAATACTCAGCTCGAATATATTTTCCTGCCCGAGGGGTTCCTGAAAGTAGCGGCGGAGAAAAGCGACGCCAAGGTTTCCATGGAAACCATGAAGGGCAAGAAGTACACGGTCATCACCTTCATGGGCGATAACAAGCAGCCCGTGAAGGGCTACATCAACGACATGGGATATGTCACGCGGGTGGAAACCACCATCGCCGGCATGGATCCCATCGGCGACGCCATCTGGTTCGCCGAGTACGACGGCTATAAGGATTTCAACGGCGTGAAATTCCCCACCCATATTCTGCAGCGGCAGGGGCCGCTCAAGACGCCTCCCAAAATCTTCGAGCTGACGGTCTCCGATGTGAAGGTCAACATGCCGGTCGATCTGACGGCTCCGGCGCGCGGCGGCCGGGGCGGCGGCGGAGGCGGAGCTGCTGCGAAAGGCGGCCCTGGCGGCGGAGGGGCTCCTGGAGGTGGGGCTCCTGGAGGTGGAACTCCCGGTGGACCCGCGGTTGCCCAAGCTGGCGCTCCCGGCGGCCGCGGAGGTGGTCGAGGCGCGGCGCCGGGCGGTGGCGCAGCCCCAGGTGGAAGAGGCGGACCGGGCGGCGGAGGCGGAGGGCGCGGCGCGCCTGCGGTGGTCGCCGATGACGATCTCGGCGGCGGCGCATGGCTGATTACCGGCGGCTATGGTTCCGTGGTTGTCAATTTCAAGGATTACATCGTGGTGATCGAAGGACCGTCGAATGAGGCCCGAGCGGACGCGATTATCGCCGAAGCCAAGAAGCTGGTTCCCGGCAAACCCATCAAGTACGTGCTCAATACCCACGCCCATTTCGATCACGCCGGCGGATTGCGGGCGTTTGTCGCCGAGGGCGCGACCATCGTCACCAGCCAGGGCAACAAGGGTTATTATGAGGAGCTTTTCAAGAACCCCCACACCATCGCACCCGACGTCGACAAACTGGCGATGATGAATCCGCAACCCAAGATCAAGGTCGAATACGTGGGCGAAATGAAAAAGATGGTCGGCGGCGATAATGAGATCGATATTTATCACATCGACAATAGCGTGCATAACGACGCGAATCTGATGATGTACCTGCCCAAGCAGAAGGTCCTGGTGGAAGCCGACGAATTCAACGTGCTCGGGAACCCCGCGCCGACGACGCCGGCGGCCAATCCAAATCAGTATCAGGTCAATCTGTTAGCCAACATCGAGCGACTGAAGCTGGATGTGGACCGCATCATTCCGATCCACTTGCCCACCCCCGACACTCGGAAGGTGACGCTATCGGAGCTGAAGCTGGCGGCAGGCAAATCGGGATCCTAAGGAACGGCCCGCAAAACGGAGCCGTGGTCGCGCCCCCGAGCTGAGTTGTTACTTTCGGGGATAGAGGGCGGCGACCCGCCCTTTGCGGGCTTTTGAGTAACGCCCGCAAAACGGAGCCTGGGTCGCGCGCCCGAGCTGAGCGTTACGTTCAGGAATTGAGGGCTGCGGCCGGCCCTTTGCGGGCGAGCTGACCGTCCATCAAAAGGGGTGCGGCGGAGATCGGCGCGGCACGCGCTTTTTAGAATCCATCTCCAGGTCTAAACCCACCGCCTTTTAGGCGGTGAGCTTCCAGCAGTCCTTCTACGAAAATAGAGGGATGGGGGAATACAGACATAGCGCGCACGCGGTCTACGACATCAAGTATCACGTGATCTGG